>NZ_JBWJPB010000004.1:0-358991 GCF_056393175.1 Stenotrophomonas sp. Steno-Z1 | reverse complement strand
GCAGCCGACCAACGGTCGGCTCTACGGGGTGATTGTCATCCTGCCGGCAACGTCAACGTCGCACGCAGGCGGCGGCAGCCGACCAACGGTCGGCTCTACCGGGGCGTTTGTCATCCTGCCGGCAACGTCAACGTCGCACGCAGTCCCGGTTCGGCATTGGCCAGCACCAACGTGCCGCCATGGCTCTCGGCGATGTCCGCCACGATCGCCAGACCCAATCCGCTGCCGGCCGCGCGCTGGTCCAGGCGCACGCCGCGTTCGAGCACGCGCTGCAGGTCGGCATCCGGCAGGCCGGGGCCATCGTCCTGCACCTCGATGCGCAGGGTGGCGTCGATATGGCGAACACGGATCGACACGCGGTGGGCGGCCCACTTGCCCGCGTTGTCCAGCAGATTGCCGAGCATCTCCTCCAGGTCTTCGCGCGCGCCGGCGAACAGCCCCTGCGCATGCGGGTCCTGGGCGAAGACCAGGCCGCGCTCGTTGTGCACGCGCTGCATGAGCGTGCACAGCGCATCGATCACCGGGGCGACGGCGGTGCGCTGTTGGCTGTCGGCGCCGATGCCGGCGGCCAGGTAGCGCTCGATGCTGGCCTGCATCCGCGCGGTCTCGCTGCGCAGGGTCTGGCGCCAGTCGCTGCCATCGCCGTCGGCCTCGGTGATCAGCACGGTCAGCGGCGTCTTCAGGGCATGCGCGAGGTCTTCGGCGCTGCGTCGGGCGCGCACCACCATGCGCTGGTGGTGATCGAGCAGGTCGTTGAGCTGCGCGGCCAGCGGGGCCACTTCCTTGACCAGGCCCTGCTGCGGGAAGCGCACGTTCTCGCCGTTGCGGACCTGGCCGGCGATGCGGCCCAGCTCGGCCAGCGGGCGCAGGCCGTAGTGCACCTGGGTCACCAGCACCGCGAACCACAAGGCGATCAGCACCGCCAGGGCGAGCGCGGTGCGCTGGCGGAAGGCGCTGACCTGCGCGTCCAGGTCGCTGCGGTCGGTGGCCACCACCACCCGCAAGGGCGTCGGCACCCGCGGCAGGGTGACCTGCTGGGCCAGGGCGCGCAGCGGCATATCCAGTGGGCCGCGCGTGTCATAGCCCTGCGCGGGCCCGGTGTGCAGCGCCGCGGGCAGCTGCAGGGTTTCGTCCCACAGCGAACGCGACTGGCCCAGCGGTCGGCCGTGGGCGTCCTGTACCTGCCAGTAGGCACCGGAGAACACACGCTGGTAGCGCTCGTCGAACAGGTCGCGGCGCAACTGCAGGCGGCCCTGCGCATCGCTCTCGGCCAGGGCGAGCACGGCGATCAGCTCGTTGCCCAGGCGCTGGTCCATCGCGGTGCGCGCCGAGCGCTCGTACATCGCCCCCAGCCACCAGGTGGCCAGCGCGGACACCAGCACCAGGCCCACGCCACCGGCCAGCAGCAGGCGGGTACGCAGCGAACTGGTGTTCATGGCTGGGCCGACAGGCGGAAGCCCTGCCCGCGATGCGTGTGGATGAGCTCGCTGCCGAGCTTGCGGCGGATCCGCCCGATCAGCACGTCCAGCGTGTTGGAGTCCGGGTCGAAGCCGGCGTCGTAGACGTGCTCGCCCAGCCGCGAGCGGCTGATCACCACGTCCGGGTGGTGCATGAAGTAGCTCAGGATGCGGTATTCCTGCGGGCTCAGGTGCAGTGGCTCGCCATCCAGTTCCACGCGCGCGGCGTTGACGTCCAGCAGCAGCGGGCCGCACTGCAGGCGCGGGCTGGCGTGGCCGGCGCTGCGCCGGATCAGTGCGCGCAGGCGCAGCAGAAGCTCTTCGGGCTGGAAGGGTTTGGTCAGGTAGTCGTCGGCGCCGGCATCGAAGCCGGCCAGCTTGTCGTGCCAGCGCGCGCGCGCGGTGAGCACCAGCACCGGAAAGCCGCGCCCGGCCTGGCGCCAGCGCTCGATCACGCTCAGGCCGTCCAGCCCGGGCAGGCCGAGGTCGACCACCGCCGCGGCGATGTCCTCGATCTGCCCCAACTCTTCGGCAAGGCGGCCTTCGGCGGCGTGCAGCACCAGGTAGCCGGCCTCTTCGAGCAGCTGCTGCAGGCGGCTGGCCAGCAGCGCGTCGTCTTCGGCGAGCAGGATGCGCATCAATCTTCTTCCATCTTCAGCAGGCGGCCGGTGGCTGCATCGTAATCCAGCTCCATCACCACGCCGTTGGGGCCGAGGATTTCGATCTCGTACTTGCCATCCTCCAGCTCCACCTCCACCAGCTTGCCGGGGTAGCGCCGCAACGCGTCGGCCACCACCTGCTGCAGTGGCACCCACCGGCCCTGGCGCACCGCCTGGCGCACGGCCTCCTGCTGCCGGCTACCACCTTCCTGCGCGTGCACGGGTGCCTGTGGCGCAAGCGCCAGCAGCAGGGGCAGCAGCAGGGTGGGGGCGATGGGCATGCGCGACGGGCTCAGGGGGGATGCCAACGGTATACGCCGGTTGCTTAAACAGTGGCTAACAACCGGGCTCATGGTCCGCTTAAGCGCGCTTGCCAGACTGGCGGCGCCGGGAACGACCGGCCCCTTTGGAGCCCCCTGATGAACAAGCTGATCCTGACCGCCACCCTGGCTACCACGCTGCTGGCCGCCCCCGCCTTCGCTGCTGAACTGGGCGCTGCCCAGGTGCAGGCCAAGCTGCACGCCGCCGGCTACACCCAGGTGCTCGAACTGGAGCGCGACGACGGCCTGTGGGAAGCCGATGTCCGCCGCGCCGACGGCAGCGTCGAAGAAGTGATCATCGATCCGGCCAGCGGCGAGATCTTCGACCCGCGCAGCGACCGCGCCCTGCTGGATGCCGGGCAGGTGCTGGCCCTGGCCGAGAAGGCCGGCTTCCGCCAGATCGAGTCGTTCGAGCGCGATGGTGCGACCTGGACGCTGGAAGCCCGCAACGCGCGCAACCAGCGCGTGGACGTGCGCATGAGCGGCCATGACGGCCGGGTGCTGTCGAGCAAGCGCGACGGCTGGTGGGACTGAGCGCGCCCGACCCGGCGCGCGGAAACGACAACGGCCGGTAGACCGGCCGTTGCGGGATGCACCGCGGGTGCGGGTTACCAGCCGCCGCGCGGCGGATAATCCCAATAGCCCGGGCCCGGGCCGTAGCCATACCCACCATACCCGCCATACGGACCATAGAAGCCAGGGCCCTTGCCCTCGCTGACCCGGATGTTGAGGTTCATGTTGTGGGTCTTGCCCTCGTCGGTGGTGTAGTTCTTGTTGAGGTTGATCTCGGCGGCGTTGTAGTGCGAGTTGCCGCCTTCCTTGGAATAGCCGATCCCGGTGGTGAGGCTGCCGTTGACCCGCAGCTTGTCGTCGGTGACCTCGGCGATGCCGTTGGCGGCGCCGCGATCGCTCAGGCGGCGGCCGCTCTTGTCGCCATAGAAGGTGCCGGGCGGGTCGCCGCGCAGCGAGGCATCGCCGAGGTACTGCATGGGCGCCTGCGGCAGGGCCAGGTTGAGGTCGGTGGCCGACTGCGGGCCGGTCGCGCCGGCCGCGGACTGGGCCAGGGCGACGCCGGGGGCAAGCAGGCACAGCAGCAGCGATAGCGAGCGGATCATGTGGGGCTCCGGAACGGGCTGGCGGCAGGCAGTGCGGCCGACAGCGCTGACGCTAGCACCGGCCGCTTGAACGATGCCTGTCATGGCACCGACCCTGGGGGAACTTTACTCCAGCCGTCCGAACCCGAACAGCGCCGCCAGCGGATGCCGGCGGCGTTCGATCTGGGCGCGCAACACGCCCGCGCCGATCATGGAGTAGGTGATGCCGTTGCCGCCGTAGGCCATCGCGAACAGGACCCGCGGCCCCCACTGCGGGTGTGCGCCGAAGAACGGCAGGCCGTCCTTGGTCTCGGCGAACGTGCCGGCCCAGGAGAAGGCAGGCTGCAGCGGCAGGTGCGGGAACAATTTGGCCACCTGCTTGAGCAGGGTGCCGGCCTTGGCCTGGACGCGGCGGTCGCGCCGGGCCGGGATGTCGATCGCATCGTCCTCGCCGCCCACCAGCAGGCGATGGTCGCCGGTGGCGCGCAGGTACAGGTACGGCCGGGCCGACTCCCACAGCATGGTCTGCGCCAGCGGGCCCAACTGGTCGGGATCGATCGGATCGGTGATGAAGGCATAGCTGCTGCGGTTGCGCGCCACCGACGGCTTGAGCCAGTGCTGGCTGGCATACCCGGCGGCCATGACCACATGCCGGCAGTGGATCTGTACGCCCTCGGGCGTGCGCGCGGTGACCCCGCGGCTGGTGGGGGTGAGGGTATCGAGCACGGTGCGGTCGTATACGCCGCAGCCGCGCTTCTGCAGTCGCATCAGCAGACGATAGGCCAGCCGGTACGGGTCCACGCGCGCGGCAAGTGCGCTGAGGATCGCGCCGGGTGCGCGGATGCCGAACGCGTCCTGCACCTCGTCGGCCTCCAGCCAGCGCACGTCGAACCCATGTCGTTGGCGCAGCAGGAATTCCTCATGCAGCACGGCATGGTGGCCGCGCTTGCTGGCGTAGTACAGGCTCTGCATGCGTTGGCAGTCCACGCCGGAGAAGGCTCCGGCCACCGCACGCAGCGCCGGGATCGCATCGGCGCAGGCCTGGTAGGCCATCACTGCGGCGTTCTCGCCGTACTGCCGGGCAAGGTCGATCATGTGGGTATCGATCTCGTACTGCAGCAGCGCGGTGCTGGCCGCCGTGCTGCCCCAGCCGACGTCGCGCTGCTCGATCACCGCCACGTCGTGGCCATGGGCGCACAGCTCGTTGGCGATCAAGGCGCCGCTGATCCCGCCACCGACCACCAGCACCTCGCAGTGGAGGTCCTGCTGCAGGGGCGGAAAGGCGTGCATCAAGCCGTTGCGTATGGCCCAGAACGGATACCCGCTTTTCAGGTCCATGGGTCAGGCCGTGGGCCGGCCGGTATGCGGGGTGTGGATGAGCGGGGTCAGGTCAAACCCCTGCTGGCGCGCCTGGGCCAGGTAGTGCTCCTGCACGGTCGCATCCAGCGTCGGCGTGCGCGAGAGCAGCCAGAGGAACTTGCGGTCCGGGCTGCCGACCAGCGCGACGCTGTAGTCCGGGGCGACCTGGATCACCCAGTAGTCGCCCTTGGTGAAGGGAATCCAGCGCAGCCCGCGCGGCAGGAAGCTGACTTCCAGGCGCGCGCTGTCGTTGTCGACCGCGCAGGCCTCGCCTTCGGCTTCCTCGATCTCGTCACCCAGCCGGCAGCGGTTGAGCACGGCCACGTGGCCGTTGTCCTTCAGGCTGTAATGCGCCGACACATCGGTGCAGTCCTCCGGCTCGTGTTTCATCGGCAGGCGGGCGATCTCGTACCAGGTGCCCAGATAGCGCGGCAGCTTGAGATCGGGGACGGTCTTGAGGTCGGCGTGGGTGTTCATCGAAGGCGCGCGGTGGAAGAGGTCCCAACCATGCCGGGGCCCCTGCCACGGGCGGGTGAAGCCGGGGCGATGGCGGTGTCGAGAACGCTGCGTTGCCGGCGTGGCGCGCCCCGGTCGCGGGCGCGGCGCTATGCTGGGGCCAGGCGCACCGTGCGCCGGTATTCAATGCGATGGAGGTGCGGATGTACCAGGTGATCCTGCTCACGAGCGAGACCACGTTTGCGCGCGAGCGCTGGGATGCGGTGGAGGAGGTCCTCGACTACGACGGGGCGACCTACTCGCTGCGGGCCGGCCCGCGCCAGCCCTTGCCGACCGATCATGCCTGGGACCCGGTGGCGGTGTATGCGCCGGACGAGATCAGCGAAGAGGAATTCCAGGATTGGTATGCGCGGCTGCAGCCGCAGGTGGAGGAGCTGAGGCTCAAGTACTGAGGCCGGCCGGGGCCGCACACCTGCTCTGAACGGGGCGCGGTTTATAGTTCGCGCAGGCGCGGTGGTCCGCGCGAACCCCGTGGTGTGCCGGCTTTGTCTTCCCGTCTTTTTTCCTCTTTCCTGCGGCCGCTGGCCGGGTTGATGGTGTGTGCCTGGCTGGGCATGGCACCGGTCGCGCTGGCCCAGGGCGACGATGCGGTCGATGCGGACCCGATCGCGCAGCTGGCGCAGGCCGGCAAGGACCTCAAGCAGATCCAGGCGTCGCTGGACGATGCCGATACCCGCGACACCCTCAAGACCCTGTCCGACCGCGCACTGGCGGTGCAGCGCGATGCCGATGCCGCACGCAACGCATTGCAGCCGCAACTGGATCAGATGGACGCACGCGTGGCGCAACTCGGCGATGTGCCCGAGGGCACCGTCGAGGCGCGCGACATCGCGTTGCAGCGCAAGACCCTGAACCAGCAGCGCAGCGACATCGCCTCGGCGATCGCGCGGGCCAAGCTGCTGGCCGGCGATGCCAGGCAGGTGGGCGCGGACATCGAGAAGATGCGGGTCAGCCAGTTCAGCGAGGAACTGGCGCGCAAGGTCAATTCGCCGCTGTCGCCGTCGCTGTGGCGGCAGTTCGCCACCCACGTCCCGGCCGACCTCGGGCGGCTGGCATCGCTGTACCGCCAGGGTGAAACCACGGCGCGCAAGGCGATCGCCGAACACGGCTGGGCGGCGCCGCTGACCGGGCTGGCGCTGGCCCTGCTGATGTTCTTCCCGCTGCGGCTGTGGCTGCGCGCGGCCGGGCGCCGCTATGCGGCCTCCGAACGCGCGCCGGACGGGCGCCTGCGCCGTTCCGGGCTGGCGGTGTGGCTGCTGGCGGTGGGCACGCTGCTGCCCGGCTTCGCGGCGGTCGTGCTGGTGGCCTCGCTGGAGAACATCGGCGCGATCCCGCCGCGGCTGGAACAGCTGGCCCTGCACTTCCAGGTGGCCACCTTCGTGGCGGCCTTCATCACTGCGCTGAGCGCCTGCCTGCTGGTACCCAAGCGCCCGTCGTGGCGCCTGCTGAGCCTGGATGACAGCGCGGCCTGGCGCCTGCGCAAGTACGCCTGGGGCGCCGCCGGGCTGACCTTCCTCAGCATCCTGCTGGTGGAGATCAACCGCGCCTCGCGCACCAGCGAGATCACCACGGTGGCGGTGGACGGGCTGATCGCGATCACCTACATGGCGCTGATCATTGCCATCCTGGTCTCGCTGGCGCGCCTGCACCGGCGCCAGGCCGACGAGGCCCAGGCCAAGCTGGACGCGCAGGCCGATGCCGGCGCCAAGCAACCCAAGGCCCCGGTGCGCAGGAGTGGCTGGATCGTGCTGGCACGCCTGGCCGGCCACATCGTGGTGGCCGCGGCGGTGATCGCCACGCTGCTGGGCTACCTCAACCTGGCGCTGTTCGTGGCCCAGCAGCTGGTGTGGGGCGCGGTGGTGCTGCTGGCGGCGTCGCTGCTGCTCAAGTTCGCCGACGATCTGTCGTTGTGGGTGCTGTCGCCCACCAGCCGGGTGGGGCAGAGCATCGTGCTGACCACCGGGCTCAACGACGCCAAGGTGGAGCAGGCCGGCGTTCTGCTGTCGGCGGTGCTGCGCATCGGCGTGATCCTGCTGGCGGTGTTGGCGTTGACCGCCCCGTTCGGCAACCTCAACGCGTTCTTCGGCGCGATGGACTCGCTGTCCAACGGGCTGACCATCGGCACCACCACACTCCGGCCCAGCAGCGTGGTGTACGCCGTGCTGGCCTTCCTGGTGGTGTGGGCGGTGATGCAGGCCTTCCAGAACTGGCTGACCAACACCTACCTGCCCAAGACCGACCTGGACGCTGGCGCGCGCAACTCGATCAGCACCGTGACCCGCTATCTGGGCATCATCGCAGCCGTGTTGTGGGGCCTGACGGCGCTGGGCATCGGCTTCGAGAAGCTGGCGCTGGTGGTGAGCGCGCTGTCGGTGGGTATTGGTTTCGGCCTGCAGGCGATCACCCAGAACTTCGTCTCCGGCCTGATCCTGCTGGCCGAGCGGCCGGTGAAGATCGGCGACTGGGTCAAGCTGGGTGACCAGGAAGGTGACATCAAGCGGATCAGCGTGCGCTCCACCGAGATCCAGGTGGGCGACAAGTCCACGCTGATCGTGCCCAACTCCGAACTGATCACCAAGACCATCCGCAACATGACGATGGGCAATGCGCAGGGCCGCATCCAGATCCAGTTCTCGGTACCGCTGAGTACCGACGTGGCCTCGGTGCGGCAGATCCTGCTGGACAGCTACGCCGAGCATGTGGCGGTGCTGGCCGAACCGGCGCCGTCGGTGTTCATCGACTCGATCGCCAACGGCCAGATCGCGATCAACAGCTTCGCCTACGTCTCCGGCCCGCGCGCGGTGTACGGCGTACGCAGCGACCTGTACTTCACCATGCTGCAGAAGTTCGCCGCCGCCGGCATCGCGTTGTCTTCGCCGACCGACATCCACCTGGTCCGCGATCCCACCGCGCCGCCGCAACCGGAGGCGTAAGCGGGCGACCGGCCATCGGTCGCGACCGCACGCGCGGGGTGCCGGCCGCTGGCCGGCACTCGCGCCGCACGATCAGCCGCGGTTGCCGCGGCGCGAGGGGACCAGGGCGACGTTGTCCACGGCCAGCTTCTCGGCATGGTTCAACCACGCACGGATCTCCAGGTCGTCCACTTCATGGTCCAGTCCGAACGGCACGCTGATGCGGCCTTCGGCATCCGGCTGCACCCACTGCTGGGCCACCACGACCTTGCGTTGCGAGGACACCGCCTCGATCCAGAAGCCACGGTCCGGCGACTGCTTGGCCACGAACTGCAGCATGTACTGGCCGGCCCGGGTGCGGCGGCCCTTCTGGGTGATCATGTGCGCCTGGCGGATGCTCGGGCGCGGGCCGCTGAACGGCTCCAGCGGGCCATCCACCGCAAAGCCGTCGCGCAGGGCGTCGTCGCGGTACAGCTTGATGCCCTTGTCGCGGTTGACCAGCATCGCGCACCAGTCACCGTCGGCCGAGCCGTCCTCGAACGCCGTGCAGCGGTCCACGTAGGCCAGGGTGTTGGCCGGGTCGGCCAGGTCGAACTGCTTGGAGGTGTTTTCCAGGTACACCGACTTCAGGTCGAACTGCTTGTCGTACTCCAGCAGCACCGGCGGCTGCACGTGCTGCAGGCCGATCACCACCTGGTTGTCGTCGTCGATGCGTAGCTGGCGGGTCTTGTCGCCCAGCCACAGCGAGCGTGAAAAGGCCAGGTAGCGCGGATAGTCCTTGCCGTTGTCGCGCAGCGCGGCCGCGCTGGCACTGTCGGTGCGCTTGGGGTCCAGCAGCGAGCGACCGAAGCCGATGGCGTTGATGTCCGGCTGGATCAGGCTCAGCAGGGTGGCACCGGAATCCAGCGTGGAGCCGGCGGTGGTGGCCAACTGGCGCGGTGCGATGTCCTTGCCCAGGAACAGCAGCAGGTTCTCACGCTTCTGCTTGGCCAGGATGTGGCTGAGATCATTGGGCATGGCCAGGTGGTCGGAGGCGATCACGATCAGCGTGTCGTCGCCGTACGGGCTGGCCTGGATGCGGTCGACCAGCTTGGAGATCAGCCCATCGGTGCACTTGAGCGCGTTGAGCATGCCGATGTTGCCGTACTCGCTCTGGTAGCGGGTGCGCTTGCACGCCGAGGGCAGGTGCCCGGCCGGGTGGTGGGTGTCCATGGTCAGCGTGGTCAGCATGAACGGCTGGCCCTGTTTGGAGAGCTGCACGAAGCGGTCGTAGGCCTTGTCCAGCAGCACGTCGTCGTGCACGCCCCACGGCGAGAAGTGCGAGCGTGCCACCTTCTGCTGCTTGAACCAGGCCAGGTCGTCGACCGCATCGAAGCCGTGCGTGGCCAGGAACTGGCCCTTGCCGGCGAACTGCCCGTTGGCGCCGCCCATGTAGTGGTTGGTATAGCCCTGCTGCTTGAGATAGTCGCCCAGGCAGACCGCTTCAGGCAGGAAACTGCCCATGCGGCCCATGCTGTTCTCGTCGTCCTTGGCGGTGGTCAGCGGCACGCCGCACATGGACGACACCAGCCCTGCGATGGTCCAGCCGCCGCCCTCGGCCGACACCAGGCCGCGCACATCCAGCGCCTGGCCGGCGAGGCGGTTGAGGTTGGGCATCAGGTCCGGGAAGGTGGACGCATCCAGGTAGGTGCGCTCCAGGCTCTCGCCGTAGATCCACACGATGTTGCGCGGCTTGGCCAGCGCCTGTTGCGGCACGCGGTATTCCGGCGCGATGACGCTGTAATCGACCGGACGGGTCTGCTGGTACAGCCGCTGCCCGTCGCTGTACAGCGGGCTCACCAGCACTGCCACCAGCCACATCGCGATGAACCCGCCGAACACCGCCTTGCCGTGTTCGATGCGGCGCCAGCGCTGCACGCGAACAAGCGCCAGCGGCAGCAGCGAGACCAGCAGCAGCGCGGTGTAGGCGGCGATGTAGCCCTTGAAGTCGGCGACGCCGGCCCCTTCCATGTCCGCGCCGAGGTGGTACAGCGTGGCGGCGTTGAGGCCATCGCCGGACAGCTTGTTGATCAACCACCACGAACTCAGCAGCACCAGCAGCAGCGACATCAGGCTGGCCTTCCACCATATCCACTTGCGCGAGGCGAGCAGCAACCCGGTGAGCAGCAACAGAGACAGCAGCAGGATCCAGAGCATCGGCGGTATCGGTAGCGAAGGACAGTTGGTGATGGACGCCATGACGACGTATTTCCCATCCGACCGGCTGTCCAACCACACCTGCATGACAAGCCGATGGCCCGATCATGCATGCACGAACCTGACTGAAATGTTTGTTTGGCAACACCGCCGATGCGTTACAACACACCGTGTTTCAAGGTGTAAAACGAGCGTGAAGGAAGACACGCGTTCTTGCAGCGCAGCAGCGGTAATCGATGCAGGAGGTGAATGCGCGCGCTGCGCGTCAGCGGTGCCCGCGCTCTTCCTTCGAACGTGCGCGACGATCGAAGATCAAGGCGCTCAGCACGATGCCGAGGCCAAGGAAGACCCCGATGAACATCAGCATGAAGGCAATGGCCGGATAACCGAACAGGTGCCAGCCTGTCTCCACCTTCATCATCATCGCCGCGGCGAGAATGAGCGCCGCGGTGACGATGCCGGCAGACACGCGGTTGGCGATCTTCTGCAGGTTCTCCATCAACCGCGATTCTTCGAGCCCGGTCACCTTCATCTGCAGGCGGTTCTCGGCCAGCAGCGCGAGGATGTCGGACATCTTGCGCGGGCCTTCGCGCAGCAGCTGTTGCATCTCCATCGCCTCGCTGGCCAGGTTGGCCGCCGACAACGACTTCTTCAGCCGCGCACGCATCACGTGCTGCAGCTGTTTCTCCACGATACGGCGGGTATCCAGGTCCGGCGACAGCAGCCGGCAGACGGTTTCCAGGTTGAGCAGGGCCTTGCCGAGCAGGCTCAGCTCCGGCGGCGTGCGCAGGCCACTGGCGGTGGCGATGCGGACCAGGTCGAGCACCACGCGGCCTTCGGAGTAGCTGGTGTTGGCGGCGTAGCGGGCGATCATCTGCCCGGTTTCGCGCAGGTAGCGCTCCTCGTCGAAGGATTCCAGCCGCGTGCTGATGCCGATGATCTCATCGGCCACTTCCTCGCCGCGCCCGTCCACCGCGGCGAACAGCAGCTTGAGCAGGCGCTCGCGCAGCCGCGGCGGCATGTGCGCGACCATGCCCAGGTCGAAGATCGCCAGGCGCCCCTCCGGGGTGACCCGCAGGTTGCCCGGGTGCGGGTCGGCATGGATCTCGCCGTGCACGAAGATCTGGTCGACATAGCCGCGGATCAGCGCCGCCGCCAGCGGTGCCATCGGCTGCTCGGTGCGGCGCACGTCGGGGATCATGTCCACGCGCACGCCGTGGGCCAGCTCCATGGTCAGCACGCGGTGGCTGCAGTAGTCCCAGATCGGCTGCGGCACCCACAGTGGCTTGAACGGCTTGAGGTGCTGGCCGAAGCGCTGCAGGTTCTCGGCCTCGGCCTGGTAGTCCAGCTCCTGCATCAGGGTCTTGGCGAACTCGTTGAGCCAGTCGCGCAGGCGCACGCGACGGCCGACCTGGGTGAGGTGGTCGGCGGCCAGCGCGAAGCTGCGCAGCACCTCCAGGTCCGAGCGCAGCTGGGCGGCCACCTCCGGTTTCTGCACCTTGACCGCCACCTCGCGGCCGTCATGCAGCTGGGCGCGGTGCACCTGGGCGATCGAGGCGCAGCCCAGCGGCACCGGGTCGAAGCTGGCGAACAGCTTGGAGACCGGTGCCCCCAGTTCCTGTTCGATGATGGTGGAGATGCGCTCGACCGGGATCGGCGCGACCTTCTCCTGCATCCGCTCCAGCGCCGTGGCGAACTCCACCGGCACCATGTCCGGGCGGGTGGAGAGCATCTGGCCGAGCTTGACGAAGGTGGGGCCCAGCGATTCCAGGTCGGTGACGAACTGCTCCGGGTTGCCCTCCGGCGGCAGGTCCTGCATCGCCCGCGCATCCAGGTTCATACCCGAAAACACCCCCGAATGGCGGTACCGCAGCAGCAGGCGCAGGATCTGGCTGCGGCGGTTCATGCCCTTGACCAGCGACGGCGTACCGGGGGCGACAGGCGTGGTATTCAAGCAGGGCTCCAGCAAAGGGATCACCGGCAGTGTCGCCGGGAGGGGGTGGTGGGCCGGTGAATCCGCCGGCCGCTACCGCCCCACACCCCGGATCGGGCAGAATCCACGCTCCCGCTTGATCTATTGGATTGCCATGGCCGGTGCCAGCCTGTTTGCGTTGCTCGATGACATTGCCGCGCTGTTGGACGATGTGTCGGTCCTGACCAAGGTCGCGGCCAAGAAGACCGCCGGCGTGCTCGGCGACGACCTGGCGCTGAACGCGCAGCAGGTGACCGGGGTCAACGCCAACCGCGAACTGCCGGTGGTCTGGGCGGTGGCCAAGGGCTCGCTGGTCAACAAGGCGATCCTGGTGCCGGCCGCGCTGGCGATCAGCGCGCTGGAGGCCTGGCTGCGCGGCAAGGGCTACCCGGTGCCGATCGTGGTGCCGCTGATGATGATCGGCGGCGCGTTCCTCTGCTACGAAGGCGTGGAGAAGCTGGCGCACCGCTTCCTGCATTCGCAGGAAGAAGATGCCCAGCAGAAGGCCGCGCGGCTCAAGGCGCTGGCCGATGAAAAGGTGGACATGGTCGCGTGGGAGAAGGACAAGGTGAAGGGCGCGGTGCGTACCGACTTCATCCTCTCGGCCGAGATCATCGTGCTGTCACTCGGCGTGGTGTCCGCGTCGCCGTTCCTCAACCAGGTCACCGCGCTGGTGATCATCGCCCTGGCGATGACGGTGTTCGTGTACGGCCTGGTGGCCGGTATCGTGAAGCTGGACGACGTCGGCCTGTACCTGTCGCGCAAGGGTGCGGCGCTGGCGGCGATCGGCCGTGGGCTGCTGGTGACCGCGCCGTGGCTGATGAAATTCCTGTCGGTGGCCGGCACGGCGGCGATGTTCCTGGTGGGTGGCGGCATCCTGGTGCACAACGTGCCGGCCCTGCACCACCTGGTGCTGGAACTTGGTGGCGAAGGCCGTTGGGGCTGGCTGGTCAACGCCGTGGGCAACATGCTGGTCGGCGTGGTCGCCGGCGCGATCGTGCTGGCCGCGGTGACCGGCATCCAGAAGCTGCGCGGTAAGCAAGCGGCGCATTGAGGGTGGCGGCGCCGCGCCTGGCGCGGCGGCGCTGGCCGTCGCGGCGCACGTCCGTTGTGCGGTGACGCTATCCAAGCGCGCGGCGGGTCAGTCGGCCTTCCAGGCGCGCACTGCATCCAGTTCCGCACGCGCGCGGGCCAGGCGACGACCGGACAAGGCGTCGAGGGCGCGCTGCAGGCGTGGCGACTGCGGATCGCGCCGATGCCAGCGCCGCGCGAGGACCAGCAGGGCGGTCATCAGCGCCGCCCCGGCCATCAGCGAGATCAGCAACCAGCGCGTGGCAAACACCGACAGGTCCACGCCCCATGCCTGCCAGGCCACCAGCACCGGCACCGCCAGCCACAGCCAGCACCAGGGCAGGCCGAGCAGCAGTTCGCCGGCGGCGGTCTGCAGGCGCAACGCCGCCAGTTGCCGCGACTGGTCCAGCACCGGCTGGTCGGCATGCAGCTGCCGGCGCAGGTGCAAGCGTGCCGCGCTGGCGATGATCACCGCCACGCAGTAGGCATGCAGGGCCATCGCGCTGAGCATGACCGCCAGCGGTGGCCGCGGCCACCAGATGCTGCCGCAGTAGATCGCCAGCGCCAGCCAGAACAGCAACCGCATCACCTGCATCGCCCCGAAGGCGGACAACTGGCGCTGCGCGGCGTGCTGGCGGTGGCGGCGCCACGCCTCCAGCGCGGCGGCGTCCTCGCCATCGCCGCGGGTGGCGTGCTGCTGCCACATCTGCTTGAGCGGATCGGTGGTCTGCATCGGCATGTCCTCAGGGGGTGGGGTCGAAACGCGCGCGCAGCTGCTGGCGCAGCCGGTGCAGGCGGGTGGAGACGTTGGCGCTGCTGATGCCGAGGATGTCGGCGATCTGGCGGTGGTCGTAGTCGTCCAGGTGCAGCAGCATCAGCGCCCGGTCCAGCGGCGGCAGGGCGTGTATCGCTGCTTCCAGCTGGCGCAGGGCGTGCCGTTGTTCGGCCGGCGCGGCCCCATCGGCCGGCAACGCCTCCTCGTCCAGCGGCGCATGGTGGCGCTGGCGCAGCTGCTGGCGGCGCAGTTGCGAGATCGCCACGTTCAAGGCCACCCGGTACAGCCAGGTCGAAAAGCGTGCGCGGGCCGGGTCGAAGCCGTCGAACGCATCCCAGGCCTGCACGCTGATCTCCTGGATCAGGTCGAGCCGGTCTTCCTGGTGGGCGCAGTAGCCGCGCGCGATCTTCAGCACGATCCCGCGGTGCTGCTCGAGCAGGCGGGAGAACTGGGTGCGCGGGTCGGCGGCGGTGGTCTTCATGGGCATACCGGGATGATTCGCACCGCCGCGGCAGATATCACAGCGCGGCGACGATCATGGTGGCGCGTCCGCTGCCTGCACGCGGTTCTTGCCGACCCGCTTGGCTGCATACAGCGCCGCATCGGCACGCCGCAGCAGCGCATCGGCGCTTTCGCCCGGCAGCCACTGCGCCACGCCGGCGCTGAAATGCACCGGGACGCGCTGTTCGTCCAGCTGCAGCGGGCGCTGGGCCAGCGAGCGCTGCAGGCGCAACAGGGTGGACATGCTGTCCGCGCCGGGGGTTTCCGGCAGCAGCAGCACGAACTCGTCGCCGCCGAGGCGGGCGATCGCATCGGTGCTGCGCAGGTGCAGCTGGCACACCGCGACCAGGTGGCGCAGCACTGCGTCGCCGCCGGCATGGCCGTGCGCGGCATTGGTCTGGTGGAAGTCATCCAGGTCGATCAGGGCCAGCGCCAGCGGGTGTGCGTGGCGGCCGGCCCGGGCCAGCTCGCGTTCGACCAGTTCGTCGAACCCGCGCCGGTTCAGTGCGCCGGTCAGGGGATCGGTCCGGACCAGCCCGGAGACGTCGCGCAGTTCCTGCTCCAGCTCGGCGATGCGGGCCTCGGCCTGTTCCACGTCGCGGCGGGCATTGCCCAGGTGATCACGCGCCTGCAGTGCCTGTTCCTGCACACGGGTGGTGTCCTGCAGCACGTCCTGCAGCAGCTGGTTGAGGTCGGCGATGCTGCGCGCTTCGCGCAGCGCCAACGCGTAGCTGCTGATCCGGTCGTGGTATTCGCCGGTGCTGACCGCCATGCCGTCCAGGCGTTCGATGAAGCCGCCCATCAGGTGCTTCATCGCCGCCTTGGATTCGCTGATGCCCTGCTTGAGCAGGCCCTGCTTGTAGATCACTTCACGCAGGTTGATCCGCGCCTGCTCGACCGACTCGCGGTCCAGCGGCCCGCCGATCAGTTCGCGCACCGCATGCACCTGGCCGTGCAGCCAGCTGCTGTCGTCGAGCAGCTCGCCGATGTTGTCCAGCAGCAGGTCGAACAGGCTCAACAGCAGCTCCTGCTGTTCCTGCCAGCCATCGCTGCGCACGCCGATCTGGTGGGTCAGCTCGCGCAGGCGCAGTTCCAGCGGCTGCAGCGGCTGGCCGGGATGCCAATGGCGCAGCTCGGCGGCGATCTGCACCGGCTCGTCCTTCAGCTCGGGCATGTTCTGCAGCAGGCTGGCCACGGTCACCCCGAGGGTATGCCGCAGCAGCTCGCGCAGGCGCACGCTGTCGGGCTGGCCGTCGGGGCTGTCCTGCTCGATGGTGCGGATGTACTTGTCGATCAGCTGGCGCATGGCCCGGCCGTAGCTCACCCAGTCGGCGCTGCGCTGGGCCGACTGCAGGCGCAGGCCCATGTCGCCGAGTTCGCCGGGCAGGGTGGACATGCCATTGGCGAAGGCGGCCAGCAGCGGCTCGGGGCTGTCGATGCCGGCGAACAGGCGCTGCAGCATGGCGCTGGTGCCGCCCTTGGGGCCGGGCGCCTGCGCGCTCGCCGCATCGATTACGCGGGTATCGGCCTGGCGCCGCGACAGCAGCCGGCCCACGGCGGTGCCGGGGCTGGGAGGAGCGTCGTGCGGGTCGGTCATGCGGCAGGTCCTTGGCGGATGACCGGCGTCGGTCGCCGGGGCGGTAGGGAGGTTGGAACAGTATCGGCGCGGCGCAGGCAGGCTTGAACGCGCCCTCCCGCCACGGCCGGTATGCCACGATGGTAGGCAATCTGACGGCAGGAGCGTGCGATGAAGGTGATGCTGGTAGGCGCGACCGGCCTGGTAGGCGGGCAGGTGCTGCAGCAGCTGCTCGACGATGCCCGCTGCGACGCGGTGGTGGCCCCGACCCGACGGCCGCTGGCCGTGGCCGATCCGGTCCTGCTCAACCCGGTGGTGGACTTTGCCGCGCTGCCGGTGGACGCCGACTGGTGGGCGGTGGATGCGGTGGTCTGCGCGCTGGGCAGTACGATCAAGCAGGCCGGCAGCCGCGAGATGTTTGCCCGGATCGACCACGACTATCCCTTGCAGGTGGCCACCCTGGCCCAGGCGCACGGCGCGCAGGCGTTCGTGCTGAACTCGGCAATGGGCGCCAATGCGCAGTCGCGGATCTTCTACAACCAGGTCAAGGGCCGGCTGGAGCAGGACCTCCGCGGCCTGGGCTACCCGTCATTGACCCTGGTGCGGCCGGGCCTGATCGGCGGCGAGCGCGCCGAGCGGCGCACGGGCGAACACCTGGCCGGCGTGGTACTGGGCGCGCTCGGCCCCGTGCTGCCGCGCGCGTGGCGGATCAATCCGGCCGGAAACATCGTCGCGGCGATGCTGGAGGCGGCGTTGGAGCCGCGTCCGGGCGTGCAGGTGATCGATTCGTCGCAGTTGGCCTGATCCGCCCTCGCCGTTTTAGTTCCGCGCATTACCGGGCGACGGAGGGTCACGGGCGGTGGATGGGGATCCGACCCTGCCGTCGAAGCACCCCGCCGGGTGGTTGGATCCCATCGACCGCCGTTGCCGGTGATCGCTGCGGCCGCATCGCGAGAGCGCGGCCCATGGTCCGCAAACGACAACGGCCACCGTGCGGTGGCCGTTGTCGTCTTCCTCATTGCCTGCCGACCCGTGGTCGGCAGTTACCACATCAGCTGGCCAGCGCCAGGTCATCCATCATCGCGCGCAGGAAGCGCGCCGCTTCGCCGCCGGTGGCGGCGCGATGGTCGAAGGTGACCGACAGCGGGATGACCTTGTGCGCTTCCACGCCGCCCATCACCGGGGTCATCTGGTGGCGGGCGCGACCGGCACCGACGATGGCCACGCACGGCGGCACCACCACCGGGGTCGCGTAGCGGCCGGCGAACATGCCGAAGTTGGACAGCGAAATGGTGTAGCCGCTCAGCTCGGAAGCGGCGATCGAGCGCGATTCCACCTGTTCGCGCAGGCGGTTCACGCCTTCGCGGATGCCGCGCGCGTCGAGCATGTCGGCATTGCGCAGGGCGGGCACGAACAGGCCATCGTCGGTGTCCACCGCGATGCCGATGTCCACCTGGTTGTGCAGCGTGCGGGTGAGCGCGTCGCCGTCGAACCAGGCATTCAAGGCGGGCACTTTCTGGCAGGCCACCACGATCGAGCGCACCAGGCGCGCGGTGACGTCGTTGCCGGGCACCCAGGCGTGGATGTCGGCGTCGTCGTTCAGCGTGGTCGGTACGACCTTGCTGTGCGCGTCGGCCATGACTCGGGCCATGTTGCGGCGCACGCCCTTGAGCGGTTCCGGCTGGCCCTTGGCGACCACGCCCGGCGGCTGCGTGCGCATCGGGCGGCCGGCCGCCGACAGCGGCGTACGCGATTCGGACGGGCGGGTAGCCGCTGCCGCTGCGGCCACGGGTGCGGCAACGGCGGCCTGCGCGGGGGCGGCACCGATCTTCGCGCTGCCATCGGCGGCGGCCTGCTTGACGTCGGCCATGGTCACCGCGCCGTCGGCGCCGGTGGCACGCACGCGGCTGAGGTCCACGCCGAGCTTGCGCGCGGTGGCACGCACGGCCGGCACGGCCTTGACCCCGCCGACCGCAACCGCCTGCTCGGCGTGCACGGCGTTGGAGCTCTGCATCGCGCCGACCACGGTGCCGGCGTCATCGCGCTCGGCGGCGGGCTTGGCGATCTCGCCACCGTCATCGGAGGCGACCACCTTGTCCGGGTGCGCGGCCGCAGGTTGGCCGGTGCTCGGGGTGGGGGCCGGGGCGGCGTGGCCGTGGCTGTGGCCGGTATCCTGGCCATCGGCGCGCTGCGGCAGGTTCGGGTCCAGTTCGAACTGGGCCAGCACGCTGCCGGTCGGGATGATGTCGCCCTCGCCACCGGCCAGCTTCAGCACCTTGCCCGAGAACGGGGAAGGCACTTCAACCACGGCCTTGGCGGTCTCCATGGAGACCAGCGGCGCATCAAGCTCGATCACGTCGCCGACCTTGACGAACCATTCCACGATGGTTGCATCGGGGAGGCCTTCGCCGAGGTCGGGCAGGTGGAAATTCTTGTTCTCACTCATGTGCAGTTCTCTTCCAGCAGTTCGAGATCGCGGGCCGGCAGCCAACCCGTCGCGCCGTTCGCGCGCTCGGACCACCACCAGCCACCGTGTTCATGATGCAGTTTGACCAGTTCACCGCTGTCCACGTCCAGTTCGCGGGCGTCATAGTCGCGCAGGGCTTCTGCGCGACCATCGTCCAGCAACTGCAACCACGCCACCGGTGCCCAGCCGGCACGCCCGTCATCGGTGCGTACCCAGGCAAACGCCGGCCATTCCTCGTCACGAACACCGAGTTCGACGATCTGGCCGGTGCGGAACCGGAGCGGGTTGGGGTACTGGCTGCGGTACGGGCCTAGGAGGCGGGCCCGCACGTCAGCCTGCCGCAATGGCGCGTTTGGCCGCGCTCACGATCCGGTCCACGCTGGGCAGGTACTTCATTTCCAGGCGGAACAGCGGAATGTGGGTGTCATAGCCGGTGACGCGCTCGACCGGTGCCAACAGGTCGTACAGCGATTCCTCGGCCAGGCGCGCGGCGATTTCCGCACCGAAGCCCGCGGTCTTCGGCGCTTCCTGCACGATCACGCAGCGGCCGGTCTTGGCCACCGATTCGGCGATGGTGGCAAAGTCCAGCGGGCGCAGCGTGGCCACGTCGATCACTTCGGCGCTGATGCCTTCGCCGGCCAGCTTGTCGGCCGCTTCCAGCGCTTCCTTCACCTGCGCACCCCAGGTCACCAGGGTCACGTCGGTGCCATCGCGCAGCACGAAGCACACGTCCAGCGGCAAGGCTTCGCCGTCGTTGACGACCACTTCCTTGTACTGCCGGTAGATGCGCTTGGGCTCCATGTAGATCACCGGATCCGGCTCGCGGATCGCGGCCAGCAGCAGGCCGTAGGCACGCTGCGGGGACGACGGCAGCACCACGCGCAGGCCCGGCACGTTGGTGAAGATCGATTCGTTGGCTTCGCTGTGGTGTTCCGGGGCGCGGATGCCACCGCCCCACGGCACGCGCAGCACCATCGGGCAGTGCAGGCGGCCACGGGTGCGGTAACGCAGGCGCGCGGCGTGGCAGATGATGTGGTCCACCATCGGGTACATGAAGCCGTCGAACTGGGCTTCGGCGACCGGCTTCATGCCCTGCGCGGCCAGTCCGATGGTCAGGCCGGCGATGGTGGTTTCATCCAGCGGGGTGTCCAGGATGCGGTCGGCGCCGAAGCGCTGCTGCAGGCCGGCGGTGGCGCGGAACACGCCGCCGTTGACGCCCACGTCCTCGCCCAGCACCAGCACCGACTTGTCGTGCTCCAGCTCCCAGGCCAGGGCCTGGGTGATGGCTTCGATGAGGGTGATCGGTGTGGTGGTCATGCTCTGTTCTCCGCGCGCGACGGCGGCGCTGTCGGCGGCGTTGGTCTGCGCGCCGGAGGCGCCGTTCTTGATCTCATCCATGGCGCTGCTCCAGGGCGATCGCCTGCGCACGCTGGGCCAGCAGGTCCTGCGGCGGATCGGCGTAGAGGAAGTCGAACATCGCCTCGACCGGCTGCACCGGGGTGTTGAGGTAGAGGTTCACTTCCTCGTCCACGCGCTTGCCGCACTCGGCGGTCCACGCCGCTTCCTCTGCCTCGCTCCACACACCGGCATGGATGAGGTACTTGCGCAGGCGCAGCATCGGCTCGCGCTGCCAAGCATCCTTCACCTCGGCGTCATCGCGGTAGCGGCGCGCGTCATCGGCGGTGGTGTGGTCGGACAGGCGGTAGGTCATCAGTTCCAGCACGGTGCCACCGTCGCCGGCCAGCGCGCGCTCGCGCGCCTGCAGCATGGCGGCCATCACCGCGATCAGGTCGTTGCCGTCCACCTGCAGGCAGAACAGGCCACCGGCCAGGCCCTTCTGCGCCAGCGTTTCGGCACCGGTCTGGGCCGAACGCGGGACCGAGATGGCCCAGCCGTTGTTGACGATGCACAGGATCAGCGGGAGCTTGTAGGCACCGGCGGAGTTGAGCGCAGCGTAGAAGTCGGTCTTGGAGCTGCCGCCATCGCCGCACACCGCGACCGCGATCTGCTTCTCGTTGTTGAGCTTGAACTTCAGGGCGGCGCCGGCGGCGTGCAGGCACTGGGTGGAAATCGGCACGCAGAACGGGAAGTCCTTGGCCGCGTTGCCGCCGTAGTCGTTGCCACGCTCGTCGCCGCCCCAGTACATCAGCACGTCGCGGGGGCGCACGCCACGCATGAACATCGCGCCGTACTCGCGGTAGGACGGCGCGAACACGTCGTCCTTCTGCATCGAGGCGCCAATGCCCACGTGCGCGGCTTCGTGGCCCAGGCAGGCGGCGTAGGTGCCCAGCTTGCCGGTGCGCTGCAACGCGATCGACTTGCCGTCAAACACGCGCACGAACAGCATCTGCTTGAACATGGGCAGCAGCGCGCGCGGGTCGCGCAGCGCCTCGGGCAGGTCATCGCGGACGAGCATGCCGTCCGTGTCCAGGTACTGGAGGTATTCGATCTTGAACTCAGCGGCAACCGTCATTGCGTACTGCACCTTCGACAGGAAGTTACAAATGATATGAATTGCCATGTTAAGGAAGGCGTACGAAAAAGCCGTCCTGCGGCGCAGCAAGTGTCCCGGTGGACATTACGCCGATATACCCCATCGGGGGTGCGAAATGCCAATGACTGCAACGTATTCAGTTGCTGCAACCGGGCATGAGCGGGTGCTGGCGGGGCCGGTCAGGCGGCAGCCGTGGGCGGCCTGCCCGCGCAGAAATCGCGGCCAGGCCTGGCACCACACGGCGGCGTAGGGTGCCCGCCGCCCGGGAGCGCATGCTCTGCGCTACCCTTTGACCCCCTCATTTGGCCCACGCCATGTCCGTCGAGAAGAACCAACGCGACCTCGAAGCCGGTATCCACACCGATCTGGAGGGGCGCCTGACCTACGGCGGCTACCTGCGGCTGGACCAGCTGCTCGGCGCCCAGCAGCCGCTGTCCACCCCGCCGCACCACGATGAGATGCTCTTCATCATCCAGCACCAGACCTCCGAGCTGTGGTTGAAGCTGCTGGCCCACGAACTGCGCGCGGCGATCGGCTTCCTGCAGCGCGATGAGGTCTGGCAGTGCCGCAAGGTACTGGCGCGCAGCAAGCAGGTGCTGCGCCAGTTGACCGAGCAGTGGTCGGTGCTGGAAACCCTGACTCCCTCGGAGTACATGGGCTTCCGCGACGTGCTGGGCCCGTCCTCGGGCTTCCAGTCGCTGCAGTACCGCTACATCGAGTTCCTGCTGGGCAACAAGAACGCGCAGATGCTGCAGGTGTTCTCGCACGACCCGGCTGGCCAGGCGCAGCTGCAGGAGGTGCTGGACGCGCCGAGCCTGTACGAGGAATTCCTGCGCTACCTGGCGCGCTTCGGCCACCCGGTCCCGGCCGCGTACACCGGCCGCGACTGGCGCCAGCCGCACGTGGCCGACGATGCCCTGCATCCGGTCTTCGAGCGGATCTACCAGAACACCGACCGCTTCTGGCGCGAGTACGCCCTGTGCGAGGACCTGGTGGACCTGGAGACCGCCTTCCAGCTGTGGCGCTTCCGCCACATGCGCACGGTGATGCGGGTGATCGGCTTCAAGCGCGGTACCGGCGGCTCCAGCGGGGTGGGGTTCCTGCGCCAGGCGCTGGAGCTGACCTTCTTCCCGGAGCTGTTCCAGGTGCGCACCACGATCCGCAACGACGACCCGATGCCGCCGGACGCCTGATCCGGCCGGTGCACGAATAAGCCTATTCATATTTGTCGAGCGCATCCGCCGTACGGTGCGAGAGGCCCCGCCGTTGCTGCGCTGGCGGGGCCGGCCGGTGGTTGCAGATGCAAGTTCAGCGACCGTGCCGGCAGTTGCAGGAATCGGCGTGTATTTGACGTGAACGCCGTTGGTCTGGGATTCTCCCGCGCTGTTTCGCACATCGGACGTGCATGTCTTCCACCGAACCCAGGAATCCCGCATGAGCGTAGACGCCGCCGCGAAATCCGTCCCCGATCCGGCGCTGCCGGAGTTCAAGACCACGATGGGCCACCCGCGCCCGCTGTGGATGCTGTTCATGACCGAATTCTGGGAGCGCTTCGCGTTCTACGGCATCCGCTGGGCGCTGGTGCTGTACATCGTGTCGCAGTTCTTCGAAGGCGACGCGGCCGGCCAGGCCGCCGCCAGCCGGACCTACGGTGCCTACCTGGCGCTGGTCTATGCCGCGGCCATCTTCGGTGGCTACGTCGCCGACCGGGTGCTGGGGTACCAGCGCTCGATCCTTACCGGGGCGGTGATCATGGCCGCCGGCCTGTTCATGGTGGCCATGCCGAACAAGGAAGTGTTCGAGCTGGGCCTGGCCACGATCATCATCGGCAACGGCCTGTTCAAGCCCAACATCTCCACCATGGTCGGCAAGCTTTACGGCCTGAAGGATGAGCGCCGCGACTCGGGCTTCACCATCTTCTACATGGGCATCAACATCGGCGCGATGATCGCCCCGGTGCTCACCCAGTACCTGGCCGAGCAGGTCTTCGGTACCCAGGCGATGCCGTCCTACAAGATGGTCTTCATCGCCTCGGGCATCGGCATGCTGATCAGCCTGGTGTGGTTCTACATCGGTCGTGCCGGCCTGAAGGGCATCGGCGCACCGCCGGTCGGTGCCGAAGGCTTCGGCCGCATCGTCATGGTGTTCGTCGGTGCCCTCGTCGCCATCCCGGTCGCCTACTTCCTGCTGTCCACCGGCGCCACCGCGCTGGCCTGGATCCTGGGCGTGATGTTCATCGCCCTCGGCGTGCTGCTGCTGGTCGAAGGCATCCGGGAAGGCAAGGTCCAGCGCGACCGCGTGATCGCCATGCTGATCATCTTCGTCTTCAACGTGATGTTCTGGATGTTCTTCGAGCAGGCCGGCAGCTCGTTCACCTTCCTGGCCGATGAGATCGTCAACCGCAATCTCGGCGGCTGGACCTTCCCGACCGCCTGGTTCCAGTCGGTCAACTCGGTGGCCATCATCACCCTGGCCCCGATCATCGCCTGGATCTGGATCAAGCTGGGCCGCGCCAACCCGTCGATCCCGCGCAAGTTCGGCCTGGGCCTGCTGTTCAACGGCGCGGCGTTCGCACTGCTGATGCTGGCGCTGTCGAGCATGGTGGTGGATGGCAAGATCCCGTTCTGGACGCTGTTCATGGTCTACGTCATCCAGTCGGTGGGTGAGCTGTGCCTGTCGCCGATCGGCCTGTCGATGGTGACCAAGCTGGCACCGGTGCGCCTGGTCGGCTTCGGCATGGGCGGCTGGTTCCTGTCCACCGGCATCGGCAACAACCTGTCGGGCATCTTCGCCGGCGTGGTCAGCGGCGAAGGCGGCATGACCGTCGAATCGGCGCTGAAGGGCTACACCTTCGGCTTCTGGGCGTTGATCATCTCCGGCGTGCTGCTGTTCCTGCTCGCCCCGCAGATCAACAAGCTGATGCACGGCGTCAAGTGAGGTCCGCGATGCGCATGCAAGCCTGGGGCTATTCGATGATCGTGGCCGGCCTGCTGGCCGCCTGCTCGCCATCGTCGGCGCCCACCGCTGCGCCTGCGCAGCCGGTGGACACCACGCCGCAGAAGGCAGCGGTCGCCGATCCCGGCGAACCGGTCGCCTCGGGCAACACCCCGGCCGCGGCGGATGTCGCGGCCATCGCCGCGCTCAACGCGCAGTTCGACCCGGGCCGTGATCCGGTCGCCGACCTGGCCACGGCCAAGGTCGAGGCCCAGCGCGGTGGCAAGCGGATCGTGCTGGACGTGGGCGGCGAGTGGTGCTCGTGGTGCCACCTGATGGATGCCTTCATCGAAGGCGATGCGGAGATCCGCAGCTTCCGCGACGCCCACTTCGTGTGGATGAAGGTCAATTACAGCGAAGACAACGAGAATGCGGCGTTCCTGTCGCAGTTCCCGGCGATCAAGGGCTACCCGCACCTGTTCGTGCTCGACGCCGACGGCACGTTGTTGCATTCGCAGTTCACCGGCGAGCTGGAGGCCGACAAGGGGCAGCCCAAGGGCTACAACCGCACGCGGTTCTTCGCCTTCATGAAGGACTGGGCGCCCAAGGCGCCGTAAGCAGAAAAGCCGCGGATTCCGCGGCTTTTTTTTGTCGCGTGCTGCAGGGAGTCGAGCTACTTCAGCACGCAGATGCCGAAGGTTTCGGTGTCGGGATGCGCGACCGCCTCGTGCGCGAGGTCGCACACCAACGCCAACGGCCGGCCCCTCACTTCGCCCCGCCGGTCGTAGTTGTGCTTGGCCATGAACCAGCCCGTGTGCTCCTTGCCCTGGTAACGCAGCGTGAGGCGTTGGACGATGACCGGCTCATGCGGCAGCAGTCCGGCCGTCCACGACGTTCCGGTCACTTCCGCGAAGTGGAAGCGGCCCTGCGCATCGGTGGTCACGGTCGTGGTGCGCTTCTGTTTGCCCCAGTGCCAGTGGTAGTCCTGCTCCACTTCGACGCCCTGCACCGGCTGCCCGTTCAGCAGCACGGTGCCGTGCACTTCGGAGAACAGATACAGCGTCTTTGAAAAAAATGCCATCGCCCCTCCTGGCGTGAGAATGCCTGCAAGCAGCAGGGTGCAACCGGCCCATCGCCTCGTTCCGGCATGCATTGGCGTGCCCTGCCTCGTCCCTGATCAAGCGGCCATGGTCGCATCATTGGCCGCGCTGCCGGAACCCGCCCTCAACTTCCGCGCCTGCCTGCCGCTATCCCCAAGGACCTCATGCCGCGCAGTTCGTGGCGCACAACCGACGGATCGATACGCATGCAGCCGGGCACCAGCGACAGCACTTCCGATACCACCCTCGAGGCACCGGCTGGCGTGAGCCTGCCGCCGGTGGACGTCCTGCTCGACGACCACGGCGCTGGCGAGACCGTCGCCGCCGACACGCCCGCCCCCGGCGCGATCCGCTACCGCCTGCCGTTGGTGGCCGTGCCGGACAACGTGCTGCTCAAGGCCGCGGTGCAGAAACTGGTCGAGCAGAAAACCCAGCTGGACATGTTGGCGCGCACCCCGGCGCTGGCCGGCGTGCTGCCGGCCGAGTGGCAGGGCAGCGGGGTGCGGGCGGTGGACCTGCAGGGCTTCGTGCTGTCGGTGCTGCCGTTCCTGCACAACGCGGCCAAGGCCGAGACCTCACCGGCGCGGCTGCCGCTCAAGCACGTGCTGGGCGATACCGGGCGCTGGGACAGTGGCGACGTGGACGAGCCCAAGTCGCTGGCGTTCTTCCTGGCCAGCGACGATCGCGCCAGCGCGGGTGCCAAGGACCCGGCCGAGGCCTACCTGGTGGCCGCGCTGGGCCTGGCCTGGGCGCACGAAGGGCGCACCCGCCCCGGCTTCCTGCGCCAGATGGGCTACGACAGCATGGCCGCGCGCGTGCACCTGCTGCCCTATCCGGAGCCGGGCCAACTGGCGCTGTATGGCGTGGTCGCCAACGGGGTGAGCCAGCTGTGGTGCGTGCTCGACCGGCGCAAGCTGCGCCCGCTGCTGGCGCCGTGGATCAGCGTGCCCTTGCTGACCGCCTACGGGGTCGCGGCGCCGGGGACATGGCCGACCTCATTCCCGCCGGTGGAGGAGGTGGCGCAGATGCTGGCCACCGCGCGCACCGGCAAGGGGCCGGTGGAAGTGGACCTGACCAAGGTCGCCGCCAAGGTCCAGCAGGACGCCTCGGCCGAAACCTGGATGCCGGTGAGCCTGCTCCAGGTCGGCACCTGGGCGCCGCGCTGGGGCTACTTCATGGCCACCTTCATCGGCCTGCCGACGGCGCTGCTGGTGCTGGCCGCGCTGGCCCTGCCCAACGCCATCGAAGCGGCGGTGGTGGCCGCCTCGCTGGCGTTCGCCGGTGGCGCCATCGGCGCGCTGGCCGCGCCCTGGGTACATGCCCGGCGCAAGCACCTGAGCTGACCCGCAACGCCCCTGCGGGGGCGTCGCCGGGCTCAGCCCTGGTCCATTTTCTGCAGGCCTTCCCCGGCCAGGCGCAGGATCAGCGTTTCCAGCATCTGCTCCTCCTCCTCGCTCAGCACGGACATCAGCTTGCGGGTGATCTCGATCACCAGCGGGGCGATGGTCTCGTACACCTCGAAGCCGGCCGCCGACAGCGCCAGCACCGAGCGGCGGCGGTCATCGCCGTGGGTTTCACGCTTGATGAAGCCCCGCTCGAGCAGTCTGGCCACGGCGCGGCTGACGGCCACCTTGTCCATCGCGGTGCGGTCGGATACCTCGCTGGCCGAGGAGCCGGGGTACAGGGCCAGGATGGTGATGACCCGCCATTCCGGGATCGCCAGACCGTAGCGGTCCCCGTACAGCTTGGCGATATTGCCGCTGACCCGGTTGGACAGCACGCTGAGCCGGTACGGCAGGAACTGCTCCAGGTCGAGCAGGGCGTGCGAGGCGCGGATGCTGTGGCTGCTGGGATCGGGTGGGCTCATGCTGCGGTGCACCTTGATGGTGGTTTCATGTGAAACTATAAACCTTAGTTCCGGACACCGCATTCTCGCGGGTCTGCCTTCCGCCCGCACCTGGTTTTTTCCGCTGCGGACCTGCTTTGGAGCCACATCATGACCAGCCAACTGAGCACCGCGTCCTACGCACCCGATCCGGGCATGCAGGTCACCACCTTCGAAAACCCGATGGGCATCGACGGTTTCGAGTTCGTCGAGTTCGCCGCACCGGCCGGTCGCGGCACCGAACTGCACGACTACTTCCGCAAGATGGGCTTCACCGCGGTGCTGCGCCACAAGCGCCGCGCGATCACCGTCTACCGCCAGGGCGACGTCAACTTCCTGGTCAACGAAGAGCCGGACTCGTTCGCTGCCGATTTCGCCGACAAACACGGTCCCTGCGCCTGCGGCTTTGCCATCCGCTTCAAGAAGCCGGGTGACGAGGTGTACCAGATGGCGCTGGGCAACGGTGCCGAGCCGATCGACTTCAAGCCCGAATCCAAGGCCGTGCCGGCCCCGGTGATCAAGGGCATCGGCGACTGCATGCTGTACCTGGTGGATCGCTACGGCGCGGCCGGCAGCATGTTCGATGCCGACTACGCGCCGATCGAAGGCGTCAACCAGCGCCCGACCGGGTTCGGCCTGACCTTCATCGACCACCTCACCCACAACCTGTATTTCGGCAACATGCAGCAGTGGTCGGACTACTACGAGCGCCTGTTCAACTTCCGCGAGATCCGCTACTTCGACATCAAGGGCCTCAAGACCGGCCTGGTGTCCAAGGCGATGACCGCCCCGGACGGCATCGTGCGCATCCCGCTCAACGAATCCTCCGATCCGAAGAGCCAGATCAACGAGTACCTCGACGCCTACAAGGGCGAGGGCATCCAGCACATCGCCTGCTTCACCGACAACATCTACGACACCGTGGAAGCGATGCGCGCCCAGGGCGTGGAGTTCCTCGACACGCCGGACACCTACTTCGACGTGATCGACATGCGCGTGCCGGGGCATGGCGAAGACGTGGCGCGCCTGGCGAAGAACAAGATCCTGATCGACGCCGATCCGGAAACCAAGCAGCGCAAGCTGCTGCAGATCTTCACCACCAACTGCATCGGCCCGATCTTCTTCGAGATCATCCAGCGCAAGGGCAACGAAGGGTTCGGCGAAGGCAACTTCACCGCGCTGTTCGAAAGCATCGAGCGCGACCAGATCAAGCGCGGCGTGCTGTAACGTCACCCGGCATCGGTCCGGCGCGGCGTCCGCAGCGCCGGACCACCTCGTAGCGCCGGGCGCTGCCCGGCTGCTTCAATGCCCCCCATTGCACACCTCCCAGGCTCCGCCAGGACACGCACAGATGAGCACCTCCATCACCGCCCGCGGCTACCAGACCGGCTTTGGCAACGAGTTCGCCACCGAGGCCGTCCCCGGCGCGCTGCCGGTTGGGCGCAATTCGCCGCAGCGGGTTGCGCATGGCCTGTACGCCGAACAGTTGTCGGGCACCGCGTTCACCGCACCGCGCGGCAGCAACCGGCGCAGCTGGCTGTACCGCATCCGCCCGGCAGTGGCGCACGGCGAATTCAGCGCCTACGCCCAGCCGCACCTGCACGGCGATTTCGCCGCCGGGCCGGTGTCGCCCAACCAGCTGCGCTGGGACCCGCTGCCGCTGCCCGGCACCCCCACCGATTTCATCGATGGCCTGTACACCATGGGCGGCAACGGCGCGCCCGATGCGCACCATGGCGTCGGCATCCACCTGTACGCAGCCAACGCCGACATGCAGGGCCGTTACTTCTACAACGCCGACGGCGAGCTGCTGATCGTGCCGCAGCTGGGCCGCCTGCGCCTGCTCACCGAGCTGGGCGTGATCGAAATCGAGCCGCAGCAGGTGGCGGTGATCCCGCGTGGTGTGCGCTTCCGGGTCGAACTGCCGGACGGTGAGGCACGTGGCTACGTCTGCGAAAACTTCGGCGCGCTGCTGAAGCTGCCGGACCTGGGGCCGATCGGCTCCAACGGCCTGGCCAATCCGCGCGATTTCGAAACACCGCAGGCCGCCTTCGAGAACATCGAGGGTAGTTTCGAGCTGATCGCCAAATTTGGCGGGCAGCTGTGGCGTGCCGACATCGACCATTCGCCGCTGGACGTGGTCGCCTGGCATGGCAACTACGCGCCGTACCGCTACGACCTGCGTCGCTTCAACACCATCGGCTCGATCAGCCACGACCATCCGGACCCGTCGATCTTCCTGGTGCTGCATTCGCCCAGCGATACCGCCGGCACCAGCAACATGGACTTCGCCATCTTCCCGCCGCGCTGGCTGGTGGCGCAGGACACGTTCCGCCCGCCGTGGTTCCACCGCAACATCGCCAGCGAGTTCATGGGCCTCATCCACGGTGCCTACGATGCCAAGGCCGAGGGGTTCGTCCCCGGCGGCGCCTCACTGCACAACTGCATGAGTGGCCACGGCCCGGATGCGGCGACCTTCGACAAGGCGTCGGCGGCCGACCTGAGCAAGCCGGACGTGATCAAGGACACCATGGCCTTCATGTTTGAAACGCGTGGCGTGATCCGCCCCACCGCGCAGGCGATGGACGCCGCGCACCGGCAGCGTGGCTACCAGCAGTGCTGGAAGGGGCTGAAGGCGAACTTCGTCCCGTGACGTCGGCGTTGCCGAAGGCCGCGTTGGCGATGTTGTACGCGGCGGGGGCATCGCTGCCGCTGCCGCCCCGTGCGCGTTTCGTGGACGAGCAGATCGACGACCTGGCGCTGCAGGGCGTGAACCTTGCAGCGCCGATCTTCGAGGGGTGCCGGGTGCAGCGGGGAACGTTCACGCACTGCGATTTCTCCGGTGTCCGCTTTTTCCACCGCAACCAGCTGGCCGGCTGCCGCTTCACCCGCGCGGACTTCCGCAACAGCGGGCTCAATGACACCGTGTTTCGCGAGTGCGTCTTCGACCGGTGCGACTTCCGCCAGAGCCGGTTCAATGAGTGCGTGCTCGACCGCTGCACGTTCATCAACTGCCGGATCGTGGACACCGACATGCCCGCGCAGGCCACCACCGGGTGTCGCTTCGAAGGCACGTTGAAGGACGTGAGATTCGTTGCCGCCGGTGCACCGGCCCAGCTGGACGCCGATTTCAGCCGCTGCATCCTGGACGACGTGTCCTTCGAAAACTGCCGGCTGGACCACGTCGTCCCACCGCGTGACCCCCGCCATGCCTACCTGCCGGACGTCGCGGTGCGCGCGCGGCGCGCATTGGATGCGTTGCCGGCCGCGCCGGACGACACGACCACCAAGGTCCTCATGCGCCGTCTTCGCCGTTATGCGCAGATGCAGGGCACCATTCTCAACCTGGACAACCTGCGTTGCGTGGAAGACCCCGCCGTGGCCGCGGCGTTGATTGCCGCGCTCGCGGTGGCGTGATCCAGGGTTCCGGCGACGGGACGCGAACCCTGCTCAGGCCGTGGCGATCGCGGCATGGGCCAACTGCGCGGCGTGCGCGTCCGGCATGGCCTCCACCACGCGCTGCCGCACCCGCTCGGCATACCCGGGCGAGGTCAGGCCGGGCAGCGCCCTCAGGGCGGTGTGCAGCGAGGCGATGACGTCTTCGTCGCTGCGCGCGCGCTGCAAGGCGTGGAACAGCGCGGCGGCCTGCGGGTGGCGCTGCAGTTCGAGGATGCCCAACAGGTAGATGCGCGCGGCCACCAGCGAGCGACGGCGTTCGGCAGGGGCGGGCGCGGCTACGGGTGCCGCGCCGGGCGGCGCCGGCAGCGTGGCCGGTTCCAGCGCTGCGCTGGACACCAGGTACCCGGCCTGGATCAGCTGGATCACCATGGCGGAGGCTTCCGGCCCGATCATGCCGGTGAGCTGGGCCAGGTCGCGCTGGCCGTCGCACAGGATCAGCAGGCGGCGCTGGCGCATGTCCAGCGGCGCGCGGTGGGCCTGCAGGGCGGTGCGGGCGAGGTCGGTCTTGCGCGGTTGCATGGGCGTGGGGTCGATGCGGTGCAGGCCGAGCCTGAACCCGGCAGGTGAAACCGCGATGACAATCACGTTCCTGCATGCAGCCGCTGCACGGCGATCGCGCTAGGCTGCCGGGCACTGACTGGAGGACACGCATATGAAGCAGCTGGGAAGCGTTTTGGCACTGGCTATCGTGCTCGCATTGGGTGGCTGCGCGCGCAGCCCGGAAACCCCGTCGAAGGACGCCGATGCGGCCACGCCGGCACCGACCCCGACCGCGCCTGCTGCCGGCGCTGCGCCAGAACAGGGGGCGGCTGCCGGCTCCGATGCCGCCGCCGCCGCGACCGGTCCGGCCCGGCTCGATGGCTACGGCCCTGTCGCCCTGGGCAGCGCCCTGGAGCAGGTGCAGGCCGCCTGGAAGGAACCGCTGCAGGGCGAGGTTCCGGACGACTACTGCCACGCGCTGCGGCCACAGGGCGCGCAGGCCGATGACGTGGTCTTCATGATCGAAGGCAAGCGACTGGTCCGCTACGACGTGCGCAACGACCGCATCGTCGCACCCGGCGGCGGCAAGGTCGGCATGTCGCTGGGCCAGTTGCAGACGCTGTACCCCGATCGGGGCGACGTCACCGCGCACAAGTACGACGAGAAGGGTCACAACCTGCGGGTGCGCCCGGCCACCGAGGGGGGCGCGCTGATCAACTTCGAGATCGGCGGCGACGGCAATGTCACCGCCTGGCGGGTCGGCCAGACCCCGCAGGTCGACTACGTCGAAGGCTGCTCGTAAGCCAGCGGCGGCGCGTGCCCGGAGCGGGCCGCGCCGCTGCACCCTGCGTCGGCGGTGTCCTCACCCCCCTGCCCGCGCGCTGGCTCTAGAATCGGGCCATTGCTGCCTGGGGATGTGCCGATGATTGCTGCTACCGCGTGGTTCCTGCTGGGATTGCTGCTGCTCGCGCTGGGCGGCGACTCGATCGTCAAGGCGGCCTCGGGCCTGGCCCAGCGCTTCGGCGCCTCGCCATTCGTGGCCGGGCTGCTGCTGGTGGCCTTCGGCACCTCGCTGCCCGAGCTGGTGGTCAACGCCCGCGCGTTCGTGGTCGGGGCCGAAGAACTGGCGCTCGGCAACGCGGTCGGCAGCAACATCGTCAACGTCGGGCTCACCCTGGGCCTGGCCGCGCTGGCGGCCCCGTTGCTGGTCCGCGCCCGCTTGCTGTCACCGCTGCTGGTGCTGCTGGCCGTGGCCAGCCTGGCCCTGATCGTGTTCGGCCTGGATGGCGTGGTGACGCGCTGGGAGGGCGGGCTGCTGCTGCTCGCTTTCGTGGCCGTGCTGGTGTTCCTGCTGCGGCAGGCGCGGCGCGAATCCGAGCCGGTGCGCGAGGCCATCGCCGGCTATGCGATGACCCGCACCGGGCTGTTCCTCAACGTCCTGCGGCTGGTGTTCGCCGCGCTGTGCCTGTATTACGGCGCGCGCTGGATCGTGCAGGCCGCGCCGGTGTTCGGCGCCGGCCTGGGCTGGTCGCCGCTGCTGGTCGGCCTGCTGCCGGTGGCCATCGGCACCGCGCTGCCGGAAGTGGCCGCGGCGATCGCGGCGGCACGGCGTGGGCAGGGCGACATGGTGCTCGGCCACGTGATCGGCTCGAGCCTGTTCAACCTGCTGGTGGTGGTCGGCGGCATGGCCGCGCTGCGACCGCTGGCGGTGCCGGCCTCGTTCGTGCGCCTGGAACTGCCGGCGGCGATCGCGTTCGTGCTGGTGCTGTACCCGATGCTGCGGGGTGACCTCACCATCAGCCGTCGCGAGGGCGGGGTGCTGGTGGTGGCGTTCCTGGCCTGGATCGGGTTGGAGCTGGCGCTGGTCCGGGGCGGCTGAGCGAAGCCGCGCGTAGAGCCGACCGTTGGTCGGCTGCTCCAGGTGCGATGTGAGTGCAGCCGACCAACGGTCGGCTCTACGTGGGTCCTGGCCGGTATCCGATGCCGGTCCGGGATCCACCCGGCTCCCTCATTACGGCGTCTGGTCGACGTCCGGTTGCGGCGGCGGCAACTGTTCTTCCTTGGCGGTCTCATGCCCCGGCAGGCTCGGCCGCTTTTCCATCATCAGCGACAGCGCTGCCTTGGCCATCATGTGCGCGCTGATCGGCGCGGTGATGAACAGGAACACGGTGATCAACAGCTCGCGCGGCTGCGGGTCCTGGCCCAGGAAGATGTGGTAGCAGACCGAGCCGACCAGCACACAGCCCACGCCGAGCGTGCTGGCCTTGGTCGGTGCGTGCAGGCGCTTGAAGAAGGTGGACAGCTTCACCAGGCCGAGCGCGCCGACCAGGATGAAGAAGCAGCCGAACAGCAGCAGGATAGACAGCACGATCTGGATGACGGTGATCATTCGACGATGTCCCGGCGCAGCACGAACTTGCTCAGCACCACGGTACTGCCGAAGCCGAGCATGGCGATGATCAGCGCCGCCTCGAAATACACCGCCGAGTTGAGGTACATGCCGAACAGCATCAGCTCGGCAATGGCGGTGACCGACAGGGTGTCCAGCGCCAGGATGCGGTCGGGCACGGTCGGGCCGCGCAGCAGGCGCCAGGTGGCCAGCAGCATGGCCAGCCCGACCACGTGCATGCACACCACCATGGTGGTCTGGATGAAGGTGTAACCGGTCATGGGAAGATCTCCATCAGCGGGGCTTCGTAACGGCGTTTGATCTGCGCGATCAGCTCGTCCGGGTCGTCCAGGTGCAGCACGTGCACCAGCAGGTAGCGGCGGTCGTCGGACAGGGCCGCCGATACCGTGCCCGGGGTCAGCGTGATCATGCTGGTGAGCGCGGCGATGCCGTGGATGTTGGCGATGTCCAGCGGCAGCCAGATGAAGCCGGGGTGGATGCGACGCTCCGGCCCGAGCACCTGGATGGCCACGCGGATGTTGGATGCCAGGATGTCCCACAGCGTCACGAACAGCAGCTTGGGCACCGGGCGCAGGGAGCCGATGCGGGCGAACTCGCGGTCCAGGCGCGCGGCGAACAGCGGCACCACCAGGCCGAGCAGCATGCCCAGCACGAACTGGCCGACGGTGAAGCTGTCGGACATCAGCAGCCAGAACGCCACCACCATCACGCTCAACGAGGGCGACGGGATCAGGCGCTTGTACAGCGAAGGCGTACGCGTCATGGCTGGCGGATCTCCGGCGGGGTGGCGCGCAGCTCGCCGACATAATCGCCGGGATGCAGCAACTGGTTGGCCATCGCATCGGTGTGCTGCATCAGCGGGCCGGCGAACAGGCTCATGGCGATGCCGTAGCAGAGCAGCAGCGCGGCGGCGAACAGTTCGACGGTGCGGGTCGGTGCCTTGCGTGGCGGCGGTACGCCTTCTTCCTGCACCGGCACGCGCCAGAACAGGCGGATGCCGCCGCGGGTGAGGCCCACGATCACCATCAGGCTGCTGCCCAGCACCACCGTCCAGACCACGGCGGTGTACTGCGCCGGCATCCCGGCCAGCAGCGCGGCCTTGGCCAGGAAGCCGGACAGCGGGGGCAGGCCGGCCACGGCCACCGCCCCGATCAGGAACAGCACGGCGGGCGTCTGCTTGCCAGGCATCGGCGCGATGATTTCCTTCCTGTCGCTGGCCCCGCCGCGGCGGCGGCGGATCAGGTCGGCGATCAGAAACAGCGCGGCGGCCACGAAGGTGCTGTGGGGCAGGTAATACAGCCCCGCCGACAGCACCTGCGGGGTACGCACGGCGAAGGCGATGAACAGCGTCGCCGCCGACACCACCACCAGGTAGGAAATCATCACCCGCAGGCGCGCGGCGGCCAGCACGCCCAGCCCGCCCAGCACCAGGGTGACCACGCCGGCCCACAGCAGCCAGTCGCTGCCGTAGCCGGCCATCGGGCCGGCGCCCTCGCCGAACCACAGCGTGCTCACCCGCAGCACCGCATACAGGCCGACCTTGGTCATGATCGCGAACAACGCGGCCACCGCGGCCGGCGCGCGCGCATAGGCCTCGGGCAGCCACAGGTACAACGGCATCAGCGCCGCCTTGCTGCAGAACACCAGCAGCAACAGGCCCATGGTCGCCTTGACCAGCACCAGGTGCGACGCCGGCACCTCGGCGATGCGCTGGGACAGCTCGGCCATGTTGAGCGACCCCAGCGAGGCATACAGCAGGCCGAGGGCGATCAGGAACAGGGTCGAGGCGGTGACGTTGAACACCACGTAATGCAGGCCGATGCGCATGCGCAGGCCGCGCCCGCCACTGAGCAGCAGGCCGTAGGAGGCGATCAGCATCACCTCGAAGAACACGAACAGGTTGAAGATGTCGCCGGTCAGGAAGGCACCGTTGAGGCCGACCAGCTGGAACTGGAACAGCGCATGGAAGTGCGGCGCGCGCCGGTCCCAGCCCGAGCACGCATGCAGCAGGCACGGGATGGCCAGCAGCAGGGTGGTGACCAGCATCCATGCCGACAGCCGGTCGGCCACCAGCGCGATGCCCAGCCGTGCCGGCCAGTCGCCCAGCAGGTACACCGCGATGCTGCCATCGGCAGTCTGGGCGAACAGCAGGGCCACCGCCGCCGCCAGCGCGGTCAGCGTGGTCCAGGCCACGCTGCGCTGCACCCTGGGGCCATAGCGGCGATGCTCGACGAACAGCGAACAGGCCGCGCCGAACAACGGAATCAGGATCGGCAGGATCACCGCATGGTTCATGCGCCACCCTCCCGGCCCGGCGCGGTATCGGCGGGGGCGTCGTCGGCCTCTTCTTCGTGCGCGTCGACGTGGTCGCTATGGTTGTCGCTGCGGCTGCGCATGGCCAGCACGATGCTCACCGCGGTCATCGCAAAGGCGATCACGATCGCCGTCAGCACCAGCGCCTGCGGCAGCGGGTCGGTGTAGTTGCCCAGGTCGCTGTCGATGCCCTCGCGCAGCACCGGTGCCTTGCCGGTTACCAGGCGCCCACCGGCGAAGATCAGCAGGTTGGTGGCATAGGACAGGAAGGTCATGCCAAGGATGACGTCGAAGGTGCGCGCACGCAGCAGCAGGTAGATGCCGATCGCGCTCAATATGCCGATCGCGCTTGCCAGGGCCAGTTCCATCAGTGCATCTCCCCGGTTTCTGCCGAACGACGGTTGGGATCGATCTCGCCCTTGCGGGCGTTGCGGGTGCGCGAGGGCTTGATCGTGCCCATCATCGACAGGATCAGCATCGCCCCGCCGAACACCACCAGGTACACGCCGGTGTCGAAGCCGATCGCGCTGGCCAGCGGCACCTCGCCGATCAGCGGGATATGCAGGTCCAGGTGGCCGCTGGTCAGGAACGGCACCCCGAACAGCATCGACGCGCTGCCGCTGACGATCGCGATCAGCAGGCCTGCACCGATGCAGCGGATGTAGTCGAAGCCGAACCGCGACTCCACCGAGGTGGTGCCCTGGATGACGTACTGGATCAGCAGCGGCACGGCCAGCACCAGGCCGGCGATGAAGCCGCCACCGGGCGCGTTGTGGCCGCGCAGGAACAGGAAGATCGACACGGTGAGGGTGAGCGGGAACATGATCTGGGCCAGATCGGCCGGCACCGGCAGCTTGATCGGCGGGCCCGGCATGATCTGCTCCGGCGCCATCCGCGAACGCCGCAGCATCGCGTGCACCACCAGCGCGGCGATGCCGAACACGGTGATCTCGCCGAAGGTATCGAAGCCGCGGAAGTCGACCAGGATCACGTTGACCACGTTCTGGCCATAGGCCTCGGGCAACGCACGGGCGACCAGCTCGCCGGCCATCGTATTGGGCGGCAGCGTCATCGCCGTATACGCCAGGGCGGCCAGGCCGCCGCCGCCGATCACCGCGATCAGCGCGTCGCGGCGCTTGCGCCAGCGCGAATGCTCCGGCGGCGACTGGGTGGGCAGGTAGTTCATGCCCAGCAGCATCAACACCAGCGTGACCATCTCCACCAGCAGCTGGGTCAGGGCCAGGTCCGGGGCGGACAGGAAGACGAAGGTAAGCGACACCATCAGCCCCACGCCCCCCATCACCAGCACCGCCAGCAGGCGCTGCCGGTACACGAACAGGGCACTGACCGCGCAGGCCATCATCACCAGCCACAGGGTCCAGCCCAGCAGTGGCAGCGGTTGCGGCGACGGCCAGTTCGGCGACCCCGGGTTGGCCACGAACGGGGCCAGCGCGACGATGATCGCCACCACCACCAAGGCCATCAGCATGCGCTGCAGGCTGCCGTTGGCCAGCGCCTGGGTCAGCCGGTGGGCGAAGCCGAACACCAGGTCCAGCTGCCTGTGGAAGATGTTGCGGCCGATCGCACGGGTCACCACCGCATGCAGGTCGATCAGGCGGCGCAGCCCGAAGTACAGCGCGACGCCGCCCACGACGCCGGCGAGGCTCATCATCAGCGGCATGTTGAAGCCATGCCACACCGACAGGCTGTAGGCCGGCATCGCCGTGCCCAGGATCGAGGATGCGGCGGCGTGCAGCACCGGGGCAATGGTGATCGCCGGCGCCACGCCGACCGCCACGCACACCACCACCAGCACTTCCACCGGCACCTTCATCCAGCGCGGCGGCTCATGCGGTACCCGGTCCAGGTCGTGCGGCCCCTTGCCGAAGAAGGTGTCGTGCACGAAGCGCAGGCTGTAGGCCACGCCGAACACGCCGGCCAGCAGCGCGGCGATGGACATGGCCAGGCGCATGGTTTCCGGGCCGCCGGCGTCCAGCGCCTCGGCGAACAGCATCTCCTTGGACAGGAAGCCGTTGAGCAGCGGGATGCCGGCCATCGCCAGCGAGGCGATGATCGCCAGCGTGCTGGTGAACGGCATCAACCGGCGCAGCCCGCCCAGCTTGCGCATGTCGCGGGTGCCCGTTTCGTGGTCGATGATGCCCGCTGCCATGAACAGCGAGGCCTTGAAGGTGGCGTGGTTGAGGATGTGGAACACGCCGGCCACTACCGCCATCGGCGTGGACAGCCCGAACAGCATCGTGATCAGGCCCAGGTGGGAGATCGTCGAATACGCCAGCAGGCCCTTGAGGTCGTGCTGGAAGATCGCGTTCCAGGCGCCGATCAGCAGGGTGATCGCGCCGATGCCGCTGACCGTGTAGAAAAACAGGTCGGTACCGGCCAGGGCCGGATGCAGGCGCGCCAGCAGGAACACGCCGGCTTTGACCATCGTGGCCGAGTGCAGGTAGGCCGAGACCGGGGTCGGCGCGGCCATCGCCTGCGGCAACCAGAAGTGGAACGGGAACTGCGCGCTCTTGGTGAAGATGCCCGCCAGCACCAGGAACAGCGCGTAGGGGTAGAGCGCACTGGCCCGGATCGTGTCACCCGCGGCCAGCACCGCGTCCAGTTCGAAACTGCCGACGATGCGGCCGATCAGCAGCACGCCGCCGAGCAGGGCCAGGCCACCGCCACCGGTCACCACCAGCGCCATCCGCGCGCCTTCGCGGGCGTCCTGGCGGTGCGACCAGAAGCCGATCAGCAGGAACGAGCTGATGCTGGTCATTTCCCAGAACACCATCAGCAGCAACAGGTTGCCCGACAGCACCATGCCCAGCATGGCGCCCATGAACAGCAGCAGGTAGCAGTAGAAGCGATGGGCGCTGTCGCGCGGGCTGAGGTAGTAGTGCGCGTACATCACCACCAGCGCGCCGATCGCCAGCACCATGCCCGCGAACATCCAGGCCAGGCCGTCCAGGCGCAGCGAGAAGGCCAGCCCGATCTGCGGCAGCCATTGGCCGAAACTGCTTACGACCCTGCCGGCAAGGATCTCGGGGGTCATCGTGGCCAACAACGCCAGCCCGCCCAACGGGGCGGCCGCGGCCAACCAGGCGGCCGTGGAGCGGGAGGTGCGGCGGAATGACGCCACGGCCACCGCCATCAGGAAGGGCAGGGCAAGTAGCAGGAGCAGGCTGGGATTCATGCAGGGAATACGGGATTCGCGAGCAGGTCGTTCAGTCTAACAGGCAGTCAATTGCTGCCGATACACCCGAATACGCCACCAATTGCATGTAACGTGCGTGATTCATTTTTTCAGCCCTCGTATCGCCCCCATTCGAGACCGCATGGGGGCGTATGGAACCGGTTGTGGGACTTTGCCGGATCTGGCCCCTCGGTGTACCCCGAAGCCAGCAACCACGGGGGCTGAACGCCAGCACGAAGATGAACGCCGGATGCATGCGGAGGCCCGGCCACGGCCATGCTGGACGCTCCGGCGTCGCGTGCCGGTGAGCATCCATCTCGTTCAGGAAAAATGACGCGTGTGCCGCCCGGTGGGCGGCACGGCACCCTCAGTAGGGCACGCCCATCCGGCGATACAGCTTGGCCACGACCCAGGCCGGCCCGATCAGCAGGTAGGTCAGGTCGGTGAGGAAACTCGGCTTGCGCCCTTCATGCTTATGGCCGATGAACTGGGCGATCCAGGCCACCACGAACACGCCGATGGCCAGCCAGAACAACTTCTGCAGGCCGATTTCGGCCTCCAGCAGGCGGCACAGGCAGCCGAACACGAACAACAGCACCAGCATGCCGATGCCCAGTGGGCGTGAGAGCTTGTTGTAGAAACACCATGCGGCAAACATGGCAAACCCCGCCCAGATCCCGTTCTGGAACCAGGTGATCAGCGGCGGCAGGCACCACAGCAGCGCCACCACCGACCACAGGATCGCCGGCACCGCCACCACGTGGATGCGCTGGTTGAGCGCATTGCGGTGATCGTCGGAATAACTGGCGAAGTAGCGGTCGATCGGGCGCGCAACGGTGGTGGTGGTCATGTTCCCTCCCAGGAATCGGCACAGCATACCGCCCCAACGGGCAGAGCCGACCGTTGGTCGGCTGCTCCTCGCCCAGACGAGACCCCCCTCGTGCTCCGCCCCAGCGGGTAGAGCCGACCGTTGGTCGGCTGCTCCTCGCTCAGACGCTACCCATCGCGCTGCACGCGATAGGCGACTCACGGCCCCGGCAGTCGACCAACGGGCGACTCTACGCCAGGACCCCCTGCCATCACCGCCGGGGGTGCAGGCGAATCAGTCGACCGAGATCCCGGCCAGACGCTGCAGCGCCTCGGCGTACTTGGCGCGGGTGCGCTCGATGATCTCCGCCGGGATGGACGGGCCCGGGGCGGTCTTGCCCCAGTCCAGCGTCTCCAGGTAGTCGCGCACGAACTGCTTGTCGTAACTCGGCGGGCTGGTGCCCACCTCGTATTCGTCGGCCGGCCAGTAGCGCGAGGAGTCCGGGGTCAGCATCTCGTCCATGATGTACAGGCGGCCGTCGGCATCGGTGCCGAACTCGAACTTGGTGTCGGCCAGCAGGATGCCGCGTTCGCGGGCGTAGTCGGCGGCGAACTTGTAGATGCGCAGGGTGGCATCGCGCACGCGCTCGGCCAGGTCCGCGCCCACCGCCTTGACCATCGCATCGAAATCGATGTTCTCGTCATGGTCGCCCACGGCGGCCTTGGTCGACGGGGTGAAGATCGGCTCGGGCAGCTGCTCGGCCTGGCGCAGGCCATCGGGCAGGTCGATGCCGCTGACCTTGCCGGTGCGCTGGTAGTCCTTCCAGCCGCTGCCGATCAGGTAACCGCGGGCGATCGCCTCCACCGGCACCGGCTTGAGCTTGCGGGTGACCACCGCGCGCTTGGCGTACAGCGCCGGGTCGACGCCGTCGGGCAGCACGCTGGCCACGTCGATGCCGGTCAGGTGGTTGGGCATCAGGTGCGCGGTCTTGGCGAACCAGAAGTTCGAGACCTGGCAGAGCATTTCGCCCTTGCCCGGGATCGGATCGGGCAGCACCACGTCGAAGGCCGACAGACGGTCGGTCGCGACCATCAGCAGGTAGTCCCCCGGCGGAGTGCCGGCGGGCAGCCGGTCGCGCGGAATGTCAAAAACATCACGCACCTTGCCGCGATGGCGCAAGGGCAGGCCGGGGAGATCGGATTGCAACAACGTGGTCGGCACGGGCACTCCTGGGGCTTCGTCATGACAGCTGTCCAGGGGACCCTGAGGGCCCGCACAGACAGCGGGCGGCCTAGTGTAAAGCGGGTTGGGGCCGCTGTGACGTAAAATGGGGCTCCTTTGTTGCCACGGCCGCCCAGACGACCATGCGCTGGTACGGAAAACTGCTCGGATTCATCGCCGGGGCCCTGCTGTTCAGGCCCAATCCGCTGTTCGGTGCCGTGGTCGGCCTGCTGATCGGGCATGCCTTCGACGCCGACTGGTTCCGCCTGAACAAGGAAAACCCTTACCGGGAGCTGGGGCTCACCTCCGAGGCCACCGATGCCGAGGTCGACCTGGCCTACCGCCGGCTGATCTCCCAGTACCACCCCGACAAGGTGGTCGGCGCCGCCCCGGAGCTGCGCCAGCAGGCCGAGCGCAAGTCGCGCCAGCTCAACGCCGCCTACGACCGCATCAAGACCCTGCGCAAGCGCTGAGCGCGCGCGGCCCCCCTTTCCAAGTACTGAAGGCCCCGGCCATGTCCAACTGCATCATCGCCCCCTCCATCCTGTCCGCCGATTTCGCCCGCCTGGGCGAGGAAGTGGACAACGTGCTCGCCGCCGGTGCGGACTGGGTGCACTTCGATGTGATGGACAACCATTACGTGCCCAACCTGACCATCGGCCCGATGGTCTGCCAGGCGCTGCGCAAGCACGGCGTGACCGCGCCGATCGACGTGCACCTGATGGTCGAGCCGGTGGACCGCATCATCCCGGACTTCGCCGAGGCCGGGGCCACCTACATCAGCTTCCACCCCGAGGCCTCCCGCCACGTGCACCGCACCATCCAGCTGATCCGCTCGCTGGGCTGCAAGCCGGGCGTGGTGCTCAACCCGGCCACCCCGGTGGACATCCTGGACTGGGTGCTGGACGACCTGGACCTGGTGCTGATCATGTCGGTCAATCCGGGCTTCGGCGGCCAGGCCTTCATCCCCTCGGCGCTGGACAAGCTGCGTGCGGTCCGCAAGAAGATCGATGCCAGCGGCAAGGACATCCGCCTGGAGATCGACGGCGGCGTGAAGGCCGACAACATCGGCGCGATCGCCGCCGCCGGTGCCGACGCCTTCGTGGCCGGCTCGGCGATCTTCAACGCCAAGACCAGCTACCAGGACGTGATCGCGCAGATGCGCCACAACGTCGCCCAGGCGAGGGCCTGAGCCATGTCGGTGGCCACTGTGAACATCCGCGTGGCCACCGCCGCCGATGCGGCGCTGATCCTGCGCTTCATCCGTGAACTGGCGATCTATGAAAAGGCCGAGTCCTCGGTGCAGACCGACGAGGCCGGCATCCGTGCCAGCCTGTTCGGGCCGGAGGCCAAGGCCCAGGCCCTGATCTGCGAAGCCGACGGCGTAGCCATCGGCTACGCGGTGTATTTCTACAATTACTCCACTTGGCTGGGCCGCAACGGCATCTACCTCGAAGACCTCTACGTCAGCCCGGCCAGCCGCGGCAGCGGGGCAGGCAAGGCGCTGCTGCAGCACATCGCGCGCATCGCCGTGGCCGAAGGCTGCGGCCGCTTCGAGTGGTCGGTGCTGGACTGGAACGAACCGGCGATCCGGTTCTATGAGGCGGCCGGGGCGAAGCCGCAGAGCGAGTGGACGGTTTACCGGATGGACGGTGAGGCCTTGCGGGCCTTCGCCGAAGGCTGAGCACCCGTAGAGCCGACCGTTGCCCGGCTGCGCGCATCGCCGCTCAAAAGAAAGGCCGCACCCTCACGGATGCGGCCCTGGGAATACTCGGAGGCTGATCCTGCCTCCATCCATCGTCCCTGCTATGGCCTTCCATTCTCCGGCGGCCCGATGACCGTTTGATGACGTTCACCGGGCACCACGGTGCGCGCTGATAGCCTGCGCTTCCCCCTGCCCTGGCCGAGCTGCATGCGTAGTCCCCACTGGCGTTTGATCCTCAACGGCAAGTCCACCGGCAACGTCGACCTGCGCGAAGCCGTGCACGCCCTGCGCGAGCGTGGGGTGCAGCTGGAGGTCCGGGTGACCTGGGAGGACGGGGATGCCGAGCGCTACGTGGCCGAGGCGATCGAACACGGCGTGGACACCATCATCGCCGCCGGCGGCGACGGCACCCTGAGCGAAGTGGCCGAGACCCTCGCGCACCGTCCCGAGCCCGCCGACGCGCTGCCGTCGCTGGGGCTGGTACCGCTGGGCACCGCCAACGACTTCGCCACTGCGGCTGGCATCCCGGTCGATCCGTTGGAGGCGCTGGACCTCATCGAGCAGCATCCCGCCCGCCCGATCGACCTGCTCAACATCGATGCCGACGGCAAGCGTTGGTGGTGTGCCAACGTGGCCAGCGGCGGCTTCGGCACCGAAGTCACCGTAGAGACCGACGAGGGCCTGAAGAAGGTGCTCGGCGGGCTGGCCTACCTGGTCACCGGCATCTCGCGACTGGGCCGGATCGACCCGATCCGCGCGCGCTTGCACACCCCGGACTTCGACTGGGAAGGCGGCTTCATTGCGCTGGGCATCGGCAACGGCCGACAGGCCGGGGGTGGCCAGGTGCTGTGCCCGGATGCCGTGATCGATGACGGGTTGCTGGATGTCACCGTGATCCCCGAACTCACCGGCGAAGTCGCCTCCACCATTGGCGCGCTGCTCAAGGGCGGCAAGCAGGGGGCACTGGAGCAGGTTGCCGAGCGTACCCGTGCGCCGTGGGTGGAGATCCATGCCGAGGCTCCGATCACGCTGAACCTCGACGGCGAGCCGGTACAGGCCCGGCAGTTCCGGATCGAGTGCGTGGCCTCGCGGGTGCGGATGCATGTGCATCCGGGCAGCCACCTGCTGGGCGGCTGACTGCAAGGCGTGCCTGTTCAAGGCAGGCGGGTCAGAGCAGCGGGATGTCTTCTTCCTTGCTGGGGAAGTTGAAGGCTTCGCGCTTCCTGCGGATGTGCTCGGGCAAGGGCGGCCTGGGGATGTTGCGTGCGATCAGCTATTGCTGGCATTTTTTCTGCCAGGGCAGCAGGTCGGGCGAGGTGATTTCCCAGTAGATGGCTTCGACCATCAGTTGGCGCTGTGACTCGACGGGATCGGTGAACAGCCCTGCTTTGATGGTGGGGTCCGCCCCATGTTCCAGCAGCCAGTAGGCATGTTTGAATCCGCCACGCTTGGTGTACCAGCTGAGTACGGTGTCATCCCGGTAACTATTGCCCAAATTCACATCGGCCCCGCTCTCGACAAGGAGCTGGACGTTCTCCCATTGGTTGCCGCTGAGGAACGCTTGGAGTAGCAACGTCTCGTTGTCCGCATTCCGGGTATTGGGGTCCCCGCCGTGCTCCAGAAGGAGGCGGAGGTAGCGCGGGTCTTTCAGCTGGGCCGCATACACCATGGCATTGTCATCGCGGTATGGCTTTCCTTGCAGTTGCCTTACCCGACGCGCGTTCGGGTCTGCGCCGCTTTCCAGCATCGCGCGCAAGCCTTCAAGACTCTGTGCGCGTAGCGGCCAGGCGAGCAACGGAATACCTTCGCGCTTTGAAAACGCTACGTCGGGATCCACGCCCTCGTCTTTCATGAGTTGCCGTATCTCCCCGGCGTCTCCCGTTTCGCTGGCGATGGCCAGATCGAGGGCTTTTCCCTCGAAGTAGCGATCAGCGCCATGCGAGGAGGCTGACGAGCACCCCGCCAGCGGTCCAAGAAGGGCGAAGGTCAACAGGTGGATGAGCATGCTACGCATTGGCTTGGGATCCTTCCTTGAAAGCGTGCGGCTGGGTCACAGCAGCGGGATGTCTTCTTCCTTGCTGGGGAGCTTGAAGGCTTCGCGCTTCCTGCGGATGTGCTCGGGCATGGGCGGCCTCGGGATATTGCGTGCGATCAGCCATTGCTGGCATTTTTTTTGCCAGGGCAGCAGGTCGGGCGAGGTGATTTCCCAGTAGATGTCTTCAACCATCATCTGGCGTGCCGCGGCGCCAGACCCGGGCGGAGGGCGCGACGAAATCGTCGGGTCAGCCCCATGCTGAAGCAGCCAATAGGCAGCATCGAAACCGCCTCGGCCCGTATACCAGCTCAGCACGGTGTCATCACCCCTGCTTAGACTGGACGCGTTGATTTTTGCGCCATGCTGCACCAGCGTCTGGATGTTCTTCCACTGATTTCCACTCAAAAATGCCTGCAGCATCAGCGTTTCATTTGCAGAATTTCGTGTGTTCGGATCCCCGCCATGCTTCAGGAGCATGTCCAGGAATCGCGGATCATTCATCTTCGCTGCATATACCATCGCATTGTTGAAATGGATCTCCCTGCCGTTCATCCGTCTCACTTGGCGGGCATTGGGATCGGCACCGTTGTCCAGAAGGGCGCGCAAACCATCCAGACGTTCCGCGCGCAGTGGCCACGCCACCAGGGGAATCCCATCGCGCGCTGAGAATTCGACGTCCGGATTGACCCGCTCCTCCTTGATCAACCGCCGAATCCCATTCGCGTCGCCGGTTTCGCTGGCGATGGCAAGCTCGAGTGCCTTTCCCTCGAAGCAACGATCAGCTCCATGCGAGGAGGATGACGTACACCCAGCCAGCGGGCCAAGAAGGGTGAACGTCAACAGGTAAATGAGCATGCTGCGCATTGTTCTGGGATCCTTCCTTGGAGGGTGCGGCTGGGTCACAGCAGTGGGATGTCTTCTTCCTTGCTGGGGAACTTGAACGCCTCGCGCTTCCTGCGGATGTGCTCGGGCATGGGTGGCCGCGGGATGTTGCGTGCAATCAGCCACTCTTGGCATTTTTTCTGCCAGGGCAGCAGGTCCGGCGAAGTGATTTCCCAGTAGATCGCTTCGACCATCAGTTGTCTCTGTGACTCGACGGGATCGCTGAACAGCCCTGCCTTGATGGTGGGGTCCGCCCCGTGTTCCAGCAGCCAGTAGGCGTGTTTGAATCCGCCACGCTTGGTGTACCAGCTGAGTACGGTGTCATCCCGGTACCTGTTCGCCAGGTTCACATCGGCGCCGCCCTCGACCAGGCGTTGGACGTTCTGCCATTGGTTTCCGCTGATGAAGGCCTGGAAGAGCAGGGTTTCGTTGTCTGCATTGCGGGTATTGGGGTCTCCGCCGTGGTCCAGAAGAAGACCCAAGTAACGCGAATCTTCCATCTGGGCCGCATATACCAGGGCGTTGTCGTCACGGTATGGCTTTCCTTGCAGTTGCCTTACCCGACGCGCATTTGGATTGGCACCATTCTCGAGCATCGCGCGCAGTCCCTCCAGGCTCTGCGCGCGCAGCGGCCAAGCAACGAGGGGGATACCGCCGCGCGCTGAGAATTCTATGTCCGGATTGACACCCTCTTCATTGATGAGCCTGCGAACCTCTCTGGCGTCGCCAGTCTCGCTGGCGATGGCCAGCTCGAGCGCCTTCCCCTTGAAGTAGCGATCAGCTCCATGGGAGGACGAACGCGCACATCCCACTGCAAGCAAAAGTGCGACGCAGATCGCAAATATGGCAGTGTAATTAGGGATTATCTGACGTTGTCCGCGCATGATTTTCTTTACTGTAGGGCCATGGGAGGACATTAGCAGAGTCTTCCACAAGCCCATAAATGCCCTGATGCTGATGTTGGGTCATTGAAGCGCAAAGGAGTTGCCATGAGTGAAGCGCAGATAGAAACAAAGATCCAGGCCCTGCAGGAGCAGAGCAAGTTGCTTGAGCAACTTCGTAGGGGCGGGCACCACGTTGAAGCACTCAAGCTGCAGGAAACTTACTACTCTCGAGAAGTCGCTGGGCTTAGTGCGGATGTCTACCGCGCTGCCGCGGGTGAAGGTGGCTGTCCACCCGGTTGGACACGTGCCAGTGAGGATCCGGCAAGCCTTCGGAGGGTGGGTGTTGAGCTTAGTGATGAAAAAATTCTCCTCGCCTTGCGCCCAACTCGATCTGGATTCCGAGCAGAGGTCTACCTGCCCGATCCTAAGATCTTTGGCGAAGATGCCAAGCCGGTTTTAGTCTTCAAGGGATCGACGGGCATGATCCTTGATCCTAATGCACCGCTCGGGCGGCGCGAATCCGGTGGTGAGGACTTCCTCAACAACGGGCAGCAAGGTTCTGGTGAGCGTAGTGAATACTACGATCGAGCAATGGATCTCTCCTCGCTGCTCAACGAATTTACCAAAGGCAAGTTCGAGATAGCCGGGCACTCCCTCGGTGGCGGCTTGGGCTCCGCTGGTTCGGCGGTCACCGGTGTACGTGCCACCACCTTCAACGCCGCCGGTCTTCACCCGGACACCGCTGCACGCTACGCAAGTGAGAAGAGACTACCGCTGTTCAATACACAGAGCACGGTGAGCACTTACCAAGTCACAGGCGAGGTGCTCAACGACGTGCAGAACGGATGGCAGCGGTTGAACGATCAGCAGCGCCGCGACTTTGGCGTGGTGGTCAACGAGACCAGCATGCTGTTGCGAGAGCCCTTGATGAAGGAGATCGTCAAGGAAAAGCTGGAGGCTTCACTCCCCGCCGGTGCCCAGACGGCCGCCGCGCAGTTCATCGATCGGTTGGCCACCCCTGAGGGGGCGAAGGCCCTGCGTAGCGTGCCCGTGGCGGCTGGCAAGATGGAGATTCTGCTGGATCCCAAGGCCCTGGATGCGGAGGGAAATGTTGTCGACCGCAGACGGGTGGAGTCGCCGAGCCAGGTGGCCGAGCTTGCCGGTCCGTTGTCCCATGTCCTTGTGGATGCCGCGCGTGCGATGCGTAGCGGGCGACAGCTGGGCGAGCACGTTGAGCGCGTGGGTGCCGGTGTGGCCGCGTCGATGGAGCGCAGCGGCGCCATGGCAGTGCAGGCCGGGCGCGTGCAGAGCGTGCTGGCGGGCAACGCGGTGGACATGGGGTCCCAGAGCATGCGGGTGGGCGTGCAGGGCGCGGCCACCGTGATTGCGAAGGGGCAGGAGCTGAAGGCACTGGTGGAAAGCACGGCCCATCGCGTCGACGGCTACCTGGCCGGGAAGTACGCCGGAGCACTCTCCAGAGGGGCTGAACTGGTCGGGCTGGACGCGGCGGCGAAGCACCTGCGGCACGGGGCCGATCAGTTCGCTGCGTCCCAGGATGCGAAGGCTGACCAGGTGATGCAGCGCGGAGCGGCACAGGCGGAAGAAACCCGCGCGGCGGGCAGTCGTGGTGCCGAGGCGATCAGGCGGACGGGCGAGGCGGCGTCAGAGGCAATGAGCGACGCGTCGGCCAGATCAGCGGCGTTCGTTGAACAGGGCTACCACTGGGGAGGTCAGAAGGTCAGGGGCATTACGGAGGATGCACCTGCGGTCATGGCAGGCACTGCCGGGCTGGTGGCAGCGACGGCCAGCGTGGCGGCGCGCCACTCGCCGACCTATGTCGCGCCGGAGAACGTAAAGAACCTGGAAGACACCGCGCAGTTCGCGCGAAAGATCGGCAAGTCCTTCGGCGAATCCATGGCGCGCCACGGCATGGACGAAACCGTCATCCCCAGCCTCGACGCCGAAATCGCCCGGCAGGAGGCCGCTGCACGCACGCTGCTCCGCGCTGACCAGGACAGGCTGCAGGAAGGCGATACGCCCGAGCCGCCGCCGCTCAACGCGCCGGCGGTCGGCATCAACCACCCGGCCAATGCCGACTTCCACCTGTTCAAGGCGGCGCAGGCCGGTGTGCATGGGATCGACGCCAGCGTCGGGCATACGCCGGATATCTACAGCGACCAGTTGGCCGGCGCGCTGGCGGCCAAGGCCAAGCAGGAGGGGCTGCAGTCGATCGCACAGGTGGTGCTGAGCAAGGACCAGCGCCTCGCCGCGGCGGTGGACACCCTGGACCTGGCCGCGCCGGACCGGCATGCGGCCTATGTCGATGTGGTTGGCGGCCGCCAGCAGCCTCTGGCCGTGAGCACCGAGCAGGCTGCCGAGGTGGATCGGCAACGCGCGCAGGCAGCCAATGGACCGCAGATGGGGGCCGAGCAGCGGCCCGACGGCCGCGCCATGGGCTGAGCGCGGGCCCGCCGCGCCGGGCCTGGCGGGGTTTCCCCACGCGGGTCAGTGCGGTACAGTCAGCGGGTGTCCATTCTGACGACCCCGCATACCCTTTCTTCCGCTCGCCGCTGGTGGCGATGGTGGCCTGTTGCCGTCGTCCGTCCCGCCACCGCCGTTTCCCGGAAGGAAAGTCGTCTTGATCACGTTCGAGCAGTTCCAGCAGCAGGCCGCTGAAGGCCACACCCGCATCCCCGTCGTCCGCGAAGTGCTGTCCGACCTGGACACGCCGCTTTCGGTCTATCTGAAGCTCGCCGACGGCCCACATACCTATCTGTTTGAATCGGTCGAGGGCGGTGAACGCTTCGGGCGCTATTCCATCATCGGCCTGCCGGCGCGCCGGGTGTATGCCTTCCACGGCCATACGCTGACCGTCAGCGAGTCCGGCCAGGTGGTGGAGACCCGTGACGTGGCCGACCCGTTCGCCGAGGTCGAGGCGCTGCGCAGCGCCCACTCGGTGCCCAAGCTGGCCGGTCTGCCCGGCTTTACCGGCGGCCTGGTGGGCTGGTTCGGGTTCGAGTGCATCGGCTACATCGAGCCGCGCCTGGCGCCGCCGCGTGGCCGCGACGAGCTGGGCACGCCGGACATCCTGCTGCTGCACTCCGAAGAACTGGCGGTGTTCGACAACCTCAAGGGCCGCCTGTACCTGATCGTGCACGCCGACCCTGGTGAATACGGGGCGTGGGACCAAGCCCAGGCCAAGCTGGACGCACTGGTGGCCAAGCTGCGGGCACCGGGTGCCGGCTACCCCGCGCCGATCACCCGCGACGTGCTGGACGAGAACGACTTCGTCTCCGGCTTCACCCGCGAGGGCTTCATCGCCGCGGTCGACAAGTCCAAGGAATACATCCGCGCCGGCGACATCTTCCAGGTGGTGCTGAGCCAGCGCCTGAGCGTGCCGTTCAAGGCGCGCCCGGTGGATGTGTACCGCGCCCTGCGCGCCCTGAACCCCTCGCCATACATGTATTTCCTGGATACCGGCGATGTGCAGGTGGTCGGCTCCTCGCCGGAAATCCTGGTGCGCCTGCAGGACGGGGAAGTCACCGTGCGCCCGATCGCCGGCACCCGCCCGCGCGGGGCGACGGTGGAAGAGGACAACGCGCTGGAAGCCGAACTGCTGGCCGATCCCAAGGAGCGCGCCGAGCACCTGATGCTGATCGACCTCGGGCGCAATGACGCCGGTCGCGTGTCCAAGGCGGGCACGGTGGAAGTGGGCGAACAGTTCGTGATCGAACGCTACAGCCACGTCATGCACATCGTCAGCGAAGTGACCGGGCAACTGCAGCCCGGCCTGAGTTATGCCGACGTGCTGCGCGCGACGTTCCCGGCCGGCACCGTCAGCGGCGCGCCGAAGATCCGCGCGCTGGAAGTGATCCGCGAGCTGGAGCCGATCAAGCGCAACGTCTACGCCGGCAGCATCGGCTACATCGGCTGGCATGGCGATGCCGATACCGCGATCGCCATCCGCACCGCCGTCATCAAGGACGGCCGTCTGCACGTGCAGGCCGGTGCCGGCATCGTCTACGACTCCGATCCGGGCAAGGAATGGGACGAGACGATGAACAAGGGCCGCGCGTTGTTCCGTGCCGTCGCCCAGGCGGCCAAGGGCCTGTGAGTTTTCCTGCCGTGGCGCGTGCCACGGCGTTCGCTGCACCACCCAGACAAGGAATACCGCATGAAGCTGCTGAGCGCATTGCTGTTGTCGACCACGTTGGCCGCTGTCGCACCCGCGTGGGGCCAGGCCAATACCATCCCCTCGCAGCCGCACCTGCTGGTCAAGGGCAGCGCCACGCGCACGGTGATGCCGGACCGCTTCACGGTAAAGGTGGCGCTGGAATCGGTCGACATGCAGACCGAGACCGCCCGCGCCCGCGTGCAGGCCAACGCCGAACGCGTGCTGCAGTTGTTCGCCCAGCACGGCGCCATCGACGGCACCGTGCGCGCTGACAACCTGAGCATTGCCCCGTCCACGCGCTATCGCAACGATGAGGAAGTGTTCAACGGCACCGCCGCCCGGCGCGACCTGAAGGCCGAATTCCCCGACGCGCAGGCGCTGAAAGCCTTCCTCGGCGATCTGAAGGCCAGCCGCGAAGTGCAGGTCAGTACCGCTGAGCCCACGTATTCGGGTGAAAGCCGCCTGCGTGGCGAACTCAAGGCCGAGGCCGCCGCGCAGACGCGCGAATCGGCCAAGGGCCTGGCGGGCGCATACGGCACGAAGATCACCGGCCTGTACAGCATTTCCGACGTCGCACCGAACTTCGCTTATGGCGTGCAGGCCGGTACCTGGGGCACGCCCGGTCGGGATCGCTTCGGCGACGGCGGAGAAAGCGCAACGCTGGACAAGATGGTCGTGACCGGGACGCGCCGCGCGCCGTCGGCTGGCGAGCTGCTGACGGCTGCACCCATCACGTACACCGAAAACGTGTACGCCATTTTCCTCATCCAAGACGGACCCTGACCATGTTGTTGATGCTCGACAACTACGACAGCTTCACCTACAACCTCGTGCAGTACGTGCAGACGCTCGGCGCCGAGGTAAAAGTGGTGCGCAACGACGCCCTGAGCGTCGACGAGATCGCCGCGCTCGCCCCCGAGCGCATCGTGATCTCGCCCGGCCCGTGCACGCCCAACGAAGCGGGCGTGTCGCTGGAGCTGATCCGCCGGCTCGGCCCGAGCACGCCCATCCTCGGCGTGTGCCTGGGCCACCAGGGCATCGGCCAGGTCTACGGCGGCGATGTGATCCGCGCGGGCACCATCATGCACGGCAAGACCTCGGCGATACGGCATGAAGGCAAGGGCGTCTTCGCCGGCCTGCCGGACCGCTACCAGGCCACGCGTTACCACTCGCTGGTGGTGGACAAGACCACGCTGCCGGCGTGCCTGGAAGTGACCGCCTGGACCGAGAACGCGGACGGCACCATCGAAGAAATCATGGGCCTTCGCCATCGCGAGTACCCGGTCGAAGGCGTGCAGTTCCATCCCGAATCGATCCTCACCGAGCACGGCCACGCCCTGCTGAAGAACTTCCTGCAGCGCTGATCGGCGCCGCACCCGCATCGCAAAGGACCCCCCGCATGACCTTCTCCCCCCAGGAAGCCCTGCAGCGCACCATCGAGCACCGCGAGATCTTCTTCGACGAAATGGTCGACCTGATGCGCCAGGTGATGCGCGGCGAGGTGTCGCCGGTAATGACCGCCGCGATCCTCACCGGCCTGCGGGTCAAGAAGGAAACCGTGGGCGAGATCGCCGGTGCGGCCACGGTGATGCGTGAGCTGGCGCTGGCGGTGCCGGTCGAGGACAAGGCCCATCTGGTCGACATCGTCGGCACCGGTGGCGACGGCTCGCATACCTTCAATATTTCCACCTGCGCGATGTTCGTGGTGGCCGCGGCGGGGGCCAAGGTAGCCAAGCATGGCAACCGCAGCGTGTCCTCCAAGTCCGGCAGCGCCGATGCGGTGGAGGCATTGGGGGCGGTCATCGACCTGCGCCCGGAACAGGTGGCGCGGGCGATCACCGAGACCGGGATCGGCTTCATGTTCGCGCCGATGCATCACCCGGCGATGAAGGTGGTCGCTCCGGTCCGCCGCGAGATGGGCGTGCGCACCATCTTCAACATCCTCGGCCCGCTGACCAACCCGGTGGGCGCCACCAACGTGCTGATGGGCGTGTTCCACCCGGACCTGGTCGGCATCCAGGCGCGCGTGCTGCGCGAACTGGGCGCCGAGCGCGCGCTGGTGGTGTGGGGGCGCGACAACATGGACGAGATCTCGCTCGGCGCCGGCACCCTGGTGGGCGAGCTGCGCGACGGCAAGGTGCGCGAGTACGAAATCCACCCGGAGGACTTCGGGATCGCCATGTCGGCCAGTCGCAACCTCAAGGTGGCCAACCCCGAGGAATCCATCGCGATGCTGCGTGGGGTGCTCGACAACCAGCCCGGCCCGGCGCTGGACATCGTGGCCCTCAACGCCGGCGCGGCGCTGTACGTGGCCGGCGTGGCCGACAGCATCGCCGATGGCCTGGCCCGCGCCCGCGCGGCCATTGCCGACGGCGGCGCGCGCGCGCGCATGGCGCAGTACGTGGCCGCCACCCAGCGCATCGCCGCCGGCAGCTGAGCCGGCGATTTCACGCTTCACCCGCGGCTGGCCGATAATGGCCGGCCTGAAGGACCCGACCGACATGAGCGACATCCTCGACACCATCCTGGCCCGCAAGGCCGAAGAAGTCGCCGCCCGGCGCGCCGACGTGCCGCTGCAGGTCCTGATCGACCGCCTCGTGCAGGCGCCTCCGGTGCGGGGCTTTGCCGATGCGCTGCGCGCCTCGATCGCGGCCGGCAACCCGGCGGTGATCGCCGAGGTGAAGAAGGCCAGCCCGTCCAAGGGCGTGATCCGTGCCGACTTCCACCCGGCCGACATCGCGGTGAGTTACGAATTCGGCGGCGCCAGCTGCCTGTCGGTGCTGACCGACATCGATTTCTTCCAGGGCAGCGACGCCTACCTGCAGCAGGCCCGCGACGCGTGCACGCTGCCGGTGCTGCGCAAGGACTTCGTGATCGATCCCTACCAGGTGTATGAAGCGCGCGTGCTCGGCGCCGACTGCATCCTGCTGATCGTGGCCGCACTCAGCGACCGCCAGCTGGCCGAGCTGTCCGACCTGGCCATGCAGCTGGGCATGGACGTGCTGGTGGAAGTGCACGACATCGACGAGCTCGAGCGCGCCATCCAGGTGCCGGTGCCGCTGATCGGCATCAACAACCGCAACCTGCGCACCTTCGAGGTGTCGCTGCAGACCACCCTGGACATGCGCCAGGCCGTGCCCCGCGACCGCCTGCTGGTGACCGAAAGCGGCATCGTCGATGCGGACGACGTGGCCCGGATGCGCAGCGCCGGCGTGCACGCCTTCCTGGTCGGGGAGGCCTTCATGCGCGTGGAGGAGCCCGGCGAGGGCCTGCGTCAGCTATTCTTCAGCGCATGACTGCGATCTACCCAACGCCGCGCGACGACGCCCCGCTGGTGGTCTTCGATTTCGATCACACGCTCTATGACGGCGACTCGGGCAGCCATCTGTTCGCTTGGCTGATCAAGCGCAACCCGCTGCGCCTGCTCGCCGCGCTGCTGGCCACCCCGGTCCTCGGCCCGCTGGTGGCGTTGCTGCCCACCCGCCGCCGCGGTATCTCCGGCTATGTGTGGATCGCCACCTTCGGCCTGCACCGCGCGCGTGACCTCAACAAGGCCATCGACCGCTACGTGCTCACCCACGAGGCCGACATCCGCCGCCGGCTGCTGCCGGTGGCGCTGGACGTGTTCGCCCAGCACCGGGCGCAGGGCGACCGCGTGGTGGTCGCCACCGGGGCGCCGCCGGAGCTGGCCCGGGCGATCCTCACCTTCGTGGCCCACCAGGGCGTGCCGGTGATCGGTACCGAGGTCGGCCCGTTCCTGGGCGCGGTGATCGCCACCCGGCACTGCCACAACGAAGAGAAGATGCGCATGCTGCGCGAGCGCGGTTACGGCGAGATCGCCATCGCCTATTCCGACAGCAGCGCCGACCTGCCGCTGCTGCTGGCCGCCAAGGCGCCGGTGGTGGTCAATCCGAAGGCCTCGCGGGTGGCCCACTTCCGCCAGGTGCTGCCACCGGGCACGCCGGTGCTCAATTGGGGTTGCCTCGACCGGGCCGGCGATCCGGTCTGAGCGACGCGATCGATGATGCGTCTCGCGTCGTCCCGCCGGGATGACGCAACCGGCTCAGGCCGCGCGCCACTGCACCAGCGCATGGCCGATCTGGAACAGGCTGATCGCCAGCACCAGGACGCCCACGGCCACCAGCACCCAACGCTCCTTGACCCGCTTGACCAGCAGCGCGGCGACCGGCGCGGCCATCATGCCGCCGATCATCAGCCCGGCCACGATGTTCAGGTACTGCAGGCCCATCGACAGCAGGAAGGTGATCGACACGGCCAGGGTGACCACGAACTCGGCCGCGTTGACCGTGCCGATGGTGGTGCGGGCCTGGCCGCCGCGGGCGAGCAGGGTGGAGGTGGCCACCGGGCCCCAGCCGCCGCCACCGCTGGCATCCAGCAGCCCGGCCACGAACCCCAGCACCGGCACCCGCTTCACTTCCTGGGCCGGCATCAGCCGCCCGGCCGCGCGCAGCAGGATGAAGATCGCCAGCACCAGCAGGTAGCAATAGATGAAGGGGCGAATGACGTCCCCGGGCAGCTGGGTCAGCACGTAGGCGCCCACCACGCCGCCCACCGCACCGGGCAGGGCCAGGCGCAGGAACAGGCGGCGGTCGACATTGCCGGCCACCAGGTGGGAGACGCCCGAGGCGCCGGTGGTGAACACCTCGGCGGTGTGGATGCTGGCGCTCACCGCTGCCGGCGGCAGGCCCATGCTGAGCAGGACCGAGGACGACACCAGCCCGAAGGCCATGCCCAGCGCGCCATCAACCAGCTGCGCGCCCAGGCCGATCAGGATGAACCAATAGAATTCGCTGCCCAGTTCCATGGCAACAGCCTAGCGGCAAATGGGTGAAATGGCGGCCTGGGGGGTGCTGGCGGCTGGCTGGCGGCTGGCGGCATTGGCCCGGTGGCATGCCGGGCGGGACCCTGGAAGCCGACCAATGGCCGGCCCTGCGGATCAGCGGGTGCCGTACAGGACCACGGTCTTGCCGCGGGCGTGAAGGAGCCCGTCGGTCTGCAGCTTCTTCAGCACGCGGCCGGCCATTTCCCGCGAGCAGCCGACCAGCCGGGCCAGTTCCTGGCGCGAGACGCGCAGCTGGGTGCCCTGCGGGTGGCTCATGGCCTCCGGCTCGCGGGACAGGTCGTGAAGGGTGCGCACGATACGATCGGTGACGTCCAGGAAGGCCAGGCGGCTGGCTTTCCTGCTGGTGTCCAGCAACCGCTTGGAGATCTGCTGACCCAGCGCGTACAGCAGGCGAGGGGCATCGGCCGACAGCGGGCCGAGGAACAGCTGGTGGAGGCGCTCGTAGCTGATCTCGGCCAGCTCGCACGGGGTGCGGGTGCGCAGGATCACCTCACGGCGGTCGGATTCGACGAACAGCCCCATTTCGCCGACGAATTCACCTGAACCGAAGTAGCCGAGGACCAGCTCGCGGTCGTCCTCTTCCTCAGCAATTATAGAGACCGAGCCACTGATCACGTAATAAAGGGTGCCGGCGGGATCCCCGGGGCGGAACACATCGGTGCGCGCGGGGTAGCGGCGGCGATGGCTGTGGGCCAGGAAACGGTCGATGGTGGCGATATCCAGGGCCAGTGGACTTGTGGCAAGGCGCACAGTTGACACGTTTGAGGCGCTCCCTTTGCTCATGAACAATTCACGGCTATGTCCCGCGAGCTTAACGATCCGGTTTGTGAAGGGCAAACACAGCACACCTATTCCTTTCGATGCAAGTTTCGCCCCCGATCACTTTGCCCCATAATTGCGCCTTTCCCACCACACACAGGATCGACCGCCGTGGTCAAGCCGTTGCCTCGCCTGAGGTTGCAGGGTTTCAACAACCTCACCAAGGCGCTGAGCTTCAACATCTATGACGTGTGTTACGCGCGCACCGAAGAGGAGCGTCAGCGCTACATCGAATACATTGATGAAGAGTACAACGCCGATAGGCTTACTCAGATCTTGACCGATGTCGCCGAGATCATCGGCGCCAACATCCTCAACGTGGCGCGCCAGGATTACGATCCGCAGGGTGCCTCGGTGACGATCCTGATCTCTGAAGAACCGGTGATCGACAAGAAGCAGGCCGGCAAGGAGCTCATCTCCGACGCCGTGGTCGCGCACATGGACAAGTCGCACATCACCGTGCACACCTATCCGGAAACGCACCCGCAGGAAGGCATCGCCACCTTCCGCGCCGACATCGACGTGGCCACCTGTGGCGTCATTTCGCCGCTGAAAGCGCTGAACTACCTGATCGAGAGTCTGGAATCGGACATCGTGATCATGGACTACCGCGTGCGTGGTTTCACCCGTGACGTGAAGGGCAAGAAGCACTACATCGATCACAAGATCAACTCGATCCAGAACTTCTTGGCCAAGAACATCAAGTCGCGTTACGAGATGTTCGACGTCAACGTCTATCAGGAAAATATCTTCCACACGAAGATGCACCTGAAGGACTTCGACCTGGACCAGTACCTGTTCGAAGAGAAGGCCAAGAACCTGTCGTTCAAGGAACGCATGAAGATCGAGGCGCTGCTGCGTCGTGAGATCGAAGAGCTGTTCCACGGGCGCAACCTGGCCGAGTAATGCGGTGACGACAGCCGCCCCGGGCAACCGGTGGCGGTGCCGCGCAGGACGGAAGCGTCCTGCCTGTGGAACCTGCGGTTTGCGCAATTGACGGTTCCACGGACGCAGATCAACAACGGCTCGGTGTGAAGACACCGGGCCGTTGTCGTGTTCACGTTCCGGGTCCGGAGGCGGCCCGCCGGGCCAGCCAGCCGCGCTTACACGCGGTAGGCGATGCCCTTCATCACCGCCGAGGCCAGTGCCATCACCGATGGGATCGGGAACGGCAGCTTGCGTGCGCCGGCATGCTCGGCGTGGTCGGCATGGCGGGCTTCGTCGATCTTCATCACCTTGAGGATCTCGCGGCTGCGCAGGTCGGCCGGGGGCAGGGTGCCCAGGTGTTCGTCCAGGTGGGCTTCGACCTGGCGCTCGGTTTCGACCACGAACCCGAGGTTCCAGCCGTCGCCGCGCAGGCCAGCCAGGGTGCCGATGGTGTAGCTGCCGGCATACCAGAGGGGGTTGAACAGGCTCGGTCGGCTGTCCAGCTCGCCCAGGCGCCGGGCGCACCACGCCAGGTGGTCGGTCTCTTCCTGGGCCGCCTCCAGCAGGTGGGCACGGGTCGCCGCTTCCCGGGCGACCGCGGCCTGGCCGAAATACAGGCCCTGGGCGCAGACCTCGCCGACGTGGTTGATCCGCATCAGCCCGGCCGCGTGGCGGCGCTCCGCACGGCCCATCTGCACGTCCGGGGTGGCCTCGGCGGGGTAGGGGCGGCTGGCCGGCGGGTTGCCGAACACCGTGTCCAGGGCGCGCTGGGCTTCGGTCAGCAGGTGATCGAGCGGGGTGATCTGGCGGGTCGCGGTCATGGGGGCGGCGGTTACGGCGGGGGATCGTCGATTCTCGCCCCCTGGCGCCGGTGTGCCAAGCCATGGCAGCGGGCGACTTGCATGTGGGTGGCATGGCCAGTACAATCCCGCCTCTTCACAACGCGTGGCAGAGTTCCGGCCGTTCAGCGCCGCAATGAGCCCGACCTACTTGAGTTCTTTCATGAGCACTTTCACTGCAAAGTCCGAGACCGTCCAGCGCGACTGGTATCTCGTCGACGCTTCCGGCAAGACGCTGGGCCGTCTGTCCACCGAGCTGGCCCGCCGTCTGCGCGGCAAGCACAAGCCGGTCTACACCCCTCACGTTGATACCGGTGATTACCTGGTTGTCATCAATGCAGAAAAGATTGCCGTCACCGGCAACAAGCTGCAGGACAAGCTGTACCACCGCTTCACTGGCTACATCGGCAACCTGAAGACCGAAACTCTGGCCCAGGCGCTTGAGCGCCACCCGGAGCGCGTCATCGAGACCGCCGTCAAGGGCATGCTGCCGAAGGGCCCGCTGGGCCGCGCCATGTACCGCAAGCTCAAGGTGTACTCGGGTTCCGAGCACCCGCACGCCGCTCAGCAGCCTCAGGTTCTGGATATCTAATCATGGCTATCACGCAAAACTACGGCACCGGCCGCCGCAAGTCCTCCACCGCCCGCGTGTTCCTGCGCAAGGGCGCCGGCAACATCACCGTCAATGGCCGTCCGCTGGACGAGTTCTTTGGCCGTGAGACTGCACGCATGATCGTGCGTCAGCCGCTGGAACTGACCAAGAACACCGAAAGCTTCGACATCATGGTCACCGCCGCTGGCGGTGGTACCACCGGTCAGGCCGGTGCGATCCGCCTGGGCATCGCCCGCGCGCTGGTCGAGTACGACGAAACCCTGAAGTCCGAGCTGCGCAAGGCTGGCTTCATGACCCGTGACGCCCGTGAAGTCGAGCGTAAGAAGGTCGGCCTGCACAAGGCGCGTCGCGCCACCCAGTTCTCCAAGCGCTGATCCATCGCGCCTGGCGTGGGATCCCTCGGGGTCCCGCTGGGAGGACAGCAAAAGCCCGGCCTCGGCCGGGCTTTTGTCGTTTGTGGACCGGTGCCCAAGGCAGAGCACATGGGTAGAGCCGAGCCATGCTCGGCTGCACGGCACGCGCAGAAAGGTAGAGCCGAGCCACGCTCGGCTGCACAGCACGCGCAGACAGCTAGAGCCGAGCCATGCCCGGTTACACGGCACGCGCAGACAGGTAGAGCCGAGCCATGCCCGGCTGCACGGCACGCGCAGAAAGGTAGAGCCGAGCCACGCTCGGCTACACGGCACGCGTAGAAAGGTAGAGCCGAGCCACGCTCGGCTACACGGCACGGGCAGAAAGGTAGAGCCGAGCCATGCTCGGCTGCACGGCACGCGCAGAAAGGTAGAGCCGAGCCATGCTCGGCTACACGGCACGCGCAGAAAGGTAGAGCCGAGCCATGCTCGGCTACACGGCACGCGCAGAAAGGTAGAGCCGAGCCACGCCCGGCTGCACGGCACGGGCAGAAAGGTAGAGCCGAGCCATGCTCGGCTACACGGCACGCGCAGAAAGGTAGAGCCGAGCCATGCTCGGCTGCGCCGCAAGACACAGCGCAGCAGCCATGGCCAAAGCGTCTGCTCCCCGCATCAGTCCTGCCGGATCGACGCGGGTCAATAGCCGGTACACCCGACAAGTCCCGCTCCGCAGCCCGGCCAGCCGCTGGCAGCTGGGCGTTCGGGCGCTTGCGAGGTCGCGCCTCGCAGGCAAGGCGCCGTCACCCCTGCAAGCTCCGTCGCCGCACCTATGCGGCTCGGGGGTCCCGCCAACCCGCCCACGCCGACCCCCAGCCGCTGGCGGGTGCGCAGGGGGCGTGCGAGGCAGGACGGGTCCAGCACCTGGGAGCTGTGAATCAGTGCCGGCCGCTGGCCGGCAACCACGTCACCATCCGCGAGCCGATGGCGTCGCCTGCGGTGGTCGTGACCGCGATCGCGTTCGTTGATCACCGGATCCCCGACCACATAGGCGTCATCGCCTGTCAATCGCGGCGCGTCCCCGCCGGCGATGGCGAACGCCATCGACCCGCCCGCCGGCACCAACGGCACTCGGCGCCCTCGCGCCCCATCACGCGAAACACCCCTTGCAGTCCAAGGGCGCGTTCCGACGGGCGCGGGGATATGAGGAGGTGGATGACGCGGATCCCAGCCTGGCTGGGCAAGGTCGGGGTGCTGGGCGCTATGTCCCCAGTTCATTGCGCCAAATAAAACAAAAGGCCTGATCTTTCGATCAGGCCTTTTGTTTTATTTGGCTGCCCCGGATGGATTCGAACCACCGAATGCCTGAGTCAGAGTCAGGTGCCTTACCGCTTGGCGACGGGGCAATATATGCGTGCAAGTATTGCACTTTTTCCCTACAAAACCAAGCAGAACTTGGTGGCTATGGGTGGACTCGAACCACCGACCCCAGCATTATGAGTGCTGTGCTCTAACCGGCTGAGCTACATAGCCTAGGGAGCCGGTAATTCTGGAGATGTATCCGGGATCTGTCAACACTTTTTCATCGCGCTTGTGAGTGGCCTGCCGGCGTGTCACAGTCCCAACCAGTAGATTTTTCTAGGAGTCCGCATCGTGATCGATCCGGACGGCTATCGACCGAACGTCGGCATTGTGCTGATGCGGGAGGATGGGCAGGTGTTCTGGGCACGTCGTGTGCGCCGGGATGGCTGGCAGTTCCCGCAGGGCGGCATGAATACCGATGAGACGCCTGTCGAAGCCATGTATCGCGAGTTGCACGAAGAAACCGGGTTGTTGCCTGAGCACGTTGAAGTGCTCGGGGCCACGCCGGGTTGGCTTCGCTATCGGCTGCCGGCACGGGCCATCCGTCGCAATGAGAAGCAGGTCTGCATCGGCCAGAAGCAGGTCTGGTTCCTGCTGCGCCTGGCGGGCGACGAATCCCATGTGACGCTGGACCACACCGACAGCCCGGAGTTCGACCAGTGGCGCTGGGTGGATTTCTGGTACCCGGTCGAACACGTGGTCATGTTCAAGCGGGGCGTCTATGCACGCGCGCTGCGCCACTTGGCGCCGTTGGCGCGGGGCGTGGCGGGGGCCGGGGTGGAGTCGATGCCCAAGTCCGCCCAGGAGGCCTGGATGCCCGGCAACACGGCCGGGCACGATCGGCCGCGCAAGCGCAGCACGCCGCCGCCCAAGCGGGGCTACTGGCCGAAGAAGGCCAAGGCCGAGCCGGGTACCCCCTGAGACGGCGCCACGACCCAGGTCGTGGCTCCGTGGGCCCGTCCGGGCGACGGCCTGCAGCGTTCTGCGGACCGCAAGGGCCGACTCGCTGAACCGTATCGAGAATGATTCAGATACGAAATTGACAACCATTCTCGTTTCGATTGGAATAGCCGCAGGCCGATCCGGGCCTGTCTGCCGAGTCCGCACGTGTACGTCTGCATCTGCAACGGGGTTACCGACCACCAGATCCGCGAAGCCGCGCAGAGTGGTGTCGCCAGCGTGTCCGAACTGACCATGCGCACCGGCTGCGGCGCCACCTGCGGCTCCTGCCTGGACATGGCGGCCGACCTGCTTGCCAAGTTCAGCGCCACCCACGATCTGCCGCTGCCCGTGCTGGGCCTGGCCCAGGTCGCCTGAGGCACCGCACGCGCAGCTGCGCGTGATTCGCGTTCCCTCATCGTCCGGCTCGAAGCGCTACAGTGCGCGCGTTCACACGCAGCAGGAGCAGCTCATGAAGGGCGACGCCAAAGTCATCGAATTCCTCAACAAGGTCCTCTACAACGAGCTGACCGCGATCAACCAGTACTTCCTGCACGCCAAGATGCTGAAGAACTGGGGCCTGAAGGAACTGGCCGACCACGAGTACAAAGAGTCGATCGAAGAAATGAAGCATGCGGACATGCTGTCCGATCGCATCCTCTTCCTCGAAGGCCTGCCCAACTTCCAGGCGCTGGGCAAGCTGCGCATCGGCGAAAACCCCACCGAGATCCTGCAGTGCGATCTGGCACTCGAGCGCGACGGTGTGGTCACCCTGCGCGACGCGGTGTCGTATGCCGACTCCGTGGGCGACTACGTGAGCCGCCAGCTGTTCGTGAAGATCCTGGATTCCGAAGAAGAGCACATCGATTGGCTGGAAACCCAGCTCGAGCTCATCGAACGCATCAGCGAGCCGAACTACCTGCTGACCAAGCTGGACGACTGAGTCAGCCCTGCAGCGGGGCGCGCAGGCCGTTCTGATACCCGGCCAGCGCGATCCGCGCACGCGCGAATTCGGCGATGAGCAGCGCCACCGCCACGGCGGGGCGCTCCAGGGTGCCGGCGCGCGCGTCATGTTCGATCCGGCGGGCGGCCGCCGACAGGGCGATGGCCCCGACATTGGCGCTGGCCGACTTGAGGCTGTGCGCGATGGCGCGCAGCTGGTCCAGGTCGGCGGCCACCGAGGCGTCCTGCAACTGCTGGATCAGCGCCGGGGTGTCGTCCAGGAACACGCCGATGATGTGCGCGGTCTGCGCGCCGATCACCTCGAGCAATTCATCCAGCACGCTGCTGTCGAGTACCGGCAGCGGCTCGTCGCCGTTGTCGGGGACGCCCGCCAGCCCCAGCGCGGCCAGGCTGGAGGCGATCTCGGCCGGTTCCGGCTCGCGCAACGCCTGCAGCGGGACGCGCGCGGACGGCGCCTGGCCCTGCCAGCGTTGCAGGCAGGCCTGCAGCGAGGCGCGGTTGACCGGCTTGGACAGGTAGTCGTCCATGCCCGCCTGCAGACAGCGCTCGCGATCGCCGGCCATGGCGTTGGCGGTCATCGCCACCACCGGCAGGCGTTCGGCACCGGCCTGGCCCTCCTGCGCACGCCAGCGCCGCGTGGCCTGGTAGCCATCCAGCACCGGCATCTGGCAATCCATCAAGACCAGGTCGACCGGGTGGCGGTCCAGGTACTGCAGCGCCTGTTCACCGTCATGGGCGGTGACCACGTTGCAGCCGAGGACCTGCAGCAGGCGCTGGGCGACGGCCAGGTTGACGCTGTTGTCTTCCACCAGCAGCACGCGCAACCCCAGGTGCGGCGACGGCGCCGGCCGGGTGGCATCGGCTTCGGCCAGCAGCGGTGCTGGCCGGGCCGTGGCGGTGGTGGGGCGCAGCAGGGCGTGCAGCTCGCCATCGGCCGCGTCGCGCGGCAACTGCAGCGCATCGTCCAGCAGCAGCGCGGCCAGCGGCTCCTTGCCCTGCAGCCACAGCAGCTTGGGCGCGGGGTCGCGTCCATCGCGCAGGACCGCCCGATGCAGTGCGGTGGCACCGTGGCGCAGCGCGTCGGTGTCGGCGATCACCCAGGCCAGGGCGGGCTCGATGCCGGGCCGCTGCGGCGCGCGCAGGATGTCCAGCGCGGCCGACGCGCTGTCGACCACGTGCAGGCGCACGTCGTGGTGGTCCAGTACGCGCTCCAGGCGCGCGGCCAGCACCGCATCGGTGCTGACCAGCAGGGCGCGGGTGGCGCCGTTGCCGGGCGCGGGCAGGTCGCCGATCACCTTCAGCAGGGGGATCTCGAACCAGAACGTGGCGCCCTGGCCCGGGGTCGAGCTGACGCCGATGCGCCCGTGCATCAGGTCGATGATGCGCTTGCAGATGGCCAGCCCCAGCCCGGTGCCGCCGTAGATGCGGGTGGTGGAGGCGTCGGCCTGGCTGAAGGACTGGAACAGGCGCGATTGCAGGGCCGCGTCGATGCCGATGCCGCTGTCGATCACCTCGAAGCGAAGCTGGTGCTGGGCATTGGTCTCGCCCTGGCGCTGCACGCGCACGCGGATCTGGCCGCGTTCGGTGAACTTGATCGCGTTGACCAGCAGGTTGCCCAGCACCTGGCGCAACCGCACCGGATCGCCGCGCACCGACAGGCGGACCGCCGGGTCCAGTTCCAACGACAGCTTCAGCGCTTTGGGATCGGCGGTGCGCTGCATGAGCTGGACCAGGCCTTCGAGCAGTTCGCGCAGGTTGAAGGTGGTGATCTCCAGGTCCAGGCCCTTGGCCTCCAGACGGGAGTAATCGAGGATGTCATCGACGATGCGCAGCAACTGCTGCGAGCTGACCGTGGCGGTCTGCAGCATCTGCCGCTGGTCGTTGCCGAGCTGGCCGCCGGCGATCAGGTCCAGCATCGGCAGGATGCCGTTGAGCGGGGTGCGGATCTCGTGGCTCATCGTGGCCAGGAACTCGCCCTTGGCCAGTGCCGCGGCCTCGGCGGCCTGTTTGGCCTGCAGCAGTTCCTGCTCGAGCGCGTCCTGCTGCTGCACGGCGTGCTGCAGCTGGTCGCGTTCGCGTGCCAGTGCGTCGCCGCGCCGCTGCAACTGCTGCAGCCGTTGCTGGGTGTCGCGCCAGTGCTGCACGCAGGACAGGCTGGCGATGACCGCCAGCACGGCCGCGCCGGCAGCGATGGCCGGCCATGGCCCACGGCTGCCGAGCGCGGCCATGCTGGCCGCCGTGGCGCCGACGGCAGCGGCCGTGGCCGCCAGCCAGAGTGCGCGGGGAACCCGTCCGTGGGCCGTCATGCTCACAACACCGCGTTGTGGAAGTCGAAGTTCAGTTCACTGCCCGCGGACTGCACCATGTTGCCCTGGATGAAGTCGACGCCGCCCATCCACATGGCCGCGGCGGCCTGCGGATCTTCGATCTGCTGGCCGATGATGAGCAACCCGGCGCGGTGCGCGTGCTCGATCGCCGCGCGCAGTTCGTCGCGGGTGCGCTGGTTGGCATGGCTGCTGGAGAAGCGCGCGGCCATGCGCACATGGCTGAGCGGCAACTGGGTGAGCAGCGCATTGGCTTCGCTGCCGGGCTCGAACTGGCTCAGGCAGAAGCGCACGCCGGCCGCGCTCATGCGCGTGCAGAACTGTTGCAGGGTGACGGTGTGGATGAGTGCGTCGGGCAGGCGCACATCGATCACCAGCGCGCTGCCGGCGATCTGGCGACGGGCCAGTGATTCCAGCAGCCAGTCGGCGAAGGCGTCGCGGGCCAGCGTGCGCAGCGACTGCGACACGAACAGGCTCAGCGGCTGGGTGGCATGGCGGTACAGGTCCAGCAGGCCCAGGGCATGGTCCATCACCTGCTGGTCGAGGTCGGCGATGCGCCCGGCCGCTTCGGCGGCGGGAATCACCTGGCCGGCGGCGAGCACGCTGCCATCGGCCTGGCGCAGCCGCAGCAGCACCTGGTACTGCGCGCTGTCGCCGCCGGCAACGGCGACGATGGGCTGGTAGGCCAGTTCCAGCTGGCCGTCGAGCAAGGCCAGGTGTTCCTGCGCGGCGATGTCTTCGCGGCGCACGTGCGCGGCCACGCCGGCGCTGAGCAGGCGGGCCTGCAGGGTGGTGCGTTCGACCGCTTCCAGTGCCGCGCCGGCATCGCTGAAGCCCAGCGACAGCTGGGCATGGCCGACCACGCCGCGCAGGTGCACCGATTCGTCGTCGCGGATCACGAAGGCGCGCGCGGACAACTGCTCGCGCAGGTTCTGCGCGAGCACGTCCAGGCTCTCTTCGTCGATGCCGCGGGCCAGGACCAGGAAGCTGTTGTCGTTGAGGCGGGCCAGCAGGTGCGGCTGGGCGCTGTCGGCGAGGCGTTGCGCGGCCTGCACCATCAGGCGCTCGAAGGCGGCATAGCCGTAGCGCTCACGCAGGCCCAGGGCGCTGGCCACTTCGATGAAGAACAGCCCGCCCTGGTCGCGATGGGCGAGCGAGGCGGCGAGCTGCTGCATGACATGGTGGCGGGTGGGCAGGCCGGTCTCGGGATTGTTCATCGCCGGGGCACCCTGCGCGCCCGGTTGCGAGGCGGCCTGGGCGCGCGCGCGGCGGATCCGGTTGGAGACCGCGGCGATCAGGTGGCGCGGGCGGATCGGCTTGCTGAGGAAATCGTCGGCACCGCTGTCGAGGACTTCAAACTGGCGTTCCGGGTCCGGGTCGCCGCTGAGGAAGACGATCGGCAGCAGCTGCTGGCCGGGCTGCTGGCGGATCAGCGCGGTCAGGCGCATGCCATCCAGGCCGGGCAGGTGCAGGTCCATCAGGATCAGGTCGGGGCGGTTGTCGGCGATCGCCTGCTGCACGCCTTCGGCGTCGCTGTGCACGATCGCTTCCATGCCGGCGCCATGCAGCACGCTCTGCGCGAACAGGGCCTGCGAGCGGTCGTCCTCGACGATCAGCACCCGGTAGGGCGCGTCCAGCGCCAGCGGCGGTGCGGCCTCGTCGTGTTGGCCCGATTCCAGCGGCGGCGGCACCGGCATCGGCGGCGGGGCCGGTGCGGCGGCCAGGGCAGCAGTCAGCGGCACCACGTTGCTGGGGGCCACGGCAGGCGCGGTCGCGCCGACCCAACGCTGCCAGTGATCGGCCGGCGGCGTTTCAGCGCGGATGACGCGGGTGGATGCAACAACGTTTTCGGTGACGGCCATCAGTACTCCCAGTCTGCGGCGCAATTATGCCGTGCATGTCGCTGCTTACGGTGGCAACACGTCGCGGTTCGACAGCGCGGCGGATCGTTCGGTGGCCTGGCCCAGCAGCCAGCGCATGCCCTTCCACAACGTGCGCCAGACCAGCCACACCACCAGCGCGCCGGCCAGGCTGCAGCCGACCACCACCACCAGCGCCAGCCACGGGTGCGCCAGTGCCAGCGCAAGGCCGCCGACCACCACGGTGTCCTCGGCCGCCGAGGCCATCCAGTTGCTGGCCGGTTCGGGCGAGGTGTTGAGCAGGGCGCGGGTGCCGGACTTCAATCCATGGCTGGCCAGCGCCACGCCGGCGCCGGCGACCAAGGCGGTGCCGCTGAGTTCGCCACTGGGCGACAGCGTGGCGGCGGCCAGGAACGCACCGGCCGGGACCCGCGCCAGGGTCTGCACCAGGTCCCAGGCCGAGTCGACCCCGGGGATCTTGTCGGCAAAGAACTCGGCGATCGCCAGCGCCGCGGAGGTGCCCAGCACCCACCACGACTCGGTGGCCTGCAGCGCCGGCGGCAGGTCGACCCAGCCAAGCAGCCCGGCCAGGCCCACGCCGAATACGGTCAGGTACACGCGGATCCCGGCCAGCCAGGCCAGCAGGATGCCGATGACGAACAGATGGGCTTCGGTCATGGGACGGGCTCCGCCTGCAAAGTGTGCACAGGCCCACACTATCGGGGATGACGTCAATGAACGCCACCGCCGGCCACCCTGCCCGGCGCGTGAAATCCCTCCCCCCTGATTTACACTAGCCAGTCGCTCGTTCCGACAGGGGCCGTGCCGGTAGCGCCCTGCGCTGCCGCGGACAACCGCCATGAACCACCCGTCACCCTCACGTATCCAGATCCGCCGCCCCGGCACGCCGCCCGTGCAGGATCGCCGCCGTCTGGCCCTCCTGGCCGGGGCGTGGCTGCTCACGCTCATCGTGGCGGTGCTGGTCGGTCGTTGGACCGCCGGCCCGGGCGGTGACGTGGGCCAGCAGCTGGCGGCCGCCCAGGCCCGCGCCGAGACCCTGAACAAGCAGGTGGTCGAACTGCAGCAGCGCCAGGCCACGCTGCAGGCCTCCGACCGGATCAGCCGCGCGGCCAACAATGAAGTGCAGACCTCGCTGGGCGAGCGCGACGAGGAAATCGCCGGCCTGCGTGCCGACGTGGCCTTCTACGAGCGGCTGGTCGGGGCGACCAGCCAGCGCAAGGGCCTGAACACCCATTCGGTGGAGTTTTCGCCGGAGACCGGGGGCACCTGGCAGTACGCCGTGGTGCTCACCCAGAACCTCAACCGGGGCGCCATCAGCCAGGGGCAGATGCGTTTCACCGTCGAAGGCGTCAAGGACGGCAAGCTGACCTCGGTCAGCTGGGACGAGCTGCACCAGCGCACCAAGGTGCCGGGCCAGGAGTATTCCTTCCGGTACTTCCAGCAGCTCACCGGCAGCATCATCCTGCCGAAAGACTTCACCCCGCAACGTGTGCGGGTCACGCTGGGATCGGGCGCGGGGGGCGCCACCCAGGTTTTTGATTGGAAGCAGGCCGGCGCACCGGCTGCACCATCGGCAAAAGAAGGGGAGTAAGCCCATGTTTGGCAGCAATAAATCCAACCGCGACGGTCATCTGGTCGTGGACGCGCTGATCGGCGCACAGGTGGTGATCCGGGGTGACGTGGAGTTCAGCGGGGGCCTGTATGTGGAAGGCACCATCCTGGGCAAGGTGATCGCAGCCGAGGGGGCGTCCAACGCCACCCTGACCCTGGCCGAACAGGGCAGCATCGAGGGCGAGATCCGCGCCCAGGTGGTGGTCATCAGTGGCCGCCTCGACGGCGACGTGCATGCCAGCGAAAAGGTCGAACTGACCCCGACTGCCCGGGTCACCGGCAACATCCACTACCAGGTGGTGGAGATGAACGCCGGGGCCCAGCTCACCGGCCGCCTGATTCATGGCGCCGCGCAGATGGCGCTGCCGCCGCCGGCCGACGAGAACGCCGACAAAGGCAAGGACGGCAGTGCCCGCAAGAAACTCGCCAACGCGATGGCCTGAACGGCCGATCGCTTGAAAGCGTGCTCATGCGCCCCCATGCTGGGGGCATGAGCACGCTTGTTTCCCTGCCCGGCGCCCCCGCGCCCGCGCCGAACTACCAATCGCTGGACCGTCCCCTGAACTTCACCGAGGCCGCTGCGGCCAAAGTGAAGGAACTGATCCAGGACGAGGCCAGTACCTCGCTCGCCCTGCGCGTGTACATCCAGGGCGGTGGGTGCTCGGGCTTCCAGTACGGTTTCGAGTTCGACGAGAACCGTGCCGAGGACGACCTGGCCGTGGACACCAATGGTGTCACCCTGCTGGTCGATCCGCTGAGCCTGCAGTACCTGATGGGCGCCGAAGTGGACTACACCGAAAGTCTGACCGGCGCGCAGTTCGTGATCCGCAACCCGAACGCCAAGACCACCTGCGGCTGCGGCAGCAGTTTCAGCATGTGATGGCGCGCGCCGGCGACCCGATCGGGTCCGCCGGCGCTTGCCACTGTCGTCGAATATGGGCAGGCTTTGTGCATGTCCAGATTTTCTTCGCCGCTGTCCGGTTTCGCCTTCACCACCGACCCCCTCGAACGTGCCGATACGCTGCGTGATGACGCCGACGCGTTGGCACGCCTGTGGCCGACGGCCCACGTCCTGGTCATGGACCCGGATGGCCGCGCGCTGGCCGGCGACGACGGCCAGCCCCTCGCGCTGCGTGGCGCGCAGCTCGGCGGCGGCCCGGGCACCGCGATCTTCCTCGGCCTGCGGGGTGAGCGCGGCTGGTTCTCGGTGGAATCTGCCGCGGTCGATGTGACCGCACCGCAACGCGTGGACCTGCGCGAGTCGGCCACCACGTGGTCGGCCGCCGACGCCAGCGCGTTCTGCTATGCGCGCGGCATGTCGTACTGGCACTCGCGCACGCGCTTCTGCGGGGTCTGCGGGGGTGGGATCACCTTCTCGCGCGGCGGCTTCGTCGGGCGCTGCGGGCAATGCGGCACCGAGCACTACCCGCGGGTGGACCCGGCGGTGATCGTGGCCGTGGAAAACAACGGGCGATTGTTGTTGGGGCGCCAGGCCAACTGGGCGCCGCGCCGCTATTCGGTACTGGCCGGGTTCGTCGAGCCGGGCGAGTCGCTGGAGCAGACGGTGGCACGCGAGGTCTTCGAGGAAAGCCGGGTGCGGGTACGCGAGTGCCGTTACCTGGGCACCCAGCCGTGGCCGTTCCCGGGCGCGCTGATGCTGGGCTTTGCCGCCACGGCCGAAGACGACGTGCCCACCGTGAACGGTGAGCTGGAAGATGCGCGCTGGTTCACCGTGGACGAGGTGGGTGCGGCGCTGGCGCGGGATGTGGACGATGACGGGCTGGGCATCCGCCTGTCACCGCCGATCTCGATCTCGCGCAGCCTGATCGAGCACTGGTACCGCCAGCAGGTGGGGTGACCGGGAGCGCCGTTGCCGCTGGCTGAACACGCGGCAGCGTAGAGTGGCACTGGCCCGGGGAATTGCCGGGTCGCAGGGCATAGTAGCGGCCAGAAACCGCGCCGGAGGCTTACATGTTCACCACCCTCGTCGCCGTGCTGGTCGCCCTGGCCCTTGGCCATGTCGCCCCTGCCGCGGCGGTGGCGCTGCGCCGGTTCGGGCTGTACCGGCGCTGGTTGCAATGGCTGGATGCGCATGCCGCCGAGGGCGGCTTCTGGCGCTCGCGCCAGGGGTGGGTGCTGGCGCTGCTGCCCTGGCTGCTGGTCCTGCTGCTGCTGCAGTGGGCGCTGCACGGGCGCCTGTTCGGGCTGCCCTCGCTGCTGCTGGGCGTGGCGACACTGGTGGTCTGCTGGGGCCCGCGTGACCTGGACCGCGATGTCGAGGCGGTGATCGATGCCGACGACGCGCCGACCCGGCACCTGGCAATCGCCCAGTTGCAGGCCGCCGGCGGCAGCCTGCACGAAGACGTGTCCTCGCTGGTCGAAGCGACCGTGCTGAACGCGCTGCGGCGCTGGTTCGCGGTGTTGTTCTGGTTCCTGCTGCTGGGCCCGGTCGGTGCGCTGGCGTATCGCCTGCTGGCGTTGCTGGCGGTCGGGCCGATGCGTGCGCTGGCCCCGGTGGACTGCGCGATCGGGGCGCGGCGGGTGTTGAGCTGGCTGGAGTGGCCGGTGGCGCAGCTGATGTCGCTGTCGATGGCGCTGGTGGGCAATTTCGATACCGCGTACAAGGCCTGGCGGCAGGCCCACGGCAACCAGTGGGCGGCCTCGGCGGTGTTCCTGGGCGCGGTGGCGCGCGCCAGCGTCAGCGCGGAGCTGCGCGAGGACGCGCACGATTACAGCGATGCGGGCATGGTGCCGGTGTGGCGACGCCTGCCGGAACTGCGCGATGCGATGAGCCTGGTATGGCGGATGCTGCTGCTGTGGATGGCAGCGCTGGCGCTGCTGGTGATCGCCGGCTGGGTGACCTGAGCGGGGCGATCAGCCCGGCGCGAGCCAGGTGAACGGTACCCACGGCAGGTTGCGCGCGATCCAGTACACCGGCAGCAGGGTCAGCCAGAACGCCGGGGTGGTCAGCAGGGTGATCAACGGTTGCATCCAGCGCGGGCGCCAGCCCAGCGTCCAGCCCAGTACGAGCGGGGCAATGGCCAGCATCAGCATGGCCAGCGGGTTCATCGAGATGGCGGTCAGCACATCGCCATGGGCCAACGCGTGCAGCGCACGGGTCAGCCCACAGCCAATGCAGTAGAAACCGGTGACGGCGTGGAAGCTGCACGGCGGGAACGGGCTGTTGGCGCTGTTGGGGTCGAAATGACGCAACGCCCAGAACCCCGCGCCGACGACCAGCGCCGTCGGCGGAAGGGCCGCCATCAACAACCAGCGCTTGCCGTGCAGTGCCTGCATCAGTTGCTGCTTTCGATCTGCTGCTGGAGCTGCTGGATCTGTTCCATGTAGCCCTCGGTGCCGACAGTGGCCAGCCAGATCAGCGAGAACAGGGTGGCGGCGATCAGGATGCCGGAGGTGACCCAGGCCCAGATCTTGGCGTTCTTGGAGGCATTGCGCGCGGCGACCAGGTCGCCCTGGTTGAGCAGCGTGTTGACCTTGGTACCAAACACGATGGCGACGATACCGGTGGCGATCGCCGGGAAGCTCAGGCACGACACGCAGCACATGAAGAATGCCAGGACGGTAACGATGATCGACCAGATCAGGTAGTTCGGGACGGTACCGGAGGCGGGCGGCAGCGGGGCGGTGGCATTCATTGGCGAAGCTCCATTTTCTGGGGTGGGTGGTGTCGAACAGCGCGTTCGACCGTGCTGGGCGGTAATCTAACCGATGTGAATGCCGGTATGTATACGGTTACATGGGCGCCGACGGCCTCAGCCGTTGGTGCCACGGAGTTCGCGGACCCGTTGTTCGAGTGCGTCGGCGGTGGCCGTCGCGCCCGGCACTGCCGGGCCCGCAGCCACCTCCACGTGCGCGCGGAAGCGGCGCGGGACGCGCATCCGGCCCATCCGGGTATCGCGCCGGCTCCACATGCTGGCCCACATTCCGCGCAACGCCATCGGCACCACCGGCACCGGGCGGCGCTCCAGGATCTTTTCCACGCCGGACTTGAACGCGGCCATCTCGCCATCGCGGGTGAGCGCGCCTTCCGGGAAGATGCAGACCAGCTCGCCCTCGGCCAACGCCGCGTCGACCTCGTCGAAGGCGGCCTGCATCAGCGCGGGGTCCTCGCGCGCGCCGGCGATCGGGATCGCCTTGGCGGTGCGGAAGATCCAGCGCATCACCGGGATGTTGAAGATCTTGTAGTACATGACGAAGCGGACCGGGCGCGGGATGGTGGCCGACAGGATCAGCGCATCCATGTAGCTGACGTGGTTGCACACGATCAGCGCGGCGCCTTCGTCGGGCACGTTGGCCTCGATGCCGTGCAGGCGCAGCCGGTACAGGCCGCGCACCATCACCCAGCTGAGGAAGCGCATCAGGAATTCGGGGACGATGGTGAAGATGTAGATCGCCACCACGGCATTGGCGATGGCCAGTGCCAGGAACAGTTGCGGGATGGTCCAGTGCAGGAATTTCTGCGTGACCAGCGCGATCAGCGCGGCGCCCACGATGAAGCCGGAGTTCTGGATGTTGAGCGCGGCGAACACGCGCGACATCTCCGACTTCGGGGTGCGGCTCTGGATCAGCGCGAACAGCGGCACCACGAAGAAGCCGGTGAAGAGGCCGATGCCGACCAGGTCGACGATGATGCGCACGCTGCCCGGTTGCGCGACGAATGCGGCGACCCCGAGCCCGGCGGCGGTGGCGGTGCCGGCCCGGGCGAAATACAGGTCCAGCATGAAGGCGGTCATGCCGAATGCGCCCAGTGGCACCAGGCCGATTTCAACGGTGCGCCCGGACAGCTTCTCGCACAGCAGCGAGCCGACCCCGGTGCCGACCGAGAACAGCGCCAGCGCGAAGATGTACAGCGTGGGCTCGCCGCCGAGGTTGACCACCGCGTAGGTGGGCAGCTGCGAGGTCAGCATCGTGCCGACGAACCAGAACCAGGACACGCCCAGGATGGCGTTGCGCACCGCCTTCTGCTTCTTGGCCAGGCGCAGCACGGCCAACGACTCGGGGATGGGGTTCCAGTTGATCTTCAGGTCCGGCGCGCCGGCGTCGACCTTGGGGATCATCCGCGCGGTGATGTTGCCGACGATCGCCAGCGCGATCACCGCCGTGGCCGCCACCACCGGGCCGAAGCTGCCGGCCAGGGTGAAGATGATGCCGCCGCTGATCATGCCGGTCAGGATCGACATCGAGGTGCCCATCTCGACCAGGCCATTGCCGCCGGTGAGCTCTTCCGGGCGCAGCACCGAGGGCAGCACCGAGTACTTGACCGGGCCGAACAGGGTGGACTGCAGGCCGGTGCAGAACAACGCCACCAGCAGCACCGGCATGCTCTGGGTGAGGAAGCCGACCGCGGCCAGCGACATGATCGCGATCTCCATCGTGGTGGTGATCACGATCAGCCGCGATTTCTCCAGTTTTTCGGCGATCTGCCCGGCCAGGGCGGAGAACAGGAAGTACGGCAGGATGAAGATGGCCGGCGCCAGCGTGGTGTACAGCGATTGTTCTTCCTGGCTCACGCCGAGGTAGAACAGCAGGCCGATGATGGCCTGGCGGTACACGTTGTCGTTGAACGCGCCCAGCGACTGGACGATGAAGAACGGCAGGAAGCGACGCTGCTTGAGCAGGGCGAACTGGCTGTGGCCGGACATGGAATCTCCTTGCGAACCGGCGCAGCCTAGCACTGTCGTCGTTCGCGCAGGATGGCAGCGCCGCGGCCCCCGGCGCTGCCGGGCGGGGTCAGACGATGTCGTCGACCACGCCGCCGTCCACCCGCAGCGCCGCGCCGGAGGTGGCCGAGGCCTGTGGCGAGGCCAGGTAGACCACCATGTTGGCCACTTCCTCCACCGTGGCCGCGCGCTGGATCACGGAGGTGGGCCGGTTGGCCATCACGAACTCGCGGCCGAGCACCTCCAGTGACTTGCCGGTGCGTGCGCGCTCGTCCTCCATCATTGCCGCGAAGCCATCGGACAGGGTCGGGCCGGGCAGCACCGCATTGACGGTGACGCCGCTGCCGGCCACGCGCTTGGCCAGCCCGCGCGACAGCCCGAGCAGGGCGGTCTTGGTGACCCCGTAATGGATCATGTCGGCGGGGATGTTGCGGGCCGACTCGGACGACAGGAACAGCACCCGGCCCCAGCCGCGCTCGACCATGCCCGGCAGCAGGGCGCGCGACAGGCGCACGCCCGACATCACGTTGGTCTGCCAGTAGTGGTCCCAGGTGCCGTCATCGGTCTCGAAGAAGTCCTGCGGGCCGAAGATGCCGGCGTTGTTGACCAGGATGTCGATGGCCGGCAGCGCGGCCAGCAGGGTGTCCACGCCGGCGGCGTCGGAGAGGTCGGCGGCGGCGCCGAGCAGGGTCGCGTTGGGCAGGGCCTGGCGCAGCGTGGCCAGCGCAGCGTCCACCGAGGCCTGGCTGCGGCCATTGACGACGACCCGGGCACCCGCGGCGGCCAGCCCATGGGCGATGCCGTGGCCGATGCCGGCGGTGGAGGCGGTGACCAGGGCGGTCTTGCCGGTGAGATCCAGTTGCATGGGCGGTTCCTTGAGCAGGGGGAGAACGCGGTCAGTGTGCGCGGCCGCCGGTAAGGGCGTCGTGCATCCCGCGTTCCCTTCATGGTGGGGCGCGTCTCTGCGGCACCCGTGCACGCGCCGCAGCGCTGCATTGCACCGCCTCAGCGCAGGGTGCGTGCCGCTTCGTTGGCAGCGCCGCGCAGCTTGGGAAGCAGGCGCAGCATGAGTCCCATCTGGGTGCGGATGAGCTGCAGCTTGGGCGGCATGTCGTCGGTGATCTGTTCCAGCTGCTCGGCCAGTGCGCGGTCGCCGTCGTTGTCGGTGTCGTCCACCGGTTCGCGCTGCTCCAGTGCCGCGGCGATGCGCTGCATGGCCTGCTCGACGCGCTCGCGCCCCGCCTGGGCCTGCGGATCCTGGACGTAGCTGTCCAGCTGCGCGCGGTGTGCGCCGAGCGCGGAGAGGTGGCCAAGCAGGGTGTTGGACAGGGCCAGGAAGCGGAAGCCGGCATCCAGGTTGCGTCGCACGTGGCCCGGTTCGCGCAGCATGTTCGACAGCGCGGTGGACAGCGCCGCATCGGCGTTGTGCATGTCGCGCCGGGCGATGCGGTAGGCCAGGTCGTCCTGCATGCCACTGCCGTACTGGCCGAGCACCGCGTCCAGGTAACGCGCGCAGTTGGCCAGCACCCGCGCCATCACCAGGTTGAGCCGCCGGCCCTGCCAGTCGGGCAGGATCAGGAACGCGGCCGCGGCGGCGATCGCGCAGCCGAGCAGGGTGTCGACCAGGCGCGGCCAGATCAGCAGGAACCCATCGCCGATGAGGTTGAAGCAGGTCAGGGCCATCACCGTGATCGCGGCCGAGGCGACCAGGTAGCGGTCGCTGCGGGTGAAGAAGAACAGTAGCGCGGACAGCAGCGCGATCAGCAGTTCGATGCGCAGGTCCTGGAACAGCTGCATCAAGGCCCAGGTGAACACCAGGCCGATCAGCGTGCCGGCGATGCGCTGGGCCAGCCGCTGCCGGGTGGCGCCGAAGTGCGGGCGGCACACGAACACGATGGTGAGCAGTACCCAGGAACCGTTCTGTGCGTTGAACAGGCGGATGGCGGCGAAGCCGACGATCAGCGCCAGCGCCATGCGCAGGCCATGGCGGAACAGCACCGAGCCCGGGGTGAGCTGCTGGCGGATGCGAACGAACATTTCGCGCAGGGTGTGCGGGTTGGTGTCGCGCAGGCGGGTGTCGACGTTGTCCAGGGTGGAGTCCGACTTTTCCGCCTCGGACAGGCGCCGCTCGATGCTCTGCAGGTTGTGGCCGAGCAGTTCCAGCGAGGACAGCAGGCGCTGCCACTGCGGGTTGTGCTGGGCGCGCAGCCAGGTGAGCGAATCGGTGAGGTCGGCGGTGGCCTGCTTGGTGCGTTCCCCGTACTGGAAGGGGCGGCGCAGGCGGATGGCCAGGCCGAGGTTGGCGCAGGCCTCGCCCTGCAGCGCGAGCAGGCGCTGGCAGCGGTACAGCACGTCGCTGTGGAAGAACGCCTCGGTGAGCGCACCGTAGGGATAGTGCGAGGAGCTGGCGCGTTCGTGGAAGTCCTGGGCCATGTAGTACAGGCGCAGGTACAGGCCGGATTGCACGCCGGGGCGGCCGGAGCGGCCGAAGCGGGCGAGGATGGCGACCTTGGCGATGTTGAGCGCGTCGACCACGCGGCGGTTCTGTTCGGCCAGGGCGAGCTGGCGCTTCTGCACGTCGGCATCGCGGACCGGTTCGAACAGGTCGGCTTTGAGCTGCAGGTAGCGGCCCAGTTCCAGGTAGAGGCGGGCGACGCGTTCGCGCACCGGGCGGTTGGCGAACAGGGCGGTCCAGAGGATGGAGAGCAGGCCGTACCAGAGCGCGCCGGCGAGCAGGTGGCTGACCGCGTTGATGGCCTGGGCGCGGTCGCTGGCGCCGTGTTGTTCCAGGCCGATCATGGTGTAGATGGCCAGGGTGACGGTGGCCTGGGCAATGGAGGCGTAGCGTTCGCCGAGGGCGCCGAGGAGGGTGAGGCCGAAGGTGGACAGGGCCAGGGCGGCGATGAACACCCACGGCCAGGCGAACAACTCGACCACGGCGGTGGCGGCGATGATGAAGCACACCAGGGAGAGCGCGACCGATTTGGTGCGGCCCCACGCGTTGTCGTCGGTTTCGGCGATGGCGCTGGCGATGATGCCGAGGAACACGCCAGGCAGGGCAGGCAGCTGGTCCAGGTGCCAGCACACGCCCATCGCCACCGACAGCGCAATGAACACCCGCAGGCCATAGCTGGCCTTTTCGTGCGCCCACAGGCGGCTCAGGCGGGATTCTCGGGCGGACATGCGGGCTCGGGGTGCGGGGCAGCCCATTATTGCCGGTGTGTGGTGAAGGGGACAGCGCGGGTGTCCCCACCTCAACAGCGTCGCGATTGGGCCCCACCGGTGTGGGGCGGTGCCCAACGGAGAAGCCGGTAGTGCCGAGCCATGCTCGGCACCGCGCGAAGCGCGCTACCCGATCCGGTACAGCGGGTCCGTGCCCAACAGAGAAGCCGGTAGTGCCGAGCCATGCCCGGCACCGCGCGAAGCGCGCCGTCCGATCCGGTACAGCGGGTCGGTGCCCAACGGCGAAGCAGGTAGTGCCGAGCCATGCTCGGCACCGCGCGAAGCGCGGCCGCCAGGTGCCAACGCCATCGCCCTGAACGTCGCCGAGCATGTCTCGGCATGACCGGAACGGTTACAGGTCGAAACGCACGCTCACCGCGAAGGTGCGCGGCAGGCCCACGCCGGCGTTGGACCAGTATTTTCTGTTGGCCAGGTTCTCCACGCCGGCGCGCCAGGTGACCGGGTGGCCGTCCAGCTGCATGCGGTAGCCCAGGCCGGCGTTGACCAGGGTGTAGTCGGGAAGGTTGAGGGTGTTGTCGGCGTCGTAGTAGACGTCGCCGTAGTAGCGGGCCAGCGCGTAGACGCTCAGGCCCTCCACCTGCGGGATGCTGTAGTCGGCGTGCAGCACGCCCTGCCAGCGCGCGGCGCCGGCGGTGCGGTTGCCCTGCTGGGCGACGCTGTCGGGGGACAGCTTGTCGTAGGTCGGGTCGAGCCAGGTGACACCGCCGCCGATGGTGAGCGCGTCGGTCAGGCGGACGTCGCCGCTGACTTCGACGCCCTCGTACAGGGTGATGCCGTCCTGCACCAGTACCTTGCCGGCGGGGGTGAGCAGGTCGATGTTGGCGCCGCGCTCCAGGCGGAAGGCGGCGGCATTGGCATTCCAGCGCGGGGTTTCGATCTTGGCACCGATCTCGTACTGCTTGCTGAGGGTCGGGTCGAGCACGGTGCCCGCGTTGATGTAGTCGCTGCCGACGCGGCTGCCGGCCTCCAGCGATTCGACGTAGCTGGCGTACACGGTGACGGCGTCGGCCGGCTTGTACATCACGGCGTAGGTCGGGGTGACCGGGTAGGTGTGGTAGGCGCCCTTGTTTTCGAAGTCGTTGTAGCGCGCACCGGCCAGCACCGACCAGCCGTCGGCGATGCTGACCGTGTCGCTGACGAAGACCGCCTGCTGCACCGTTTCGCTGCCGCGGCTGAGCACGCGCGAGCCCACTGCGTCGTGGCGCAGCACCGGGCGTTGGTAGATGTTCCCGCGGCCGATGGTGTTCCATTCGTACGGGCGGTCCCAGCCCAGCCCGGTCTGGTGGGAGACCCCGGCCACGACCTGGTGCGACAGCGGGCCGGTGTCGAAACGGCCCTGGAGGATGGCCTGGGCCAGCGTCCACTCGCTCTTGCCGCCGAGTTCGTAGGTGTTGACGTTGTAGTCGCCGTTGACGTCGTCGATGTAGGCAAAGATCTTGTTGACGTCGTTCCAGGAGGTGGTCACGCCATAGCTCAGGCTGGCCTTCCAGTCGCTGTTGATCTGCCAGTTCAACGCGGTGGAGAGCAGGCTGGAGCGGGTATCGTAGTAGCTGCCGTCGATGCTGTTGTCGACGTCGCCGGCCAGCGCGCGCGGCAGCTCGGTCAGGCCGATGAAGTAGTACTGCGGGGATTCGTTGGCCAGGTCGCGCGACTGGAACACGCCATCGAAGGTCCAGGTGAGGCGGTCGCTCAGGCGCGCGTCCAGCGACAGCGCGCCGACCTTGCGGTTCACGTCGCCGCCGTTGAAGGTCTCGCCCGTCTCCTGGTACGCGTTGAAGCGGTAGCCGAACATGTCTTCGTTGCCGAAGCGCCCGCCCACATCGACCTGGCCGCTGACAATGCCCGCCTCGCGCCAGCCGAGCTGCGCCGACAGCATGGTGACCTCGGTCGGCTTCTTGGTCACGTAGTTGACGATGCCGCCGGGTTGGCCGAAACCGTACATGAACCCACCGGGACCCTTCAGCAGTTCCACCTGCTCCATCACTTCCAGCGGCCACTCGGTGCCCCACGAAGAGACCTGCAGGCCATTGACGCGGTAGCTGTCGTAGCTGAGGTCGATGCCGCGGTTGCGGATCGGCGAGCTCCAGCCGCTGGCATACGCGCTGACCTGGGTAACCACCGACGGGTCGGTCAGGAAGGCCTCGCCCAGCGAGACGACCTGGCGCTTCTCGATCTCTTCGCGACCGACCACGGCGATCGCGAACGGGGTATCGCGCACCGCGCGGTCACCCAGCGCGCCGGTGTCGGTGTGGGTGCGCTCGGCGATGACCTTGATGGCATCCAGGTCGGTGGCCGAGCGTGCGCGCGGCGCGCCATCCGGGGCGGTTTGCGCCTGCGCGGCACAGGCCAGGGACAGGGCCACGGCGAGCGTGGCCAGGCGGGGCAGGGAAGACGACAGCATCGATGGGTTCCTTGGCGGACAGCGCAACGCCGTCCGCGATCTGCAGAAGGCGGGGGAGAGGTCGATGGCTGGATCGCGCAGGCTGGCCGGGAACCGGCAGCGGGTGCATCGCAGAGGGCGGTGCAGGACCGTGGCTGGATGCGAATTGTTGTCGTTTTGCTACGCGGCGTCAAACCTGCCCCGTGGGTGACGACCGCAGGTCGTCACCTCGCCGCGCCGTGACGCGGCCGGGCCTCTGCGCAGGTACCGGGCCACGCTCGGTACCTACCGGGCGACCGCGCTCCGCTTCAATGCCCGACGCTCGCGGCGGCGTGCGCGGCGGTTGACCCAGCGCTCGCGCAGGCAGGAGAAGATCACGTACAGCGCCGGGGTGCTGAGCAGGGTCAGGCTCTGCGAGAACAGCAGCCCGCCGATCATCGCGATGCCCAGCGGGCGACGCAGCTCGGAGCCCTCGCCCAGGCCGATCGCCAGCGGCACCGCCGCCAGGATCGCCACCATGGTGGTCATCATGATCGGGCGGAAGCGCACGATGCTGGCCTCGCGCACCGCATCGCGCGGGCTCTTGCCGTGCTCGCGCTGGGCCACCACGGCGAAGTCGATCATCATGATCGCGTTCTTCTTGACGATACCGATGAGCAGTACCAGCGCGATCATCGAAATCACCGACAGCTCGGTATTGGTCACGAACAGCGCCAGCAGCGCGCCCACGCCCGCCGCCGGCAGCGTGGACAGGATGGTGACCGGGTGCACCAGGCTTTCGTACAGCATGCCCAGCACCAGGTACACGGTGATGATCGCGGCCAGCACCAGGATCAGCATCGAGTTCGGGTTGAGCTGCACGTTGAAGCCGCCGCCATCGCTGATGCGGATGTCGCCGGGCAGGCGCAGCCCGTCCACGGTGGCCTTGATGATCGCCTCACCCTCGCCGGTGCTCACGCCCGGGGCCAGGTTGTAGCTGAGGTCCATCGTGGTGTACTGGTTCTCATGGGTGATCTGCGGCGGCGCCAATCCCGGCACCTGGTGGGCCACGGCCGTGAGCGGGATCATGTCCCCATTGCCGGCGCGCACGTGGATCTCATCCAGCGCGCGCGGGGTGGCGGTCTGTTCGGGCAGCGCGTTGACCACCACGCTGTACTGGTTGATGTCCGAGTAGATGGTGGAGATCTGGCGCTGGCCGAACGCGCCGTACAGCGCGCCGTCGATGGCACCCACCGACACACCCAGGCGCGCGGCCTGGGCCCGGTCGATCACCACGTTCTGGCGCAGGCCGGCGGTGTCCACGTCGGTGCCGACATCGCGCAGCATCGGGTTCTTCTTCAACGCGGCCTGCACCTTGGGCAACCATTCCTGCAGCTGGGCCAGGTCGTTGCCCTGCAGCGACACGCGGTACTGCGCGCCCTGGCTGTTGCCGCCGCCACCGTCGCTGGGCAGGTCCTGGATCGCGCGCAGGCGCAGTTGCAGGTCGGGGTAACGGTCGGCCTTGGCGCTGAGCCGCGCCAGCGCCAGTGCGGTGGTTTCCTTGCGGCCTTCCTTGCGCGTCTTCAACTGGATGTTGAACTGCGCGCTGGAGCCCTGGCGGCCGCTGCCCAGGCGCACGCCGACGGTCTTCACCGCCGGATCGGCCATCAGCATGTCGGTGATGCGGCGCTGGCGGTTGACCATGTCTTCGAAGGACACGGTGGCGCTGGAGTTGGCGCGGCCCCAGATCAGGCCGGTGTCCTGGGCCGGGAAGGAGCCCTTCTTGACCGCACCGCCGAGCATGACCGTGGCCACGATCAGCAGGATCGGGGTGAGCGAGAGCAGCAGCGCGTGGCGCAGCGAGAAGTCCAGGCACACCGTGTACATGCGCAGCATGCGGTCATGCATGCCATCCAGGAAGCGACCGATCCGCGACGGCTTGTCCGGTTCGGTATGTGCGCTCAGGAAGCGGCTGCACAGCGCCGGGGTAAGGGTGAGCGAGACGATCATCGAGACCACGATCGCCGCCACCAGGGTGATGGTGAATTCGCGGAAGAACGCCCCGACCATGCCGCTGGCGAACAGCAGCGGAATGAACACCGCCACCAGCGAGGCGGTGATCGAGACGATGGTGAAGCCGATTTCGCGCGCCCCGGTCAGCGCGGCCTGCATGCGTGGCATGCCCTCGTCGAGGTGGCGCATGACGTTCTCGATCACCACGATCGCATCGTCGACCACGAAGCCGATCGCGATCACCAACGCCAGCAGGCTGAGGTTGTTCAAGGTGAAGCCGAACACGTACATCACCAGCGCCGCGCCGGCCAGCGACAGCGGCACGGTGACCGCGGCGATCAGGGTCGTGGCCAGCCGGCGCAGGAACAGCGCCATGGTCAGGATCACCATCGCCAGGCTGATCAGCAGGGTGATCTGTACTTCGTGCAGCGACGAACGGATGGTCGGCGTGCGGTCGAAGTACGGGGTCATCACCGTGCCCGGCTGCAGGTAGTCGCGCAGCATCGGGATCTGCGCCTTGACCCGGTCCACGGTCTCCACGATGTTGGCGCCGGCGCGGGTGAACACGTACATCACCACCGCCGGCTTGTGGTCGAACCACGCGGCCTGGTAGGCATCCTGCTGGCCGTCGTAGACGTTGGCCACGTCCTTGAGCCGGATCACCCGGCCATCGGCCTGGGTCTTGATGACCAGGTTGGCGAAGTCGGCCGCGCGCGCCACCGAGTCGTTGGCGATGATCGCGGTCGTGGTGTTGCCGTCGGTGAGGAAGCCGGTGGGCGAGGTCACGTTGGCCGCGCGCACCGCGTTGCGCAGGTCATCCGGGGTGAGGTTGAGCGCGTTGAGCAGGCGCAGGTTCACGTCCACGCGCACCGCCGGGGTGGACGCACCGGCGATGTCGACCGAGGACACCCCGCTGATCTGGCGGATGCGCTGGGCCAGCAGCGAGTCGGCGACGTTGTAGAGCTCGTCGGCCGACTGGGTCTGCGAGGTGAGCGCGATGGCGATCACCGGGTCGTCGTTCGGGTTGGCCTTCTGGAACATCGGCGAGCCGAGCCCGGAGGGCAGGTCGGCCTGCGAGGAATTGATCGCGGTCTGCACGTCGAGCGCGGCCGAATCGATGTCCACCCCGCTCTGGAAGATCATGAAGACCAGCGAGCTGCCTTCCGAACTGGACGAGCGCATCTGGTCCACGCCGGGCAACTGGCCGAGGTGGCGTTCCAGCGGCGCGGTGACCGTGGACGCCATCGTGGTGGCGTCCGCGCCGGACTGGCTGGCGTGCACGAAGATCACCGGGATCTGGATGTTCGGCAATGCCGACACGCCCAGTTTCAGGTAGCAGAACAGGCCGACCACGAACAGGCCGATGGCCAGCAGCGCGGTGCCGATCGGGCGGCGGATGAAGGGGCCGGAGATGTTCATGCCGGCGCCCCCATGGCACGGAAGGACGCTGCGCTCATGCGCGGTCCTGGGCGCTGGCGTGGCGCAGCGCGCGCTGTTCGCGGCGCTCGCGCATCCACTCGGAGAAGCGCTCCATGTACAGGTAGATCACCGGCGTGGTGTAGAGGGTGACCAGCTGGGACAGCAGCAGGCCGCCGACGATGGCGATGCCCAGCGGGCGGCGCAGCTCCGAGCCGATGCCGGTGCCCAGCGCCAGCGGCAGCGCGCCGAGCATGGCCGCGGCGGTGGTCATCATGATCGGGCGGAAGCGCAGCAGGCAGGCGCGGCGGATCGCCTCATGCGCGTTGGCGCCGGTGCGGCGTGCCTCGATGGCGAAGTCGACCATCATGATGCCGTTCTTCTTGACGATGCCGATCAACAGCACGATGCCGACGATGCCATCCACCGACAGCGGCAGCCCGCACACCATCAGCGCCAGCAGCGCGCCCACGCCGGCCGGGGGCAGGGTGGAAATGATGGTGAAGGGGTGGATGTAGCTCTCATACAGCACGCCCAGCACGATGTAGATCAGCACCAGCGAGGCCAGCAGCAGCCACACCACGTCGGTCTGGCTGCCGGTGAACTCGGCGGCCTTGCCGATGAACTGCGCATGCACCTGCGAGGGCATGTCCAGCGCGGCCTTGGTCTCTTCGATCGCCTTGACCGCATCGGACAGCGAGTAGCCCGGGGCGATGTTGAACGACACGGTCACCGCCGGCAGCTGCTGCTGGTGGCTGACCACCAGCGGGGTGCTGGTGATCTTGCCCTCGGCCAGCGCGGCCAGCGGGATGATGTTGCCGGCGCCGACCGGGATGCCGGTGTTCTGCGCGCCGATGCCGGTGGCGGTGGAGGAGTTGGACGAGGTGACCTGGCCGAAGTTGGTCGCGTTGCTGCCGGTCAGCGCGCCGGCCCCGTTGGAGGCCACCGCGAGCTGGTTCATCAGCGCGGTACTGGTGCGGAACTCGGGCGCCACTTCCAGCACCACGCGGTACTGGTTGAGCTCGGTGAAGATGGTGGAGATCTGGCGCTGGCCGAAGGCGTCGTAGAGGGTGTCGTCGATGGTCTGCATCGGCACGCCCAGCACGCTGGCCTTGTCGCGGTCGATGTTCAGCTCCAGCGCGCGCCCCTGGTTGGACAGGTTGTTGTCCACGTCGGCCAGCTCCGGGCGCTGGCGCAGCGCCTCGGTCAGGCGCGTGGCCTGCAGCGCGACCTGCGCGCTGTCCACGTCCGACAGCGAGTACTGGTACTCGGTGGCGGCCACGCGGGTGTCCAGGGTGACGTCCTGCACCGGCTTGAGGTACAGCGCCACGCCGGGGATGCCGGCCACGGCCTGTTGCAGGCGCGGCAGGATGTCCTCCAGCCCGTCGCGGTCGCCGCGCTCCTTCAGCACGATCGAGAGCTGGCCCTGGTTGAGCGTGGGGTTCATGCTGCCGGCCCCGATGAAGGCCGACACGCCGGTCACCGCCGGGTCCTTGCGCAGCGCTTCGGCCACCGCCTTGGTGCGCTGCTCCATCTGCGGGAAGGCGATGTTCTGGTCGGCCTGGACCACGCCGGTGATCAACCCGGTGTCCTGCTCGGGCAGCAGGCCCTTGGGGATCACGATGTACAGCACCACGGTGAGGACCAGCGCGCCGGCGGCCACCGCCAGGGTCATGCGCTGGTGGTCGAGCACCCAGTCCAGGCTGCGCTCGTAGGCGCCCACGGTGCGCGTCCACAGGTTCTCCTTGCCGGCCGCGGCGGCGCGTTCGTGCGCGTCTTCGCCCTCGGGCAGGGCGTCGGGCTTGAGCAGGTAGGCGCACATCATCGGGGTGAGCGTCAGCGAGATCAGCATCGACAGCACCACCGCGATGCTCAGCACCCAGGCGAACTCATGGAACAGCCGGCCGGTGACGCCGGGCATCAGCAGCAGCGGCAGGAACACCGCCACCAGCGAGATCGTCAGCGAGAGCACGGTGAAGCCGATCTGCTGCGCGCCGATCTCGGCCGCTTCCGGGCCGCTCTTGCCCTGCTCGATGTAGCGCACGATGTTCTCGATCATCACGATCGCATCGTCGACCACGAAGCCGGTGGCCACCACCAGGGCCATCAGCGACAGGTTGTCCAGCGACATGCCGGCGAATGCCATCACCCCGAAGGTGCCGGCCAGCGACAGCGGCACGGCCACCGAAGGAATGATGGTCGCCCACAGCCGGCGCAGGAACACGAAGATCACCGCGACCACCAGGCCGATGGTGAGGATCAGGGTGAACTGCACTTCATGCACCGAGGCGCGGATGGTTTCGGTACGGTCGGAGAAGATGTCCAGGTGCACGTCGGCCGGCAGCACGTTCTGCAGCTGCGGCAGCAGGGCGCGGATGCGCTCGACGGTCTGCACGATGTTGGCACCGGGCTGGCGGCGCACTTCCAGCAGCACCGCCGGCTTGCCATCGGCCCAGGCGGCGAGCTGGTCGTTCTCCACCCCGTCCACCACGGTGGCCACGTCGGACAGGCGCACCGGGCGGCTGTTCTTGTAGCTGATGATGGTGTCGCGGTAGTCGGCGGCGCTGGTCAGCTGGTCGTTGGTGCCGATCGAGTAGGACTGGGTCTTGCCGTTGAGCGAGCCCTTGGGCGCGTTGACGTTGGCCTGGGTCAGCGCGCTGCGCAGTTCTTCCAGGGTGAGGCCCATGTTGGACAGCTGCGCCGGGTTGACCTGGATGCGCACGGCCGGGCGCACGTTGCCGGCGATGGAGACCAGGCCCACGCCCTGCACCTGGGACAGGCGCTGGGCCAGGATGGAGTCGGCGTAGTTGTTCACATCGCGCAGCGGGCGCGTGTCGGAGGTGAGCTTGAGGGTGACGATCGCCGCGTCTGCCGGGTTCACCCGGTTGTAGACCGGCTGGTAGGGCAGCGAGGAGGGCAGGGTGGCCTGGCGGATCGCGGCCTGGACGTCCTGGGCGGCGATGTCGATGTCCCGGTCCATCGAGAACTGCAGGATGATCGTGGACAGGCCGGCCGAGGAATCGGAGGTCATGATCTCCAGCCCGGAGATCTGCCCGAACTGGCGTTCCAGCGGGGTAGTCACCAGCGAGGCCATGGTGACCGCGTTGGCGCCGGGGTACTGGGTGGTCACCACCAGGCTGGGCGCGTCGATCTCCGGCAGCGCCGACACCGGCAGCTGGCGGTAGCCGAGGATGCCGAGCAGCAGCAGGCCCGCCATCAACAGCGAGGTGGCGATCGGGCGGCGGATGAAGATCGTCGAAAAGCCCACGGGCGGATCCTTGCGGTTACGTCATGCGGCGTTGGAGCGGGCAGGCGCCGGCCAGGCGGCCGGCGTCGGGAACGTCAGGCAGGTGCGCTCAGCGCGGACCGCCGCCACGGCGACCACCGCCACCGCCCTGCTGCTGCGCGGCAGCCTTGAGTTCGGCTTCGGTGGGCGCGGCCGGGGTTTCGCCGGGCTTGAGCGCGGTCACCTTGGCGCCGGGCTTGAGCCGGAACTGGCCTTCGCTGACCACGCGCTCGCCGCCCTTGAGCCCCTCGGTGATCTGCACGTTGCTGTCGCCCACTTCCACGCCGCTCTTGACCGTCTGCATGGCCACGGTGCTGTCCGGCTTGACGATGTAGACGTACTCACCGTCCGGCCCGCGCATCACCGCCTGGGTCGGGATCACCACGCCACCGCCGATGGTGCGCAGCTGCATGCGCACGTTGACGAACTGGCCCGGCCACAGGGTGTTGTCGGTGTTGTTGAACAGGGCGCGGGCGCGGAAGGTGCCGCTGTCGCTGCTGATCTGGTTGTCGACCACGTCCAGGGTGCCGCCGTCGGTGAGCACGTGCGAGTCGTTGCGGTCGAGCGCGGCGATGGTGACCGGGCCGGCCTGCTGGGCGGTGCGCACGTCCGGCAGCTGGCGCTCGGGCAGGTTGAAGACCACGTGGATGGGGTGGATCTGGGTCAGGGTGACCAGGGCGGTGCCGGCGCTGACGATGTTGCCGGCGTCCACGGCGCGGATGCCGGCGATGCCGGAGATCGGGGCGGTGACGCGGGTGTACTGCAGCTGCACCTGGGCGGCGCGCATGCTGGCTTCGTTGGCGGCCACGGCGCTTTCGAACTGGGCGACCTGGTTACGCTGGGTGTCCAGGTCGGTCTTGGCCACGTACTGGCGATACTCCGGGGAGTTGGAGCGCTGGTAGTTGGAGCGGGCGGTGGCGAGCTGGGCCTGGTTCTGGCGCTTGGCCGCGGCGGCTTCGTCATAGCTGGCCTGGAGGGTGCGCGGGTCGATCTGCGCGAGCAGGTCGCCCTGCTTCACTTCCTGGCCTTCCTTGAAATTGATGCTGATCAGCTGGCCGCCGACCTGCGGGCTGACGGTGACGGTGTTCATGGCGGCGACGGTGCCCAGCGCGCTGGCATAGACCGGCACGTCCTGGCGGATGGCGTCGACCACGGTGACCGGGACCGGCCCGGTGTCGCGCTGGTCGCCGTCCTTGCCGGCGCCGGCGGCCGCGCCGCTGGCCTCACCCTTGTGCTTGCCGCCATTGAGCAGGTGGAGGCCGATGAAGCCAATCACCAGCACTGCAACCACCAGCAGCACGATCTTCCAGAAACGCGACATTCAACTAACTCCTGAGGCTGGCGGAGGGCAGGGCCCGATTGGCTGGTGCAAAGCATACCCGTGGTGCGCGGGCTTTCATGCATGACGGATGGGACGGGCGATCAGACCGGATGTGACGGGGCAGGTTCCATCGGAGAACGGCTGCAGGGGCAGAAAGTTACAGCAGCAAGTGCGCTGATGGCCTACATTCAGCTTGGTCCGCCTTGAGCACCCGTGGAGATCGTCGATGCCCCGTCTGTCGTTGCTGTTGTCCGCCCTGCTGCTTGCGAGCCCCGCGCTCGCCGCGGCCGCCCCTGCCGAACGCCCGGAAGTGACCGCGGCGGCGACCCGCCTGAAGGCCAAGGTGATCGACTGGCGGCGCGACTTCCACCAGCACCCGGAGCTGTCCAACCGCGAGGAGCGGACCTCGGCGAAGGTGGCCGAGCAGTTGCGGGCGTTGGGGCTGAAGCCAAAGACAGGGATCGCCCACCACGGCGTGGTGGCGATCATCAAGGGCGGCAGGCCGGGGCCACGGATCGCGTTGCGCGCGGACATGGACGCGCTGCCGGTGACCGAGCAGACCGGGCTGCCGTTCGCGTCCAAGGCGACGAGTACCTACCGCGGCGAGCCGGTGGGGGTGATGCATGCCTGCGGGCATGACGCGCATACGGCGACGTTGCTGGGGGTGGCCGATGCGCTGGTGAAGATGCAGGCGAGTCTGCCGGGTGAGGTGATGCTGATTTTCCAGCCCTCCGAGGAGGGGGCGCCGCCGCCGGAAGAGGGCGGGGCGGCGTTGATGCTGAAGGAGGGGCTGTTTGCGGATTTCAAGCCGGAGGCGGTGTTCGGGCTGCATGTGTTCTCGAGCGTGCCGGCGGGGCAGATCGCGGTGCGCGGGGGGCCGCTGATGGCGGCGTCGGACCGGTTCGGGATCAAGGTGATCGGGCGGCAGACGCATGGGTCGGCGCCGTGGAACGGGGTGGACCCGATCGTGGCGACGGCCGATCTGGTGGGGACGGCGCAGACGATCGTGAGCCGCCGGGCGAATCTGTCCAAGCAGCCGGCGGTGCTGACGTTCGGGGCGATCAAGGGCGGTATCCGCTACAACATCATTCCCGACGAGGTGGAGATGGTGGGGACGATCCGGACGTTCGACGAGGGGATGCGGCAACAGATTTTCGCGGACCTGCGCAACGTGGCCGAGCATACGGCGGCGGCGCATGGGGCGAAGGCGGTGACGGAGATCTATGAGTCCGAGGGCAATCCGGCGACGGTGAACGATCCGGCGCTGACGGCGCGGATGTTGCCGAGCCTGCAGGCGGTGGTGGGGGCGGAGAATGTGTACGAGCCGCCGCTGCAGATGGGGGCGGAGGATTTTTCGTTGTACGCGAAGGAGGTGCCGGGGCTGTTCTTCTTCGTGGGGTCCACTAGCGTGGGGATCGATCCTGCCACGGCACCGGCGAACCATTCGCCGAAGTTCCTGCTGGATGAGAAGGCGCTGGACGTGGGGTTGCGGGCGTTGCTGCAGGTGAGTCTGGATTATCTCAATGGGGCGGGGGGGGCTGCGCCTGCGGCGGGGTGAGGGTGGGTTCTGGATACAGATCAAGATCTGGATCTTGATCAAAGGCGATGGGAAGGGCGATTGTCGGCGCGGGTTTGTCATGCGTGGGGCGGGCCGGGGTGGGGTGGCGGGACACGCCGTGAACCCATCCATGGGGGCTCTTTGTGCGCCATCCATGGCGCACAACGGTCCCGCCACCCCACCCCGGCCCACCCCCGGACAGTTGGCTGGTGACGGATGGGACGGCGAAGCCGGAGCCGGAGCTGGAGCTGGAGCTGGAGCCGGAGCCGGAGCCGGAGCACTCAGGGCACGCCTTGAACCCGTGTTTGGGGGACAGGGGCCCCGCCACCCCACCCCGGCTCCCCCCGGACCGTTGGCTGGTGACGGGCGGGGAGGCGGAGGCAGGGCAGCCAGGGGAGGTCCCGGCCAATGGCCGGGGCGAGGCTCGGTACTGACCAGGTGGCGGCAGGTGTCGGACGTGGCTCGGCCACCAGCGTAAAATGGGCGGATGAATACCCCCCAGGACTCCAGCCTCGGTCGCGAGGTTGCTTACCCGTCGCAGTACGATCCCGCGCTGCTGTTTCCCATTCCGCGCCGTGGCGCGCGTGAAGAGATCGGGCTGGACGAGGCGGCGCTGCCGTTCGTCGGGCACGACCGTTGGCAGGCCTATGAGCTGAGCTGGCTGGACCGGCGCGGCAAGCCGCGGGTGGCGGTGGCCACGATCAGCGTGCCGTGCACGTCGCCGAACCTGATCGAATCCAAGTCGTTCAAGCTGTACCTCAATTCGCTCAACAGCACGCGTTTCGATGATGACGAGGCGGCGCGGCTGCGCATGGTGACCGATCTGTCGACGTGCGCAGGCGCGGTGGTGACGGTGCGCTTCGGGGTGCCGGTGCTGGTGGAGGATGCCGAGGGCGAGTCGCTGGACGACCTGGACGTGGCGATCGAGTGCTACGGTCCGCCGGCGCCGGGGTTCCTGTCGGCGGATGCGTCGCAGATCGTCACCGAGACGCTGAGCTCGGCGCTGCTCAAGTCCAATTGTCCGGTGACCGGGCAGCCGGACTGGGCCAGTGTGAGCCTCCGATACCACGGGCCGCAGATCGACCGCGAGGGGCTGTTGAAGTACCTGGTCAGCTACCGCGAACACGCCGAGTTCCACGAGCAGTGCGTGGAGCGGATCTTCAGCGAAATCACCCAGCGCTGCGCACCGCAGTGGCTGGAAGTGGAAGCGCGCTACACCCGCCGCGGCGGCCTGGACATCAACCCGTGGCGGGCCAGCCCGGGCATCGATCTGCCGGCCCGCACCGTGCGCGACCTGCGCCAGTAACCGGTTGCCGGCCAGTGGCCGGCAACGGGCCGCCGCCGCCCCGGCCCGCCCGGGGCTGGGGGAGCGCCACGCCCTGCGTGGCTGCGTGGGCGGCCTGACCTGATGGGTCCAGTCACACAGGGCGTGGCGCCGCCGTCGCCCCTCGTTCCGCACGTCTTCACATCCACGCCATGTCTCATTAACACGGGCTGTGACACCGTGCCTCCCATGTCGTCAATGAAGACGGGAGCGTGTGGATGAGTACCGATAAGAAAGCCGATTTCTCCGGTGTCACCTCGAGCGTGGACAGTACCGCGCAGAAGGTGGACAAGGCTGATTTCTCCGGCGTCACCTCATCGGTGGATACCACCGCCGAGAAGGTGGGAGGCACCTACACCGTACAGAAGGGCGACTCGCTGTCGAAGATCGCCAAACAGGAGCTGGGCGACGCCAACGCCTGGCAGAAAATCTTCGAGGCCAACCGTGATGTGCTGGACGACCCGGACAAGATCTTCCCGGGCCAGACCCTCAAGTTGCCGCCCAAAGGCTGAGTCGTTCCACTTGCATTCCACAGATTCCCAGGGAGGAATTCCATGAAGAAGACGTCCATCAGTACCGCCGTACTCGCTGCCTTGCTGGCCACCGTTGCGCTGGTCGGTTGCAAGAAGAAAGAAGACACCGCCGACAACAATGCACAGCCCGCCGCGGCGACCACGCCGGCTGCGCCGGAACCGATGACCCAGGCCGCGCCGCAGCCGATGGCCGCTGCCGCCGGGGTGACCGTGTCCACCGTCACCGTGGGCAAGACCGCTGCCGCCGACAAGAGCGTGGCCACCACGGCGCTGTTCGCCCCGAAGGACGACATCATCGTGTCGGTCCGCACCGACGGTGCCGCCAGCAACGCCAATGTCGGCGCCAAGCTGACCTTCCAGGATGGCCAGGTGGCCGGTGAGAACTCGCAGACGCTGAACACCACGGCGGCCGAGACCACCAACATCACCTTCAAGAATGCCAAGGGCTGGCCGGCGGGCAAGTACCGCGCGGAAGTCACGGTAGATGGTAAGGCGGCCGGAACGCCGCAAGAGTTCGAGGTCAAGTAAGCCCGCGCCGACTCTCTTCCGGCAACAGGCTCACGATGGACGCAGCCGCGAGGCTGCGTCTTTTTTGTTTACAGGGGTATGGCCACCGCGAAGCAGGCCAGCAGCGCGCTCAGCTGCGCGCGGCCGCCTGCTGTGCTGCGTCGGGTTCGCGCCCGGCGTCGGCCACGGTCTGGGCTTGCGCCTGCGCCTGCGCGCGCGCGGCAAATTCCTGCCCTTGCGCGGAGGCCTGCAGCTCGCGCATCGCAGTGCCAAGCGCCGCCTCGCCGTCGCGTGCGCCGGCCAGCAGGGCACCGGCGCCGGTCGCCGGACTCGCCGCATCGGTCTGCGCGAGTTGGCCCTGTTCGGGCTCGCGCGCCACGGGCTCCCGCGACGACAGCACCGGGTAGTCCTTGTTGCGCAGCTTCTCGATCTCCTCCGGGGTGGTCATCCGGTTGTCGAGGCCCGGTTCGATCACGCCCCCGAAGTCCTTCACCGGCACGCCCATTACTTCGCCCAAGGTGCGATAGGCCGAATTGCTGTTGACCGTATCGCTGAACACCTTGAAGCCGTACTTGGGATAATTGAGGTCGAGCGCGTTCAACGGCTCCTTGGCGGCCACGGCGGCGTTCCAGCGCCCCAGCACGTCCTCCTTGCTGCCGCTGAGCACGGTGTGGTGCTGCTGGCCTTCCTCGATGTAGGTTTCGCGCGTGGGCTTGACCCCATGCTCGGCAGCGAATTCCTTGTCATGCACGTAATGCCAGATGCGCAGCGAATGCTTCTTTTCGTCGGTGCCGATCGGGATGGCACGGTTGGTCTCGCGGTCGGTGGCCAGGCCGTGCAGTTCGGCCATGTCCTTGCCGTCCGGGCCACGCAGCACCCAATAGTCGTGGCTGGCCACGCCGGCCACGCGCAGGGATCGGGCTTCGATGGAGTACTGGTCGTCCGGCATGCGTCCTCTCCTTGATGTGATGTGCGCAGGCCGCGCGCAACCACGCGCCTGCGCCGTTCCCGGGCTTGCTTATGGGGACGCCAGGCAGGCCGAGAAGCCGGCCTGGAATTCCTTCAGCCCGGCATCCACGCCCTGGTCAACGAAATAGGCGCCCGCTCCGCGCAGTCGCAGCGCGACCGCGCCCTTGGCCGGGTCATGCTGCAGGTGCAGGCGGAAGCCGCTGATGTTGTCCTCGGGGAAATCGCCCGTTTCCAGCACGCCGTGCTGCACATCCTCTCGGGTCACCGCGTGGTCCCACAGGGCCTCATCCCGGCCCAGCTCGGCCAGCCGCTGGCGGGCGCAGGCGAACACCTTGGGCGTCGGCGTCTCCACCGGCACCTGCAGGGTGGCGGCAGCCTCGGGAACCGCATGAGCGGAATTGGACATCGCGCACCCTCCTGATGCTAGAAGAACCATCATCGCCGTCGCCGGCAGACCGAATTTCCACATGACGACCATCCTGTTTCGTCCAACCGCGCCGACTATACCCCGACCCCAGGTTAAGGCGGCATCAGCCCGCGCATAAACACGGTTCCCGTGCCGGGGCGGGGCCCGGAACGGTTTCAGGCGACACGAACGGCCGGGGCATGGATCGCAGCGTTGCAGTACCGCCGCGTATGGCCCGGCTTTGCTCCGGGGGGCTGAAAACGCGACAATGCGGGGGTTTCCCGCAGCGCGCGCCGAGCGGCGCGGTCCACGGGAAAGTGACACGGTTGCACGCGGCCCGGCATCGCCGTCGGCCATTACTCCTCAGATCTGCAAGAGAGCATCAGTCCCCCATGTCGAACACGCCCAAGATCCTCTACACGCTGACCGACGAAGCACCGTTCCTGGCCACCCAGTCGCTGCTGCCGATCGTCGAGGCCTACACCGCCACCGCCGGCATCGCCGTTGAAACCCGCGATATCTCCCTGTCCGGCCGCATCCTGGCGCTGTTCCCGGATTACCTGAAGGACGACCAGAAGGAAGCCGACCACCTGGCCGAGCTGGGCCAGCTGGCGACCACCCCGGACGCCAACATCATCAAGCTGCCCAACATCAGCGCCTCGGTGCCGCAGCTGAAGGCGGCGATCAAGGAACTGCAGGACCAGGGCTTCGCGCTGCCGAACTACCCGGACGTGCCGACCGACGACGTCTCGCGCGACATCAAGGCGCGCTACGACAAAGTCAAGGGCAGCGCGGTCAACCCGGTGCTGCGCGAAGGCAACTCGGACCGCCGTGCGCCGCTGTCGGTGAAGAACTACGCGCGCAAGCACCCGCACCGTATGGGCAAGTGGTCCACCGAATCCAAGTCGCACGTCTCGCACATGGACGGCGGCGATTTCTACGGCAGCGAAAAGTCGGCCACGCTGGCCAGCGCCGGCAGCCTGAAGATCGAGCTGCAGCAGGCCGATGGCACGACCGTCGTGCTGAAGGAAAAGACCGCGGTCAAGGCCGGCGAGATCGTCGATGCCGCCGTGATGAGCCGCAACGCGCTGGCTTCGTTCGTGCAGGCGCAGATCGCCGATGCCAAGGCCAAGGGCGTGCTGTTCTCGCTGCACCTCAAGGCCACCATGATGAAGGTCTCCGACCCGATCATGTTCGGCGTGGTCGTCGAAGAGTTCTACAAGGACGTGCTGACCAAGCACGCCGACGTGCTCAAGCAGGCCGGTTTCGATCCCAACAACGGCATCGGCGACCTGTTCGCGCGCCTGCCGCAGCTGCCCGACGCCACCCAGGAAGCGATCAAGGCCGACCTGGCGGCCGAGTACGGCAAGCGCCCGGGCCTGGCCATGGTCAATTCCGACAAGGGCATCACCAACCTGCACGTGCCGAGCGATGTGATCGTCGACGCCTCGATGCCGGCGATGATCCGTGACTCGGGCGGCATGTGGAACGCCGAAGGCAAGCTGCAGGACACCAAGGCGGTCATCCCGGACCGTTGCTACGCCGGTGTGTACCAGGCGGTGATCGATGATTGCCGCACCCACGGTGCGTTCGACCCGGCCACCATGGGCTCGGTGCCCAACGTGGGCCTGATGGCGCAGAAGGCCGAGGAATACGGCTCGCACGACAAGACCTTCCAGATCCCGGCCGATGGCACCGTGCGCGTTACCGACGAGGCCGGCAACGTGGTCTTCGAGCATGCCGTGCAGACCGGCGACATCTGGCGCATGTGCCAGACCAAGGACGCCCCGATCCAGGACTGGGTCAAGCTGGCCGTGAACCGCGCGCGCCTGAGCAGCACCCCGGCGGTGTTCTGGCTGGACGCCAGCCGCGCCCACGATGCGCAGGTGATCGCCAAGGTCGAGACCTACCTGAAGGACCACGACACCACCGGCCTGGATATCCGCATCCTGGCCCCGGTGGAAGCGACGGCCTTCTCGCTGGACCGCATCCGCAAGGGCGAGGACACCATCTCGGTGACCGGCAACGTGCTGCGCGACTACCTGACCGACCTGTTCCCGATCATGGAGCTGGGCACCAGCGCCAAGATGCTGTCGATCGTGCCGCTGATGGCCGGTGGCGGCCTGTTCGAGACCGGTGCCGGTGGTTCGGCGCCCAAGCACGTGCAGCAGTTCGTGGAAGAGGACTACCTGCGCTGGGATTCGCTGGGCGAGTTCCTGGCCCTGGCGGCCTCGCTGGAACACCTGGGCAACCGCTACGACAATGCGGGCGCAACCGTGCTGGCCAAGACCCTGGACCAGGCCAACGGCCAGTTCCTGGACAACGACAAGTCGCCCTCGCGCAAGCTCGGTGGCATCGACAACCGCGGCAGCCACTTCTACATCGCGCTGTACTGGGCCCAGGCCCTGGCCGCGCAGGATGACGATGCCGCGCTGAAGGCCCGCTTCGCTCCGCTGGCCAAGGCACTGGCCGACAACGAACAGAAGATCGTTGAAGAACTGGCCGCGGTGCAGGGTAAGCCGGTGGACATCGGCGGTTACTACCGTCCGGACGTGGCCAAGGCGGCGGCGGCGATGCGTCCGAGCGCGACCCTCAACAGTGCGCTGGCCGCGCTGTAAGCTCCGCCTGCCGCACACGCGGTGATGGACGAAGAACCCGCGCCTCGGCGCGGGTTTTTTGTGCGCGGCGCACTAGCGGCGGTGCTGACGCGGTGGCGCCGGGAACAGGGCCAGGATGCTGTCCACCGCGGCATCCAGCTGGTCCACGTCGCCCCCCTGACGGGCCACCTCGGCGCGGATGTACGCCTCCAGGTCCGACGGTGCGCACATGCCCGCCATGCAGAACTGGTCCATCAACGCGCTCCCTGCCGCGCAGTCCAGCCCGCGCCTGCACGCCGCGATCTGCCACGCATGACCCGCCACCTCGCCGCGGGTGAAGTCCACGGCCTCGTCCCCACCAGCCTCGTGGCGCATGTCGCCCAGGTAGAGCATCGCGGTGGGATCATCGGCCGCCACCACCTGTTCGACCAGGGCCAGGTAGGCGGCGTGCGTGATCGGGTCCGGTTCGCCGCGTTGCAGCCAGATGATCGAGGCGACGTCGCCGTTGAGGGCGGCCAGCTCCCGCCACCTCGGCGAGTGTGACGGTGGTCGTGCCCGGGTCTCCGGCATGAAGGTCGTGTCAACGCGAATGGAACGGAACTTGCCTTGTCGCGACGGCGTCCGGACGGCCGCGCACGGTGCGCAAACGTCAACTCAATCTGTGCGATCCATCACTTATAGGCCGATATCGATGGCATAGCCTATCGACGATCTTTTCTGCAGTAAGTGTGAACTCTCACAGCGCAGGGGAAGGCGATGGCCAGGGTGCTGGTGGTTGGATCGGATATCCAGGGGGAGCACGCCTTGCTGCAGCGCCTGCGTGCGGCGGCGGCGTTGCCGGCCGATACCGTGCGCAGTTGCCGCGATCTGGACGATTGCGACCTGCTGGTGATCAAGGACACGCCCGCGCTGCGCAATGCGGCGATGCGGATGGTGCGCGAGCGGCCCAGGATCCAGTTCTGGATCGAAGACCAGCATGGCCACCTGCGGCATGGGCAGGGCGATGAACATGCCGTGCTCGACGACCACGCGATCGAGCATGCACTGCGGCAGATGCCGGCGGTATCGGCGCCGATCGAGGAGCCCATCGCGGCGCGCGCGGCCAAGGCCATCACCCGCGCGCTGCGCGAGAGCCTGCAGTCGCGGCATGGGCATGCCGTGCTTGCCCTGGATGGGTTGCCGTTGTTGCTGCTGGACTTCGAGCAGGACCAGATGGTGGTGCCCGATGGCAGCGGCAATGCCGAACTGGCGCAACTGCTGTCCGATGATTTCGAGCGCCTGGCACTGCACGGTATTGCGGCCAAGCGCTACCAGCAGCTGGCCGGCGACCTGCCGCGCCAGTCCTTGCGCCCGCTGTTGTGGCAATGGGGCCAGCACCCGGCGCACTGGGACGACCTGGATGCACGCCTGCAGCGGCACGCGCGCGTGCGCCTGTTGCGCTGGCCGGATTTCCGCGTACTGGGCCACCAGCACGACAGCTTCCGGCTGTGTTCGCTGCTGCTCAAGCGCGCCTGCAGCGTGGACGAATGCGCCTCGTTTCTGGACATTTCCGGTGCCGCGGTGCGTGCGTTCGTGCACCCGGCCTACCTGTGCGGCTACGCCGCGCTGGAGCCGGCGGCAGAGGGCAGCCGGCTGGCCAGCGTGGCCAGCGAAGGCGGCGGGCTGCTGGCCCGGATGTGGCGCAGCGTGCGCCAGCGTGGCGGGGGCTGAGCATGCGCGAACACAAGATCGTGGTGCTCGGCAGCATGGGCAGCGGCAAGTCGACACTGGTGCGCGCGATCGCGGCCGGCGCGGTGATCGACACCGATGTGCACAACAGCGACCGCCAGGGCGCCGACAAGGCCTCGACCACCGTGGCCATGGACTATGCCGACATCGACCTGCCCAACGGCGACCGGTTGCGCCTGTACGGCACGCCCGGGCAGCAGCGGTTCGACTTCCTGTGGCCGATCCTGCTGCAGGGCGCGAGCGGGGTGGTGCTGCTGCTCGACGCCACCCGCGGCACGGCGATCGCCGAGCTGGAGGCCTACCTGGGCGTGCTGCTGCAGCACGCCGCGCAGGTGCCGGCGGTGATCGGGGTGTCGCGGCTGGACCTGGCCCCGCAGTTCGACCTGGAGGCCTGCGCGGTCCGGGCCGGGCGCGAGGGGCGCTGGTCGCCGGTGGTGCCGCTGGATGCGCGCGACCGCGAACAGGGGCTGTGCCTGATGGACGTGCTGATGAGCGAGATGGAAGCCGGGGCACTGGTGGCGGCGCATGGCTGACGGACACGAGGTGCGCGGCCTGGATGCCGCACTGCGGACACGCCTGGCCGGTCACCTGCAGCGCTTTGCCGACGACATCAACGGCGTGCGCAGCGTGGTGCTGGCCAGCGTGGATGGCTTCGCCCTGGTGCCGGCGGCCGGCACCCATGGCAACGGCGAACGGTTGGCGGCGATGACCAGCGCGATGTTGGCCCTGGCCGCGGCAGTCGGGCGCGAGCTGGCGCTGGGCGAGCTGGAGGTGCTGATGCTCGAGGCCGACGGCGGCAAGGTGCTGATGCTGGCGTTGCCTGCCGAGCCGGCCCCCCTGCTGCTGATGACCGCCTGCGATGCGCGCTGCGTGATCGGCAAGGTGCTGTGGAATGCCAAGGAATGTGGCCGGAACATCATGGCCGAACTCAGCGGATCACGAGCCGATCCGCAGGGGAAGACGGGGCTCGACAACCAACGGGGTGCAACATGGCAGGACTCGACGATACCTTGAACGCGCTGATGACCATCGATGGCGCCCAGGCAGTGGCGCTGGTCGATTACGAGAGCGGCATGCTGCTGGGGGAGGCCGGCTCGGGGATGGACATGGAAGTGGCCGCAGCGGGCAATACCGAAGTGATCCGCGCCAAGATGAAGACGGCGGCCTCGCTCAACCTCAACGACACCATCGAGGACATCCTGATCTCGCTGGGCAAGGCGTACCACATCCTGCGCCCCGTCTCGCGCAAGAAGGGCCTGTTCCTGTACCTGGTGCTGGATCGCAACAAGTCCAACCTGGCGCTGGCGCGGCGCAAGGTGCAGGACGTGGAGGCCGAACTGGCGCTGTAGCCTGCCGCCGCCGGGCGTGGCGCAGTGGCGTCCGGCGGCGCGTCTGTCCGTCCGGTGCAGCCGACCCACGGTCGGCTCTACCCGGGGCGGGGCCGGCTGTCGTATGGTTGGTGCAGGTCTTATGGGTCTGCCCGCATGCGTGGTGCCGATGGTGATGCTCGACTGCTGGCAGGCCTGATCCGCGACGGCTTCGAGGCCTACCACGCGCGCTTCGCGGCAGTGACGCGGCGGGCGCGGGGACGCTTCCAGCGCCGTGACTGGGCCGGTGCGCGGGCCGACGCGGTGGAGCGGATCGGGCTGTACGACCTGTGCATCGCGCAGACCGTGGATGCGGTGCGCCGCGCCGCCGGCGACAGCGTGGGCACCCGCGCGCTGTGGCTGCAGATCCGCCCGGCCTATGCGGCGCTGCTGGACGGGCTGATCGATGCCGAGCTGTACAAGACCTTCTACAACACCCTGGCGCGGCGGCTGTTCGCCACCGAGGGCGTGGATGCGGCGATCGAGTTCATGGCGATGGACGTGGAGCCTTCCGACGCCATCACCCACCCGGTGGCGCGGCACAGCTACACGCTGTCGGCCACGCGCCCGGCCGAGGCGATCGTGCGGGTGCTCGGCGACTACCGCTTCGACATCCCCTATGCGCACCAGTTGCGCTGCGCGGCGGCCATCGCGGTGCGCCTGCAGGACGACCTGGCCCATTGGGGCGACTACCCGGTGCGCAGCATCGAACTGCTCGATACGGTGTTCTATCGCGAGCGACGCGCCTACCTGGTGGGGCGCGTGTTTGGCGAGCATCGCTTTTCGCCGTGCGTGATCGCGCTGGTCAACGACGGGCAAGGACTGCGTGCCGAGGCCGTGCTCACCGGCCGGCGCGACGTGGCGCATCTGTTCGGCGTCTCGCGCAGCTATTTCCAGGCCGACCTGGCCACGGTCGGCGATGCGGTGGTGTTCCTGCGCAGCCTGCTGCCGGCCAAGCCGATCGACGAGATCTACACCGTGCTCGGCCGTGCCAAGCAGGGCAAGACCGAGCGCTACCGCACGTTCTTCCGGCATTTCCAGGAGCAGGCCAGCGAGCAGCTGGTGCATGCCGATGGCACCCCCGGCATGGTCATGGCGGTGTTCACCCTGCCCAGCTACCCGCTGGTGTTCAAGCTGATCCGCGACCGCTTCGCCTGGCCCAAGTCCATGACCCGGCACCAGGTGGAAGAAAAGTACGCGCTGGTGTTCAACCTGGACCGGGTCGGTCGCCTGCTCGACGCGCAGCCATACCGCCACCTGCGTTTTCCGCGTGCGCGGTTTTCCCCGGCCTTGCTGGCGGAACTGCTGGGCCAGTGCAGCGGCAGCGTGCACGCGGAGGGCGATGAGCTGGTGATCGCGCTGTGCTATGTGCAGCGCCGGTTCCGCCCGCTCAACCTGTACCTGCGCGAGCAGGGCAGCGAGGCGCGGCGCCGGGCCGCGCTGGACTATGCGCAGGCGATCACCGACATGGCCCGCAACAACATCTTCCCGGGCGACATGCTGCCCAAGAACTTCGGTGTGTCCCGGCATGGGCGCGCGGTGTTCTACGACTACGACGAGCTGTGCCTGGTCAGCGACTGCCACTTCCGCGCGTGGCCCACGCCGCGTAACGACGAGGAGGCGCTGGCTGACGAGCCGTGGTTCCAGATCGGCCCGCGCGATGTCTTTCCCGAGCGCTTCTGGATGTTCATGGGCCTGCCGGCCGCCGAGCTGGCGGCGGTACGCGAGCACTTCGCGCATCTGTTCGACCCGGGCTGGTGGCAGGGCCTGCAGGCGCGCTTCGCTGCGGGTGACTTTCCCGACACCGCGCCGTACGCGTCCAGCCATCGGTTGGCCTGATTGGCGGGCGAGGCGTGCCTGCGCTACGCTTCGATGCATCCACAAGGAGCAGGTGCGATGCGTTCATCCCATATTCTTGCGCTGGCGCTCGCCGTCGGCGCTGCCAGCATGGTCATGCTTCCGGGCGCAGGCGCGCAGAGCCGGAGCCAGGTCCTGCAACAGGCCGAAGCCAGCATGGTGCTCACCGGCCACATCGATATCGGTCCCCAGGGCCAGGTCGAAGGCTTCACCCTGGACAAGCGCGACAAGGTCAACGACGCGCTCGCCGGCTTCGTCGAAGGCCAGGTGCAGCACTGGCGGTTCGAACCGGTGCAGGTCGACGGCCGCCCGGTCAAGGCACGCACGCCGGTCAGCATCCGCCTGGGCGGCAAGGTCACCGACGATGGCCGTCAACAGGTGACGCTGCTGGCGGCCAACTTCGAGCGCTACGACCCGGCCTCCACCGAAGACGTGACGCGGCTGAAGGCGTCTCCGCCGGCCTATCCCAAGGAGGTCTACAGCATCGGAGGGCGCGGCGACGTGCTGCTGCTGGTGCAGGTGGGGCGCGATGGCAAGGTGATCGACGTGGCCACCGAGCAGGTCAATCTGCGCCTGGCCACCAACGAAGCGGTGATGCGCCGGATGCGCGACAAGCTGTCCCAGGTGTCGATGGCGGCGGCGCGCAAATGGACCTTCAGGGTCCCCACCACCGGCGAGCGCAAGGACGATGCCAGCTGGACCGTCCGCGTGCCGGTGCACTTCGCCCTCAACGACGACCGCGAGGCACGCTACGGCCGCTGGGATGCCTACATCCCGGGCCCGCGCCAGCAGGCGCCCTGGCGCGCCGACACCGCGCTGGGCGCCGATGCCAACGCGGACCTGCTGCCCGAGGGGGGCGTCTTCATGGCCGATGCGGCCAGCCGGGGCCCGCGGCTGCTGACCCCGCTCGGCGGCTGATCCGGCGCGCCGGCGCCGGTGCGGCGCGGATGTCGCCGAATCGATCGGCGTGGTTTGCTAGGCTGTCGGTCCGATCAGGACAAGGAGTCATGGCAATGGCGTCATCGTTGCGTTGGATATTGGTCGCCGGGCTGGGCCTGGCTGGCGTGAGCGCAAGCCCCGCGAGCGTCGAGGCGGCGCCCAGCATGCGGGCGTTGCAGGACCAGGTGGAATCGAGCATGCGGATTCATGGCAGCCTGGATATCGGGGCCGACGGCCACGTGGTCGCGGTGCGCCTGAAGGACGAACAGGCCATCCCCGCCGGCGTGGTCGGCTTCGTCAAGGAATCGATGGCCGGCTGGGCGTTCGAGCCGACGCTGCAGGAGGGCAGGGCGGTGCCCATCACCACGCCGGTCTCGTTGCGCGTGGTCGGCAAGGTGCAGGGCGATGGCAGCGCCCGGATCGAGATCCGCAGCGCCAGTTTCATGGAGTATCGGGAAGACGACCTGACCCGGCCGGCACGGCTGAGCGGTTCGGTGCCGACCTACCCGGTGCGCACCGCCGGTCGCGGTGCCGCCGCCGATGTGTTCCTGCTGATCCAGGTCGGGCGCGATGGAAAGGTGCGCAATGTCGCCGCCGAGCAGGTCAACCTGCGCGTGCTGGTGCCGCCGCGCCAGCTCGACAGGGTCCGCACTGCATTTGCCGACAGCGCCATCCAGGCGGTCCGTGACTGGCAGTTCCGCATCCCCACGCAGGGCCCATTGGCCGATCGCGAGACCTGGGTGGTGCGCTTGCCGGTGCGCTATGCCGATCAGCCCCCTTCGCGCGACGTGCCTGCGTGGGAGCCGTATCTGCCTGGCCCTCGCCAGCGGGCGGCATGGCAGCAGCCCGAGCCCGTGGCGGTAGCGCCGGACGCGCTGGGTGACGGCGTGTATGTGGCCGGCGACACGCGCGGGCCGGTCCTCAAGACGGTGCTCGGCCAGGGCTGAGCCACCCCTGTCGGCGTCGCTGTGGATCAGCGGCGCCGGCGTGGCCCCGGCGCCGCCCGCAAGCTCACGCCTGCGGGTACACCACGGTGCGGTTGCGGCCCTGTTCCTTGGCCATGTACAGGGCCTTGTCGGCCAGGCGCAGGGCCTGCTGCGGGTCGTCGTGGTAACTGGGGTAATGGGCCACGCCGAGCGACACCGTCACCGAGCCGACCTCGTCGAACACCTCCGCGGCCACCTGCACGCGCAGGCGCTCGGCGATGCGCGCCGAGGCGTCGGTGTCGATCCCCGGCAGCAGGATCAGGAATTCCTCGCCGCCATTGCGGCACAGCAGGTCGGTATCACGCGAGTCGTCGCGCATCAGCTGCGCGATGCGCAGGATCACGGCATCGCCCACGGCATGGCCGAAGCGGTCGTTGATGGTCTTGAAGCGGTCGATGTCCAGCGCGATGATCCCGAACGGCTGGCCACGCGCCTGCCAGTCCTCCAGCCCCTGCTGCAGCCCCCGGCGGTTCTGCAGGCCGGTGAGCGGGTCGGTCATGCTGGCCCGGTTGAGTTTGCCGATGCGGTCCTGCAGCAGGTTGAAGCTGTACAGCAGGGCCTGCTTGAGGTGGGACACCTCGTAGTACCAGGCGCGGATGCCGGTGACATGGCGGATGGCGATGCCGGTGTCGCGGTTCTGCACGTTGCGGGCCAGTTGCCACAGCGGCAGCGAGATGCGCCGCGCGCACCACCACGTGACCAGCAGCGACAGCACGCCCAACGGGATGGCGTTCCAGATCACCGAGGTCATCAGGCTCGCCAGCGGTGCCAAGGTTGCCTCGGTGGGGCGTTGCGCCACCACGCCCCAACGCACCGCCGGCACGGGTGCGTACCCGGCGAGCATTTCCACGCCGTGGCTGTTGCGCACCTGCTGCGCGCCGGAATGGCCCTTGCCGACTGCCTGCACCGCCGGGTTCTCCTGCGCCAACTGGCCGACCCGGTCCGGCTCGACGTGGTACAGGATGCGGCCGTTGCGGTCGACCACGTACAGGTAGGACCCGTCGCGGTAGTAGTGCTTGCCGAGCAGGGTCTGCAGGATGCTGCGTTCGCGCAGGTAGAGGGTGCCGCTGACATAACCCTTGTACTGGCCCTGCGCGCTGAAGATCGGGTGCGAAATGGCCACGATCAGGCGACCGGTGGCCGACTGGTAGGGGTCGCTGATGAACGGCTCGCGGCGGGCCAGCGCTTCCTTGTTGCCCGGGCTGTTGAGGACCACGCCCTGCAGGGCCAGGCTCAGCGGCGAGGTGGCGAGCACGGTGCCGGCCGGGTCCACGATCAACACCGAGTTGAAGCTGTTGGTCTGCAGTTGCAGGCGCGCCGCTTCGGCCTCCAGTTCGCCGCGGTCGTGCGCGCGTTGGCCCAACGTGGTGGCGCTGTAGGCCAGCTGCTGCTGCGCGGACTGGATGAAATTCTGGGTGGTCTCGGCCAGCTTGCTGGCATACACCCGGTTGGCTTCCAGGGTATTGCCGATCAGCTGTTCGCGCTGCACGCGGTAACTGGCGTGCAGGGCATTGGCCAGGGCGACCAGCGCACTGAGCAGGGCCAGGGCAAGGATGAGCTTGCCGAGGTTCAGACGGGTGGACAACGGGCGCATGCGGGCGATTCGGACTGGCAGGGTGCTGCGCCAGCCGAGGGACGGATGGAACGGCATCGATGGAGCAATCAGGAGCGCACGACTTCCCCGCTCCCGGGCGGACTACGGTCACGGCGCGGATTATTGCGGATTCCGCCGCCGCGTGGGTGAAGCGGTGCGTGCCGCAGCGCTCAGCGCTCCAGGCGCCTGCGCAGCACGCTGCGCACGTTGCCGGCCGTGGCGGCATCCAGCGGTGCCAGCACGCCGCGCGCGTGTGCGGGAACATGCGCGTGGGTTCCCGCGTCGGCCTCGAACACGTAGTGGTCAAACAGGGCCCGCCAGTGCGCGCGCTGCGCGGGTGGCAGCTCGCGCAGGGCCAGCATCGCCAGCATCAGGGCATTCATCGGCGCGTCCATCCACGCCGGCACCGGCCGCCACCAGCTGTTGACCAGCACGTTGAAGGCGTCCAGGCCTTCCATGTGGTGCCACCACAACGAGGGAATGAACACCGCATCCCCCGGTCCCAGCTCGGCGACCTGGGCCTGCGCAAGCGCCACGGGGAAGCGCGGGAAGCGCTGCAGGTCCGGCGAAGCGAAATCGACCAGGCTGACCGCCTGCCCGGCCGGGGTGAAATCCAGCGGCCCGATGTACAGGTTGTCGATCTGGTCGGGCGGGAACAGGGTAACCCGGCGCCGGCCGGCGGCCACGCAGGCCAGGTTGTCCGGCACGTCCTGGTGGGCGGCGATGCGCGAGCGGTTGCCGATCCAGATGCTGGTCAGCGGTTCGTCCACGCCCAGCACCAACGGGTTGGCGGCGGCGAAGCCGGGCAGGAAGCTGTCCAGCGTGGTCGAGGCCACGTAGATGGTGGGCGGTGCCGGTTCGGCCTGGTACTTGAGCAGCGTATCCAGCACCACCCTCAGGGCGATCTGTTCGCGGCGGAAATTGAAGCCGGTCATGTCCTCGTTGTAGAAGATCCGGCCCTGCGCCTGCGGTGCGGCGGTGGTGGCGGTGACCGGCATCCGGCCGTGGTCGAACTGCTTGAGGTGGGCTACCGCCGCGGCCGCCGAGTCACGCGCGGCGGTCACCATCGGCCAGTGCGCGACCAGGCCGCGCAGCACCTTCGGGGTGGTCCACGAACGCAGCAGCGCGGGCAGCTGCGCCGGATCCAGGTCCGGGATCTCGTCGATCGGGCCGGGCAGGGGGGACATGGACATCCTCGGGGGATGGAGTGGGTGGCGCCTACCGTAGCGCACGGCCGGCGCGTGAAGCGACCGGGCGCCGGCGGAGCGGCCGCTCGTGTCGAGCGACCGCGCCACCGGCGGCCCGGGTGGGATCAGAACGTGTAGCGGACCCCGAACATGTAGCGCGGGCCGGTCTGGGTGGCGTAGCGCAGCATGTTGGTGTGGCGCGAGTAGGTGCGCATGGTTTCGTCGGTCAGGTTGATCGCTTCCAGGCTCAGGGTGAGCTGGTCGCTGACCGCGTAGCTGATGTTGAGGTCGAGCTGGCCGTAGGCATCGGTGTAGTTCGGGTTGGGGCCCTGGCCGCCGATGCCGTTGAGGAACGTGTCGCGCCAGTTGTAGGCCGCCCGCACCTGCCAGTTGTACTTCTCGTAGAACAGCACCAGGTTGGCCGAATCGCTCAGGCCGATCATCGGGTACTGGTCGCCCAGGCTCAGGTTGTCGAAGGTCAGCCCGGATTTCACCTTGGTGTAGTTGGCGGCCAGGCCGAAGCCGGTCTGCCCGAACAACTGCTGCACGCTCAGTTCCCAGCCGTCCAGGTGGTCCGAACGCTGGTTGGCCGGCACGGTGATGTCGAACCCGGCCACCGGGTCGCCAGGCTGGCCGACGATGGTGCCGGTGCGCTGCCCGGCCGAGTTGGTGCCGGTGGCGGTCACGCCCGGATCGCCGTCGTGGTTGGCGAAGATGTAATCGCGGATGCACGGCATGTCGGTCACCCCGCAGCCCGATGCCAAGGCCTCGTTCCAGTAGGTGCCGCCCACCGGCGTATGCAGCCCGGCGCTGTTGTCGCGCACGATGGTGTTGCTGATGAAGTTCTTGATGTTCTTGCGGAAGAAGCCGACCGAGGCATAGCTGGATTCGCCGTAGTACCACTCCAGCGACAGGTCGATGTTGTCCGACAGCAGCGGCTCCAGGCCCGGGTTGCCGCGCGAGCCGGTGCCGCCCTGGGTGCGCACGATGGTGTCGAAGCGCCGACCGCTGTCGATCTGGGTCCAGCCGGGCCGGCCGATGCTGCGGCTGTAGCTGCCGCGCAGGGCGAGTGTTTCGGACAGGTCCAGCTTCAGGTCCACGTTGGGCAGCACGTAGTCGTACTTGCCCTTGCCGCCGATGAAGGTACCCTCGGCGGCGTAGCCCAGGTTGAACTCATTGGCCGAGCCCCAGTTGATGCTGGTCGGCACGCGCACCAGCGCGGTCGATTCCACCTCGGTCTGCTCGTAGCGCACGCCGGCGGCCACATGCAGCGGCATCGTCCAGTCGAAGGTGGTGCGGTACTGCAGGTAGGCGCTCTTGGAGGTTTCGGTGGTGCGGATGTCTTCGGTGTACTCGGTGGGCGCCAGGTAACAGGTGGGGCAGGGCGGCTCGCCGTTGGCGGCGACCTGGCCGGCGCGTTCGCGCAGGCGGTCGAAATCGAACACCAGGAACTGCCCGGTCAGGCGCGGGTCGCCGTGGCCGGAGAACGCATCGAAGTACCTGGCCATGTCATCGGCGTACCAGATGCTGTCGTCGTAGTCGGCCGGCGTGCCGAGGCCGCCCCAGGTGTCGCGCTGCATGATCGCCGAGGCCGAGCGGTTCTCCACCTTGGTGTGGCCCACGCCGAAATCCAGTGCGGAATAGTCGGCGAACTTGAACGTGCCGCGGCCCTGGTACTGCTGCACCTTGGACTTGTTGTAGCTGTTCTGGAACACCGAACCGGTGACCAGCGCATCGGCGGCCTGCACGCCGCCCGGCGGCAGCGCGATGTTGATGATCGGCAGGTCGCCGCTGTAGTCCACGGTGGTCTTGCCGCGCACGAAAGCGGCCACGCCGAGCACGCCGGCCGAGCCGTACGGGCCGTCCGGCTGGGATTCGGCGGTCGAGTTGTGGACGTCGAAGGACAGGTCCAGCGCGTCGTTCACTGCCCAGTCCACGTTGAAGCCGAGCGAATCCATCGTGTTCTTGGTGGCCAGCTTCATGCCGCCCATGGACACGTCCGAGTTGGTCATGTCCTCGCTGTAGAGGATCGGCGCCGATATCGGGCCATTGGTCCAGGTGCTGTCGCCGGGCCCGTAGTTGAACCACACCGACAGCTCGCTGCGCTGCTGCTGCACTTTGTTTTCCACGTAGGTGTAATCCAGCGTGGTGGTGACGTTGTCGGCTGGCTTCCATTGCAACGTGGCCTGGCCATTGGTGCGCTGGCGCTGCACGCCGTTGACGTTGTAGGCGGTGTTCTGCGGGCGCGCGTACACGTCGGTGGGGCCGGGCCGGTTCTGGATGCGGTCCGCATACCCCTGGCCCGGCTGCGGCAGGGCGCGCCAGTCGGTGCTTTCATTGCCATAGAACGTGGCCCAGCCTTCGGCCACGGTGGCCTGGTTGAAGCCGGAGTCGCGCTCCTGGTAGCTGCCGCTCAAGGTCACGCCGAAGCGGTCGTCGGCGTAGCGCTGGCTGAAGATGCCCGACAGTTCGCCGGTGACGCTGGCGCCCTGCAGCGTGCGCGGGAGGTTGTCGTTGGAGCTGTCGTTGACCGCCTTCAGGCCGAGGCTGATGACCGGCTCGGATTCCAGCGGGCGCATCGTCTTGATGTCGATGGTGGCGCCGATGCCGCCGGTGGGATTGTCGGCGCGGGTGGTCTTGTACACCTCCACCGCCGAGATCGACTCGGAGGCGATGTTGGCGAAGTCGAACGAGCGCGAGCCGGACAGTCCGCCGCCGCCGTTGCCGAGGTTGGAGGACGGCATCTGGCGGCCGTTGAGCAGCACCAGGTTGAAGTCCGGGCCGATGCCGCGCACGGTCACCTTGGAGCCTTCGCCGCTGGACGTGCGGTCGATCGATACGCCGCTGATGCGCTGCAGCGATTCGGCCAGGTTGGTATCGGGGAACTTGCCGATGTCCTCGGCGACGATGCCATCGACGACGCCCTGGCTGTCGCGCTTGAGGTTCATCGACGAGGTGAGGCTGCCACGGATGCCGGTGACCTGCACCGCATCGAGCGTGGTCGGGTCGGGGCTCTGCGCCGACGGCGTGGCGGCATCCTGGGCCCAGGCCGGGCTGGCCAGCACGGCCAGCAGAGCCGAAGCAAGCATCGCTTTGCGAGGCACGACCTTGTACGTCTTCATGAAAGCTCCCTCCCCAGGGAAATCGATAATGGCGGTCCTACGGCGTGATGGCGCGGTTCCACTGCACAGTCGGCCGGATTGGGAGCCATGGTTGACAGCGTTGTCAACAAACACCCCTTTGGGTCCCCTTTCCATGCGCCGTGCGGGCGATGTCCAGCGCTGTCGTCGGCGTGCACGGGAAGGCGGGCAAACGCCTGCGGCGCAGGCCTTGCCATGCGTTTTTCACCGCACGGGGTCGTGCGGATTCAGCAGCACAGCAGCGTTGTGCAGTGCAGAACGAAACTGCGCGAAGCACACCGCGCGCCGCGCCGGGCACCGTTCGTCCTGCCATGACCGATCGGCTGACAGCGCTGGACAATCGTGGACGAAGCGGGTTCCATGTGTGGCCGCCGCGTGGCCGGCACCCCCTTCCGGAAGGACATGCAATGGACAACCCTGCTGCAGTTCGCGGGCAACACGTGCAAAGCAATGGCGTGGCGCTGGCGGTGGTCACCGCTATTTTCTTCATGTGGGGCTTCCTCACCTGCCTCAACGACATCCTCATCCCGCACCTCAAGGCCGCGTTCGCCTTGACCTGGGTGCAGGCGATGCTGGTGCAGTTCACTTTCTTCGGCGCGTACTTCCTGATGTCGCTGCCGGCCGGGCGACTGGTCGCCGCGGTGGGCTACAAGCGCGGCATCGTTGCGGGCCTGGCCATCGCCGGGGTCGGCGCGTTGCTGTTCTGGCCCGCCGCGCACGCGCACGTGTACGGGCTGTTCCTCGGTGCGTTGTTCGTGCTCGCCACCGGCATCACCGTGCTGCAGGTAGCGGCCAACCCCTACGTGGCGCTGCTCGGTCCCGAACAGACCAGTTCCAGCAGGTTGACCCTGGCGCAGTCGATGAATGCGTTGGGCACCACGCTGGCACCGCTGTTTGGCGGGTTGCTGATCCTGTCCGCCGAGCCGCGCACCGATGCGGCGCTGGCGCTGTTGCCGCAGGCCGAGGCCTTGGCCTATCGCGCCGCCGAGGCGCAGTCCGTGCAGCTGCCGTACTTCGGCCTGGCCGTGGCGCTGTTCGTGCTGGCCGCGGCGATCTGGATGTTCCGCCTGCCGGCCATCCCCGGCGTGGAAGAGGGCGCGGTCGGTGGTCGACTGCGTGATGCCCTGCGCCATCGGCACCTGCGTTATGGGGTGCTGGCGATCTTCTTCTATGTGGGCGCGGAAGTGTCCATCGGCAGCGTGCTGGTCAACTTCCTGTCCATGCCGGGCATCGGCGAAGGCCTGACCGAGCAGGAGGCCACCCGCTACGTGTCATTGTACTGGGGCGGTGCACTGGCCGGCCGCTTGATCGGCACGGTACTGCTGGCGCGGCTGGACCCGCGGCGCCTGCTGGGCATCTTCGCGCTGGTGGTGATGGCGCTGCTGGCGGTGACCATGCTCGGCAGCGGCGGGCTGGCCAAGTGGGCGGTGGTCAGCATCGGCCTGTTCAACTCGATCATGTTCCCGACCATCTTCGCGTTGGCCATCAGCCGCCTGGGCGCGTTGACCGGACAGGGTTCGAGCCTGCTGGTGATGGCGATCGTCGGTGGCGCGGTGGTGCCGCTGGCGATGGGCGGGCTGGCCGATCGCCATGGCCTGCAGCTGTCCTTCCTGCTGCCGATGCTGTGCTACCTGTACATCGTCTTCTACGCGTGGTGGGGCGCGCGCCGCAGCGCGTAAACGCGCCGCTCAGCGCCGACGGGGTGCGTGGGTGGACTCACGCACCAGGACCGCATGCTCGACGGTGACCATGCGCCCGCCGTCGGCCGACCGGATCCGGTCGATCAGCTGCTCGGTGGCCAGCGTGCCCATGCGCGCGGTGGGCTGCCGCACCGTGGTCAGCGCTGGGTAGATGTGCCCGGCGATGGGGGTGTCATCGAAGCCACACACCGACAGGTCCCTGGGCACGCGCAGGCCGCGCTGCCCGGCCACGCGGTACACCGCGGCCGCCATGTCGTCGTTGGCGGCGAAGATCGCCGTCGGCGGTTGTGGCAGGTCGAGCAGCGTGTTGGCTGCCTCGATGCCGGACTCGAACGAAAACTGCCCGCTGGCCACCAGTGCCGGGTCGTAGGCGATGCCGTGCGCACGCAGCGCCTGGCGATAGCCGGCCAGCCGCCACTGGCAGGCACCGTGCGCGCGCGGCCCCTTGATGTGGGCGATGCGGCGATGGCCCTGCGCGACCAGGTGGCCGATCAGCTCGACCACCGCGGTGGTCTCATCCATGCGCACCCCGATGCAGCCATCGGGATGGCGCGGGGCGATGCTGGCGAACGGGATCTCGTGCTCCTCCAGGTAGGCCAGCACCACGGCATCGTCGGTCAGCGGCGGGATCAGCACCACGCCGTCGGGCCGCGAATTCTCGAACAGCGCGGCCAGGTCGGGCAGGGTGCTGCGGCCGACGCCGACCGGCCCCAGGATCAGGTTGTAGTGGCTGGCGTGGCAGGCGTCGAGCATCCCGTTCTGGATTTCCATCAGGTAGTTGCGCGAGGGGTTGTTGTAGACCAGCGCCAATGCGTAGGAGCGCTGCCCGGCAAGGCTGCGCGCGGACAGGTTGGGCTTGTAGCCCAGCCGCGCCACTGCCGCGGCCACGCGCTCGCGCGTTTCGGCGCGCACGTTGGGCTCGTTGTTGAGCACGCGGGACACGGTCTTGATCGAAACGCCCGCAACCGCGGCGACATCCTCGATTCGACTACGCATGGTGCGGTGGATCCTATGTGGGGGCAGGTCGGCAGATGCCGATGGTAGTGCGGCGGTGTCGAAACGGTGTTGCCGATGCAGGCGGATGTTGCCATGCCGCGATGACTTCTGGCGTACCCGCGCATTCCGTGCGGCATCGCAACACCGGCAGCATGATCCAGGCACGCGTTTGAACGCCAGCCCCCGTCGTTGCGGGACCGACGCGGCCACCGCGACGTTGCGCAGTTGACAGTACTGGCCGCGCTTTGTATGACAGCGCTGTCAGACAGGGGCGTTGAACCGATCCAAATCGCGTCGGCATGACGTGCTGCGCACCGCGCAGTGCGCCCGACCGCGGCAACGCCCGCCCCGATCGCGCGTCATTCCCACCGGAGGTAGATGTCAGTGAACAGCCCCAACAAGACCCTTCTTGGTACCTGCCTGCTGTTGGCCCTGGCCGCGCCGGTCGCTGCCGCGCCGGCCACCGGCGAGACGCTCAAGGACTGGCCGCGGGTGACCAGCGCGATCACGCCGGATGCCGCCATCGAAGCGCGCGTGCAGCAGATCCTGGCGCAGATGACCCTGGCGCAGAAGATCGGGCAGATGACCCAGCCCGAGATCAAGACCATCACCCCCGCGCAGGTGCGCCAGTACTACATCGGCTCGGTGCTCAACGGCGGCGGTTCGTGGCCGGGCATGGACAAACATGCCAGCGTGGCCGACTGGCTGGCGCTGGCCGATGCCTACCGCGCCGCGTCGCTGGCCACCGACGCGGCCACGCCGATCCCGGTGATCTGGGGCACCGACGCGGTGCACGGGCACAACAACGTCTACGGGGCCACGCTGTTCCCGCACAACATCGGGCTGGGCGCGGCCGGCGATGCCGCGCTGATCGAGCGGATCGGCGAAGCCACCGCGCGTGCGACCCGGGCCACCGGCATCGACTGGGTCTTCGCCCCCACGCTGGCCGTGGCGCACGATCCGCGCTGGGGCCGTACCTACGAAAGTTTCTCCTCCGACCCCGCCCGCGTGCGCGAGTACGCCCGTGCCTACGTCAAGGGCGCGCAGGGCCGCTTTGGCGACGACGGCAACGTGGTCGCCACGGCCAAGCACTACATCGGCGACGGTGCCACCGAGCAGGGGCGCGATCAGGGCGAGGCGCGGGTGGACATGGCCACGATGGTCAACGTGCACGGCCAGGGCTACTACGGCGCGCTCGGCGAGGGCGTGCAGACGGTGATGGCCTCCTTCAACAGCTGGAACGATCGCAGCGGCCGCGTGGACTACGGCAAGATGCACGGCAACAAGGCGCTGCTGACCGACGCGCTTAAGGAGAAGATGGGCTTCGATGGCTTCGTCGTCTCCGACTGGAACGGCATCGCGCAGGTGCCCGGTTGCCGTAACGATAGTTGTGCGCAGGCGATCAATGCCGGCATCGACATGGTGATGGTGCCCGACGACTGGAAGGCATTCATCGCCAATACCACCGCCCAGGTGGAGCGCGGCGAGATCCCGATGGCGCGCATCGACGATGCGGTCACCCGCATCCTGCGGGTCAAGCTGCGCGCCGGCCTGTTCGACCACGCGCCATCGGACAGCCGTTACGCCGGCGACGCCAGCGCGGTGCAGCACCGCGCGCTGGCGCGGCGCGCGGTCAGCGAGTCGCTGGTGCTGTTGAAGAACCAGGGCAGCGCACTGCCGTTGCGTCGCGATGCGCGGGTGATGGTGGTGGGCAAGAGTGCCGACAGTCTTTCCGACCAGGCCGGTGGCTGGTCGCTGACCTGGCAGGGAACGGAGAACACGAATGCCGATTTCCCCCATGCCGATTCGGTACTGGGCGCATTGCGTGCCGAACTGGGCACGCGGCAGGTGACCTACAGCGCCGACGCTGCCGGGCTGGACCCCGCGCAGTTCGACGTGGTCGTGGCAGTGGTCGGTGAGACGCCCTACGCCGAAACCAACGGCGACATCCTCGCCTCCGATTCGGTCAGCCACAGCCGCGCCTACCCGCAGGACCTGGCCGTGTTGCGCGCCGCCCAGGCCACCGGCAAACCGGTGGTCACGGTGTATTTCTCCGGCCGGCCGATGTACGTCAACGACCTGTTGAACCTGTCGCAGGCGTTCGTGGCCGCCTGGCTACCCGGTACCGAAGGCCGTGGCATCAGCGACGTGCTGGTGGCCGGCAAGGACGGCACGCCGGCGCACGATTTCCGCGGCCGGCTGAGCTTCCCGTGGCCGGGCGTGCCGTGCCCGGCACCGATCGACCAGCCCGACCCGACGCGGCCGGCGCTGTTCAAGCTGGGCTACGGCTTGCGCTATGCCGCGGCGGGGAACGTCGCGCGCCTGCCCGAAGCCAACCCGGACAACTGTGGTGAGGTGACCACGCTGCCCATCTTCAACCGTGCCGACACGCCGCCGTTCTCGCTGCACGTCGCTGCCGGCGGCGCTACCCAGCCGCTGGGCAATGATCTCAACGCCACGCTGCGCTGGCCGGCCACCACGCCGGTGGTGCAGGTGCGGACCGTGCAGGTGAACACCCAGCAGGACGCCAAGGAAGTCACCTGGCTGGCGCCGGCGCAGCTGATCGCACGCAGCACCTCGCGGCGCAACCTCGCCGCGCTGGCGCGCAACCACGGGGCGCTGCAGTTCGACGTGCAGCTGGTGCAGCGCCCGGGCTCGCCGGTGAAAGTGACCATGCAGTGCGGTACCGGCTGCGAGGGCGGGGTGGATATCGCGCCGCTGCTGGCCAGGCGCGCGCCGGGACAGAAGCAGACGGTGACGGTGCCGCTGGCGTGCTTCGCCAAACAGGGCGTGGACCTGGGCGCGGTGGAAGCCCCGTTCGTGGTCAGCGCGGACAAGCCGTTTGCGGCAGCGTTCACCCAGGTGCGGGTGTCGGTGGATGCGGACAAGGCGGAAGGCGCGGTCGGATGCCCGTGAGGCAACGGTAGAGCCGAGCCATGCTCGGCTGGCGGCCCCGGATGGTCTCTGCACCGGCGGGGTTTTTGATGCACGGACCGGAGAGCAGCCGAGCATGGCTCGGCTCTACCCGGTGGAAAGAAAAGGCCCCGCACCGATGCAACGAAAGAGTCCCCGCATTGGTGCAGCGAAAGAGGCCACGTATCGGTGCGGGTGTCGCTGGATGCGGACGAGGCGGAAGCAGCGGTCGGCGTCCCGTGAGGCAATGGTAGAGCCGAGCCATGCTCGGCTGACGGCCCAGGAAGGTCTCTGCACCACCGGGGTTTTATGCACGGACGGAGAGCAGCCGAGCATGGCTCGGCTCTACCCGGGGCAATGAAAGAAGGCCTGCACCGATGCAACGAAGGAGGCCCGCATTGGTGCAACGGAAGAGGCCACGTACCGGTGCGGGTGTCGCTGGATGCGGACAAGGCGGAAAGCGCAGTCACCCGCCCGTTAGGCAATGGTAGAGCCGAGCCATGCTCGGCTGGCGGCCCAGGATGGTCTCTGCACCGGCGAGGTTTTTTGATGCACGGACCGGAGAGCAGCCGAGCATGGCTCGGCTCTACCTTGTGCGACGCAAGAGTCCCCGCACAGGTGCAACGAAAGAGGCCCCGCAGCGATGCAACCAAAGATGCCCCCATCGATGAAACGGAGGAGGCCCCCCATCGATGCAACGGAGGAGGCCCCCATCGATGCAACGGAGGAGGCCCCCATTGATGCAACGGAGGAGGCCCAACGGAGGAGGCCCCCACCGATGCAACGAAAAAGGCCCCGCAGTGCGGGGCCTTTTTCTATTTCGATGCAGCGCCGATCAGCGCTTCATCGAACCGAAGAACTCGTCGTTGGACTTGGTGTTCTTCATCTTGTCGAGCAGGAATTCCATTGCGGCCATTTCATCCATCGGATGCAGCAGCTTGCGCAGGATCCAGATCTTCTGCAGCAGTTCCGGTTCGATCAGCAGGTCTTCGCGACGGGTACCCGAGCGGTTGATGTCGATCGCCGGGAACACGCGCTTTTCAGAGATGCGGCGGCTCAGGTGCACTTCGCTGTTGCCGGTGCCCTTGAACTCTTCGTAGATCACCTCGTCCATCTTGCTGCCGGTATCGACCAGCGCGGTGGCGATGATGGTCAGGCTGCCGCCTTCCTCCACGTTGCGCGCGGCGCCGAAGAAGCGCTTCGGACGGTGCAGGGCGTTGGCGTCCACACCACCGGTGAGCACCTTGCCGGAGCTGGGCACCACGTTGTTGTAGGCACGCGCCAGGCGGGTGATCGAGTCGAGCAGGATCACCACGTCCTTCTTGTGCTCGACCAGGCGCTTGGCACGCTCGATCACCATTTCGGCAACCTGCACGTGACGAGCGGCCGGCTCGTCGAAGGTGGAGCTGATGACTTCGCCGCGCACGGTGCGCTGCATTTCAGTCACTTCTTCCGGGCGCTCATCGATCAGCAGCACGATCAGGTGCACGTCCGGATGATTGGTGGTGATCGCCGTGGCCACCTGCTGCATCATCATCGTCTTGCCGGCCTTGGGCTGGGACACGATCAGCGAACGCTGACCCTTGCCCTGCGGTGCCATCAGATCGAGGATGCGGCCGGTGATGTCTTCGGACGACCCGTTGCCGCGTTCCAGGGTGAAGCGCTTGCGCGGGAACAGCGGGGTCAGGTTCTCGAACAGCACCTTGTTCTTGGACGCTTCCAGCGGCTCACCGTTGATGGTGTCCACGATCGACAGCGCGAAGTAACGCTCGCCGTCCTTCGGGAAGCGGATGCGGCCGGACAGGTGGTCGCCGGTGCGCAGGTTGAAGCGGCGGATCTGGCTGGGCGAGATGTAGGTATCGTCCGGACCGGCCAGGTAGCTGGCTTCGGCCGCGCGCAGGAAACCGAAGCCGTCGGGCAGGATTTCCAGCACGCCGTCGGCGGCGACGCCGTCACCGTGGCGGGTAAGCACCTTGAGCAGGGCGAAGATCACGTCCTGCTTGCGGGCACGCGCCACGCCTTCGGAGATCTGCAGCTGCTCGGCGATTTCCAGCAGCTTCTGCGCCGGCATGCGCTTGAGGTCGCTCAGCGAATAGACCGGGAAGCCTTCGGGAACGTTGGGCTGCTGGCTGCGCACGAACGGCTGCTGTTCGCTGTTGTCCTGCGGCATGCCGTCGTCGTTGTAGCGATCGCCACCGCGGTTGCGGTCACGGTCGCGACGATTGCGGAAGCGGTCGCGGCGGTTGCCCTGGCCTTGACCCTGGCCCTGGCCCTGATTCTGGCCCTGGCCCTGCTGCTGGTACGGGTTCTGCCCGCCCTTGGCGTTGTGGTTGCCGTTCTGGTTGCGCTGGCCACCGTCGCCGGTGTCCTGCTGCGCGCCGCCCTGGCCGGACGATGATTCGCCGGATGGCGCGGCCGGTGCCTGCTGGGGCGCGGCCGGCGCGGCGACCGGCGCCGGCGCGTCAGGCGCGGCAGCCAGGGGCAGGGCGGATTGATGCGTGGGGGAAGAACCGGTGTCGGCCGCGGTGTTGGCGGCGGCCTTGGCGACGCGCGGCTTGCGCACGCGCTTCTCGGCGGGCGCGTCGGCGCTCCCGGGTTCGGAAGTAGTGATATCGGACAAGTGCTGGATTCCTCGCTGGAAGGTGCGAGCGCCCGGCAGGGCGGCGAAGTTTGGGAAAGGATTCTGGAAAGAACGTCGTCCAGAAGATGCGGCGCGCGAATGCGGCCGGATGCTGCCGACACTAACACCGGCTCGCGGCGGCGCGCAAGCCGGGTGGGGCAGGGTCATTCATGCGGGCGCAGGGCCCGCGGCAGCCGGCGGGTGCCGGCTGCCTGCCTGGATCAGGCCAGGGCCTTGTCGAGCATGCCGGCCAGCTGGGCCTTGCCGACGGCGCCGATCTGCTGCGCCTGCACCTCGCCGTCCTTGAAGACCAGCAGCATCGGGATCGAGCGGACGTGGTACTTGGCGGCCAGGGCGCGGTTCTGGTCCACGTTGACCTTGGCGATCTTGGCGCGGCCGTTGTAGGCGTCGGCCAGTTCGTCCAGGGCGGGGGCGATCATCTTGCACGGGCCACACCATTCGGCCCAGAAATCGACCAGCACCGGTTCCTTGGAATTCAGCACTGCGCTATCGAAGTCGGCATCGCCGACATGTACAACCTTGTCGCTCATCTTGGATTCTCGTCTGGAAATGCACCCGGCCGGGCCGGAGGAGGTTGAATTTGGACGCCACCGACCGGTGCCGTCCGCGTCTGCTGCCTCGTGGCCGCGACGGCGGCCAGCGGTGCGCCAGGTGGATGCCTGGACGCTCACGGCGGGCAGTGTACCCCTATCGTCGCGGGCGGGCAGGTGCAGGCTGAAATCCAGCATCCTGTGATTGGCGTCGCGCGTTGATCGGGCCACTGGATCGGATATGCGGCCGTGGTCCGGCGCCCACCAGCCCCGCGAGGGGCCCTGTTCAACTGGCGGCAGGCCCCGTGAAGCCTGCGATAAGAGCCATCAGGGAGCCGTGTCGCAGCGGCGGGAGACGGCCAATGGCAGGGCGTCTCGCCAGGGTCTGCGACGGTCGGCCCCGGTTTGGCGCCGACATTGCGCTAAACTGGGTCACTGTGCGGCGCCCGCAGACCTGATGGTCCGGCCCCGCCGACCCCGGCGCAGGGCCCGCAATGGCGACGGTGCCCCCAAGATTGCAAGCCTCCCGCGCACCGCTGCCGGGCCGGCCTTACCAAGACGGACACATGAGCGACAAACCGCTGACCGATTTGACCTTCTCCTCCTTCGAGCTGCATCCGGCCCTGCAGGCCGGCCTGGAAGGAGCCGGATTCACCCGTTGTACGCCCATCCAGGCGCTGACCCTGCCGGTGGCACTGCCCGGCGGCGATGTCGCCGGCCAGGCCCAGACCGGCACCGGCAAGACGCTGGCCTTCCTGGTCGCGGTGGTGAACCGCCTGCTGACCCGCCCGGCGCTGGCCGACCGCAAGCCGGAAGACCCGCGCGCGCTCATCCTGGCCCCGACCCGCGAACTGGCCATCCAGATCCACAAGGATGCGGTCAAGTTCGGCTCGGACCTGGGCCTGCGCTTCGCGCTGGTCTACGGCGGCGTGGACTACGACAAGCAGCGCGAGATCCTGCAGCAGGGCGTGGACGTGATCATCGCCACCCCCGGCCGCCTGATCGACTACGTCAAGCAGCACAAGGTGGTCTCGCTGCATGCCTGCGAGATCTGCGTGCTCGACGAAGCCGACCGCATGTTCGACCTGGGCTTCATCAAGGACATCCGCTTCCTGCTGCGCCGCATGCCCGAGCGCACCACGCGCCAGACGCTGCTGTTCAGCGCCACGCTCAGCCACCGCGTGCTGGAGCTGGCCTACGAGCACATGAACGAGCCGCAGAAGCTGGTGGTGGAAAGCGAGTCGATCACCGCCGCACGCGTGCGCCAGCGCATCTACTTCCCGGCCGACGAAGAGAAGATTCCGCTGCTGCTGGGCCTGCTGTCGCGCAGCGAAGGCGCGCGCACCATGGTCTTCGTCAACACCAAGGTGTTCGTCGAGCGCGTGGCGCGTTCGCTGGAGAAGGCCGGTTACCGCGTGGGCGTACTGTCCGGTGACGTGCCGCAGAAGAAGCGCGAGAGCCTGCTCAACCGCTTCCAGAAGGGCCAGCTCGAGATCCTGGTGGCCACCGACGTGGCTGCGCGCGGCCTGCACATCGATGGCATCAAGTACGTCTACAACTACGACCTGCCGTTCGACGCCGAAGATTACGTGCACCGTATCGGCCGTACCGCGCGCCTGGGCGAAGAGGGCGATGCGATCAGCTTCGCCTGCGAACGCTATGCGATGGGCCTGCCGGACATCGAGGCGTACATCGAGCAGAAGATCCCGGTCGAGCCGGTCACCAGCGAGATCCTGACCGCGCTGCCGCGCCCGGAGCGCGCACCTGCTGCGCCGGGTGAGGAAGGCGACGAGAACGAGAGCGTGGGCCAGATCTTCCGCGAAGCGCGCGAAGCGCGTGCCGCTGAAGAACAGCGCCGTGGCGGCGGCAGCAGCAGTGGCCGCGGCGGCACGCCGTCCGGTGGCCGTGGCGAACGCCGCGCGCCGGGCGAGCGAAGCGCCGATGGCGCGCCGCGCCGCGAGCGCAAGCCGCGCGTGCAGGGTGAGGCGCCGGTCGTCGCCGCTGCCGCCGAGGCGGCGCCGCAGGCTGCACCGGCCGTGGCCCCGTCCGTGGCCCCGACTGCCGACGGCAGCCCGGCCGTGGAAGGCGAGCGTGCCCCGCGCAAGCGTCGTCGTCGTCGCCACGGCCGTCCGGTCGAAGGCGCCGAGGGCGCGGCAGCGACCGGCCCGGTGACCCCGGTGCAGGTGGCCGCCAAGCCGATGCGTGCCACCCCGGCCGCCGATCCGGGCGCGTCGTTCCTGACCCGCATCGGGCGCAAGATCCGCCGGATGCTGTCCGGTTCGTAAGACCTGACGCCTGACCCGCGCGGTCCGATGTCCCGCCCCCTCGGCAAGGGGGCGGTCGCGAAGCGACGGGGGGATCGGGTGCTGATGAAGCGGACCCACGGTTGGCGCAGCCAATCGTGGGGCGACAGCGCGAAGGCGATGTTGCGTCCCCCGGCCAACGGCCGGCACGAGCGATGCACCCCCCCCACCTGCACGTCGTCACCCTCGTCCTGCATAATCAGGGGATGAGCGTCCTGCGTTTTGACAATGTCAGTAAACAGTATGCCGGCGGCCACCAGGCCCTGGTCGACGTCAGCTTTGATGTCGCCCCCGGCGAAATGCTGTTCGTCACCGGCCACTCCGGTGCGGGCAAGAGCACCCTGCTCAAGTTGATCCACCTCGACGAGCGGCCCAGCCGCGGCGCGGTGATCTTCAATGAGCGCAACCTGCTCAAGGTGCGCGGCGGCAATATCCCGCGGCACCGTCGCGAGGTGGGCGCGGTCTACCAGGACCATCGCCTGCTGATGGACCGCAGCATCGCCGAGAACGTCGCGTTGCCGCTGATCCTGCGTGGCACCCGTCGCGCCGACATCGGCAAGCGGGTGCGCTCGGTGCTGGAACGCATGGGCCTGGGCCACCGCGAAAAGGCCTTGCCCTCGCAGCTGTCGGCCGGTGAGCAGCAGCGTGTCGGTATCGCCCGTGCGATCGTCAGCGAGCCCAAGCTGCTGGTCGCCGACGAACCCACCGGCAATCTGGATCCGACCCTGGCGGCGGAAATCATGGCGCTGTTCGCCGAATTGCCCGACCGCGGCACCAGCGTGCTGGTGGTCAGCCACGACCTGGCGCTGCTGCGGCACATGCGCAAGCGCGTGTTGATCCTGGACCACGGCAAGCTGATCGACGACATCTCGCCGCAGGACCTGGCCGAATGAACGCACCGACCAACAAGGAAGCCGCGGCGCCGTCGCGCCTGGGCGTGTGGCTGCACCACCACGGCCACAGCGTGGTGTTCAGCCTGGGCCGCGCGTGGCGCAAGCCGTGGGCCACGCTGCTCACCATCATGGTGATGGCGCTGGCCCTGGCGTTGCCGCTGGGCCTGTCGATCGCACTGGACAACCTCACGCATTTCGCCGGCAGCGTGCAGCAGTCGCGCGACATCAACCTGTTCCTGAAGACCGATGTGGCCGCGGCCGCCGCCGGCGAGGTGGCCGATTCGCTGCGCGGCCGTGCCGACGTGGCCAACGTCACCGTGCAGACGCCCGAACAGGGCCTGCAGGAGTTGCGCGAAGGCGCCGGGCTGGGCGAGGCGATCGATGCGCTGCACGACAACCCGCTGCCCACCCTGCTGATCGTGACGCCCAAGGCCGGTGCCGACGATGCCCGCCTGGCGCAGTCGCTGGAGGGCCTGCCGCAGGCGGACCTGGTGCAGCACGACGCGCTGTGGCGCAAGCGCCTGGATGCCTGGCTGGGCTTCGGCTCGCGGCTGGTGCAGGTGTTGTCGGTGCTGCTCGGCCTGGGCGCCGCGTTGGTGGTCGGCAACACGGTGCGGCTGGACATCCAGGCGCGTCGCGACGAGATCGGCGTGCTGCAGCTGCTGGGCGCCAGCGATGGCTTCATCCGCCGCCCGTTTCTGTACCTCGGCGCGTGGTATGGCCTGGGCGCCGGTGCCGTGGCGCTGGGCCTGATCGGCGTGGCCGGGCTGGCCCTGCGCCCGCCGTTGGCGGCGCTGTCGGAAAGTTATGCCAGCCCGTTCGTGCTGCATGGGTTGGACCTGCTGCATTCATCGTTCGTGCTGGTCGGCACCGTGGTGCTGGGCTGGCTGGGCGCGTGGCTGGTGACGGGGCATTTCCTGCGCCAGACCCGACCGACCGAAACCTGAGGCCCGCATGCGCCCGCAAGCTTTGAAGCACCTGGTCGACGACGCACCGCGCGTGATGGTGGTCGACGGCTCCAAGCTGGTCCGCAAGTTGATTGCCGATGTGCTGCAACGCGAACTGCCGGCGGTGGACGTGGTGGGCTGTGCCAGCATCGAAGAGGCACGCCGCGCGCTGGAAGCCGGGCCGGTGAACCTGGTGACCACCTCGCTCACGCTCAGCGACGGCGATGGCCTGGCGCTGGCGCGGCTGGTGCGCGAGACCGCGGGGCAGGCCTACGTGCCGGTGATCGTGGTATCCGGCGATGCGCAGCAGCACCTGGAACAACGCCGCTTCACCGAATACGTCACCGACTATTTCGACAAGGCGCTGGGGCATGAAGCGCTGGCCACCTTCATCCGTGGCTACGTGCAGCCGGAAACCATTCCCGGCGCGACCATCCTGTATGTCGAGGACAGCCGCGTGGTGGCCGAGGCGACCAAGCGCATGCTCGAACGCCAGAGCCTGCGCGTGCTGCACGTGATGACCGCCGAGGAAGCCTTCGCGCTGCTCACCGCCGAATCGCTGGGCCGCAGCAGCCACCGCATCGACCTGGTGCTGACCGATGTCACCCTGAAGGGCGAGCTCAGCGGCCTGGACGTGGTGGAGCGCGTGCGCGTGGATTTCGGGTATGGCAAGCGGCGCCTGCCGGTGCTGGTGATGACCGGCGACGGCAACCCGCTCAACCAGTCGGGGCTGCTGCAGGCCGGTGCCAACGACCTGGTGCAGAAGCCGATCGAAGAACGCCTGCTGGTGACCAAGGTGCTGTTCCAGCTGCGCCTGGCCCGGCTCAACGACCGACCCGTGGTGCGATGAACGAGGAAGCAACCCCGAGCATCCAGCTCGAACCGAGCTGGAAGGCGCGCATTGGCGAGTGGCTGTTGCGACCGGAGATGCGTGAGCTGTCCAGCTTCCTGCGCCAGCGCAAGGCCGCCGGCGCGCACGTGTTCCCGCCGGGGCCGCAGATCTTCGCGGCCTTCGATGCCACCCCGTTCGAGCAGGTCAAGGTGGTGATCCTGGGCCAGGACCCGTATCACGGCGCGGGGCAGGCGCATGGCCTGAGCTTCTCGGTGATGCCGGGGGTACCGGTGCCGCCCTCGCTGCTCAACATCTACAAGGAAATCGAGGCCGACCTCGGGATCCCGCGGCCGGACCACGGCTGCCTGCTGCCGTGGGCGCACCAGGGCGTGCTGCTGCTCAACGCGGTGCTGACCGTGGAAGAGGGCCAGGCCGGCGCGCACCAGAAGCGTGGCTGGGAAGGCTTCACCGATCATGTGGTGGAGACCCTCAACCGCGAGCGCGACGGAGTGGTGTTCATGCTCTGGGGCAGCTACGCGCAGCAGAAGGGCAAGGTGATCGACACCAGCCGCCATCGCGTGCTGAAGGCGCCGCATCCGTCGCCGCTGTCGGCACACCGCGGTTTCCTCGGCTGCCAGCATTTCTCGATGGCCAACACCTACCTGCAGCGCCGGGGCCAGGCGCCGATCGACTGGGCATTGCCGCCGCGCGCGGCGCTGTAACCCACCTGGGCCGCTGGCCAGGCGCGGCGGCCCGCCATCAGTCGGTGAGCATTTCCATGATTGCGCGCGCCACCTGGCGTTTGCGCGCGGGCATGCGCCGCAGCAGCGAGAGAATCTCGGTTTCCTGGACCGTGCGCGCTGCCTCCACCGGCAGGCTTTCCGGCAGGGGCAGGTCGACGCCATCCTCCGGTCGTCCCGGTCCGCGCCCGGTCGCCAGCCATTCAAAATGGACTTGCGTCACAATTGCGATGCAGGCAAGGTGTTGCACGCTCGGGAATGTGCCGCCTTCCCGTTCCCACTGCGCCACGGCGCTGCGGCGCACGCCGGCCTCCAACGCCAACTCTGATTGAGACAGGCCAGCCGTTAGTCGGGCTCGCCGGATTCTGTCGCACATCGCCTTCATTTACTGCCCCCTTTCCCTGTTCGGTAAGTGTTGCTTCCCTGAAAGCGATTCTTTTGCCGCCTGTACAGAAGCGCTTTCTCACACTGCTGCTGCAAGGGTATTGCGTGGACGCCGGCCCGCCAGCAAGCGTTACTGCCCTCCATTTTCACGCCGTCGTGTTTGACGGAATTTTCGTTGCCTCGCATTAATCGCCCCGAACCGGACATAAACGCTTTCCCAAGCGGAAAACGACACCGGCAGGGGACGACCAGAACGGCGATGGAGTAAATCCACCGTCACGGTCGGTTTCTGCCCAGAAACGGCGGAGACGCATGTATGGTTAATGTGAAAGGCGTGAAAGATTCGTCATTGCGGTGGCAGGCGTTGGTCCTGCTGGCCCTGCTGGCGGTGCTTTCATGCCTGGGTCGGGCACAGGCCCAATCTGCATGCACCGCCGGCGCCTGCGTCAGTGCGGGGCCGCGCCTGGCCTCGGTCGACTCCACCCAGAGCCCGGTACTGAACCTGCTGTTCGGCGCGCTGCTGCCGGGCACCACCCTCAACCTGAGCGTGGCCGACTGGAACAACCTGGCCGGTGCCAACATCAACCTCAACGCACTGCTGACCCAGCTCAACGGCGGGGTGGTGGTGAGCGATCCCAGCCAGGTGCTCAACACCAACATCACCCTCGGCCAGTTGCGCGCGGCGATGGTGCAGGTGCTGCAGGCCGACAACCAGTCCGCGGCCGCCAACGTGCTCAACGCCCTGCCGCTCGGCGTGGCCGGCGTCACCGGCAGCATCCGCCTGGCCGACATCCTGCAGATCGCGCTCCCCACCGGCTCGCTGGCGACCGTGCGGCTCAACGTGCTCGACCTGCTCACCGGCGGCGTGCAGCTGTACAACTTCCGCAACGTGCTGACCACGCCAACGCCGATCACCGTCAACACCGCCGCGCTCGGCCTCAATGGCGTGGCCAACGTGCGCCTGTGGGCGCAGGTGATCGAGCCGCCGGTCTACAACTGCGGTGCAGTGGGTGCGGCGTTCCACAGTGCGGCCATCCGCATCAAGCTCGATCTGGACCTGGTGCAGGGGCTCAACACCGGCACGCTCAGTGCCGCGCTCAGTGGCCTCAACCTGCTGGGGGTGTCGCTGTCCAACACCAGTATCAGCGCCGACGTGCTGCACCTGCAGCTGTATGCCGACGTCGCCCGCGCCGAAGGCTCGATCTCGGCGATCAACCTGGTCGGCAACGCCGTCACCCTGCAGGCGCGGCCGGGCCTGGTGAACCTGTACGTCGGGCAGATCAGCGACGCCACGTTCTTCAATCGCAGCACGGTGCTGAGCGACACCGCACTCACCGCGGCCACCCTGACCTCGCTGAGCGTGCGCGTGCGCGTGTCGGCCAACGTGCTGGGGCTGCTCACGCCGATTGCCGACATCACCATTCCCCTGACGGTCAGCGTGCGCAGCTACGCCACCGCGACCCCGGGGCTGCAGAGTGCGAGCTTCACCGGGCCGTACCCGCAGACCCGCACGCTGACCGCCGGCACGGTCAGTGCGGCCACGATGGTGTCCACGCTGGTCAACTCGCTGAGCATCCAGGTGACCAGTGGCAACCCCACCGTGACCCTGCTTGGCGGCATCGCCTTGCCGTTGCCGGTGGCCGACCTGGTCAATGGCATCGTCAACACCCTGCTGACCCCGATCCGCACCCAGGTCAACGCGCTGGTCACGCCCGTGCTGACCGCGTTGCTGGGCGGCCTGGTCGACAACCTGCTGGCGCTGCTGGGCATCCGCATCGGCCAGGCGGTGTTCACCGTGGAGGGCATCACCCAGGCATGCGCGGCCACGCTGCAGCTGGTCAAGCTGCTGCAGCCGACCAGCGACACCGGCCGCTTCAACCTGTCCATCGCCTACAACGGCAACACCGTGGGGTCGGCCAGCAACGTCGGCAACAACGGCGCCACGGCCGCGGTGATCACCGTGCCCGGTGGCAGCTACGCGCTGGCCGAAGCGGCCGCGGCCGGCACCACGCTCACCCGCTATGCCAGCAGTTGGCAATGCGTGGACCAGAACAACACGGTGGTGTCCTCCGGCAGTGGCGGCACCTTCACCCTGCAGGCACCGGCGATGACCGCCACCGCGGTAACGCTGGTGTGCAGCATCACCAACCGCACGCGCCAGGCCGACCTGTCGATCACCAAGACGGACGGCAGCGGCAGCTACACGCCGGGCGGCACCGCCACGTACACGTTGCTGGTGCGCAACGACGGCCCCGATCCGGTCACCAATGCGGTGGTCACCGACAGCCTGCCCAACGGCACCACGCTGCGCGGCGCATGGACCTGCAGCGCCAGCAGTGGAAGTGCCTGCGCGGCCGCCAGCGGCGGCGCGGTCGGTGGCAACGCGGTCAACGTCGGCGTGACTCTGATCAACGGCGGACAGGCAACGATCAGCGTACCGGTCAGCTTCAGCAACAGTCCCGGCGCGTATTAGCGCCGGGTGCAGCAGCGTGGGTAGCGCAGGCAATGCCCTGCGTGGGGATGGGATGGACCACCAGAGCCGAACGGACCCGTGCAGGGGGCGTCGGCCGCATTCGAGGATGAGCGCATGGCAGCAACGGGCACGCACCGCAGGGCAGGCATGGCGTCGGCCAGCATCGCGTATGCGGTGAGCCTGCTGTCCCTGCTGCTGTCGCCGCCGCTGCTGGCGCAGAGCTACCCCAATCCACTCAACAACACCGCCACGGTGACCGCACCAACCGACGTGGCCGATCCCACGCCGGGCAACAACAGCGCCACCGACACCAATGCCCTGGCATTGCAGGCGCAGTTGAGCGTGACCAAGAGCCTGCTCAGTGCCACGCCGGTGGCCGCCGGCGGCGCGGTGCAGTACCGCATCCAGGTCAGCAACGCGGGGCCGTCGGTGGCCTCGGCGGTCGCGGTGGTCGACAGCGTGTCGCCGCTGCTTGCCAACGTGAGCTGGACCTGCCAGCCCGGCACGGGCGCATCCGCGTGCGCGCAGGCCAGCGGCACCGGCAATGCGATCAACGTGCAGGTCAATGTCGCCGTCGGCGACAGCGTGGTGCTGCTGGTCAATGGCACCGCGCCCACCAGCACCCCGGCCACGGTGCCGGCCAACAGCGTGTCGCTGGTGCTGCCCACCGGCACCACCGACCCGACCCCGGGCGACAACAGCGCCACCACGCCGGCGGTACCGGTGCAGGCCAATGCACTGATCGCCAACAACGATACCTTCGCCACCGCGATCTCCTCGGCCACCGGCGGCAGCACGCCCACGGTGCTGGCCAATGACACCCTCAACGGTGCGCCGGTGAACGGCGCCACCCTGATCATCGCGCTGCAGAACGCGCCGGCCGGGTTCACCATCAACAGCGCCGGCGTGATCACGGTGCCTGCCGGTGCCACCGCCGGCGCCACCACGCTGACCTACCAGATCTGCGAAAACGCCTCGCCGACCAACTGCGCCACGGCCACGGCCAGCCTCATCATCGGCCCGACGGCGGTGAACGACAGCTTCAACGCCACCGGTGGCGCGCCATCGTTCAGCGGCACCGTGGCCAGCAACGACAACGCCCCGGCCGCTGCCGTGTTCAGCGCCATCGGCACGCCGCCGGCCGGCCTTACCGTGAGCAGCAACGGTAGCTTCGTCTATGCGCCGGCCGGTGGCATCGTCAGCGCCAGCGCGTTCCAGTACCAGGTGTGCCTGCCGGCACCGGATGGCAGCGTGTGCGCCACCGCGACCGCCTCGATCGTGGTCAATGCCAACGCCCTGGTGGCCGCCGACGACACCTTCACCACGCCCTTGCCCGCCGGTGCGGGCGGGCTCACCCCGAGCGTGCTGGCCAATGACACCTTCAACGGTGGCGCGGTGCCGCAGGCACAGGTGACGATGAGCCTGGTGGGTGCGCCGACCGGGTTTGCCATCACCGGCAACGGCGCCATCCAGGTGCCGGCCACCGCGGCCGCCGGCCCGCTGGCGCTGACCTACCGCTTCTGCGAAAACGCGCTGCCGGCCAACTGTGCAACGGCCACCGCGAACCTGGTGGTGAGTCCCGACGCGGTCAACGACACGGTGACCACGCCCGGTGGCGGCCAACCGGCCACCGGCAGCCTGGCCGGCAACGACAACATCGCCAGCGGATCGGCCTACACGCTGGGCACCGCGCCCACCCGTGGCACCGCGGTGGTCAATCCCGATGGCACCTTCACCTACACGCCGACCAACGCCAACACCGGGCCGGATTCCTTCACCTACCAGGTGTGCCTGCCCGCGCCGAACGAGACCGTCTGCGATACCGCCACGGTCAGCGTGAACGTGCAGGCCAACCAGATCGCCGCGGTCAACGACGTGTTCGCCACGCCGCTGCAGCCAGGCACCACCACCACGATCAGCCTGCTCGGCAACGATACGCTCAACGGCGCGGCGGTCCTGCCCGCCGCGGTCACCGTGGCCCTTACCGGTGCCCCGGCCAACTACACCGTCAACGCGGCCGGGCAGATCTCGGTGCCGGCGGGTGCGGCGGCCGGCGCGATGAGCTTCGGTTATCAGATCTGTGAACTGGCCGCGTCGAGCAACTGCGCCACCGCCAACGTGCAACTGGTGGTCGCGCCCGATGCGGTCGACGACACCTTTGCCGCCACGGCCGGCATCGCCCTGGCGGGCAGTGTCGCCGGCAACGACAACGTGCCGGTGGGCGCACAGTTCAGCCTGCTGGCGGTGGCCGCGCACGGCACGGTGGCGTTCAATGCCGATGGCAGCTTCAGCTACACCGCGCAGTCTGCCTATACCGGGCCGGACACCTTCCGCTACCAGGTGTGCCTGCCCGCACCGAATGCCGGTGTCTGCGATGCGGCCACTGCCACGATCAACGTCAGCCCGGGTGCGATCGTCGCGGGGAATGATGATTTCAGTGGCACGCCGTTGACCGGCGCGGGCGGCCTGACCGCCAGCGTGCTCGGCAACGACACCCTCAATGGCGTCGCGATCCAGCCGGCGCAGGCCACGCTGTCGCTGATCAACGCGCCGCCGGCCGGCTACACGCTCGAGCCGAACGGCCAGCTGCAGGTGCCTGCCGGCGCCCCGGCCGGCCCCATCAGCCTGACCTACCAGCTGTGCCAGGCCGGGACCAGCAACTGCGCCACGGCCAGCATCGCCGTGGTGATCGCCCCGGATGCAGTGGCCGATGCCTACGCCACGCAGGTGGCCACGCCGGTCAGCGGCAACGTGGCAGTGAACGACAACGTCGCCGTCGGCACCACGTATGCGGTGTCCGGCGCCACGCCTGCCGGGCTGCTGTTCAACGCCGATGGCAGCTTCACCTACACCCCGCCGGCGCAGTACACCGGCACCACCACGTTCACCTACCAGGCCTGCCTGGCCGCGCCGTTGGCCATCGTGTGCGATGCCGCCACGGTCACGCTCAACGTCAATGCAGGCACCCTGGTCGCCAACGACGATGATTTCCGCAGCGCGATCCTCAATCCCGCCACGGGCGGCACCACCAACAGCGTGCTCGGCAACGACACCATCAATGGCGCGATCCCGCCGGCGCCGGCCCAGGTGATCCTGAGCCTGATCGGTGCGCCGGCCGGCTACGTGATCAACGGCAACGGCACGCTGTCGATCCCCGGTGGTGCAGCGGCGGGCGCGGTGGGCTTCACCTACCAGCTGTGCGAAGCGGCATTGCCCGGCAACTGCGATACCGCAGCGGTGCAGCTGCTGCTGGCGCCGGTGGCGGTCAATGACACGGTCAGCACGGCCGTTGGCGTGGCCGTGAGCGGTAGCGTGGCCGCCAACGACAACGTGCCGGCCAATGCGGGCTTCAGCCTGAGTGGCGCCGCCCCGGCCGGGCTGGTGTTCACTCCGGATGGCAGCTTCACCTACACGCCGCCGGCAGGTTCGCAGGGGCCGGTGACGTTCGCGTACCAGGCGTGCCTGCCGGCACCGGACACCGCCGTCTGCGCGGGTGCCACGGTCACCGTCAACGTCAACGCCGGCACGCTGGTCGGCAACGATGACGACTTCCGCGGCACCCCGATCAATCCCGCCACCGGCGGCAGCACCGCGTCGGTGCTGGGCAACGACAGCCTCAACGGCACGGTGCCGCCGGCCTCGGCCGATGTGCTGCTGAGCCTGGTCGGTGCACCGGCGGGCTACACCCTGCTTGCCGATGGCACCCTGACCATCGGCAGTGGCGTGCCGGCCGGTGCGGTGACGCTCACCTACCAGTTGTGCGAAGCGGCGCTGCCCGGCAACTGCGATTCGGCCCAGGTCCAACTGCTGGTCGCTCCGCTGGCGACCGCCGATGTGTTCTCCACGCCGGCCGGGCAGTTGCTGGCCGGCAATGTCGGCAGCAACGACAACGCGCCGGCCGGCGCGGTGTTCACGCTGACCGCAGCGGCGCCGACCGGTCTGCAGTTCGGGCCCGATGGCAGCTTCCTCTACACCCCGCCGGTCGGGTTCACCGGCCCGGTCGCCTTCACCTACCAGGTCTGCCTGCCCGCACCGGACGGCGCCCAATGCAGCACCGCCACCGCCACCCTCAACGTCAACGCCGGCACCCTGGTGGCGCTGGACGACGACTTCAGTGCCACGCCGCTTGCGCCCGGCGGCGGCAGTGCCACCAGCGTGCTGCTCAACGACAGTCTCAACGGCAGCACGCCGCCGGCCGCCGGCAGCGTGCTGCTCAGCCTGGTCGGTGCGCCGGCCGGCTACACGCTCGATGCCAACGGCCTGCTGCAGGTGCCTGCCGGTGCCGCCGGCGGCGCGACGGTGCTCACCTACCAGATCTGCGAAGCGGTGCTGCCCAGCAACTGCGCCAGCGCGACCATCCGCCTGGTGGTGACTCCCTCGGCCAGCAATGACGCCTATTCAACGGCGGCAGGGCAGGCGCTCAACGGCAACGTGGGCGACAACGACAACGTGCCGGCGGGCGCGGTGTTCAGCGTCACCGGCAGCGTGCCGGCCGGGCTGTCGTTCACCCCGTCGGGCAGCTTCAGCTACGTGCCGCCGGTCGGCGTCGCCACGCCGGTGGCCTTCACCTACCAGGTGTGCCTGCCCGCGCCGAACGCGGCCCTGTGTGCCACCGCCAGCGCCAGCATCACCATCAGTGTGGGCACGCTGGCCGCCAACAACGATGATTTCAGCACGACCCCGATCAACCCGGTCACCGGCGGCAGCACCACATCGGTGCTGGCCAACGATGCGCTCAACGCGGCGACGCCGCCGGCCGTGGCCGATGTGCAGTTGACGCTGGTAGGGGCGCCGGCCGGGCTGGCGATCACCGACGAAGGCGCGGTGACGGTTGCGCCGGGCACCCCTGCGGGGGTGAAGAACCTGACCTACCAGCTGTGTGAAGCGGCGGCGCCGGGCAACTGCGCCATCGCCACGGTCCGCCTGGTGGTCGCGCCGTCCGCGCTGGACGATGCGCTGTCCACGCCGGCCGGGCAGGCACTGAGCGGCTCGGTGGCCAGCAACGACAACGCGCCGGCGGGGGCACAGTTCACGGTGCTCAATCTCCCGCCGGCCAACCTCGCGCTGGCGGCCGACGGTACCTTCAGCTACACGCCACCGGCCGGCTTCACCGGGGCCATCACCTTCGATTATCGGGTCTGCCTGCCCGCCCCGGATGCGGCGGCATGCGCCACCGCGACCGCGACGATCAACGTCAACAGCGGCACCCTGGTCGCGGTCGACGACAGCTTCGCCACGCCGCTCGCGCCGGGTGCCGCGTCGCCGTCCGTGCTGGCCAACGACACCCTCAACGGCGCCACGCCACTGCCCGCCGAGGTGCAGCTGTCGCTGGTCGGCGCACCGACCGGCATCGCGATCGCCGCTGATGGCACGGTCACCGTCGCGGCTGGCACGGCGGCCGGTGCCACCACGCTCACCTACCAGATCTGCGAAGCGGCCGCGTCGACCAACTGCGCCACCGCCAGCATCGCGCTGGTGGTCGCCCCGGCGCCGGCCAACGATGCCTTCACCGTGCAGGCCGGGCAGACGCTCAGCGGCAACGTGTCCGGCAACGACAACATGCCGATCGGTGCGCTCTACACGCTGCAGGGCACGCCGCCGGCAGGCGTGACCTTCGCTGCCGACGGCAGCTTCACCTATGCGCCGCCGGCCGGCACCACCAGTCCGGCCAGCTTCGTCTACCAGGCCTGCCTGCCGGCGCCGAACAGCGCCGTGTGCGGCACCGCGACCGCGACGTTGAACATCAACAATGGCCTGCTGGTGCCCGCCGACGACAGCTTCGGTGCGATCGCACCCGGGGCCAGCACGCCCAGCGTGCTCGGCAACGACGTGCTCAACGGCGTCACCCCGCCCGCCGCCGCCAGCGTGTCGCTGTCGCTGGTCGGTGCACCGGCCGGCTTCACCCTCAATCCCAACGGCACGCTGACCGTCGCGGCCAACGCGCCGACGGGCGCCAACGCGCTGGTCTACCAGGTCTGCGAAACCGCGGCCGCCAACAACTGCGCCATCGCCAGCATCGCGCTGGTGGTGCGCCCGACGCCGGTCGACGATGCGATCACGGTCCAGTCCGGCCAGCCCAACAGCGGCAACGTATCGGGCAACGACGCCATGCCCGCCGGCTCCAGCTGGAGCGTGGCATCGCCGCCGCAGGGCCTGGTGTTCAACAGCAACGGCAGCTTCACCTACACGCCGCCGGCCGGCACCATCGGCCCGGTCACCTTCGCCTACCAGGCCTGCCTGCCGGCACCGGATGCCGCGGTGTGCGGCACGGCGACCGCGACCTTGACCATCAGCGTCAATGCGGTGGTGGCCAACGACGACACCTTCGCCGCCCCGGTCAGCGTCGGCGCGGACACGCCCAGCGTGCTGGCCAACGATTCGCTCAACGGGGTGACCCCGCCTGCGTCGGCCAGCGTGCAGTTGCTGCTGGTCGGTGCGCCGGCCGGCTACGTGATCAACAACGACGGTACCGTGCAGGTGCCGGCCGGAGTGACTGCCGGGGCCACGCTGCTGACCTACCAGGTGTGCGAGGCCGCCTCGCCGACCAACTGCGATACCGCCACGATCCGCTTCGTGGTCACGCCGATGCCGCAGAACGATGCGTTCGCGGTGCAGGCGGGCGGCACGATCGCCAGCGGCAGCGTTGCCAGCAACGACAGCATGCCGGCCGGGTCGAGCTGGGCGGTGCAGGGCACGCCGCCGAACGGGCTGGTGTTCAACACCGACGGCAGCTTCAGTTACACCCCGCCGGTGGGCACCGCCGGCGCGATCACCTTCACCTACCAGGCCTGCCTGCCCGCGCCCAATGCGGGGGTGTGCGGCCTGGCCACGGCCACCGTGAACGTCAACCTGGGCACGCTGGTCGCCGGCGATGACAGCTTCGTCGGCATCGCCCCGGGCGCAGCCACGCCCAGCGTGCTGGGCAACGATGCGCTCAACAGCGTGACCCCGCCCGCACCGGGCAGCGTGCAGTTGAGCCTGGTCGGTGCACCCACCGGTTACGGCATCGCCACCGACGGCACGATCAGCGTTCCGCTGACGGTCACCTCCGGCCCGGCCACGCTGACCTACCAGATCTGCGAAACCGCGGCGCCGTCCAACTGCGATACCGCCACGGTATCGCTGGTGATCGCGCCCGCACCGCAGGACGATGCGTATGCGGTGCAGGTCGGCGGCACCCTCAGCAACGGCACTGTCGGCGCCAACGACAGCCTGCCCGCTGGGTCCACGTGGGCGCTGCAGGGCGCCGCGCCGGCCGGCCTGGCGTTCAACGCGGACGGCACGTTCACCTATACGCCGCCGCTGGGCACCACCGGCCCGGTGACGTTCACCTACCAGGCCTGTCTGCCCGCGCCCAATGCCGCGCTGTGCAACACCGCCACGGTCACGCTCAACGTCAACACCGGTACGCTGGTGGCCGTTGACGACACCCTCAGCGGCATCGTCGCCGGCGGTACGTCCGGCACCAGCGTGCTGGCCAACGACACGCTCAACGCGGTCAGCCCGCCCGCACCGGGCGACGTGCAGCTGAGCCTGGTGGGCGCGCCGTCCGGCTTCACCATCAGCGCCGCCGGCACCATCAGCGTGGCTACCGGCGTGGTGTCGGGCAGCACCACGCTCACCTACCAGATCTGCGAGACGGCGGCGCCGAGCAACTGCGACACCGCCACCGTCACCGTGATCGTCACCCCGACGCCGCAGGACGACGCGTTCACCGTGCAGGCCGGGCAGACCCTGGCCAACAGCGTGGCCGGCAATGACAGCATGCCGGTCGGTGCGACGTTCGCCGTGCAGGGCCCGCTGCCGACCGGCCTGGTGTTCAATCCGGACGGGTCGTTCACCTATGCACCGGGCGTCGGCACGCCGAGCCCGGTCACCTTCACCTACCAGGCCTGCCTGCCGGCGCCGACGTCCCTGTGTGCCCCGGCCAACGTCACCCTCAACATCGCCAATGGCACCCTGCTTGCCGGCAACGACACCCTGAGTGGCGTGGCGCCGGGCACCACCTCGGCCGCCAGCGTGCTGGCCAACGACAGCCTCAACGGGATCTCGCCGCCGGCACCGGCCAGCGTGGTGCTCAGCCTGGTCGGCGCGCCGGCCGGGTTTGCGATCACACCCAGCGGCACCCTCAGCGTGGCCACCGGCGTCAGTGCCGGGCCCACCACGCTGACCTACCAGGTCTGCGAAGCGGCGGCGCCGGGCAACTGTGCCACCGCCAGCGTCACCGTGATCGTCAGCCCGACCCCGCAGAACGACGCGTTCTCGGTGCAGGCCGGGCAGACGCTGAGCAACAGCGTGGCCAGCAACGACAGCATGCCGGCCGGCTCGACCTGGGCGGTGCAGGGCACGCCGCCGGCGGGGCTCACGTTCGCGACCGACGGCAGCTTCACGTACACCCCGCCGGTCGGCGCGGTGTCGCCGGTGGGCTTCACCTACCAGACCTGCCTGCCCGCCCCGAACAACAGCCTGTGCGCCATCGCGACGGTCACCTTGAACGTCAACAACGGCACGTTGAGCGCCGGCGATGACAGCCTGGTCGGCGTATTGCCCGGCGCGACCACGGCCACCAGCGTGCTCGCCAACGACAGCCTCAACGGCGTGTCGCCGCCGGCCGCCGGCGATGTGATCCTGAGCCTGGTCGGCGCACCGGGTGGCTTCACCCTCAATCCCGACGGCACCGTCAGCGTCGGCAGTGGGGTGACGTCCGGCCCGACCACCGTCACCTACCAGATCTGCGAAGCGGCCGCGCCGTCCAACTGCGATACCGCCAGCGTCACCGTGGTGGTGACCCCCGCACCGCAGAACGATGCCTTTGCCGTGCAGGCCGGGCAGACCCTGGCCAACAGCGTGGCCAGCAACGACAACACCCCGCCCGGCGCGCTCTACACCCTGCAGGACACTGCGCCGAGCGGGCTGCTGTTCAACCCCGATGGCAGCTTCAGCTACACCCCCGCCATCGGCGTGATTGGTCCAGTGAGCGTGGCCTACCAGGTCTGCCTGCCGGCCCCGAACGCCAGCCTGTGCGGTCGGGCGATCATCACCATCAACATCAACAACGGCCAGCTCGTCGCGGGCGACGACACCCTCACCGGGGTCGCACCCGGCACCACGTCCGGCGCCAGCGTGCTGGCCAACGACAGCCTCAACGGGGTCTCGCCGCCGGCCGCCGGCAACGTCGTGCTGAGCCTGGTTGGCGCGCCGGCCGGCTTCAGCATTGCAACCGATGGCAGGATCAGCGTGCCCACCGGCGTCACCTCCGGTGCGACCGCCATTACCTACCAGGTCTGCGAAGCCGCCGCGCCGACCAATTGCGATACCGCCAGCGTGACCGTGGTGATCAGCCCGGCACCGCAGAACGATGCCTTCTCGGTGCAGGTGGGGCAGACCCTGAGCAACAGCGTGGCCAGCAACGACGCCATGCCGGTCGCGGCGGTCTACACCGTGCAGGGCACCGCGCCGGCCGGGCTGGCGCTGGCCAGCACCGGTGCGTTCACCTACACCCCGCCAGCGGGCACGCCCAGCCCGGTTGGCTTCACCTACCTGGCCTGCCTGCCCGCACCGTATGCGGGTACCTGCGGCACCGCCACGGTCACCATCAACATCAACACCGGCACGCTGGTGGCCGGCGACGACGTGCTGACCGATGTGCTGCCGGGCGCAGGCTCGTCCAGCAGCGTGCTGGCCAACGACCGTCTCAACGGGGTCAGCCCGCCGCCGCCCGGCGATGTGCTGCTGAGCCTGGTGGGCGCACCGGCAGGGATCACCGTCAACACCGATGGCACCATCAGCGTGGCCAGCGGCGTCGCCTCCGGCGCCACCTTGCTCACGTACCAGATCTGCGAAGCGGCCGCGTCCGCCAACTGCACCACCGCCAGCGTCACCCTGGTGATCACCCCGGCACCGCAGAACGATGCCGTCACCACGCCGGCCGGGCGCCCGACCACCGGCAACGTGTCGAGCAATGACAACGTACCGGTGGGCGCGCTGTATACGCTGACCAGCGGTGCCGTCGCCGGCCTGGTGTTCAACGCCGACGGCAGCTTCAGCTACACCCCGCCGTCGGGCACCACCGGGCCGGTCGGCTTCACCTACCAGGTGTGCCTGCCGGCGCCGTACAGCGCGCAGTGCGGCACGGCCAGCGTCACCCTCACCCTGGCCGGCTCGGCCAACGTGGTGCTGGCGGTCAACGATGACTTCACCAGCACGCCGGTGGACCCGGCCGTGGGCGACACCATCGCCCGCTCCGTGCTCGACAACGACAGCTACAACAACGTCTCCCCGCCGCCGGTGGGCAGCGTGGTCGCCAGCCTGACCGGCAGCACCCCGGGCTACACGATGAACAACCTGGGCCAGATCATGGTCGCGGCCGGGGTGCAGCCGGGCCAGGTCCAGTTGGCGTACCAGCTCTGCGAGAACGGGGTGCCGACCAACTGCACCACCGCCATCGCCACCGTGCGCGTGCAGGGCGCGGTCGGCGCGCTGCTGGCGGTGGACGACAGTGCGGGGCCGGTGGGCCCGGCCGGGCGCACGCGCCTGCTGAACGTCTTCGCCAACGATACGTTCAACACCGCACCGCTGGACCCGGCCCAGGTGAGCTTCGCCCCGGTGGCCACCAGCGCGCTGACCTTCAGTGCCGACGGCTGGGTGGACGTGGCCGCCGGTCTGGCGGCAGGCAGCTACAGCACCCCCTACACGATCTGCCTGGTCAGCCAGCCGACCGTCTGCGACACCGGCACCGTGACCGTGACCGTGATCGCCGGCGATCCCGGCGTGGATGCCACGGATGATCGCGTGGAGATCCCGCAGGACGGGGTGATCGAAATCGACGTCCTCGGCAACGACCGCGTCAACGGCACGCCGATCGATCCGGACACCGTCACCGTCACCATTACAGCGCCGCCGCCGTATGGCACCGCCACGGTGCTGCCGCGTGCGCGCATCCGTTTTGCCGCGCTGGCCAACTTCTCGGGCGAGCAGCGCTTCGACTATGAGGTCTGCGACGTCGCGGACCCGGCGATGTGCGCGGGTGCCACGGTCACGGTGATGGTCGAGCCGAACGTGCTGACCCTGTCCGACGACGCCATCACCGCCCAGACCGCCGGGCCGCAGGTGATCGACGTGCTGGCCAATGACAGCGCCCGCAGCGCGCCGCTGGATCGGGCTTCGCTGCAGGTCGCGGCGGCACCCGCGCACGGCAGCGTGCAATGCAGCAACGGCCTGTGCACCTACACGCCGGCGGCCAATTTCGCCGGCACCGACAGCTTCCGCTACCGCGTCTGCGATGTGTCCATCCCGACCCCGATGTGCGCCGAGGCCAATGTCGCGGTCACCGTGGCCGGCCAGCAGGCCGTGCTGCGCCTGACCAAGGTGGCGGCCAAGCGCAGTGCGCAGATCGGCGACCTGGTGCGTTACACCGTCACCATCGACAACGTGGGTGAGGTCGATGCCAACGGCGCCACGCTGCTGGATACGCTGCCGCCGGGCTTCACCTTCGTGCGCGGTGGCTTCGCGGTGCAGGATGCGGACAACGATGCACGCACCAGCGGCGTGCAGCCGCTGCGCATCGACGGCATCGACGTGCCGGTCGGCGAACGCGCCACGGTGGTGTACTACCTGCGCGTCGGCGCGGGCACGGGCACCGGCGTGCACACCAACCGCGTCACCGCCATCGATGGCGAGAACCGCACCATCGGCAACGTCGCCTCGGCCGAGGTGGACGTGACCACCGATCCGCTGCTCGACGAGAGCCTGATCATCGGCAGCGTGTTCGATGACCGCAACGGCAATGGCATCCAGGATGACGGCGAACGCGGCATCCCGGGCGTGCGCGTGGCCGCGGTGGAAGGCCTGCTGATGGAGACAGACGCGTTCGGCCGCTATCACCTGGTGGGCATCCCCGGCGGGCAGGCACGCGGGCGCAATTTCATCCTCAAGGTGGACCCGGCCACGCTGCCTGCCGGCACCCGCTTCACCACGCCCAACCCGCTGGTACGGCGCATCACGCCCGGGTTGCCGGCGCGCTTCGACTTCGGCGTGCGCCTGCCCGAGGGCTCACTGGGGCCCGCCGCCCCGGGCCCGGCCCTGCCCATGCGAGCGGCCCGGATCGAACTGGGCGAGGCGCTGTTCGCGCCGGGCAGCGCCCGACTGGAGGCCGATCGCGGCCCGGTCCTGGACAAGGCTGCCCAGGCGCTGGTCGCGCGCGGTGGCGGCCGCCTGCTGCTCACCGCCAGCGCCGGCCAGGAGGCACTGGCGCGGCAGCGCGCGCAGGTCCTGCAGGCCGCGCTGCGCAGCCGGGTGCCGGCGGCGGTGGCCGCTGCCAGCCGCATCGAGATCGTGGCCGCCGACGGCAGCACCTTGCACCACCTGCAACTCGACGATCCACCCGCGCCGCTGCCTGGCACGGACCGCACCGGCAGGGAGGGGCGCTGACATGATGGAGAACACCCTGAGCCCGACCCCCACCACCGCGCCCCTCGTGCGCCGCGTTGCCCGCCTCGCTGCGCTGCTGCTGCTCGCCGCGCCGGCCTTCGCGCAGCAGCCCACGCCGGCCAGCGCTGCGGCGCCGATCCGCTGCGAGGGCGACAGCTGCCGCAATGATGACGGGCTGTTGCTGCGCATCGGCGACGATGCCGACCCGGCGCCGCTGCCACTGCCGGCCCACGCCGATCCGCGCGCGGCCGGCACGGTGCCGGCAGGCCCGTCCACCACGCCGGACGTGGCCGCGCCCGGTGGCCAGTTCATGGCCGAGCTGCCCAACGGCGGCGTGGTCTGGGCGACCGAAGACCCGACCATGGTCCCGCCCAGCCTGAGCGTGCAGGCCGCGGCCACCGTGCCATTCGAGAATGGCCGGGTGATCCGCCCGCTGCGCTTCCACAGTTACAACAACTACGCCTCCTTCATCCAGAAGCTGGAGGTGACCCTGTACCGCGGCACCGACACCGACCTGGTCACCCCGCTGGCGCGCATCGACCTGCCGGTGGACTACGTGGGCGATGCCGAGTGGAATGGCGAGCTGCCGGCGCAGATCAAGCTGCGCACCGGCGACGACCTGATCTACGTGGCCCGTGCCTACGGTGCCGGTGGCGCGTTCGATGAAACCCGCCTCCAGCGCATCCAGCTGGTGACCCCGGCCGACTTCGACCGCGGCCTGCAGGTGACCCGCGAGAACGTGCAGAAGACCCTGGGCCAAGCCCTGGATGGCGACAGCGCGCAGGACCTGCAGGTCAGCAACAGCATCTACGGCCAAAGCACGCTGCGCCTGCAGAACATCCCCATCCATGGCTCGCGCGTGCGCCTGTACGGCCGCAACCTGGAGCCCAACAGCCGCGTGCGCATCAACGGCCAGGACTTCCCGGTCGACCTGGAGCAGAAGTTCGCTGCCGAGTTCCTGGAGCCGGTCGGCCAGCACCGCTACGACGTCCGCGTGGAATCGCGCGACGCCCCCGCGGCGCAACGCCAGCTGGACGTGGATGTCACCGGCCGCTATCTGTTCCTGGTGGGCATCGCCGACGTGACCCTGTCCAGGAACACGGCCAGCGGCAACGTGCAGCCGCTGGCGGCCGACGACCGCGACACCGATGGCTTCCTCAGCGAAGGGCGGTTGGCGTTCTATCTGAAGGGCAAGATGCGCGGCAAGTACCTGGTGACCGCGCAGGCCGACACCCAGGACCGCGAGCTGAAGTACCTGTTCCGCGACTTCTCCGACGCCGACGCGCAGGATGTGTTCCGCCGCCTCGACCCGGACCTGTACTACCCGGTGTACGGCGACGACTCCACCACCTATCGCGACGTGGACACGCAGGGCCGCCTCTACCTGCGCGTGGACTGGGACCAGAGCCAGGCGCTGTGGGGCAACTACGCCACCGGCATCACCGGCACCGAGTATGGCCAGTACGTGCGCTCGCTGTACGGCGGCGCGTTGAACTGGCGCTCGCTGGCTGCCACGCCGCTGGGTGATGCACGCTCGCAGTTGAAGCTGTTCGGCTCCGAGGCGCAGTCCGCGCCGGGCCACAGCGAATTCCTCGGTACCGGCGGCAGCCTCTATTACCTGCGCCACACCGACGTGCTGCCCGGCTCGGAGCAGGTGGTGCTGGAAGTGCGCGACCGCACCACCGGCCGCACCGAAACCCGCGCCACCCTGCAGGAAGGCGTGGACTACGAGATCGACAACCTGCAGGGTCGCCTGATCCTGACCCGGCCGCTGGCCCAGCTCACCCGCGAGAACGTCCGCAGCATCACGCGCGACATGCCGCTTGATGGCTACGACCAGTTGTTGCTGGTGGACTACGAGTACGTGCCGCTGGGCTTCAGCAGCGACGACGTCACCTACGGTGCGCGTGGGCGGCAGTGGATCGGCGACCACGTCGCCATCGGCGGCACCTGGATCGACGAAAATCGCAGCGGCGAGAACTACAGCCTCAAGGGCGCCGACCTCACCCTGCAGGCCGGGCGCGGTACCTACCTGAAGGTCGAGCAGACCCGTACCGACGCCACGGCTGCACCGGTGTTCTATTCGGACAACGGCGGCCTGAGCTTCATCCGCCGCAACCCGTACGAAGGCCGGCGCTCCGGCACCGCCAGCGCAGTGGAAGCGCGGGCCAACCTGCGCGAGCTGGGCTGGACCCGCCGCGACTGGAGCCTGGGTGCCTGGTGGCGCGATGTGGACGCCGGCTTCTCGGTGGCCCGCCAGGACACCGGCCAACCCATCCAGGAATACGGCGCGGAGTTCCTCGGCTACCTCACCGACGATCTCAGCCTGTATGGCCGGCACACCCGCACCGAGCAGGGCGACCTGGCGCTGGAGCAGAGCCAGCTCACCGCCGAGTGGCGGCTGGGCAACGACGGCCAGCTCACTGGCGAACTGCGTCGCGTGCGCGAAGAACAGGCACTGCAGGACGTGTCCGCGCTGCTGGCGGCGGTTGGCTATCGGCAGCGCTTCGGGTCCTCGTGGGAGTTGTACGGCACCGGCCAGGTCACGCTGGACGATGATGGCGGCGCGTACGAGAAGAACGATCTGCTCACCCTGGGCGCGCGCTATCTGTTCGGCGACCGCAGCAGCGTCGGCGCCGAGCTCAGTGGTGGCAGCCGCGGCCACGGGGCCAAGGTGGATGCCGAGTACCGCATGGCCCCGGACCACAGCCTGTACGGCAGTTACAGCTACAGCACCGACCGCACCGGCACCGATCCGCTGTTCGACACCGGCCTGCAGAGTGGCTGGACGCTGGGCCAGCGCTGGCGCCTGAGCAACCAGGTCAACGTCTACAACGAAAGCCAGTACCTCAAGGATCGCCGCCAGGACAGCGCCGGGCTGGTGCACACCTTCGGCATGGATTTCTATCCCGCACAGGGCTGGAACCTGGGCTTCACCGTCATGGACGGCGAACTGGATTCCAGCGCCGGCCGCATCGACCGCCGCGCCTACAGCGTCAGCGGCGGCCGTACCGATGCGGTGGCGCAGTGGAGCAGCAAGCTGGAGTACCGGCGCGACAGCGGGGCCGAACAGCGCGAGCAGTGGGTGACCACCAACCGGCTGCTGTACAAGCTCAACGAAGACTGGCGCTTCGCGCTGCGCGCCAACTACGCCGACACCGACGATCGCATCAATCCGCTGGCCGACGCCAAGCTGGTGGAGACCAACGTCGGCTTTGCCTGGCGACCGCACGACAGCACCGGTTGGGCGGGCTTCGGCAAGTTCACCTATCTCTACGACGTGGCCTCGCTGGGCCAGGAAGGCGGCAACCTGTACGACCAGCGCTCGCAGGTGCTGTCGCTGGAAGGCATCCGCCAGCTCGGCGCGCGCTGGGAACTGGCCGGCAAGCTGGCCTCCCGCTGGGGCGACTACCGCACCGGCCGCGGTGAAGGGGCCTGGCTGGACAGCCGCGCCGATTTCGCCGCGTTGCAGCTGCGTTATCGCCTGTTCGAGAAGTGGGAAGGGCTGGCCGAACACCGCTGGCTGAAGGTGCGCGACGGTGGCGTGCGCAAGGGCTGGCTGGTGGGGCTGGACCGGCGGGTAGGGGAGAACTTCAAGGTCGGGGTGGGGTACAACTTCACCGAGTTCAGCGATGACATGACCGAGCTGCGGTATGACCAGAAGGGGTTCTTCTTGAATATGGCGGGGTATTACTAGGCTTCGGCGGTCGGCTTCGGTGGGGGGGTGTTGGTAGAGCCGAGCCATGCTCGGCTGGGCCACCGACCAAGCTGGCGTTGTCTGGCTGGCACGCATTCGTTTTCGTCATTGACTGGCGTGCCACGCATCTATCTTCGTCATTGTCTGGCCTGCCACGCATCTATCTTCGTCATTGTCTGGCCTGCCACGCATGGCGTGGCACTACTGGAGATGGCGGCTTCGGCGGTCGGCTTCGGCGGGTGGGCTGTTGGTAGAGCCGAGCCATGCTCGGCTGGGCCACCGACCAACCTGGCATTGTCTGGCTGCCACGCATTCGTTTTCGTCATTGTCTGGCCTGCCACGCATGGCGTGGCACTACCGGAGATGGCGGCTTCGGCGGTCGGCTTCGGCGGGTGGGCTGTTGGTAGAGCCGAGCCATGCTCGGCTGGGCCATCGACCAAGCTGGCATTGTCTGGCTGCCACGCATCTGTCTTCGTCATTGTCTGGCCTGCCACGCATGGCGTGGCACTACAGGAGATGGCGGCTTCGGTGGGTGGGCTGATGTCGATGCAGGCCATGCCGGCCACGGCCAACCCTGACCGCGCGGCCACGTCCGTAGATCCAGGCCACGCCTGGATAGGCCACCGACCAACCCCGACCGGCCCAGCACCCGTAGATCCAGGCCACGCCTGGATGGGCCACCGACCAACCCCGACCCGCCCAGCGACGTCCGTAGATCCAGGCCACGCCTGGATGGGCCGCCGGCCAACCCCGACCCCACCCTCCCACGGCCCCGGACCACAGCCCGCAGGCCCCGCGATGCCGGGGGCTGAATGCCGGACAACCTTACCCGCCTGAATAGGCCGTGCCAGACACCGCGTTCAGCAGAAATCCACAGCCCGCCCCCGCGCATTGCAATCCAAGCTATTGAAACTAAACAACTATCTGCAGCCCTCCCGACCCCCTCGCCACTGTCATCATTTCGCGGTACGTTAGTCGGGTGATCGGTGCCAGCGTCCCATCAACAGAACGCTGGAACTTCTTTCCCCTTTAGCAGTCCAATTCCCGGACTGCTAAGATGAGTGCTATGAGCCAGAACACCTCTACTGCCCTTGTGGCAAACAATCTCCCGATCCCCAGTGCGCTCGGTTCGCTGGACGCCTACATCGGTGCCGTGCACCAGATCCCGGTGCTGTCGGTCGATGACGAGCAGGATCTGGCCCGTCGCTTCCGCGACGAGCTGGATCTGGACGCCGCGCGCGAACTGGTCCATTCCCACCTGCGCTTCGTGGTGCACGTGGCCCGTGGCTACAACGGCTACGGCCTTGCGCTGGGCGACCTCATCCAGGAAGGCAACATCGGCCTGATGAAGGCGGTGAAGCGCTTCGACCCGGACATGGGCGTGCGCCTGGTGTCCTTCGCGGTGCATTGGATCCGTGCGGAAATGCACGAGTTCATCCTGAAGAACTGGCGCATCGTCAAGGTCGCCACCACCAAGGCGCAGCGCAAGCTGTTCTTCAATCTGCGCAAGTCCAAGACCCGCCTGGGCTGGATGAACGCGGCCGAAGTCAGCGCCGTGGCCAAGGACCTCAACGTGTCCGAGCGCGAAGTGCTCGAAATGGAATCGCGCCTGTCCGGTCGTGATATCGGTTTCGACGCGCCCAGCGACGAGGACAATGAAAACGCCCCGCCGTCGCCGGCCGCCTACCTGGTGGCCGACGCGGAAGACCCGTCCATGGCCTATGAGCGTGCCGACAGCGAAGACAACAAGCTGCAGCTGCTGCGCGAAGGCATGGCCGAACTGGATGCGCGCTCGCGCGACATCATCCGCCGTCGCTGGCTGGACGCGGACAGCAAGGTGACGCTGCAGGAGCTGGCCGACGAGTACGGCGTGTCGGCCGAACGCATCCGCCAGGTCGAAGCGAACGCACTGAAGAAGATGAAGGCGCTGTTTACTGCGTAATACGCGGTGGCAATGGTGTGAACAGAAGGCCCGGCACTGCCGGGCCTTTTCTGTTCCGGTGGCGCTGTCTCATCGCCCATCTCTCCGACACGGCAATGCCAGGCGGTTCGTCTTTCAGTGTGGCGTGACATGAGGGAATCGAGGGTGGAGGCTGCGTTCATCCACGCATGGCGTGGATCTACGGTTGGCGGGCGATGGCCTGCGAACGAGGAAGGGCCCCGCAATGCCGGACCCTTCTTCTTTTTTCGGTGCGGCGTGACATGGGGAATCGAGGCTGGAGGCTGCGTTCATCCACGCATGGCGTGGATCTACGGTTGGCGGGCGATGGCCCGAGAACGATGAAGGGCCCGGCAATGCCGGGCCCTTCTTCTTTTTTCGGTGTGGCGTGACATGCGGAATCGAGGCTGGAGGCTGCGTTCGTCCACGCATGGCGTGGATCTACGATTCCCGCGCGATCGCCCGCCAGCCGATGTCGCTGCGGTGGAATTCGTTGGCCCAGCTGACCGCCGCCACGCCGGCATACGCGTTGGCCTGGGCGGCGCCCACGCTGTCGCCCAGCGCCGCCACGCACAGCACCCGGCCGCCGGCGCTCAGCACCTGGCCCTGCGCGTCCAGCACCGTGCCCGCATGGAACACCTTGGCGCTCGCCGGCACCGCATCCAGCCCGTGGATCACATCGCCGGTGATCGGCGTTTCCGGGTAGGGCGATGCGGCCATGACCACGCCCAGCGACGGACGCGGATCCCACTGCGCGTCCACCTCGTGCAGGCGCGCATCGATGGCCGCGTCGAGCAGGTCCACCAGGTCCGACTGCAGGCGCAGCATCACCGGCTGGGTTTCCGGGTCGCCGAAGCGCACGTTGAATTCGATCACCTTCGGCGCGCCGCTGGCGTCGATCATCAGGCCCGCATACAGGAAGCCGGTGAACGGAATGCCGTCGGCGATCATGCCCTGCACGGTCGGGTTGACCACCTCGCGCATCACCCGCGCATGCACTTCTTCGGTCACCACCGGGGCCGGCGAGTACGCGCCCATGCCGCCGGTGTTCGGGCCGGTGTCGCCGTCGCCCACGCGCTTGTGGTCCTGCGAGGTGGCCATCGGCAGCGCGGTGGTGCCGTCCACCATCGAGATGAAGCTGGCTTCCTCGCCGTCCAGGAACTCCTCGATCACCACGCGCGCGCCGGCATCGCCGAACGCATTGCCGGAGAGCATGTCGCGCACCGCGTCCTCGGCCTCGGCCAGGGTCATCGCCACGATCACGCCCTTGCCGGCGGCCAGGCCGTCGGCCTTGACCACGATCGGTGCGCCCTTCTCGCGGACATACGCCAGCGCCGGCGCCACCTCGGTGTGCACCGCGTAGAAGGCGGTGGGGATGTTGTGGCGGGCCAGGAAGTCCTTGGCGTAGGCCTTGCTGCCCTCCAGCTGCGCGGCGGCGGCGGTGGGCCCGAAGATGCGGTGGCCGGCCGCGCGGAAACGATCGACCACGCCCGCCACCAGCGGCACTTCCGGGCCGACCACGGTCAGTGCGATGCCTTCGTCGGCGACCAGCGCCAGCAGGCCGTCCAGGTCGGTGACCTTGACCGGCACGTTGCGGCATTTGGCCTCGGTGGCGGTGCCGGCGTTGCCGGGCGCCACCAGGACCTCGCTCACGTTCGCGGATTGGGCGAGCTTCCAGGCCAGGGCGTGTTCACGGCCGCCGGCGCCAATGACCAGGATCTTCAATGCAGTTCTCGCGGAGGGGAGCAGGACCGCGATTTTACGCCGTGCAGGACGCGCCTGCACCGCGCCGGTGCATTACTGGCAGCCTTCGCGCTGCAGGGTATCGGGGAAGGCGTAGGTCCAGGTCTTTGGGTCCAGCGTGAAGCGATGTTCGCGCCGCACCTGCCTGCCACCGCACTCGATGCCGGTCTCCTCGATCACCAGCGGCCAGGTCCGTGCGCTGCGGTCGCTGTCGTCCATGCGCAGGGCGAAATCGAGGTTGAAGGTCCGGGTCCGGCAGTCGTCGGCCTGCTCGGCGTCATCGCAGTCGTAGGCGGCGGTGTTGTCGATGTGGCTGCGCACGCTGCCGGTGTCCACCAGCCCGTTCGGGCCGGGCAGGATCAACGCCTGCGATTGCAGCGCGTAACCCTGGCCATACCAGCCACTCTCGTTGCGGAAGCCGTAGAAATCGCTGCCGGCACGGATGATCTCCACCGTGCCCGGGCGGCCGCTGCTGCCATAGGTGCCGCCGGTGAGTTCGGCCGCCACGTCGAAGCCGTCCGCGGCCGGGCGCAGCACGTAGAAGTCGATCGTGCCGGGGTCGGCATGGCCGCCCTCGACCAGCTCGCCACACACGGCAAGCAACTGCTGCCAGCTGTCACCACTCACCACCGGCTGCTCGGCGCACACCGTCCAGTCGGTGGCGCGCGCCTGGCCGTCCTGCGTCCACGTGCCGCGCCAGCCCTCGGAAAGCCGCGCGTCCTTGCCGTAGCGTTGGGCCAGGAACGCCTGCAGGCGGGCAGTGCGGCTGACGTGCGGGGCAGCGGTGGCCGGAGCGGCCGCCGCTGCGCTGGGTGCGGTCGGCTGCGCCGGGGCAGGTGCAGCGGCCGGCTTGCAGCCGGCCAGCACTGCGCTGGCGCCGATCGCCAGCGCCAGCAGGGACTTCAATGGCATGGCAGACATCCGTGTCGCTCCTTGATTCAGTGGCGGAAGTGGCGCACGCCGGTGAACACCATGGCCAGGCCATGCTCGTCGGCGGCCGCGATCACTTCGCTGTCGCGCATCGAGCCACCCGGCTGGATCACCGCCTTGATGCCGGCCGCCGCGGCGGCATCGATGCCATCGCGGAACGGGAAGAATGCATCGGAGGCCATCACCGAGCCTTCCACCACCAGGTTCGCATCGGCGGCCTTGATGCCGGCGATGCGCGCCGAGTACACCCGGCTCATCTGGCCGGCGCCGACACCGATGGTGCGGTTGTCCTTGGCGTAGACGATGGCGTTGGACTTGACGAACTTGGCCACGTTCCAGGCGAACAGCAGGTCGGCGAACTGCTTCTCGGTCGGCGCCAGCGTGCTGACCACCTTCAGTTCGTCACGGCGCATGCCGCGGTTGTCCGAGGACTGCACCAGCAGGCCCGAGCCGATCCGCTTGGTGTCGTAGTTGTTGCGGCCATCGCCATGCGGGATGCGCAGCACGCGCACGTTGGCCTTCTTCTGCGCGTATGCCAGCGCGGCCGGCTCGAAGTCCGGGGCGATCAGCACTTCCACGAACTGGCGGTCCAGGATCACCTGCGCGGTGGCCGCATCGAGGGGCGTGTTGAAGGCGATGATGCCGCCGAACGCACTGGTCGGGTCGGTGGCGTAGGCCAGTTCGTAGGCATCGCCGTTGCCGGCACCCACGGCCACGCCGCACGGGTTGGCGTGCTTGACGATCACGCAGGCCGGCGCGTCGAACTGGCGCACGCATTCCCACGCCGCATCGGCGTCGGCCAGGTTGTTGTAGCTCAGTTCCTTGCCCTGCAGCTGCTGGAACGTGGCCAGCGTGCCCGGCACCGGGTACAGGTCGCGGTAGAACGCGCCGCTCTGGTGCGGGTTCTCGCCGTAGCGCAGGTCCATCACCTTCACGAAGCTGGAATTCATCTGCGCCGGGAATTCGGCACGCACCGGCACGGCGGTGTCGGTGGTGGTGACGGCAGACAGATAGTTGCTGATCGCCGCGTCGTACTGCGCCACGCGGTTGAACGCGGCCACCGAGAAAGCGAAGCGCCTGGCTGCCGACAGCTGGCCATCGTTGGCCTCCAGCTCGGCCAGCAGGTCGGCGTACTGCGACGGGTCGGTGGCCACCGCCACGCGCGCGAAGTTCTTCGCGGCCGAACGCAGCATCGCCGGGCCACCGATGTCGATGTTCTCCACGGCGTCCTCCAGCGTGCAGTCGGCCTTGGCCGTCACCGACTCGAACGGATACAGGTTCAGCACCAGCAGGTCGATCGCGCCGATGCCGTGTTCGGCCATCACCGCTTCATCCAGCCCGGCACGCCCGAGCAGGCCGCCATGCACCAGCGGGTGCAGGGTCTTGACCCGGCCGTCCATCATTTCCGGGAAGCCGGTGACATCGGCCACGTCCTTGACTGCCAGGCCGGCCTCGCGGATCGCCTTGGCGGTGCCGCCGGTGGACAGCAGCTCCACGTTGCGCGCCGCCAGGGCGCGGGCCAGGTCGATCAGACCGGTTTTGTCGGAGACGGACAGGAGGGCCCGGCGAACGGGCAACAGATCAGCAGTCATGGGGACAGGGCAATCGGCAGCGGAGCGGGGCCGATATTGTAGGCGGTGGGGGCCGGCGAGGGGCGCCGCCGGCCGATATTGGCCCCGGCTGGCCGCATCCGGCACTGTAACCGGCCCCCGCAAGGCTGTGGCACTGGGGTAGGCTGCGCGCTCTGCCAGGGATTTGCAGGTCAAGATCGTGTCGACAGCAACATGGAAAGTGCCGCTGCTTGCCGGCGTCGCGGCGTGGGCCAGCCTGATGGGCGCCGCGCAGGCGCAGGATGCCGCCCGCGTGGCCGATGCGCCCGTAGAGGTGGAGGTGGTGGACGTGGCAACCGCAGCGGCGTCGGCGCGGGACGCGACGGACGCCGACGCAGCGGTCGATGCCGACGGGGCGGCCCCCGAGGACCTGGAGCAGCAGGCCAACGCGGCCTACGAGGCGCAGGACTGGGCCGGGGCCCGGCGGCTGATCGACCAGGCCATCGCCGTGGACCCGCGGCAGGCCCGCCTGTATCGCCTGAAGGCGTACATCGCTGCGGCGACCGAGGACAATGCCGGGGTACTGGCCGCCGCCGCCCAGGCGCTGCAGGTCGACCCGACCGATGCCGAAAGCCTGCAGCTGCAGGGCACCGCCAAGGCCAAGGGCGAGGACACCGCGGGCGCGCTGGCCGACTACGCGGCAGCGCTCCAGGCCGGTGGCCACGCCAGCAGCCTGTTCCGCAATTACCTGTTCCTGCTCAACCAGCAGCACGACAACGCGCGCATGCTGGAGGTGTTCGCCGCCTACGAGCAGGCCTACCGCGACGACCCCGAGGGCACCGGCCAGCAGGCCGATATCCAGTTCCACGCCGCGCAGGCGTATCACCACCTGGGCCAGCCACGGCGCGCGCTGGAACTGCTGGACCAGGCCATCGCGCAGTCGCCGCAGGTGGCCGGCTACTACGGCAACCGCGCACTGGCCCAGCACGCGCTGGGCCGTTCCAGCCAGTCGCTGGCCGACGATGGCCAGGCCATGCGGCTGGCGCCGAGCGAACCGCTGTATCCCTACAACCGGGGCGTGACCCGGTTGGACATGGGGGATGCGGCCGGGGCGCTGCAGGACTTCAAGGCGGCCCTGGCGCTGGGCAAGGACGATGCCGATACCTGGCTCAACATCGGCGTGGTCGAGGAGCGGCTGGGCCGCACGCGCGAGGCGCTGGCCGCCTACGACCGTGCGCTGGCAAAGGACCCGGGCAACCCGAGGGTGCTGACCAACCGGCTGTCGCTGCAGGGCAAGGGCGGCAAGGGCGACAGCGCGGCCGTGGCGGCGCAGGCCGGTACGCTGCCGGCAGAGAACCAGGCGCAGCTGCTGTTCAACCAGGGCCAGGCGCAGAGCCGGGCAGGGCAATGGCAGGCCGCGGCGGACCTGTTCGCGCAGGCGGTACGGCGGGATCCCGGCCTGGATACCGCCTGGCTCAACCTGGGCGTGGCGCAGGCCCGGCTGGGGCAGCACCAGCGTGCGCTGGACACGTTCAACGATTACCTCCAGCGTGCCCCGCTCAAGACCATCGGCCTGCTCAACCGCGCCAACGTCCTGCACGAACTGGGCGATGATGCCGCGGCCGAGAAGGACCTGTTGCGGGCGGTGCAACTGGAGCCGGGCAACCTGGACATCCAGCAGCGCCTGGCCTTCCACTACAGCCGCACCGGGCAGACCGACACGGCGCGGCGCTACTACGCCCAGTTGGTGACGCTGCCCGGCAACCTGTCGCCGGATGCCTTCATCAACTACGCGGCCATGCTGCTGCAGCTGGGCGACAGCCGCGAGGCGGCGGTGGTGGCCGGCAACGGCGTGGCGCGCTTCCCCGACAACTACGGCCTGCGCCTCAACCAGGCCAATGCGCTGGGCGACAGCGGCCAGCATGCGTTGGCGGTGGATGCCTACCGCGCGGCGATGCGGCTGCAGCCCAAGCGCCTGGACGCGCACTTCAACCTGGGCAACCTGTACCTGCAGCAGCTCAAGCAGCCGCGCAAGGCCGTGCAGGAATACCGCACCGCGCTGACACTGCCGTCGGCGCCGGACCTGGACGCCGCCGGGCAGCGCGAGCAGCGCATGAGCATCCATCTCAACCTGGCCAGCGCGCTCACCGACAGTGGCGATGCTGCCGGCGCACGCGCCGCGCTGCAGGCCGCGATCGAGGAGTCGCCGGAGGACTACCGCCCGTGGTTCAACCGCGCCGCGATGGCCTTGTCGGCTGGCGACCCGGCGGCGGCCACGCCCGACTTCGAGGCGGCGTGGGTGCGCCTGGACGCGCTGCAACGCGCGCAGCCGTCGCGGGCGCAACCGGACCCGGAGCTGCTGGAACACGCCGGCTACCTGCTGTTCCACCTGGGCCGCACCGGCGAGGCGGCCAGCCGCATGCAGCAGCTGCTGCAGGCGCAGCCGGACAACATCGAGGCCCAGCGCAACTATGGGTTCATGCTGCTGGACCTGGGGCGGCCGCAGGACGCCAGGCAGTTGTTCGAGCAGGCCTTTACCCGCGAGCCGGACGAGGTGGACGGCTGGCTGGGCGTGTTGGCCTGCGCGATGCTGGACAGCGATCCGGCGCAGTTGGCCCGGTTGAAGCGCCAGTTCGAGCAGCGCTTCGCCAAGCGTTACGTGCTTTCCGCCGGGCTGCCGGAGCAGTTGATGCGCAGCGAGGGCTACTGGTACTCCGACCGCTTCCTGCAGCTTTGGCGGCAGTTGCTGGTGGCGGGGTGAGTCGATACCGACGTACAGCATTCCCCTGCCCCTGTGCGGGCAGGTAGATTAGCCACGGTCAGGAGGACGGTACGGCATGTCGATCTATGCATTGAAGGGGCGCTTCCAGGACCTGCTGCGCCCGGGTGTACGCGGCCTGTATCGCGCGGGCGTCACCGCCAACACCGTCACCGTGGCCGCCGCGCTGGTCTCGCTGCTGGTGGCCGCGGCCGTGTGGTGGTGGGCGCCGGCGCAGCCGCTGCTGTACCTCGCACTGCCGCTGTGGATGCTGTTGCGCATGGCGCTCAACGCCGTGGATGGCATGCTCGCGCGCGAATTCGGCCAGCAGTCGCGGTTGGGGGCATATCTCAATGAACTGTGCGACCTCCTCGCCGATGCCGCGCTGTATCTCAGCCTGCTCAGCGTGCCGGGGGTGAATCCGGCCGCGTTGTGGACCCTGACGTGGATGGCCGCGGTTTGCGAGTACGCTGGCGTCCTGGGGCTGATGGTGGGGGCCAGCCGGCGCTACGACGGGCCGATGGGAAAGAGCGACCGGGCGTTCGTGATCGGCCTGCTGGGCGTGCTGCTGGCGCCGGGCTGGATCGACGGCGCCGTCGTGGGCGGGATCGCGTGGGCGGCGGCGGCACTGTGCGTGCTCACCGGCTGGCGACGCGTTAAACACGGATTGGCGGAGACCGGCTGACCTGGCCGGATCCCGCTCGCTGCACAACGGAGTGACGCATGCGCGCACAGCACCACCTGCAGTTCCACAGTTTCGATGGCCAGCCATTGTTCTACCGGCATTGGGCGGGCAGCGGATCGACTGCACCCCGCCGTGCGGTGGTGCTGCTCCATCGCGGCCATGAACACTCCGGCCGGGTGGCCCACCTGGTCGACGAACTGGACCTGCCCGACACCGAGGTGTTCGCCTGGGATGCACGCGGCAATGGCCAATCGCCGGGCGAGCGCGGCGACGCGCCGGGCTTCGAGGCGCTGGTGCGCGACCTGGACAGCTTCATCGCGCACATCGGCCAGCAGCATGGCATCGCCGTGCAGGACATCGCGATCATCGCCCAGAGCGTGGGCGCGGTGGTTGCCGCGACCTGGGTGCACGACTATGCGCCCGCGCTGCGCGCACTGGTGCTGGCCTCGCCGGCGTTCAAGGTCAAGCTGTATGTACCGCTGGCGGTGCCGGGCCTGAAGCTGATGCAGATGCTGCGCGGCAACTTCTTCGTCAACAGCTACGTCAAGCCGCAATGGCTCACCCACGACCCGGAGCGGGTGGAAAGCTACCGCACCGATCCGCTGATCACCCGGCCGATCTCGGTGCGCGTGCTGCTCGGCCTGTACGAGGCCGCCGAACGGGTGGTGGGCGATGCGCAGGCGATCACCGTGCCGACCCAGCTGCTGGTGTCCGGCTCGGACTTCGTGGTCCACCGCGCGCCGCAGGACCGTTTCTACGAGCGGCTGTCCTCGCCGGTCAAGGAACGCCACCTGCTGCCCGGTTTCTTCCACGACACCCTGGGCGAGCGTGATCGCGCGCCGGCGATCGCGGCGATCCGTCGCTTCCTCGGGGAGCGCTTCGCCCAGCCGCTGGTCCGCCCCAGCCTGCGCGATGCGCACCGTCATGGCGCCACCTTCGACGAAGCGGAGATCCTGTCCTGGCCCCCCGAGCGCAACAGCGCCAAGGATGCGTACTGGCGCTTCACCCGGGCCGGTCTGCGCTTCGGTGGCACGCTCTCCGAGGGCATCGCGCTGGGCCTGGAAAGCGGGTTCGATTCGGGCAGCACGCTGGACTACATCTACCGCGACGAGGCCCGCGGACGCGGGCCGCTGGGCCGCATGATCGACCGTAACTACCTGGACGCGATCGGCTGGCGCGGCATCCGCATCCGCCGCACGCATGTGCGCGAGCTGCTGCAACTGGCGGCCCTGCACCTGCACGGCGAAGGGCGCCCGGTGCGGGTGCTGGACGTGGCCGCCGGGCATGGCCGCTACGTGCTGGACGCGCTGGCGCACGGCGAGCAGCGCGCCGAATCCATCACCCTGCGCGATTTCAGCGCGCGCAACGTCAGCGACGGGCGCAAGCTGATCAGCGCCTTCGGCGCCGACGATATCGCCACCTTCGAGCAGGGCGATGCGTTCGACGCGGCCTCGCTGGCGGCGCTGCCGATCGCACCCACCTTGTCCACGGTCTCGGGCCTGTACGAACTGTTTGCCGACAACGATGCGGTGCTGCGCTCGCTGCAGGGCATCGCCGCGGCGATGCGCGAAGGCGGCTACCTCGTCTATACCGGCCAGCCATGGCACCCGCAGCTGGAGTTCATCGCGCGCGCCCTCACCAGCCACCGCGAAGGCGCGGCCTGGGTGATGCGCCGCCGTACCCAGCAGGAGATGGACGAGCTGGTGCGCCTGGCCGGCTTCGAGAAGGTCACCCAGCGCATCGATCGCTTCGGCATCTTCACCGTGTCGCTGGCGCGGCGGGTGATGCCATGACCGAGGGCACGCGGCCATGGCGGCGTGCACTGCTCTGGCTGGCCGTGCTGGGGCCGTTCTTCTTCCTCAGCTACGGCCTGGCCAACGCCTGGGCCGGGCGCCTGCCGTACGTGCCCTCGATCGTGTTCGACTGGGAGGCGAAGATCCCGTTCCAGGCCTGGACCATCGTGCCGTACTGGTCCATCGACCTGTTCTACGTGGCCTCGTTCTTCATCTGCAGCCACCGCGCCGAGCTGGACATGCATGCGCGGCGCCTGTTCACCGCGCAGCTGCTGTCGGTGGCGTGCTTCCTGCTGTGGCCGCTGCGCTTCAGCCTGGAACGGCCGGAAACCGCCGGTGTGTTTGGCTGGCTGTTCGATGTGCTACTGGGTTTCGACAAGCCGTTCAACCAGGCGCCTTCGCTGCACATCGTGCTGCTGGTGGTGCTGTGGGTGCGTTACCAGCAGCACCTGCGTGGCTGGTGGCGCGCGGCGTTGCACGTGTGGTTCGCGTTGATCGGGCTGTCGGTGCTGACCACCTGGCAGCATCACTTCGTGGATGTCCCCACCGGCGTGGCGGTGGGCTGGCTGTGTGTCTGGGTGTGGCCGGCGCACGGCCGCTCCCCGCTGGCGCACTGGCAGTGGGCGCAGGACGGCGCGCGCTGGCGGCTGGCCGCGCTGTACGGCCTGGGCAGCGCGCTGTGCGCCTCGCTGGCGCTGACCTTCAGCGGCTGGGTGCTGTGGCTGGGCTGGCCGGCGCTGTCGCTGGCGATGGTGGCACTGGGCTACGCCGCGCTGGGCACGGCAGTGTTCCAGAAGCAGGAGGATGGGCGGCTGAGCGTGGCCGCATGCTGGTTGCTGGCGCCCTACCTGCTGGCGGCGTGGTGGAACTCGCGCTGGTGGACCCGGCACGCGCCGCAGCCGCAGCTGGTGATCGATGGGGTATGGCTGGGGCGGATGCCGGAGGCGGGCGCGACCCTGGCGATGCCGACCGTGGTGGATGTCAGCGCCGAGCTGCCGTTCCGCGCCAAGGTGCGCCATTACCGCGGCGTGCCGATGCTGGACCTGGCCACGCCCACCGCGCAGGAACTGCGCCGCGCCGCCGAGGCGATCGCGCATGGGCACCGGCGTGGCGAGGTGCTGGTGTGCTGCGCACTGGGGTATTCGCGCAGCGCCGCCGCGCTGGCCACCTGGCTGTGCCAGAGCGGGCACGCCGACAGCGCCGATGCCGCGATCAAACTGCTCCGCCTGGACTGCCCCTGGATCGTGCTGCACGAGCGCCATCGCGATGCGATCGCGCAGGCCGTGCAGCTGCCGCGTGCCACCGGGTTACCGGGGGTACGCGCGTGAGCATGGCCATGCAGGTGCATGCGATGGCCGCGCTGCTGCGCCAGGCGCGGGTGCCGGCGGTGATCTCCACCTTGCTGGCCGCTGCCGCGCTGGCGCTGCTGGTGGTGCTGCCGACGGGTGCATCCGCGGTGGCTGGTGCCGCGCTGCTGAGCCTGCTGGCAGGCGTGGGCCAGGCCTGTTTCGCCGTACGCATCGGCTTTGACCGTGCGCTGCTGGACGGGTTGCTGCAGGCGCACCCGGATGCGGCACCGGACCCGATCGACGCCGCGCTGCATGCCCTTGGCCTGCGCCAGGCGGCAGCGTCCCCGCGTGACTGGCCGCTGCGTTGGCAGGGCATGTGCCGCCTGCTGCGCGGGCAGGCGGTGTGCGTGCTGCTGCAGGCGGCCACGTTGTTGGCCGCACTCTGGCTGCGGATGGCCGCATGAACCGTACGATGGATGCAGACAAGGAGAACGCGCGACATGCTGGCTGACCTGGTGGCACGCGGTTGCAGCGGCGCGATCCGCGCGCTGACCGGCGCGCGCGCGTTGTGGCAGGGCTGTGCGCCCTCCAGCGACCATCGCGTGTATTACGGCAACCACGCCAGCCACGGCGACTTCGTGCTGATCTGGTCGGCCTTGCCGATCACCCTGCGCCGCCAGGTGCGGCCGGTGGCCGCGGCCGACTACTGGCAGCGCGATGGCCTGCGCCGCTACCTGATCCACGCCGTGTTCAACGGCGTGCTGATCGAACGCGATGCGACCAGGCGCGAGCACGATCCGATCGCCTGCCTGTGCCAGGCGGTGGACGAAGGCAATTCGTTGATCCTGTTCCCGGAAGGCACGCGCAACACCGGGGAGGGCGTGCTGCCGTTCAAGAGCGGCATCTACCACCTGGCCCGGCAACGCCCGGAGCTGGAGTTCGTGCCGGTGTGGATCGACAATCTCAAGCGGGTGATGCCCAAGGGCCGCTGGCTGCCGCTGCCACTGCTGTGCACCACCACCTTCGGCGAGCCGCTACGGTTGAAGGCCGACGAAGACAAGGACCGTTTCCTGGAGCGCGCGCGGGTCTCGCTGATGGCGCTGGATCCGCAGCCGCGCAGGCAGCGCGCATGATGCCGCTGCTGTTGTCCAGCCTGGCCAGCGACGTGGCGCAGCTGTCCACGCATGCGCAGACCCGGCTGTTGTTCGCCGGCATCGCCGCCGTGCTGGTGCTGGCCACGGTCATCGCCGAAACCCTGCGCTGGCGCGCCCGGCATGCGCCCAGCACGGTGCTGGCCAACCTGGTCTCGCGGATCCGCGCGTGGTGGGTGATGGCGGCGGTGGTGGCGCTGGCGTTCTTTTTCGGGCGCACCGGGGTGGTGCTGCTGTTCGCGGTGGTGTCGCTGTTCGCACTGCGCGAGTTCATCACGCTCACGCCCACCCGTGCCGGCGACTACTACGCCCTGCTGGCGGCGTTCTACGTGGTACTGCCGTGGCAGTACTGGCTGGTGTGGACCGACTGGTACGGCCTGTACACCTTGCTGATTCCGGTCTACGCGTTCCTGTTCCTGCCGATCCTGGCCACCATCGGCGGCGACACCACCGACTACCTGGAGCGCACGTCCAAGGTGCAGTGGGGGCTGATGATCTGCGTGTTCTGCATTTCGCACGTGCCCGCATTGCTCAACCTGCGACTTGCCGGGGTGGAGCCGGCGCGCAACCTGTTGCTGTTCGCCTTCCTGGTGATCGTGGTGCAGTCCTCGGACGTGCTGCAGTACATCTGGGGCAAGCTGATCGGCAAGCGCCTGATCGCACCGAAGCTGTCGCCGTCCAAGACGGTGGAAGGCTTCATCGGCGGCGTGCTGTCGGCCAGCGCGCTGGGCGCGGCGCTGTGGTGGCTGACCCCGTTCTCGCCGTGGCAGGCGTTCGGGATGTCGCTGGTGGTCAACCTGATGGGGTTCTGGGGCGGCCTGGTGATGTCGGCGATCAAGCGCGACCGCGGCATCAAGGACTGGGGCCACATGATCGAGGGCCATGGTGGCATGCTCGACCGGCTGGATTCGGTGTGTTTCGCCGCGCCGGTGTTCTTCCACCTGGTGCGGTATTTCTGGAGCGCGTAGGCATCGACCGCGGGCCGATGCACGGCATCAGGTGGCGATGCCGTATTCCTTCAGTTTCTTGCGCAACGTGGCGCGGTGGATGCCCAGCATCGCCGCGGCGCGGCTCTGGTTGCCTTCGCAATGGTTGAGCACTTCCACGAACAACGGGATTTCCATTTCGCGCAGGACGATCTCGTACACGTCGTCGGCATCGCAACCATCCAGGTCCCGCAGGTAGCGCCGGACCGATTGGGCCACGTGTTCGCGCAGCGGTGGCTTCGGCGCGCCACGACTATTGTCAGGACGAGAAAGGACAGCGTTCAAGGAGGTTCCCGGTGCAGATGCCGGGGCGGACAGCAGCCCCGGGCGGAGAATTGTAGGGTGCCAGTCTAGCGCGTGCGCGGGCGGGCTGCCACGCTGGCGGTGCCAACCGGTTACAGGAACTCGAAGGTGAATGCGACGGTGGACGACGCCGGCTCGCGCACGCGGAAGGCGATCTGCGCGCTCTGTCCCGGTTCCAATACGCTGTTGGCGTCCAGCGAACGGTCCAGGTAATCGTGCGGGGCGAACACGCCGGTGCCGATCACGCGGCCATCGGCATCGGACAACGACAAGCGCAGCGACGGCCACGCCTGGGCCCAGCGCGCATCGTTGCGGAAGCTGGCCTGCACCTGCAGTGCGCCGGCCTGGCCGGGCACCGGCCGCACGTCGCGGCTGATCATGCTGAACGCCGCCGGCTCCTGCCAGGCCGGCAACGTGCAGCCAAGCACGCCGCAGACCGCGGCGATCCACGGTCGGCTGCCGGCGTCGGCGGCCAGCCGTGCGCGGTCGGCCACGGCGATCTGGATGACCAGCAGCACCACCAACCCCGCCAGCACGCCCCACTGCCAGCGGGGCGTGTGCAGGCGTGCCACCGGCAGGCGCATGAAGCTGGGCGCACTGCCGCCACGTGCCGGTGCGGGGGCGTCGCCCGTCGCGGTGGCCGCCACCGTCGCCTCGTCGGCCAGCGTTCGGAGGGGAGCTGCATCGCTGCGCGCCGCCCACGCGTCGAGCGCGGCGGCGGTGGCCGCCTCGGGCACGTCATCGGGGAACGCGCGCGCGTCGTCGACGACGTCACGCTCGTCTGCCGGCGGATCGAACACGGCCACGGTCTGCGCCCAGTCCTTGCCCACGGTGATCGGCGCCACGGCGAGCGGATCGGCCACGGCGGGCGCGTCGGTGTCGGGCGACGACGGCGACGCGGGCTCCACGGGGGGATCCACGGCGGGCGTGTCGGCCTGGCTGGCACGCAGGAACGTGGCCAGCGGGCGGCGTGGCGGCGGGGTGGGCTCGGTCATCGGGTCGGGGCCGGGCAGCAGGGTCGTGCCCATTCAATCACGTTCAAGCCGACTTACGCGCGGCGCACGCCGGTGATGCGCATCCAGTCATCGTCCTGCGCGGTCTCGAGCTGTTCGAACCACGGCGCATAGCGCACCAGCAGTTCCTGCTCCTGCCCATGCAGGATGCCCGACAGCGCGATCCGGCCACCGGCGGCGACGCGTGCCGCCAGCACTTCGGCCAGCGCGTCCAGCGCCGACGCCAGGATGTTGGCCACCACCACCGGGTAGGTGGCCGCCGGTTCGTCGGCCGGCAGGTACACCTGCAGCCGGTCCTGCAGGCCGTTGCGTTCGGCGTTGTCACCGGTGGCGATCACCGCCTGCGGATCGTTGTCCACGCCTACCGCCGACGCGGCGCCGAGCTTGAGCGCGGCCAGCGCCAGGATGCCCGAGCCGCAACCGAAGTCGAGCACGGTCTGGTCCTGCAACGCGCCTTCGCCCGCCAGGCCATCCAGCCAACGCAGGCACAGCGCGGTCGTGGGGTGGGTGCCCGACCCGAACGCCAGGCCCGGGTCGAGCCGGATCACGGCGGCATCGTCGCCCTGGGCGGCCTCGGGCAGGTCGTGGTTCCACGGCACGATCCAGGTGCGCTCGCCGAAGGCCATCGGCTGGAACTGGTCCAGCCACGCGCGTTCCCAGTCTTCATCCTGCACCGCGCGGAAACTCGCATCGGACCAGTCCAGGCCGGGGTCGAAGGCTTCCAGCGCGGCCAGCAGCGCGAGCGCGTTGGTCTCGGCCGGGAACAGGGCGCTCAGTACCAGGTCGTTCCACAGCGGGGTCTCGCCCACGCCCGGTTCCAGGATCGCGCGCTCGTTGCTGGTATCGGCATCGGCGTCGAGCAGGGTCACCGCCAGCGCGCCGACATCATCCAGCGCATTCTCGTAGCGGGGCTGGGTGGATTCGCTGCAGCGGAGGGTGAGTTCCAGGAACGGCATGGGCGGGGCTACCTGCGGAAAACGGTGAATGCTAGACCATTGTGGGCCCCGTGGCCCATCCACGGTCTCCGGGGTGGGCGAGACGCGCACCGGCGGCCGATTCAGACAGCGTTCGGGCCGCTTGCTAGACTTGGCATTCCGTTGCCTCGCCGGCAGCTTCCGGTCCTGCGCATGGCGCTCGTGCCCACCCTCAAAACCTGGATGCTGGTCGTACCGGCCCTGGCGTTGCTGGGGGTGGTGGGATATCGCGCCGGTGGCCACGTGCGGCATGCCGATCCGGCACCGGCCGCGGTGGACGCGGCGCCCGTGGTCGCGCTGGCCAGTGCCCCGGCGCAGGCCCAGCAGTTGGCGCGCCAACTGTTGACCGCCGAGCGTGGCAACGCGATCCCGTCGGGGCTGCCGCTGGACATCCGCGCCGATATCGAAGGCGATACCGATCTGTTCGCCTACGCCCAGCGCTTGCAGCTGCAGGCAGCCAACGGCAATGCCGAAGCGGCGTGGATGGTCAGCCGGGTGTACGACTATTGCGCGACCTATGCGATGGACCCCGGGGGCTACCAACTGGACAACGCGCTGTTGAGCGGGATGGGCATGACCGCCTCGCCCATCATGGTGCAGGCGCGCGAGCGCGTTGCGCGACGCTGCGATGGCTTCGTCTCCAGCGACGGCCTGGGCCGCCAGCTGATCCTCACCCAGCGCCTGCAGGCGGCCAAGGCGGGCAACCTCGCCGCCGAAGCCTCGCTGTTTGCCGAAGGCCAGCCGCTGCAGAACACGCCTGCTTACCGGCGCGGGCTGGTGGAGCGGGTGATGGACTCGCGCGACCCCGAAGCCTACATGGCGCTCTCCACCGGCATGGGCCAGCGCGCCAGCGGCGACCGCGCCCTGGACGGGCTGGTGGCCGGCGACCAGTTCAGTGAGCTGGCCTGGCGGCTGGCCGCCTGCGAACTGGGCATGGCGTGTGGGGCGGACAGTGTGTTGATGAACAATTTCTGCGCGAACGGAGGGATCTGTTCGCAGGACGGTGGGCAGGACTTTGCCACTTTCGTGTATGACGCTGCGGTATCGCGGCAAGGTGCGGGGAAAATGAAGACGTTGGTTGAAAAGCTGATCAAGCAGAGGAACGGGCGATGAACTACCGTCGATTCCTGCATGGCGCCAAGTTCTGGTTCTGGGTGGCGCTGTTCGTGGCGTACTCGGCCGGGGCGGTGGGCCTGGTGATGATCGATACCTATGAGGACCGCTATCGCAGCCTGTCCAAGGTGCAGCTGACCTCGGTCAAGGCACCGGAAGACGTGCGCCGCGCCGGCGCCAGCCAGGTGGCCGCGGTGTACCGCGCGCAGAGCGGCATGCCGTTCGCCTCGCTGCCGGCCGGCAGCACCTTCCAGGTGGTCTGGCCCGATGGGTCCACCGAGACCATGGTGATCGTCGACCCGACGTCCTCGCTGGGCGTTGCGCCGGTCAAGAACAGCCAGGTCACCGCGGCCGACGTCGCGCGTTGATGCCGCACGCCGAGGCGGGCGTGGTGGCCACCACGCGCCCGCTGCGGCTGGTGCTGCTGCCTGGCCTGGACGCGACCGGCAGCCAGCACGCCGCGTTCCGCGCCGCGATGCGGCGGCTGGGCGTGGAGGTCACGGTGATTGCCTACCCGGTCGACCGCACGCTGGATTACGCCGCGCTGGCCCACCTGGTGCGCCAGGCGCTGCCCACCGATGGCGACTACGTGCTGCTGGGCGAATCGTTCTCGGGGCCGCTGGCGCTCACGATCGCCGCTGCACCGCCACCGGGCCTGCGCGGCCTGATCCTATCCACCACGTTCGCGCGCTCGCCCTGGCTGGCGTGGCGACGGCTGCAGTCGCTGCTGTACTGGGCCCCGGTGCGCGCATTGCCGATGCCCGCGCTGTCGTGGATGTTGCTTGGCCGCTGGAGCACGCCCGCGTTGCGCGATGCGCTGCGGGCCGCGTTGGCCAGCGTCGCTGCCGATGTGTTGCGCGGCCGTGCGATGGCCGCGCTCGGCGTCGATGTGGCGGCGCGCGCAGCCGCGGTGACGGTGCCGACACTTTGCCTGCATGCGGTGCAGGATCGCTTGTTGCCCACGCGTTGCCAGCGCCACCTGTCGGCCTTGCTGCCGGCGCAGGCCAGCCAATGGCTGGATGGCCCGCACCTGCTGCTGCAGGCGCGACCGGGCCCGGCCGCCGCGGTGATGGCCGCCTTCGCGCAGGACGCGTGCCAGCGCGCGTGACCGGCGTGTTGTGATCGCGTCCACGCGGCCTTCGCTTATGGCTCTCGGGCAATTCACGGCGTGACGCGCAGCCTGCGCGTATTGGCTGCATCCGCAGCGCACGTGCCGGAGAACTTGACGCATGAACACCCGAGGCGACTACGCCGCATCCGAACCCCTTGCCGCCGCGACTGTCGCGGTGGTCACGCCGCCGCCCGTCGTCGCGCCCGCGCACGATGGCGCCGTCTCCTGGGGCGCCATCTTCGCCGGTGCCGCCGCCGCGGCGGCCCTCTCGCTGGTCCTGCTGATCCTGGGCGTGGGCCTGGGCCTGTCGTCGGTCTCGCCGTGGTCGTATGAGGGCGTGTCGGCCGAGACCTTCGGCTGGTCGAGCATCGCCTGGCTGACGCTGACCGCGATCGCGGCGTCCGGGCTGGGCGGTTATCTCGCCGGCCGGCTGCGCAACAAGTGGAGCAACCTGCACGGCGATGAGACGTACTTCCGCGACACCGCGCACGGCTTCCTGTCGTGGTCGGTGGCCACCCTGCTGACCGCCGGGCTGCTCACCACCGCCATCGGCGGCGTGCTCGGTGCCGGCGCCAAGGTAGCCGGTGCAACGGCAGGTGCCGCCGCGACCACGGCGGGTGGCCTGGCCGCCGTCGCCGGCCCCGCCGCGTCGAGCGACAACGGCGATCTGCAGTACTGGGTGGACGGGCTGTTCCGCGCCAACCCGGGTGCACCGGCTGCACCGATGGGCGCGCCGCCGGCCGATCCGGCCGCCGCGCCCCCGGCACCGCAGGCTGGCGTGATGCCGCCGCCGCCGCCGCGTCCGATGCCGGGCGGTGAACGCGGCCCGGGCCCGGGCCGTGGCGGTGACGTGCGCGCCGAGGTCAACCGGATCGTGGTCAACAGCCTCAAGTCCAACACGATGGATCCGGCCGACACGCAGTACCTGGCGCAGCTGGTCGCCAACCAGACCGGCATGAGCCAGGTCGAGGCGCAGGCCCGCGTGACCGACATGCAGGCCCGCCTGCGCGCCAGTCTGGAACAGGCCAAGGCCGATGCCAAGCAGGCCGCCGACGACGCCCGCAAGGCCACCGCCTACGCCGCGCTGTGGCTGTTCATCACGCTGCTGGTTGGTGCCTTCAGCGCCAGTCTGTTCGCCACCTGGGGCGGTCGCCGCCGCGACCTGTAACCCGCACACGTTCAACGAGGAGGATTCACCATGAAATATCTGCTGCTGTGGTTCCTGGGCATTCCGATTCCGATCCTGCTGCTGATCGCGCTGCTGCGCTGACGCAGCGCGCCTGGTAACGGGTATCGACCGACGGTCGTTACCCGCCGGGCAACACAGACTGCCGGGCCGCCATCGTGCGGCCCGGTGTCGTTTCACACAGGCGAACAAAGGTTCTTCTCTGCTGTGAGGGGAGCGCCTTGGTGCAGGCGCGGTTGCGGAGTGAGAGCAACGCTTTGCGTGTGGACGGGCAGTACCGGCGATGCTGGATCGGCTGGCGATCTTTGATCGTTTTAGTCGCGCGCGTGAGGGCCCCGTAGCGGCCGGTAGGCCCTGGTGTAGTGTCCCCCGGCCGTGGAGCGGCCTCCTCCTTTATTTTGCCCAGGAGCCTACCGGCCGCTACGGGGCTCGGCTGTGCCAAGCAGGTGGACGGCAGGCGGGTCGGTGGGTTTGGCGCTGGGCCCCCATGCCCTTGGAGGCGAAATAAAGGGGGAGGCCGCTCCGCGGCCGGAGGACATTCGCCGGAAAGGGCATGGGGGCTCAGCGCCGAACCCACCGACTGCCGCTTGAGGCGAAATAAGAACAGGGGAGCGGCCGCGGGCCGACCCCGAAGGCGTCGCCGGAAAGGGCATGGGCGCCCAGCGCCCGACCCGCCGATCCCCGAGCAGGAAACACTCCGTGCGTGCGCTGCATCTACGCGACGAACCAAACAAAAAGGCGGGGAAATCCCCGCCTTTCTGCCGTGCCGCCGTTACTGCTCGATCAGGTCAATGCAATCGACTTGTTCTTGCGTTCGGCCAGGCGCTTTTCCAGGTAGTGGATGTTCTGCCCACCGGCCTGGAAGCCTTTGTCGCGCATGATCCGCTGCTGCAGCGCGACGTTGGTCTTGATCCCGTCCACCACCATCTCGCTCAGCGCCACGCGCATGCGCGCGATCGCGGTTTCGCGGTCCGGGCCGTGCACGATCAGCTTGCCGATCATCGAGTCGTAGTTCGGCGGCACGCGGTAGCCACTGTAGATGTGGGTATCCACGCGCACCCCGGGGCCACCCGGCGGATGGAAGGCGGTGATCTGGCCCGGGCTCGGCACGAAGGTTTCCGCGTCTTCGGCGTTGATGCGGCACTCGATCGCGTGGCCGGTCAGCACCACGTCGCTCTGCTTGATGCTCAGCTTCTGGCCGGCGGCGATGCGCAGCTGCTCGCAGACCAGGTCGATGCCGGTCACCATCTCCGTCACCGGATGTTCCACCTGCACGCGGGTGTTCATTTCGATGAAGTAGAAGCGGCCGTCTTCGAACAGGAACTCGAAGGTGCCCGCGCCGCGGTAGCCGATGCGGATGCAGGCTTCCACGCAGACCTTGCCGATCTGCTCGCGCATTTCCTCGGTGATGCCCGGGGCCGGCGCTTCTTCCACCACCTTCTGGTGACGGCGCTGCATCGAGCAGTCGCGCTCACCGAGGTGGATGGCGTTGCCCTGGCCGTCGGCGAGCACCTGGATTTCCACGTGGCGCGGATTCTCCAGGAACTTCTCCATGTAGACCTGATCGTTGCTGAAAGCGGCCTTGGCTTCGGACTTGGTGGTCTCGATCGCCGCCTTCAACGAGGCCTCGGCATGCACCACGCGCATGCCACGACCGCCGCCACCGCCGGACGCCTTGATGATGACCGGGTAGCCGATCTCACGGGCGATCTTGGTGTTGGCCACGATGTCGTCGGTGAGCGGGCCGCCCGAGCCGGGCACGCACGGCACGCCGGCGGCCTTCATCGCGCGGATCGCTTCCACCTTGTCGCCCATCAGGCGGATGGTGTCGGCCTTGGGGCCGATGAAGATGAAGCCGGACTCTTCCACGCGCTCGGCGAAGTCGGCGTTCTCCGACAGGAAGCCGTAGCCCGGGTGGATGGCCTGGGCGTCGGTGACTTCCGCCGCGGCGATCAGTGCCGGGATGTTGAGGTAGCTCTCCGAGGACGGTGCCGGACCGATGCAGACCGACTCGTCGGCCATGGCCACGTGCTTGAGGTTGCGGTCGACCGTGGAATGCACGGCCACCGTGCGGATGCCCAGGGTGTGGCACGCGCGCAGGATGCGCAGCGCGATCTCCCCTCGGTTGGCAATAACGACTTTGTCGAGCATGGACGGATCCTTAGCCGATCACGAACAGCGGCTGGTCGAATTCGACCGGCTGGCCGTTTTCGCCCAGGATGGCGACGATGGTGCCGGAGACATCGGCCTCGATCGGGTTGAACATTTTCATGGCTTCGATGATCGCCAGCGTTTCGCCGGCCTTCACCGCCTGGCCGACCGACACGAAGGCCGGCTTGTCCGGCGAGGACGAGGCATAGAACGTGCCGACCATCGGCGCGCGCAGCACGTGGCCGTCCGGCAGGGCGTTGCCCGGCTTGGCGGTGCCGCCGGTGGAGGCTTCGGTGGGCGACTGCATCGGCATCGCCGGGGCGGCCTGCTGGGCCGGGGCCGGGGCCATCATCATCTGCGGCTGGGCCTGGATCATGCCGTAGCCGGAGACCGGTGCGCGCGACAGGCGCACGGACTCTTCGCCTTCCTTGATTTCGATTTCGGCGAGGTTCGACTCTTCCAGCAGGTCGATCAGCTTCTTGATTTTGCGGAGATCCATAGAGGCCTCTTTAGCTCGTGGTGTCAGTGTGGTGGGAAGCGCGTTGCGCTCGGGTCAACGTAATTCGTAGAAGGTGCGCAGTTGGGCGATGCGATCGTTGGCAAGCGTGGTCAGGCAGCGCATCTGCGCGCCATTGCGCGAGGTGCCATCGGCGTTGAAGGCGTAGACCGCGTCGCAGTCGTGATTGCGCAGTTGGATCCAGGCACGCTGGGCCAGTACCAGTTGCTTCTCCGCTTCCGCGCAGTGGGTGCAGGCACCCTCGGCGGCCTGCGTGCGCAACTGCAGGCGCGCCTGGGCGTACACCGTGTTGAGTGCGGCGTCGGCTTCGCTGGCCACATCGGAGGCGCACAGGTCGCTCTCCATCGTGCCGCCGGGCTGCGCGCAATCGATGCCCTCGGCGCTGCGGTCGGCGGCCAGGGCGCCGCCGCACAGGCCGGCCCACAGCAACACGCTGGTCAGGGCACGCGGCAAGGTCGTCACGCGGCGGTGGCCGCCAGCCGGGTCAACGCCGCATCCATCGCATAGCGATAGCTGTCCGCGCCGAAGCCGCAGATCACCCCGACCGCCTTGTCGCTGAAGTAGCTGTGCTGGCGGAACGGCTCGCGTGCGTGCGGGTTGGACAGGTGGATCTCGATGAACGGCACGTCCACCGCGGCCAGCGCATCGCGCAGGGCCACCGAGGTGTGGGTGAACGCGGCGGGGTTGATCAGGATGAAGGCGGTGCCGTCTTCACGGGCGCCCTGCACGCGGTCCACCAGGATGTGTTCGGCGTTGGACTGCAGGTGCTCCACCACATGCCCGGCGGCCTGCGCCTGGGCCAGCAGGGCCTGGTCGATCTGCGCCAGCGTGGTGTGCCCATACACCCCCGGCTCGCGTGTGCCGAGCAGGTTGAGGTTGGGGCCATGCAGGACCAGCAGTTTCGCCATGGGGACCACGAAGCGGGAAAGGGCGAAGTCTGGCGGAACCTGCTGATCGTGTCCAGTTCGGCGAAGTTACGCGCGTTTCAATCGAACGTTTGAATTTTGGCCGTAATCCTTGTGCGGGCACTGCGCCTGCGTCGGACCCGCATCGGGCCGGGCACGTCAACGGTCCCCGGCAGACTGGCCGGAGACCGGCCACACCCTGCGTGCTGGACCGTGCCCAGAGCGCACTATCGGGATTGGTGTTGGATACGTTATAACATCGCACCTTGTCGCCTTTCCCGCTGATTCCGTTCCCCATGACCCCCCATCGTCTTGCTGCCGCGCTTGCGGCCGCCACGCTTGCGCCGTGCGCCTACGCGCAGTCCGCCGATTCCGCCCTGACGCTTGGCACGGTCGATGTGCGCCAGCGCAGCGAGGGCCAGCTCACTGCGCACCAGGTGCTGACGTCGGTGGACGTGCTGGGGGCCGACCGGATCGAGGACAGTAACGTGCAGCACAGCTGGGAGTTGCTGGGGCAGATGCCCGGCATCCAGCTCACCGAAACCCGCCAGGGCGCCGAGTCCGGCAAGGTCAGCTTTCGTGCGTTCAATGGCGAGGGCTACCTCAACGCCATCAAGACCCTGATCGACGGCGTGCCCAGCAACGTCAACAGCGGCAACCAGCGCTTCATCGACATGCTGTTCCCGCTGGAAATCAGCTACATCGAGGTGGTTCGCGGCACCAACGACCCACGCTACGGCCTGCACAACATCGGCGGCAACGTCAATTTCGGTACCCGCCAAGGCGGCAACTACACCGATGGCCGCCTTGCCTACGGCAGCGACGCCACCCGGGATGCGCAGCTGGCGATCGGGCGCGAGGCCAATCGCGTGGCGCAGAACTACTTCGTCGGCACCCAGGCATCGGGCGGCTATCGCGACCATGACACTTCGCGCAAGTACACGGTGGGCGGCAAGTGGTACTACGGCAACGTGGATGACGGCATGCGCATCGGGCTCACCGCGCGCGCCTACCACCACCAGGCCGAGGAGCCCGGCTTCATGACCGCCGCCGAGCTTCAGGCAAATCGCCGCGGGTCGGCACGGCGCAACGCGAACGACGCTGATGACCGCCACATGCGCCAAGTGGTGCTGCATGCCGATCTTCGGCTGGCCGATACCCTGTCCGCCGCCACCCGGATTTACTACAACCGCTACGAGGACGACCGCCAGGTCACCTTCAGCGACCTGCGCACCGGCAACGCGCCACGCCAACGCCGTGTCTGGGATGAAACGCAGGTGGGTATGCTGGGCACGCTCACCTGGCGCGCGCACGACACCTTCACCCTGGACGGCGGGATCAACTACGAGCACCAGGACAACGGCTACCTTCGCCAGCGCTTCAGCTACAGCGAACCGACGGATTTCAGCGCGCTGCCCGCACGCATCCAGAGCGACGACCGCCACACATTCGCCCATTGGGGCGCATACGCGCAGGCGATCTACCAGCCCGCCAACGCGCTGAAGATCGTGTCCGCCTACCGCGTGGACCGCTTCGACGGCCGCACCCACCTGCCCGGCGGCGTCAGCGGCCCGCTCCAGCGCTACGGCACCATCGGGCAGCCCAAGCTCAGCGTGGTGTATGCGCTGGGACCGACGATCAACGTCTACGCGAACTGGGGGCGCACCTTCCAGGTACTTACCGGATCGACCGCGCCGGCGTATCTCACCGCGGGGCAGGCGGCGGTGCAGCCGTCCACCAATACCGGCAAGGAGGCCGGCGTGAAGTTCGTGCCGTTCGCGGGCAGCCAGGCGCGTGTTGCGGTGTGGCAGCAGGACGCGGAGAACGAGATATCCAACATGCCCGCCACCGGTACCACCGTGGTGCTTGGCCAGACCCGCCGCCGCGGGGTGGACCTGCAGGCCAGTGCGCCGCTGGGCGACCGTTGGACGGTGTGGGCGTCACACGCCTACCAGGAAGCGAAGATCACCCGCGATGGACGTAGCGGCGTGGTGTCGCTGCAGGGGCGCGAGGTGGCGGCGGTGCCGCGCCACATCAGCACCCTCGGGGTCGACTACCAGGCCACGGCGTCCCTGCAACTGGGCATGCAGGGCAGGGCGCAGGGCGACTATTACCTGGAGGAGCGCAACGTCGCAGGCAAGTACGGCGCATTCGCCGTGCTCGACCTGAGCGCGCGCTATGCGATCAACCCGAGGTGGAGCGTGGACGTACAAGTGAAGAACGCCACGGGCCGGGAATACGCCTATGCGTGGTGGGACAGCTTCTTCTGGGACCAGCCGCAGGCCATGTTCTCCCCCTCGGCCGGGCGCTCGGTGCACGTCGGGGTGAGCATGCGGCTTTGACGGGAAAGGGTCAGCCCCGTCCGTTACGCAGCCCTACTCATCCCGCTTCAGCCACGCGACCAGTGCCGAAAACGCGGGGGAGGGCTGCCGGCGGTTCGGGTAGTAAAGGTGGTAGCCGGGGAAGGGCACGCACCACTTGTCCAGCACGGCCACCAGCCTGCCCTGCGCAATGTACTCGGCGACCATCGGTTCCGGCGCGTAAGCCAGTCCCAGGCCGTCCAGTGCGGCATTGATGACGTGGGTCATGCTGTTGAAGACCAACGGTCCATCGCCACGTACGGTGAATTCCTTGCCCTTCTCTTCGAACTCCCAGGCATAGATGGCACCGGTTGGGCGATGCCGGATGTGCACGCAGCGATGTTGGGTAATGTCGGCGGGTTTCCTGGGCTTGGGATGTTTCTCGAAGTACCCGGGAGATCCAACCACCACCAGGCGCCAATCCGGCCCGACCCTGACCCCGATCATGTCCTTGCTCAGCGCCTCTCCGAGCCGGATGCCGGCGTCGAAGCGCTGTTCCACCACGTTGATGAAGCCGTAATCCACGTACAACTCAAGCGTGATGTCCGGGTACTCGGCCAGGAACCCGGCAAGCCGCGGTCGGATGATCGTCTGCATGGAATCATCCGTGCAGGAGATCCGTAGCGTTCCGGCTGGCCGGTCGCGCAGGTCGCCCAGCGCTTCCACGCTGGCACCGATGGCCTCGAAGTGCGGCGCGATGGAGCGCATCAGGCGCTCGCCCGCCTCGGTGGGCGAAACGTTGCGCGTGGTCCGGGCCAGGAGGCGGATGCCCAGGCGTTCTTCCAGCAACCGCATCGAATGGCTCAGCGCAGAGGGCGTTACCCCAAGGCGAACGGCCGCCTTGGTGAAGCTCTGCTCCTGGGCCACTACCAGAAAGGCTTGCAGATCATGGGTCTTCACGGCGCTCATGGATCAATTGTGAGCTCAACTCAACAATGCATCAACTTTAAGCCGGCTTATCGGCCTAGCCGACGGGGCTTACCGTGGCGCCCTGAGTCCCCCAACCGAGGCCGCCCTCGCATGAAACCCACCACGTTGCTGCTGGCGCTGCTCGCCGGCCACCTCCTTCCGCTGCCCGCGTTTGCCGCTGATGTGCCGGTGGCGGCCCGTGCCACCGGGGCGGACAACTTCTACCGGAGCCCGACGGTGACGGGTGAGCGCGTCAGCTTCCACAACCAGTACCAGATGGAGGTGGTGGGCACGCTGTACCGCCCCAGGGGCCTGCCTCGCGGTAGCCGCGCCCCCGCCGTGGTGGTTGGCCACCCGATGGGCGCGGTGAAGGAGCAGAGCGCGCAACTTTACGCGCAGAAGCTGGCCGAGCAGGGCTTCGTCACGCTGGCGATCGATCTTTCCTTCTGGGGCGAGAGCGACGGTACTCCGCGGCACCTGGTGGCGCCGGAAATCTATTCGGACGACATCAGTGCGGCCGTGGACTTCCTGAGCACGCAGTCCTCCGTGGACCCGGATCGGATCGGCGGCCTGGGTATCTGCGGCAGCGGCAGCTTTGTGATCAGCGCCGCCAAGATCGACCCGCGCATCAAGGCCATTGCCACGGTCAGCATGTACGACATGGGGGCGGCGGCACGGCAGGGGCTGAACAACGGGCAGTCGCTGCAACAGCGCAAGAAGGTCATCCAGTCCGCAACCGACCAGCGCCTGGCCGAATTCAAGGGCGGGGCGCCCGTGTTCGTGCCCGGCACGGTGAACGAACTCGATGCCGACACGCCTGCCATCCAGCGCGAATTCTTCGACTTCTACCGCACCCCGCGCGGCGCCTACACGCCCAAGGGCGACACGGCCGAGCTGACGACCCAGCCGCTGTTCAGCAGCCTGGTCAAATTCATGAACTTCTATCCCTTCAACGACATTGAAACCATCTCGCCCCGGCCGATGTTGTTCATCTCCGGCGACGCCGCCCATTCCCGCGAGTTCAGCGAAGACGCCTACCGAAGGGCGGGGGAGCCCAAGGAGCTCTACTGGGTGAAGGGTGCGGGCCACGTGGACCTGTATGACCGCACCACCCTGATTCCCTTCGACAAATTGGCGACGTTCTTCCAGCGTGGCCTGGCAGGGAAATGAGCCGCACCGACGCCATTGCAGACCGCGCCAACTGGGGCGGCGTGCTCGCGATGACGCTGTGCGTCTTCGCGTTGATCGCCTCTGAATTCATGCCGGTGAGCCTGCTCACGCCCCTGGCGGCAGATCTGGGCGTGACCGAAGGTCTTGCCGGGTATGGCATTGCCATTTCGGGTGCGTTTGCGGTGCTGACCAGCCTGTCGATTTCCCGGTTGGCGGGCAGCATAGACCGACGAACGTTGCTGCTCACCCTGACCGCATTGATGGCGGTGTCGGGTGGGGTGGTAGCGTTGGCGCCGAACTATCCGGTCTACATGGCGGGCCGTGCGCTGGTCGGCGTGGTGATCGGTGGGTTCTGGTCGCTGTCTGCCGCCACGGCCATGCGGCTGGTACCGGCGGCGAAGGTCCCGCGCGCCTTGGCGATATTCAACAGCGGCAACGCGCTGGCAACGGTAGTGGCGGCGCCATTGGGCAGCTACCTGGGCGGCATGATCGGATGGCGCGGCGCTTTCCTGTGCCTTCTGCCGGTGGCTGCCATCGCCTTGGCGTGGCAGTGGGTTTGCCTGCCTTCCATGGCCGCGGAGCGCCGGCAATCACATGGCGGGGTGATCGCGCTGTTGCGTCGGCGCGAGGTGGCGCTGGGCATGATTGCCTGTGGTGCCTTCTTCATGGGGCAGTTTGCCTTGTTCACCTATGTGCGACCGTTTCTGGAACGGGTGACCGGTGCAGGAACCGCGGCCGTTCCGCTACTGCTGCTGGCCATCGGCGCAAGCGGCTTCGTGGGCACGCTTGCCATCGGCGCATTCATCAGACGTGGACTCCACCGCACGCTGGTGACCATCCCCGCGTTGATGGCGTTGATTGCAGTGGCCCTGGTTCCGCTGGGCCCCCATCTTTGGCCGACCGCCGCGCTGCTCTCGGCATGGGGCTTGCTGGCCACCGCCGCACCGGTGGGATGGTGGAGCTGGCTGGCCCGCACGTTCACTGACAACGCAGAAGCCGGCGGGGGCCTGATGGTGGCAGTGGTGCAGTGCTCCATCGCGCTGGGATCTACCGTCGGCGGGCTGCTGTTCGACAGCGTCGGCTTTGCCAGTACGTTCCTGGCCAGTGCAGGCCTGCTGCTGATTGCCGCGCTGCTCGCCCATGTCACGGCGGCCGGCGCCGTGCCCACATCCGGGCCGGCGGTGGCCGTGGAGGGCCGGGGCTGATGAGGCGTCATACGTCGATCACGGGCAAGCCGCTCGCCCTGCTGCTTGCACTCGGGGCAGTAGCGGCATGCTCTGCCGCCCCCCATCATCACGACGTCGCAGACATGAAAGCAGCGTCCAACCCGGAGCTCCAGCCCATGAAGATTCGACTGATCATCAACGATCAGACCCTGTCGGCGGCCATGGAAGACAGTATCCCCGCACGCGAGTTCATCGCCCAGTTGCCCCTGACGCTGCAGCTTGAGGACTACGCCGCCACCGAAAAAATCGCACCGCTTCCGCGCCGTCTCAGCGTGGCGGGCGAGCCGGAGGGAATGACGCCCGTGGCAGGCGACATCGCCTTTTATGCGCCGTGGGGCAACCTGGCGATTTTCCACAGGCCCTTTGGCTACTCGAAGGGACTGATACGACTGGGTCGAATCCAAGGAGGACTGCAGGTCCTTCGCACGGAAGGTCCGGTAGACGTCCGCATTGAGTCCGATCAGCCGTAGGTCGCCTACGCGGTACACCACAATGATGAAGGCTTCGACGGAGTACGTCACCGCCCAGTTCGCGTGCAGGAGTGGGGTACGCCCCTGCAGGGGGAGAAGGTGACCGATGTCCACTACCAAGGCGATTGACTGGACGTGGCGGTCAAGATGTCTCGTCGGTCTGATGGGTGCGGCGATGCTCGCCTCCGCTCGGGGACAGACGGCGTTCGTACATGAAGGAGCAACGATGACTGTTGAATCAAGCGGGGATTCTGCCAACGAACTGGATTCCCTCCAGCACGGCATTATTCCGATCAGCGCCTTCGCCGCGGCCGGCAACATGGCGGGCCTGCGGGAGGCGTTGAATCAAGGCCTGGATGCGGGCGTGAGCCTGGCTGAAGCGCGGGAGATCCTCGTGCAGGTCTATCCCTATGCGGGCTTTCCGCGCAGCCTGAACGCGTTGAGCGAACTGATGCAGGTGGCGGAGTCGCGCAGGCGGCGGGGCATCCTGGATGAAGCCGGCCGCGAGCCCGGCAGGCCGATCCCCAAAGGCGACGCCTTGCTCGCTGCAGGCACCGCGAATCAGACCCGGCTGGCTGGCGGTCCGGTGTCAGGGCCGTTGTTCGATTTCGCACCGCAGGCAAATGAATATCTGCGTACGCACCTGTTCGGCGACATCTTCGAGCGCGACAACCTTGATTGGCAAAGCCGCGAGGTGGCCACCGTCAGCATGCTGGCTGCCCTGTCCGGCGTGGAACCTCAGTTGTACGCCCACATCGGTATCAGCATGAACATAGGGCTACGCCCGGAGCAGCTCTACACGCTGGCAGATGTGCTCGAAGCCCGCTTCGGCCGGGAGGCTGCGGAGCGTGTGCGTGTCGGCATTCAACGCCAGCGCGAGGCCCGGCAGCAATGATGTCCAGGAAGATCGCCTTGTCGAGTGGCACAGGCACATTGGAGGGTGGATTGAACAAGACGATCATCGGAACGTTGATCGGCATGGCGGCATGCTCCTTCAGTGTTGGCGCGGAGGAGGCACAGATGACGAGGCTGTCAAAGATCACCGTCAGTGCAGAGCATCTGCCCGCCTATCGGGATGCCCTGGCTGAAGAGGTTCGCGCCTCGATGGACCTTGAGCCAGGCGTGCTGTCGCTGTATGCGGTCTTCGACAAGGAAGATCCGACCCGGCTGACAATCCTTGAAATCTATGCGAGTCGGCAGGCATACGAACAGCATGTGAAGAGTCCGCATTTCCTCAGGTACAAGAACGGCACGCTACATATGGTCACGTCGCTGGAGTTGGTTGATGTTGACCCTCTTCTGCCGGCGTTGAAGATCAAATAGTAGAGAACCTGGCTGCGCACGCGTGTGATACGCCAAAGACTCTCTTTCAATTGCGGCATTCCGCCGTCAGTACGTCGGCGCGGCAGTCCTGCATTGGCCGATCTGCTGAAAGTGATCGGAGTCCGCTGATGGCCGGAAGCGGTCACTCGGTGAGGGTCGTCGGCCGCGCCTTGGCGGTCGAGCGCAGCGTCGAGCAGCAACCGAGCATATACTCGCCTCCACCACGATCCAGCTTGGATTACAGCCCCATGCGTTTCACTGCAGCCGCCGGTTCTCTTGTCGTTTTACTGACCATGTCGTCCACCGTCTCGGTATCTGCGGCGGAAACTGACATATTCGGCATCAAGTTAGGGGCACAACTAACGCTGCCTGTTTGCGAACTATCCTCACCCGCTCCAGCTGCCCGCAGGAGCAACGTCGGATTGGGGGCGAGGGCGTTCAACAAGCTGACGGCCCCGCCGCCGGAGCCGCTGAAAGCCATGCCACCGGCAACAGGGTTGTGCGTCGCGCCCGGCACGACGAACATGGCCGTAGGCAATACCGAATTCGCGCCAGGCGAATACGGTTACCTGGTCTTCGCCACGACTGAGGCACCGGCGTGGGTTGCGCCGATCGGCATGTCGATCGGCGCGGGCGCAGGCGACGCTTTTTCCCTGGAAGGTGCGGGCGGCCTGGTGTTGCTGCGCAACGGGCGCGTGATCGCCCTGCGCTTCAATACCATGGGGTTCGAGGCCGAGCCGCGCGTGATGGAGCTGCTCAAGCGCAAGTTCGGTTCGCCCGGTTCGCAGAGGGCCGTGACCTGGAACAACGACCTGGGCGGCAGTCGCGATTCGATTTCCGCGCAATGGCGCAAGCCCGATTTCTTCGCGGATTATTCTTCGGTCGTGCAAACGCAGGCTATGCGAGCGCAAGGGCTCTCTGGCGGGATCGGGTTCCTCAACATCGGCAATGAGCTAGGGCGGCAAGTTTTGCAACCTGCTGCCAGCAAGGAAGCGGAATTCTAGGGAACCGACGACCTTGCGGGAGGCAGTGGTTGGATCCCGGCCAGCGCCTTGAGGCCTTGGGAGGAATGCCCTTGTAGGCGAAGGAGATGACCTGAGGATGTCCGCTTCTGGCCGGGAGCGGCCCCATGTTGTGCTTTGAGGGGGCCGCGGCTCCCGTCCCTCAGGCTTCGGTGTGCTCCGCCATCTCTAATGCATCCTCCACCTCGATCCCTAGATATCTCACTGTGCTCTCAAGCTTGGTGTGGCCAAGGAGTATCTGAACTGCGCAGGTTCGTTGTTCGGCGGTAGATCAGTGATGCCTTGGTCCTACGCATGCTGTGAGTTCCGTGGCTATGGCGGTGGAGTCCGATAGCTGTGGCCCATGTCGCGACAATGCGCGCGTACTGGCGTGTGGAGAGGTGACCATCACCCTGTCCAGGGAACAGGTAGGATGCTAGCCCTAGCTGAGCTCGATGGGACCATTCGGCCAGGGCGGACCTCGTCAACTCCGTCATCTCGAATTGCACTGGTCTGCCTGTCTTGCGCTGCAGCACGGTGGCCCTCGTGGCAATGGTCAAGCCATGAGATACATCTCGCAGCCGTAGGCTGACCAGATCACACCCTCTCAGTTTTGAGTCGATCGCTAGGTTGAACATCGCCAGATCACGAATGCGACCGGTAAGTTGTAGGCGCACGCTAATCGACCAGATTTCACTGAGTTTGAGAGGTGCCTTTGGGCCGACCAGCTTTCCTTTGTTCCACGGTCTGAAATGAGATGGCATAGGAGGATCCAAGTTCAGAGTCTGTACCGGGCCTGCCTTCATGATCTTTGCTGAGGTGGGTCATTCCCGGCCGCCAACGCCGCGCCAAAGTTAAGAAGGACCGGGAGCTCAATGGCTACCTGGCCCCTCAAATGTCAGTCAGTCTTCCGACTTACGGAGCTGAGCAATGGCTGGAGGCACCTGCCCAAGCCACCAGCGTGGGTCGGCGCTTCCATCGCTGACGGTGCCGTCCCGCTGCACGTAGTGACGTACATCGCGACCGGCTTCGCTCAGCTCACCTGCCAGTACGCGCTCAAGCCACTCCGCGCCATAGCGGAAGATTTCAGCGGCGACGCCACCCAACGGATGGAACTCGTTTTCGTATACGCGCAGCTCCTTCGGTGCGCGGATGCGCTCGAAGTTGGCGATCGCGTCGGCCAGCGGTGTCAGTTCGTCGAACTCGCCTATGCCCACCAGCACCGGGCAGTGGATCCCGGCGACCTGGTTGGCCAGCGGCATGCGCTCGGCCAGTTCGCGGCCGAACGTGGCCGCGTCGGTATGGCCGGACATGTACATGTAGTTGGTCTTGAAGGTGGGCTGGGCCCGCTCGAAGATCGTGGCGAAGTCGCCGGTGACACCCTCGAAGCTGGCCAATGCCTTCAAGCGAGGCTCGCAGGTGGCTGCGCGATGACCCCAGTAGCCGCTCATGCTGATGCCAAACATCGCGATGCGGTCTGCGTCCACTTCCGGCAGCGAGGCCAAGTAGTCGATGTAGGCACTGATGGCGCGCTCATAGTTGTCCAGCGTCACCACCAGGCCATTGGCGCGGGTCTCACCTTGGCCCGGTCCTTCGATGGACAGCGCGACCACGCCACGGGAGGTGTAGTAGCGATCGGCGGCGTAGATGTAGTCCTCTTTGATCATGTCCATCCCCGGGCCGAGGATGACTGCAGACGCGCCTTGGACCGGGCCAACGGGCAGGTGCAGCAGGGCGTACAGCGTCTTGCCCTCGAACGGAATCTCGACGCGGCGCACGCGACCCTGGCGCAGCGCGCCGATGCGGGCGACGGCATGGTTGGCATGCTCGCGGAAAGCGTGTTTGCGCGGATCTGCGGCGTCGAAGATGGAGTACTGCGCGCGACCCCACATGACCGCGGCACGCACGTACAGGTCGGCCGCCGTCTGCGCGTGGCCATCACGGTCGTAATGCGCTGCCTTGCGCTCGATCTCGCCGGCCACCGTGGCCCAGGCCTTGGGCAGCATGGCGCCGCTCTTCACCAGGGAAAACACCCGGTCGAAGTCGGCAGGGTCGTGGCCCAGCTGGACCAGGGTTGCCTTCGCTTCGGGATGCAGGGCGTCGAACCCGCCTTGGGCCAGGGCGATATCCAGCACCCAGCTTTGTGCTTCGGAACGTGAACTCATTGCGGTGTCTCCAGGAAAGGACGGAAGCGCGATGGCCATTCGCTAAGTACTAAACTAAATTCCGTGCGCTATCCTGTCAAACCCTGCCCAGCCCTTGGTCTGTCATGGTTCATGCTGTCCCGCCTGCCGAACGCCCGGCGTTCGCCGCCCTTGCCCGTGCGGCCTACCAGCTCAGCGCGGCCGACGCGCGCCTGCGCGGCCGTGCCACGCGAGAGGCCGGTGCGCTGTCGATGACGCACGCCCGGGTTCTGAAACTGCTGGACGAGCGCGGGCCCCTGTCGGTGACGGCGTTGGCGGAGGGCACTGAAACCTCCACCGCAGCCGTGACCCAGCTGCTGAAGGGGCTGGTGGCGGCCGGGTACGTGGACAAGCAGGAGGCGGCCGACGACCGCCGCAAGGTGCGGGTGAAGCTGACGCCCGCCGGTCGAGCGCGGCACCGGCAGCGTGAAGCGAACATCCAGCAGTGGATGCAGCAGGCGCTGGCGCAGTACTCCGACGCCGATCTGTCGGCGGCCACGCAGATCCTGGGCCAGCTGGGCGCACTCTACGACGCGCTGTAGGCCGCGCGCCGGGCTTTACAACATCGCGTCCATATTTATAATCGACCGGATGGTTAAATATGGAGTCGGTCGATGGGTCGCCGCAAAAGCATTGATCCGCAGCACGTCCTGGATGCCGCCGAGCGCGTGGTCGCCCAGGTGGGGGCAGCGCGGCTGACCTTGGATGCGGTGTCCGCCGAAGCCGGGGTCAGCAAGGCCTCGGTGGTCTATGACTTCCAGTCCAAAGCCGGTCTGATCCAGGCGGTGGTTGAACGTGCGGTCGCCCGCGACAACGCCTTCAACCGTGAGGCGGCCAAGGGCTTCGAGCAGGATGCGGTGCTGCGTGGGCGACTTGCTGCGGCCGAGCAACCCTTTCCCGAAGCATTCCAGCCGGTGGCCCTTGCGCTGTGCGCGGCCATGGCGCAGGACCCGCAGTTGCGCGCGCCCATCCAGCAGAACCAGGCGCAGATCCTGGCCGAGATCCAGCAGCAAGCCACGCACCCGCGCAGCGCGTTGCTGGCCTACCTCGCGCTGGAAGGCATGAAACTGCTGGAGTCGCTGGACTACGTGCAGTGGCCGTCCGCGCAGCGGCAGCAGCTGCTGCAGGACATTGGCGCGTTGATCGACACGCCGCCGCGCTGAATCCGTTCTCTCCCCCGAGGTAACCCTGATGAGTTCTTCCACCCTCTTCCTGACCGGAGGAAGCGGCTACGTGGGCCGCAATCTGATTCGCCGCCTGTGTGCAGACGGCCACCACGTACGTGCGCTGGTGCGCAGCCCCCACGCCGCGGCAGTTGTAGAGGCGCTGGGCGCCCAACCAGTACAGGGTGATCTGCTCGACCCGGGCATCGCTGTGGCGATGCAAGGCTGCACGGCGCTGATCCACGCAGCCGCCGACACCGACCACCGCAATGCCTCGCCCAGCCAGTGGCAGACCAATGTGGAGGGCACCCGCAACGTGCTGACCGCTGCCCGTGCTGCGGGTGTGCCGGTGGCGGTCGTGCTGAGCAGCGAATCGGCGCTGACCCGCGGTGCGCCCCTGCATCAGGCGCGCGAAGACCATCCCTACCCGTCGCGCGCAGCAGGCATCTACGGTGCCAGCAAGGCTGAAGCGGAACGGGTAGCGCTGGCGCTATCCACGCCACAGTTCGCGGTGAAGGTGCTGCGACCGCGCTTCGTCTGGGGCCGCGACAACACCACCGCGATGCCATACCTGCTGCAGGCCGTACGCAGTGGGCGCTTTGCGTGGATCGATGGCGGGCACTACCTCACCTCGTCCACGCACGTGGACAACCTGGCCGAAGCGGTCAGCTGCGCGCTGACCCGTGGCGCTGGCGCACGCATCTACCACGTCTGCGATGGTGCGCCGGTGGCATTCCGGCGCCTGATTGGTGCCCAATTGCAGGCCCATGGCGTACAGCCGCCAGACAAACAGGTTCCCCGCGCGTTGCTGCGCGTGTTCATCGGATTGGACGACCTGTTCCGCAGGCTGCGACTGCCTCTGCGTGCGCCCATGACTCGCCAGGAATTTGCGTCCTCTGCCGTGGAAGTGACACTGGACGACAGCCGTGCCCGCAGCGAACTGGGCTATCGGCCGGTGGTTACGCTGGACGCCGGGATCGCGATGCTCAAGCGCCACGTGGCCGAGCAAGGCTGATGGTCACCGAGCGGTAGGCGGAAGAGCCTCGCGCGGTGCGTGGCCGAACAGCCGACTGAACTCGCGGCTGAACTGGGAAGGGCTCTCGTAGCCCACGGCGAACGCGGTGGCGGAGATGCTGGTGCCGCCCCGCTGCAGCAGGCGGCGTGCCTCGATCAGGCGCAGCTGCTTCTGGTACTGCAGCGGTGACAGACCCGTTGCCGTACGGAAATGCCGATAGAACAGTGCGCTGCCCATGCCTGCACGGCTGGCCAGCGCTGCTGCATCGAGTGGTTGCCTGAAGCTGCGTTGCAGGTGGCCAATGGCGCTCGCCATACGGCGTGCCAAGGGGGAGGGCTGGGCCATCGCCAGCAGCGCCGGCCCTGCTTCACCCTGCAACAGGCGAAACAGCAGCTCGTGCTGCAGTCCGGGCCACAGCAGCCGCTGGGCGTCGGGCGTATCGAGGGCCAGCGCCAGTAGACGCTGCAGACACTTCAGTACCGGCCAATCCAGTGCAACCACACTGAACGGCGCAGGATGCGGGGCCTCGCCTGCAGGTGGGCTGCCCAACTGGCCAAGCAACTGCCGCAGGACGCCCGTATCCAGCTCCACCACCAGCCCCAGGAACGGCGTGTGGTGGTCGCCACGGGACACCATCCCGCGAGCGGGAACCGGCTGGCGGGTAAGCAATGCATTGCCGGCGCGGTACTCCAGTACCGCATCGTCTACCCATACCTGCTTGGCCCCCTGCAGCACCGCTCCCACCGCGGGGCGGTACAGGGCCGGGGCCGGCACGCGTGTAGACCCTGTACGCGCCAGCCAGGCACCAGGCAGAAGTTCCAGCAGCGGCGACTCATCTGCACTGCGTGCGCGCAGCACCGCCTGTGCCTGCAGTGCCAATGCACGCAACGTGGCCTGGTGATCTTCGATGGCAGGGAAATCGGGCAAGGATCGTACGCGATTGGGCAAGTGCAGGCGGAACCGTGGGTGCAGCATGTCATGCCCCGGTTCGCGAGACAAAGCCACGATGGACAACGTACACACACCCCGCACGATCGCCCTGGTTACCGGCGGCAGCCGTGGCATTGGCCGCAGCATTGCCCTCCACTTGGCCAGGCAGGGCAGCGATGTGATGATCACCTACCAGCATCAGCAGGTGCAGGCCGCCGAGACCCTACGCCAGATTGAAGCCTGTGGCGTGCGCGCCGCGATGTTGCCGCTGGATCTGGACGCCATTGGATCGCTGGAGACCTTCGCGGCGGCTGTGCGGGCGCAACTGCAGCGCTGGGATGCATCCCACTTCCACCAGTTGGTGAACAATGCAGGGCTGCACGCACCATCAGCGTTTGGTGAGATCCGTGGCGATGACATTGATCTGCTGTACCGCGTGCACTTCAAGGCGCCACTCCTGCTGACCCAGTTGCTGGCGCCTCAGCTGGCCGATGGCGGCGCCATCATCAACATCTCCACCAGCCTGACCCGGCATGTGGCTGCGGGCAGCTTGGCGTACGCGGCCATGAAGAGCGCGCTGGAAACCGCGACCCGCTATCTCGCGCTGGAGCTGGGGCCGAGGGGAATCGCGGTTAACTCCGTGGCCCCTGGCGCCACCGAGACCGACTTCTTCGGCGGTGCTGTGCGCGACGATGATGCTGTGAACCAGTACGTGGCACAGCACACGGCGATGGGACGCACCGGTCGCCCCGACGACATCGGCAAGGCCGTGACAATGCTGCTGGCGGGAAGTGGTCGTTGGATCACCGGTCAGCGCATTGAGGCCTCGGGGGGAATGCTCCTGTAGACGAGGTGGCCTGGAAATGTCCGCTTCTGGCCGGAAGCGGACGCGGACGAAATGGGCGTCAGAAGGAATCAATCGGCGCGCAGTGGTCTGCCTGGCCATCACTCTGACGCGGGTTCTGCACAGCGTTCGCTTACCACGGCACCCTCAATGAAGCTGTCGACCGCCGAGGCGGCAATGAGCATCACCAGCGGCAAGGCCGGTTGATTGTTTCCACCCTGTCCCAGTTGCGTCGGCGCAATGTTCCAATCTTTTGCCGTGGCGGCCTGGCTCAGCGGCAGGTAGTGGTGCTGCGATTGACCAGATCCGCGCTGGTCGGTGCGAACTGGAACACGCTGGTCGTCGCCTCGCCCGATGTCTTCGGTGGCGACCTGCCCAAGAGCAGCAGCGTGCCACCTGGCTGCGACACGATGCTGGTCGGCTGCCGGTGCGCGGGTGCATAGCGCGGGTAGGTCGATGCCGGCTGCGTGCGGTAGCGCTGTTCGAGGGCGGCCTGCAGTGCTGCATGGGCGTCGTCGCGGTAGGCGGTCATGAACATCATCGAGACCGGTGCGCCAGTCGCCTCCAGCGTCATCAGGCTGGCGAAGGTCATGGGCTGTCCGCCGATCGTGCAGATGCCGTCGCGCCGCATGATCATCGAGGCGGTCGTGGCAGGTTTGCAGGTGTCGCTTGGCATCTTCTCTTCCACGTCCCGTGGCAGCGCGCCGAACGCGGCAACGGCCTGCGCGCCGGCAAGCTCGGCATCGAGCGGGCACTCGGACAGCGTCGGGGCACCCACCGCGGCGGCGGTGGCGACGGTGCCGGTTCCCGTTCCGGCGGTATCGGCCGTGTCATCGGTGCTGGGGGTGCCGGGCACCAGGGAGTCGAGGAACTGCATCCCCATCTTCCTGGCGCTGCTGCAGTGCGCCGGCGCTGCCTCGACGGTCATCAGGATGTTGTCCCGGGTGCCGTGCACGATGCGGACCAGCGTACAGGTGCTGCCGGTGTCGAGCTGGCGGGTGATGGTGGGGTGGTCCCGATACGGCGCCCGGTCCAGCGAGGCGCCAGGCAATGCGCCGGCCGCCGCGAAGCCTTCGAAGTAGGTGCCGGCGAGCGCTGCATCGCGGTATTGGACACGGGTGGCGCCAAACTTCACGCCATCGCCCACGCAGCCGAGCACATCCGCCCGGACCACATTACCCGAGCCGGGCGTGGCGGTCAGATCGTTGAAGCGGCACGGCAGCCGCACCGAGAAGCTGCCGCCGCTGGAGGTCGCCTCCAGCCAGCCGTCCGGGCCGGGCGTGCCAGCACCGCTGCGATGCATCTTGATCTTCTCGGCGGCCGTGGCGCTGGCGGCGCAGGCGACCGCGATGAGACCGAGCAGGGCCGCAGCCCGTGCGGCACGGCGGCGGGGCGTGACCGGGGCTGGCATCGGGGGACGTGTGTCATCGGTGAAGTCATCCTGACGTGATCGAGGTGGGGCGAAGCAAGGCGGGAGACGATAGCGTGGCCCGGCGTGCGCCTCAATCGGTCGCGCCGTCCACGACTGGCGTGACTGGCTTATGATCGCCCCACTTCAACTCCCGCACCGGCATCATGGACCGATCCCGTACGCACCTTGCCGGCCTGGCGTCGCCGCGGGCATGGATGGCGATGCTCTTCCTGCTGTGCTGGGTCGTACCCGCGCTGGCGCAGACCGCGCGCAAGCCGTCTCCCTACGAACATCGCCAGGGCAGTGACGCGGCTCCCGCGCAGCCGAGCGAGGGGCCGGACTATCTCTCGCGGATCGACAGCCGCGCGCAGTTCATGCCGCTGGCCCGGGTCTACAATGCCGGTACCGCGCTGGAGATGCCGCACTTGATCTTCGTGATCGACCGGCAGGATGCCGCGCGGATCTACTACATCAACACGCCGCGGTTCGCGCTGCACGAGCAGTTCGTGCGCCGCCAGCGGCTGGTGCGCAGCCTGGACAAAGCCACGCTCAACGCGCAGTACCGCGACCCGCAGCGGCGCTTCCTGTTTGGCACGCTCAGCTGGCAGCGCGACCTGCCGGGGTACACCTACGAGTTCTGGGAGGGCGACGTGCTGAGCGCGGCCCTGCTGCGGCAGACCGATGCGGTGGTGCGCGCGTCGTTCCGCGAGCCGATCCGGTTCAAGACCAACTCCACCCAGCACGAGCAGGTGGCCAGCGCCGTGGGGCTGGCCCACGTGAGCCAGGAGGCGCTGCTGCGCGAACAGCGTTTCCTGCCACTGAACACCGGTCGTGCCGAGGGGCGGCTGCGCATCGTGCGCTCGGAGGCGCAGCTGCGCACGCTGTCGCCGCGCGACATCCCGGTACTGGACGAGGTGCCCATCGCGCTGGCGCCGGTGGCCGGCCTGGTGACGCAGCGCCCGTCCACCCTGCTGTCGCACGTGAACCTGCTCGCCAAGGGCTGGGGCATTCCCAACGTGTATATCCGCGACGCGCAGGATGCCCTGCGCCAGTACGACGGACGCTGGGTGGCACTGGAGGTCACCCACAACGACTACCGGGTGACGCCGCTGACGCGCCCGGCCAGGACCCCATCCACCACGGCCCACCGCCCGGTGGCGGCCAACCTGCCGCGCCCGGACCTGAGCGTGGTCGCGATGAAGCCGCTGGCCGCCCTGCGCGCGCGCGACAGCAGCCACTGCGGCGTCAAGGCGGCCAACCTCGGCACGCTCAAGGCCGTGCTGCCGCCGGCCGCGCGCGTGCCGGATGGGTTCTGCGTACCGTTCTCGCACTACCAGGCGATGGTGCAGCGCCTGCAGGTGGCCGAGCGCCTGCGCGAACTGCAGCGTCGGCCGGGCTTCGGCACCGACCCGGACGTGCGGCGTGCCGCCTTGGCGGCATTGCGCACCGAGATCGCCACCGCCGTGCCCGATCCCGCCTTCGTGCGCACGCTGGAGGGCCAATGGCGCGGCCAACTGCAGGGTGGGGCGGTGTTCGTGCGCAGTTCGTCCAATTCCGAGGACCTGCCCGGCTTCAGCGGTGCCGGGCTGTACACCACCGTGCCCAACGTGACCCGCGCCGAGGCCGTGACCAAGGCCGTGCAGACGGTGTGGGCGTCGGTCTACAACTTCGAGGCGTACGAAGCACGCGCCGCGGCAGGCTTGCGCCAGGATGCGGTGGCCATGGCGGTGCTGGTGCAACGGGCTGCGCCGTCGGACAGCTCGGGCGTGATGATCACCCGCGATCCCTTCGACGCGGGCCGCCGCCACATCACCTACATCTCGGCCAAGCGCGGGCTTGGCATCCGCGTGGTGGAGGGCAAGCGCCAGGCCGAGCAGGTGATGTACTCGGCCTGGTCCAAGGCGGTGCAGGTGCTGAGCCGCTCGGCCGAAGACACCCAGCTGGTGGCCAGCGCCGCTGGTGGGGTGCGCGAGGTGCCCATCACAGGCTCCCGCCAGGTACTCACCGACGCGCTGATCGCGCGCCTGGCCAAGGTGGGCGCCGCCACCAAGCAGGCGCTGGGCGGCGTGGACCAGGACATCGAGTGGGCCGTGGTCGGCGATGAGGTGCTGATACTGCAGTCGCGGCCGTACGTGGACCGGAGCACGCGATAGCGGCGAGAACGTCTCGGGGGTCCATTCGATCCGTGACACGCACAGGGCAACGGAAGGCTGATCCTCGTTCAACGCATGGGCCGGCACCCTGTCTGCCGACCCACGTGTTTCCCCGCGGGGTATCCAGCTGTACCGCGTGCTGGCAGTCGCAGGCCTGCTCGCGCTGGCGTCGGTCACGGCGTTGCCGTGGCCACGGGTGACGCACGCCCTGCCGGAGCGCGCCGAACGCGCCGCGTTCCAGACGGCCGACGATGCGCTCCAGGCCGGGCTCGTGCGGACCTGCCTTGGGCATGGACCAGACCGGACGGAACGGACGCTTCGGGGCCACGCGATGCAACCGATGGTGTTCTTGGATACCACGTCGGTGCCGCTATGCGCGCTCGACCAGCCAGCGCCCTGCGATGCGAACGCGCTCCTGGCCGCGGACCGGGAGGGCGCGCTGGTGGATGCTGCGGACCACGAGACGCCGTTGCCATTGCAGCGTCTGCTTGATCGCATCACCGACAGCGGACCTGCAACCGCGCCCCGCGCATTCCGGGTCTGACAGTGATCGGTGCGCACGAGCAGGCGAGGTTTGCCGACGCGTGCGCAGCGACGTCAAGCAAACCGATGGCGCGCTGCCTGCGGTGCTGCCCGCGTTCCAGCCCCTGCACGACAGATGGACGATGCCCTCAGGAGGGGACGTCGGCCAGCATGTAGCGCGCCAGCTCTTCCGGGTGACCCAGCGGAAATGCCGCCTTGAGGACGTCGAGGAATGCGGTGACGCGTGCGCTCAACAGACGACGCGATGGATACAGCGCCCAGATCTCGATCGGCGGCGTCTTCGCGTCGCCCCATCGCGCCAGCACGCCGGCCTCCAGGTCGTTGGCGACCAGCGAAAGCGGCAGCAGCGCCGCGCCAACGCCCGTGCGCACCGCATCGCGGATCATGATCAACGAGCCCAGCCGCAGGATCGGGTCAATCTGCACCTGCCAATCGCCGGCGTCGGTCGTCAGTTGCCAGGCGGACTCGCTGGCGGAGGCGCGCGCGACCACCGGCACGACCTCGCCCGGCGAGGGGCGGCGCAGCCGCGGGCTGGCCACCGCGACCAGCCGATCGCGGATCAACACCCGGCCGATCAGGGTGTCGTCCGGGTCCGGGTTGACCCGGATCACCAGGTCGTAGCCTTCCTCCACCATGTTCACCGGGCGGTCTTCGGTGGTGATGTCGAGGCGGATGGCGGGATGACGCAGGGTGAATTCGGCGGCGAGTTTCCCCAGCGCCATCTGCGAGAACAACAGGGGAGCGCTGACCCGCAGCCTGCCTGTGGGCGACAGCCCGCCGGAAGCGATCGCGGTGGCGGCGTCGCCGAGTTCGGCCAGCAGGCCCTCGGTCCGTTCGAACAGCGCCCGCCCTTCCTGGGTCAGCCTGAGGACGTGGGTGCCGCGCTCGAACAGACGCACGCCCAGATCGCGCTCCAGCTCGGCGACGCGCCGGGACAGGGTGGCCTTGGGCCGATCGGCGGCCCGTGCCGCACGCCCGATACCGCCATGCCGGGCCACGAGGGTGAAGTCAGCCAGGGCGAGCAGGTCCATGTGTTCCACCAGTGAGACGGGTGGTCCAAATATACGGGCTATCGGCTCGAAAGTGGATCAACAACCATGGGGCCTCCCAACCCTGCAGGAGCAACACCATGACCATTCTCGTTACCGGCGCCACCGGCACCGTCGGCCGTCACGTGATCCATCACCTCATCGCGCGGGGCGCGACGGTGCGCGCTCTGGTTCGTCATCCGGACACGGCGCAGCTGCCCGACGCAGTGGAGCGGGTGCAGGGCGACCTGCTTGACGTCGATGCGCTGCGCGAGGCCTTCAAGGGCGTGTCGACCCTGTTCCTGCTCAATGCGGTGGTGGCCGATGAGTTCACCCAGGCGCTCATCACGCTCAACGTAGCGCGCGACGCCGGCGTGCAGCGGGTGGTGTACCTGTCGGTGATCCACGCCGACCGCTACGTGAACGTGCCGCATTTCGCCGGCAAGTTCGGGGTGGAACGCATGCTCGAACAGATGGGCTTCAGTGCCACGGTCCTGCGCCCGGCCTACTTCATGGACAACGACCTGACCATCAAGGACGTCGTGCTGGGCTACGGGGTGTATCCGATGCCGGTGGGCAGCAAGGGGTTGGCGATGATCGACGCAGCTGACATCGGCGAGATCGCGGCGCTTGAGCTGCTGTCACGGGACCAGGCGGTGCACGACAGCGCGCTGAGCCGCATCAACCTGGTCGGCCCGGATACGCTCACCGGGGTGGATATCGCCGGCATCTGGTCGGAGGTGCTGGGGCGCACGATCGCGTACGGTGGCGATGACACGGCGCCGTTCGAGCAGAACCTGCGCCGGTTCATGCCGGCCTGGATGGCCTACGACATGCGGCAGATGGCCGAGCGCTTCCTGAGTGACGGCATGGTGCCCGAGGCGGGCGACGTGGCGCGGCTGACCCAGCGGCTGGGCCGCCCGTTGCGCAGCTACCGTGACTTCGCCACGGCGGTGGCGGCAACGGCCTGACCGGCGCGCCACCCGCGCGCCTCAGCCCTTCGGCGGACGCTCGTAGTCCTCGGGCGTGGCGGTGTGTTCGGCCTCGGGCATGTCCTTGTCCTTCCACCTCGCCTCGTCATTGCGAAGTTTGTCGGGCGTGTGGGCCTTGTCCTGGTCGTCGACGTCGGCGCCGGGATTGAGGGGAAGCTTGGTCATGGCAGTGTCCATCGAGAGGCGTCCAGGCCACGTTGCGCGCCTCCCGGTGAGCACCGTGTCTGGGCCGGCTGCACATTCCCAGCACATGGCGGTCACCGCAGGGGGACGCCCTCACCGGTATGTGTAGGTCCTACGTTATGCAAGGACCTACCGATGCGCGCACTGACCTACCACGGCAGCAAGGACGTACGGGTGGACACCGTTCCCGACCCCACGCTGGCCGCGCCGGACGACCTGATCCTGCGCGTGACCGCGACCGCCATCTGCGGCTCGGACCTGCATCTGTACCGCGGCAAGATCCCCGATCTGCATACCGGCGATGTGCTCGGCCATGAATTCATGGGCGTGGTGGAGGAAGTGGGCAGCGGCGTGACCGACCTGCGCCCGGGTGATCGCGTGGTGGTGCCGTTCGTGATTGCCTGCGGCGAGTGCTTCCACTGCAAGTTGGCTGAACACGCGGCATGCGAGACCACCAACACCGGCAAGGGCGCGGCGCTGAACCAGAAAGGCATCCGCCCGCCGGCGGCGCTGTTCGGCTACAGCCATCTGTATGGCGGTGTGTCCGGCGGACAGGCCGAGTACGTGCGCGTGCCCAAGGCCAACGTGGGGCCGCTGCGCGTACCCGATGCGCTGCCGGACGAGCAGGTGCTGTTCCTGTCCGACATCCTGCCCACCGGCTACCAGGCCGCGATCAATGCCGGCATCAAGCCCGGGGCCACGGTGGCGATCTTCGGCGCCGGTCCGGTCGGATTGATGGCGGCGGCGTGCTGCCGCCTGCTGGGTGCCGAGACCATTTTCATGGTCGACCATCTCGCGTACCGGCTGGCGTTCGCGGCACAGACCTATGGCGTCACTCCGGTGGACTTCAGCAAGATCGAAGACCCGGCGCAGTACATCATCACCCAGACCAACGGGCGCGGCGTGGATGCCTCGATCGAGGCGGTAGGCTTTGAAGCCGAGGGCAGCGCGCTGGAGTCGGCGCTGACCACGCTGAAAGTGGAAGGCAGCAGCGGGGTGGCGATCCGCCAGTGCATCGCCGCGACCCGGCGCTGCGGCACGGTGAGCATTCCGGGCGTTTATGCGGGTTACCTGCACGGCTTCCTGCTCGGCGATGCGTTCGACAAGGGCCTCACCTTCAAGATGGGCCAGACCCACGTGCAGGGCCTGATGCCCGAGTTGCTGGATTACATCGGCGAAGGCGCGCTGGACCCGGGCGTGATCATCACCCATCGCCTGTCGCTGGAAGACGCCGTGCGCGGCTATGAGATCTTCGATCGCAAGGAGGAGGATTGCCGCAAGGTGATCCTCACGCCCTGACATGGACCGGCTTTCCGACCATGCCGCGCCCGCGCTGGAGGCCGATGCGCGCGAGGTGCTGGCCCGGCAGCCCTCGCTGCCGCTGCCGGGGCGCGGGCACACGCTGGAGCGCTGGCGCGCGCTTGCCGGCATCGCCGGGCATGACCTGTGCGTGGCCAAGGTAGTGGAGGCGCACTACGACGCGCAGGCGATCCTTGCCGATCTGCACGCCGCGCCGTTGCCGCCCGATGCGCTGGCGGCGGTGTGGGCGGCGGAAGGACCGCAGGCAACGCTGCACTTCGACCCGGCCACCGGCACGGTCAGCGGCACCAAGCCGTGGTGCTCCGGCGCCGGGCTGGTGGATGAGGCGCTGGTGACCGCGCGCAGTGACGACGGTGCGCAGCTGCTGCGCATCCGCGTCGACGCGCCGGGCATCCTGCTGCAGCCGCAGACCTGGCATGCCACCGGGATGAGCCGCATTCCCAGCGGCAGCGTGCAGTTCACCGACGTGCCTGCCGTCGCCGTCGGCAAACCCGGTGGCTACCTCGCGCGCCCCGGCTTCTGGCATGGCGGGGCCGGCATCGCCGCGTGCTGGTACGGTGCGGCGGCGGCCCTGGCCGCGCCCCTGCAACGCTCGCCGCGGGTGGCCGGGGACGGCCAGACCGCCGCCTTGCTGGGACAGGTGGACATGGCATTGCAGGCCACCGCCGCGCTCATCCGCGAGCTGGCAGCGTGGATCGATGCGATGCCGTCGCAGCCGCACCAGTCCGATGTGATCCGCGTGCGCAGCGTGGTCGAGCGCAGCTGCACGCAGGTACTCGATGCCGTGGGCCGCGCGCTTGGCCCGGCGCCGATGTGCCTGGACGCCGCACATGCCCGCCGCTGGAGCGACCTCACCGTGTTCATCCGGCAGAGCCATGCCGACCGTGACTGGGCCGAACTGGGCCGTGCGGTCCAGACGCAGGAGGGGCCGTGGACGCTGTAGGACCACGCATTGAAGGACAGGGCAGCCTGGAGACCGACTGGGCCGCCTGCCCCTGGTTGGAGGCGCTGCCGGTACACGACGCGGCCAGCGTGCTGCGGGATGTGCGCCGCCTGGTGGTGGTCTCGCCGCACCCGGATGACGAAGTGCTTGCGTGCGCCGGCGTGATGCAGGCTGCGCTGGCCCAGGACATCGCGGTGCACGTGGTGTCGGTGACCGACGGGGAAGCCTGTTACCCGGATGCGCCGTTGTGGCCGGCGGCGCGCCTGCGCGATGCACGCCGGCATGAGCTGGCCACGGCGATGCGCCTGTTGGGCCTGGACGCCACCCATGTGACCCCGCTCGGCCTGCCCGACGGCAGCGTGGCCACCCACGAGGCCGAGCTGGCCGCGCAACTGGCCGCGCAGGCACTGCCCGGGGACCTGCTGGTGGCGCCGTGGGTGGGTGACGCTCACCCCGACCATGACGCGGCCGGGCGTGCGGCGCAGGCGGCGGCCCGCGGGCGTGGCATTCGCAGCCTGCAGTACCCGGTGTGGGCGTGGCACTGGCTGGATCCACGCGCCGCCACCGGCCCCTGGCCGGGCGCGATGCGCATTCCGATGAGCCGCGCAGCGCAGGCAAGAAAGCACGACGCGATGCAGGCATTTGCCACCCAGACCGGCGCAGTGGAGGGCCTGGACTGCGAGCCGATCCTGCCGGCGCACGTGACCGCGCGTTTCCGGCGCGCGTTCGAGGTGCTGATCGGATGAGTACCGCCGACTACTTCCAGAAGCTGTACCAGCAGCCAGACCCCTTTCACTACCGCAGCCGCTGGTACGAGGCGCGCAAGCGCGCGCTCACCCTGGCGTGCCTGCCCCGGCTGCGCTATGCCAGCGCATGGGAGCTGGGGTGTTCCAACGGCGTGCTCACCGCCGCGCTCGCCGCACGCTGCGATGCCTTGCTGGGCACCGACATCAGCGCCGAGGCGCTGGCCGAGGCCGCGATCTCCACGCAGGCGTGGCCGGGGGTGACGCTGCAACGCGCCGACCACCCGGGTGACTGGCCGCCGGGCAGGTTCGACCTGATCGTGGTGAGCGAAGTCGGCTACTACCTGGACACGACGGCGTTGGCGCTGATGGCGCGGCAACTGCATGCCAGCCTTGCCGATGACGGGCTGTTGCTGGCCTGCCACTGGCGGCATCCGTTCGACGAAGCGCGCACAACCACGCCGCAGGTGCACCGCGCCCTGTCGGCCACGCTGCGGGAGGCGTTCACCTACCAGGATGAAGACCTGCTCCTGCAGGGCTGGAGCACGCAGCCGATCAGCGTGGCGCAGCAGGAGGGCCTGCGGTGATCGCGGTGATCGTCCCGGCCCACAACGAGGTGGCGGACATCGGTCGCTGCCTGGCGGCGATCAACGTGGCCGGCGCGCATCCGCGTCTGCAGGGTGAGCCGGTCGTGGCGGTGGTCGCCCTGGATGACTGCAGCGACGGCACGGAGGCCGTGGCCGCCTCCTTCGGGGCGGCCACCATCACCGTGGACGCGCGCTGCGTGGGCGCGGCGCGGGCAGCGGCTGCCAACCACGCGCTGGCGCTGGGCGCGCGCTGGATCGCCAGCACCGACGCGGACACGCTGGTGCCGCCGGAGTGGCTGTTGAAGCAGACGCGCTGCGGTGCCGACGCTTTCTGCGGGGTGGTGGACGTGGTGGATTGGCTGGATTACCCGCAGGCCGTGCGCGAGGCCTTCGCTTGCCGGGAAGTGGCCCGCGACGGCCACGGCCACGTGCATGGCGCCAACCTGGGCGTCAGTGCCGCGGCCTACCTGGCGGCAGGAGGCTTCGCGGCGTTGGCCACCGGCGAGGACGTGGCGCTGGTGCAGGCGCTGCAGCGCAGCCGCGCCAGCATCGCCTGGCATGCGCGACCGGCGGTGGCCACCAGCGCCCGTCGTGCGGCGAAGGCGCCGCAGGGCTTCAGTGGGTTCCTGCGCGCGCTGGAACGCGAGGTGCTGGACGCAGGCACGGCCTTGCTGCCGACGCCGGCGTTGCTGCGCTGACGAGGCGGCGGCAACGCCGGTGCGGCAGCCGCCTCAGGCGTTGGCCAGCACCGTGCGTATCCGCGTGGCGAGTTCGTCCAGGGTGAACGGCTTGCCGATCACCTGCACGCTGGGGTCGAGCACGCCGTCGCGCTCCAGCGCATTGCGGCTGTACCCGGTGGCGAACAACACCCGCAGGTCCGGCCGCCGCCGCAGCGCTTCGTCGGCCAGCTCGCGCCCGTTGACCTGCGGCATCACCACGTCGGTGAACAGCAGCGCGATGGCCGGATGCGCATCCAGCAGTGCCAACGCCGTGGCAGCGCCATCGGCGGCCAGCACGGGGTAGCCCATCTCGCTCAGGGCGTCGATGGAGAACTGCCGCACGGCCGGTTCGTCGTCCACCACCAGGATCAACTCGCGGTCGCCGCCCGGCGCTGCCGTGCCCTCCGGCCCCTGCGCGCCGCCCGCATCGCCTGCGTCGCCTGCCTCCATCGCCGCGACCGGGCGCGGCAGGTACACCTTTACCGTGGTGCCCTGGCCCACCTGCGAGGCGATCTTGAGGTGGCCGCTGGACTGCTTCACGAACCCGTACACCTGCGAGAGCCCCAGCCCGGTGCCCTGGCCGACGCCCTTGGTGGTGAAGAAGGGATCGAAGGCCTTGGCGATCACCTCCGGCGGCATGCCGTGGCCGCTGTCGGCCACGCTGATCATGATGTAGCGGCCGGGCGGTACGTCGGGATGCGCGTCGTCGCCGGGCGCATCGATGCAGCAGTTGGCGGTGCCCACCCGCAGATGACCGCCCTCCGGCATGGCGTCGCGCGCGTTGACGGCCAGGTTGAGGATGACGTTCTCCAGCTGGTTGGCATCGGCGAACGCCGGCGACAGGTCGTCGGCCAGCACCGTGTCCAGATGGATGCGGCTGCCCAGCGAGTGCACCAGCAGGTCCGACATGCCGGCCACCAGCTGGTTCACGTCCAGCTGCACTGGCTGCAGCGGCTGCTGGCGTGAGAACGCGAGCAGGCGCTGGGTGAGCTGGGCGGCGCGGCTGGCGCCGTCGATGGCCATGTCGATGTAGCGCGTGGCGCGCGGGTCGCTGTCGCCCAGGCGCAGGGCCAGCAGGTCCAGCGGGCCGATCACCGTGGCCAGCATGTTGTTGAAGTCATGCGCGATGCCGCCGGTCAGCTGGCCCACCGCTTCCATTTTCTGGCTTTGCCGGAGCGCATCTTCCACCCGCGTGCGCTCGGCCACTTCCTCGGCCACGCGGCTTTCCAGGCGCTCGTTCAATTCGTGCAGGCGCGCATCGGCGGCCTTGCGTGCGCTGATGTCGATGGCCACGCCCACCACGCGCACGCAGCGATCGCCGTCGAACAGGCCCTGGCCCTTGGCGGCGACCCAGCGCACCACGCCATCTTCCTTTCCGATGGTGCGGTACTCCACGTCGTAGCGCGCGCGCTGCGCGGGGTCGGCCGCGGCGGCAAACGCGGCGCTGGTCATGGCCAGGTCGTCCGGGTGGATGCCGCCGTAGAAGTCGCGCATGGAGACGGCCACGTCTGGCGAGATGCCGAACATCGCCTTGGTCCGTGCCGGCCAGATCAACACATCGTGCACCAGGTCCACGTCCCAGAAGCCCATGTCGCCGGCCTCGGTGGCCAGGCGCAGGCGCTCTTCACTGTCGGCCAGGGCGGCCTCGGCGGCCTTGCGCCCGGACAGGTCGAGCATGGCGCCGATCATCCGCACCGGCTCACCGGCGGCGCCCCGCAGCATCGCACCGCGGTCGAGCACGGCGGCGTAGCTGCCATCGGCCCGGCGGAACCGGTATTCGGCCGACCACGCGTCGCCGTCGCCGTCGATGACGGCATGGATGTCGGCGTCCACCCGCGCACGGTCGTCGGGGTGGATGTGGTCCAGCCACCACTGTGCGTCGGTCTCGCTGTGCGCATGCCCGAACAGGGTGGCCAGCGCCTCGTTCCAGACCACCTGGCCATCGCTGATGCGCCAGTCCCAGATCGCATCGTTGGTGGCGCGGGCGGCCAGCCGGTAGCGCTCCTCCACTTCCAGGTGGCGCGCTTCGGCCACCTTGCGCGCGGTGATGTCCAGCGAGGTGCCTATCAGCCCGACCACATTGCCGTCGGCATCGCGCAGGGGCGACTTGGTGGACAGCCAGTGCGCGCGCCGGCCATCGGGAAAGCTGACCTCTTCCTCCAGCTGCTCGCTCTGCCCGCTGGCCATCACCCGCTCGTCGGTCGCCATCACCGTGGCGGCCTGCACCGGGTCGCCGAGCAGTTCGGCATCGGTGCGGCCCACGTACGCTTCCGGCGGCCTGCCGATCAGCTCGGTGGTGCCGCGGTTGCCGATCAGGATCCGGCCTTGCCGGTCCTTGGCGTAGACCACGCCGGGCGCAGCCTCCACGAAGGAACGCAGCAGGGTCTGCGCCTGGTCGCGCTCGGCTTCCACCCGGCGTCGTTCGTCGATGTCGATGAGTACGCCGGGGAAACCGATGGCCTTGCCCTCGGCATCCAGGTCCACCCGGCCGATGGCTTCGATCCAGCGGTACTGTCCATCCGCGCTGCGGGTACGGTACTGGTGTGCGTAGCGGCCGCCGCGACGGACGGCCTCGGCGATCGCCTCGGCCAGGCCGGGCCGGTCCTCGGGATGCACCGCGGCCACCACCTGTTCCAGGCGCAGCTCGGTGCGGGCCAGTGCCGGGTCCAGGCCATGCACGCGGGCCAGCGCATCGTCGACGGTGAGGCTGTCCTGGGCCACGTCCCAGAACCAGGTGCCGATGATGGCGCCGGCGGCCAGCGCCATGTTGACCCGCTCGGTGTCACGCTCGCCTGGTGGATCGGAAGAATGCGAAGCGCTCACGGGGTACTCGCGGTGAAAGGGGAGGAGCCAGGCGTTCACCCGGAAGATGCAGCGAGGCGAGGCGAGGAGGCGACCTAGAGTAGCGCCGCCGCCCGCGCATGGGGAACCACGGCACGGCCCCGGCCGGCGCAGCGGGACCGGGCGGCGTGCGGCTTCCCTTCCGTGCACCGACGCGGTGACGCCCCGGTTCTGGCTCCTGCAAGCCGTGGGCGGGTCGCGGTGCCTGCTGGCTCGGGCACATCCGCTCGCGCGTTTCACCTGGGCGACAGGACCGTGCCGCCGGGTTGCGGGTCCGTGAAGAAGTCCGTCGCCGCGCGCGCCCGCGCTGCGGTGGCGGCGGGGGCCGTGCCGGCCCAGGCCAGGGCGCTGGCCAGCCGCAGTGTCCCGACACGCTTCCTGTGCTCTTCCTCGTGGTGGGCGAGCACAACGCAGGTGCGCCCGGGGCGCGGCCCGAGCGCCATATGAGCTGCGGTCGAAGGACGCCTTCAGCGGCGGCGCGGCCGGCTGAGCGGTGCGCCGCTGCCGTCAGCCGTGCGCGGCGAACGTGCCGTGGAAGCCGAGCGGCACCGCGTACGGCAGCCACGCCTGCGCCAGCGGGCCCTCGTCGATGCGCCGGGCGTCGAGCACGGCGATGCCGCTGCGTTGGCTGGCCGCGTCCAGCAGGGTGCCGACCAGCCAGCCGTCGTCGGCGCTGCGGCTGCCGGGGCGCGGTACGAACACGTGCTCCTCGGCCAGGATGTCGCGGCCGTAGCGGTAGACCTCGCGGCGGCCGCGGTCCACGTCGTAGCTGGCCACCGCGTTGAAGTAGGGCGCGCTCGTGTCGCCGTGCATGGCCGGTGCGTACAGGCGGGCGCCGCGGCTGCCGGTGCTGCGGGTGTCGAACAGCGGGAACTCGATGCCGGTGATGCCGGTGTCTTCCCAGTGCGCCTTGCCGGTGCGCAGGTCCAGGTGCAGCTCGCGCAGCGATGCGTTGGAGTTGGCCGCGTGCGCGGCATCGCCGGCCATGGCCGCCTGCATGGGCGAGCGCGCCTCGTTGATGTCGTCGTGGCGGACGGTGCGCATCACGATGCGGCCGTTGCGCTGGTAGGCATCGCCGAAATGGTAGGCGGCGGTGAACGCGGCCTCGAACCACTGCGCGCTGTCCGGGGCGGCCTTGGGCACGACGGCGATGCGGCAGGGGCGGTCCGGGGCAAAGGCCAGGCGCTCGAAGAACGCGCCGCCGCCCTGCCTGTAGTCGAACGGCATCAGCATGAAGACCAGGTGCGCGTCGGTCATGGCGAAGGCATGCAGGTAGCCCATGAACGGCGTGTCCAGCACGCTGGCCGAGCGCAGCTGGCCGTCCGCGCCGATCTTCCAGACCAGCAGGCCGGTGCCGCCCAGCAGCGACAGCGAGCCGAAGTTCCACACCGTGCCGTCGCGGTCCACCAGCGGGTGCGCCGAGAACGGCACGCTGGCCAGGTCCGGGCGCCAGGCGGTCGGGCCGAGCGTGGTCAGCTCATCCGGGTCCAGTTCGAAGGCCGAGCCGGCTTCGCACAGCGCGAACAGGCGGCCGTTGATGTTGATCACCGACGTGTTGGCGGCGTTGGCGTCGTCGTTGTTGCGCACCGGCTGCATGTCCGGCACCACCGTGCCGGCGGCCGGGTACAGGAAGCGCCCGGCCTTCTCCTCGCGGGTGAACTTGGGCGTGGCCACCATACGCGCGCGGTGGGTGAGCGTGCCATCGCCGTTGAAGTGCCACCCGTGCGCCATGCCGTCGCCATCGAACCAGTGGTCGTAGCGGAAGCCGTTGCGCTCGGTCCAGGCCGGACCGTTGCGGTACAGCGTGCCGGCCAGGCCCTGCGGCAGGCGGCCCTGCAGGGGCACCGTGGCCGGCCCCAGGGTTTCACTGTCGACGCTACGCCAGCCGGTCAGCCACGGATGCTGCTGGCGGGCGGCGGCGAAGCTGGCGGCATCGCCGGCGAAGGCGGGCAGGCTGCGCAGCGCGGTGGCGCCGAGCAGGGCGGTGGTGGTGGCCGAGAGCAGCGAGCGGAGGAAACGTCGGCGGTCCATGCGGGGTCTCAAGGTTGGCGGGGAGGACGGCGGGCAATCAGCGCAGCGCGATGCTGATCGCCGCGCCGTCGGCCGGCACGTGCACGCGGGCTTCGTCGAAGGTGGGCTTGCGCTGCACCTGCGGGTTGTTGCTGAAGCCGTAGCCCTCGACCGGGATGCCAACGATGTTGGTGTCCAGCGTGCCGTTGTCGTTCTCGTCGTGGGTGACCAGCACGGCGTAGTCGCCGGCCGGCAGGTTCTTGAACACCACGTGCGCGTCATCGGCGCTGGGCGCCAGGCGCTGCGCCTGGACCGGCGCGGCCTTGCCCTCCCAGCCGGCCGTGCCATCCACCACCGCCAGACGCACGGTGCCGGTATGGACGCGGATGCCGTGCAGGTCCACCTGCAGGTCGCCGGCCGAGGCGGAGGCGGCCAGCAGCAGGCCGGCGAACGGGAGGCAGAACAGGGCGTTGCGGATCATGGCGGTGGCTCGGGTTGGGTGTGGGGCCAGTCTGCCCGGCCGTGCGGCGCGGCCCCATGCCCAGTGGTCATCGATCCGCAGTGCCGGAAGTCACTTTCTGCACGCGGGCCATTGCCGCATGGGGCACTGCACGGGCAGCATGCGGACATGCCTGCTTTCCTGCGCACCCTCATCAGCCCGCTCAGCCTCGCCGGCCTGCTCACCATCATGGGGGTAGGGCTGTCGCTGGGCCTGCCCTCCGACGCCGACGGCGCGCTGCGCTGGGCCGTGCTCGGGGTGTTCATCGCCCTGTTCCTGGCCTACGACCACCTGCCACCGCGCACCCCGCTGCGCCTGGCCAGCGATGTGGTGCAGGCACTGCTGGCGTTGTGGCTGGCCTGGCTGGAACCGCGCGTGGGCACCGTGCCGGTGCTGCTGGTGGTGCTGGTGGCGCATCTGGCCGAGCACTGGTCGCCGCGCGTGGTGCTGGCCACCACGGTGGTGCTCAACGTGGTCCTGTACCTGGTGCTGCGCCACAGCGGCTTCACCCAGCCCTTGCTGATCGTGGCGATCTACGCCGGCTTCCAGGCGTTCGCCGCGCTCACCGCGCATTACGCGCGCAGCGCCGAGCAGGCCCGCGATGCGCTGGCGCGGGTCAACGCGGACCTGCTCGCCACGCGCACCCTGCTGGCCGATGGTGCCCGCGACGCCGAGCGCTTGCGGCTGGCGCGCGAGCTGCACGACGTGGCCGGGCACACGCTCACCGCGATGCGCCTGAACCTGCGCGCGCTGGCCGCCGACCCCGCGCTGGCCGGCCGCGAGCCGTTGGTGCAGGCCGAACGCCTGTCCGGTGAGCTGCTCGGCGATATCCGCCGCGTGGTGCAGTCCATGCGCGATGAGCTCGGCCTGGACCTGGCCACTGCGCTGCAGGCGCTGGCGGCGCCGTTCCCACGCCCGGGCCTGCGCGTGCGCATCGACGCGCGCGTGCGCATCACCCACCCCATGGTCGCCGACGCGGTGCTGCGGCTGGCGCAGGAAGCGTTGACCAATGCCGCCCGGCATGGCGATGCCGCTACGGTATGGCTGGACATCGACAACGAGGACGACGGCGTGCGCATCGACATCCGCGACGACGGCCAGCGCGCCGAGCGCATCCGCGAAGGCAACGGCATCACCGGCATGCGCGAGCGGCTCGCCGAGCTGCACGGCACGCTGGAACTGGCCCGGACCGACGCCGGCGGCATGCACCTCACCGCGCGGTTGCCGGCATGAGCGCGGCCACGGCGTTGCGCGTGGCCCTGGCCGACGACCAGGCGCTGGTCCGCGCGGGCCTGCGCGCGCTGCTCCAGGGCCTGGGCGTGCAGGTGGTGCTGGAGGCCGATGACGGCCAGACGCTGCTGGATGGGCTGCTGGCCCAGCCGGTGGACGTGGTGCTCAGCGACATCCGCATGCCCGGCCTGGACGGCATCCACGCGTTGCAGCAGGTGCGCGCGCGTGGCGACCGCACGCCGTGGCTGCTGCTGACCACCTTCGACGAAAGCGACCTGCTGCTGCGCGCCAGCGAGGCCGGCGCGCAGGGCTTCATGCTCAAGGATGCCGCACCGGAAGACCTGCACGAGGCGATCGTGCGGGTTGCACGCGGCGACACCCTGCTGCAGCCGGTCAGTACCGACCCGGTGCGTGCGCGCTATCGCTTCCACGACGAGGCACCGCCCAGCGATACCTTCGGCGAGAAGGAAGTGGCGATCCTGCGGCTGCTGGCCGGCGGCTATTCCAACAAGGAGATCGCGCGCAGCCTGTTCCTGGCCGAGGGCACGGTGAAAAACTACGTGTCCACCATCCTGGACAAGCTCGGCACGCGCGACCGCACCCGCGCGGTGTTGAAGGCGATCACGCTGCGCGTCATCTAAGGAACGGCAGCGGATCGCCGCGCTACGGCGACCCGGCCGCCGTGCCGGCGCCCTCGTCCTGCAGCGCCAGGCGGATCGATCCGGCCAGGTCGCTGCGGGTGAACGGCTTGGGCAGGATCGCGATGTTCCTGCCGACCGTGCCGCTGGCATCGATGTCGCGCGGGTAGCCGGAGGTGAACAGCACATGCAGCTCCGGCTTGTGCTGCAGCGCGCGCTTGGCCAGCTCCCAGCCGGACATCCCCGGCATCACGATGTCCGAGAACAGCAGGTCCACGGCGACGTCGGTGCGTTTCAGCAGGCGCATGGCGGACGGGCCATCGTGTGCTTCCAGTACGCGGTAGCCGAGCTGGCGCAGGGTCTCCACGGTGTAGGCGCGCACGTCGTCGTTGTCCTCGGCCACCAGTATCGTGGTGTCTTCCAGCACCTGGTACAGGCCTTGCCGCGGTTCTTCCAGCGGCCGGCTGTCGGGCAGCGGCGCGGCCGAGCGCGGGAACAGCATGGTGATGGTGGTGCCGGCGCCCGGGGCGGAATCCAGCAGCACATGGCCACCGGACTGCTTGACGAAGCCATACACCATCGACAGCCCCAGGCCGGTGCCGCGGCCCACCTCCTTGGTGGTGAAGAAGGGCTCGAACACCCGGGCCACGGTCTCGGCGGACATGCCGTGGCCGCTGTCGCGCACGCGCACCATCGCGTACTGGCCCGGGGGCACGTCCGGGTTCTGCGCGCTGAAATCATCGTCCAGGTGGGCGTTGTCCACCTCGATGGTGAGCCGCCCACCCTCGGGCATAGCGTCACGGGCATTGACGGCCAGGTTGAGCACCGACGCCTCCAGCTGGCTGGGATCGATCTCCACGCACCAGATGTCCGGGCTGTGCAGCATTTCCAGCTGCACCAGTTCGCCCAGCGAGCGCTTGAGCATGTCCTGCATGTCGCTGACCTGCGCGTTGAGGTCCACCGGCAGGTTGCGCAGCGGCTGGCGGCGCGAGAAGGCGAGCAGGCGCTGGGTGACGTTGGCCGCGCGCATCACGCCCTTGAGCGCGTTGTCGAGCGCACGCCCGGCGTTGCCGGCGCTGTCGCCGAGCCGGTCGATCAACAGCTGGGCGTATTCCACGTTGCCGGCGATCACGGTGAGGATGTTGTTGAAGTCGTGCGCGATGCCACCGGTGAGCTGGCCGACGGCCTCGATCTTCTGGCTCTGGCGCAGGGCCTCCTCGGCCTGGCGGCGCGCGGTGGTCTCGACCGCTTCGGACACCACCGCGGTCACCTTGCCCTGGTGGTCGAGCAGCGGCCGGAAGGAGAACTCGAAGGCGCGCTTGCCGGTGGGCAGGCGCAGTTCCAGCTCGTGCCGCGAGGCGATCCCGGCCGCCGCGTCCAGCACGGCCTGGCAGACGATCGCGGGCACGCCCTCGGTATCGGCGAACCACGCCGATTCGCAGTAGATCGCACCGTGCACGTCCTGCTTGGTGGCCAGGATGGCGGCCAGCGAGGCGGAGTTGGTGTCGATGATCCGGCCATCCAGGGTCAGCAGGTTCTGGTGCTGGAAGCTGGATTCGAACAGCGCCTGCAGCCGGCTCTCGCTGCGGTGCAGGGCCGAGGTGCGCTCGGCCACCTGGCGCTCAAGGGATTCGTTGCTGGCCGTGAGCAGCGCCTGGGCCTGCTTCAGGTCGCTGATGTCGCGGGCCATCGCGTAGTAGCCCATGACCGTGCCGTCCGGACCCAGTTCGGGCACGCAGTCCACCTGCGCATGCCGCGGCGTGGCGCCGCCACGCTGGGACAGCGTTTCGAAGCTCACCTTCTCACCCTGCAGCACCTTGTCCAGGTGTGCCTGCATCTTCTCGAAGGCCGCGTCGCCGACGATCTCGCGGGCGTGCATGCCGACCAGGCTCTGCGGCTCGCGACCATGCCACTCGAAATAGGCCTGGTTGGCGAAGCGGTAGCGGTGATCCTGGCCGAAATAGGCGATCAGCGCGGGCAGCGAATCGGTGATCAGGCGCATCCGCTGGTGGCTGTCGCGCAGCTCGGCTTCCACCTGCAGCAGCCGGCGGCGTTCTTCGGCCTCGCCAATGGCGCGCACGATGGCGTCGGGCAGGCGCTGCAGGCGCGCCTTGACCACGTAGTCGCGCGCGCCGCGCTTGAGCGCCTTCACCGCCAACTCTTCGGTGAGGGTACCGGAGACGAAGATGAAGGGAATGCCGGGGGCGATCTCGCAGGCCAGTGCCAGCGCGGCGTCGCCATCGAAGCCGGGCAGCACGTGGTCGGCCAGGATCACGTCGAACCCGCCGCCGCGCAGCGCGTCCAGCATGCCCTGGTGCGTCCAGGTGCGTTCGACGGTGAACGGCAGCCCGGCGCGGCCGAGCTGCAGTGCGATCAGTTCGGCATCCAGCGCGTTGTCTTCGACCATCAGGATGCGGATCGGTGTACCCGGTGCAGCGTCAGCCATCTTTTCTGCTCTTGGCGCCGAACAGGGTTCCGTGCGGCGGCGGTTGATTGGTGATGCCCCAGAACATGCCCAGGCCCTGGATGGCCTCCAGGAACTCCTTGAAGTCCACCGGCTTGACCACGAAGGCGTTCACGCCCAGTTCGTAGCTGCGGATCAGGTCCTGCTCTTCGCGCGAGGAGGTCAGCATCACCACGGGCGTGCTGCTCAATGCGGCGTCGGAGCGGATTTCCTTGAGGACTTCCAGTCCGTTGAGCTTGGGCAGTTTGAGGTCCAGCAGTACCACCACCGGGCCGCCATGCAGGGCGCCCTCGTACTGGCCCTGGCAACGCAGGTACTCAAGCGCTTCCACGCCGTCCCGGACATGGGTCACGTCGTTCAGCAGCTGGCAGCGTGCGAGGGCGGCCATGGTCAGCTCAGCGTCTTTCGGGTTGTCTTCCACGAGCAGAATCGGTCGCAGATCTCTCATAGGTTGTCTCCAGTAGCAAAGGGGATGGTGAAGAAGAACGTCGCCCCGCTGCCCACCTCGCCCTCGGCCCAGGTGCGGCCGCCGTGGCGGGTGATGATGCGGTGCACATTGGCCAGGCCGATGCCGGTGCCTTCGTATTCGTCCGAATGGTGGAGGCGCTGGAACACGCCGAACAGCTTGTCGACGTAGCGCATGTCGAACCCGCAGCCGTTGTCGCGGACGAAGAACACGTCCTCGGTGTCGCTGCGCTGGTGGCCCACCTCGATCATCGGCTGCGGCGTATCGCGGGTGAACTTGATCGCGTTGGCCAGCAGGTTCTGCCAGACCAGCCGCAGCATGCCGGGGTCGGCCTGCACGCGCGGCAGCGACGGCACCTGCCACTGGATCGAGCGGCCGGCGTATTCCATGTCCAGCTTGTGCCGGACATCTTCGACCAGGGCGGTCATGTCCATGGAAATCTGACCCATCGTGGACCGGCCCATCTGCGAGAAGCTGAGCAGGTCATCCACCAGTGTTCCGGCAGATTGTGCAGACTCGACGATGGTGTCGAGGAATCTCTTTTCTGAATCGTTCAATCTTTCGCTGGCCGAGGCCCACAGCAGTTCGGAATAGCCGACGATGTGGCGGAACGGCGCACGCAGGTCGTGGCTGACCGAGTAGGAGAACGCTTCGAGCTCCTTGTTGCTGCGCAGGAGCTGTTCGTTGAGCGCGGCCATTTCCTCGGCCTTGCGCAGCACGATGTCCACGATGGCCGCGCGCAGTTCCAGCGCGGCGTCGCGGTCGACGGCGTTCCAAGGCAGCGATTGCCGGCGCACCGTTTCCTTCCACCCTTCGAACGAGGTCCGCGGGGTGAGCATGCCGGTGGCCTCCTTGCGCGGGTCGCCCCCCCAGCGCACGGTGCGCACCACTTCCGGGCGGAACCACAGCACGAAGCTGTCGTGCACCTGCGAGATGGAAATGGCCAGCACGCCGCTGGCCACGTCGGCGAAGGCGTCGGCCTCCCGCCATAGCGAGGGCAGGCGCTCGGTGAAGAACAGGTCGCCCTCGTGCTGCTGGGCGGCCAGCCATTGCACCAGCTGCATCACCTGAGGCTGGCTGGGGCACTCGCCATGCAGGATGCATTCGCCACGGTGCACGATCGCCGCGCCGGCCGATTCGGTCAGTGCCAGGAGGCTGTGCCGGTCGCGGCCCAGGGCCGCCATGAAATCCTGGTCGCCGGCCATGCGCGCCAGCAGGCGCACCTGGATGGCGCGGCGGGCGATGCGCTGCTCCACGCCCAGCGCGCGCTCTTTCAGCGCGATCTGCAGGGACAGGATCTGCCCGATGAACTCGCACGCGGTGCGGACGTGGTACGGCACCCGCCGTGGCTGCTGGTTGTGGCAGGAAATCAGCCCCCACAGCTGGCCTTCGCGCAGCAGCGACACCGACATCGAGGCGCCGGTCCCCATGTTGCGCATGTACTGCAGGTGCACCGGCGAGACGCTGCGCAGCGACACCGGGCTCAGGTCGGTGGGCGGCGCGGCGGCGTCGCCTGCGGCACGCACCAACGGCACCGGCTGGTAGTTGTTGTCGGCGATCAGCCGGACGCGGTTCTGGCGATAAAGCTCGCGCGCCTGCGCCGGGATGTCCGACTCGGGGAAGCGCAGGTCCAGGTAGCTGGGCAGCACGTCGTTGCGGTCCTCGGCCACCACCGCGCCGTTCCAGTCCTCGTCGAACCGGTACACCAGCACGCGGTCCAGCCCGGTGAGCTGGCGGATATGCGTCGCGGCGATGTCGCACAGCTCGGCGAGGGTGGGCGCGCGTTCGATCGCCTCCATGAAGCGGCGGATCGACGGGTACAGGTCTTCCAGCGAGCCCGGTTCGCCCGCCACGGGCTCCTCCAGCTCGACGATGACGTCTTCGCCAACGCGGTGCGCCAGCACCTGGTGGACGCCGTGGGCGCCGATGGCCTGCGCGCCCAGGAACTGCGTGGTTCCGGCGGCCATCGCGTCCAGCAGGGGGCGGCAGTGCGCCAGCGCACCGCCGAGTACGCGGTCGATCGGATGCCCCAGCGGATCGCCGTATGCCTCCAGCACCGCCGCGCGTGCGATCGCGCGCGCCTTCACCGTCAGGCTGCCGTGCTCCAGCACGAGGATCATCCCGTAGGGCTGGATGGCGCCCGGCGTGCGTATCGGCTCGCTGGCACAACTGCTCAGATCCAGGGGGATGTGGCTGGAATTGCGTGATGACATGCTGTTGACTCCACCCATTGCCTTCGTAACAGAACCGCTCCGGCGAGACCGCGGAGGCAAGGCCCGGCGGCAGCGCCTACGCCGATGCGGCGTGGAACAGCCCCATAGCTTGGCATACTGAGGGGCGGCTACCGGTGACGAACGGGCGCGCCTGGGCGGCGGCGTGACGACGGTGGCGTCAGCGGAATTCGGCCTCGACGTGGTGAACCACGCGGGCGAACGCGTCCTCCGCGCCCTGCAGCACGGCGGTTTCCTGCGGCGGCTCAAGCACGATGGCGTCCAGTTCGGCGGCGAAGCGTCGCCATGTCGCGGCAACCCCTTGTGCTGCGGGGGCCAGGTGGCGCGCGCCGAAATCCTGGTGCAGGCCCAGCCGGGCGGCCATCTTCAGCAGCACCGCGTCACCGAGCGCTGAGCCCTCCACCACGTACAGCCAGCCCAGGCGATGGGCGAGCGTGCCGAGGTCCGGCGTCGCGGCAGAAGGGCCGGGGACGGGCACGTCCAGGTCGGACAGGTCGCGTTCGATCAGCGACAGCCGCTGCCGTCCCGCCAGGCTCGGCAGCTGCCGCAACAGCACGAGGCACGCGTACAGGCCCTGCACATCGGCATGCAGGCGATGCTGCACGCGGACGAAGCGTGCAAACGCAGCGCGGCTGTCGAAGATGCCCAGGCCCAGGATGCGCTCGTCCACGCGGCGATGGGCCTGGTCGGTGCGTGCCTTCAGGCGCTGCGCGCGCGACAGGGCCGGCGGCGGATCGGGCAGCGGGATCGGGTGGGGAACGGGCACGGGTAGGGCGGGTAGGAGTGCAGCGGGCATGCTACCAACGCGCCCGCGCCGGACCTCAGCGCTGCAACTGGCTGGAATCTACCTGGCGGCGGCCTTCCTGGGTGAGATCGATATCGCCATCCTCGGCCTGCGCGGCATAGCCGGCGGTCACCGCCCAGTTCGCCTCTTCGTCCGAGACCGGGCGGGTGGCGTTGATGTCCTCCAGGATGCGGCGCTGCGTGCTGGTCAGGCTCACGTGGGCGACCTGTCGGCACCCAGGGCGGGCACATCCCGCCGGGCGCGGATGGCGCGGCGGTGATTGATCCACCACACCAGCCCCGGCAGCCCATACAGCACGGCGCCGACCAGCAGGAAAATCTTGAATGCGGTGTTCATGATGTGTCGATATTCACGGGCGACAGCTGCAGTTCAGCAGATTCCCCGTGAAGCCCCCGTCCATCCTGGGCTACCGCCTGCATCACTTCATGCCCGCCCCACAGTGGCTTTGTACCCTCGTGGTGGTTAGCCGCGGCCCTCCGCCGCCGCCTGCTGGAGTCACGATGGCCCCTGATCTGCGTCCCGATCCACCGTCCCCCGCGCGCGGCCTGCGCCGTTGGCTGCTGCGCCTGCTCGTCCTGGCCCTGTGCGCCCTGGCGGTGGGCATGCTCTGGAACAGCCGCTGGGCACAGCTGCCGCGGGCGCTGTGGACGGTGTCGCGGATGCCGGCGCCGAGCGCGCTGCCGGTACCGGTCGAGGGGGTGGCCGCCCGGCGCATCGCCGATACCTTCGGCGCGCCACGCGGGCGCGATCGCACCCATGCCGGGGTGGATATCTTCGCCAAGCGCGGCACGCCGGTACGCAGCGCCGGGCCGGGGGTGGTGGCCGACATCCGCGACGGCGGGCTGGGCGGGCGCCAGGTCTGGGTGCTGGGCCCGGCGCGCGAGCGTTACTACTACGCGCACCTGGAGGGCTGGCGCGAGGGCCTGGCACGTGGCGAGGTGGTGGAGGCGGGCACGCTGCTCGGCTACGTGGGCGACAGTGGCAACGCCAAGGGCACGCCGCCGCACCTGCACTGGGGCATCTACGGCGCCGACGGTGCCTACGACCCCTTGCCGTTGCTGCGTGCGTGGACGCCGGCAGCAACCGGCACGCCGCCGAAGGACCCATGATCGCAGCGGCCGCTCCGGCCGGGCCGGTGCGGGCCAGGCCACCTGGTCACCAGCTCTAGCGCGCAGGCGGCGTGTCGTTCACCGGCGCCAGCGCCTCCCCGAACAGATGGATCGCCTGCGCGATGGCAGCGGCGTGGGTGGCCTGGCGGGAGGCCGTGCCGCTGCACAGCGGCGGCATCGCCCGCTGGCCCGCCGGGGTGCAGATCGCCAGAAAATCGTAATGACCCACGTCGGCCAGCACCCGTAGGCCGGCCTCCGGGACCAGCGCGGCGAGCACCTCGGCGTTGCTCACCGGCGGCGCGACGTCATCGGCATCGCCGACCAGGATGGACAGCGGTTGCGGCAACGCGCGCAGGTGCGCCGGGGTCAATGCCTGCACGATCGCCGGCGCCATCACGAACACCGCGCGTACGCCGGGGATGCGGTGGTCTGCGGACGAGGCGGCCATGTAAGGCGCCAGCGCGGGCGCTGCGGCGGTGGCGATACGCGCCTCCAGCGTCATGTCCGGCGATTCCTGCTGCGGCCGGCACACGCCATCGTCCGGATGGGCGCGGCAGAACGCGATCAGCTGCGCCAGGTCCACGCGCGCGCCCGCCGCGACCAGCGCGGTGAAGCCGCCGGCCGAGAAGCCGGCCACGCCCAGCCGGCCGGCATCCACGTGCGGCCCCAGCTGCGGGTCGGCCTGCACCGCCGCCAGTGCGGCCTTGAGGTCCTCGGCACGCTCCCAGCTCAGCAGGCTGCCGGCCGCCGTCATCGCGTCCACGCCGTTGTTGCCGGGATGGTCCACGGCGATCACCAGGTAGCCGGCGCGTGCCAGCGCGGTGCCGAACCAGCCCATCATCCGCGCGCTGCCGCCATTGCCGTGCGACAGCAGCACGGTGGGCAGCTGGCCGGGCGCGATGCCGGCATCGGCCGCGGCGCGGCCGACCTCGAACAACGGTGCCTCCGCCGGCCCGATGGTGATCGGCAGCTCGCGGGCATCGGCCGTGGCCGGATACCACACGGTGTAGCGCACCGCATCGCGCTGGCCGGCATCGCGCACCGCGGCGCTCGCAAGCTGGGCCACGCCATGGCGCTCCCCCACCGGTGCCGGGGGCGGTGCGGCAACCACCGCGGTGCTGGTCATGCAGAGCAGCAGGCAAAGCAGCGCTACGATCAGGCGCATGCGGTCGTTTCCTTGCAGGATGTGGGGTCGGCCAGCGGCAGCCAGATCTGCATGCCGCCGTGGCCGGTGGTGGCGTCGAAGCGCGCGTCGTAGCGCTCCAGTTCGGGGCCGTCGGCCAGGCTGAGCCCGGCCATGGGCAGGTAGTGGTTCAACAGCCAGTACCAGGTCGAGCGTATCGCGGAGATATGGCCCGCGTGCCAGGCCACCACGTAGCGTTGCGCCTGTATGCGCACCCGCTGCCATCCTGGCGGCACTGCGGACGCGTCCGCCACCTCGATGCCGGCGATGTAGTCGAAGCCGCCCTCGGCATCGCTGTTGCAGCACACGCCGTAGCGGACGGCACCCGCATGCGTGCACTGCAGCGCCAGCGCCTGCCACTGCGAGGGAATCCCGGCCACCGACGCGGCATGGTGGCGCGCCCCGATCCCGGCCACCTGCAGCGGCCCGGCCGTCTGGATCCGGGGCGGCTGCGCGCACGGCACGACCACGTCATCGAGCTTGATCGCCTCCACCAGCGCGATGTCGCCCAGCCCGTGCGCGCGCACGTGCTCGGGCGTGCGGCCGAACTGCTCGCCGAAGGCGCGGGTGAACGTGGCGTGCGAGGCGTAGCACGCATCCAGCGCGACCTTGAGGATGTCCTCGGCACCGCCGGCCAGTTGGCGTGCCGCCTGGCTCAGGCGACGGCCCCGCAGGTAGCGCACCAGCGCCGTGCCGGTGGCAGCCTGGAACAACCGCGACAGGTGGAACGGCGACAGCCCCACCACCCGCGCCACGTCGGCCAGCCCGATCGGCTCGGCATGATGGCTTTCGATGTACCACAGGGCCCTGTGCGCCGCGCTCATGCCGGCTCCGTGTCGATGGACAGGCCCGCAGCGTAGCCGAGCACGCACGGGCCCGCTTGGCCGTTCTTGCGGTGGCCGCTTCCCCGCCGCCATCCCCGGCGCCAGCTCCCCCCTGGCCTGAGCCGCCTGCCGCACCCGCCTGCACCTGGCCGTCAGGCCACGCCGCGCAACCATGCCGCGATCGCATCGTGCAGGCGCGGATGGGTGGGGACGGTGATCCCGAAGGCATCGCGCAGCACCGTCAGCACGTCCTGCACGTCCGCCAGCGGGCGGCGCTCGCTCGGCCGCCCGATGCGATGCACGCTGTAGACCCCCGCACCGAGCGTACGCCGCCAGCCCGGGCCGGCCAGCGCCGCCCGCAGTTGTCCGGGAAACGAGGAGGCCGGGTGCGTGCAGACGTACCAGTTGCCCAGGACATGGTCGACCGGTTCCTGTACCGCCAGGTCGAACCGGTACAGCGGCCGCCATTCCCCGCCGATCTCGACCTGCAGCAGGTAATAGGGTGACTGCAGGTCCAGCCGGTAGCGCGCGTGTGGCGTGGCCTGCGCAAAGCGGTGGTCGAGCCGCAACGGGCCGGTCGGGGTAGTGCCGCCAAAGCCCACGTCGGCGATGTACTCCACCCCCTCGATGCGCACCAGCACCAGCATGTGCGTGCGGGGTGTCGCCGTGTCCGTGGTCTGGCCCATCACCACCCGCGCGCTGATCGCGCGGGCGTCGAAGCCCACGGCGTGCAGCAGCGCCAGGAACATCCCGTTGAGTTCGTAGCAATACCCGCCACGCCCTTCCTGCAGCAGCTTGTGCTGCACGCTGGGCAGGTCGATGGCGACCGCATCGCGCAGCAGCGTGGTCAGCGTTTCGAACGGAAAACAGGCGTTGTGGCGTGCCTGCAGCTGGGCCAGCGTGGCCAGGGTGGGCGTCGGCATGCCGTCCATGCCGAGCCGGGACAGGTACATGGCAAGAACGTGCGGATCCATCGGCAGGCCATCGCAGGGAAGGTGCGTGCACTGTGCCGGCTCAACCACGGTTGAGGTCAAGGCACGAGGCGGCGGGTGGCTGAACGCCGGCACCGCCAGACCGCCCGCCGTCATCGTGCCGTCGCCTGCGCCCGCTACAACGGGCCATCGGCGGCACGCGCGGGTCGCCGGTTGAACCTGTCGCTAAAGTCCGCGCCCGGCCGGCCGATACCGATGCGTCTTTCCGCCTGGAGTACGTGATGTCGGTCGTTCCCCGCCGCCCGTTGCCTGCGCTTGCCCGCCTGGGCCAACACCCTTCGTTCCGACCGCTGGCCGCGCTGGCCGCCTCGCTGCGCCGCTTCAGTGTCGCACGCAAGCTCAAGGCCGCGCTGGTGGTCTGCGGCAGCGGCCTGCTGGTGGTCGCCCTCGTCTACGCCTGGACGCGCTATGACAGCGCCCACGCCGCAGCGACCTTCGCCGCCCACCAGCAGGACGCGGCGCAGGCCGCCGCGCTGGCCACCGAGGTCGCCGAGGCGCGGCGCCTGCAGACCCGCTATGCGATCAGCTTCGACGATGCCGACCGCAGTGCATTGCACCAGGCCCAACGGCAGTTGCAACGCTCGCTGGCATCGCTGCAGCGCACGCCGCACGACCCGGGCAGCGCCGCTGCGCTGCGCGGCCTGGCAGAGCGCGTGCAGGCCTTTGCCGACGGCATCGCCACCCTCAATGAACGCGCCGACGAAATGGGCCGTGGCGAGGACGGGTTGCGCGCGCAGCTGGAGGCCAGCGCCGCTGCACTGGACGCACAGCTCGGTGACGCCGCACCGGCGGCACTGGCGGCACACTGGCAGGCGATGCGGCGCCAGGAGGCCCTGTTGCTGCTCAGCGGTGATTCGGCGCATACCGACCGCGCCAGCGAAGCCAAGCTGCCGTTCGAGCTGGCGTTGTCGGCCGCCGCGCTGCCCGCGGCCCGCCAGGACGCCCTGCGTGCGGGCATGGACGCGTATCAAGGTGCGCTGTTGGCCTACACTGCGGCGCGGGTGGGACTGGACGTGGAGGCCCAGTCCCTGGCCGAGAGCGCCGCGCAGATCGCCCCGGCGCTGCAGCGGTTGCAGCGCGCACAGACCCTGGCGCTGGACGCGGCACGCGCCCGGCAACAGGGACAGGCACGTGCGATGACCGTGGTATTCGGCCTCACCCTGGCACTGGTGGCCGCGGTGCTGATCGCCAGCCTGGTGTTGGTGCTGCGCGCGGTACGCCGGCCGATCGCCGATACCCTGCGTTTCGCCGAGGACATCGCCGAGGACCGCCTGGACAGCGTGCTCACCGTGCACAACCCGTACGACGAGATCGGCCAGCTCGCGCAACGGCTGGTCCACATGCAGCAGCGCCTGCGCGAGCGGATCGATGCCGAGCGCGCCGCCGCACGCGACAACGCGCGTGCGCGCCAGGCCCTGGACAGCGCCCAGACGGGGGTGATGGTGATCGACCCGGAAGGGCGCATCACCCTGCTCAACCGTGCGTTGCTGGCCGCGTTGGCGACCACCGATGCCGACTGGCGCGGGCGACCCGCGTCGGCACTGCATCCGGCCTTTGCCCGGATCGAGGCAACCGGCGGGGGCAACGCGCCGGCCACGCACGAGATCGAACACGCCGGCACGCGCTACCAGTTGGTGGTCACCCCGATCATCGACCACGAGCAGTGCCTGGGCGCCGCGGTGGAATGGCGCAGCCGCGCGCTGGAAACCACGGTGGAAACCGAAGTGGCCGCGCTGGTCGACGCGGCCGCGCGCGGCCAGCTGCACGGGCGCATCGAGGTGGCTGGCAAGCAGGGCTTCGTGCTGACGTTGGCCGTGAGCATCAACCGCCTGCTGGAAAACTTCCAGGGCAATCTTTCCGGGCTGCAGGCGCTGCTGTCCGCGTTGGCCCAGGGCGACCTGCGGGTCCGCATGCAGGGCCAGTTCGATGGCGTGTTCGCGCAGATGCGCGACGACGCCAACGCCACCGTGCAACAGCTCACCGACATCGTTGCCCGCATCCAGCAGGCCTCGCTGGCGATCAATGCCGCGGCCGGGGAGATCGTGTCCGGCACCCAGGACCTGGCCGGGCGCACCGAGCGCCAGGCCGCACACCTGGAAGAAACCGCCTCCTCGATGGAGGAACTCACCGCCACCGTGCGCCAGAACGCCGATGCCGCCCAGCAGGCCAATCGGCTGGCGGTGCAGGCCACCGGAATCGCCCAGCAGGGCGGTGCGTCGGTGGCCCAGGTGGTGGCGCGCATGGAAGAGATCGCGCAGGCTTCCCGCCGCATCGCCGACATCACCAGCGTGATCGACGGGATCGCCTTCCAGACCAACATCCTGGCCTTGAACTCGGCGGTGGAAGCGGCGCGCGCGGGCGAGCAGGGCCGCAGTTTCGCGGTGGTGGCCGGCGAGGTGCGCCTGTTGGCCCAGCGCAGCGCCGACGCCGCGCGGCAGATCAAGGGCCTGATCGAGACCTCGGTGGACACCGTGGCCGCCGGTACCCGGCAGGTAGACCAGGCCGGTGCCACCATGGGCCAGATCCTGGGCAGCGTGCAGCAGGTCAGCGCGATCATGGCCAGCATCTCGGCTGCCTCGCAGCAGCAGAGCGCCGGCATCGAGCAGGTCGGGCAGACGCTGCTGCAGATGGACGGCAGCACCCAGCAGAACGCGGCGCTGGTGGAGGAGGCCTCGGCCTCGGCGCATGCCATGGAGCGCCAGGCCGCGCTGCTGTCCGAGGCGGTGGCCGCGTTCGTGCTGGCCACGCCCGCAGCACGGCCGCCGGCGCGACTGGCGGCCGTGTAGCCGCTGCCGTACACCTGGCACTCACCTGCCTTCACTGGCCGCGTGCGTCGGTGCTCACTATCCTGCGCGGATGAGCACTCGTCGCAAGCCCGCCCCCTCTTCCGCCGCCGCGGCCGCGTTCGTGCGCGTCCGCGGCGCCCGCGAACACAACCTCAAGAACGTCGACGTGGACATCCCGCGCGATGCACTGGTGGTGTTCTCGGGCATCTCCGGCTCCGGCAAGTCGTCGCTGGCCTTCGGTACGTTGTATGCCGAGGCGCAGCGGCGCTACCTGGAATCGCTGTCGCCCTACGCGCGCCGGCTGATCGACCAGGTCGGCGTGCCCGACGTGGATGCGATCGACGGCCTGCCACCGGCGGTGGCGCTGCAGCAACAGCGCGGCACCGCCAGCGTGCGCTCGAGCGTGGGCAGCGTCACCACGCTGTCCAGCCTGCTGCGCATGCTGTATTCGCGGGCCGGCACGTATCCGGCCAAGCAGCCCATGTTGTATGCCGAGGACTTCTCGCCCAACACGCCGCAGGGTGCCTGCCCCCATTGTCACGGGCTGGGCCACGTGTATGAAGTGACCGAAGCGTCGATGGTGCCGGACCCGTCGCTGAGCATCCGCGAGCGCGCCATCGCCGCCTGGCCACCGGCCTGGCACGGGCAGAACCAACGCGACATCCTGGTCACCCTCGGCTACGACGTGGACATCCCGTGGCGCGACCTGCCCAAGAAGCAGCGCGACTGGATCCTGTTCACCGAAGAACAGCCGGTGGTGCCGGTGTATGCCGGTTTCACCCCGGCCGAAACCCGCGCCGCGCTGCGCCGCAAGGAAGAGCCCAGCTACATGGGCACCTTCAGCGGTGCGCGCCGCTACGTGCTGCACACGTTCGCCACCACGCAGAGCGCGATGATGAAAAAGCGCGTGGCCCGTTACATGGTCGGCACCGCGTGCCCGGTCTGCGACGGCAAGCGGCTCAAGCGCGAAGCGCTGTCGGTGACCTTTGCCGGGCTGGATATCGGCGCGTTGTCGCAGCTTTCGCTCAGTGCCATGGCCGAAGCGCTGCGCCCGGCCGCCGAGGGCCGCTTCGATGCGCCCACCACGGCGGCCACGCGCAGCCGCGCGGCGGGCCGCAAGGCCTTGCAGGCGCGCGCGGCCGCCGGGGGGCCCTCGCATGTGGGCGGCAGCGATGTGCGCCGCACGCCGGACCTGTCCGAGGAAAAGCGCATTGCCGCCCAGCGCATCGCCCACGACCTGGTCGAGCGCATCGGCACCCTGCAGGACCTGGGCCTGGGCTACCTGTCGATGGACCGCGCCACCCCGACACTGTCGCCCGGTGAGCTGCAACGCCTGCGCCTGGCCACGCAGATCCGTTCCAGCCTGTTCGGCGTGGTGTACGTGCTCGATGAGCCCACTGCCGGCCTGCACCCGGCCGATGGCGAGGCGCTGTACCGCGCGCTGGACCAGCTCAAGGCCGGTGGCAACACGCTGTTCGTGGTCGAGCACGACCTGGAGATGCTGCGGCGCGCGGACTGGCTGGTCGACGTGGGTCCCGGCGCGGGCCAGCACGGCGGGCGGGTGCTCTACAGCGGGCCGCCCGAGGGCCTGCGCACGGTCAAGGCGTCGGTAACGGCGCCATACCTGTTCGAGACCGGTCGCGGAGAACGGCGCACGCCGCGCACGCCGGCGGGCTGGCTGGAACTGCGCGGCATCCACCGCAACAACCTGCACGGCCTGGACGCCCGCTTCCCGCTCGGGGCGTTCACCGCCGTGACCGGTGTGTCCGGTTCGGGCAAATCCAGCCTGGTCAGCCAGGCATTGGTGGAGCTGGTCGGCGAGCACCTCGGCGACGAGCCGGTGGTGGAAGAGGTGGACAGCGAGCTGCCGGTGCCCAGCAGCATCGAGCGCGCCCGTGGCCGCCTGCACGCCGGCGCCAAGGCGATCAAGCGGCTGGTCAACGTCGACCAGAAACCGATCGGGCGCACCCCGCGCTCCAACCTGGCCACCTACACCGGCCTGTTCGACCACGTGCGTCGGCTGTTCGCCGGCACGCGGATGGCCAAGGCGCGCCGCTACAGCGCCGGGCGGTTCTCCTTCAATGTGGCCCAAGGCCGCTGCGATACCTGCGAGGGCGAAGGCTTCGTGCATGTCGAGCTGTTGTTCATGCCCAGTGTCTACGCGCCGTGCCCGACCTGCCACGGCCAGCGTTACAACGCCAAGACCCTGGAAGTGGAATGGAACGGCCGCAACATCGCGCAGGTGTTGGCGATGACGGTCGAGGAAGCCCTGCTGTTCTTCGCCGAGGAAGCACCCGTGCAGCGCCCGCTGCAGTTGCTGCGCGATATCGGCCTGGGCTACCTGCGGCTGGGCCAGCCGGCTACCGAACTGTCCGGCGGCGAGGCGCAGCGGATCAAGCTGGCCACCGAACTGCAGCGCAGCCAGCACGGCAGCAGCCTGTACGTGCTGGACGAGCCGACCACCGGCCTGCATCCGGCCGACGTGGACAAGCTGATGGCGCAGTTGCACGGGCTGGTCGACGCCGGCAACACGGTGGTGGTGGTCGAGCACGATCTACGCGTGGTCGCCGATGCGGACTGGGTGATCGACGTCGGCCCGGGCGCGGGCGAGCAGGGCGGTACGATCGTCGCTGCTGGAACGCCTGCGCAGGTCAGCCGCGTCACCACCGGCGCGACTGCGCGTTACCTGCGGCGCTGGTTCAAATAAGGTTTTCGTCCCATTGGGCTGTGTCTTCGGTCGGGTCTGTCGTGCGCGACTGGGCTCGGCTTGCGGTACGGGCGAGGAGCGAGGCTCTCTGACTTCCGTCGGTGGGTCGGGCGCCGCGAGCGGCCCGACCTGGGATTCGTTGCGTGCGGGTGGAGCTGAGGCGATGCGCGGCATAGGAATTGTGGGATTCTGCGCGGTGGCAGGCGTTTGACCGCGCGTGGAATGCTAGCTTCGCGCCATCTGTTGGAATGAGAGGTGGACATGGAAATCTGGGCGCGGCGGCAGGATGCAACGGGGCAGGACGATCCGCATCGGGACCAGTACGGGCGCGACAGGGCGCGCATCATCCACTCAGCCTTTTTTCGTCGCCTCCAGGGCAAGACCCAGGTGCTTGGGCTGGGCGAGAGCGATTTCTACCGTACTCGCCTGACCCATTCCATCGAGGTCGCGCAGATTGCCAGCGGCATCGTCGAGCAGTTGCAGGGCGATCCTGCCTATGAGGACTACCAGGCATTTCTTCCATCGCTGCAGCTCGTGGAGGCGATCGCGCTCGCGCACGATATCGGTCATCCGCCCTTCGGGCATGGTGGCGAGGTCGCGCTGAACTACTGCATGCGTAACGAAGGGGGCTTCGAGGGTAATGCGCAGACCCTCAGGATCGCCACCAAGCTGGGTGAATACTCGATTCACTCCGGCCTCAATCTCACGCGGCGGACATTGCTGGGCCTGATCAAGTACCCGGTACTACATTCGGCAGTAGTGAATGCGGACAAGTACAGTGGGCGTGACGCGCCGTCCAATCTGGACGCCTATAAGCCTCCCAAGTGCGTCTTTGATTGCGACGCGGTATCGGTCGATTTCGTGCTGGAACCCCTTGCTGCGGGCGAGCGCGCAACATTCATGGCCGTGCAGAAAATGGAGGGCAGGCACGCCAAGTCCTGTCACAAGGGTTTTGACACATCGATCATGGAGCTGGCCGACGACATCGCCTACGGCGTGCATGATCTTGAGGATGCCATCGCATTGCGCTTCGTCAGCGAGCAGCAGTGGCGGACCCACGTCCATGACCGGATCAAGGACGACGCCGCGCGCTATCCGTTGGCGCAGGAAATCGATTGGATCACCCGGGAGTTGTTCTCCGGCTGCAGCCGCGAGCGCAAGCATGCCATCAGTTACCTGGTCGGCTACTTCATCCGCAGCTGCTCGATCATCGAGAACGGCCACTTCGCCAACCGCCTGTTCGGTCTCTCGGCAAGCATGGAAGCGCCCAAACGCGCCGAGCTCGATCTGCTCCAGAGCTTCGTCGTCCAGAAGGTGGTCAAGACCGCCGAGGTGCAGACGTTGGAGTACAAGGGCCAGCAGATGGTGATCCGGTTGTTCGATGCGATCGCCAACAACCCCACGCGTTTGCTGCCGGAGAAGCAGCAGGGCGAGCACCGGCAGTACGGGATGCGCGCCATCTGCGATTACCTCGCCGGCACCACCGACGACTACGCCACCCGCCTGTACCACAAGATATTCACCCCCTCGTCGGGGTCGGTGTTCGACCGGCTCTAGTGGGCGGCGGGCGGGGCGCGCTCGGGTGCCGCCCACGCCTCGATCTCACCGGCCTGGAACGGCCCCAGCTTCTGCTTCAGGATGCGCCCGTCCGCATCCACCAGCACCGAATACGGCAGCAGCCCCTGGCGATTGCCCAGGCGCACGCTGGCATCGGTCGGGCCGGGGGTATCGAGCACGATCGGGTAGGCCACCGGCACGCGGGCCAGGAATCCGCGCACGCCCTCCTCGGTGTCCAGGGCCAGCCCCAGCACCTGCACGCCGCCGGCCGGTTGCGCGGCGGAAAATGCCGCCAGCGCCGGCATCTCCTCCACGCACGGGCCACACCAGCTGGCCCACACGTTGATCAGCAGTGCGCGGCCGCCGAAGGTGGCCAGGTCCACGGGCCGGCCGTTGATGTCCGGCAGGGTGATCGCCGGCAGCGGATCGCCGATGCCCGCGGCAGACGCCGGGGAGCGCACGCTCGGCGGCGACGGCGTCGCGGCGCGGTCGAAGAACCACACCCCGGCACCGATCCCGACCACGGCGGCAACCGCGGCCACCAGCACCGTCCGGTGGGGTGGCCGCAGGCTCATCGTGCCGTCCGCAGCAGCGCTTCTTCCACGATGGCCTGGGTCAGCACGGTGGGCAGCACGGTCGGCGGCGCGCCGGGGCCGTACACCACGTACAGCGGCACGCCCACGGCCTTGTGTTCATCCAGGAACGCGGTGATGTCCGGGTCCACGTTGGTGTAGTCGCCGCGCATGTACACCGCGTTGGTGCGGCGCAGGGTGTCGTGGAAGGCGTTGGTGCCCAGCACCGCGCGTTCGTTGGCCTTGCAGGTCACGCACCAGTCGGCGGTCATGTTGACGAACACCACGCGGTTGTCCTGGCGCAGCCGGTCCAGCATCTGCGGCGAGTACGCCACCACGTTGTCGGCGGCGGCCACCGCGGCCTTGGCCGGTGGCGCCAGCCGGGTCACGCCCCACACCGGCAGCAACGCGCCGAGCAGCAGCAGCACGGCCAGCAGGCTGCCGACGCGGTGGCTGCGCCACCGGCTGCGCTCGAACCACCACAGCGCCAGCGCCAGTACCACCAGCCCGCCCAGCACCAGGGTCATCGCATCCACACCGCGCTGCTTGCCCAGCACCCACAGCAGCCAGATGGCCGTGCCGTACATCGGGAAGGCCAGCACGTGCTTGAGCGTCTCCATCCAGGCGCCGGGGCGCGGCAGGCGCTTGGCCAGCGAAGGGATGAAGCCGATCAGCAGGAACGGCAGCGCCAGGCCCAGGCCCAGTGCCAGGAACACCAGCAGGGCCGGCACGGTATCGGTGGTGAACGCGTAGGCCAGCGGCAGGCCCATGAACGGCGCCACGCACGGGCTGGCCACCACGCAGGCGAGCACGCCGGTGAAGAAGTCGCCGACCGGGCCACTGCGCGCGGCAAGCGACTGGCCCATCCCGCCCAGGCTGCCGCCCAGGGTGAACACGCCGGACAGGCTCAGGCCCACGGTGAACATCAGGTACACCAGCGCGGCGATGAACCACGGGTGCTGCAGCTGGAAGCCCCAGCCGGCCGCCTGGCCGGCGGCGCGCAGCGCCAGCACCAGCGCGCCGATCGCCGCGAACGCCACCAGCACGCCGGCGGTGTACCACAGCGCATGGCTGCGCGCGCGCTGGCGGCTCTCACCGCTCTGCGCCACGCCCAGCACCTTCAGCGACAGGATCGGCAGCACGCACGGCATCAGGTTGAGGATCAGGCCGCCCAGCAGGGCCAGCAGCAGTGCGCCGATCAAGGTCGTCGGCGCGGCGTCGTCGCCCGGCGGGCGGGTGCGCTGCGCGTTGTCGGCACTGGCGTCGGGCGCCACGCCGGCATCGATCGCCGCCGGCGCCGTCTCGTTCGGGCGGATCAGCATCGGCTGGGTGGCGATCCCGGCCGTGTCGCGCTCGCGCACGTTGGTACGCGTGATTTTGCCCGGCAGCGGGGCGATCACGTCGTTCCTGTGCGCGGCTTCATCGGCACTGGCGTTGACCTTGCCGGCGGGCAGCGACAGCTTCACCCGGCGCGTCATCGGCGGGTAGCAGATGCCGTCGGTCTGGCAGCCCTGGAAGGTGATCACCAGGGTGGTGTCGACCGCCTCAGGGCGGCTGCGGCGCAGCGGCAACTTGACGTCCACCTGGTCGAAATAGACCGCCACGTCGCCGAAGTGTTCGTCGCGGTGCGACTTGGCCGCGGGCCACAACGGCTTGTCCGCGCGCAGGCCGGCGGCGCCTTCCAGCTTCAGCGAGGTGCGGTCGCGGTACAGGTAATAGCCCGGTGCCGGGCTGAAACGCAGCAGCACCGTGTTGCCATCGTCGACGATCGCATCGAAGCCGAAGGCGCGCTCGGACGGCAGCGGCAGTGCCTGGGCAGTGCTGGTACCCGGCAGGCGCAGGCCACCGCCGCTGTTGCCGGCCAACGGGTTGTTGAAAGGCGAGCCCGTGGCCGGTGCCGCCGCAGCCACCGCTGCACTGCTCCCCGCACCGGCGGGCAACGTCACTTTGACGCTGCGCTTCTGCGGCGGGTAGCACACGCCAGCGTCGGCGCAGCCCTGGTAGCGGATCTCCAGCGTCACCGTGTCGGTGCCGTCGGCGGCCTTGCCCGGCAGCACCGCGGTCAGGCGTTCGCGGTAGGTTTCCACCTCGCCGAAGAAATCGTCCTGGTGTTTCTTGCCGGCCGGCATCTGCAGCGCCTCGGCGGCGAAGCCGGCGTCGGCCTTGACCGTGGTGCGATGGCGGTAGAGGTAGTACCCCGGCGCGATCTTCCAGCTGATCTCGATGCGGTCGCGATCCCGCGCCTGCGCACTCAGCCCGAAGGCCTCGTCCACCGGCAGCAGGTCCTTCTCGCTGACAGCCAGCGCCGGCAGGGACACCACGAACAACGCGCACAGCGCGGCAACACGACCAAACAGGGTCATCAATCAATTTCCTCTCGGGTCTGTGCCCGAATCCAATCCAGGTACGCCGGCAGGCCAGCGCGGGTTTCGACCGCGATGCACTCCGGGAGTTCATACGGGTGCAGGGCCTGCACGCGCGCGATGGCCGCGTCCAGGCGGCTGCCGGTGGTCTTGATCAGCAGTTGGACCTCGTGGTCCTCGCAGATCTCCCCGTGCCAGCGGTACGTGGCGTGCGCCGCGTCCAGGCGGGTAACGCAGGCCGCCAGGCGTTCTTCCACCAGCGCACGCGCCAGCCGCGCCGCGGTCGCCGCGTCGGGGCAGGTGGTGAACAGAATGAATACGGGATCAGCGATCGACATGACCGCCGAGTATAGGACCGTGGGATGCCAATGGTCCGACCGGCGCCGTTGCGGCGCCGGTCGGCGGGGCTCAGTTGAGCAGCTGGCAGGTGCTCGGCTTGGCCGAGGTGAACAGGCCCGGGGTCGCCCACTCGGGGTGGTCGATGAACGGGTTGCGGTTGCCCTGGAAGCTGTAGATCACTTCATTGCGGGCACGTTCGGCGGCATCCGGCGGGTCGGCCAGGTGCCACTCGATGAGCGTCGAGAGCAGGCCCATGTAGGCCGGCGAGGCCGACGTCTTGACGATCTTGCTGCGGTCGTCGGTCAGTTCCAGGTCCGGCTCGGACTGGCCGGTCTTGGCGTCTTTGCCCCCTTCATAGCGGATTGCCATGTACATCACCGCGCGCGCCATGTCGCCCTTGCGGTGGCCCCACACTTCAAACGTGCCGGTGTTGCCGTCCGGCGTGCGGACCCAGTTGGAGTTGCCCGGGTAGCCGCCGCTGCCACCGCCGAACCCGTTGTTGGCCTCGGTGGCGCGTTCGCCGCAGTTGCTGTCGCATTTGCCGAACGGCTTGTTGCCGCGGTCGGCGTTCCACTGCGCGTCGGTCAGGTACAGCATGTGGGTGTCGGTATAGGGCGCATACGGCAGGCCCTTGTCACCGGTGGTGCTGGCAAAGCCCAGCGAATTGGGCCAGGTGTGCTCGCGGTTGTAGGTCAGGCCGCTGCCGGTGCCCGCGCGGCCGCTCACCTTGGTGTAGCTGCGGTTGCGGTAGGCGTCCAGGATCTTGCCGCTGTTGTTGGGATCCTCGTCGGCGATCTCCAGGATGGTCCAGGTGCTGGTGCCCGAGCCGCTGTACGGGTAGGCGGTGTGGCCCTTGATGGTCTCGTGCAGCGAGCAGCGCAGCTGGCTCGGGTTGCTGGTGTTGACCCGCGAGTAGTACTCGCCCGGCGTGCCGGGGTTGCCGGGATCGGGGTTGCCCGGGTCCGGGTTGCCAGTGCCGCTGGCCACGGTGAAGGCGATGCGGGTGTCGGCGGCCGGATGCGCGCCCTGTGCATCGGTGATGCGGCTGGCGCGGATATCGAAGCGACACGCCTCGCCAGCCACCAGGGCGGTGTTGGTGGACAGGGTGAAGCGGCTGCCACTGCTGGCGTGGGTCAGCGGCACCGTGCCGGACTGGCCGCAGCTGAGCACGAAGGCGCCGCTGGCCAGGCTGACCGTTTCGCTGAAGGTTACGCCCAGGTCGGCGGCGGCCGGGAAGGTGCTGGCCCCCTGTTCCGGGGTGGTGGTGCTCACCGAGGGCGGGGTGTTCGGGCCGGTGCCACCGCCGCCGCTGAAGGTCTGCCCGGCGTTGCAGGCACCGAAGGTCTGCGCGCCCGGGGCTGCCCAGGTGAAGTGGGCGTACTGGCTGCCATTGCCGGTGAGCTGCAGGGAGGTGCCCGGGGCGGTGCTGTTGCTCTCGCTGACCGGGATGTTCTGGCTGGTCAGGCCCGCGGCCGGACCACCGGCGGCGGTGATGGTGCCTTCGTAGCTGATGAACTGGACCACCTTGCCGCTGCCATCCACCAGCGCGATGCCGTCATTGGCGCCGTTCTGGATGCCGTTGCTCGGGTAGCTGACCGTGGCGATGCTGGCCTTGCCGCAGCTGGCCGCGCTGCCGGCCGGCACCGGGTTGTTGGCGTACACGGTGGCCGCCGACGGGGTGCTGCCGTTGTAGAGGTACAGCCGGTAGCTGGACAGGTCCTCGCCACCGGTGGCCACCACCTCGATGGCCTCGCCGACGTCGCCGGCGGCGGTGCTGTCGTCGTAGTGCAGTTCATTGATGAATACATCCGCCTGGGCGGTGCCGGCCAACGCCAGCAGGCACCCCAGGGACAGCGGTGTGAGCAACCTCATCTACGTCTCCTTGTGATTGGGTATCGCCGGCCGAATCTAATCAATCCAGATGACACATCTATCGATGTGTCGTAATCGGCCTCCCACAGTGGGACGTGCGTCAAGAAAATGGCGGTTGGTGGGGGAGGTAGGCCGGGCGCTGGGGCTCCATACCCTTCCGGCGACGCCTCCCCCTTATTTCGCCTCAAGCGGGAGTCGGTGGATCGGGCGCTGGGCCCCCATACCCTTTCCGGCAAATGTCCCCCGGCGTCGGCCTGCGGCCGCCCCCTCCTCCTTTATTTCGCCTCCAAGGGCATGCGGGCCCATCGCCCGACCCACCGACCAAAGTCAGAAGCCGGCTTTCCCGCTTGTTTCCGCAAGCCGAGCCCCGTAGCGGCCGGTAGGCTCCTGGGCAAAATCAAGGAGGAGGCCGCAGGCCGGGGGACACTACGCCAGGGGCCTACCGGCCGCTACGGGGCCCTCACGCTCGCGGCAGTCCCGAACGGGCACAGGAAGCTTTGCCTTTGCGTTTGCCCTTGAACCCACACGCAGCCCGGAAAAATTTCGACCCTGCCCCTTGAAAGGCGCGCACCCAGCACCATCTCTGCTCCGTACCCGCACTGCCGGGTTTTTTCGTGAGCGTGGCTGGCAGTCGCCTTGTGCGAGTGCTAACATCGCCAGACTTTCCTAGACCAATCAACAACTTAAAAGGGTCTCACATGAGCATCAAGCCGCTTCATGACCGCGTTGTAGTCAAGCCGATCGAAGCCGACGAAATCTCGTCCGGCGGCATCGTGATTCCGGATTCCGCCAAGGAAAAGTCGACCAAGGGTGAAGTCGTGGCCGTCGGCCCGGGCAAGCCCCTGGACAACGGCAGCGTCCGCGCGCCGTCGCTGAAGGTCGGTGACAAGGTCATCTACGGCCAGTACGCCGGCAGCAGCTACAAGTCTGAAGGCGTCGAGTACAAGGTCCTGCGCGAAGACGACATCCTCGCCATCGTCGGCTGAGTGATGCCGCCGGCCCGTGCCGGCGCGTCCGCAATTTCCCCCATTCAAGCAGCCGGGCTTGGCCCGGCTCTCCATAAAAGGTAATCGCAATGGCTGCCAAAGATATTCGTTTCGGTGAAGATGCCCGCTCGCGCATGGTGCGCGGCGTCAACGTGCTCGCCAATGCCGTGAAGGCCACCCTGGGCCCGAAGGGCCGCAACGTCGTGCTCGAGAAGAGCTTCGGCGCCCCGACCATCACCAAGGATGGCGTGTCCGTCGCCAAGGAAATCGAACTGGCTGACAAGTTCGAGAACATGGGCGCCCAGATGGTGAAGGAAGTCGCTTCCCGCACCAACGACGACGCCGGCGACGGCACCACCACCGCCACCGTGCTGGCCCAGGCCCTGATCCGCGAAGGCGCCAAGGCTGTCGCTGCCGGCATGAACCCGATGGACCTCAAGCGCGGTATCGACAAGGCCGTCATCGCCGCCGTCGCCGAGCTGAAGAACATCTCCAAGCCGACCGCCGACGACAAGGCCATTGCCCAGGTCGGTACGATCTCGGCCAACTCCGACGAGTCGATCGGCAACATCATCGCCGAAGCGATGCGCCGCGTGACCAAGGAAGGCGTCATCACCGTTGAAGAAGGCTCGGGCCTGGACAACGAGCTGGACGTCGTCGAAGGCATGCAGTTCGACCGTGGCTACCTGTCCCCGTACTTCATCAACAACCAGCAGTCGCAGACCGCCGACCTGGACGATCCCTACGTGCTGCTGCACGACAAGAAGATCTCCAACGTGCGTGACCTGCTGCCGGTGCTGGAAGGCGTCGCCAAGGCCGGCAAGCCGCTGCTGATCATCGCCGAAGACATCGAAGGCGAAGCGCTGGCCACCCTGGTCGTCAACACCATCCGTGGCATCGTCAAGGTCGTGGCCGTCAAGGCACCGGGCTTCGGCGACCGTCGCAAGGCGATGCTGGAAGACATGGCCGTGCTGACCGGCGGCACCGTGATCTCCGAGGAAATCGGTCTGTCGCTGGAAAAGGCGACGATCAAGGACCTGGGCCGCGCCAAGAAGGTGCAGGTCTCCAAGGAAAACACCACCATCATCGACGGTGCCGGCGAGAAGGCCAACATCGATGCGCGCGTGACCCAGATCAAGACCCAGATCGAAGACACCTCGTCCGATTACGACCGTGAAAAGCTGCAGGAACGCGTGGCCAAGCTGGCCGGCGGCGTTGCCGTGATCAAGGTCGGCGCCTCGACCGAAATCGAAATGAAGGAAAAGAAGGATCGCGTCGACGACGCCCTGCACGCGACCCGTGCAGCCGTTGAAGAAGGCGTGGTCCCGGGCGGCGGCGTGGCCCTGGTCCGTGCGGTCACCGCACTGGCCGGCCTGAAGGGTGCCAACGAAGACCAGAACCACGGCATCCAGATCGCCCTGCGCGCGATGGAAGCCCCGCTGCGCGAAATCGTCGCCAACGCCGGCGAAGAGCCGTCGGTCATCGTCAACAAGGTCAAGGAAGGCACCGGTAGCTACGGCTACAACGCGGCCACCGGCGAATTCGGCGACATGCTGGAATTCGGCATCCTGGACCCGACCAAGGTGACCCGTTCGGCGCTGCAGAACGCGGCCTCGATCGCCGGCCTGATGATCACCACCGAAGCCATGGTTGCCGAAGCCCCGAAGAAGGATGACGGCGCTGGCGCAGCGGGCGGCGGCATGGGTGGCATGGGCGGCATGGGCGGCATGGACTTCTGATGGAGAGGCCGGCCATCGGTCGGCACACATCGGAGCGGTAGGTACCGACCGTGGTCGGTACCACCATCCGCCAACGCACGACGAAAAACCCCGCCGGAAGGCGGGGTTTTTTGTTGTCGACGTCACTCCACGAACGCCTTGCCCCCGTACTCCCACGTCCACGGCACGCCGGTCTCGCCCAGAACGAACCGCACCAGCGCAGGAAACGCCGCTTCGGCGCGCACGTCGTTGCCCAGCACCACAACACAGCGTTGGCGCCGCGCCACGCACACCAGCGTGTTGCCCACCGCATCGTCGTGGCCGCCCTTGTAGAACCCGCGCCCCTGCGGCCCCTGGAATACCACCACGCCCAGCCCGGCGGCGAGGTCGCGGCGCCGTTGCGCGGGCGCCAGCGCGTCCTGCAGGGTCGGGAACTGGCTGGCCGTGGTGATCGGCCACTGCGCGCGGACCAGCGCTGCCCGCGCCTTGGCCGACAGTCCCTCGCCGCGTACGTAGCCGGCGGCAAAGCGGGCCATGTCGGCGATGGTGGTATCCATCGAGCCCGCCGCACGCACCCGGCTGCGTTCGTCGTGTGGTTCGGTGCGGCCGTCCTGGGTCCAGCCGTCGGCCAGGTTGCCGGCGAAGTCGGCGCGCCAGGTCATGCTGGTGCGGGTCATGCCGAAGCGGTCGAACACCCGCCGCTGCATCTCCGCGCCCACCTCCAGGCCCAAGCCGCGCTCCAGGACGAACTGCAGCAGGATCAGGCCTTCGCCGGAGTAGGCGTAGCGCGTGCCTGGATCGAAGTGCAGGCGCAGCTTTCCATCCGGCTCCAGGAACGCGAAATTGGCGAATCCGCTGCGATGGCTGAGCAGCATCCGCGCGGTCAGGCGTCGCCAGCGCGGGTCGTCCTTCAGGTCCGGCCAGGGCGCGTACTGCTTCTCTGCCGGGTAATCCGGCAACGGGCGCTCCAAATACGCGCCGATCGGCCGGTCCAGGTCCAGCACCCCCTCGTCCACCAACTGCATCACCATGTAGGCGAAGGCCATCTTGGTCAGCGACGCGCCGTACATCACCGTGTCGGTCGTCAGCGGGTCGCCGGCCGCGTTGCGTTTTCCGGCCGCATGCAGCTGCACCACCTTGCCCTGATCGACCACCGCCACGGCCCACCCCTGCGCCCCGGTGGCGCGCATCAAGCGCGCCATTTCCGCCTCCACTGCAGCGGCGTCGGCCATCGGTGGTGGGGCGGGCGGGGCCGCAGCGAGGGCGGTCACGGGGGCCACCACGGCGAGCAACACGGCGAACAGGCGCATGCACGGCACTCCAGCGGGAGGTGTGGCGCATGCTACCGCGGCGGCCCCGCCGGCACAGTGCCGGCGGTCATCGTGACCACCGGCCGGGCCCGGTCACCCGCGCCGCAGGCAGATCCAGGCCGCGCCGCTGCCCATCTGCACCCGCGTATCGGCCATCGCATCGGCCCCCAGGATCAATGCCGGTCGCTCCTTCAATCCCAGCGAGGCGAACACCGGCAGTTCACTGATCCGCACCTCCAGCGGGGCGTGCTGCCAACGGCCCATGCGCAGGCCCGGCAGGGTGGCCAGCCAGGTCTCCATCACGCGGTCGCCCAGCCCACGCGTGCCCTTTTCGCGCACCCGCACGCGCGCATCGCTGCCATCGGTGCGCAGGCCCAGCGCACTGGCCGCGGCGCTGTTGAGCACGGTCTGTGCCGCGCCGGTGTCCACCACCGCGATCGCCTCCACCGCCGTCGAGCCCAGTTGCACCGGTATGAAGCCGAACCGTTGCATGCTCGCGTCGCGGACCGGCACGGCATTGGCTACGCACCCGGCGTCCGCCGGCATCGGGCCCGGCGGCTGCAGCAGCACGCGCTGGCCGGCGATATCGAAGGTGGTATCGAAGCGGTTGGTGACGTCGTTGCCGAGGATGCCGTCGATGCGGCGCCCGTCCTTGCCCAGCCGGCTCAGGTCGGTCTGCATGGTCGCGGCCTCGAATGACAGCGTGCCTACCTGCCAGCGGGTGCTGCGGGTGCGGCGCAGCACCGCGCTGCTGTCGGTGGCGCCTTCCACCTCGACGCCTGCCGCTTCCGGGTCATCCAGTCCCAGCCGTCGCGCCGTGGCCTGGTCCATCACCGTGGCCCCGGCCGCACTGTCGATCACGAAGTGCAGCGGCTCCACGCTGTCACCCAGCCGCACCGCGACGGTCGGGTGGCCACCCTGCATCCACATCGGGATTTCATGGGTGGCCGTGGCGGCCTGCGCGGGCAGGGTGGCCAGGCAGGCGAGGGCGAGCAGGGGCGTAATGCGCATGGGGCGGTCTCCGTTGGGGAAAGGACATGACACCCGCTGGCTGTATCGCCGCGATGTCGTGCTGGCACGCGTGCCGATACAGTCCCGATACAAACCCGCGCCATAATCGGCGCATGCCTGCAGCAATCGACATCGTGGTGGTGGACGACGACGCCAGTATCCGCGACGCCATCGCCGACTGCCTGCGCCAGCACGGCTACCAGGTGCGGGTGGCGGCCGATGCGGCCATGCTCGATGCATTGCTGGCCCAGCAACGCAGCGCCCTCATCGTGCTGGACTGGATGATGCCGGGCGAGGACGGCCTGTCGGTCTGCCGACGCCTGCAGCCCAGCGGCATCCCGATCCTGATGCTCAGCGCGATGGGCAGCACCCCCGACCGCGTGATCGGGCTGGAGATGGGCGCCGACGATTATCTGGCCAAGCCGTTCGACCCGCGCGAACTGCTGGCCCGCGTGCGCGCGTTGTTGCGCCGCGCCGACAGGAAAGAGGGGGCGGCGCCGTCCACCACCCTGCACTTCGAGGGCTGGCAACTTCAGCTGGAGCAGCATCGCCTGCTCACCCCGCAGGCCGCCGAGGTGCCCCTCACCCGCGGCGAGTTCGCGCTGCTGCGGGTGCTGGCCGAACGCGCCGGTCGCGTGCTCAGCCGCGAGCAGCTGCTGCGCCTGACCCGTGGCGAGGACAGTGAACCGTTCGATCGCGCCGTCGACCTGGCGGTCAGCCGCCTGCGCCGCAAGCTCGCCCAGGCCGCCACGGGCGGCGACGCGCTGGTGCAGACCCTGCGCGGGGAGGGCTATCGCTTCGCAGCCCCGGTGTCCCGCCGATGAGCCGCCCCTGGCGCACCGCCACCTGGGTGGCCTTGCTGACCCTGTCCACGCTGCTGGTGGCGCAGGCGGTGAGCTTCGCCGTGGTGTGGGCGCTGCCCAGCCCCGCCGCGCCGCAGATGAACCTGCATCAGGCAGTGCAGGTGATGGCCGGCGAGCGCGCCGCGGCCGACCTCGGCCTGCGCCGCTGGCGGCAAGCGCAGCCGCCCGCCGGCCGTGACAACGACTGGATGAGCAGCGTGGTGGCCGCTCGCCTGGGCGTGCCGCGCGCGCGGGTACGCACGGTCTGGCAGCGCAGCACCGATCCCACCGCCGTGCAGGTGCAGGTGATCAAGCAGGGGCAACTGCTGGCCAGCGGCCCCGAGCAGCGTGCCACGGTGGAAGAGGCATTGCTGTTGCCGGGCCTGCTGTGGCCGGCGTTCGAACTGGCCGTGCAGCACGCCGATGGCCAGTGGACGGTGGTGGGCGCCGACTACAGTGCGCTGCTGCAATGGCGGCGCCAGGTGCTGCTGGCCCTGCTGGCCGGCGCGGTCCTGCTGGCGCCACTGGCGGCCTGGCTGGCGCTGCGCGTGACCGGCCCGCTGCGCCGCCTGGCCGATGCCAGCGCGGACCTGTCGCTGCAGTCCACCGCGCGCCTGCCGGTGGAAGGGCCGCGCGAGGTGCAGGTGATGGCCGAGGCGATGAACGCGGCGCGCGAGCGCCTGCGTGACCAGGCCCATGAGGTGACCCGCATGCTGGCCGCCGTCGCCCACGACCTGCGCACTCCCCTCACCGGTTTGCGCCTGCGCGCCGACAGCGCACCACCGGCCCAGGCCGAGCGCATGGTGGCCGACATCGCGCGCATGACCAGCATGATCGACCAGGTGCTGGACTATGCGCGTGGCGAACTGCATCCCGCGCAGCGCCACCCCACCGCGCTGCACCTGCTGCTGGAGGAATGCGCCCAGCACGCGCAGGCGCGCGGCGCCGACGTGCGCCTCACGCATGCCGCGCACGTCAGCCTGGCCGTGGATGTCCTGCAACTGCGGCGCGCGCTGGACAACCTCATCGACAACGCGGTCCGCTATGCGGGGGCGGCCGAGCTGCGGCTGGAGGCAGGCGATGGCGTGGTGATGCTGGAGGTGGCCGACCGCGGTCCCGGTATCGCCGACGCCGACAAGGGACGCCTGCTGCAGCCGTTCCAGCGCCACGAGGGCTCGCGCAACCGCAGCACCGGCGGCATCGGCCTGGGTCTTGCCGTCGCGCAGGGCGCGGCGCGTCAGCATGGCGGCGAGCTGCACCTGCTGGCGCGCGACGGCGGCGGCCTGGTCGCGCGGATCTGCCTTCCGCTCGCGCAACCGGCCGGGCCCAGCCTTGCCGGGCGGCATACGTGACCCAGGCGCCTTGCTGGCGTCGAGCGCCACCGCTAGGCTCTCGGCATGCCTACTTCCATGATTGTCGTCGACGACTTCCTGGCGGCCGCCGATGCCCAGGGATTGCGTAACGCCGCACTGCAGCTGACCTATCCCGAGCAGGACGGTGCCTTCCCCGGCCGCAACTCGATCGAGCGCCTGGAGATCGACGGACTGGCGCATGCCGCGTCCCGCCTGGTCAACGAACCGCTGCGCGTGGTCTCGCCGCTGCAGTCGCACGGCAAGTTCCGCATCACCCTGGCCCATGACGTGGGCCGCGCCAAGGTGCACGTGGACCGCTCGCATTGGTCGGGCATCCTCTACCTCAGTGCGCCTGAAGACTGCCAGGGCGGCACCGAATTCTTCCGCCATCGCCGCACCGGCACCGAGCGCCTGGCGCTGGACGAGGCCGAGCTGGCGCGGCACGGCTATCCAGACCGCGCGGCCATGCACCGCGACATCATCGAGCGCGACAGCGCCGACGACAGCCAGTGGGAAATGACCATGCGCGTGCCGATGCGCTTCAACCGCCTGGTGCTGCTGCGCCCGTGGCTGTGGCACACCGCCGGCCCCGCGTTCGGCGACCGCATCGAGAACGGTCGCCTGGTCTACCTGATGTTCTTCGACGCCGCCCCGCCGCCGGCGCGCTGAACTCACGTTGCGCGCGGCACAGGGTATGATTAGGCGCCTAATCATCCTCCGGAACCTCCATGCTGGCCCTGAAACACCAGGCGTTCCTGGCCGAGATGCAGCGCCGTGGCCACCCGCAGCCCGATGGCCTGGCCCAGTGCTTCCAGCTGCTGTCGCTGGCCGCTGCGATCGACCAGGACTGTGCGCACCGCTTGGCCCCGCTGGGCCTGAGCGAAGGCCGCTTCGTGCTGTTGTTCCTGCTGCAGGGGGCCGAAGCGCCGTTGTCGCCGCACCAGCTCGCCGAGCGCGCCGGGGTGACCCGCGCCACCATCACCGGGCTGCTGGACGGGCTGGAGCGCGACGGGCTGCTGGACCGGCACGCCGACCCGGACGACAAGCGCCGCGTCAACGTCTGCCTGACCCCGGCCGGCGAGGCCTTGGCAGTGTCCCTATTCGACCAGCACACCCAGTGGATCCGCAGCCTGTTCGCCGACCTTGGTGATGACGAACGCACCCTGCTCAGTGGCATGCTGTGCCGCATCTGGGCGCGTACCGATGCGGGGCAGGCAGCATGAAGAAGCAGGCGCTCTCGCGCGAACGCCGCGCCCAGCTCGACGGGGGTGAGGCCGAAGCGACCCACCTGGCCGAGATCCTGGCGGTGGACTTCGCCCGGCTGCTGGCCAGCATCGCGCCGTCGCTGCCGGCGGCGGCAGTGGCCAACATGCGCAAGGCGGCCAACAGCGGCATCACCCTGCGCATGCAGGGCGCGGCCACGCTGCTGCGTGCGCACGCCCTGGGCGATCCGGCGCAGTGGATCGACCACCGCAGCGACACCGTGCGTGGCTGGGCCTGCTACCTGATCGGCAGCGACCCGCGCCTGTCGCTGGAACACAAGCTCGACGCGCTGCGCGCGCTGGCCGACGACCCGCATTTCGGCGTACGCGAATGGGCGTGGCTGGCCGTACGCCCGCACATCGCCGCAGACCCGCTGCGGGTGCTGGCCCACGTGCAGCCATGGACGGCCGATGCCTCGCCCAACGTCCGCCGCTTCGCCTGCGAAGCACTGCGTCCGCGTGGCGTATGGGCCGCGCATATCGCCCTGCTGAAGCAGGCGCCGCAGCACGCGCACGCGCTGCTCGACGCGCTGTGCTGCGATGAATCGCGCTACGTGCAGGACTCGGTGGGCAACTGGCTCAATGATGCCGGCAAGAGCCAGCCCGACTGGGTACGCGAACGCTGCGCTGCATGGCAGCAGCGCCACGCCGACCACCCCGCCAACACCTACATCCGCAAGCGCGCCCAACGCTCCCTGTAGAGCCGACCGTTGGTCGGCTGGCTCCACCGTAGAGCCGACCGTTGGTCGGCTGGCTCCACCCGCAACCGTCGCTCGGCCGGCTCCACTCACCTGCAATTCCCCCAACCAAGCACCCCAGTTGCGAATGAAACATTTTGCGCCGCACAAAACCTGTGCTATCAATACTCCCCAATGAACGCACGCCCCGCCAACGCCTACTTTTGGTATTACTTTCCGAAGCCACCGGCGGAGGAAGGCATGCGCTCACCCTGAAGAAACCTTCAGACGCATTCCCGAAAGCCGCCAGCGCACCTGGCGGCTTTTTTGTTGCCGTCGCGCTGGGGACCCCCACTTCCAAGGAGTTTCCCCGCATGCCCCCGCACACCGATGACCTGCGCATCCGCAAGATCGAACCGTTGACCCCGCCGGCCCAACTGCTGGCCATGCTGCCCTGCGACGATGAAGCCTCCGACACGGTCAGCGCCTCGCGCGCGGCCCTGCACGAGATCCTGCACGGCCGCGATGACCGCCTGGCGGTGGTGATCGGCCCGTGCTCGATCCACGACCCGGTCGCCGCCATCGAATACGCCCAGCGCCTCAAGCCGCTGCGTGATGCCTACGCCGACGAGCTGGAAATCGTCATGCGCGTGTACTTCGAAAAGCCGCGCACCACCGTGGGTTGGAAGGGCCTGATCAACGACCCGGACCTGGACGGCAGCTTCAACATCAACAAGGGCCTGCGCGTGGCGCGCGGCCTGCTGCGCGACATCAACAAGCTCGGCCTGCCGGCAGGCGTGGAATTCCTCGACGTGATCTCGCCGCAGTACATCGCCGACCTCGTGGCCTGGGGCGCGATCGGCGCACGCACCACCGAAAGCCAGGTGCACCGCGAGCTGGCCTCGGGCCTGTCGTGCCCGGTGGGCTTCAAGAACGGCACCGACGGCAACATCAAGATCGCCGCCGACGCGATCGGCGCGGCCTCCAACCCGCATCACTTCCTCTCGGTCACCAAGGAAGGCGGTACCGCCATCGTGGCCACGGCCGGCAATCCGGATTGCCACGTCATCCTGCGCGGCGGCAAGACGCCCAACTACGATGCCACGCACGTGGAAGCGACCAGCCAGACGCTGGCCAAGTCGCACCTGGCCGCCCGCATCATGATCGACGCCAGCCACGCCAACAGCAGCAAGAATCCGGAGAACCAGCCCAAGGTCATCGCCGACATCAACGCACAGCTGGCCAACGGCGAAGAGCGCATCGTGGGCGTGATGGTGGAAAGCCACCTCGTCGCCGGTCGCCAGGACCTGGTCGAGGGCCAGCCGCTGACCTACGGCCAGAGCATCACCGATGGCTGCATCGGCTGGGACAGCTCGCTGGCCGTGCTGGAGAGCCTGGCCGAAGCGGTGCGCGCGCGGCGCGCGGCGCGGGTCAGCAAAGCGGCGTAACGTGTCGCCGTGTGATCGGACAGGCACATCGATCCCGTAGAGCCACCCCATGGGTGGCTGCAGCGCGGACCCGGCGCCGCTTGCACCGGCTCGTTTGACAACGATTCAGTTTCGTTGCTACAACGCTCCTCGCTAGCTGCCCCAGCAACTGGGGCGGCAGGGAATGGCTCAGGGGAAAACTTGATGCAGCACGTCGCACGGTATTTGGCCGGGCTCGGCCTCGCGTTGTCTTTCGGATTCGCCCACGCACAAACACCCGGCTCCTACGGCCTGCACGAGCGTTCCATCGAGCGCATAAACGGTGCAAAAGACCTGGGCGTACTGTCCGCCGATACACTGTTTGGCGAGCAGGTTAGCCTGTTCAACGGCAGCACCACGTTTGAGAACGTTGACATCAGCATCCCGGGAAACAGCGGCCTACCGGTGGAGTTGCGACGCAAACTCAATGTGGATGATCGATCCCGCCTAAACGGCCAGCACCTGCTTGGCTTTGGCGAATGGGACGTCGATGTGCCCTTTATGTCGGGTGTTTTTGCCGCCGCAGCCGGCGGATGGCGACCGGCCGGTGGTACTGTCGATCAGCGCTGCAGCCTGCCACAGGAGCCGGCGCTGGCCGGCTTCACCGGTCCAGAGGACTACTGGAACGGCTATGAGGTTAGCGTGCCCGGTAGAGGCAGCCGCACCCTGCTGATCAATCCCAGCGAAAAGGTGCCGGCTGGGCCTGCAGGCACCGTTGGGTGGATCACCAAAGACTTCTGGCGCTTCCAGTGCAAGCCTGCAACGGCCAATGGCTATCCGGGCCAAGGGTTTATCGCCATCTCACCAGACGGCATGCGCTACCAGTTCGATTGGGGTATCAGTAAGCCGCACGCCAGCCTTAGGCGCGGCAACGGCACCAACGTTGCTCGGCAGGTCATCTACCTTCTGGCCACGCGCGTCGAGGACCGCTTCGGGAACTGGGTCAACTTCACCTATAGCGGTGACAAGCTCACCGCCATCACCGCAAACGACGGTCGCCAGATTACGCTGGAATACTCCGGCGCCAACATCGTAACAGCCAATAGCAGCGTCGGTACATGGACTTACGCTTACGCCGGCACCAAGCTTGCCTCGGTCCGCCAGCCAGATGGCAGCGCATGGAGCTACGCTTCCACGGGTGCGCTGGTCATCAATCCGCCCGCATGGACACCGCCTCTCGAAGGTGATCCGTCGGGCTGTCCGGAATCTCTGGCCGACCCGAGCGGCAGCTACGGGTTGTCGATTGTCGCGCCTTCGGGTGCCCAAGCGAGCTACACGCTTGAGGTCAGGCAGCATTATCGCAGCAACGTGCCTGAGTCTTGCGTGGTGGAGTCGCCAACCTACTGGTACAAGCGGGTGCCGGACTACAACTGGTCGTTCACCCTTGCTAGTAAGGTCGTCAGTGGCCCGGGCCTTCCGACGATGAACTGGTCCTACGAGTGGGGACAGCCTTCCTGGGATGAGAACGAAAACACCAAATTCAATATCGTTCGAGGGCCAGAAGGCACCCTCACTCGCTACCAGTACGGCACGGACATCGGATTGAACGAAGGCCAGCTGCTGGCGGTGCAGCGAGGCGATACCGCGGGCATCATTCTGGAGACGCAGACAAATACCTACGTATCGGCCGCCGAAGCAAGCCAGCAGAAGTTCCCGGTGGCGGTGGGCCTTGACCTGGTCGGTATGGGCAATGAATGGAGTACCGCCTTGTTGCGCCCACTCAAACGCAGTGTCACCACACGGGATGGGGCCAACTTCGTTTCCGAAGTGGCTGTCTGTGGAGCGACGCTTTGCCTGGACGCCTTGGCGCGTCGGACCACGGTCAACCAGTCCAGTACCGCGACAGGAGGCAGCAGCAGACAGGTGACCACGGTTTATGCAGACTTCCCTGCGCATTGGGTGCTGGGCCAGGTTTCCTCCTCGTCCGTCAACGGCATCAGCACCACCAGCACGCAATACGACACGTTGGCACGGGCGACGGCTGAGTACCAGTTCGGCAAGCTCAGGCACGAGCTCGGCTACCACGCCGATGGCACGCTGGCATCGGTGAAGGACGGGCGCGGCAACACGATCACGCTTACCAACTGGAAGCGTGGCATCCCACAGACGGTTGGATTCCCCGACGCTACCCAGCAGACGGCCACGGTCGATGACGCGGGATGGATACGCTCCACCAGCGATCAAAACGGATTCACCACGCAGTACGGCTACGACGGCATGGGCAGGATCACCCAGATCGACCACCCGGGGGCAGACAACGTTGCGTGGAATTCGACCACGCAGGTCTACGAGGCGATTCCTGGGGCGGAATACGGACTTCCTGCAGGCCACTGGCGGCGTACGGCAGCAACCGGCAACGCGCGTACGATTACCTACTACGACGCGCTATGGCGGCCTATCGTCACGCACGAGTATGACCTGGCCAGCCAAGGTGCGACCCAGCGGTTCAAGCGCCAAGCCTACAATCATCGCGGCCAGATAGTGTTTGCGTCCTATCCGTCGTCGGCGGACCAAAGCGACGTCGGCATCTATACCAGTTATGACGTGCTTGGGCGTGTCACCGGGCTTGTGCAGGACAGTGAACTGGGCGATCTGGTAACCCTCACCGACTATCTACCCGGCTATCGCCAGCGCGTCACCAACCCACGCGGCCATGCAACGACTACCTCGTTCCAGACCTTTGATGCGCCCGACACCGGCGCTCCGATTGAGGTCCAGCAACCGGAGGGCGTGATCACCCAGGTCGAGCGGGATGTACTTGGCAAGCCTGTGGCAATTACCCGCCGCAACCAGACGGGCGACAAATCGCTGACCCGGCGCTATGTCTATGACGGCAACCAGCAACTGTGCAAGGTGGTCGAGCCGGAGACGGGCGCGACGGTCAGCAGCTATGACGGTGCGGGCAATATCGCCTGGACGGCCGCTGGCCTGAGCCTGGTATCCACCGCGTCGTGTGATACCGCTCTGGCCAACAGCTCCGGGCGCCGGATTGATCGAAGCTATGACAGCCGCAATCGCCTGCTGACTTTGCGTTTCCCCGATGGCAATGGCGATCAGGACTGGACCTACACCGCAGACGGACTGGCCGATACGGTGACCACCTACAACGATGCACGCGCCAACTACGTGGTCAACAGCTTCACGTACAACAAGCGCCGCATGATGACGTCCGAAACCCAGCTGCAGCCGGGTATCGCCACGTTGTCGTTGGGCTATGGCTACGATGCCAATGGCTCGCTTTCTACGCTGCAATATCCCAACGGGTTGAGTGTTCCTTTCTCGCCCAACGCGCTGGGGCAGCCGAGTCAGGCAGGCAGCTACGCCACCCAGGTCAGCTACTTCCCGAACGGCGGGCTGAAGTCATTCACCTATGGGAACGGTGTGACGCATGTGCTGCAGCAGAACCTGCGGCAGACGCCCGCGCGGTCCACGGATGCGGGCGTCATCGATCAGACCTTCAGCTACGATGCGAATGGGAATACCACCGCCATACGTGATGCGTATACCACCCCGGGGGAGTATCGCGGCAACCGGGACATGCAGTATGACGCGCTTGACCGGCTGACCAATGCCAACCTGATCAACCTGCGTCAGGAGGCGTTCGGTCTGGACGCGCTCGACAACCGTACCTCGCTGGTGCGCACCAGCGGTGCGGGTGTTGAACAGACTTCGTACTATTACGACGCGTCCAATCGCCTGACCAACGTCATGACCGGTGGTGCGACGGTCATGGGCCTTGGCTACGACGCACAGGGCAATGTGAGCATCAAGAACGGTCAGCCGTTCGCGTTCGATTACGGCAACCGTCTGCGCGGAGCAACCGGCACCGAGGCCTATCGATATGACTGGCAGGGCCGACGGGTGCTGTCCGATGCGCCCGGTAAAGGCATGATCGTCTCGTTGTACGGTCAGGACGGCCAACTGCGCTACCAGGAGGACAACCGCACTGGTGTTGCAACATCGTATGTAAGTCTGGCCGGTAGTCTGGTCGCCCGGGTCAAGCGTGATACGGCGCCGGCCAACGTGCCCAGCCTGAGCGTGCCTGCAAGCGGCGCGGCGAGCTATACCGTCAGCTGGACGGCCGTTACCCGCGCAACGCGCTACGAGCTGGAGGAATTCGGCTCGGCATGGAGTCCGCTGCTGAACAGCAATGCCACCAGCTTCAGTGTGAGTGGCCGAACCCCTGGCGTTTATCTCTACCGCGTTCGCGCGTGCAGCGACGGCGGGTGTGGCGTCTGGTCGACCACTGCCTCGGTGGATGTACCCAATCCACCGGGGTCTGCACCGACGCTTACAGCACCCGCGCAAGCCGCTAATGGGAGCTACGTGACAACCTGGTCGGCAGTCAGTGGTTCGACGCGCTACGTGCTGCGTGAAAGCACAAATGGCGGCGCCTACCAAATTGTCGTGGACGCTGCGCAGACCAGTCAGAGCTTTGCCGGACGTGCTGCTGGCCAGTACCGGTACACGGCGCAGGCCTGCAATGGTTCCGCTTGCGGACCGCTCTCGGCCGAAGCCGTGGTGAACGTGTTCTACGCGCCGCCTGCGCCGAGCCTCGCGGTTTCCTCGGTAAGTGTCGGGGGCACGGTATCACTGACCTGGCCGTTGGTGTCCGGGGCGACCGCGTACAGCCTGGAACAGAGTGCCAGTGGTGGTGGCTGGGTGCTGCAGGGAGGCATGGGCAACGGCCAGGCGACGATCACAGGGCTGGGCCGGGGCGGCTATGCGTATCGTCTGCAGGCCTGCAACGCGGCTGGGTGCAGCAACTACTCACCAACGGTTGGCACCACGGTGATTCTGCGCCCAGATAGCACGCCTCAGTTGGCCGGTCCTGGTACCGACAATTCCGGCAACTACACGGTGAGCTGGAACGGCGTCGGCTGGGCAACCACATACCAATTGCAGGAGGCATTGCAGGGCGCGGGCTGGGCGACCATCCACGATGAGGGTGCGACCCAGCGAGCGCTTTACTGGCGGCCTGAGGGCACACACCAGTATCGGGTCGCCGCGTGCAACGAGGCCGGCTGCACCGATTGGTCCGGTACGATGCAAGTGCAAGTGCAGATGCCGCCGCCAGTGCCCTTCGGATTATGGGTCTGGTACGAACGTATCTCGGGATTCAAGACCCGCTACAGCGCTTATTGGGGCGACGCCGGCAGTTCGCTCGGCTTTGAGCTGGATGGTCCAGCCACCTGCAGTACCTCGGAAATGAGCTGTGTCATGGAGGTCAACAAGGCGTCGAGTAGTGCGCCCTTCCGGGTGAGGGCCTGCAATGCTGCCGGCTGTTCCGCCTGGTCCGATCCCTTCGTTGCGGAGCAGATGCTATGAGCCGCGCCTTCGATGCAGGGAAGCTGATGAGCTGCACTGTCGGGGCGTTGTTGCTGGTGCTTGGCGCGGCGCCACTTGTTGACGCAGCCGAGGTGGTGGAGTACATCCATACTGACGCGCTGGGATCGCCGGTGGCTGTGACGGACGCGAGCGGTGTGGTGATTGAGCGCACGGTCTATGGTGCGTACGGTGAGGTGATCAACCGGCCTTTGGCCGGAGGGCCGGGTTATACCGGTCATGTGGAGGATGCCGAGACTGGGCTGAACTACATGCAGCAGCGGTACTACGAGCCGGAAGTCGGGCGGTTCTTGTCTGTTGATCCGGTGACGGCGCACAGTAATCCAGTTAAACAGTTCAACCGATATAGGTATGCAGACAGCAACCCGTATCGATTTGTTGATCCCGATGGTCGCGCGGGAACGGATTTCAGGTCAATCGGTAGTCACGTGGGACTTGGTGGCGCCTCAATGACTAATGTTCCGGGCATGGGGGGGACGTCAGAGAGTAACGCTAGTTCGCTCATCAACGATGGATTGAGAAAATTCACCAATGCGTCCGCTCAGTCCAGGTACAACGCTGCAGTTGCTGTTGTAAAAAAAGTCATGCCAACGGTGAGGACAATAAGCAGAAAGACCCCAGATGAATTCGCGAAGGTATTCATGAAGGTCTTTCAGCCAGCATCGACGAGGCTCGGGGTCGAGTTCGGAGCTGACATTGTCAGGCGCCTTGAAGGGTTTGGCACTGACGAAGTTGAGGTGGGATCCAAGTTTAGAAGAATTGATGGCGTGGGCGCAGAGGTTGGCGGTGCCGTCACGAACGGTGGATACAATATCCATACCCATCCTCTTGAGGATATATCAGGGTTGCCGCATGTCCCATTCTCTGGGGGTGATGTGCAGTTCAACATAACCCGCAACAGCACAGGTTATGTGTCTACGCCGGCCATGCGTCTGTTTAAAAATTCCCCGGGTGAAGGTGTCGAGGAGGTTCTTTGAAAGCTAGATCGGTTTTACTCATTGTCATAGTGTTGATGGTCTTTCTCTTCTGTATCCTTATGTCGCTCAGGACCGCGATTCCTGGCGAGTGTCCTTGGAGGTTCTCTGAGAGATGCCAGACGTCATTTTCAAGGATCGCTGCGAACCCTGAAAGATATGTCGGAAGATATCTGTTTACCTATGGGTACGTCGCAGTGTCCGATGGTAATGTTTACCTTTATCGCAATGAGGCCAGTTATCGGGACGGTGATTACTTTGATAGAATTTTAATCAACCTTTCAACTATCAAGAAGATGGATGAGGTGGAGAGGAGCCTTTACGTCTATACCTCGGTTTCTGGCGTGATGTACGCGGATGTCGTTGGAAAGGAGGGGCCTGCAATTGGGGGCTTCGATGAGGTAAGTATCTTTGAGCCCGACGTCAGGGTTACGAAGCGAGAGGGTTGGGGCGATGTCGGCATTCCGGTAGGGAGGATCGGCCCAGACGGGAATCCCCGATAAGATGTTGTGCACCTCCGGTTCGGCTGAGATGACGCTCATCGCCAGCACCCATGCTGTGCAAGGCGCGGATGCACCGTGTGCCGTTCAACAACCAGGAGGCAGGAGGCGCCATGAAGATCAACGCAGGTGTCGCGATGTCGGTAGTTGCGGTATGCCTGGCGGTTGTCGTCACGTTGACCGGGGCTGTCTTCAGGAACTACACCTACGTCGACTTCGAGCCGGCCCGATGCGGCAGTGAAGACACTTGGCTGCGCGTGGATATGATGGGGACGTTCAGCGGGGCGGCTCCTGCTGTGAGAGGAAGCCCTTACTACCTGCGTACTGCTGGTGCCGGCGTCCGGATCTGGAGCCCAGCATCCGACCTTGCAGGGGCTGACCCTATCCTCGGTATCCACGGGGGTTGAAGTGGATTCAAGTCGATTCAAGCGATACGAGAAAACGCTGGCGGACGGAAGCACGGCGATGGGATACATCGCGGAGGGCCTTGACCTGCCTTACGACGACTATCGACTGACCGCCTTTCGTGCGCGCGATTTCCCAGGCGAAGGGGCGGATGTGCCTGTCTCATGCCTGTTGAAGAAGAGCTACCGCGAGGAATGGAGGTTGCCTTGGTTGGATGCCCTCATGAGCGTTTGACGGGGTGCGGAATGGCTCTACCCACAGTGGGTCGCCTGCCCGGTGATCACGCAGTGCGCCGCAACCGCGCCAACGCCAGATAGATCGCCGGCGTCGTATACAACGTCAGCCACTGGCTCACCAGCAACCCACCCACGATCGCGATCCCCAGCGGCTGCCGCATCTCCCACCCTTCGCCAGTAGCCAGCATCAGCGGCAACGTGCCCAGCAATGCCGCCACGCTGGTCATCAGGATCGGCCGGAAGCGCAGCCGTGCCGCTTCGGAGATGGCGTCATACGAGGACAGCCCGCGCTCGCGTTCGGCCGACAGCGCGAAGTCAATCATCAGGATGGTGTTCTTCATCACCACGCCTACCAGCAGGAACAACCCCAACAGCGAGATCAGGTTCAATTCGTTGCCGAACGCCATCAGCGCCAGCAGTGCGCCCACGCCGGCGGAGGGCAGGGTGGACAGGATCGCCAGCGGCTGCACGAAGCTCTCGTACAGCACGCCGAGCACCAGGTAGACCGCCAGCATCGCGCCGACGATCAGCCAGAGCTGGCGCTCGCGCAGTGTTTCGAAGCCACCGGCCTCGCCACTCAGCCTGGCCTGCACATGGGTGGGCAGCATGATCCCGGCCATCGCGCGGTCCACGGCTTTCACCGCTTGGTCCAGGGTCACGCCGGGTGCGAGGGCGAACTCGATCCAGACCGAGGCGAACTGCTGGCTGTGGTAAATGCGGTCCGGCGCCATGCCGTAGGACCAGCTGGCGATCGACGACAGCGGCAGGCGCTGGCCGTCCTTGCCGATCACGTGGATCTGGTCGAGCGTGGACGGGTCCTGGGTGTAGCGGGGGTCCAGTTCCATCACCACGCGGTACTGGTTGAGCGTGTCGTACAGCGTGGCCACCTGGCGCTGGCTGAAGGCGTTGTTGAGCACCGAGGCGATCATGCGCATGTCCACACCGAGCCGGGCGGCGGCGTCGCGGTCGATGTCCAGCACCACCTGGCGCATGCCCTCGTCGCCCTTGGATTCCACGTCCACCAGTTCGGGCAGCGCACGCAGCGCGTCGGCCACCTTGGGCGCCCATTGCCGTAGGGGCTCCAGCTCGCCGGACAGCAGCTGGAACTCGTACTGGCCACTGTCGCCGCTGCCCTCCAGCTTGATGTCCTGGTCCACCCACAGGAACATGCCGCCGCCGGGAATCTTCGGCATGTTGGCGCGCAGGCGGTCGATTACCTGCTGGCTGGAGACCTTGCGCTCGGCCAGTGGCTTCATCTTGATCATGATGAAGGCGTTGTTGACCCCGCTACGCCCGCCGATGTACCCGATGATGTCGCTGATGGCCGGGTCGGCCAGCAGCAGCGTGCGGTAGGCATCGATCTTGGGTTGCATCACCTGGAACGACAGCCCGTCGTCGCCGCGCGCGAAACCACGCAGCTGCGCGGTGTCCTGCTTGGGCACGATGCCCTTGGGCACCTGTTGGAACAGCCACACGTTCAGCCCGATCACCGCGCCGAACAGCAGCAGCGGAACGGCCAGCCAGCGCAGCATCTTCTCCAGGCTGGCCACGTAGCCGTCCCGCAGTCGCTCGAACAACGCCGTGCCGCCCCGCTGCAGCACGTTGCCGGTGCCCGGGCGCTCACGCCCGAGCAGGCGCGCGCACAGCATCGGGGTCAGGCTCAGCGAGACCAGCAGCGACACGCCCATCGCCGCCACCAGGGTCAGCGAGAACTCGCGGAACAGCTTCTCCACGAAGTCGTCCAGGAACAGGATCGACACGAACACCACCGCCAGCGCGATGTTCATCGACAACAGCGTGGCGCCCACTTCACCGGCACCGCGCAGGGCGGCGTCCATCGGCGAGGCGCCTTCTTCGCGATGGCGGGCGATGTTCTCCAGCACCACGATGGCATCGTCGACCACCAGCACCGCGGCCACGATCAGCGCCATCAGCGACAGCGTGTTGAGCGAGAAACCGAGCAGCGCGATCACCGCCAGTGCGCCCAGCAACGACACCGGAATGGCCAGGGTGGGCACCAGCGCCGCGCGCCAGTGGCCGAGGAAGGCCAGCACCACCAGCACCACCAGGGCGATGGCCAGCAGCAGGGTCAGTTCGGCCTCGTGCAGGGTGGCGCGGATGACCGGCGAGCGGTCCATCACTACCTGCATGTCGACGCTGGCGGGCAGCAGCGCCTGCAGCGTATCCATCTGCGCGTGGATGGCGTCGACGGTCTCGATGATGTTGGCGTCGGGCTGGCGGCTGACGATCAGCAACACCGCCGGGCGCTGGTTGTGGAAGCCGCTGGCATAGCGGTCCTCCACGCCCTCGCCGACCTGGGCCACGTCGCGCAGGTGCACCGGGCGGCCCTCGCGCATGGCGATGATCAGGTCGCGGTACTCGGCGGCCGTGCGCAGCTGCAGGCTGGCCTCCAGCTGCCATTGCCGGCCCTGGCTGGCCACGTTGCCCAGCGGCTTGAGCGCGTTGGCGGTGCGGATGGCCGCGGCGACGTCATCGAGTGCGATGCGCTGCTGGTTGAGCGCGCTGGGGTCCAGCGACACGCGCACCGCCGGCAGCGAACTGCCGCCGACCTGCACTTCGCCCACGCCCGGAATCTGTGCCAGCTTCTGCGCGATCACCGTGGAGGCCACATCGAAGATCTGCCCGGGCGAGAGGCTGTCCGAACTCAGCGCCAGGGCCAGGATCGGTGCCTGCGAAGGATTGACCTTGTTGTACTGGGGCATGCCCGGCATACCGCTGGGCAGCTGCGCGCGGGCGGCGTTGATCGCCGCCTGTACGTCGCGCGCGGCGCTGTCCACGTCGCGGCCCAGTTCGAACTGCAGCTCGATCTGGGTCGAGCCCTGGGTGCTGGCCGAGTCGATCCGGCTCAACCCCGGTATCGTGCCCAGCGCGCGTTCCAGCGGCGTGGCCACGTTGGCCGCCATCGATTCGGGGCTGGCCCCGGGCAGGCTGGCGCTGACGTTGATGGCCGGGTAGTCCACCTGCGGCAGCGGTGCCACCGGCAGCAGCCGCAGGCCCAGCAGACCGGCCAGCACCACCGCCACCGACAGCAGCAGGGTCGCCACCGGGTGCTGCACGAACCAGCCGATCGCGCGCGCCAGCGGGCTCACGCGTGGGCCTCGGCCGCATCGTCCGCACCCTCGGCGGGGCGCCGGCGGAAGCGGTCGAAGAACAGGTAGATCACCGGCGTGGTGAACAGGGTGAGCACCTGGCTGACGATCAGCCCGCCCACCATCACCACGCCCAGCGGCTGCCGCAGCTCCGCACCGGAGCCGCTGGCGAACATCAGCGGGATCGCGCCGAACAGCGCGGCCAACGTGGTCATCAGGATCGGACGGAAGCGCAGCAGCGCAGCCTGGTGGATCGCCTGGCGTGGGGCGAGGCCGAACTCGCGCTCGGCCTCCAGCGCGAAGTCGATCATCATGATCGCGTTCTTCTTCACCAGCCCGATCAGCAGCACGATGCCGATCACCGCGATCAGGTCCAGGCTGCGCCCGCTCAGCAGCAGCGCCAGCAGGGCGCCGACCGTGGCCGAGGGCAGGGTGGAGAGGATGGTGATGGGGTGGATGAAGCTCTCATACAGCACGCCCAGCACCAAGTACATCACCACCACCGCGGCCAGCACCAGCCACAGCGTGCTCGACAGCGAGGCGCGGAAGGCGTCGGCCGCGCCCTGCAGGCGCAGCTCCACGCCGGTGGGCAGGCCGATCGCTGCACGCGCGCCTTCAATGGCCTGCACCGCCTCGCCCAGCGACGCACCGCGTGCCAGGTTGAACGAGAACGTCACCGCCGGGAACTGGCCCACGTGGTTGATCAGCAGGTGCGCCGGGCGCTGCTCGATGCGCGCGATGCCATTCAACGGCACCTGCTTGCCATCCGGCCCGGCCACGTGCAGGCGCGCGATGGCGTCCGGCCCGAAGGCCACGTCCGGGCGCGCTTCCAGCACCACGCGGTACTGGTTGGCCTGGGTGAAGATGGTGGAGATCTGGCGCTGGCCGAACGCGTCGTACAGCGCATCGGCCACCGCGTCCACCTGGATGCCCAGGCGTGCGGCGGCGACCCGGTCGATCAGCACGTGCGCCTGCAGGCCCTGGTCCTGCAGGTCGCTGGCCACGTCGGCCAGGGCCGCGGACTGCTGCAGGTGGGCCAGCAACCGGGGCGTCCACTGCGAAAGCTGGTCGCTGTCGGGGCTGGTCAGGGTGAACTGGTACTGGGTGCGGCTGATGCGGTCCTCGATGCCCAGTTCCTGCACGGGTTGCAGGTACAGCGTGATGCCCGGCACGCGCGCCACGCGCTGCTGCAGCCGCGCGATGATCGCCTGCGCGTCGCTGCTGCGCTGCGCATGCGGTTTCAATTCGATCAGCAACCGGCCGCTGTTGAGCGTGGCGTTGTTGCCGTCCACGCCGATGAACGAGGACAGGCTGGCCACGTCCTCCTCCCCCAGCAACGCATCGGCCAGCGCCTGCTGGCGCTGCGCCATGGCCTGGAACGAGATCGACTGCGGCGCCTCGCTGATGCCCTGGATCAAGCCGGCGTCCTGCACCGGGAAGAACCCCTTGGGCACCCACACGTACAGTGCCGCGGTGAGCAGCAGCGTGGCCACGGTGGCACCCAGCATCAGCGGCTGGCGCTGCAGCACCCACTGCAGCTGGCGGTCGTAGATCGCCACCACGCGGTCGAACGGGTCGCCCTGCTGCGCCGATTCCTGGCCGTCGGCATCACGGCGGGTGGCATGCCCGGCCTTGAGCAGTCGCGCGCACATCATCGGCGTCAGCGTCAGCGAGACCAGCAGCGAGATGCCGATCGCCACCGCGAGGGTGATCGCGAACTCGTGGAACAGCTTGCCCACCACGTCGGCCATGAACAGCAGCGGGATCAGCACCGCGATCAGCGACAGGGTCAGCGAGATCAATGTGAAGCCGATCTGCCGGGCGCCTTTCAGCGCGGCCTGCATCGGCGTGGCGCCGCGCTCGATGTGGCGGGCGATGTTTTCCAGCATCACGATCGCATCGTCCACCACGAAACCGGTGGCGATGGTCAGCGCCATCAGCGTGAGGTTGTTGAGCGAGAACCCGGCCAGCAGCATCACCCCGAAGGTGCCCACCAGCGACAGCGGCACCGCGATGCTGGGAATGATCGTGGCCGGCAGGTTGCGCAGGAACACGAAGGTGACCATCACCACCAGCGCGATGGCGATCAGCAGCTCGTGCTGCACCCCGCGGATCGAGGCGCGGATCGATTCGGTGCGATCGCTCAGCACCGCCACGTCCACGCCCTTGGGCAGCGAGGCCTGCAACTGCGGCAGCAGTGCACGCACCTGGTCCACCACCGCGATCACGTTGGCCCCGGGCTGGCGCTGGATGTTGATCAGGACCGCGGGCGTGGTGCCCGACCACGCGGCCAGCTGGCGGTTTTCCGCGCCGTGTTCAATCGTGGCCACATCGCCCAGCCGCAGCGGGGCGCCGTCCTTGTAGGCCAGGATCAGCGCCTGGTATTCGGCCACCGAACGCATCTGATCGTTGGCATCGAGCATGATCGCGCGGGTGGGGCCGTCGAAGCTGCCCTTGGGCATGTTGACGTTGGCCGCCCCGATCGCGGTGCGGATGCTGGCCATGCTCAGCCCGTTGGCGGCCAGCGCCGACGGGTTCACCTGGATGCGTACTGCCGGGCGCTGCCCGCCGGCCAGGCTGACCAAGCCCACGCCCGGCAGCTGCGACAGGCGCTGGGCCATGCGCGTGTCCACCAGGTCGTGCACCTGCGGCAGCGACAGCCCCTGCGAGGTCACCGCCAGGGTCAGGATCGGGGTGTCGGCCGGGTTGACCTTGCGGTACACCGGCGGCACCGGCAGGTCGTCGGGCAGGAAGCTGTCGGCGGCGTTGATGGCCGCCTGTACTTCCTGCTCGGCTACGCCGAGCGCGACCTCCAGCGAGAACTGCAGGGTGATCACCGAGGCGCCGCCCGAGCTGGTGGAGGACATCTGCTTCAGCCCGGGAATCTGCCCGAGCTGGCGCTCCAGCGGCGCGGTCACTGCGCTGGTGGTTACCCCCGGGCTGGCGCCGGGGTACAGCGTGGTGACCTGGATGATCGGGTAGTCCACCTGCGGCAGCGCCGCCACCGGCAGCAGCCGGTAGGCCATCGCGCCGGACAGCAGCAGTGCCACCATCAGCAGCGTGGTGGCCACCGGGCGCTCGATGAAGACGCGCGACAGGTTCATGCGCCGGTCCGCGGCGGATCCTGGCTGACCACCTCCACCTTGGCGCCTTCGCGCAGGCCGTCGATGCCTTCCACCACCACCCGCTCGCCGGCCTTGAGGCCGTCGCGTACCGACACGCGCTCGCCATCGGCCGGGCCCAGCACCACGTTGCGCAGGTGCGAGGTGTTGTCCGGGGCAATCACGTACACATAGCTGCCCTTGCTGCCGAACTGCACGGCGGCATTGGGGATCACCACCGCATCGCTGCTGCTGACCTGCAGGCGGATGTTGACGAACTGGTTGGGGAACAGCGCCTCGTCGGCGTTGGCGAACTGCGCGCGCAGCTTCAGCGTGCCGGTGGCGGTATCGATGCGGTTGTCCAGGCTGGCGAGCACGCCGTCGCCCAGCGCCGTGCGCTCCTCGCGGTCCCATGCTTCCACGGTGAGGTCGGGCGTGGCGCGCACGGCCGCCACCACGGCCGGCAGGTCCGGCTCGGGCACGGTGAACAGCACGCTGATCGGCGTGGTCTGGGTGATGGTGGCCAACGGTTCGCTGTCGCTGCTGCGCACCAGGTTGCCCACGTCCACGTTGCGCAGGCCCATGCGCCCGGCCACCGGCGCGGTGATGCGGGTGTACTGCAGCTGCAGGCGGGCTTCATCCACCGCGGCCTGGTCGGTCTGGCGCCGGCCCTGCAGCTGGCGCACCTTGCTCTGCTGGTCGCTCAGGTCCTGCGCGGAGACGAAGTGCCTGGCCTGCAGTTCGCTGTAACGGTTGAGCTGGGTCTGCGCGTTGTCCAGTTCGGCCAGGTTCTGCTGCTGGGTGCCCAGCGCACGCGCCAGCGCCACCTGGTACGGGCGCGGGTCGATCTCGGCAATCAGGTCGCCGGCCTTGACGTGTTCACCCTCGCGGAAGGACAGCCGCAGCAGCTCGCCATCCACGCGACTGCGCAGGCTCACCGTGTGCAACGGGGTGACCGTGCCCAGTGCCTTCAGGCGCACCACCAGGTCGTCGCGCACCACCGTGGCCACGCGCACCGGGGTGGCGTTGGCGGCAGGCGCGGGATCGGCGGCGGGGGCGGGCGACAGGGCCCGCCAGGCGATCACGGCGGCGGCCAGCACGGCCAGGACCAACAGCGGTTTCAACAGACGGCGGCGCGGCGGCGAAGCAGACATGGGCATCCTGCGCGCAAGCCCAACAGCCGGCGCGTCCATGGTGTACCGGCCCGTGGGGGCAGGTGAGGCGAAATGGGGGTTGTCTGGCGGGGCCGCTGGTCGAATGCCGCAGCGTGGCTGGATGCCGTCCCGGGAGGGGCGGGGGCGCCATGGTACCGCGAGAGGCCCGTTGCGTTCACATGACCTTGGTCATGGAAGAGTGCATTGAACGTGCCGTTCAATGCACCTCGTCGCGGTACACGAACTTCGGCATTTCCCACTTGAAGTGGATCGCCAGCAGGCGCAGCAGGAAGCCACCGCCCAGGCACCACAGCGTGGCCGCGTTGAGCGATACGCCCAGCTCCAGCAGGCCCAGGTACGCCGCACCGGTGAACAGCGTGATCACCGCATACAGTTCCTTCTGGAAGATCAGCGGCACCTCATTGCACAGCACATCGCGCAGCACGCCGCCGAAGGCGCCGGTCAACATGCCCGCGATCAGCACGATCGGCGCGGCGTGGCCGGCATCGCGCGCCACCGCACAGCCGATCAGGGTGAAACAGATCAGCCCCAGTCCATCCAATACCAGGAACGTGCGGCGGAAGTGGTGCATCCAGCGCGCCACCCAGGTGGCGATCAAGGCCGCGCAGATGGTGAACCCCAAGTACTCCGGGTGCTTCACCCAGCCCAGCGGGTAGTGGCCCAGCACGATGTCGCGCAGCGAGCCTCCGCCCAGTGCGGTGACGCAGGCGATGATGACCACGCCGAACAGGTCCATGCGTCGGCGCCCGGCGGAGAGCGCGCCGGTCATGGCTTCGGCGGAGATGGCGATGAGGTAGATCAGGGAGAGCAGCATGGGAGAGCATCCGGACGCGTCAGGCGGGGGACGGCAACACGCACCCGGCACGCCAGCGCAGGGCACTGGCGTGGGGTGGGGAAACCGTTGCCGCTCCCGCTGTCCTTTTGCCTGAGAGTTCAGTGGCCAAGGCCACGTGCCCCTTCGGCGGGTCATTGAAGACCTCTCTCCAGATCGGCGTACTGCATGCATGGTTGGTGGCGTATCGAGCCACCGGCCTGAGCGATTATGGGAGCCTGCGCCTTCGGCGGGTGCCAGCGTGGCACCTCTCTCCTGCATCCGGGGCGGATTCTAGCAGCCAGCGGCCGCGCCCCGGTGGATAATCCCGGTATGCCCGCTGAACCCGCCCCCTGGTACGTCTACCTGCTGGAATGCCGCAATGGCAGCTACTACGCCGGCATCAGCAACGACGTGGACGCGCGCTTCCAGGCCCACCTGGCCGGCAAGGGGGCCAGGTACACGCGCGCCAACCCGCCGCTGAAGCTGCTGGCCATGCGCGCCTATCCGGACCGGGCGGCCGCCTCCCGGGCCGAATGGCAGCTCAAGCGCCAGCCACGCGCGCGCAAACTGGCCTGGTTGCAGGCGGCAGACACCTCGTCCTGAGGGTGCGTCGGTACTGGTTGGGGGCTGCGAGGTAGGCCACAATCGGCCACCACGCGGAGGGAACCGGGATGTTCGATCTCCATCGCAGACGGCTTGCCTGGCTGCGCGCGGCCATGTCCCGCCCACCGGCCCTGCGCCGGTCGCCGGGCCGGGACGACGCGCCACCCGCAGCGACGGCGGCGTACTCGCCAGCGCTGCGTCACGGCGAGAGCGGCACCGCCGACGCATTCCGCGCCAGGCTCGCCGCCGATGCCGTGGAGCGCGCGCGCATTCGCCTCGATCCCACCCACGTGCCAGTCGAACTCCGGGGCATCATGCCGCTGGCCGAGTACTGGGGCATCTGCGACGACGCCATCCGCGAAGGGATGCAGGACGCGGAAAGCCAGGCGAGCAAGGAGGCGATGGCCGACGCGGTGAAACTGCACAACGCGACGATCACCGCCTGGCTGGACCGCCGGCCGGTGGGCGGGCTGATGAGCGACGAAGCCGCCGCCTTCACCTACCTGCAGCTGGGCCTGACCGAACTGGCGCTGTTCCGCGAGGACTGAGCTGCTCCACCTACCCGAGGGACACCCTGCGATGACCCCGCTTGCCCTGCTGCTCGCCGTTGCCGGCGCTACGAACCCTGCCGCCCCCGTCATCGATCCCGGCACGCGTGCCGCGATTGAAGCCACCTGCCTGGACTACGTGGACGGCCAGCTCGAGGGTGACCCGGCCCGCGTGGCGCGCTCGCTGCACCCGGACCTGGCCAAGCGCGCGATCCTCGGCGATACCCCGGATGAGCGCCTCGGCCTGCGCCGGATGTCGAAGGAGGAGCTGGTTGAACTCACCCGGCAGGGCGCGTTGAAAACCCCCAAGGACCAGTGGAACCGCCGCTGCACGCTGCTCGACGTTACCGGCAACGCCGCCTCGGTGCGGCTGGAAACGCCGTGGTTCGTGGACTACTTCCACATGGGCCGGTTCGGCGAGCGCTGGGTCATCGTCAATGCGCTGTGGTACAGCAAGCCCAAGGCAACAGCCAAGTGACGACGACGCACCCCGCCACTGAGTCGGGGTATCGATTCGGGCCAAACGAGCTCGATGCCGTGCTGCAGACGCGGCCGGAGGTGCGCTACGACTACTTCGTCAAACGCGTGGCCGATGGGAAAGGAGTCTGGGGTCTGCGCAATGCCGAGGGCTGGGACGACGCCCGCGCGGCGCCCCATGCAGCGGCGCCGCAGCGCTAGCGGGGTGGTGTCGTGTCAGCTTCCACCTGTGGGGCCGGCGCTCGTGCGCGCCGGTCCTCCCGGTCATCCCCGAAAATGATCCGCGCGCTGCGCTGGTAGCTCCAGTACGCCACCGCCCAGTTGAGCAGCACCACGATGCGGTTGCGGAAACCGATCAGGAAGAACACGTGCGCGGCCAGCCAGAACCACCAGGCCAGCACGCCGGACAGCTGCAGCTTGCCCAGGTGCACGATGGCCGCCATGCGCCCGATCGTGGCCAGGTTGCCGAAATCCTGGTACTTGAACGGGCCCGGCGCCGGTTTGTTTTCCAGCCGCGCACGGATGATCGCGGCCACGTGCTTGCCCATCTGCTTGGCGGCCGGGGCCACCCCCGGCACCGGCTTGCCGTCGGCCTGGCTGAGCGCGGCCAGGTCACCGGCGACGAAGACGTCCGGGTAGCCCTCCAGGGTCAGGTCCGGCTGCACCGGCACGCGGCCGGCGCGGTCCAGCGGCACCTCCAGCGTGCGTGCCAACGGCGAGGCCGCGACACCGGCGGCCCACACCACGGTGCGCGCCGGAACGAACTGGTTGCCCAGCTGGAAGCCGTCGCCGTTGATGTCGCTGACCGGCGTGCCGGTGAGCACTTCCACGCCCAGCTTTTCCAGCTGGCGGCGTGCCTTCAGCGAGAGCACCTCCGGGAAGGTGGACAGCACGCGGGGGCCCGCTTCCACCAGGCGCACCTTGGCGCTGGCCGGGTCGATATGGCGGAACTCGTTGCGCAGGGTGTGGCGGGCGATCTCGGCCAGGGTGCCGGCCAGCTCCACGCCGGTGGGGCCACCCCCCACCACGGCGAAGCTCAGCCATGCCGCCTTGCGTGCGGGGTCCGGTTCGGCTTCGGCGCGCTCGAAGGCCAGCAGCAGTTTGCGGCGCAGCGCGATCGCATCGTCCAGGGTCTTCAGGCCGGGCGCATCGGCGGCCCATTCGTCGTGGCCGAAGTAGGCGTGGGTGGCGCCGGTGCACAGCATCAAGGTGTCATAGCCAAGCTGGCTGCCGTCGGCCAGGGTGATCTGGCGGGCGTGTTTGTCGATCGACGTCACTTCGCCGAGGCGCACTTCCACGTTGCGCTGCTCGCCGAGGATGTGGCGCAGCGGTGCGGCGATATCCGGCGCTGACAGGCCGGCGGTGGCGACCTGGTACAGCAGCGGTTGGAACAGGTGGTGGTTGCGGCGATCCACCAGGGTGATGCGGACAGGCGCGTTGGCCAGGGCGCGGGTGGCCCAAAGGCCGGCGAAACCACCACCGATGATGACCAAGTGGGGCAGGGGATCGCGGGTCATGCAAGGACTCCTTGGCGGGGGCCGGCCGTCCGGCCCCATGGGTTCATGGTCGACGCGACCTATCGTCGCACGTGAAGCAGGGTATTCACGCCGATGACAGATACTGGGTTCAGGGGCCATCGCGCTTGCCGGTGGCCGTGTCCATTCGCTGTGGAGGCCGACATGACCGAACCGGAAAAGCGCATCGCCCTGTTGATCGATGCCGACAACGCACCCTCGTCCAAGATCGACGTGGTGCTGGCCGAAGTGGCCCGCTACGGCGTGGCCAACGTGCGCCGTGCCTACGGCAACTGGAAGAGCCCGCGGCTGAAAGGCTGGGAGTCGGTGCTGCACGAGTACGCGATCCGCCCCATCCAGCAGTTCGCCTACAGCCGTGGCAAGAATGCCTCGGACATGGCGATGGTGATCGATGCGATGGACATGCTCTACGCACGCAGCCTGGATGGCTTTGCGATTGTCTCCAGCGATGCCGACTTCACCCCGCTGGTGATGCGCCTGCTCACCGATGGGGTCAAGGTGTACGGGTTTGGCGAGAAGAAAACCCCGGAGCCGTTCGTCAACGCCTGCTCCAAGTTCACCTACCTCGAAGCGCTGGGCCAGGGCCACGCCACCGACCCGGAGGTGGAGCAGGACAACGAGGAAACCCGACCGCGCAAGAGTGGCCCGGAGCTGCGCAGCGACACCCGGCTGGTGCAGATGCTGCGCCGTGCGGTGACCTCGGCCGAAGCCGAGGATGGCTGGTCGCACCTGGGGCCGGTCGGCAGCCAGATCGGCAACCAGGCCTCGTTCGATTCGCGCAATTACGGGTACGGCAAGCTCAGCGAACTGCTGGCGGCGACCGGGTTGTTCGAGATGAAGAAGGACGGCAAGTCCACCTACGTGCGCGCGCTGCCCAGGAAGAGCGCCGGCAAGCCGGCCAAGTGAGGCCGGCAGGGCCCGCGGACGGGCACCGCGCGGGGTGCGGCGTGGATCCGGCTACAGCGTCCGCGCGTCGGCCTGCTGGTAGCCGTCGATGACGCCGCGACCAAAGTCCTGCAGCGTTCCGAACGCCATCAGGAGCAGCGCGGCGGCCAGCATCAGGTTGCGGTGGTTGCGGCGATAGCCCACCACCAGCAGCACCAGGCCTACGCACATCAGGCTGATTTCGAGGATCTGCGCGAACATTCCATTTCATCCATGAGGTGACGGCCACGCCGCCGATCGGCGTATCGTAGCCGCACCGCGTGGCCCGCTGCCACGCTCATTACGACAGAGATACCCACCATGCTGAAGATCTGGGGCCGCCACAATTCGAGCAACGTGCGCAAGGTGCTGTGGTGTGCCGAGGAGATCGGCGTGCCGTACGAGTCGATCCAGGTCGGCGGTGCGTTTGGCGGCACCCAGTCGCCGGACTACCGCGCGATGAATCCCAACGGGCTGGTGCCGGTGATCGAAGACCACGGCCTGCCCTTGTGGGAGTCCAACACCATCGTGCGCTATCTGTCGGCACGCTATGCGCTGGGCACGCTGTACCCGGAAGACGTGGTGGCGCGTGCGCAGTCGGAGAAGTGGATGGACTGGACCACCTCGACCTTTGCCGGCACCTTCCGCGACCTGTTCTGGGGCACGCTGCGCACGGCGCCGGCCGATCGCGACGAAGCCCGCATCGCCGCCGCGCTGGTCCGCTCGGGCGAGCTGCTGGCGATGGCCGACGAGGCGCTGTCGCGGCAGCCGTGGTTGTCCGGCGACGACTTCGCCATGGGCGACATCCCGCTGGGCGCCTTCATCTACGCGTGGTTTGAAATGCCGATCCAGCGCCCGCAGCTGCCGCACCTGGCCGCCTGGTACGAACGCCTCAAACAGCGCCCGGCCTACCAGCGCGCCGTGATGACCGCACTGACCTGAGGCACCCTGCCGAGGGCGCGGCGGTTAGGCGGCATGCGCGGGCGGCGGATCTGCAGCGAGCCCATCGCCTCAGTACAGGTCCGTTGGATCCACATCCAGCGACCAGCGCACCTTGCGTGCCTGCGGCAGGCCGTGGATCTGCGGCGTGATCAGATCGAGCAGGCCATGCAACGGGCGTCGTGACGGCGCGGACAGCAGCAGCTGGGTGCGCTGGTAACCGGCGCGGCGCGGCATCGGCGCCGGCATCGGGCCATAACGCTCCACCGGCGCATCCTCGGGAATCAGGCCGCGCACCGCGCTGAGCATCGCGTTGGCGTGCTCCACCTGCTGCGCTTCGGCACGCAGCAGCGCCAGGTGCGCGAAGGGGGGGAACCCGGCGGCTTCGCGCTGCTGCAGTTCGGCCTCGGCGAAGGCGTGGTAGCCGCCGTTGACCAGGGTCTCCAGCAACGGATGCCCGGGATGGTGGGTCTGCAGCCAGACCTCGCCGGGATCGGTGGCGCGCCCGGCGCGCCCGGCCACCTGGATCAACTGCTGGGCCAGCTTTTCGCTGGCACGGAAGTCGGCCGAGAACAGCCCTTCATCGATCCCCACCACCACCACCAGGGTGAGCTTGGGCAGGTCGTGGCCCTTGGCCAGGATCTGCGTGCCGACCAGGATGCCGGCACGCTCGCCGAGCGTGGCCAGCTGGGTTTCCAGTGCATCGCGGCGATGGGTGGTGCCACGGTCGATGCGGATCACCGGGTAGTCGGCGAAAGCCTGGACCAGGTGCTCTTCCAGGCGCTCGGTGCCGATGCCCTGCGGCTGCAGCGCCAGGCTGCCGCAGTCCGGGCAGGCCAGCGGCGCGGCCTGGCGGGCACCGCAGTGATGGCACTGCAGGCGGCGGCCACCGGCATGCACGGTCATCGGTGCATCGCAGCGCTGGCAGGGCGCGGTCCAGCCACAGTCGTGGCACAGCAGCACCGGCGCGTAGCCGCGGCGGTTCTTGAACACCAGTACCTGGTGGCCGGCCTGCAGATGGTCGGCAATGCCCTGCAGCACCTCCGGCGACAAGCCGTCGCGCAACGGCCGCTTGCGCACGTCCAGCACCCGCACCCGCGGCGGGCGTGCGTCGCCGGCGCGTACCTTCAGGCGCAGGTGGGTGTAGCGCCCGGCCTGCGCGTTGTGCAGCGATTCCAGCGACGGCGTGGCACTGCCCAGCACCACCGGCACGTCCAGCGCCTTGGCCCGCACCAACGCGAAATCGCGTGCGTGGTAGCGGATGCCATCCTGCTGCTTGTAGCTGCCGTCGTGCTCTTCGTCGACCACGATCAGCCCGGCGTTGGGCAGCGGGGTGAACACCGCCGAGCGCGTGCCGACGATGACCTGTGCTTCGCCGCGCGAGGCCGCCGCCCACACCCGGGCACGCTCGTTGTCGTTCAAGCCCGAATGCAGCACGTGCACCGGGATGCCCAGGCGGGTGCGGAAGCGCGACAGCGTCTGCGGGGTGAGCCCGATCTCCGGCACCAGCACCAGCGCCTGGCGACCACGCGCCAGGCAGGCCACGATCGCCTGCAGGTAGACCTCGGTCTTGCCGCTGCCGGTCACCCCGTCCAGCAGGTAGGCGCCAAAACCGGGGGCGGCGGTGATCGCGGCGATGGCGGCGGCCTGTTCGGGATTGGGCCGCGGGCCGGCGCCGGCGCGTGCCGCCGGCACCTGGTGGTCCAGTGCGACCCGCTCCACCAGCGCGCGCTTGGCCAGCGCGCGGGCGGCGGTGCGCCACCCGTCCATCTGCGTGTCCAGCACGTCCTCGTCGATCACCCCGTCGGCCAGCAGCGTGGCCAGCCGTTGCGGCCGGGTGCCGGCGCGCAGGCGGGCGCGCTGTTCCTCGCCGGCAGGGGTCAGCTGCCAGCCCCAGCGGTGGGTGTCGGGCACGGCATCGCCACGGCGCAGCGGTGCCGGCAGCGCGGTGCTGACCACCTCGCCGAGCGGGGCGTGGGTGTAGCGCGCCAGCCACTGCAGCGAGCCCCACAGTTCGCCGCCCAACAGCGGCGCGGGGTCGATCCACGCCAGCGCTGCGCGCAGGGTGCCGCCGTCGGGCACCCCCCCGATCGCCGCCACCACCCCGACCAGCTCGCGCGTGCCAAACGGCACCCGCACCCGGCGGCCGATCATGCCCGCATGCGGCGGCTCGCCCGGCGGCGGCGCGTAGTCGAACCACTGGGGCAGGGGCAGGGGCAGCGCGACCTGGATCGTCGGCGCATTCAGCAGGGGGGCGGGGCCGCCGGTAAGCGACAGCGAAGGGGCCGGATCGGAGCTGGGCATCGCAGCAGTGTAGCGGCCCGGCCACGCCCCGGCAGCGACCGGGCACACGCCCCGGACCTGAGCCGGTGAACCTAAATAGCGGCTAAATATCTGTCCTGCCGAGAGATTCAGGCTTATCCACATCTTCTGTGGATAAGTCTGTGCGCCACTCCTGATCTCCGCGCTCAGGGTCAGGGAGTTCCGACCTCTTGCTCAACTTGGTCAAAAAATAGCCATACGACAATAGTCAATAAAAACAACAACCTAACTGTGAAACAAAGCTGAAACATACGGGTCGTGCCCCTCACGTGCCTGTATACCCGGGTTTTCATTGATGCTGTGCACAACCTGCGCCCGTTGCTGCGTCACCCTGTCCCGGATCCCTTCACACGCGGCCTACATCGGCACGCCCGATCGATGACGCAATCGCTATCATTTCGGCACTTGATGGAGTTGCTATGACGGCTGCGACGGCCCCCGTTTCTTCTACCGCAGCCGGTGCGCTGTCGGCGTTCCTGCGTGGCGTTGAGCGCCGCGCCCTGGTGGTGGCCGAGCTGCAGTGCGGCGACCCGGCCGTGGCCGAGCAGGCCCTGGTCTCGGTGATGCGTGCCTTCGCCGGCATCGCCAGCGACGTGCCGATGGCGCAGTGGCCGGATCGTTTCTGGATCCTGCTGGCCCACCGCACCCCGATCCGGATGCCGGCCGAGGGCGGGCAGTGGTCGCCTGGCCTGGCCCACCTGCCGGCGCTGGCGCCGCCCGCCCGGCTGGCCCTGCTGCTGCGCATCGGCGGCGGCCTGGACGAAGCGGCCGCCGCGCAGATCCTGGACCTGCCCGTGGCCGACTACCAGCAGGCGCTGGCCGAGGCCTGCCCGCGGGATGCCCAGGGGCATCCGGACGCGGCCGCCTGGCGTGCCTTGGCCGAGCAGGTCCAGCAGCGCCTGCGCGACCTGCCGCTCTCGCGGCTGCAGCGCCTGCAGCAGCCGGTGGCCGCGCCCGCTGCCGCCAACGAGGCCGCGTCCTGGCGCACCCCGCACAAGGCCGACGCCACGCCTGCGCGGGCCCGCCCGCGCCGCAAAGGCGGGCGTCGCCTGCCATGGAAGGGCCTGCTGATCGTGGTGGTCACCGCCGGCGTGCTGCTCGGCGGCGCGGCCTGGTGGAAGCACGCGCGTCAGGTGGGGGAGCCGATGGCCAGCGCGCCGGACGGTGCCGTGGCCGACGCCGGACCGGTCCAGGTAGAAGAACTGCCGGCCGACGACCTGCCGGTCATCGCGCCCGCCGACCCGGCCGATGCCGCCAGCGACGCGGCAATGCTGGCCGACCCGGAGCTGGGGCTGGCCCGCGATGCCGATCTGTACGCGTGGTTCGCCGCCGGCGGCCCGGTCCCGGTCGACGAATCGCAACCGCAGCCCAGCCGCCCCGAGCCGGCCACCGCCGGCCTGGAGACCAGCACCGATGAGTAAGTCGTTCCCGTGCCTGGTCCTCGGCCTCGCGTTGGCGGCGACCGCATCCGCCGCGCCGCACGCCCTGGACCTGCCGCCCCCTGCGCCGACCAGCGCCACGCCTGCACCTGTCACCGCCCCGGCCATCCCGGCCACGCCCGCCGCGCTGGACCCGGCGCAGTTGCGCGCGCTGCGCAGCCGCTATGCGGCGTGGCAGGCGTTGCCCGAGCCCGAACGCGCGCGCATCCGCGAGGCCGCCCGCGCGGTCGCCGCGCTGCCGCCGGCGCAGCAGCAGACCCTGCGCCAACGCTTCGCCGAACAGGACCAGCGCTTCCGCGACGGTTGGCTGCTGGGCCCGCAGCTGGGCCAGCTGTTCCCCAAGTTGCAGGGCCTGTTCGGCTACCTGCCGGCCGAACAGCGCGAACCGGCGCTGGCGATCCTGCGCCAGCTCAGCAGCGACCAGCTCGCCCAGCTGAGCCTGGTCGCCCAGCGCACCCCGCCGCAGGAACGCGACCAGGTGCGCAGCCAGTTCCTGGCGTTGGCGCCGGGCGCGCGCGATGCGTGGCTGAAGCAGAACGTCGGCCACTGACCGGCTTAGCGCCGCCGCGCATCGCGGGCAAAACCGTGCATTCACCGCCCATCGTGGGTTTTGCCCGGCCGCGCGCGTAAGATGTGCGTCCGCAACCCGGTGCCTGTGCCCTCCGCGCGCTGCCGTAGTTGCCGTCCGTGATCTCCATGTCCATTGCTTCCCCCACGCCGCGCCTCTCCCAGGAAGTGCGCGCCACCGGCCTGCTTGCCTTGCCGCTGGTCCTGGGCCATGTCTCCACCGGCCTGATTTCCTTCGTCGACAACGTCATCGCCGGCCACCACGGCACCCAGACGCTGGCTGCCGTCACCATCGGCACCGCACTGCTGTGGCTGCCGATGCTGATCCCGATCGGCACGTTGATCTCGCTCACCGCCTCGGTCTCGCAGCTTCATGGCGCCGGCCGCGAACGCGAGATCGGCCCGCTGTTCCGCCAGGCGCTGTGGTTGGCGCTCGGCCTGGGCCTGATCATGTTCGCCTTCCTCACGGTGGTGCCGCCGCTGCTGCCGGCGTTCGGCATCGCGCCGGACATCGTGCCGGGTGCGACGGCGTTCCTGCATGCGGTGCGCTGGGGCGGCCCGGCGCTCACCCTGTACTTCTGCATGCGCTACCTCAGCGAGGGCATGCACTGGACGCTGCCGACCATGCTGCTCGGCTTCGGCGGCCTGCTGGTGCTGGCGCCGCTGGGCTACATCCTCTGCTACGGCAAGCTGGGTTTCCCGGAACTGGGCGCCGAAGGCCTGGGCATCGCCTCGGCCACGATGATGTGGATCCAGGCGCTGTGCTTTGCCGGGTACCTGTTCACGACCAAGCGCTTTGCCCACCTGCACCTGTTCTCGCACTTCGAGGCGCCGCGCTGGGCCGCGATCTGGGACCTGCTGCGCACCGGCCTGCCGATCGGCATCACCGTGCTGATGGAGGGCGGGCTGTTCATCGTCACCGCGCTGCTCATCGGCCGCCTTGGCGCCACCGAGGCGGCCTCGCACCAGATCGCGATCAACGTGGCGCAGCTGTGCTTCATGATCCCGATGGGCGTGGCCGAGGCCACCACCGTGCGCGTCGGCCATGCGGTCGGCAGCGGCAACGGGCTGGGTGTACGCCGCGCGGCCATCGCCGGGCTGGTGATCATCCTGGGCACGCAGACGCTGTCGGCCCTGGTGCTGCTGTTCGGGCACGACGCCATCGTCGGGGTCTACACCGCCGACATGGGCGTGGCCGCGCTGGCCTCCACCCTGCTGCTGTATGCGGCCGCGTTCCAGTTCCCCGACGGCGTGCAGGTGCTCTCGGCCGGTGCGCTGCGCGGCCTCAAGGACACCCGCGTGCCGATGTTCATCGCCATGTTCTCGTACTGGGGCCTGGGCATGCCGCTCGGCGCCGGGCTGGGACTGGGGCTGGGCATGGGGCCGCAGGGCATGTGGCTGGGCCTGATCCTGGGCCTGACCGCCGCGGCCATCCTGATGGCCTGGCGGCTGCGCGTCAGCAGCCGCCGTGTCGGGATCAGACTGCCCTCCGCCGCTTGACGACCCCCTTACTTGTGTCCGATGCCGGCCTGGCCGGCAACGGCTATGCTGGCACCACGGCAAGAAGCCAACTGGAGTTTTCCCCATGAACCAACCCGCGCGTCGCAACCCCGTCGCCAGCTTCTTCATCGGGCTGTGGGATGTGATGAACTTTACCCGCAGGCTGATCCTCAACCTGATGTTCTTCGGCCTGCTGTTGCTGGTGTTGATCCTGTTCGTCTTCGCGATGGGCAAGAGCGCCAGTGCGGGCAAGTCGCTGCAGGACCGCACCACGCTGGTGATCGCACCCGAAGGCCGGCTGGTCGAGCAGTACAGCGCCGATCCGGTCAGCCGTGCGCTGGCCAAGGTCGTGGGCGACAACGGTTCGGAGGAAGTGCAGCTGCGCGACCTGGTCCGCGCCATCGACGCGGCGCGCGAGGACAAGAAGATCGAGCGGGTGGTGCTGGAGCTGGACAAGCTGCAGCCCAGCGGCTTCGCCTCGATGCGTGAAGTGGCCGCCGCGCTGCAGGAACTGCGCGCCTCGGGCAAGCAGGTGGTCGCCTTCAGCGAGAACATGAGCCAGTCGCAGTACCTGCTGGCCGCGCAGGCCAACGAGGTCTACCTGGACCCGATGGGCGGCGTGGTGCTGGAAGGCCTCGGCCGTTACCGCCAGTACTTCCGTGCCGGCCTGCAGGACAAGCTGGGCGTGGACGTGCACCTGTTCAAGGTGGGCGAGTACAAGTCCGCCGCCGAGCCGTACGTGCTCGACGCCGCCTCGGCGCAGGCCAAGGAAGCGGACCTGTTCTGGATGAACGATGTGTGGCAGCGCTACCTGGGCGACATCGCCAAGGCGCGCAAGCTCGACGCCGCGCAGCTGGCCGCCGGCATCGACACCATGCCCGAAGGGATCGCCGCCGCCGGTGGCGACCTGGCCAAGTTCGCCCTGCAGCAGAAGCTGGTGGACGGCCTGAAGACCCGCGAGGAGGTCGAGGACCTGCTGGCCGATCGCGGCGTGGCCGACGAGGACGCCGATGGCGGCTTCCGCAGCGTCAATCTCGATGCCTACCTGTCCGTGCTCGATACCCGTCGTTCGCCGGTGGACTCGCGTCCGCAGGTGGCGGTGATCGTGGCCGCCGGTGAAATCGCCGGTGGCGACCTGCCGGCCGGTCGCGTCGGCGGCGTGTCCACCTCGGCCCTGCTGCGCGAAGCGCGCGACGACAAGGACGTGAAGGCGGTGGTGCTGCGCGTGGATTCGCCCGGCGGTGAAGTGTTCGCCTCCGAGCAGATCCGTCGCGAAGTGGTCGCGCTGAAGGCCGCGGGCAAGCCGGTGGTGGTGTCGATGGGCGATCTGGCTGCGTCCGGTGGTTACTGGATCAGCATGAACGCCGATCGCATCTACGCCGACCCGTCGACCATCACCGGTTCGATCGGCATCTTCGGCATGATCCCGAACGTGGCGCGCTCGCTGGACAAGATCGGCGTGCACACCGACGGCGTGGGCACCACCCGCTTCGCCGGTGCGTTCGACATCACCCGCCCGATGGACCCGGCCGTCGGCCAGGTCATCCAGTCGGTGATCAACAAGGGCTACGCCGATTTCACCGGCAAGGTCGCCGATGCGCGCAACAAGCCGGTCGAGGCGGTCGATGAAGTCGCCCGCGGCCGCGTGTGGAGCGGTGCGCAGGCCAAGGAACGTGGCCTGGTCGACGAGTTCGGTGGGCTCAAGGTGGCCGTCGCCGACGCCGCCAAGCGCGCCAAGCTGGGTGACGTGGACAAGGTCCGCGTGCGCTACATCGAGAAGGGCGCCACGCCGTTCGCGCAGTTCATGAGCGGCTTCGCCGGCAGCCACGCCGGTGCATGGATGCTGGGTGAGTCGGGCATGGCCCGGCTGATGCTGGCGCGTTCGATGCCGGAGCTGGACACCCAGCTGCGCTTCGTCGAAGACGCCGCCCGCGACCCGCGCGGCAGCAGCCCGGTCAAGGCGCTGGCGTATTGCTTCTGCGGTTTCTGACGCGGGAGGCCAGCGGATCGGCATGAAAAAGCCCGGCGAAAGCCGGGTTTTTTTTGGCCGAATCGCGTGGTCGCCGATGGACGGGCATGGGGAGCATGCGGTGCGTTGGCGCCGATGCGATGGGATAACTCGTAGAGCCACGCCATGCGTGGCTGCGCCTGGATCCGGCACCGCGCGCAGCCACCCATGGGGTGGCTCTACGTGATCACGCGGCGCGTTTTTGCCGATGGATGGGCATTGGGATCATGCGGCGCGTTATTGCCGATGCGATGGGATGACCCGTAGAGCCACGCCATGCGTGGCTGCGCTTGGATCCGGTATCGCGCGCAGCCACCCATGGGGTGGCTCTACGTGATCACGCGGCACGTTGTTGCCGATGGATGGGCATTGGGATCATGCGGTGCGTTGTCGCCGATGCGATGGGATGACTCGTAGAGCCACGCCATGCGTGGCTGCGCCTGGATCCGGCACCGCGCGCAGCCACCCATGGGGTGGCTCTACGTTTGATCCGGCACTGCGTGCAGCCACCCATGGGGTGGCTCTACGTTTGATCCGGCACTGCGTGCAGCCACCCATGGGGTGGCTCTACGTTTGATCCGGCACTGCGCGCAGCCACCCATGGGGTGGCTCTACCTGCCTTCGGCTTCGTCGGCGGCGCGGGTGTCGGGGGCTTTTTCGAGCGACTCGCGCGCGGCGTTGGCCTTGTCCAGCGGCTGCTGCATTGCATCGCGGAGCGCGCTTGCCTGCGGCTCCGGTGGCTTGTCCGGGGCCGGGGGCACCGGGCGATTGCAGCCGGCCAGGGCCAGCAGCGCGGTGAGTGGCAGGACGACACGGATGTTCATGGCGGGCTCCTCGCGATGGGCCGGGGAGCGCAGTGTCGCACCGCTGCGCCAGCGCGTGTGTGACGGCAGGGGGCGGCGGACCGCGTGCGGGGGCTGCGCTATCCTGAGCACAGCGCACGGCACGGTGCCGCGCGCACGCAACACGGGGCCCGGCCCCGACGCAGGAGATGCATGTGAGCGCGCAACGTTGGCGACTGGACGGACAGACCGCATTGATCACCGGCGCCAGTGCCGGTATCGGCCTGGCCATTGCGCGGGAACTGCTCGGCTTCGGCGCCGATGTGCTGATCGTCGGCCGCGATGCCGACGCGTTGGAAATGGCGCGCGATGAACTGCTCGATGCCTTCCCCGACCGCGAGATCCACGGCCTGGCCGCCGACGTCTCCGACGACGAAGACCGTCGCGAGATCCTGGACTGGGTCGAAGACCACAGCGATGGCCTGCACCTGCTGATCAACAACGCCGGGGGCAACATCACCAAGCCGGCCACCGAGTACACCGAGGACGAGTGGCGCGGCATCTTCGAGACCAACCTGTTCTCGGCCTTCGAACTGTCGCGCTACGCCCACCCGCTGCTGGCCCGCCACGCGGCATCGGCGATCGTCAATGTCGGCAGCGTGTCCGGGCTCACCCACGTGCGCAGCGGCGCGGTGTATGGCATGACCAAGGCGGCGATGCACCAGATGACCCGCAACCTGGCGGTGGAATGGGCCGAGGACGGCATCCGCGTCAACGCCGTGGCGCCGTGGTACATCCGTACCCGCCGCACGTCCGGCCCGTTGTCCGACCCGGACTACTACGAAGAAGTAATCGATCGCACCCCGATGCGCCGCATCGGCGAGCCGGAGGAAGTGGCCGCCGCCGTGGGCTTCCTGTGCCTGCCGGCGGCCAGCTACGTCACCGGCGAATGCATCGCCGTGGACGGTGGCTTCCTGCGGTACGGCTTCTGACCGCGCCTCAGTCGGGAATGGGGCAATCGCTGCCCGCCAGCACCGCCTGCAACCGTTCGCGCTCGGCGCTGGCGCCGGCCTGGTTTTCCGGCGTGGCAAAGCGTTCGCTGCCACGGGCATCGCGGAACCGCTGTTGCCAGGCGTTGCAGCGCTGCTCGCCGGGGACGGCCACGCAGGCGTCGCGGATCACTTCGCAGCCGGCGGCGTTGACCGGCGTCGTGCCGCCCAGCCCGGTAACGGTCATCAGCACGCAGTGCGGCGGCGCCGGTTCGCGCTCGTGCAGGTAGCCGTTGCCATCGCTGCCCAGGCAGCGGTAGATCTCCGGCAGCGGCGCCTTGGCCACGTCGGCGTCGACCGCGGCGGCGGCCTTTTCGCGCGCCTCCCGGCGTAGCACGTCGCTGTCGAGGATCTCGGTGCCTTCGGCCTCCACCGAGGTCTGCACGTCGCCCTGCAGCACCGGCAGCGGGGCGCGCTGCAACATCGCGCTGCTGCCGGGTGCCGCACTGGCAGCGGGAGACGTAGCAGGTGCGGCAGCAGGTGGCGCTGCAGGTGCCGTTGCCGGCGGCAGTGACTGCGCCGACGGCGTACCGCTCGTGGACGCCGCCACGGAGGGCGCCGGCGACCCGGCAGCGGGCGTGGCGAAACGCTGGATGCGCTGGGTGCTGCCGGCCGGGCAGGGCGCGTTCTGGACGGTCAGTGCGCCATCGGCGTCGGTGCAGCGGAACAGCACCACCTCGCCAGCGTGCGCGGCGTGGGGCAGCCCGGCCGTCCATGCGGCGACGGCCAGCGCCGCGGCAAGCAGCATGCGGCGCAAGGGCTGCGGCGGTGAGGAGGGGAGGCAGGCGGGCGGCATCAAGGCGGTTCGACAAGAATCAGGCGAGGGCGCATTGAAGCACGCGCCGGTCGGTGCTGCCGCTAGCGGCAATCACGCTGCAACCGTGCATCGACGCTGCGTTGTTCGCGGTTGAGCGCATCGCGTTCGCCCTGCAGGGCGCTGTTGTACTGGCGCACCAGCTCCCAGCGACGGTCCTGCAGGCGCGCGCACACCTCCTGCTGCGGCAGCACGTTGCACTGGTCGCGCACCATCACGTTGCCGGCCGGCACCACCGTGTCGGTGTAGGTGCCCGGGTAGGCCTGCCGACTGCCTTCCCACTGCGTGCTGCTGCTGCCGATACTGACGCTGGCGCCACCACGCGGGCCACCGCCGGAGACGGCAAGCCCGCCGCCGCTGGAGGTGATCGAACCGGCGCCCATCGGCGCGATCGGCGGCAGCGGCTGCGGGGTGGGGTAGTGCCCGCCCCCTCCGCCCGGCGGGCGATGCCCGCGGCCGTAGGGCAGGTAAACGCTGGTCCAGACCGGCACCCAGCGCGGATTGCCGTCGCCGTTGTCGCTGGTGTAGCGGGTGCCGTCATCGCGCACGCACTCGAACAGCGGTTGCGGCGGCTGCACGTAGACGTGGCGTACCTCGCGCTGTGGCGGTGCATTCGGCGTGGCGGTGGGGTCGACGTCGCTGCGCACCACGCGCGGCGCGGGATCGCGCGGGCGCTGCATGTCGCGCACTTCCTGGCGTCCATCGCGACACGGGGCATCCTGCAGCGACACCGCGCCATTGCTGCCGACACAGCGATACACGCGCAGGTTGTTGCCGGTGCTGCCAGCGTCCTGCGCGGCGAGCGGCAGGCTGACGGCAAGCAGCACGGACAGGCTCAGGGCGGTCGGAAGGCGCATGGCCACAGTGTGCCGCTTTGCCGGCAGCGGCGCAAAAGCCCGGTTCAGGTGCGCAGGACCTGGCCGCTGAGGGCATCGCGGATCGGGGTCGGCTGGGCCAGTCCGCCGGTCTCGCCGTCGATCAGGCCAGCCAGCAAGGGCAGCAGCGCCGGGTCCAGCGCGGCACGGGTGCGGGCGGGCGGATGACCGGCCAGGTTGGCGCTGGTGGACACCAGCGGGCCGCCCCAGGCCCGGCACAGCGCAGCCACCAGCGGGTGCGCGCTGACCCGCACCGCGATGCCGCTGTGGTCGCCGGTGATCCAGCGCGGGGCGCGGTTGCCGGCCGGCAGGACCCAGGTGTTGGCGCCGGGCCAGCTGGCCAGCACCGTGTCCCGGCACTCGGCGGGCAGGGCGTCCATCCGCACCCAGCCCTCCAGTTGGGCGAGGTCGGCGGCCACCAGGATCATGCCCTTCTCGACCGGGCGCTGCTTGATCTGCAGCAGCGTCATCACCGCGGCCTCGTGGCTGGGATCGCAGCCCAGGCCCCAGACCGCTTCGGTGGGATAGGCGATCACCCCGCCAGCACGCAGCACGGGCGGGGCGGTGTCCACAGTGAGTTCGTTCATGACAGGCAGGCCGGATGCATGGGCGGCATTATCCTCCCGCCGTAGCCGGAGGGGTCAACCCTGGCCGCACGCGCCGACCGCCTTGGGGCGTGGCCGCCCGCGGCGGTCAGGACGCTTTCTTGACGGCCTTCTTGACGGCCTTCTTGGCTACTTTCTTGGTGGCTTTCTTCGCCGTGGCTTTCTTGGCGACCTTCTTCACCGCGGCCTTCTTGGTGGCGGTCTTCTTGGTCGCTTCGCCCGCCGCCTTCTTGGCCGGCGCCTTCTTGGCCACGACCTTCTTGGCGGCCTTCTTGCCGAAGCCCTTGCGCACCGGCTTGCCGGTTTCTTCCATCAGCTGCTGCACCTCGGCCAGGGTCAGCGACGCCGGCTCGCGATCCTTGGGGATCTTGCCGTTCATCTTGCCGTCGCTGATGTACGGGCCGAAGCGACCGTTCAGCACCTGGATCTCGCTGCCCTCGAATTCCTTGATGATCCGGTTGCGCGCGATCTCTTCCTTCTCTTCGATCAGGAAGACCGCCCGGGCCAGGTCGATGGTGTAGGGGTCGTCTTCCTTCTTCAGCGAGGCATAGGTGCTGCCGCGCTTGGCGAAGGGGCCGAAGCGGCCGATGCCGACGCTGACGTCCTCGTCCTTGTCCTGGCCCAGCGCGCGCGGCATCAGGAACAGCTCCAGCGCGTCTTCCAGGGCAATGGTGTGCATCGACTGGCCCGGACGCAGCGAGGCGAACTTGGGCTTGTCCTCGGCGTCCTCGGCGGTGCTGCCGATGGCTGCATACGGCCCGAAGCGACCCAGGCGCACGCTGACCGGCTTGCCGGTCTTGGGGTCGGTGCCGAGCTCGCGCGCGCCACTGGCCTCGGCGCGGTCGACCGATTCGTTCTTTTCCACCACCAGCTTGTTGAACGGGTCCCAGAAGCGGGCCATCAACGGGATCCAGTCTTCCTCGCCACGCGAGACGGCATCGAGTTCGTCTTCGAGCTTGGCGGTGAAGTCGTAGTCCACGTACTGGGTGAAGTGGCTGGACAGGAACTTGGACACCGCACGGCCGACGTCGGACGGGCGGAAGCTGCGGCCTTCCATTTCCACGTACTTGCGGAACAGCAGGGTCTGGATGATCGAGGCGTAGGTCGACGGACGGCCGATGCCATATTCTTCCAGCGCCTTGACCAGGGCCGCTTCGGTGAAGCGCGGCGGCGGCTGGGTGAAGTGCTGGTCGGCCACGATGCGCTCGAGCGGCACGCGGTCGCCGGGCTTCATCGCCGGCAGCTTGCGGCCTTCGTCGTCGTCCTCGGCGCTCTTGTTGTCCTTGCCCTCTTCGTACACGGCCAGGAAGCCGGGCACCACCACGGTGGTGCCGCTGGCGCGGAACACGTGCTCGCTGCCCGCCGACAGATCGACGCTGACGGTGTTGAGCGTGGCCGGGATCATCTGGCAGGCCACCGCACGCTTCCAGATCAGCTCGTACAGCTTGCGCTCGTCGTCGGTGAGGAAGCGGGCGACCTGGGCCGGCGTGCGCAGGGCCGAGGTCGGGCGCACCGCTTCGTGCGCTTCCTGGGCGTTCTTGGACTTGGTCTGGTAGGTGTTGGGCTGGTCCGGCAGCGAGGCGATGCCGTAATCACGGGCGATCACGTCGCGGATCTCGGCCAGCGCATCCTGGGACAGGTTGACCGAGTCGGTACGCATGTACGAGATCAAGCCGACGGTGCCTTCTTCCTCGCCGATCGCCACGCCTTCGTACAGCTTCTGCGCGACCTGCATGGTCTTGCGCGTGGTGAAACCGAGCTTGCGCGAGGCTTCCTGCTGCAGCGTGGAGGTGGTGAACGGCGGGGCCGGGCGGCGCTTGCGCTCCTTGCTGGCCACGTCGGTGACGTGCAGGGCGCCCTGGGCGGCCTGCTGGATGCGCATGCGCGCCGCCTCGGCGGTGTCGCCGTCGGTCACGGTGAACTGTTCGAACTTCTGCCCGTCCAGCTTGACCAGGCGCGCGTTGAAGTGCTGGGACGGATGCGCACAGGCGGCATCGATGCTCCAGTACTCGCGCGCGATGAAGGCTTCGATCTCTTCCTCGCGCTCGACGATCATGCGCAGCGCCGGGCTCTGCACGCGGCCGGCGGACAGGCCGCGCTGAACCTTGCGCCACAGCACCGGGGACAGGTTGAAGCCGACCAGGTAGTCCAGCGCGCGGCGCGCCTGCTGGGCATCGACCAGGTCGCCGGCGATCTCACGCGGATGGCCCATCGCTTCCTTGATGGCGCGCGGGGTGATCTCGGTGAAGACCACGCGCTGCATCGGCTTGTCCTTGACCAGCCCGCGTTCCTTCAGGATTTCGGCGATGTGCCAGCTGATCGCTTCACCCTCGCGATCCGGATCGGTTGCCAGGAAGATGTCGTCGGCGCTCTTGGCGGCCTTGACGATGGCATCGACGTGCTTTTCGTTCTTCTCGATGAGGTCGTAGCGCATCGCGAAGTTGTTGTCCGGGTCGACCGCGCCTTCCTTCGGCACCAGGTCGCGCACATGCCCATACGAGGCCAGGACGGTGAAGTCCTTGCCGAGGTATTTGTTGATCGTCTTGGCCTTGGCGGGCGATTCGACGATGAGCAGGTGCTTGGGCATGTCTGATTATTTCTGTGGGCAGCAGCCCGGGAGAGGGCGCTAGGGTGGAGCAAATGGCCGCATTAGTGAAGGGCAGCGGGCGATATCCATACGCTGAACGCCCGGGTATGCGCCGGGCGTTCAGCTTTAGTGCTTATTAGAGGAATCACGTCCGAGCCATCCGTGTCAAGCGGCCCGGTGTGAGGAAGATCGCCGCCGTACGGCGATCTGCCCGGGTTTCCTTACGATTGTGCGGCGGCCATCACAATGGTCATCACGATCAAGCCGGCATAGGCCAGCACGGCCAGCACCGTCAGCGCGATGACCACCAGGGTGACCGTGCCCAGCTCGCGGCGCTGCCGCTCGGGCTGGTCGGTGAAGGCCCATTTGTCCACCACCAGCGTGTCGGCCACCATGTCGTGCAGGCCCTGCTTGCGCTGGGTCACGCCGGCCATGATGCCCGAGGCCAGGTAGGCGATACCGCAGCTGATCAGGTAGGAGAAGAACAGCGCCGCCCATCGGCCGAGGCTGCGCGCCTTGGTCAGGCGCTGGCCGTCGCCGCGCACCACCTTGATGCCCACCGCCAGCTTGCCCAGCGAGGCCTGGCGCGTGGAGGCGTGCATCAGGGTGAAGTAGAGGGCCTGGATGATCATCGGCAGCACGTACACGCCCAGCACGATGAAGATCGCCATGCCGGGGGAGGTTTCCGGCGAATTGAGGCCCCCCATGAAGCTGGCCATGCCGCCGAACAGCAGCATGCCCACCAGGAACACCAGCACCAGCACGCTGGACATCACCAGGCCATCGATCATGGCCGCGGCAAAGCGCTTCCAGAAACCGGCATACACCACCTCGCCCCCGCCGACCACCATGGCCTCGGCATGGCTGCCGCCCGAGGTGGGCGCGGTGTACGGCGAGAACGTGCCGCCGCCGGTGCCGGGCAATGGCGCGGTGCCGTTGTCGATGGCGGTGTAATCCCCGCGCAGGTCGATGCCGGTGCCGACGTTGTCGGCGGCGCTGGCCAGGTTCTGCAGCTGCAGCTCATCGACTGCCTCGGACAGCGGCTTCCACTGCGGGAAGCCCTCCCGCCAGACCAGCGTGGCCAGCGTGATCTGTGCGCGCTGGAAACGCAGGCGCAGTTCGTCGGCGCTCAACGGGCCCTGGCGATCCTGGCCATCGGCGTAATACCACTCAGTCATTGCTTCGATCCCCATGTGTGTTCATCCGTGGACATCCGTCCGATTTCAGCCGCGGCATTCCAGCGGCAGGTACTTGTCATCGACTTCCGACGTGCATTCCCATTGCTGCTGCTCCGGGTCGTAATCCAGCCACACCAGCTTGCCGTCCAGCGCAGCGTGGCTGCTGGCCTCCAGCTCGGCCTCGATGCCGCAATGGCCGTTGTCGAAACGTCCGATATGCACCGCCGCCAGCATGCTGCTGGCGTAGCCGTCGGCGGCCTGGAAGCCGTCGTCGTCGTTGACCGGGCAGCGGCCGTTGGCGCTGGCGAACTGGCTGACCTGCGCCTTGACCGCACCCAGTTCGGCCAGGGCCAGCGTGGTCTTGGTCCGCATCACGTACTCCTGGTAGGCGGGCAGCGCGATCGCGGCCAGGATGGCCACCACCGCGATCCCGACCACCAGGCAGGCGCCGCCGATCAGGGCCGCGATCGCGCAGCCGGACATGCCGGTGCGCGGGGCGACCGCGGTGCCGGTGGCGGGCGTCGTCGGTGGCACGGGAATCTGCGGCGGCACCGCAACCCGGGGCGCCGGGGCAGGGCCGGGCGTGGCATCGAGTGGGGGGGCGGGCGTGCTGGCTGCCGGCGGCGGTGCCAGCACCAGGCCGATTTCCTCGGCGACGTCGCGCAGCGGCAGCCACTGCGCCATGCCGTCGCGCCAGACCAGCGTATCGGCGGCGATACGGCTGGACTGATACAACGCGATCAGCTCGTCAGACGCCAGCGGCCCACGCTGCTGGCGATTTCCTTCTGCATAGAACCACTGGCCCACGGCACGCTCCTGAATGCGCAAGGCGCCCAGTGTACGGTCAGTGGAGCGGTTCCGGTTCGTCAACGAACATCTGGGTTTCCATCCAGGCGTACGCCGCCTCGGAACCCGGCTGGTTGAACAGCACCATCAGCACGACCCATTTGAGGTCGTCCAGGTCCAGCTCGTCCTGGTCCAGGGCCATGGCGCGGTCCAGCACCAGCTCGCGCTGGTTGGCGTCGAGGATGCCGTGCTGTTCCAGGAACATCAGGAAGCCCCGTCCTTCGACGTCGAGCTTGTCCAGTTCCGGGCCATGGTAGATGCGCACCGGGCCATCGACCCGGGCCAGGGTCACGGCGGGGCGCTGGTCGGCCAGGGCATCGAGCCAGTCGAACGCTTTCTTGATTTCGGTGGGGCTGAAGCCGGCCTGTATCAGGCTGTTCTGGAGGGTGTCGCGGTCACGGACGAGGTCCGGATCCTCGCTGAAGTAATGTTCAAACAGGTACAGCAGGACATCCAGAATGCTCTCTTTCATTGCCCCTCGGCCTGCGTCAACGACGCTGTGGAGGTGAAGAAACTAGGGTTTTCGACAGTAGCGCCCATATGCGGCAACCACCTTTCCATCCAGTTCCATGACCAGCAGCATGGCCGACAGCTGAGCCGTCGTCAATCCGCTGCGCTGGATCAATGAATCCATACTGGTTGGGTTGTCATCCAGTGCCTGCCACAAGCGCTGGTAGTTCGGGTCGGCATGGGCAGGGGCGCTTGGCGGCGCCGGTCGTGCCTGTTCAGTGGGGGCGCCCAGCCGGCTTCGCAAGGCCTGGCCCAGGCTGCCGGCCAGGGCAGTCAGCCCCGCGATCACCTCGTCGGGATGCTCGACCAGTTGGGCCCCGTCGCGGATCAGGCGGTGGCAGCCGCGGGCGCGGGCGTTGCGCACCGAGCCAGGCACGGCAAACACCTCGCGCCCGGCCTCGCTGGCCAGGCGGGCGGTGATCAGGGCGCCGGAGCGCGCCGCCGCTTCGATCACCAGGGTGCCCAGCGACAGCCCGGCGATGATCCGGTTACGGGCCGGGAACTGGTGCGCCGCCGGGCCCATGCCGGGCGGGTACTCGCTCACCACGGCCGCGCGTGCCGCGATCCGGGCGTGCAGACCGGCGTTGGCCGGCGGGTAGGTCCGATCCAGGCCGGTGGCCACCACCGCCACGGTGCGGCCCCCGGCCACCTTCAATGCGGCGTCGTGGGCCCGCGCGTCGACGCCGGCGGCCAGCCCGCTGACCACCGACAGCCCGCTGCGCGCCAACGCCCCGGCGAACTCGGCGGCCAGTTCGGCCCCGCTCGGCGTCGGGGTACGGCTGCCGACCACGGCCACCCCGGGGTGCCAGAGCGCGTCCGGGTCGCCCTGCACGAACAGGGCCGGCGGCGCCTCGGGCTGGTGCCGCAGCAGGATCGGGTAGTCCGGGTCGTTGATGCCGACCAGGTGGTGATCGGGCTGGGCCAGCCAGGCCGTTGCACAGGCCAGCCAGGCGGGGTCGGGCTGGGCCAGCCGGGCGCATTGGGCCGGGCCGCAGCCGGCGCCACGCCAGGCGGCCGGGCCGGCGCGCAGCGCCTGCAGGGCATCGCCGTGGCGCTCGATCAGCCGCCGTCGCGGCGGCACGCTTCCGCCGGCCAGGACCAGGCGCAGCAGCGCCTCGGTGTCATCGGTAAAGAAAGGGCACATCCGCTCAGGCTAGGCCGGATACAGCGACGGCGCCCTGGGGCGCCGTCGGAGTGTTGCGTAGGGCAATGCCGCGTTACTGCGCGTCCGGATGCTTGGCCGCGTAACCCACCTGGACCGGCTTGAGCCCCTGCATGACCAGCGCGTAGCTGACCTTGTCGAAGGTGCGGAACACCATCGCGTGGGCGGCGTACTCGTCGGGCAGGGTGATGCGGCCGGCGCCGTCGGTCAGCGAATCGTCCATCCGCGACGAGTTGCCGTACTTCATGGTGTTGGCCACGTGGCGCCCCTGGCGCCACAGCGACACCACGGTGCCGTTGTCGATGCCATTGGCGCTGCCGGCCGAAATGGCGATCACATCGCGTGGGCCACCGGCCAGGAACATGTCCGTCACCGCCAGCACGCGGATGTCCAGGCCTTCGGTCTGGGCGGCCGGGACGTGCGGGAAGAACTGCAGGTCGTAGGGGTTGGCCTCGACCGGAACCAGGCGGTCGCCCTTGCGCACTTCGCGCCCGCCGACCTGGGTCTGCAGGGCGATGGTGGTCACATCCACGTCGCCAGCGGCGACCTTGGTGACCGTGCCCACGTTGACCTGGACCAGCTCGTAGCCGAGCGTCTGGTTGCGCTTGCTGGGAACGATGTAGTTCTTCCAGAGGTTGCCGCTGCCCGGGGTGACGTCACCGCGGTAGGTGAGGTCCTCGGTCGGCTTGGGCAGTGCGTACTGCACGCTCGGCCGGACCACCGCCCAGCGCTGACCCACTTCGGCCCCGTCCAGGCCGCGGACATAGGCGACCTGGCCACTGGTGGCGCGCAGGCGGTTGTCTTCCAGCCCGGCCACGAACGGCAGGGACTTGATCTCGTCGACCACGCTGAGCTGCTTCAGGAACGGCTCGACCTGGTCCAGCGGGATGCCGTTGATCGGCGCTTCCTGGCGCGGGCCGGGCTGGGCCACGACGCGGTCCAGGTAGGCCAGGCTCAGTACGTCGCCGGGGTAGATGAGATGCGGGTTCTTGACCTGCGGATTGGCTTGCCAGATCTCCGGCCACAACCACGGCTTTTTAAGGAAGCGCGCGGAAATGTCCCACAAGGTATCGCCCTTGCGGACGACGTAGGTATCCGGGTGCCCGCCATTCACTTCAACGGCGGTAGCATAGGTGGCGACGGTCAACATCGCCACGGCGACGACCGTACGAGTACGTTCAAACATAGGTGTGGTGCCTGATTCCCCAACAGGTTCGCGCACTATAGTCCAGAAACCGGGGCGCAGGGCAAGCGTTGGCGATAGAATTGCGACGTACGCCGCTTCGACCGGCGCCCCCTACCGGTATTTGCCATGGCTATCCTGCCTATTCTTGAGTTTCCCGATCCGCGCCTGCGCACCAAGGCTGCGTTGATGGAGGCCGCCGAGGTCACCACCCCGGCCTTCCAGGAACTGATCGACAACATGTTCCACACCATGTACGAGGCCCCCGGCATCGGCCTGGCCGCCAGCCAGGTGGACGTGCACAAGCGCTTCATGGTCATCGACGTCAGCGAGGAGAAGGACACCCCACAGGTGTTCATCAACCCGGAGATCGTCGCCAACGAGGGCGGCCAGGTCTACCAGGAAGGCTGCCTGTCGGTGCCGGGCATCTTTGCCGACGTCACCCGCGCCAACCAGATCACCGTGCGCTTCCTGGACCGTCAGGGCCAGCCGCAGGAACTGACCACCGACGGCGTGCTGGCGGTGTGCATCCAGCATGAGATGGACCACCTGGACGGCAAGCTGTTCATCGATTACCTCTCGCCGCTCAAGCGCGAGATGGTGCGCAAGAAACTGGCCAAGCAGCGCAAGCACGTTGCCTGAGATGGCCACGGGCACGGCCGCGCGGGCTGACCGCGCGCCGCACCCGGTTGTTCGGCGCCGGCCACCGGCGCCGTTTTTCTTTCTGCAAGTGGGGTCGCCATGAAAATCGTCTTTGCCGGTACGCCGGAGTTCGCCGTGTCCTCGCTGCGCGCGGCGGCGCGCCACCATGAAGTGGTGGCCGTCTATACCCAGCCGGACCGTCCGGCCGGACGCGGGCGTGGGCTGATGCCCTCGCCGGTGAAGCTGGAGGCGATCGCGCGCGGCATTCCGGTGTTCCAGCCGGAAAACCTCAAGACCCCCGAGGCACAGCAGCAGCTGCGCGACCTGCAGCCGGACCTGATGGTGGTGGTGGCCTATGGCCTGATCCTGCCCAAGGCGGTGCTGGCCATCCCGACCCACGGCTGCTGGAACGTGCACGCCTCGCTGCTGCCGCGCTGGCGCGGCGCCGCGCCGATCCAGCGTGCCATCCAGGCCGGCGACAGCGAGAGCGGGGTCTGCCTGATGCAGATGGAGGCCGGCCTGGATACCGGCCCGGTCCTGCTCAAGCAGCACGTCGCGATCGGCGCCAGCGATACCGGCGGCCACCTGCATGACCGCCTCGCCGAGCTGGGCGCGCAGGTGCTCTCCGATGGCCTCGGCCTGCTGCGCGCAGGGATCAAGCCGATCGCCCAGCCCCAGCCGGAGGCCGGGGTGACCTACGCGCACAAGCTGGACAAGGCCGAGGCGCGGCTGGACTGGGCGCAGGATGCGCAGGCGCTGGAGCGCACCGTGCGTGCCTTCAACCCGTGGCCGATCGCCGAGGCCCAGCTGGCCGGCGAACGCGTGCGCATCCACGGGGCGGTGGCGCTGCCGGACAACCAGGGCAAGGCCCCGGGGACCCTGCTGGCGGCCGCGCGCGAAGGCATCGACATCGCCTGCGGGCAGGGCGCGCTGCGCCTGCGCGTGCTGCAACGCGAAGGCGGCAAGGCGATCACCGCCGCCGACTACCTCAACGCGCGCCGCGACCTGAGCGTGGGCGCCTGAGATGACCCGTATCCAGCAGGACAAGCAGGCCCCGCAGCGCGTGGCAATGGCCCCCGGCGTGCCCACCCGCGTGCTGGCCGCCAAGGTGCTGGCCCAGGTGATCGGCCGTGGCCGCTCGCTCAAGGCCGAGCTGGCCAAGGCATTGCCCGAGTTGGACGACAGCCGCGACCGCGCGCTGCTGGAGGCACTGTGTTTTGCGGTGCTGCGCCGGCGCGGCGCCTATGACGCCGCCCTGGCGCAGTGGATGCAGCGTCCGCTGAGCGTGCGCGAGGATGAGTTGCGCGCGCTGCTGCTGGTTGGTTTCGCCCAGCTCGACGCATTGGAACTGCCGGCGCACGCGGCGCTCTCGGCCACGGTGGATGCGGCACGGGCGATGGGCCGCGACCGCCAGGCCGGCATGGTCAACGCGCTGTTGCGCCGCGCCCAGCGCGAAGGCATTCCGCAGCGCCCGGCGCGCGAAGCCTTCCCGGACTGGATGGCCGACAAGATCGAACAGGACTGGCCCGAGCAGGCCGACGCGGTATTCAGTGCCAGCCTGGTGGCCGCGCCGCTGTGGTTGCGGGTCAACCGCCAGCACGGCAGCCGCGAGGCGGTGTTGGCGCAACTGGCCGACGGCGGCATGGCGGCCGAGGGCTCGACGCTGGGCAGCGACGCGGTCCGCCTGCCGGTGCCGGTGGCGGTGTCGGCGCTGCCCGGTTTCGCCGCCGGCGCATTGTCGGTGCAGGACCTGTCGGCCCAGCTGGTGGCCGACGCCCTGGCGCCGCGCCCCGGCGCGCGAGTGCTGGATGCCTGTGCCGCCCCGGGCGGCAAGTCCGCGCACCTGCTGGAGCGCGACCCGACCCTGCAGTTGCTGGCGCTGGACATCGATCCGCGCCGGCTGAAGCGGATCAGCGAGACCTTCGCGCGGACCGGCGTGGGCGCGCAGGCGCGGGTGCTGGCCGCCGATGCCACCGACCCGGACAGCTGGTGGGACGGGCAGCCGTTCGACGCCATCCTGCTCGATGCACCCTGTTCGGCCACCGGCATCATCCGCCGCCAGCCGGACGTGCTGTTGCACCGCCGCCCGGCCGACATCGAGGCGCTGGTGGCCCTGCAGGGGCGTCTGCTGGATGCCTGCTTCCGGATGCTCGCCCCCGGCGGCACCCTGCTGTATGCGACATGCTCGATCCTGCGTGAAGAGAACCAGTTCCAGGTCGAAGACTTCCTCCAGCGCACCCCCCGCGCAGGCTTCCTGCCATTGGATGAACGCTTCGGCCACGACTCCTGGGCCGGGCGCCAGCGCCTGCCGGGTGAAGAGGGTGCTGACGGTTTCTTCTACGCGCGTCTGCTAAAAAAGGGCTGATCCACTGCTGCCCTCCATGCGTCCCATGCTCAATTCCCGCGCGTCCCGAGAGTTCTGGTTGCTTGCGTTGATGGCCTTGCTGGTCCTCGGCGCCGGGCTGGGCATGCGCGATCCCTGGCCGTCCGACGAGCCCCGCTTCGCCCTCGTGGCCAAGCAGATGGTGCTCGGCGGCGACTGGCTGTTCCCGCATCGCGGCACCGAGCTGTACTCGGACAAGCCGCCGATGCTGATGTGGGCGCAGGCGGCCTTCTACAGCGTGTTCGGCAACTGGCGGGTGGCCTTCCTGCTGCCGTCGCTGCTGGCCGCGCTGGGCACGCTGGCCTGCGTCTACGACCTGGGCCGGCGGCTGTGGACGCGCCAGGTCGGGCTGTATGCGGCTTGGGCGCTGCTGTTCGCGGTGCACTTCACCTTCCAGGCGAAGAAGGCCCAGATCGACCCGCTGGTGGTGTTCTTCATCACCCTGGCCAACTACGGCCTGCTGCGCCACCTGCTGTGCGGGCCGGCGTGGCGTTGGTGGTGGCTGGGCTGGTTCGCCGCCGGCCTGGGGGTGATCACCAAGGGCGTGGGCGTGCTCGCGCTGCTGATGATCCTGCCGGCGGCGGTGGCCTCGATACTCGGCTGGCCGCGGGTGCGCCTGCACGTGCGCGACTGGCGATTCTGGCTGGGGCCGCTGGCCTTCGTGCTGGCGGTGCTGTTGTGGCTGCTGCCGATGGTGCTGGCCGCCACCGCCAGCGGCTCGGTCGAGTACCGCGCCTACATGGACGACATCCTGTTCCGCCAGACCGCCAAGCGCTACGCGCAGTCCTGGGACCACCACCAGCCGTGGTGGTATTTCCTCGGCACCATGCCGTCGATGTGGGTGCCGGCGATCCTGGCCCTGCCGTGGGCCATCCCGGCCTGGTGGCGGCGTCTGCGCCGGCGCGATCCGCGCTACCTGCTGCTGCTCGGCTGGTGGCTGCTGATCGTGCTGTTCTTCTCGATTCCGCACGGTAAGCGCGATGTCTACATCCTGCCGTCGCTGCCGATGTTCTGCCTGGCGTTGGCGCCGCTGCTGCCGGGGCTGCTGCGCCGGCGCGATGTGCAGTGGGTGCTGGCCGGCTTCGTCGGCCTGCTGGCCTTGGGCCTGCTCGGCGCGGGCATCGCCATGCTGACCGGCCAGCCCGGGTTTGAAAGCCGGCTGATCATCGAGCGCGGCATCAATACCAAGCTGACCTCGGCGCTGGGCTGGGTGGGCGTGGCGCTGGGCTGCTGGGCGGTGTTCAGCCTGTGCGCGGCCGGCGCGCGGCGCTTCCACCTGGCGGCCGCAGCCACGCTGACCATGGCCTGGGTGGCCTACGGCCTGGTCGGCTACCCGTTGTTCAATGATTCCAGTTCCGCCCGCGGCCTCATGCAGCAGATCGGCCAGCGCATCGGCCCGGACGGCGAACTGGGGCTGGTGGCCTGGAAGGAACAGAACCTGCTGATGGCCGACCGTCCTGCCACCACCTTCGGTTTCAACCGCCGCTGGGACCGGCAGCTGCGCGATGGCGTGGCCTGGCAGGCCGCGCAACCGACGCGACGCTGGCTGGTGGTGCAGGAAGACGCACTGCTTGGCTGCGTGGACCGCGATACCGCGACCCTGGCCGGGGTCGCCAACCGTCGCCGTTGGTGGCTGGTGACGGCCAGCGACATCCATGGGCCCTGCGTGGCCACCGCGGCCGAGGCCGAGCGCGAGCGCACCCTGCACAAGATCGATGGCGATGAAGATTGAGCCGAATGACAGGGCGCGCGCCGCAGGGCACGTCGTTCATGCCCGCGGGCGCCGGTTGCGTCCGAGCAGTGCAAGGGCATGCATGCCTGTGTGTGGTCGAGCGTGGCAATGAAGCACACCAACCCCCGTCCGCTGCCCGAGATGTCCCTGCCGCCGCTGCAGGGCCGGGGACGGCTCGCCCACCAGCTGGCCAATCTCGGCTTGTTCTGCCTGCCGGCGCTGATCCTCACGGTGCCGCAGAACCTGCTGCCCTACGGCATCGTGCTGCTGCTCAGCACGTTGCTGGCGCCGGAACTGCTGTGGCGTGCGCGCCACCTCGCCGGCCGGCCGGTGGCCATGCTCACCTGGATGATGCTGGCGGCGATCGGCCTGGCGCTGCTGTCGATGTATCTGTTCGACCAGGGCCTGCGCGACATCGACAACCGATCGCGGTTCGCGGTGATTCCCTGGCTGGCGCTGTGGGTGTGCGCGTTCCGGCCGGAGCTGCGCTGGCTGTGGACCGGTTCGCTGGTGGGCCTGCTGGGCACCATGCTGCTGGCGATCCTGCAGGTGGCCGGCGGCGCGCCGCGTGCCGACCTGAGCACCAACGCGATCGTGCTGGCCGACATCGTGCTGGTGCTGATGGTGCTGCTGGTGTTCTGCCGCCCGCACCGGCGCTGGAGCTGGGTGATCGTGGGCATGGTGGCCGGCTGCGTGACCATCGTGCTCAGCGGCAGCCGCGGCGTCTGGCTGGCGTTGCTGGCGCTGCTGGCGGTGATGGCCATGAGCCTGCGCTGGCGTACCGGGCCTGCCCGATTCGGGGTCCTGCTGGCGGTGCTGGCGATCGCCATCGCGCTGGCGCTGACCATCCCTAGCCTGCGCGAGCAGGTGCGCCTGACCGAACTCAAGCACGACGTGGTGCGCATGGAGCGCGGCGACAGCGACTCCTCGGCCGGGGCGCGCGTGGAGCGCCTGCAGGTGGCCTATGAGACCTTCCTGGACCATCCGCTGACGGGCGTGGGCATCGGCCATTTCGACAGCGCCATGCAACGCCTGCCGGTATGCCGCGACGATCCCGGTGAGCTGCGCTGCCACCTTGGCCACGCGCACAACGACCTGGCCGAGTGGTCGGCCACGCAGGGCGTGCCGGGCGTGCTGCTGTTGCTGGCGGTGTACGGCGTGCCGCTGTGGGTGTTTGTGGGCCTGCACCGGCGCAGCGGTGAAACCACCTTCCGCGGGCCGGCCGCGGCCGGGATCATGATCGTGGTGGCCTACGTGCTGTGTGGCATCACCCAGTCGATGTTCGCCCACCAGATCACCGCCAGCTTCTACGTCACCATCGTGGCGCTGCTGGCGGGCCTGTCGGTGATGCAGGGCCACCAGCGCCGGCAGGCGCTTGCCCAGGCCCGGGCTCAGGCGCCGGGCTGATCGCGCGGCGGGTCGGTCACCGGCTGGCCGTGCTGCAGCATCCACAGCATGATGGTCTTCTGGCGCACGTAGTTGGCGCGCACATAGGCGTACACCAGCCCGTGCCAGCCGTCGCGGAAGCCGCCACGCAGCAGCAACCCGCGCCAGAACCGCCACGCCGGTGCCAGCACCAGCTTGGCCAGGGTGGCGCGCTTGCCGCGTGCGAACTCGTGCTCGGCCATCATCCGCGCGTAGCGCTGGGTCTTGATCAGCTGCTGCTCCAGCGAACGGTACGGATAGTGGATCAGGTCGCCGCGCAGCACCCCGACGCTGCCATCCACGCTGGCGGCCTCGTGGATCTCGCGCTTGCCGCGCCAGCCGCCGTGGCGGCGGTCGAACAGGCGCAGCACGCGGTCCGGGTAGGCATTGCCGTGGCGGAGGAACTTGCCGAAGTACGCCGACAACCGCGCGAAGCGGTAGCCGTGGTGCCCGGCAAAGCCATCGGCCTGGGCTGCCAGGATGGCCGCGCGCAGCTCCTCGCTGATGCGCTCGTCGGCATCCAGGCACAGCACCCAGTCATGCGCGGCCTGCTCCACGCAGAACGCCTTCTGGCTGCGGAAACCATCGAACGGGCGTTGCAGCACGCGGGCCCCGGCGGCTGTCGCGATCGCCACGGTTGCATCGGTGGACTGGGAGTCCACCACGACGATCTCGTCGCAGAAGGCCAGCGAGGCCAGGCAGTCGCCGATGCGGTCGGCTTCATTGAACGCGATAATGCAGGCCGAGATGCGAGGCCGTTCAGTGGGAGCGGTCGTGGAGGACATGATGGCCGAGTACCTGCTGTTTGCGACGGAGCGTTATGCGCTGCCCATTCTCGCCCCACTGGCCCAGGCGTTGCACGCGTCCGGTCAATCGGTGTCGGCCTGGTTTGCCGATGGGGCCGCCGGATCGCAGTTGCCGGGCGTGCCCAACGTGGACCTCCGGCAGGCGCTCGCGCTGCGCCCGCGGGCGGTGTTCAGTGCCGCCAACTGGGTGCCGCCGTTCATCGCCGGGGCCAAGGTGCAGGTGTTCCATGGCTTCAACGTGCAGAAGCGCGACAGCGCCCGCGGTCACTTCCGGGTGCGCGGCCTGTTCGACCTGTACTGCACGCAGGGCCCCGCCACCACCGATCCGTTCCGTGCGCTGGCCGAGCGCGAGGGGCACTTCGCCGTCGCGCAGACCGGGTGGCCGAAGCTGGACCCGCTGTTCCGCGAGGATGGCGGTGCCAGTGCCGCACTGCGGGCGCCGGCTGCCGGCCGCCCGGTGATCCTGTTCGGGTCCACCTTCACCGAGCGCCTCAGCGCGGCGCCGCACCTGTACGAGCAGATCGCGGCCGACATCGCGCGCGGTGAACGCTACTGGCTCCTGACCCTGCACCCCAAGTGCAGCGAGGCGCTGTTCGCGCGGTATCGCGCGCTGGCCGGCGCGCATGCCGCCTTCATCGAACCGGAGCAGGTGATGGCCGCGCAGCGCGCCGCCGACGTGCTGGTGTCGGACACCTCCTCGATCGTGTCCGAGTTCCTGGTGCAGCACAAACCGGTGGTGACCTTCCGCAACCGCGTGCCGCAGCCGCACATGATCGACTTCGATGAGGCAACGGCATTGCCGGCGATGCTGGACCGTGCGCTGGCTCCGGAACCGGCACTGATGGCCGAGATCCGGCGCTATGCCGAGACGATCCACCCCTATCGGGACGGCTGCTCCAGCGAGCGGGTGATCGCCGCCACCGAGGACTTCCTGGCCGGTGAGCTGGGCGTGCTCAAGCGCAAGCCGTTCGGCGCGTGGACGCGCGGGCTGCAGATCCGCAGGGAGCTGGGGTATTGGGGGCCGGCGAAGCGTTGAGGCGTTGCCACGCATGGCGTGGCACTACAGGGCGGTGGGTCGGACGGCTGCCACGCATGGCGTGGCACTACAGGGCGGTGGGTCGGACGGCTGCCACGCGTGGCGTGGCACTACCAGTGCAGGCGGCGCTTGGCCAGGGCCTGGCCCAGCTGCGCATACACCGCGCGGGCATCCGCTTCGGGCAGGTAGCGCAGGCACAGGGGAATGCTGCCGCCGGCCCCGGCGGTGTCCAGCCAGACGCTGGCGGTGCCCAGCCAGCGGTCCAGGGGGGAGCGGCTCAGGCGCAGCGACTGCAGCTTGTCCAGTTCGGCAAAGCGCCACCAGCGCTGCCACCAGCCGCCACGGGCGGCCACGTACTGCGCATCCAGGTGATAGCCCATGCGGGCCATCTGACGGTGCGCGCGGAAGGCCGACCACGGCAGCCACAGCAGGATCAGGGCCCCCATCGGCAGCCCGTTCCACACGGCTGCGGCCGCCACCACCGGCAGCCACAGCAGGGCCGGCAGGCACAGTCGCCACCAGCCGCGTTGCTGCACCGGCTGCCAGCGTGCCGGCGGCCACTGCAGTTGCGGCAACAGATGCCGCACCAGCGCATCACAGGCCTCCGGCGTGGCCAGTGGGGCCAGCTCGCGCAGGTCGCGGCGCTCGTTCTCCACGGCGGCGCCCGCGGCGATGTCGATGCGCAGGTGGCGACGCCGGGCCCAGCGCTGCAGCGGGCTTTCGCGCAGCGTCCAGGCCTGGATGCGGCGCCGTGCAACGCTGCTGCGCAGGCGAGTGAGCAGGCCACTGACCACGGTCAGGCGCCGCTCGTGCTCGCTGAGCTGGAACCCGTAATAGCGCAGCAGTGCCAGGGCCACCGAGAACACCCGCAGCAGCACCCAGAAGCCCAGCACCGCCAGCAGCGCCAGCAGCGCCCAGACCCACGTCGCCGGATGCAGGTGGCTGGCGTAGCCGAATGCCTGGCGGCTGCCGTATTCGATCGCATCGGACATCGTGCCGCGCGGGAACAACTGCATCGTGGCGCCCAGCGCGGCCAGCACCACCACCCAACCGCGGTTGGAGAGCAGGCCGATCCGCACCACGTCCCAGGGACTCAGTCGCAGCAGCACCGCATCGTCGCCACGCGGCGGCGTGGCGGCGGCAACCTCCGCCGTCGCGGCGGTCGGCACGGCCGGCGCCTGGCCGCGGTGGCGGACCAACTGCTCCAGGGCCAACGCCTGGGACAGCTTGAGCACGCGCATCTCCGCTTCCGGGCGCGCGCCGCCGGCCGACTCCAGGCGCAGCTCGGCCACGCCGAACAGGCGGTGCAGGGGGTTCTGGTGGACCACCACGTTGTGGATGCGTGCGAACGGGATTTCGCGCCGGTTGCGCGACACCACCCCGCTGCGCACGCTGATCCCGTCGCGCCCGATCCGGTAGCGGTAGGTGAGGAACTGCAGGATCGAGACGCCGACCAGTACCGCGATGACGACCACCGCCGCCGCATAGGACCACATCTCGTCGCGGTCCCCGCGATTGCCGAACACCAGCAACGCCACCAGCGGCAGCAGGAACTGGCGCATCTGCATCAGCAGCACGAACAGCCACGACCACGGATGCAGCCGCTGCTCCTGCGCGGGATCGACCGCGGCGTCGTCGATCGGTGGCACGCTGCTCACAGGGCGTCGTCGTCCCGGTCGAGCTGGTGGGCCAGCGTATCGCGCAGGTGTTCGGCGTCTGCGGCATCCAGCCCGCTCAGGGTCACCGCGCTGAAGCGGCTGCCGGCGGTGTGCACCACCAGCGTGGCCAGTCGCGCGCCACGCTCGATCGGGCCGCGGCGCAGGTCCAGGTGCTGCACGCGCGAGATCGGCACGTGCGTTTCCAGCTGCCACATCAGGTCGCGGCGCATGCCCAGCCCCGCCTCGTCCAACCGCCAATAGGTGCGGCGCTGGCGTCGGAAGCCGAAGCCGGCCCCGATCAGACCGCCGAGCACCAGCATGCCGGCCGCGCCATACCAGCGCAGCGGCAGGTCGAGCACGATCCAGCCGACCGCGCAGGCGCCGCCGATCAGCGCGGTGCCGCCGATGGCACCGGCGATGGCCGCGATGCCGGCGGCGCGCAACGGCAACGGCTGCCAGCGGGGTTCAGCCTGCAACGGCGGCGGCAGCGGGGGCGGGGCGGGAAGGACGGGGGTGTCGATGGCGTCGGGCAAGGCAGGGCGCTCGGCAATGGGATGCGTGCCGGGCGTCGTTCCAGTGCGGCTGCGCCCGTCGCGCAGACGGTAGCAGGTTGCCGCGCGCTATTGCGCGGCCTGGATCAGTGCGTCCACATCGAGCAGGTGCCCGGCACGTTCGGCCTTGGTACGCAGGTACTGCTCGTTTTCGGTGGTGATGTCGCCGGTGACCGGCACGCAGTCCACCACCTCGATGCCGGCATTGCGCAGGCGCTGCGCCTTGGTCGGGTTGTTGCTGAGCAGCTGGACGCGCTGCACGCCCAGGCCCTGCAGCATTGCCACCGCGCTGCCGTAGCGGCGCTCGTCGGCGCCGAAGCCCAGCTGCGCATCGGCGTCGATGGTGTCCAGGCCGTCGTGCTGGTAGCCGTAGGCACGCATCTTGGCGGCGATGCCGGTGCCGCGGCCTTCCTGGTCCAGGTACAGCAGCATGCCACCGCCCAGGTCCTTGAGCTTGCGCAGGCCACGCCGCAGCTGGTCGCCGCAGTCGCACTTGAGCGAGCCGAACAGGTCGCCGGTGAGGCACGAAGAATGCACCCGCACCGGCACCACGCCAGACAGGTCCGGCGTGCCGACGATGATCGCCACCTGGTCGCGTTGGGCCACGCCGCCGCGGAACACCGCGAACTCGGTCATGCCGACCTCGCGCAGCGGTACCGGCGAGCGCGCCACCAGCTCATAGGCGTGGGCGGCCTGTTCGGCGCCCTGGTGCAGGTCGCACAGCGAGACCTGCGCGCACCCGTCGAAACGGGTATCGGCCGGATCCAGCAGTACGCCGACCATGGCCGGCAGCAGCAGGCCCAGCCGCGCCACTTCCACCGCACCGTCGTCCAGCGCCTGCCCGGCGCTCCAGCCCGCGGGCATCGCCCCCGGCTCGCGCAGGTAGCTCAGCAAGGGCAGGGCATCGAAATCGACGCCGGCCAACGGCACCCGCGCGCCGTGCTCGGCCGTCACACCCAGCACCCGCGCGCGCGTAGCGGTGAGGAACAGGAAGTGGCGCGCATCGGCGGCCTGGGCAAACGCGCTGAAGCTGCTGCGGGTGCTGCTGTCCAGCGCGATGAAGGCCAGGCGCTGGCCGTGGCTGTCATCGATCACCACCGGGCGGCCGGCACGCAATTCGGCCACTGCCCGCTCGCAGCGGATCGCGGCCGGATCGCCGAACAGGAGAGAAGCAGCATCAGACATGGCAGGGGCCGTGGGGGACATCGTGGGTTCACAGTGGGGACGGAAGGCGCCGATTCCAATTGCGCCGACGGCGCGACACAGCGTCGCATTCAGTGCGGATGTTGCTCGGTAGCGTACGGGTCCACTTCACCACTTTCCGGGGGGCGCAGCGTGTAGCGCTTGTAGGTCCACTGGTACTGGCTGGGGTCGCGCCGCGCGATCCGCTCCAGCCCGGCGTTGAGCGCGGTGGCCGCCACCCGCGGGTCCGGATCGGCCACCGCCGGCGGGGCGGGCTCGATGTGCAGGGCGAACTGCATGTCCGGCCCGACCCGTTCGCACCAGCCGTACAGCACGGTGGCCCCGGTGCGCTCGGCCAGCCGGTTGACCAGGGTCATGGTCAACGCCTCGACACCGAAGAACGGCGCGAACACGCCGTCGCCGGCCTTGGGCTGCTGGTCGGGCAGGATGCCGGTGGCGCCGCCGTCCTTGAGCACCTTGAACAACTGGCGCACCGCCGGGCCTTCGGCGCGGACCTGGCGGACGTTGTCGCCGCCGCGCACCAGTTGCAGGAATGCATCGCCGACCGCTTCGTCGGGGGCCTTGTAGACGATGGCGATCGGGCCGCGCGAGGCCAGCCACTGGTTGAGCAGCTCCCAGTTGCCATGGTGCGGGGCGGCCACGATCACGCCCTTGCCGGCGGCCAGCGCGGCGTCGTACAGCGCCTCGCCATGGCGCTCGACCAGGCAGGCCAGGTTGTCCTGGCGGGGGCGGGTCCACAGGCGCAGGGTTTCGATCGCCTGCATCGCGGTGGAGCGCAGCACCTGGCGATGCAGCACGGTGCGTTCGGCGGGCCCCATGTCCGGGAAGGCCAGTTCCAGGTTGCGCCGGGTGACCCGGCTTTCACGGGCGTTGAGACGGATCCATAGGCCGGCCAGCGCAGCCCCGATGCCGCGTAGCCAGGACCAGGGCAGGCGGGTGAACAGGACGGCGGCGCGGTAGGCCAGGCGGGCAGTGGTATGCGGTTTCATCACCGTGAAGTCTAGCCGCTGGCCGCCATCCTCGCCGGGGGCCGGGCGCGTTAAGGTAGGCCGCCCCGTCCCAGGAAGCCGGCCCATGCTTGTTCTGATCCAGCGCGTCACCCAGGCCAGTGTCAGCGTGGAGGACGCGGTCGTGGGTCGGATCGGCCCGGGATTGCTGGCCCTGGTGGGCATGGAGCCGGGCGACAGCGAGGCCGGGATCGCACGCATGGCCGATCGGCTGCTCGGCTACCGTGTATTTGCCGATGAGGGCGGAAAAATGAACAGGTCGCTGGCCGATACGGGCGGCGGGCTGCTGCTGGTGAGCCAGTTCACCCTGGCCGCCGACACCTCCAGCGGGATGCGCCCGGGGTTCAGCACCGCCGCACCACCCGTGGAGGCTGAACGCGGATTCAACCGACTGGTGGAGATCTGCAGGCAAAAACACGTTCCGGGGGTGGAAACCGGCCAGTTCGGCGCCCATATGGTTGTCAGCCTGGTCAACGATGGTCCAGTGACCTTCCTGCTCAGACCCTGACCCCGGGACCACCGCCCGGGCCGGCAGGGCGCCGGGCTGGTATAATGCTAGGTTCTATTCCTCTCCCTGCCGGTGGCGCGAGCACTACATGGCCAACGAACGTCCTGCCCAGCAAAACGACATCAAGCTTCTGATCAGCAAGGGCCTGGAACAGGGCTACCTGACCTACGCCGAAGTCAATGACCACCTGCCCGACGACATCGTCGACCCGGAGCAGATCGAAGACATCATCGGCATGATCAACGGCATGGGCATTGATGTCCATGAAGTTGCGCCCGATGCAGAAACCCTCCTGCTCAACGACGGCAACACCGGCAACCGCGAAGTCGATGACACCGCGGCCGAAGAAGCTGCCGCCGCGCTGAGCGCGCTGGACACCGAAGGTGGTCGCACCACCGACCCGGTGCGCATGTACATGCGCGAAATGGGTACCGTCGAGCTGCTGACCCGCGAAGGCGAAATCGCCATCGCCAAGCGCATCGAAGAAGGCCTGGGCCAGGTCCAGGCCGCGCTCGGCACCTTCCCGGTGTCGGTCGAATCGCTGCTGGCCGACTACGACGCGCACAAGGAAGGCAAGAAGCGCCTGGCCGAAGTGATCGTCGGCTTCAACGACCTGGTCGAAGAAGTGCCGGCCCCGGTCGTGGCTGAAGACACCAGCGACGACGCCGACGAAGACGCCGATGAAGACGACGACGGCGACGACGTTGAGGAAGAAGCCGGCCCGACCGGTCCGGACCCGGAAGAAGTCGCCCGCCGCATGCAGGCGCTGGCCGATGCCTACGCCGCCTTCAAGAAGGCCGCCGCCAAGGGCGACCGCAAGCCGCTGGCCAAGCTGCGCGACGACATGGCTGCCGTGTTCGTCACCCTGAAGCTGCCGCTGCCGCTGACCGACGTGCTGGTCAAGCAGCTGCGCGACGTAATGGCCGACATCAAGTCCCACGAGCGCCGCGTGCTGAACCTGGCGACCGTGACCGCGCGCATGCCGCGCAAGGACTTCATCCGGTCCTGGGAAGGCAACCAGACCAACCTGGAGTGGGTGGAAGACGCACTGAAGCGCAAGCAGAAGTGGTCCTCGGCCCTGCGTGACGTCAAGGACCAGATCATTGCCGAGCAGCAGGCCACGCTCGACATCGAAAAGACCACCTGGCTGGAACTGGACGAGCTGAAGGAAATCAGCCGCGCCATGGCCTACGGCGAAGCGCGTGCGCGCAAGGCCAAGAAGGAAATGGTCGAGGCCAACCTGCGCCTGGTGATCTCCATCGCCAAGAAGTACACCAACCGCGGCCTGCAGTTCCTCGACCTCATCCAGGAAGGCAACATCGGCCTGATGAAGGCCGTGGACAAGTTCGAATACCGTCGTGGTTACAAGTTCTCCACGTATGCGACCTGGTGGATCCGCCAGGCCATCACCCGTTCGATCGCCGATCAGGCGCGCACCATCCGTATCCCGGTGCACATGATCGAAACGATCAACAAGTTGAACCGCATTTCTCGCCAGATGCTCCAGCAGTACGGCCGCGAGGCCACGCCGGAGGAGCTGGCCAAGGAAATGGACATGCCGGAAGACAAGATCCGCAAGGTGATGAAGATCGCCAAGGAGCCGATCTCGATGGAAACCCCGATCGGCGACGACGAGGATTCCCATCTGGGCGACTTCATCGAGGACACCAACGTGGAGTCCCCGATCGAGAACACCACCAACATCAACTTGTCTGAAACCGTGCGTGACGTGCTGGCTGGCCTCACCCCGAGGGAAGCCAAGGTGCTGCGCATGCGCTTCGGCATCGACATGAACACCGACCACACCCTCGAGGAAGTCGGCAAGCAGTTCGACGTCACCCGCGAGCGCATCCGCCAGATCGAAGCGAAGGCGCTGCGCAAGCTGCGTCACCCGAGCCGGTCCGAGCAGCTGCGCAGCTTCCTGGATATCGATTGATCCCAGGCGGCCGGTAAGGCGTTCAAAAAGCCCCGCTTCGGCGGGGCTTTTTTGTGGGCGACGGCGGGGCGGTGGGCGTTACCTCGCTGCGCGCTGGATCGGCTGCCCCAAGTCGTCACCTCGCTGCGCATCGGATCGGCCGCCCACAATCGTAGAGCCAGCCCATGGCTGGCTGCTTTTCGGTCCCGACACGCAACTTTTTACGTAAACAAATACGTAACGTAATTATCAAGTGAGAAAGCCGTTACATCCAATAGAATTATTATTAATCAATGGATTGAAATAATGCGGTGTTGCTAAAAGCCATCTTTTGACGTATAGATTCGTAACTTAATTCCGTTGGTCCTCCCCATGGCGCGCCCTCGCACCCTCGAGCCCCAGGATCTGCTCAACAGCCTGCCCGCCGGCGACGCCGTGCCAGCAGGTGCCCTGGCGGCGCGTCTGGGGATCACCCGGCCCACGCTCGCACGCCTGGTCGCCGAGGCGGGCGACCGCGTCGTACGCCTGGGCCATACCCGCGCTACCACCTACGCCGTCCGCCAGCCCACCGCGGCCGGCAGCGAGTGGCCGCTGTTCCGGCTGCGCGCCGATGCCACCCTGGAAGAGCTCGGGACCGTGGTGGCGCTCACCGGCGATACCTTCCACGTGCAACCCGATACCGCGCGCCCCAACCTCACCCGGCCACCTGACTCCGGCGTGGAAGGCCACTTCCCCGGCCTGCCGTGGTACCTGGACGACCTGCGCCCGCAGGGCTTTCTCGGCCGCACCTTCGCACACCGTCGTGGCCGTGAGCTGGGTGTTCCCGACGACCTCAACCGCTGGCAGCTCGGCGACACCCTGATGGCCCTGGTACGTGCAGGGGGTACTGAAACCGGCGATCTGCTCCTCGGAGGCGATGCGGTGGATGCGGCGCTGCGCGCGCTGGATGCGCCACCGGATCGGGTGCGGGCCGACGAGCGCGCCGTCCACTACCCGGCGCGCGCCGCCGCTGCGCTGGAAGGCGAAGACGTCGGTTCGTCTCCCGGTGGCGAGCAGCCGAAGTTCACCGCCACCGTCGACCATGCCAATGGCCGCTACGCCGCACTGGTGAAGTTCGCCCAGCCCGCCGCAGGAGACGCCGCGGAGCGCTGGGCCGATCTGCTGGCATGCGAGCACCTGGCACTGACGTGCCTGCGCGATGCAGGCGTGCCTGCTGCTGCATCGCAGTTGATCCAGACCGACAGCCACACCTTCCTCGAAGTAGAGCGCTTCGACCGCACGCCGGACGTACTGGGGCGACGCGGCTTCGTCTCGCTGCTGGCGCTGTCCTCGGCCTTCGTCGGCGAGGCGACCACGACCTGGGGCGTGGCTGCAGAGGCGCTGCTGGCGCAGCGCTGGGTGGATCGCGACACCGCCACGGCCATGGCGCGCCTGCACGCCTTCGGCCGGCTGATCGGCAACAGCGACATGCATCAGGGCAACCTCGGCTTCCATCTGGTGGATCGCGGCCCGCTGCCACTGGCACCGGTGTACGACATGCTGCCGATGTCGCTGGCCCCCTCCCGCAGCGGCGTGCTGCGTGCGGCACGCCCGCTGGCGCAGGTGGCGCCGGAGCGCAGTGGCGACCTTGCGCACCTGCAATGGGCGGCGCCACTGGCGCTGGACTTCTGGCAGCGGGTGGCCGGGTCGCGGCTGTTGCGCTCGACGGCGCTGCGGGCGCTGGCGGCCGAGAACGCCGGCAGGGTGCAGGCAATGGGGCAGCGGTTTGGCTGAAAGCGGCGACTGAGACGATTTCGGTGACGTTCGCAGTGGAAAGCAGCCGTTGGCGTCCACTACACTGTGCGGCCGCAAGGGCCTATAGCTCAACGGTTAGAGCAGAGGACTCATAATCCTTTGGTTGAAGGTTCGAATCCTTCTGGGCCCACCATAGAAAACAGGCACTTAAGCGTCGGCCCAAGTGCCTTTTTTGTGCCGCCGGGACAATTGCCGGGAGAATTCATCGATTGCGCGGTGGTTTCACGACGGGGAGGTCGTGATCGTAGCGACCCGTGGTGAGGGGGGATTTATGCCCAGCAGCGTCCTGCTTGTCACCGCGATTTCCGGCGGTGTCGGTGACGCCCCGATGCTTAAGACCGTGCAGAGAGAATCTCTCCGATTGCTCGATGGCCGCGCGTCGTGCGAGCAGCTGGTCCCACGCTGCTGTCATCTCCGCATTCCACTCGGTGATCGAGTCGCGGGAACCCTTGCAGCGCTGCCCGTGCACGCCCTGGTCAAGCCGGTGTGCCTCGGTCAGCGTTCCCACTTCAATACCCCGTAGACGGGCGCTGTAGGCCAGGACCACCGCCGGTGCAAGGTAGCCCGGGCAGCTGCCTTTGGTGTGCGGCGTGCGTCTGCCGCGCTCGCGTGCAAAGGCAAGCACCTTGGCGAATGCGTCCGGCGCGGGCATGCGATGGGCGCGCACCTCCTTTGCTTGGCGCACGCCGGTTGCCGCCGCGCATGTATGGGGTGCTGGGACGATGCGTGGGGCCATAGTCCCGCTCGATACGCTGCAGCACGTGCTGGCGGATATCTTCTTGCATGGGCAGTTCAGGCCTTCGCGTTACGGCGGGTGTTGCGCGTCTGCTGACGGCCCTGTAGCCCCGTGATGACCTGGACGCTGCCGCCGGCCTTTTGCGGAAGGCGGCTGCCCGCTCGGCCAGTGTGGCGGCCTCTGTGGCCTTCGCCGCCGGGGTCTGTGGGGACGTGGCCGGACGGCCCTGAAATGAACACGGGCGCCTGCGCGGTGGACCAGGCGTCGCGCGGCATCATGGCGCTGCCTCGCTGTTCGTTGTGCCGGCATCGCCCATGTGAACGGCGGAGTTCACCACGATGCCGCAGTCGTTCAGTTCGATACCCAGGTCAGTAGCTTCCACCACGCGGTCATCGCCGGGGGCGCAGCGGACCAGGCGTAAGGCCATCAACTGCCATACCGGGGCGGCGGTGAAGACATCGACCGACTCGCCTTTGCGTCCGGCGTATCCGTGGTGGCCAGCGACCAGACCGCCGCAGCGGATGGTGAATTCAGGCAAAGCGTTGCCGTTGGCGATAGTGTCGCCAGTTCAAGAACAGCCATGGGTGGTTTCCTCAGCTGTTGGCGCGAAGCGGCAAGCCGTCCAGCAGATCGGGTTGGTTGCCGCTGCAGTGCATCCGGTGGGGGCGCTGGTCGACCTCGCATGCGTACGCCGGGGATGGGGGGAGGTCGGTAGGCCTGGCGCCGGGAAGGCCGCTGGGGCTGGCTACGCCGGTCAGTTCGCTGTGGCCGGTGAAGGCCGCGGAGCACATGGGATCGGTGCAGTTGTACGAGTCGTGCCTCAGATGCTCATGGCTCAGGTGGCTGGTGCGCTTCACCAGCGGCGAACCACAGAAAGGGCAGCGAAAGACCTCCTTCCTACGAGCACTGTGCAAAGACATGCGTGTTCCTCAGTTGGAGGTGGTGGCGATGATGCCGGCCTTGAGGCCCAGCACGACGGCTGCCTTGTGGCCTGCGCCCCGGCGGCCCTTGTTGCGGCCGGACAAGACCAGCCAAGTGGCCCGTGCATCAAGGTTGTGGGTGCGGGCGAACTCGGCGATCGAGACGCCTTGGCGATCCAGCTCTTCGCGGACCTGGAGTGCGGTTTTTAGTGCTTGGTTGTACATTTAAGGCGCCAAGGTCTGATTATCGGGTAAGTCAATTAAAGATAGTTCGTAAAAACGAACTAGTCAATATGCGAGGTGCGAAATATGTCACTGATTGAGGATTCGAAGCTCGGTGTTGGCCCCCGGCTGCGTGCGGAGCGGGAGCGCCTGGAGATGAGCCAGGACGAGATGGGAACGCACGCGGGCAAGAACAAAAACACCCAGATGCGATACGAGACCGGGGTCAACTCACCCACGGCGGCCTACCTCCATGAAGTGAGCGAGCTGGGGGTGGATATCGGATACGTGCTGACGGGTTTCCCCTCCGAGCTGGTGGAGGAGGAAGCGGAGATGCTCATTTGCTTCCGCGCGGCACCGCCAAAGATGCGCGCCGCGCTGCGCATGATGCTTACCGCCACAAAGGACGAAGTCCCCGTACAGCCGCAGGCAGGGGCACTGGCGATGGTGGGCGGCGACAACCAAGGCCAGGTCAATGCCGGCTCGGTGACCCAGCGAGATGTCAGCTTTCAGATAGGCTCGCGCCATAAGGCAAGCCGCAAACGATAGAGCTGAACATTGGCCAGCTAATACTGGCCGTAGGTCAAAATATCCATCGCGTACAAGCCGCCTGTAGAGGCAAGCGCGACAGGCGAAAAATCGTTGTCCCCCGTTCGAACTTAAATTCAGGTCCAAAGGAAGGAACTCGAATGAAGCCGCTCTTCGAAGGTTATTACGATCCCACCGATGCGGAAATCCGCTCGCTTTGGACCAGCGCTCTCATCGTTCTCGACACGAACGTTCTCTTGAACCTCTACCGAGTCTCTCCAACGGCTCGCCGAGAGATCATGGGGCTGCTTGAATCCCAGAAGGACCGTTTGTGGATTCCCTACCAAGTGGCGGTGGAGTTTCAGAGAAACCGCCTTAAGGCGATGCGAGACGAGCACGACAAGGCCAAGTCTTTGGCTGCCAACGTCAACAAGGCACATTCAACGTTTCGTCAGAGCATCCAAACTATTGAGTTCGGTGAGCGTGGTTCGGGCGAAGAGGTGCAGGCGATCATGAAGAAGATCGCCGAAAGCGTAGGGGAACTCGCGAAGCTGGCTGGTGGGCTGGCTGACGGCTATGTGGCGCCAGGCGGCAAGGATGAGGTTAACTCGTTCCTGACGAAGCTGCTCGGCGGTCGTGTAGGGGAGCGACCTCAGGGCCAAGCGGCGCTGGACAGCTGCTACCGCGAGGCTGCAGAAAGGTATGAGGTGAAGATGGGGCCAGGCTATCTTGATCAAGGCAAGGCCGGCGACCGGTACATGGCGGACGGCCTGATCTATGAACGGCAATACGGAGACTATCTTCTTTGGACGCAACTACTTGACCACGCAGTAAAAGCAAATCCAAAACCAAAAGGAGTGTTGCTGATCACGTCTGACGTAAAGGAAGACTGGTGGCAGGACACCAAGAGTGCAGCTGGCCTGCGGCCGCAACCTGAGCTCGTAATGGACATCCGGCGACGCGCGGGCGTCAAAAATTTCTGGATGTATACGCTTTCTGACTTTGTAAAAAAGTCGAAGACATTTTTGCATTCGACTGTATCCGACGACACCATTTCGGATGTGGCGCAGGCGGATTCGAACTCAGGTCCATATAGAATCGTGAACTCAAAGCTGTTCGTCTCGCACAACTGGCCCAAGCGACTATTCATCCCATTTGGCCTTGCGCTACCTGCACTTTCGGAAGCGCTCGGCGCTACTGACATGAGAATTTCGGGCCAGGGCGTGGCGGTGGCGACGAGGCCTCCATCGGATGTCACCAGAGCTATGACGTATGCGCTGATGGACGTTACCGCGCGACCGAAGGATATAGGCTCGATTATTGACTTCAGTAGCGTTGTGGATGCTGCTGTTGAAGCGTTGGGGGACAATGACTGCTTGGTGCTCTTTGACGGAGCTCAGAGTCCAGATTTTTGGCGGAGCAACAGTTGGGGAATGACGGTGGCACTGAATGCGGCAGAGCGAATACCGTTCTTGGTGGAAATTAGAGGGGCTTCAATGGTTGAAGGATCTGTTGTATTTACATCGCTATTGGATGAGCGCGTAAACCAAGGATTAGCCTAAGTCGGATTCGCGCTTCTTTCTAGTTCGATGGCGGTTCGGAACCCCGCGCCGCCTTCGATTGTGTGGGTAGTTTTGACGACTAGCCATGCTGTGCCATCGATCTCCGGCTTGACGCCCGCGACATCCACCTTCTGACCCGGATACAGATCTGCACGTCCTAGCGCCAGGTTGACCGCCAACGTCGCCGTCCCGCGTGCCAACCGCTGCAGCTCCGCCTTCGCATGCTGTCGCGCCTCGTCCTCGCTCGCGTATGTGGCCTGCAGCTTCTTCTCGTTCTTGTCGCTGCCCACCAGCACGGCCTTGCGGCGGGCCGCGCCACGATCACCCCAGTAGGCCCGCACGCCAGTGACCGCGTCGCGGTCCACCACGGTGTAGCGATGCGAGTCACCGGAGGCGCGCGTCAGCGTGTACCGGGGCAGGTCGATGCCGGCGGCCGTGGTGGTGCCGTCGATGGGCTTGAAGATGAGCGTGCCGGCCTTGATGGTGGCGACCGCATCGAAGCGTTTTCCCAGCCGGGTGAGCAGGTTCACATCGCTCTCGTTGGCCTGGTCCAGGTGCGGCAGGGCAACGGCGGCCAGGTCGGCGGCCACTGCGGCTTTCAACGAGTGGTCCTCGGCAAGGGTGCGAAGCACCGCACCCAGCGTGGCGTCGTGCCAACTGCGCTCGCGCCTTGTGCGGATCGAGTGGGTGAGGTCGGCGCTCCGAGCGCGGATGGTGATGACGTCGGGTGGACCGCTGTGCTCGGCCTCATCCACCACGAAGCTGCCCTTGTTCACCATCCCCGTGTCGGCCCAGCCGAACGCTAGGGTCAAGGTGACGCCGCGCCGCTGTGGATGGAATACCTGACCCACATCGACAGCCCCAAGGTCACCGCGCAGCTGCGCGCATCACCCGACCGGTTCCTGGCCACCTACCTGCCGGATGATGCTTCTGGCGAGGTACAGCGGGTGGCCGAGCGGTTCGCCATTGTGGCCTTCGCGGGCGAGTTGGCCAGCACCTGCCGCCACCAACTCACCGGCTGGCCAAAGGGCGAGGCGACAAAAGGCGCGGCGGCGTGTTTCCAAGCGTGGCTGCAGCGGCGCGGTGGCTCCGGCGGTGCCGATACCGATGCGCTGCTGTCGCGCATCCGCGCCTTTTTTGAAGCGCACGGTGGAAGTCGCCTAGAGCAACCGAGCCGCGCCCGGCACGCCGCAGGTTCGTGATCGGGCGGACTTCAAGCGGTTCGATGAGGAAGGCGTCACCGAGTACATGGTGCTGCCAGAGGCGTTCAACCGCGAACTGTGCGCCGGACACGATGCGCGCCTATCCACGCGTGCGCTTGTCGAAGCGGGCTGGCTCAAGCCCTGCGCCGATGGCCGGCCATCACAAGTTGTACGCATACCGGGGCTGGGCGCAGTCCGGCTCTTCGTCTTCGATTCGCGCAAGGTGCATGACGGCTCTCTGCGAGCGTGGTGCGAGTCGGTTCAACGGCGGCTGTGATTGCCATGGCCGCAAAAATTCAACAACACGATTTCAATGGAGGAACAGCAATGAATGAGAGCGAAGCAAATGGTGGTGCGCCCCAGGTGACAACCGAAGCTACCGGGACCGAGATGGTGCCAGTGCCGGTGTCAGCAAAGCGGCAGCGACTCGGTGAACTGGCCCAGCAATTGGCCGAGGCTGCGCAGCGTAAGCGGGCACTGAGGGCCAAGGTCGAAACGATGAGCCGCGCCCAGCAGGCTGCGCGGGGTGAGGCGGTAAAGGCGAGGCAGCAGTGGAGTGCCAAGCTCCGCGATAGCGACGGCATGCTGACCCGCGACATTCAGAAGCTGAGGGCGGCCGAGCGTTCGGCGCTGTCGCTGGCCGAGGAGTACCGGGCTATGGAGTCGGAGATTGCCGCTGAACTGCCGCGTCTGGAACTCGAACTGACAGTGGTCGCGGATAGTTGCACCAAGGGTAAGCATGACGTTGCCAAGGAAGTGGCGGAGCAGGCCTGCGAGCATCTGCTCAGCCAAGCCGGCGAGGAAATTGCGGTCGCTTACGCTCTTTTCGCGTTGGCTGACAACGCAGGGAAGCCTCACCGAGAAAAGTCCGACATGGATGACCTCGCCAGCCGCTTCTTTGGTGGGCTGACTAGCGCCGTACGCCGCTTGGGTGGACCTTCGATTGCAAAACAAGTCGCGCAGCAAATGGCATTGCCGCCTATTGATTTGGGCGATGTCGATATGCAGTTGGTTGCCAGTCCTGCAGCCATGTCAAGGATACAGCGGAGCATCGAACTAAAGATGGACGCATGATCGGCCGCATCAGGAGCCAAAAAACGGGCCCGGGTCACCGCGTTGATGGATTCCCAGTGGAATGGCAGTAGGCTGACGAGGCGTGAGTACTGCGCCGAATCCGTAGTCCACCTCGACTGGCGAGTTGCTTATGCGGCTCGTGTCAGCCTAGAACGTCCACTCTTGCTGTGCCATGAATCCTTCAAGGGTGGTGCATTGAACATTGAAATGCTTGCAGATGTTCGGCATCTTTGCGGACTTGTCCTTGAACAGTTCCTCGGTGACGACGGTGCCTGCGCGGGCTTTAGCGGCAGCAATTACGAAAGGATCCGCAACCGGAGTGCCTTTCAGTCTCTGCTTCTCGCCGATGATGCTCTGAAAATGATTGACCGCCAAGATCGAGGCGACGATCTGAAGCTCCTGCATAGAAGGCGTGGTAAAGATGTGGCCGTTCTTCGTGATCCATCCATCAACGTACGGGTCAGGCGCGCCGTTCTGGAGCTCCCGCCTGACCTCTTTTGTGGAGAGCAAGGACCCGGCCTTGACCATGTCGTCCAATCCGGCCCACAACGTCGCGAAAACGCCGGGGTAGTAGTGCTTGAGCTTGCTAAAGGAGCCAGTGTCGAAAACATAGATCATTGCGCTTTCCTTCGCAAAACAAGCTCCTCAAGGCCTGGTACTTGGGACGGCTTTACGCCCAGGAAATCTGCCGCCTTCTCTTGGCTGAGTTGACCTCGCAGATGCCGTGAGAAGACATCTCTCAGTAACCTGTCGCTGAGATATGCCCCCTTTGATGCGTACCAACTGCCGCCGCCAGCGCCTTCCTTTTTCTGTTGGGTCCACTCAAGGGCTTTTGCCTCATAAAAGATCTTGGTTGCTCGGCCTCGATCGAGGAAGCGCCGGAGGATCGCTTCTCGACTCACTCCAAATGCGCGCGCAAGATCTGAGAAGAAGGAGTCGGGTTGGGTATCAACGGAGTGTGGTGCGCTTTGGGTGCGGTGGTCGAAAACTGCAGACGGAATCAATACCTCGGCGGCCACCGCATTGCAGAACACCTCGATAGCCTGCTCCCGCTTGGGAAGGTCGTCGATGTACGAGGTGTCGAACTTCGATATACCGTTGATGGCGAACAGTGCATGTGCTAGCTCATGTAGCAATGAAAATATCTGGCGAGTCTTGGTAGTGCTGTTGTTGATGTAGATCAACGGGAATTCTTCATCGCGCAAGCAGAACCCTGAAATGCTGGTCTGTTTGAAGCTGTCCTTGAAAACAAATATCCCGCGCTTCTCGATGGCTTCGCGCCACGCTTTTAGCGCATCCTCGTCTCGCGCCCAAGACGCTTGGATCTCGGTATCAATGCCAAGGGTGGCCCTAATCTGACGAGCTTTGGCGGCGAGGTCGTCGCCGATTCTCAGCTTCACCTCATTCCAAATCTTGGAATGTGCCGGATTGGTGCCCTCGTAAAGCTCCGCCAAGCCCAGTTGGTAGGCGCGCGCCTTGCGTAGATGGAGGTAGGTGTCCCTATCCAGCGTGGCAAGATCTTCTTCGGGAAGGGTACGGAATTCTTGTCTGGGAGACGCTTCTTTGGGCGGAGTTGGAAGAAAGAAAACCGCAAGTGGGCGCTTGTATAGGTCGTAAGCCAGCGCTTCCAGTTGGGCATAGGTCGGAGAGGTGTCGCCCCGCTCCCAGGACTCGATCTCAATGGCCTGTCGCTTCAGGCGCACAGCAACATCGGCCACCGACATGCCGATGGACTCGCGTGCCCAGCGCATCACTGCCGGCTGAACGCCGGCTACCGTCTCCCTAGTCATTTCGATGCTCCATGGGGCCAGTATCGCCCCGCAGGGCGCCGTTGCCCAGTCCCAAGGAGTGCGACCGACCTGGGCTCAGCCTGGTCGTGGTCGAATCGGCTGGCTGGATGGAGTAGCGAGGGCGATCAAGGCGGGGAAGGCGGAGGACGGGAAGTGGATGCGGCCCGCGTCTGGTGTCGAGGCGCGCTAGCTGGTACACATCCGGAAGCGGCTCGGGGCGCGGGCTGAGATGTCCCTCGGGGCTCATTTTCACTATTGGAGCTACAATCCCAACTCTAACCAGGGGGAATCAAGGATCGCTCTTATAACCTGCCCGGAAAGCGGGCATACCATTAGCACTACTGCCCAGGCATGTCCGTCGTGCGGAGCGGTGCAGACGCCAGGCCCTGTCGCCCCCCCAATCTGCCGCGCCCATCGCACCTGCGACGAAGGCGGCCGGGCGCGGTACGCTTGTACTGCTAGGCGGCGTCGGATTCGCGGTCGTGATTGTTATCTTGATAATGAATGGCTCATCGCCCCAAGCGAAGGAGAAGGGCAGAGAACGCGATGCCATCGCCTTATGCTGGGAGGAGTGCGAGCGAAAGTCTCTAGACCCTGGTACGCAGAGGTTCGTTGCCAGTGCGTGCGAGCTGATGGAAAAGGACTTCCGCACGAAACACGGCGTCGAGCCGTAATCGCTGGTTCGCCTGAGTGTCCCGTCGTGGTTACTTTCGGGCTTTTCTTTTCGGTCTTGCCCTCATTAGTTTTGCGCCTAACGGGCGGCGGCAGTGGGTGCGTCAGGCCGCAGTGCCTTGAGCGGCCCTGAGGTCAACGAGCCTCAAGAATTGCCAGAACAACATAGGGCCTCCACTCTGACTCCAAATGGCTCAGGATTCGCTTGCCGCCATCCTCAGCATCTCCAGACGATCCTCTTATGATGATGTTGGCAATGATCTCGGCGAGCAGGTCGTCCCGCTTCTCTTGGCACGACGCTTCCGCTGCCTGGATTACCGCAGCGGTCTCTTCCGCCTTCTTGGCGTATCGAACGGCGGAACTCCGAACGCACTCATAGTAGGGTCGTGCGATTGAGTTCTTGACCGGTTCAGAGGTTTCGGCTGCGCCGGCCGCGAGCAGCAGAATTACAAAGTATGCGATACGCACGTCATCCTCGCCAAAATTGGTTTCGGGATACTCCAGAAATAGTACAGGACGATTCCAGGCGCAACCATCTCACCCTGAGGGGCCTAATGACACGTGCCGCAGAACCTGCCTGTATGACAGGCTGGGCCACTCGGCATGACGGTGCCTGCGGCGCGACAGCTGACGGGATCTAGGTAAGCTAAGCGCCCTCGCATGGCGCAGGTCCCGCGTGTTACCAATGTTACCGGCTGTAACCACTGTGTCGGCCAGTCAGATAAGCCTGAAAACCGTTGGTAACACTAGAGTTTGAACCCGGCGTTACCAGTGTTACCAATGTTACCAGCGGAAATAGCTAGCCCCGTTAAATCAACGGGTTCAGGGGCTGCTACTCAGCCGTTAGCTCGCGAGCCCCGTTGATGGCAGTCATTAGTGCTGATTCAGCTTCGGGGTAGTCTGGAGCGGATGGTGTTACCGAAACGGCGATACCTAATTGCAATTCATAGTCTTTCTAAAACACTCCAAGTACTGGGGCTTTACCTGTCGGACACTGCTGGAAGGTGCCATCCCAGTCTCTCGGTGAGTCATCTCTGTCCTAGGCAAGTCTTGTCGGCTACCGAGTCCCTCAGCAGCCCTTCGGGCGCAGGGATCCGCAGGCGAATTGACGACCATTCATGGCTGGTGTCATCGTTGGTGCGTCTGCTTATTGCCCCAATGCAGTGGGTGCGGAAAAAGCGCCCCATTAAGCGCGCAGGCGTGGAGGGGGACAAGTGCGCGCCAGAGATCCCGCTGGCGCCCGTTCTACCATTGGCCGTTCCACGAGGCCTAGGTTCACGAGGTGGGGCCGGACGGGCACCATTGCAGGGGTGGGGGCGTTGAGTGAAACTGGCGGTTACATTTCCAATAGGGGGAAGAAATGCAAACTGTGTCAGCCTATCTGCTAGAGAGAAAGGGACTTGGTACGCAGATGCGTGCGGAACGAATCCGTTCCGTACACGAAAGCATGACCGGTTGGCTTACGTCGAAAGGTGTGCTGGACGCGGCGGAGCGATCTGGGTCATTCGCGTCTGAAACTCCCGGTGGCGGTGGTACGTTCACCCGCGAGACCGTAGAGGTCGACGATCAGTACGCTGAAGAGCTAATTCTGAGGGAGAGGGCGAACGAAGCGCAGGAGTTCGTTACCCGTGTATGTATTGGTGCCACCGATGAGCGCGTTGTGGTGTTTGCTTCGGTGTCAGCATCCAACCTTGGAACAAAGATCGCGCCAAGATCGACCAGCGCTCGCTGCCCTGCCGTTCTTCGCGAAATGATTCGACTGCATAGGGACTGGGAGATTGACGGCGCTCAGATCCCGTCGGGGAGGCCGCGCGCATTTACAGGCCCGGAGGGTGGGGCGGAGGTTTGCAAGATCATCCTCTCCGGCCAGCGAAAATTCCCACTAATCCTTGTATCCGAAGATGATGACGAATTTGTGTGGGATGGGCTAGATAAGAAGCTGGCGTCTGACTTGGTTGGACTTGGTTATGTGTCATCCGTTGACTCCGATGCAGCTTGGGAGATATCAAATCGCCTAGGCAGGAGGGCTGCTTGCTTCGATGGCGCAGTGCGTATCTATTGGCCGAACATTGGCACCTCACTCGATCAGTTGGTGAGCACGGTGTGGACTTCAGAAAGGATGCTTGACGCACCCGCCAACACGAACGCGGAGGATCGCTTTCGCGAACAGTTACGGCAACGTGTTATGGCCGCATCCGCCCTGTCGATCACAGAGCCTGCAGAGATTGGGTCTGTTTTCAGGGCGCAAACGCGGAAGAAGCTGGCAGAGCTGCAGGGTAATGCAAGCATGATCGACGGCGTATACGAGATTGCCAATAGCCTTGCAGACGACCTCGACAAGGCAAACCGCAGAATAACCGACCTAGAGACCGAGTTGTCTGTTGAGAAAACTAGGGCAGAGAACGCGGAGGTTCAGCTGGGATATGCGCGCAAAACCACCACAGAAAATGATGCGAATCCGGCTGATTCGGAAGAGCACGCGGTTGACGATGAAGACGGTAGGCAAGGCGATATCCAGGCTGGGCAAGCCATTTTCTACAAGAAAGTGAGTTCTACCCCGAACTTCGACATCATGCGCCGCCGAGGCGATTGCGGACACAATAGCTGGGAAAGCGCGCATGCCGCAGACAAGGCGTGGAAAGGGGTGGAGAGGCTTGAACTTCGCAAGGATTGGAGGTCGTTTCTACACTGTAGTCGCTGCAAGGGAGGCGGCGTCTGGAAGGTTACTTTCTGATCGCCTGTGGCTGGATAGTCTCCGCTTCCCTGCGGTGAATATTTCGACTGTCCCCCTCTCCATGAGGGGGTAATGGCCAGTCAGATCGGCTACCTACTATAGAAGGAATGGTCCATTCGTAAGGCTCGCCGTCTCCTAAGAAATGGAAAGACAGTACTCCCCAGACGCACGTGATCATCAGCGCAGGGGTGTCGTCACACTCCTGAGCTCACACAAGGTTGGAGTTGATTAGCTTGCCGTGAGACGTCAGTCGGTCGCGGACGAGTCTGCCTGGCGTCACTGCTCAGCAATGATCTAACCGCGACATTTTGGCGGTAACTTTGGCGGTAACGTTCATTGTCAAATTCGCATGTATCCTTGTATTTCAATTGGAGGCGATGATGATGTGATTGATGGTGGGCCACCAAAAAAAACAGGCACTCAGGCGACGGCCCGGGTGCCTTTTTTATACGCTTGAGAAAATGGTTGGAAAAATTCAGCGCTTGCGCGATGGTTTCACGGCTGGCAGATCGTTGTCGTAGCGCCCGGTGGTGACCCAGTGAGGATTTAACTGGGGAAACGCCGAAGGACAAAGAGAGCGACGTTCCTGCGGAGGATAGGAAACACTCCCTGCCAACGCTTGGTCTGCAGCCCAAGAACCTCAAACGCTAAAACGTTTCAGCTGGCCGAAGCAGACTGAAGACAGTTCGGTAAGCGTTGCAATCGCTGATGTCGCGGCACTTCGTAGGTGATCAACGTGCATGGTCGGCGAGTGTCGCCTTGCCCCCAGCCTGACTAGCCGGAAAAGTACCCGGAGCGCTCGATCAGCTCATCCACGGCCTCCCTGTCGTCATACCGAAGCTCGAGGAGGTCGGCGACCGCCTTGGCCTTGTCCGGGTGCGCGTCGTAGTAGGCACGGGCGATGCGGTACCCCACGTAATACCCCAGGTCACTGACCCCGAAGCGATTCGCGCTGCTGTTATACAGCCAGTCGCGGTAATCGTTGCCGCGGCGGTCGGCCTGGAACTGCGCCTTGAGTGCATCCTCATGCGCCGGCCCGTACACGTACAGCGGCAGGTCGGGCTTCTTCCCGGTGACCAGCTCCGCCACCAGCTCCGCCGCGCCTTCGCGCAACGCATATTGGGCCAGGGTGTCGCCGGCCTCCACCTGCTGGGTATGGATGTACTCGTGGATGTTGTTCTGGCGGTTGTTGTGGAACGGTTGCGAGGCGTAGAACGTGCGCAGGCGGGTCTGCAGGGGTTCGGGCAGCTCCGACACGTCGACACTGTCATCGCCCAGGGCAAGCTCGGCGCCGATCAGCACCTTGTCGTCCAGGGTGGTGCCGCCGGTGCGCAGCACGCCGATCGCGTAGGTGATGCTGGCCGGACGCAGCGCCGGGTACAGGCGCTTGAGTTTGGCCAGGTCGGCATCGAGGGCGGTGGTGGCGGCCAACGCGCGGCCGGTCAGCGGGCGTATCGAGGCCCAGTAGCGCGGCCAGGCATCGATGGCCGCCACGTACTGCTCGCCGCTGTAGTGGCGCGCCTGCATCAGCGCATGCAGCCCCGGCGTGCCCTTGTCGATGTAGAGGGTCTTGATGAGCTGCTGCCTGCGCGCAGGATCGGCCTCGCCGCGGACCGCGTCGTAGGCGATCCAGAAGTTGTCGATGTCGCGGGTATGGACCTGTTGCGCCACGGGGTGACCCGCGTTGGCCAGGCTCAACGGCAACGTACCAGCGATGAGCAACACCAGGAGCAGCCGTTTCCATGCCTTCATGTCGTTCGCCTTGCGGTGGGTATCCCCCGTTGGATGCAGCAAACACGCGAAAGGTTTAAGCCGGCGCATCCGCCGCAGGGGGCTTCTGCTCCCGCCACAGCAACAGCGCATCCAGTGCCGGGCAGAGCGCCTGCCCCCATGCGGTGAGGCGGTACTCCACCCTGGGTGGCACCTGCGGGTAGACGGTTCGTTCGACGATGCCATCGGCTTCCAGTGCACGCAGCTGCTGGGCGAGCATCTTCTGCGAGATGGCCGGGATGAGCCGCTCAAGGTCGGAGTAGCGCTGGATCTTTCCGTCGAACAGGTGGAACAGGATCAGCAGCTTCCAGCGGCCGTCCAGCACGTCCAGGGCGGCGGCCACGTCCGATGCGGCGGTGTCTGGTGTGTATGCCTTTCTCATGGCGACGGTTACTTACCTTTTCGTGCGTTCTTGTGGGCGGCCCGGGCCGCGTCGAGAATATCGCCAGACCCCTGCGGAGCACGTGTGATGACGCTCGATCTGCCTTTGCCGCTTTCGCGCTACTTTGCGCTCAGTAATGGTGGACCCGGCGTTCGCATCGAGGATTGCTTTGCTGTCGACGCCACGGTCCACGACGAGCGCCAGGACCATCGGGGCGTGGCGGCGATTGCCGCGTGGATGGCGCACGCACGCGCGCGCTATCAGCATCGTACCGAACCGCTGCACTGGGAGCGCCGCGACGGCCAGGATGTGGTGACCTCACGGGTGAGTGGCACCTTCCCGGGCAGCCCGGTGGTGCTGACCCACCGGTTCGTCGTGGCCGACGCGCGCATCAGCGGGCTGAAGATCGGTTGACGCACGCACGCATCGATAGCAGGCGTCGGCAATGTCGCGTAGGCGCGGTAACCCAGGCGCACGTGCGCCACGCCGAGGGTGACGAAACCGGGCAGGGTGGATAGACTCCGCCGCTGCCGTCGTACCTCAAGGAAGATCCGCGTGAAGTGTCTGTTCGGTTTCGCCCTGGCTGCCGCCCTCCTGTCCTGCGCGCCCGCACTGCACGCGGCTACGGCCGACGAGGTCGAAGATGCCACCTTCCCGGTGCTGAGTCCGGTGGTGAATGCGCTGATCAATGCCGATGACGCGCAGGATCTGGTCAAGCGCGCCGATGCCATGGAAGACAGCAACGAGCTGCAGGCCCTTGCGCTGTACCTGGCCGCCAGCCGCGAGGACCGCGCGCAACTGCGGGCGCCGTACCAGGTGGCCGCATTGCTGGCTCGGCGTGGCACCGATGAAATGCTGGCGCTGCGCTACCTGCGCGAAGCCGATGAGCGCGGTCTGTGGTTTGGTCCGATGCTGGCCGAGGATGCCGATTTCGCCGATCTTCGCCAGACCCCGGCCTTCCAGAGCGTGCTGGCCAATGCCCAGCGGCGCTACCGCGAGGTGGCGGCCGGCAGGGTGGGGGCGATCTCGGTACTTCCCCCCTCGCCGGGGGTGGTGGCCGCCGGTGCCTGCCCGCCGGTAGTGGTCTGGCTGCACGGCTATGGCATCAATGGCCACCTGGATGAAAGCGATCAACCGCTCGCCGATGCCGGCGCGGTGCTGCTGGGCATCAACGGCACTGAAATGATCGATACGTTCGACAGCTTCCGCTGGATCGGCCCGGGCTTCGACGGCACCCATCGGGCGGTGCAGGACGGACTCGACGCGCTGGCCGCACGGCAATGCATCGACCGCAAGCGGATCTACCTGATGGGGTTCTCGCAGGGGTCCCAGCATGCCGGTGCGTTGCTGGCCCAGCATCCGCAGGACTACGCCGGGGCACTGCTGGTGTCGCCCGGTGGCAGCCAGGCCACGCCGACGGAGAGCAAGGCGCGCGGCAAGCGCGTGGTGGTAGTCAATGGTCGCGAGGAAGGGCCGCGCAACCTGCGGATGAGTGAGGACTTCCGCAGGTTGTTTGGCGAGGGCAACCAAGTGCGCTCGCGGACCCATGACGGCGGCCACACCTACCCCGAGGACTGGCAGGTGTCGTTCCCGCAGGCGCTGCGCTGGCTGATGGGCGGCGACGGCTGAGCCGGGCCGCGCCGGCTCAGGTCGGTGCAAAACCCCGCGTGGTCTTCTTCTCGTTCTTCTCCGCCTTCTTTTCCTTGGCGGTCTTGGCGGGTTTCTTCTTCTGCTCTTTCTTGCTGTCCATGCCCTTGGCCATTGCGGTGTCTCCGTGGTGATTGCGCGCAGCATGGCACATCCGCAGCCGCCCGGCGGCCTGTCGTCGCACGCCGCCCCTGCGCCGCTGGAAGGGCGCGCCGCCGCCTGGGAAACCACACCGCATGCCGGCGGTCGGCGTGGCACGGGCCGACCTTCACCCGAACGTCTCACCTGAACACGGACGCTTCATGGCGCCGTTGGCCCGCGGGCAGCGCGGCACGTCACGACATCGCCCTGGGCGGGCGCCACCTTGCAGGGAGTAGACATGGGCTGGATGGATCGGATCAAGGCATCACTGGGATCGCGCAAGGACGTTCCCCCGCAGCGGCTTGACCCGGCGGAGGTCCTGTACTCGATGCCGACCATCGCAGGCGATGCGCTGCAGTTCCGTGCACCCGATCCGGCCACGGCCGATGGGGCGCCGCAGTTCCACGAGGACGAGTGGTGCCAGCTGGAATTCTGGCCCGCCGCGGCCCTGCCGCAACTGCAGCGCGCGCTGACCGAGTACAAGGCGTTCGAGTTGGCGCATCGCCTGCCCAATGGTTGGTCGGCGCTGCATGTGCGGCACCTGGACCGACCCGTGCTGGTCCAGGCGCCCGGTGCGGTGCAGCGGCTGGCCGACCAGTTCGCGACGCTGGCGATCGCCGCGCCGATCCTCACCACCTCCGCGCAGGCGCTGGGGCAGGTGGTGGGCGGCTTCGCGATCCAGCCGTCCTCGGACGTGCTGCTGCACGGACTCGCCGACGCAGGCGGGGTGCGCGCGCTGGGAGCCACGCTGGACGGCGACGACATGCAGCTCTCGGCGGTGTTCGCCACCTTGCACGCGGCGTTCGGGCTGGTATTGGTCGACTGGCGGCAGCAGTTCGTGCTGACGGCGGTGGAGGCCAACGGCGACTTCAGCGTGTGGCAGGCCTGACCGCCGCTAGCGCAGGGCGGGCTTGTGCGGCATGGAGTCGGCGACGATGAGGTCCGGTGGCGTCGGCGAGGCCACTGGCAACGCGTCTTCGCGCGGCGGGATCAGGCCGCGTTGCAGGCGCATGGCGAAGTCGGAGAAGCGTGCGCCGGAGATCGCCTGGCGGTTGCCGCAGTGGGCGCAGGTGAGCACGGCCGAGCCGTGCGCCACGTTGACCAGGCCCGGCGCGCTGGCGGCATTGAGCAGGGTGTGGCAGAGCAGGCATTCGGCGCGCACGAAGCGCAGCCTGCGCAGTACGTGCGGGTCTTGCTTGTCGGCATCGCCGGCGACTTCCAGCAGGTAGAACAGTCCCGTGTTCGGCATTGCATGGCTCCCTGGCTACTGCACGCCGAGCGTAGTCCTGCGTGCGATCAAGGGGCGGTGAATTAATGCGCTGGCGGCGTGAGGAGCGCGCGCCGTGACGATCAGGCGGTGTCTTCGCCCGGGGAGCCGGCCCGGCACGCATCCACCAGCAGGGTGGCCGCGTCGGCCGTCATGGGCCGGGCGAGAAGGTAGCCTTGCGCCTCGTCGCAACCCCACAGGCGCAGCAGCGACAGTTCGGCGTCGGACTCCACGCCCTCGGCCACCGTGCGGTAGCCCAGTTGCCGGGCCAGTTTGATGATGGCCTCCACCTTCAGTCGCGAGGTGCGCGAGCGCGCCAGCCCGGTCACCAGGCTGCGGTCGATCTTGATCAGGGAGATCGGCACTTCGCTCAGGTAGCCGAAGTTGCTGTAGCCGCTGCCGAAATCATCGATGGCGATGCGGATCCCGGCGGTGGCCATCGCGCGCAGTTGCGGCACCGCGCCGGGGTGGCCCTGCAACCATTCGCCCTCGGTGATTTCCACCTCCAGCAGCGACGCAGGCAGGCCATGCGCCTGCAGCCGGGTGGACAGCATCTCCCACAGGCCGGGATCATCGAAGTCGCGCGGCGACAGGTTCAGCGACAGGCCAAAACCGGGGAGCGCGTGCTGCCATAGCGCCAGCTGGGCCAGCGCGTGATCGACCACCCAGCGGCTCAACGCCGGCATCAATGCGGTGCGCTCCAGCACCGGGATGAACTCGCCGGGGCTGACCGGCCCGAGCATGGGATGGACCCAGCGCAGCAGCGCTTCGGCGGCCACCGGCATCCCATCGTGCAGGCTGAAACGCGGTTGGTAGACCAGGCTGAACTGGTGTTGGGCCAGGCCGCGCGCGGCATCGGAGGCGAGACGGTAGCGCCGGCGCAGGCGCGCGTCGCGCTCGTCGGAGTACCAGCACAGGCATGCATCGGTCTGCACGGCATGCTGCATGGCGACCAGGCATTTGCGGATGAGGTCGTTGGTGTCGGCCGCGACCGCCTTGAAGTGGCAGGCACCGGCATGGAACTGCGGCAACATCGGCACGCTGCCGGCCATCAGCGGTCGCCGCATGCGTTCGCGCAATCGATCCAGCAGCGCCTCCACCTGCGTGCGGTCCTGGTCGACCAGGAAGAACGCGAACCGGCTGACGCCAACGTGGTAGACCTGCGCCTGGTCCTGCAGCACGCTCTGCACGCGCAGCGAGGATTGCCGGAGCAGGGCCTCCACCGGTTTCATGCCCAGGGCCTGGCCGGCGTCGTTGGCGCTGTGGGCATCCAGGACGTCCAGCAGCACCGCAGTGAAGTGCCCGTCGCCGGCACGCCGCGCCAGCAGGTCGAGGTCCGCCTGGAACTGCTGGCGGTTGGGCAGGCCGGTGACCTGCTCGCGCCGGCCCATGGACATCTTCAGTTCCATCTGCGCCATCACCACGCGGGCAAGCGTCTGCAGCTGTTGCACTTCCAGCGGCGACAGCACGCGCGGCGCGCGTCCCATCACGCACAGGGTGCCCAGGGCCAGCCCGGACCTGGTGAGCAGGGGAGCGCCGGCATAGAAGCGCACCTGTTCGGGGCCGACCACCAGCGGATTCTGTGCGAAGCGCGGGTCCTCGCGCAGGTCGGCCACCTGCATCACCTGCGCCGAGCCGATGGCCCACGAGCAGATCGAGGCGTGCCGATCGGTGCCCTCCACGGCGAGGCCGACGCGCGAGATGAAGCGCTGGCTGTCGGCGTCGACGATCGAAATCAGCGCGATGGGCACGTCGAAGGTGAACGCAGCAAGCTCGGTAATCGGATCCAGCGCGCGCCCCAACGCCGGGTCCATCACGTTCAATGCGTCGATCAATGCAACCCGGTCACTATCGCTGCTGCTGTCCCACATGCGCCTTGCCTGCCACCGTTCCTTTCAGGCTACTCTCCCGCGCGGCCTGCGCAATGCCCGTGAAGGTGTGCGCGTGCGGCGAGGATGAAGCATTCACGAGGCGTGGCCGGACGGCCGTTGGTCGCGCAGACAGCGCGCCGCGTCAGCCGCGCATCGCGCGTGCCAGGACCTCGAACACGCGCCTGTCCTGGGCCTGCGCTGCATTGAAACGGAGAAAGCCCGCGGCAGCGAGCGAAGGGCTGAATGCGTTGCCCGGCGCCAGCACGATGCCCTCGGCCAGGCAGCGGCGCGCGATGTTGGCCGCGTCCACCCCATCGGGCAGTTGGCACCACAGCAGCATTCCCGCCTGCGGCACCACCCACGGCCGGATACCGAGCGGCGCCAGTCGTGCCAACGTGGTGTCGCGCGCGCTCGCCAGCCGGGTGCGCACCGCTTCGACGTGCCGCCGGTAGCCGCTGGCGGTCAGCGCGGTGAGCAGGATGTCCGCCGCCAGGCGTCCGCCGCCGAAGCTGGTGGCGATCTTCAGGTCGGCCAGCCCTTCGATCCAGTCGCCACGGGCAACGATGAAGCCACAGCGCACCGACGCGGACAGGGTCTTGGAAAAACTGCCCACCTGGATCACCCGCGACAGGCCGTCGAACGCGGCCAGGCGTGGCGCCGGGGCGTGCTCGAAATCGGCGAACAGGTCATCCTCGATGATCACCAGGTCCGAGCTGTCCGCGGCGCTCAGCAGGCGGTGCGCGGTGACCGGCGAGAGCGTGGCGCCGGTCGGGTTGTGGATGCCCGAGTTGGTGATGTACACCCGCGGCGAGTGGGCCTGCAGCGCGGCGCTGAAGGCCTCCACGTCGGGGCCGGTGGGCGTGTACGGAATGCCCACCACGTTGACCCGGTGCGCCTTGAGCAACGCCAGGAAGTTGAAATAACACGGATCATCCACCAGGACCGTATCGCCGGGCGACAACAGGAAGCGGCAGATCAGATCGACCGCATGCGATCCCGATTCGGTGAGCATGATCTGTTCCGGTGCCGCATCGATGGCGTACCCGGCCAGGCGCCGGGCGAGCAGCTGGCGCAGCGCAGGCAGGCCGAGCGGGGTTGCGTAGTCGGCCAGTGCGGCGGCATCGGCACGCGCGGCGCTGCGCAGGCCACGGCGGATGCCCTCGACGTACATCCAGTCCTCGGGCAGCCAGCCGCAGCCCGGCTTGAGCATGCCTGGCTCATGCTCCAGGGATTGCCGTGCCAGCCAGAGAGGATCGACCTGCCGGTCGCGCGGCGGATCCATGCCCGCCAGTGCCAGCGGTGCGACCGGACCACTCACGTGGAAGCCGGCACCCGGGCGCGGGCTGATGAGCCCCTCGGCGGTGAGGCGTGCATAGGCTTCGACAACCGTGGACACCGACACCTGCAGGGTCGCTGCCTGGGCGCGCACCGACGGCAGGCGCGTGCCTGGCACATAGCTGCGCGCGGTGATGCGCGCGCGTACCGCCTCCATGACCGTCTCGATGCGGGTGATGCGCTGGGGCAGTGGCATGGGGCGATCCGTGTTGCACAGGAGGGCATAACAGTTCGGCGGAAGTGTACTGGATTGTGTATGGGTGCCCTGCTGTCGTGCGTGGTCCACTGGCGGTTCATTCAAGGAACGCAGGCATGCACGACCGGACACAAGGCTGGATCAACGGATTCATTGGCGTGCTGATCTTCGCCGGCTCACTGCCGGCCACGCGCGTGGCGGTCGCCGACCTCGACCCCACGTTCCTGACCGCGGCGCGCGCGAGTATCGCCGCGTTGCTGGGCGCGGCCATGCTGGTGGGCTTGCGTCAGCGGCCGCCCTCGCGGTCCAGCCTGGCCTCGTTGCTGGTGGTGGCAGTGGGGGTGGTGGTGGGATTCCCGCTGCTGACCGCGCTGGCGCTGCAGCACGTGTCCTCGGCACACTCGATCGTGTTTCTCGGCTTGCTGCCGCTGAGTACGGCAGTGTTCGGCGTGCTGCGCGGTGGCGAGCGCCTGCGTCCGGCGTTCTGGGTGTTCTCGCTGCTGGGCAGCGCGGCGGTGGCCGGCTATGCACTGCTCGGCGCAGGCCGGGGCTCGCTGCAGGGCGATCTGCTGATGGTCGCCGCCGTGCTGGTCTGCGGGTTGGGCTACGCCGAAGGCGCGCGACTCACGCGGACGTTGGGAGGATGGCAGGTGATCAGCTGGGCATTGCTGCTGTCGTTGCCCTTGATGGTGCCGCTGCTGTGGTTGCGCTGGCCGCTTGACGTGGCACACGTGGGCACCCAGGCGTGGCTGGGGCTGGGCTATGTGTCGGTGTTCAGCATGCTGATCGGTTTCATGTTCTGGTATCGCGGGTTGGCACAGGGGGGGATCGCGGCGGTCGGCCAACTGCAGTTGCTGCAGCCCTTCTTCGGGCTGGTGCTGGCCGCCGTGCTGCTGCACGAGCGGGTGAGCATGGGCATGCTGGGGGTGACCCTGTGTGCGGTGGCGTGCGTGGCTGGCGCCAGGCATTTCGCGCGCTGAGCCGGCCCGCTCAGATCCCGTGCCCACCCACCGGCACGGTTTCGAACCGTTCGCCGAAACCAGTGATATGCGGCCGGGCCTTGGCGATCGCGGCCTGCACCGCCGGCAATGCCAGCGAGCCGCGGTGCGCCTCCTGGCTGTCCCAGACTTCGGTGATCCAGAGTGCGTCGGCGTGGGTGGGGTCGGTGGCCACCACGTAACTGCGGCAACCGGGCATGTCGCGCGTACCGTCCAGCAGGATCGCGAGCACGCTGTCGCGCTGGCCCGGGGCGATCAACATCTTTCCGATCAAACCGTACATGCAGGTACCTGTGGTGGGAGCCGTGAGCCGGCATCGTGCGCGTGCGGCGCCGATACGGTCAACCGGCGCGTTGAGCCAGGCCGGGGGCTGCGTTATCCTGCGCGCCGCCGCCGCCCGCCCTGCTGGATTGTGATGACCCCGCCCTGATATCGCGTTGATCACGCACCCGTGCCACTGCCGGGTCCAGGGAGTGTCGTGTCTTCATCACACAGCGCGCCGTGCGCATCGCCGGCGCGCGGAGTCTGCCCATGTCTGTTTCCTATCCGCTGCGCCAGCAATGGCTCGGCAATATCCGCGGTGACCTGCTGTCCGGCACGGTCGTCGCGCTGGCCCTGATTCCCGAAGCGATCGCTTTTTCGATCATCGCCGGGGTGGACCCCAAGGTGGGGCTGTACGCCTCGTTCTGCATCGCGGTGGTGACCGCGATCGCCGGCGGCCGCCCGGGCATGATCTCGGCCGCGACCGGGGCGATGGCGCTGGTCATGGTCGACCTGGTCAAGGACCACGGCCTGCAGTACCTGCTGGCCGCCACGATCCTGGCCGGCCTGCTGCAGGTACTCGCCGGCGTCCTGAAGCTGGGCGTGCTGATGCGCTTCGTGTCGCGCTCGGTCATCACCGGCTTCGTCAACGCGCTGGCGATCCTGATCTTCCTGGCGCAGATGCCCGAGTTGATCGGCCGGTCCTGGCAGGTGTGGGCGGTGTGCGCGGCGGGGCTGGCGATCATCTACCTGCTGCCGCGGCTGACCCGCGCGGTGCCTTCGCCGCTGGTGGCGATCGTGGTGCTCACCGCGCTGTCGATCGGCCTGCACTGGGACGTGCGCACGGTGGGCGACATGGGCGCGCTGCCGGACAGCTTGCCGGTGTTCCTGTTCCCGGACGTGCCGCTCACCTGGGACACCCTGCGCCTGCTGCTGCCGGTGTCGGCGACGTTGGCGGTGGTGGGCCTGCTGGAGTCGATGATGACCGCGCAGATCGTCGAGGACATGACCGACACCCCCAGCCAGCGCAACCGCGAGTGCGCCGGCCAGGGCCTGGCCAACATCACCGCCGGGCTGTTCGGCGGCATGGGCGGCTGCGCGATGATCGGCCAGTCGGTGATCAACGTGTCCTCCGGCGGGCGCGGGCGGCTGTCCTGCCTGGTGGCCGGGGTGCTGCTGCTGTTGCTGGTGGTCTATGGCGCCGAGTGGGTGCGGCAGATCCCGATGGCGGCGTTGGTGGCGGTGATGGTGATGGTCAGCATCGGCACCTTCCACTGGCGCTCGTTCCAGGAGCTGCGCCAGCACCCGAAGAGCTCTTCGATGGTGATGATCGCCACCGTGGTGGTCACCGTGGCCACGCATGACCTGGCCAAGGGGGTGCTGACCGGGGTCTTGCTGTCGGCGCTGTTCTTCGCGCGCAAGGTCGGGCGGATGCTGCAGGTCGACGATGTCATCGAGGCGGACGGTACCCGCGTTTACACCGTCAGCGGCCAGGTGTTCTTCGCCTCGGCCGGCCAGTTCGCGGCCAGCGTCGACCTGCAGCAGGTGCCGGCGCGGGTGGTGGTGGACCTGGCCCAGGCGCATTTCTGGGACCTCAGCGCGGTGGCGGCGCTGGAACGGGTGCTGGACAAACTGCGCGCGCACGGTGGGCAGGTGGAGGTACGCGGGCTCAACGCGGCCAGCCGCACCCTGGTCGACCGCGTGGGGCGGAAGCCGGCGGATCCGGCCCCGGCACCCGGGCAACACTGAACAGGGTCAGGAAACGGGACTCAACATCGGCGCCGTGGCGCCGTTATCCAGCTCAATGCCCCGACGTGCGTGTCGGGGCGGTGCTGGGACGGCCATCGGCCGTGCCGGCAGGCGCGCTCGCCGCGCCGTGTCGAAGTGTTGCCGTTTTCCTGCCGGGTCGGGCGTGAGTCGCACCGCGCCGATCCGGACCGCAATGGACTGCGTGAAGCCGTAGTGGCGCTTGATGGCGTCCGCTGAACCGTACTCCTTCCCGGAACCGTCCCCATGTCCGCGTCCCGCACCGCCGCCTCCCCGCGCCCCGGCAGCATCGCCAACCGGCTGATGCTCGGTACCGCGCTCATTGCCATGCTCTGCTTTGGCGTCACCGCCGCCATCAGCTACCGCGAAGCCAGCCAGGCCCTGATAGGTGCCTCGCGGCAGACCATGCAGAGTGAAGCGGATGCCGAATCGCGCCGGGTCGGCGCCGAGCTGGCCACCGCCTTCGCCACCAGCAAGGCGCTCGCCGACAGCCTGGTGGTGCAGCATGCCGCCGGCACGTTGAACCGTGCCGTCGCCGCGCAGGTGGTGGAGCAGCAGCTGCGCTCGCACCCGGAGTGGGTGGGCTTTGGCACGTTGTGGGAACCGCAGGCATTCGATGGCAAGGACAGCGAGTTCGTCGATGCACCGGCGCACGATGCGACCGGCCGCTTCATGAGCTACTGGTCCTGGCAGGACGGCGGCCCCGCGCAGGATCCGCTCAAGGGCTACGACACCCCGGGCGATGGTGACTGGTACCTGCGCCCGCGTGCGCTCAAGCGCCAGACCGTGGCCGAGCCGTACCGCTACGAGATCGCCGGCAAGCCGGTGCTGATGACCACCCTGTCCACGCCGGTGCTGGACAAGGGCGAGTTCCTTGGCGCGGTGACCGTGGACTTCGGCCTGGCGGCGCTGCAGGACCGCCTGGCCGCCCTGCGCCCGATGGGCGAGGGCCGCGTCGAACTGATCTCGCCGGGTGGCATCGTGCTGGCCGCCGCCGATGCCAAGGAAATCGGCAAGCGCCGCGACGATGCGACCACGCGCCAGATCCTGGCCGCGGTGGGGGCGGACAAGCGGTTCGAGGATTTCCAGGTGGATGAGGCCGGCAACGTGAAGGCCTACGTGCCGCTGCGCATCGGTGGCAGCCAGGAGCGCTTCGCGCTGGGCGTGGTGGTGCCGTATGCGCTGATCACCGCGCAGGCACGCGCGCTGCTGTGGATCATCCTGGCCGTCGGCCTGGGCGCGGCGCTGGTGCTCAGTGCCAGTGTGTACGTGCTGCTGCGCCGCCAGGCGATCCGCCCGCTGGCCGATGCGGTACGCCTGTCGGTGGACGTGGCCGAAGGCCGCCTGGATACCGCGCTGCCGCCGCCGCGCAATGACGAAGTGGGGCGCCTGCTTGAATCGATGCAGCGCATGCGCAGCCAGCTCACCTCGGTGATGGCGGCGCAGGGCGAGATGGCCAAGCGGCACGAGGCCGGCGAGCTGAGCTACCGGATGGATGCGCAGGCCTTCCCCGGCGAGTACGGGCGCATGGTCGGCGACACCAACCAGCTGGTCGGCGCCAACATTGCCGTGACCCGCCGCCTGGTCGAGGTGATGCAGCGCTACGCGGTCGGCGACCTGTCCCAGGACATGGACCGCCTGCCGGGCGAGCAGGCCGGCTTCACCGAGGCGATGGACACCACCAAGGCCAACCTGCGTGCGATCAACACGCAGATCCGCGACCTGGCCGGTGCCGCCGCGCTGGGCGACTTCACCCTGCGCGGCGACGTGGTGCGTTTCGACCACGACTTCCGCGGCATGGTGGAAAACCTCAACACCATGATGCAGGTCAGTGACGACAACCTGCAGCAGATCTCCGCGCTGCTGCGCGCGATCGCCGCCGGCGACCTCACCGCGCGCATGCAGGGTGAATTCCACGGCGTGTTCGCGCGGATGCGCGACGATGCCGATACCACCGTGACCCAGCTGACCGACATCGTCGGCCGCATCCAGCAGGCCACCGCCAGCATCAACCTGGCCGCCGGCGAAATCGCCTCGGGCAACAGCGACCTGTCGCGCCGCACCGAACAGCAGGCCGCCAGCCTGGAAGAAACCGCCGCCTCGATGGAGGAACTCACCTCCACCGTGCGCCAGAACGCCGACCACGCCGTGCAGGCCAACGCGCTGGCCGCCAACGCGGCTGACGTCGCCTCGCGCGGCGGTGACGTGGTGGGCCGGGTGGTGACCACCATGGCCGGCATCGAAGCTTCCTCCAAGCGCATCGCCGAAATCATCTCGGTGATCGACGGCATCGCGTTCCAGACCAACATCCTGGCCCTGAACGCCGCCGTGGAAGCGGCGCGTGCCGGCGAGCAGGGCCGCGGTTTTGCCGTGGTGGCCTCCGAAGTGCGTGCGCTGGCCCAGCGTTCGGCCGGTGCCGCCAAGGAGATCAAGACCCTGATCGACGACTCGGTCGGCCAGGTCACCGAAGGCTCGGCGCTGGTGCAGACCGCCGGCCGCACCATGGAGGACATCGTCAGCGGCGTGCGCCGGGTGAACGACATCATGGCCGAGATCTCGGCGGCGTCGAAGGAACAGTCGGCGGGCATCGAGCAGGTCAACCAGACCATCACCCAGATGGACGAGACCACCCAGCAGAACGCCGCGCTGGTCGAAGAGGCCACGGCCGCCGCGCGCGCGATGGAAGAGCAGGCGCAGCACCTGGGCACTGCGGTGGCGATTTTCCGCACCGAGACCGGTACCGCGTTCGCCGCCGCGCCCGCCGCGCGTGCGCCGGCAAGGCGGGCCAGCGCCGCGCCGCAGGCTGCCGCACGCGAGCCGGCCCTGGCCAGCGAGGACTGGCAGACGTTCTGATCCTGTTGCGCGCCCGTTCCTGCGGCGCGCGCCGCGGCCGCGCGCGGCGGGTTATCGCATGACCGCCCGGGCGGCCGCGATCACCGCGCGCGTTCGGCACCTACCGCCGTGCGGCGGCCGTTGATGGCCGCCAGCAGGCGGTGCCCGGCGCGGATGCCGGGGACCTCGATCAGGCGATAGCCCAGATGGGCCAGCGGAATCGCAACGGCGAGGGTCAACACGGCACAGGCCAGGTAGGCCAGGTCGGCGTGCGGCACCTGCGCTTGGATGCGCCGGAACACCGGGATCAGCAACGCCACCACGATGGGGTGGGCCAGGTAGAGCGAATAACTCACCTGGCCCAGATACGCGGTCACCCGGTTGACCACCCACTTCAGCGGGAAGCGCGACATGCCAACCAGCAGCGCCGCGTAGCCTGCGCCGAAGAGGATCCAGCCCAGGCCCGGCACCACCCACGCGCGCGCGCTGCCCACGGTCAGCGCGACCAGCAGCAGCGCACCACCGAACAGGGCGGCCGCGCAGCAGCGGCGCGCCGTACCGGCCTGCAGCGTCGGCAGCGCGGCAAACAGGTGGTAGGCCAGCATCCCGTACAGGAACACCGGCAGGTGCCGCAGCAGCCCGTAGTCGCCTACCGCCGCCAGCCCGCCCGCACCGAACACGCCCGCGCCTGCCAGCAGGCTGGCCAGCGTGCCCGCGACCGCCACCCACCACGCACGCAGCGGGCGGTCGATGACCCGGAACAGCAGCGGGAACACGGCGTAGAACAGCATCTCCACCCCGATCGCCCAACTGGCCCACACGATGCCCGCTTCCCAACCCGGGAACAGGTTGAAGGTGAAGCTGACGTTGGCCAGGATTTCCGGGAGCGAATGACCGGCATGGCTGCCGCGGCCATCGCGCCATATCGAGAATGCCAGCAGCACGAAGAACAGCGGCGCGATGCGGAACACGCGGTGCAGGTAGAAGCTCAGCAGCGGCCGCGGCGTGCGCGCGTGGCGCGGCATCGTGTAGGCCAGCGAGAACGCGCTGATGACGAAGAACAGTGCCACCCCGGTGCCGCCCATCGCCAGTACGGCGCCCATTACCGGCCCGGTGGCCAGTGCCGGTGCCGGCATCGCCATGACGTGGAACAGCACCACATAGACGGCGGCGAGGCCGCGCAGGGCATCCAGGAAGGCGAGTCGGTTGGGTTGGGCCATGCGGGCGGTGTCCGGGCGTTGGGCGAACGACGAAGACCGCGCATGCTATCACCCGACGCCGGCGAGGCCGGGCACGGCCTCACTGTTTCGCGGATCACCCACCGGCACGTCGCGGGGCGGTCGCCGTGCAGGAAGGACGTTACGGCCAGCGCCGCCTGGTCGCCGCCGCGGACGACGACGTCCTGCGTGGCGACGGGGTTGGCACGCGCTTCGCTCAAGGCGCGGGCGGGGTGCTGCCGCGTGCCACCAGCTCGCTCAGCAGGTCGATCTGGCGTTGCTGCTGTTGCAGGATCTGCAGCAGCGTTTCGTGGCTCACCGTGTCCACTTTCTCGTGCAGCGACATGATTTCCAGTTCGGCCTTGAGGTTCACCTCATAGTCGTAGCTGGCCATCTGCCGGTCCTTCATCGCCTGCCGGTTCTGGCTCATCATGATCACCGGCGCCTGGATCGCGGCCAGCATCGACAGCATGAGGTTGAGGAAGATGTAGGGGTAGGGATCGAACGCCGTCCGGCCCAGGATCTCGGTGTTGAGAACGACCCACACCAGCAGCGCGGCGGCAAACAGCAGGATGAACGTCCACGAGCCGCCGAAGCTGGCCACCCGGTCGGCCAGCCGCTCACCAAAGGTGGATTGTTCTTCCAGGCGGCGGTTGGGGTCGTCGATGACCGCACGCCGCCCGATCACGCGGCGCGCGACGGCGTCCAGGTCGTGGCTCTGGCGGCCGAGCCAGCGGGCGGCCCGTTCGAGGCGGTCGGGGGTGGATGCGTTGGACATGTGCGGCTCCGGAAGGCGGTCGCCGGCAGCGTGATAGGAGGCAGGGAAAGGGCCGGTGAGGATCAGGGCGCCGGGCGCTGCGACGCGGCAGGCGTGGCCTGTACGCTTCCAGCCGCACGGCCACGACGGCGTAGACGCACTGCCACGTGCACGAGCAGGATCAGCACCGGTACCTCGACCAGCGGCCCAATCACTGCGGCGAACGCTACCGGCGACGCCAGACCGAAGCTGGCGATGGCGACGGCGATGGCCAGTTCGAAGTTGTTGCCTGCCGCAGTGAAGGCGATTGCGGTACTGCGGGGATAATCGCGAGCCACCCAGCGGCCCATCGCAAAGCTGACAAGGAACTGCACGACAAAGTAGATCGTCAATGGAAGGGCGATACGCAGTGCATCGAACGGCAGGCGCAGCACCTCACTGCCTTTCAGGCTGAACATGGCCACGATGGTGAACAGCAATGCCAGCAGCGTGATCGGGCTGATGGCCGGCAGGAAACGCGTTGCGTACCACTGCGCCCCGCGCCGGCGCAGCAGCACATGCCGAGTGAGCCAGCCTGCCGCGAACGGCACGCCCAGATAGAACAGCACGGCGCCGGCCATGGACCACGTGCTGATGTGCACCACGCTGCCCTGAAGCCCGACCCAGGATGGCAGCACGCGCAGGAAGAACCAGGCGTACGCGCTGAAGAACGCGATCTGGAAGAGCGCGTTGAACGCCACCAGTCCCGCCACGTACTGGTTGTCTCCGCCGGCCAGCTGATTCCACACCAGCACCATGGCGATGCAGCGCGCCAATCCGATCAGTATCACGCCCGTCATGTAGTCGGGATGGTCGTGCAGGAACACGGCGGCCAGCACGAACATCAGCAGCGGCCCCACCACCCAGTTCTGCACGAGCGAGACCGCCAGCACGCGCTTGTCTGCGAAGACTGCCGGCAACGCGGTGTAATCCACCTTGGCCAGAGGCGGGTACATCATCAGGATCAGCCCCAGGGCAATGGGCACGTTCGTTCCCCCCAGCGTCAAGGTGTCCAGCGCCAAAGGCAGGCCATCGAACACCGTCCCAAGACCCAGGCCCAGCGCCATGGCGGCGAAGATCCACACGGTCAGCCAGCGGTCGAGGAACGCCAGCCGCGGAACGCCAGGCGATGTCACTGCGCTGGACCGCAGCGGGAGGCTGGCGCGCAGCTGGCATCGCCGGCGCAGCAGTTCTCGGTGAGGTATCCGACCAGGCCGTCCATCGCCTTGAAGTCGGCGCGATAGCAGATGCTGCGGCCTCGTGCTTCGGCGCTGACCAGGCCGGCCGCCGCCAGCTCCTTGAGATGGAACGACAGGGTGGCGCCCGGCAGACCAAGGTCTGCCGCGATTTCACCGGCGAGGCGGCCGCCGTGCCCGGCCTGCACGAGCAGGCGGAAGACGCTCAGTCGGGTGGCATGGCCGAGCGCGGCCAGCGCATGGGTTGCGGTTTTATGTTCCATTTTTCTAGAATAGTCGAACAATGACGTGTGGAGCAATCCGTGGTCTCCTTGCCCGACCTGATCGTCGAAGCCGCCGATATCCCTGACCCGGCGTTGGCCTCCGAGGGGGAGCGCCTGCCGCTGCACTACGGGGCGAAGGTGCGCCCGTTCAACCCGCACGGCTTGCCGATGGCCGGCTCGGTGGACCCGGACCATCCCAAGGTCCAGCAACTGCGCGCGTGGCCGGCGTGGTCCGGGGGCCAGGCCTGGATCAGGCCCGAGCGGCACGGCAGCCCCAGCGCCGTGTTCAAGAACCAGGTCGACTGGCTGCCCCTCGGCGAGGGCAGCCTGCGCGAGGGTGGTAGCGTGCCGACGCAGGAGATGCGCGCATGAAAGCGGTGATCTACCACAATCCGGCCTGCGCGACCTCGCGCAATGTCCTGGCGTTGCTGCGCCATGCCGGGGTCGAGGCGCAGGTCATCGAGTATCTTCAGGCACCACCGGACCGTACGCGGCTGCGGGAACTGATTGCCGGCGCCGGCCTGTGCGTACGCGATGCACTGCGGGAAAAGGGTACGCCGTATGCCGAGCTTGGCCTGGGCGATCCACGGTTGGGCGAGGACACACTGCTCGACGCGATGCAGCGGCATCCGATCCTGATCAATCGCCCCTTCGTGCAGACCGCGCTGGGCGTGCGCCTGGCGCGACCCTCGGAGCGGGTGCTTGAGATCCTGCCGGTGCTGCAGACGCCTTTCGTCAAGGAAGACGGCGAGGTGGTCATCGACCCGCGTTGCCGCTGACGCGAACCGCACAAAAAAGCCCGGTCTTTCGACCGGGCCCTGTATCAACATCACCCACGCAAGGCAGCGCTTACCAGCGCATGCCGGCAAAGGGGTTCCAGCCGGTGTCGCCCTTCACCTTCTCCAGGTAATAGGCGTAATTGGTGGTCAGCGCGACGAGCAGCGACCAGCCGATGCCGACGCCGCGGCCGACGACGGCCGGCATGAACGACGCCAGGATCATCAGCACGATGGTGATGCCCAGGATGGTCAGCGCCTTGCGCCACATGCCCAGGATGAACAGGTAGATCCAGCTGAAAAACAGTGCGAAGAAGTTGAAGTTCACCTTGATCTTCTGGCCGAACGGCAGCGCCTTGTAGGCCGCCTTGAACGCCGGGGTATTCGGCGCGCCGTAGGTGTCGAAGAAGTTGAAGCGGAACTGCCACTTGGGGCTGAACTGGGAGGTAGAAGTGGAATCCATATCCGTCTTGGTTGGGTTGTAAACGTTTACATGATAGCCGCTGCCTATGCGTAGCCGCCAGTTTTCTGTCGCCTGGGGCAGGGTCCCCGGCACAATGCAGGTCCCGTCACACAATGGCCTTCGTTTTGATATAGGGTTCGCATTCCGCGCGGCAGGGGGCCCGCGGCGAATTGGAATGCAACGAGATAACCAGACAATGTCCAGTGTTGTGATCACCACTGAGCGACCGCCGGCAGGGCCGCGGATCGCACCGTGCCCGCAAGCCACCCAGGCCCAGCATCTGCTGGCGCACCTGCAGTTTTCCCAGATCGGCTCGCGCGCGCTGACCCAGCCGCTGCTGGACGCCGATATCGCCGTGGCCGTCACGCCGGCCTGAGGCACGCGTCCCCCGCAGACCCCGCTGCACCGATGACGTCGCTGCCACGCCTAGGCGGGGCGGCGATGCTGCATCGGCGGCGCGTGTGACCCCAGGTTGACGCATCCCGGGACGACGTTGGCGCGATCGCCCGGTCTGCGCGCGGGCTGCGCATCGCGCTGCCGACGGTGCCTGCGGGACGGGGCGGCCGCCACGGCCGGCCGGGCTGCTCCCGGAACCGGACCTGCGTTCAACATGAATGGGGAAAGCCCCGTGCCACAAGGCCTGCGGCGTTTTGCCGCACCCCGCCTGAGGCGGCACGCGTCACAGATTTGCTGAATGGGGAGAAATCACGCGGGCCCCCTTCGCATCCGGCTTACATTTGGCCCCCTATGCTGAGCCGCATTTTTCGCCTCAGATCCGTTGGAGAGTTCGTGGGTTCCGGTAGTGACAGACAACAGCTGCGTGCCGGCCACGGCCCCGCGCAGGCAGGACACACGCACGCCGCTGGGCGTGCCAGGATCTGGATGACCCTCTCCGCGCCGGGCCAGCCCGGGATGGCACCACTCACGCAGGGTAATCGCCGATGAGTGTGCAGACAGTCAACGTCCTCCCCGATGCCGGCCAGGCCATCCTGCCCGCCGAGGTGCCGATGGCCATGCCCGAGCAGTCGTTCCGCGAGGGTCGCCTGCAGGTGCCGCGCCAGCGCACCGCGCCGCGGCTGATGGCGCTGCGCCGCTTCTACATCCTCGGTGGCACCGCGGCGATGACCATCGCGGCCACGGTGATGATGTGGAAGGTGCTGGCCGTCAACGGCGTCACCGTGCTGGAGGCCTGCCTGCTGGTGCTGTTCGTGGCGCTGTTCGCCTGGATCGCGCTGTCCTTCGCCGGCGCGGTGGCTGGCTTCCTCACCGCGGTGTTCGATCGCGGCTACAAGCTGGGCATCGACCCCGACCAGCCGCTGCCGGTGGTGCACACCCGCACCGCGCTGCTGATGCCCACCTACAACGAAGACCCGCGCCGGCTGCTGGCCGGCCTGCAGGCCATCTACGAGTCCGTGGCCGAGACCGGGCAGCTGGACAAGTTCGACTTCTTCGTCCTCAGCGACACCCGGCGCGAGGATATCGGTGCGGCCGAAGAACAGGCCTTCGCCGACCTCTGCGACGCGGTGGATGGGCACGCACGCCTGTTCTACCGGCGTCGTGGCGACAACAGCGGGCGCAAGGCCGGCAACATCGCCGACTGGGTGCGGCGCTGGGGCGGCGGTTATCCGCAGATGCTGATCCTGGATGCCGACAGCCTGATGACCGGAGACACCATCGTGCGCCTGGTTGCCGGCATGGAGCACAACCCGGACGTCGGCCTGATCCAGACCCTGCCGGCGGTGATCGGCGGGCGCACGCTGTTTGCCCGCATGCAGCAGTTCGGTGGCCGCGTGTATGGCCCGGTGATCGGCCGCGGCGTGGCCTGGTGGCATGGTGCGGAAAGCAACTACTGGGGCCACAACGCGATCATCCGCACCCAGGCGTTCGCCGACAACGCCGGCCTGCCCGCGCTGCCGGGCAAGCAGCCGTTCGGTGGCCACGTGCTCAGCCACGATTTCGTCGAGGCCGCGCTGATGCGCCGCGGTGGCTGGGCCACGCACATGGTGCCGTACCTGAAAGGCAGCTACGAGGAAGGCCCGCCGACCCTCACCGACATGCTGGTGCGCGATCGCCGCTGGTGCCAGGGCAACCTGCAGCACGCCAAGGTGGTGCGCTCCAAGGGCCTGCACTGGGTGAGCCGCATGCACATGATGATCGGCATCGGCCACTACTTCACCGCGCCGATGTGGGGGATGCTGATGCTGGTCGGCATCGCCATTCCGCTGTTCCAGGGCGGCATCGATTTCAACGAAGTGCTGCATCTCTCGCCCAGCCTGTACTGGCGCCATCAGGACGAAGAGAAGGTCATCCGCATGTTTGCCATCACCATGGTGGTGCTGCTGACCCCCAAGGTGCTGGGGTACATCGCGATGCTGCTCGACCCGGTCGAGCGGCGCGGCTGCGGCGGCGGCATCCGCGCGCTGCTGTCGATGCTGCTGGAAACCCTGCTCGCCGCGCTGATGGCGCCGGTGGTGATGTATGTGCAGTCGCGCGGCGTGGCCGAAGTGCTGGCCGGCAAGGATTCGGGCTGGGATGCGCAGCAGCGCGACGACGGTGGCATTTCCTGGCCGGCCTTGATCCGCGGCTATGGTGGCTTGAGCGTGTTCGGGCTGTTCATGGGCGCGCTGGCGTATGCCGTGTCGCCGTCGCTGGCGGCGTGGATGGCCCCGGTGGTGATCGGCATGGTGCTGGCCATCCCGGTGGTGGCGCTCACCTCCGCCCGCGGACCGGGCACCCTGATGCACCGCCTGCGGCTGATGGAAATTCCCGAGGAAACCGCGCCGCCGCCCGTGCTGGTGCGCGCCGCGCAGCTGCGCAAGGCCGCGGCCGAGCACACGGCGCCGGGCTGACCCGGCACCGCGGCGACCCGGCATAATGCGGTTCGACCGTAGGGGAGCCGCACATGCTGGACACCGTCATCAATGAAACCGGCACCGACCCGCAATGGGCGGTGCTGTGGCTGCACGGCCTGGGCGCCGATGGCCACGACTTCGCCCCGATCGTGCCCGAGCTGCTGCGCCCGCACTGGCCGGCGATCCGCTTCGTGTTCCCGCATGCGCCGGTGCAGCCGATCACCATCAACAACGGCCTGCCGATGCGGGCCTGGTACGACATCGTCAGCATGGACTTCCGTTCGCGCGCCGATGCCGCGGGCGTGGACGCCTCGGTGCAGCTGCTGGATGCGCTGATCGAGCAGCAGGTCGCCGCCGGCATTCCGGCCGAGCGCATCCTGCTGGCCGGTTTCTCGCAGGGCGGGGCGGTGATCCTGAGTGCCATGCTGCGCCGGACCCGTCCGCTGGCCGGGGTGATCGCGCTGTCGACCTACCTGCCGGACCCGGAAAACGCCGTGGCCCGGCGTGCGCCCGAGGGTATCCAGCCGCCGGTGTTCATGGCCCACGGCACCCAGGACCCGGTGATTCCGCAGGCGATCGGCGCGCACAGCGCGCAGACCTTCAAGGACCTGGGCATCGCCGTGGAGTGGCATTCCTATCCGATGGCCCACCAGGTCTGCAGCGAAGAACTGCAGGCCCTGGGCGACTGGCTGGACCGGCGCTTCCAGGCCGCCTGAGCCATGAACGACCCCCGCCAGCAACCCTGGTTGCCCGAGCTGTGCCGCCTGCCGCGGCTGGCGGCGATGCTCGGCCTGGCCGAGCTGGTGGTGGTCGTGGTCGCCCTGGCCCCGGACGGCAGCCGGCACTGGTCGATCTCCGATTTCTTCTCGGCCAGCGGCTTCGCGTTGTGGCTGGCGTTGGCGGTGACCATTTGCCTGTGCCTGGCGCGTGGCGCGTTGTCGCGCCTGCCCGAGCTGGCCGGCACCCTGCTGGCGGTGGCGATGACCGCGCTGATCGCTGCGCTCTGCGCCGGCGTGGTGCACGGCCTTTACGGGGTGCTGCAGGCCGACGGCTTCGCCAAACAGGTCGGGTTCTGGCGCTTCACCCTGGGCAGCGCCACCATGACCGCGTTGATCGTGGCGCTGGCGTTGCGCTACTTCTACGTCAGCGATCGCTGGACCGCGCAGACCGTGGCCAATGCGCGTGCCCAGGCCGATGCGCTGCAGGCGCGGATCCGGCCGCACTTCCTGTTCAACAGCATGAACCTCATTGCCAGCCTGGTACGCCGCGACCCGGTGGTGGCCGAGCGCGCGGTGCTGGACCTGTCCGACCTGTTCCGCGCCGCACTGGGCGCCGGCGAGGGCGATTCCACGCTCCGCGACGAGTGCGAACTGGCCGAGCGCTACCTGTCCATCGAATCGCTGCGCCTGGGCGAGCGCCTGCAGGTGCAGTGGCAACGCGAGGAACCCCTGCCGTGGGCGCTGCCGATGCCGCGCCTGGTGCTGCAGCCGCTGGTGGAAAACGCGGTGCTGCACGGCATCTCGCGGCTGCCCGGGGGCGGCACCATCGTCATCGCGCTGGCCTGCCAGGGCAACCAGCTGCATATCCGCGTGCACAACCCGGCGCCGGACCCGCAGGCGCGTGCCTTGCCGCTGGCACACGGGGCCGGCCACGCACAGCGCAGCATCGCCCATCGCCTGGCCTGGCGCTTCGGCCCGGCCGCGCGGATGACGGGGGCGTGGAGCGACGGCTACTATGCCTGCGACATCACCGTCCCGGTGCCGTGAGGAAACAGCCTTGAAGGTGGTCATTGCCGATGACGAGCCGCTCGCCCGCGAGCGCCTGCGCAGCCTGCTGGCTGAACTGGCCGGGGTCGAGGTGGTGGCCGAGGCCGAGAATGGCGAACAGGCGCTGCATGCCTGCGCCGAGCTGCAGCCGGACCTGGTCCTGCTGGACATCGCGATGCCGGGCCTGGACGGGCTGGAAGCGGCACGCCACCTGGCCACGTTCGACCCGCGCCCGGCGGTGGTGTTCTGCACCGCCTACGACGCGCACGCGTTGTCGGCCTTCGAGGCCGCCGCGATCGATTACCTGATGAAGCCGGTGCGCCCCGAACGCCTGGCCGCCGCGCTGGAACGCGCCCGCACCTTCCTGGCCGGCCGCAGCGGGCAGCCCAGCACGCCCAGCCAGCAGGCGCGCACCCTGCTGTGCGCGCGCCTGCGTGGCAGCCTGCGGCTGATCCCGATCGAAGACATCCACTACCTGCAGGCCGAAGAGAAGTACGTCGTCGTACACCACGCGCGCGGCGAGGACCTCCTCGAGGAATCGCTGAAGTCGCTGGAAGAGGAGTTCGGCAACCGCTTCGTGCGCATCCACCGCAACTGCCTGGTCGCCCGCCACGAGCTGATCGAGCTGCGACGAAATGGCGCAGGCCAGGTCCAGGCCGTGCTGCGCCATGGCAAGGCGCCGCTGGAGGTGAGCCGGCGCTGCGTGGCCAGCATCAAGCAGGACCTCAAGCACCTGTAAAATGGCGGCATGACAACCCTGCGCATCGCCACCCGAAAGAGCCCGCTTGCCCTCTGGCAGAGCGAACACGTCGCCGACCGCCTGCGCCAGGCGCATCCGGGGCTGGAGGTGGTGCTGGTGCCGATGAGCACGCGCGGCGACGAGGTGCTGGACCGCTCGCTGGCCGCGATCGGCGGCAAGGGCCTGTTCCTGAAGGAGCTGGAGCTGGCGATGCTGCGGGGCGACGCCGACTGCGCGGTGCACTCGCTCAAGGACGTGCCGATGGAGCTGGACGCGCCGTTCGCGCTGCCGGCCATGCTGGCCCGGCACGATCCGGCCGATGGCTTCATCTCCAACCTTTACGCCTCACTGGACGCATTGCCGATCGGCGCGCGCGTGGGTACTTCCTCGCTGCGCCGCCAATCCCAGCTGCGCGCGCTGCGCCCGGACCTGGAGCTGCTGGACCTGCGCGGCAACGTCAACACCCGCCTGGCCAAGCTGGACAACGGCGGCTACGACGCGATCGTGCTGGCCGTGGCCGGGCTGGAGCGGTTGGGCCTGGGCGAGCGGATCGTGTCACGGCTGACCGCACCGGCCTGGCTGCCGGCACCGGCGCAGGGCGCGGTGACGGTGGAATGCAATGGCGAGGACGCGCAGGTGATGGCGCTGCTGGCAACGCTGGACGATCCCCGCACCCGCGCCTGCGTGGAGGCCGAGCGCGCGATGAACCGCGCGCTGCACGGCAGCTGCCATGTGCCGGTGGCGGGCCTGGCGCAGTGGGAGGGCGAGGATCTGTTCCTGCAGGGGCTGGTCGGCGGCGTGGCCGATGGCCGTACCGTGCGCGCCGAAGCGCGCGGGCCGGGCAGCGATCCGGACGCGCTGGGGCAGTTGGTGGCGCGTGGCTTGCTGGAGGGCGGCGCGGGCGAACTGCTCGCGGTGTGAGACGCCCCTGAGGGGGGTGCCGGCCGTCGGCCGGCAGTGCCTTGCCGCGCATGCTGCGGTGGGGCGACGCGACGTGGGCGCCGCGGTATCCGGTGTTTCGGCGTTCAGTCGAGCAACGGTGGCTCAGCTGAGTCTGCTCAGCCGACCAACGGTCGGCTCAGCCGAGTCGCTCAGCCGACCAACGGTCGGCTCTACGGTGCCGGGGCGCGGGTGCGCCCACGGGCCTCACTTGAACTTGTACACCACGTTCATCGTGGTCAGGGTGTCGGTCTTGCGCTTGTCTTCGGCCACGTCGCTGTTGTAACGCGCCTGCCAGCCGGCCTTCAGCGCCAGGTGTTCGTTCATGCTCACCGACACGCCGAAGTCGTTCTGGCCGAAGGTGTTGTACGAGCCCGATTCCACCAGCAGGGTGTTGACCAGGTCGGTGTTGGGGGTAAGCGAATACTTCACGTCGAACAGGCCGCGGCCGATCAGGCCGGTACGGGTCGAGTCGTCTTCGGTGTTGTGCGTGCGGCGCACACCGGGGCCGATCTGCGCGTCCATGTAGAACTTGTCGCCCTCCACCAATCGGGTGCCGTAACCCAGACCGAACGAGCTCTGGCGGTCGTAGGTGGCAAAGTCATCGCGCTCGTAACGCACCGTGGCCGTGAGCTGGCGGTGCTCGCCCAGCTGCAGCGCGCTGCCGGCACTGCCGGTGTAGCGGTTGGCCGTGGTGTTGCTGCGCTTGGTGGTGGTGCCGTCGTCGTTGGTCTCGATGTAGTCCGAACGCGAGCGCAGGCCGAACAGGTCCATGCTGTGCACCCAGTCATCGTCGGTGTAGCGCAGCCGCAGCCGACCGTTCGCGCTTTCGGTACTGCTGTTGCCACGGGCCGAGGCGAAGCCGAGCTCACCACCACTGCCACTCCAGGGCGAGGTCATCGCGGCCGGGTCGGTGGTGTCCTGGGCGAAGGCCACCGGGGCGCACAGCAGCAGGGGAACAAGCAACGAGACGCGCAGGGACATCAACGGTTCTCCGGATCGAACGGTGGGGGAAATGCAACGGGGGATGATACTGGATGCATATGGCGGCGATTCCCGCCAGCGCGTGGCGCTTTAGCAGGGGTTCGGGCTACAGCCCTGTTCAGGGTAGCGCGATCTGCAGCGTCGGGTCATCGAACCGCGTGTAGCGCAGCGTGATCCGGAAGCGCTGGCCCTGGGTCTGGCCCTCGCGTTCGATCTGCGCCGGCAGGCCCTGCGCGTTGATCCAGTACAGCATGCCGTCCGGCGCGGCATTGGCATGGCGCACGCGATACTTGCGCGTGGCGACGCCGTCGATCGTATCGCCGCCCAGGTCGTCCACGGTCAGATCGGTTGGCGCCAGGTCGGCCGGCAACGGACTGCGCCATTGCGCGAGCAGGCCGGGCGGGACCGGCACCTGGCGCACTTCACCGGCACGCTGCAGGAAGAAGGTGTCGCCGATGATCAGCTGCGGGCCATCGTCGGTCTGCAGCCGGTAGCGGTCCGGGGCCACGAACTCCATCGTGGTGTCCACCGTGCGCGGGCCCTGCATGCGCAGGCTGGCGTGGAAGCTGCGCAGCTGCCCGAAGCGCTGGCTGGCCGCAAGCACTGCCTGCACCGGGTCGGCTGCGGCCGGCACGCTCGGCGCGGCCGGCACGGCGGCCGGAGCGGCCGGATCGGGGCTGCCACCGCAGCCGGACAACAGCGCGGACAGGAGGAGGGCGGCGGGCAACAGGCGCATGACAGGGGGCAACGGCAGGAATCGGGCCTTCACGATAGCCGAAGATGCGGTCCGGGCCGCCACAACGGCGGCGACTCGGACATAATCGGGTCATGGACCGATATGAACGCATCAACGCCCTGCATCGTCTGCTGAAGTCCGCCCGCTATCCGGTGACGGTGGCAACCCTGCAGGAAAAACTGGAGTGTTCCCGCGCCACCGTCTACCGCGACCTGGCCTTCCTGCGCGATGCGCTGATGGCGCCGGTGGAGGGCGACGGCGAGGCCGGCTTCCGCTACCAGGACGACGAGAGCGACCGCTTCGAACTGCCCGGGCTGTGGCTCAGCTCCGAAGAGCTGCATGCGCTGCTGGCCTCGCAGCATCTGCTGGCGCGGACCGGCGGCGGCGTGCTGTCCTCGGTGCTGGCGCCGCTGCAGCAGCGCATCGAAGGCCTGCTCGCGGCCCAGGCCGGGGTCTCCACCTGGCCGGTCGATCGGGTCCGGGTGATCCCGCACCGCGGCCGCAAGTTCGACGAAGCCAGCTTCCGTGCGGTGGCCTCGGCGGTGCTGGAGCGCAAGCAACTGGCCTTCGAGTACCGCGCCCGTTCCACCGATGAGGCGACCAAGCGCACGGTCTCGCCGCAGCGCATGACCCACTACCGCGACAACTGGTACCTCGACGCCTGGGACCACGGGCGCGAGGGCCTGCGCAGCTTCGCGGTGGACCGCATCTACAAGGCGCGGGTGGTGGACACCGTGGCCCGCGACGTGGACGACACCGAGCTGGACGAACAGCTGGGCGCCAGCTACGGCATCTTCTCCGGCCCGCCCAAGGGCTGGGCCACGATCGTGTTCAGTGCCAAGGCCGCGCGTTGGGTGGCCGACGAACACTGGCATTCCAAGCAGCAGGGGCGCTTCCTGGCCGATGGTCGCTACGAGCTGAAGGTGCCTTACAGCGTCTCGCGCGAGCTGTTGATGGACGTGCTGCATTACGGCTCGGATGCGGAGATCATCGAGCCGGTGATGCTGCGCGAACAGGCCAAGGCGCTGCTGGCGCTGGCGTTGACAAACTACGAGTAACGGCGGGGCGGGCGCTGGCCCGTCCGCTTGGCTCATGCCCGCCGGTCATATGGCCCCGGATACCGCAAGGCCGGGGCGTACGGTATGGTTGGGCGCTATCGTTGCCCCCGGATACCGCCCCCCATGAAGAAGACCCTGCTGCTCCCGCTGCTTGCCGCCGCGCTGGCCCTGGCCGCCTGCGGCAAGCCCAACGCCGATTCCCAGAAGCTGGTCGTGGCCGCCACGGCCGTGCCGCACGCCGAGATCCTGGCGGTGGTCAAGCCGCTGCTGCAGAAGGAAGGGCTCGAGCTGGACGTGCGCGTGTTCAACGACTACGTGCAGCCCAACGACCAGCTGGTGCAGAAGCAGGTGGACGTGAACTATTTCCAGACCGAGCCGTACCTGGACGCCTACAACCGCGACCGCAAGACCGACCTGGTCAAGGTCATCGGCGTGCACATCGAACCCTTCGGCGCGTACTCGCGCCGCTTCAAGTCGCTCGATGAGCTCCCGGTCGGCGCCGACGTGGTGATCCCCAACGACCCCAGCAACAACAGCCGCGCGCTGATCCTGCTGCACAAGGCCGGCGTGATCACGCTGAAGGACCCGAGCAACGCCCTGGCCACCCAGCGCGACATCATCGCCAACCCCAAGCAGCTCAAGTTCCGCGAGCTGGATTCGGCGATGCTGCCGCGAGTGCTCGACCAGGTCGACCTGGCCCTGATCAACACCAACTACGCGCTGGATGCCGGGCTCAACCCGACCCAGGACGCGCTGGCGATCGAAAGCAAGGATTCGCCGTACGTGAACTTCCTGGTGGCGCGCCCGGACAACAAGGACGATGCCCGCGTGCAGAAGCTGGCCAAGGCCCTGACCGGCCCGGAAGTGAAGGCCTTCATCGCCGAGAAGTACAAGGGCGCGGTGCTGCCGGCGTTCTGATCGGCACCCCGATCCCGACCCCGACGGCAACCGCCGCAACCGACGCGCATCCACGCCCTGCGAGGATGCCGCAATCCGGCGTAGATCCACGCCATGCGTGGATGCTGCAATCCGGCGTAGATCCACGCCCTGCGTGGATGCTGCAATCCGGCGTAGATCCACGCCATGCGTGGATGCTGCAATCCGGCGTAGATCCACGCCATGCGTGGATGCTGCAATCCGGCGTAGATCCACGCCATGCGTGGATGCTGCAATCCGGCGTAGATCCACGCCCTGCGCGGATGCTGCAATCCGACGTAGATCCACGCCATGCGTGGATGCTGCAATCCGATGTAGATCCACGCCATGCGTGGATGCGCTCCCCGCCCCGGATCCCCGGGCCGGGCCGCCCACGTCAGCTCACCCGGAACCCCATCGTCGCGTCCACCGCCTGCTGCCAGCCGGCATACAGCGCCTCGCGGCGGTCCACGGCCATCTGCGGCACGAAGCGCCGGTCCACCGCCCACTGCTCGGCGATCTCCGCGCGGCTGGACCAGAACCCGGTGGCCAGCCCGGCCAGGTAGGCCGCCCCCAGCGCGGTGGTTTCGGCCACCTGCGGGCGCAGCACCGGCACGCCCAGGATGTCGCTCTGGAACTGGGCCATGAAGTCGTTGCCGATCGCACCGCCATCGGCGCGCAGCTCTTTCAGCTCGATACCGGCATCGGCCTGCATCGCCGCCAGCACGTCGCGGGTCTGGTAAGCCATCGACTCCACCGCCGCGCGGATGAAGTGCTCCTTGGTGGTGCCGCGGGTCAGGCCGAACATCGCCCCGCGCACGTCGCTGCGCCAGTAAGGCGCCCCCAGCCCGACGAAGGCCGGCACCAGGTAGACCCCGTCGGTGTCGGCCACGCGCTCGGCATAGGCCTGGCAGTCGCTGGACGCGCCGAACATGCGCAACCCGTCGCGCAGCCACTGCACTACCGAGCCGGCGACGAAGATCGAGCCCTCCAGCGCGTACTCGACGGTGCCGTCGATGCCCCAGGCCAGGGTGGTGAGCAACCCGTTGCGCGAGGCCACGGCCTTGTCGCCGGTGTTCATCAGCATGAAACAGCCGGTGCCGTAGGTGTTCTTGGCCATGCCCGGCTCGAAGCAGGCCTGGCCGAACAGCGCGGCCTGCTGGTCGCCGGCGATGCCGGCGATCGGGATCTGCTGGTCGAAGAAGAACTGCGCCCGGGTGTGCGCATACACCTCGCTGGAACTGCGCACCTGCGGCAGCATCGCGCGCGGGATATCCAGCAGTCGCAGCAGCTCCTCGTCCCAGGCCAGCGTATGGATGTTGAACAGCAGCGTGCGCGCGGCATTGCTGTAGTCGGTGACGTGCGCGGCGCCGCCGCTGAGGTTCCATACCAGCCAGCTGTCGATCGTGCCGAACAGCAGCTCGCCGCGCTCGGCACGGGCCTGCGCGCCGTCCACGTGGTCGAGGATCCAGCGGATCTTGGTCGCGGAAAAATACGCGTCGATCAACAGGCCGGTGCGCGCACGGATGAGTGCCTCGTGGCCCTCGGCCTTGAGCCGCTCGCAGATGGCATGGCTCTGCCGCGACTGCCAGACGATCGCATTGTGGATCGGCTGGCCGGTGGCCTTGTCCCAGACCACGGTGGTCTCGCGCTGGTTGGTGATGCCGATCGCGGCGATCCGACGTGGATCGACCTGCTCGCGGTTGAGCAGCTCGGTCAGGGTGGTATAGACGCTGGTGAGGATCTCGCGCGGGTCATGTTCGACCCAGCCCGGCTGCGGGAACACCTGGGCGAACTCGCGCTGCGCGCTGCCCAGCATGCGCCCGCCGCGGTCGAACAGGATCGCGCGGGAACTTGTCGTGCCCTGGTCGATGGCGAGCACGTACTGCTTGTCCATGCCTTGCTCCATGCAACGAATCGAAGGGATGCCGCAGCCTACGCGATCGCTGCCACGCGGTCCCGCAGGTACTGCGCCAGCGTATCGCGCTGGGCCGGGTCCAGGCGCAGCCCCAGGCGGGTGCGACGCCACAGCAGGTCCTCCGGCGTGCGCACCCACTCCTGCGCGACGAGGTAGTCCACCTCGCGCTGGTACAGCCCGGCGCCGAAATGCGTGCCCAGGTGCGCCGGCGTGCTGGCCTCGCCCAGCACGGTGCTCGCACGGGTGCCGTAACGGCGCGCCAGCGTTGCCAGCAGGGCAGGGGGCTGCTGCGGGTAGGCTGCCTGCAGGCGCTCCTGCACGTGCTGCGCATCGCCGCCGTCGCCGCCCGGCAGCACCGGCCCCGCGCCGGTCCAGGCCGGTTCGGTACGGCCCAGCAGCGGGCCGAGCTGGTCCACCGCTTCTTCCGCGAGGGTGCGGTACGTGGTCAGCTTGCCGCCCAGCACGCTCAGCAGCGGCGCCTGGGTGGCATCGAGCTGCAGGCGGTAGTCGCGGGTGACCTTGGCCGCGTCATGGTGGTGGTCGGCCAGCAGCGGGCGTACCCCGCTGTAGCGCCAGACAACGTCACCGGCGTGTACCGCCGTGCGCAGCCAGCGGTTGGCCGCCGCGCACAGATACTCCACTTCGTCGTCGCTGGCCCGTACCCGGGCGGGGTCACCGTCGTAGTCCACGTCGGTGGTGCCGATCAGGGTGAAGTCCTGCTCGAAGGGCAGCACGAACACGATCCGCTGGTCGGGCTGCTGCAGCAGGTAGGCGCTGTCGTGGGCATACAGGCGCGGCACCACGATGTGGCTGCCCTGGACCAGCCGCAGCCCGATCGGCGCATCCATGCCCGCACGCTCGAGCAGGTCGCCGGCCCAGGGGCCGGTGGCATTGACCACCGCGCGGGTGCGCAGGCGCACGATGCTGCCATCGGCGTCGCGTAGCACCGCCCACCAATGATCGCGATGGCGGATCAGCTGTTCGCAGCGCGTGCGCACGCGGATCCGGGCACCGCGCTCATGCGCGTCCAGCACGTTGAGCAACACCAGGCGGGCATCGTCCACGCGCGCGTCGGCATAGCTGAAACCACGGCGGACGCCCGCGTGCAGCAGCGCCCCGCGCGGATCGCGGCGCAGGTCCAGGCGCTGCGAACGCGGGAAGGCCGGGTCGGCATGGCCAAGGTGGTCGTACAGCCACAGGCCGGCGCGCAGCATCCAGCCCGGGCGCAGGTGCGCGGCCTGCGGCAGCACGAACTCGGTGGGCACCACCAGGTGCGGGGCCAGCCGCTGCAGCACGCTGCGCTCGCGCAGCGCCTTGCGGACCAGGCCGAATTGGCCGTACTGCAGGTAGCGCAGGCCGCCATGGATCAGCTTGGTGCTGGCGCTGGACGTATGCGCGGCCAGGTCGTCCTGTTCGCACAGGCACACCGACCAGCCGCGCCCGGCAGCGTCCCGGGCGATGCCGGCGCCGTTGATGCCGCCGCCGATCACCAGCACGTCCAGCATCGGCTCCGTTCCGGCTGCTTCCATCCCCATTCCCGCTGATGCGATGCCGGCAGTATCGGCGGGCCCGAGGCAAGGCCGAATGAAAGCACGCGACCGGCACCAGGCCGGAAAACGACAACGGGCCCGCGAGGGGCCCGTTGGTACAGCAGTGACGCGGACGGCGCTTAGAAGCGGGCGCCGATGCCGAAGCCCACGGTCCACGGATCCAGCTTGGCCTTGTCGCCGGTCTTGTCGCCGTTGACGGTCAGCTCCGGACGCGAATGCATGTAACGGGCATCGGCGCGGGCGAACCAGGTGCTGTTGATGTTCATGTCCACGCCGACGGTGCCGATGGCGCCCTTGGCGGTCTTCAGGCCGATGTGGCCGATGTCGCTGGCCAGGTCTTCATTGCTGAAGTTGGACTCGTAGTAGCCGGCGCCCACGAACGGACGGAACACGTTGTCGGCCTGGCCGAAGTGGTACTGGCCGCTCAGCGCGATCGGCTGCTGCTCGACCGTGCCCAGGCGCGCGCCATCGGTGCCACGCACGCGGTGGTCGAACTTGTCCGCCGCGCCCCACAGCTCAACTGCCCAGTTGTCGTTGATGTAGTAGCTGAAGCTCAGGGTCGGGGCCGGGCCGCCGTCCACCTTGCGCACGCCGTCGAGCGGATCGTTCTTCGGCTGCAGCAGCGAGACGCCGCCAACCACGGCAAAATGCTTGCCCGAGGCGGTGTCGGTGGTGGAATCCTGCGCGAAAGCGGCCGGTGCGAAGGCCAGGGCAGTCAGGGTAGCCAGGGTCAGAGTGCGGATGGAGCGCATGGGGGAATCTCCTCAGAATTTTTTTTGTTCTCGACCCCGTTGGTTCCGGGGCGAGGCAAACGTAGTCCCCGCAACATGAATCGAATCCGACGCGCGTTAAAATTTGGTTTGTTCTGTTCAGCGAACAGCAGAAAATCCCTGCAAACATGCGCATTACGGCGTTTGCCGATGTTCATGCACCTGGTGGAGATGTGATGGAAGAAACAACCTGCATCGGGTTTCCCGCGCAGCTCACGCCGGGGTGTCGGGTGCTGGTCCTCGGCTCGATGCCCGGCCTGGCATCGCTGCAGGCCGCGCAGTATTACGCCCATCCACGCAATCGCTTCTGGCCGTTGATGCAGGCGTTGTGCGCGGTTGACGCCACGCTTCCCTACGCCGCGCGCATGCGCGCGTTGAACGCGGCGGGGGTCGGCGTGTGGGATGTGATCGGGCAATGCCGGCGGCGTGGCAGCCTGGATGCGGCGATCGTGCGCGGCAGTGAAGTGCCCAATGCACTGGATGCCGTGATCCCGACGCTGGCGCAGCTGCGTGCGGTGGCCTGCAACGGCAGTGCCGCCTACCAGGCGTTCCTGCGTTTCATCGCGCCCGCACTGCCGGCGCGTACCCCCGCGCTGGCGATCTGGTCGCTGCCATCGACCAGCCCGGCCAACGCGGCCTGGCCGCTGCCCCGGCTGCAGGCGGCCTGGCAGCCGCTGGCCGATGCGCTGCCCTGAGCCGGCCTGGCACGCGCTGTGCCGCGGACAATACGGTACCGACTGGAAAATCCTGCTTTACGCTGTACCAAGCGCAAGCCGGCCAAGCCAGGCCACTGCAACGGCTTGTCCCGGGACAGGCGCCGCAAAAAATCGCGCAGCCGGTTGGCGCTGCCGCCTCCTGCCCTACAATAGGCGATTCCCTACACCAGATTGCCGGAGTTATCCCCATGGCCGAAATCAAGGAAGCACGTGTCCCCGATATCGGTGACTACAGCGATATCCCGGTAATCGAGGTGCTGGTCGCCGTTGGAGACACCGTCAAGAAGGACCAGGGCCTGGTCACGCTGGAATCGGACAAGGCCACGATGGAAGTGCCGTCCTCGGTGGCTGGCGTGGTCAAGGAGATCAAGGTCAAGATCGGCGACAACCTGTCCGAGGGCAAGGTCGTGGCCCTGATCGAGGTCAGCGAAGGCGAGGCCCAGCCGGCCGCTGCCGCCGCACCGGCCCCGGCCGCCAAGAGCGAAGCGGCCGAGACCGCGACCAAGGTCGAGCCGGTCGCCGCCCCGGCCCAGCCGGACAAGCTGGCCGCCCGCGAGATCGAGCAGGCCGCGGCCAAGCCGACCCAGCCGGCCCCGGCCGCCGCTGCCCCGTCGGCCGGCGCGCCGAGCAGCCCGCCGGTGCAGTTCAACGCCGACAGCGTGCTGCCGCAGAAGGTTCCCTATGCCTCCCCGGCGGTGCGCGTGTTCGCCCGCGAGCTGGGCGTGGACCTCAACCAGCTCAGCGGCACCGAGAAGGGCGGCCGCATCACCAAGGGCGACGTGCAGAAGTTCGTCAAGTCGGCCCTGACCGGCGGTGGCGCCGCCACGGGCGGCAGCGTGGCCGCCGGTGGTGGCCTGAACCTGCTGGCCTGGCCGAAGGTCGACTTCAGCAAGTTCGGTGAGGTCGAGGTCCAGCCGCTGTCGCGGATCAAGAAGATCTCCGGCGCCAACCTGGCCCGCAACTGGGCCATGATCCCGCACGTCACCCAGTTCGAGCAGGCCGACATCACCGAGCTGGAGGCCCTGCGCGTGGCGCTCAACAAGGAAAACGAGAAGGCCGGCATCAAGCTGACCATGCTCGCCTTCCTGGTCAAGGCCAGCGCCGCGGCGCTGAAGAAGTTCCCGGAGTTCAACGCGTCGCTGGATGCCAGCGGCGAGAACCTCACCCTGAAGAAGTACGTCAACATCGGGTTCGCCGCCGATACGCCGAGCGGCCTGGTGGTCCCGGTGATCCGCGACGTCGACAAGAAGGGCGTGGTGCAGATCGCGCAGGAATCGGGCGAACTGGCCAAGAAGGCGCGCGACGGCAAGCTGGGCCCGGCCGACATGAGCGGCGGCTGCTTCTCGATCAGCTCGCTGGGCGGCATCGGCGGCACCGCGTTCACCCCGATCGTCAATGCACCGGAAGTGGCCATCCTGGGCGTGTCCAAGTCGTCGATCCAGCCGGTCTGGAACGGCAAGGAATTCGCCCCGAAGCTGATGCTGCCGCTGTCGCTGAGCTACGACCACCGCGTCATCGACGGCGCGCTGGCCGCACGCTTCACCACCTACCTTTCGCAGGTGCTGGCCGACATGCGGCGCGTCCTGCTGTGAGGCATGGCCTGGCATGGGCGCTGATGCTGGCGGTGCTGCCGGTGTCGCAGGCGGGCGCGGCGGAATGCGCGTCCGGCCTGGGACGGGGCTGGCCGCCGGCGGTGGGCAACTACGGCCAGGCGGTGGAGACCCTGTTCGAGGGCAAGGCGCAGCCGGCGTTGTCGCTGGTCACCCTGCCCAAGAGCGGGGTCGAGACCGGTGTGGCGCTGCTGCCGGGCACCCAGGAACAGGAATGGACGCTGCGTTACAGCCGTGCCGACAAGCGCGTCTACAACTGGAGCAGCAACGCCCGTGGCGGCGGCCTGGAACTGCGCGTGGCGCAGGAGCCGGACCAGTACCAGGTGAGCATTCCGGCCGCATTGGCGCAGCGCCTGCTGCGCAGCTGGCAGGCCGCACTCGATGCGGCCGTGCCGGCCGACCGCAAGGCCGCGGCGCTGGACGGTGAGGTGCTGTCCTTCCAGGTGGATGGGCAGCGTTTCAGCGGTCCGCGCCCGGAGTGCGGCAGCGGCAAGCTGATGATGAAACAGGTGGCGCTGCTGATCGAAGCCAGCGACACCAAGGAAAAGAAGCTCGACCGTCGCTGGAAAGATCTGGACGAGTCGCTCGACGAACTGCAGCAACTGCTCGCCGGCAAGGCCGGCTGAGTACCAGGAGAACAACGATGGCCGCAATTGAAATCAAGGTTCCCGACATCGGCGATTACAGCGGTGTACCGGTGATCGAACTGCTGGTTGCCGTGGGCGACACGGTGAAGAAGGACCAGGGTCTGGTCACGCTGGAATCGGACAAGGCAACGCTGGAAGTGCCGTCTTCGGCGGCTGGCGTGGTCAAGGAAATCAAGGTCAAGCTTGGCGACAACCTCTCCGAGGGCGACGTCGTGCTGGTGCTGGAGGCCGAAGGCGAGGGCGCTGCCCCGGCCCCGGCCGCGCCGGCCAAGGCCGAGGCACCCAAGGCCGAGGCCCCGGCCAGCAAGCCGCCGGTGACCCCGTCGCACCGCGCCCCGGCCGAACCGGCGGCGCCGCAGCCGGCGCTGTCGTCGGGCAAGCCGGCCGATATCGAGTGCAAGATGGTGGTGCTGGGCGCGGGCCCGGGCGGGTATACCGCCGCGTTCCGTTCGGCCGACCTGGGCGTGGACACCGTACTGGTGGAGCGTTATGCCAGCCTCGGCGGCGTCTGCCTCAACGTGGGCTGCATTCCGTCCAAGGCGCTGCTGCATGCAGCGGCGGTGATCGACGAAGTGGCCCACGCGGGCGATTTCGGCGTGGAATTCGGCACGCCGACCATCACCCTGGACAAGCTGCGCGGCTACAAGGAAAAGGTGGTCACCCAGCTGACCAAGGGCCTGGCCGGCATGGCCAAGCAGCGCAAGGTGCGCACGGTGCAGGGCCTGGCCACGTTCGTGTCGGCCAATGAGCTGGAGATCGTCGGCGACGACGGCAAGACCCAGCTGCTGCGCTTCGAGCAGTGCATCATCGCCGCCGGTTCGCAGGCGGTGAAGCTGCCGAACTTCCCGTGGGACGACAAGCGGGTGATGGATTCCACCGATGCGCTGGAACTGGCGGACGTGCCGGGGTCGCTGCTGGTGGTGGGCGGCGGCATCATCGGGCTGGAAATGGCGACGGTGTACGCGGCCCTGGGCAGCAAGGTGACCGTGGTCGAGTTCATGGACCAGCTGATGCCGGGCGCCGACAAGGACCTGGTCAAGCCGCTGGCCGACCGCCTGAAGAAGCAGGGCGTGGAGGTCCACCTGAAGACCAAGGCGTCGGGCGTGAGCGCCGATGCCAAGGGCATCACGGTGACGTTCGAGGCCGCTGCCGAAGGCGAGGCGCCGGCACTGGCGCAGGGCACCTTCGACCGCGTGCTGGTGGCCGTGGGCCGCTCGCCGAACGGCAAGAAGATCGCTGCCGAGAAGGCCGGCGTGCAGGTCACCGAGCGTGGCTTCATTCCGGTGGACCGGCAGATGCGCACCAACGTGCCGCACATCTTTGCCATCGGCGATATCGTCGGCAACCCGATGCTGGCCCACAAGGCCACGCACGAAGGCAAGCTGGCCGCGGAAGTGGCCTCGGGCGAGAAGAAGGAGTGGGTGGCGCGGGTGATTCCGTCGGTGGCCTACACCAACCCGGAAATCGCGTGGGTGGGCGTGACCGAGACCGAGGCCAAGGCCAAGGGGCTCAAGGTGGGCGTGGCGAAGTTCCCGTGGGCGGCCAGCGGCCGCGCGATCGGCATCGGTCGTACCGAGGGCTTCACCAAGCTGATCTTCGATGAAGAAACCCACCGCATCATCGGTGGCGCCATCGTCGGCGTGCACGCCGGCGACCTGCTGGCCGAGATCGGGCTGGCGATCGAGATGGGCGCCGAAGCCGAAGACATCGGCCACACCATCCACGCCCACCCGACGCTGAGCGAATCGGTGGCGATGGCGGCGGAAATCTACGACGGCACGATCACCGATCTGTACATGCCGAAGAAGAAGTAAGCCGCCCGCAAGGCAATGGCACCGCATCAACAAAAAACCCGGCGAACGCCGGGTTTTTTGTGCGCGGCGGGCAAGGGGCGGTACCCACATCAGCGGTCAAGGCACGCCAACGCCAGGCACCACTACATCAAGTCCGCCCGCCGCCCGCAGCGCTCGTCGCTCCCCCAACCGCACCCCCGATGATCCCTCCAGAGGGTACCGGGCAGCCCGGCCCGGGACCGTCAAGCGGCATGGATGCCGCTTGTCGAGCCCCCATGGAAGGGTTCACGGCGTGTCCCGGGCCGGGCTGCCCGGTACCCTCCGGCGACACCCGCAAGGCGCCAGGCCGTTGCCTTCGCCTTCGCCGTTGCCGTTGCCGTTGCCTTCGCCCTCAAACCCACGCAACGAATCACCAAAAAACAAACGCGCAAAGAAAAACGCGACAACAGGTCACCCTGTTGCCGCGCTCGGAGAGAGACGCTTGAACCGACTTAGAAGACGAAGCTCACACCGGCCACCGGGCCCTTGAACTCCTGCTTCAGACCGATCGTGCCGTCGCTGCCGGTCTGGTCCACGTCCAGCTTGAACCAGTCGTAGCCGGCGAACAGGCCGAAGTTCTTGGTCAGGCGGTAGTCCACGATCGCGTTGGCGCGGGTCAGGTCGCCATCGTAGTCGTCGAAGTTGCCCCACTTGGTGTTCAGGTACTGGCCCTGCACGGTGATCATCCACTTCTCGGACGGGTTGAAGCTCATGCGTGCGCCAACCACCGGCGCCACGCCGTCGGCCTTCTCGTCCAGGAAGCGACCCTGGTACAGGTCACCCACGTCCGCATAGGCCTTCGTGCTCACCTTCGCGTACTCGGCACCCAGCTGCAGGCCAAGGTCGAAGGTATCGGTGTCCACCACCGAGTAGTCGTACACCAGGCTGGCCACCTGGTACTTCAGCTCGCCCTTGATGAAGCTGCCGGCCGGGACCGACACATCGCCGAAGCTCACGCCGTCATCCAGCGTCTCGCGGCGGTCCTTGTCGTACTTGAAGTAGTTGAACAGCAGGCGCTGGCGGTCGCTGATGCGGAACATGCCGTCGACACGCGGCTCCCATTCCTTGCCGCCCAGCTTGAAGTCCTCGGAGAAGCCCACCTCCTGGCCAGCGACGTTGGTGTTGCCGCGGATCGTGTTGTCCGAATCGATGTTCATCGCGCCCAGGCGCAGCGCGAAGCGATCATCGCCCTCGGCGGCACTGGCGGTGTTGGCATGGGTCAGCGCGGCCATGGCCAGCGGCAGGGCGAGGAGGGGGAGCATCAGGCGCATCGGTGTGTGTCCTTGCAGTGGTTCATTGATGTGCCGACACTCTGCCCAGCGCCGCGTCCACCATTCGTGAACGTATGGTGGAGGATGTGTGTACCGTTCATGCGCAAAGGTGCGCCGCCGATCACATTCTGTGTCCGCCGGGTGGCCTAGCCCGCGTTATTGGGCAGTCGTGCCGCGGGGCACTGAAGGCCGCAGCAGGGCCCCGAAAAAAGTGGCCCCGGAGAGAGCTCGGGGCCACTTTGTGGTGCAGACCTGCCTTCGGGGCGTCGACGAGGATCGAAAAGTGCAGGTCGATGGGTCTGACCGGACGCTGCGACCAAAGTTCAATATGTTGCGTTGCAGCAGGCGGAGAGCCTGACAGGCCGGGATTGGCCCGGAGGTGGACCGCAAAATCTGTGGCGATGCAGCAACTTGCGGGCATCCGGGATGAACAGGGGGCGGTTGTCTCGCAAATTGTCCCGTTGCTATAATTTGGCGGCTCGACGGGGCGCTAGTTTGCGACCCCGGCCTTTCTACTCAAGAACATGCAGGACATACGTGTGCTGAACTCCGTTGATTCGGGTCGGCGACTGATGCTGCGCGCAGCGGTTTACCCGCTGGCTGCAGTGGCTGTCCTGGCCTTGGCCTTCCTGCTCCTGGCGGGCACGATGTACGCCCTGGGGGCGCTGGCATCGGGTGTGGCGGTTTCAGCCGGTGGTTGGGTTGCCGCGCGCATGGCCCTCGGGGGCGGTGTGCAGGCTGCGGGATCGGCGATGACCCGCCTGATCCTGGCAGTAGTGGCAAAGTGGGTGCTCGTATTCGGCGTCCTGATGGTGGGGTTCCTGGTCTTCAAGCTGCCTGCATTGGCGCTGCTGGCCGGTATCGCCGTCGGGTTGATGTTCCAGGTCCTGGCTCTGGCCAGGCGCTGATCCATTTTATTTAACTCAAGGTTCCGGACACATGGCAGGCGAGGCGCTGACACCCACCTCCTACATCCAACATCACCTGCACAACCTGACGTTCCATATGCAGGAAGGTGGTTTCTGGGCGATCCACGTCGACACCATCGTGACTTCGGTCCTGATGGGCCTGTTGATGGTGTTCGGCTTCTGGATGGCGACCCGCAAAGCGACCGCGGGCGTCCCGGGCAAGTGGCAGGCGTTCGTGGAGATCTGCCTGGAGTTCGTTGACCGCCAGGCCAAGGACACCTACCACGGCACCAGCAAGCTGGTGACCCCGATCGCGATCACGATCTTCTTCTGGATCCTCCTGATGAACCTCATCAAGATGATCCCGGCCGACTTCATCGCCATGCCGCTCGAACTGCTCGGCGTGCCGTACTGGAAGCCGGTCCCCACCGCCGACGTCAATGCCACCCTGGGCATGTCGATCAGCGTGTTCTTCCTGATGCTGTTCTTCGCACTGCGCGCCAAGGGCCTGGGTGGCTTCACCAAGGAATTCCTGACCGCACCGTTCGGCAAGTTCATGATGCCGTTCAACCTGATCCTCAACATCGTCGAGTGGCTCAGCAAGCCGATCTCGCTGGCGATGCGACTGTTCGGCAACATGTTCGGCGGCGAAATCGTCTTCCTGCTGATCTGGGTGCTCGGCAGCGCGGGTATTGCCGGCGCCATCGCAGGCGGTGCATTCGGCCTGGGCTGGATGCTGTTCCATCTGCTGGTGATTCCGCTGCAGGCCTTCATCTTCATGATGTTGTCCATCGTGTACCTGAGCCTGTCGGAAGACGCTCACTGAGTTTTCGCTTCACCCTTCATCCGTTTGTTTCTAAACCCTTAGCTATTCAAAGTTCCAGGAGAAAACCATGTACCTCGCCGTCCTGACCAACCTCGCCCAAGTCCAGAGCTCCACCGTCCTCGCCGTCGGCATCATGATCGGCCTGGCCGCGCTGGGTGCCGGTCTTGGTCTGGCCATCATGTCCGGTAAGTTCCTGGAATCGGCTGCCCGCCAGCCGGAACTGATTCCGGTCCTGCAGGTCCGCATGTTCATCACCGCCGGCCTGATCGACGCCGCGTTCATCATCTCGGTCGCCGTCGGCCTGCTGCTGGCCTTCGCCAACCCGACCATCGGCGAGTTCGTTGCACGCCTGCCGGCTGTTGCTGGCTGATCCAGCAACAGCGAAACGATCAGGCGCCCCGTGCGCCTGATCGCGGATGAAGGATCGGATGCGCCGCCCCGGCGGCCCATCCACCCCGTCACCCCCGATTGAGCGAACCCCATGGATATCGGTTTTACCCTCGTTGCCCAGGCACTGGCTTTCGCCGGTCTGATCTGGATCATCGCGACCAAGATCTGGCCGCCGTTGATGAATGCCATCGAAGAGCGCCAGCAGAAGATCGCTGAAGGCCTCGCCGCTGCCGACCGCAGCCAGAAGGATCTGGCCCAGGCGCAGGAAAAGGTCAACGAAGCACTGAAGGATGCACGCGGCAAGGCCAACGAGATCATCGACCAGGCCCACGCGCGCGCCAATCAGATCGTTGAAGCCGCCAAGAATGAAGCCATCGCCGAAGCGAACCGCCAGAAAGACCTGGCCCACGCCGAAATCGAGGCTGCCGCCAACCGTGCCCGTGAAGACCTGCGCAAGCAGGTGTCCGCCCTGGCCGTGAGCGGTGCCGAAAAGCTGCTCAAGCGCGAAATCGATGCCAACGCCCACAAGGCGCTGCTCGACGAGCTGGCATCGGAGATCTGATCGATGAGCCAGGCCCTCACGCTTGCACGCCCGTATGCCCGCGCCGCGTTCGCGACCGCGCGCGACGAAGGCACGTTCGCGCCGTGGTCGGACGCGCTTGCGTTCTCCGCCCACGTAGCCGCCGACCCGCGCGTGGCGGCCTTGCTGTCGAACCCGGAACTGGAGCGCGGCGATGCCGTCGCGCTGCTGGCCCCGGAATCGTCCAGCGAGACCTTCGGTCGCTTCCTGGCCCTGCTGGCCGACGCGCACCGTCTGCCGCTGCTGCCGGAAATCGCCGGCATGTACGCCCAGCTGCGCGCTGAAGCCGAACACGTGGTCAAGGCCACGGTCACCTCGGCAACCGAACTGTCCGCATCCGAGCTGGACGCCATCAAGGCCGCGCTGCGCAAGCGCTTCGGCTGCGAGGTGGACGTGACGACCGCGGTCGATGCATCGCTGATCGGCGGCGCCGTGATCGACGCCGGCGATGTGGTCATCGATGGCTCGCTCAAGGGCAAGCTGTCGCGCCTGCAGACCGCGCTCGCTAACTGAATTCATTTAACGTCCGGCGTGACCGCCGGCACTAGGACTTGACGATGGCAACCACGCTCAACCCCTCCGAAATCAGCGAACTGATCAAGAACCGCATCGAGAAGGTCAAGCTGGCCGCGGAATCGCGCAACGAAGGCACCGTGACCAGCGTGTCCGACGGCATCGTGCGCATCTTCGGTCTGGCCGACGTGATGCAGGGCGAAATGATCGAACTGCCGAACAACACCTTCGCCCTGGCCCTGAACCTGGAGCGCGACTCGGTCGGCGCCGTGGTCCTGGGTGATTACCAGCAGCTGCGCGAAGGCGACGTCGCCAAGACCACCGGTCGCATCCTGGAAGTGCCGGTCGGTCCGGAACTGCTCGGCCGCGTGGTGAACGCGCTGGGTGAGCCGATCGACGGCAAGGGCCCGATCGCCGCCAAGACCACCGCGCCGGTGGAGCGCGTTGCGCCGGGCGTGATCTGGCGCAAGTCGGTCGACCAGCCGGTGCAGACCGGTTACAAGTCGGTCGACTCGATGATCCCGATCGGCCGCGGCCAGCGCGAGCTGGTCATCGGTGACCGCCAGACCGGCAAGACCGCCCTGGCCATCGATGCGGTGATCAACCAGAAGGACACCGGCATCAAGTGCGTGTACGTCGCGATCGGCCAGAAGGCCTCGACCGTGGCCAACATCGTGCGCAAGCTCGAAGAAAACGGCGCCCTGGCGCACACCGTGGTGGTGGCTGCCACCGCGTCCGAGTCGGCTGCGATGCAGTACATCAGCGCCTACTCCGGCTGCACCATGGGTGAGTACTTCATGGACCGCGGCGAAGACGCGCTGATCGTGTACGACGATCTGTCCAAGCAGGCCGTGGCCTACCGCCAGATCTCGCTGCTGCTGAAGCGTCCGCCGGGCCGCGAAGCCTACCCGGGCGACGTGTTCTACCTGCACTCCCGCCTGCTCGAGCGCGCTGCCCGCGTGTCCGAAGAGTACGTGGAGAAGTTCACCAACGGCGCCGTCACGGGCAAGACCGGCTCGCTGACCGCGCTGCCGATCATCGAAACCCAGGCCGGTGACGTCTCGGCGTTCGTGCCGACCAACGTGATCTCGATCACCGACGGCCAGATCTTCCTGGAAACCGACCTGTTCAACTCGGGCATCCGCCCGGCCGTGAACGCCGGTATCTCGGTGTCGCGCGTCGGTGGTGCGGCCCAGACCAAGATCATCAAGAAGCTGTCCGGCGGCATCCGTATCTCGCTGGCCCAGTACCGCGAGCTGGCTGCGTTCGCGCAGTTCGCCTCGGACCTGGACGAAGCCACCCGCAAGCAGCTCGAGCGCGGCCAGCGCGTCACCGAGCTGATGAAGCAGAAGCAGTACGCGCCGATGTCCATCGCCAACCAGGCGCTGTCGATCTACGCCGTCAACGAGGGTTACCTCGACGACGTGCCGGTCAACAAGCTGCTGGCGTTCGAAGAAGGCCTGCACGCGCACTTCGCCAACACCCAGGGCGAGCTGATCGGCAAGGTCAACGCCACCGGCGGCTGGGACAACGACATCGAAGCGGCCTTCAAGAAGGGCATCGCCGAGTTCAAGACCACCGGCAGCTGGTAATACCGGTCCTGTAGCGCGGAGCGTTGCTCCGCCGGGCTGAAAGCAGCGGAGCATGGCTCCGCTCTACGTCAAACGCGGGGCATGTGCCCCGCGCCACGGGAATAAGAGATGGCAAGCGGTCGCGAAATCAAAACCAAGATCAAAAGCGTGCAGAACACCCGCAAGGTGACCCGTGCGCTGGAGATGGTCTCGGCCTCCAAGATCCGCAAGGCGCAGGAGCGGATGAAGACGTCGCGTCCGTATGCGCAGGCGATGAAGCAGGTGATCGGCCACCTGGCCCAGGCCAGCACCGATTACCAGCATCCGTTCCTGGTCCAGCGTGACGAGGTCAAGCGGGTCGGCTACATCGTGATCTCGTCCGACCGCGGCCTGGCCGGCGGCCTGAACAACAACCTGTTCCGCAAGATGCTCGGCGAAGTCCGCGAGTGGCAGGACAAGGGCGCGGACATCGACGTGGTCACCATCGGCCAGAAGGCATCCACCTTCTTCCGCCGGGTCAAGGTGGACATGGTCGGCAGCGTCACCCACATGGGCGACGTCCCGCACCTGGAACAGCTGATCGGCGTGATCAAGGTGATGCTCGATGCCTTCACCTCGGGCAAGGTCGACCGCGTCTACCTGGTCTACAACCGCTTCATCAACACCATGACCCAGAAGGCCAGCTTCGACCAGCTGCTGCCGTTGCCGGCCGCTGAGAAGCAGGTCGCGCACCACGACTGGGACTACCTGTACGAACCCGATGCCGCGACCGTGCTCGAGCACGTGATGACGCGTTACATCGAATCGCTGGTGTACCAGGCCGTGCTGGAAAACGTGGCGTCCGAGCACGCGGCCCGCATGGTGGCGATGAAGTCGGCAAGCGACAACGCGAACAAGCTGATCGGCACCCTGCAGCTCGTCTACAACAAGGCGCGCCAGGCAGCGATCACCCAGGAAATCTCCGAAATCGTCGGCGGCGCGGCAGCAGTCTGACGCGCACAGTCAAAGCACACATTAGAGGATTGCAGCAATGAGTCAGGGCAAGATCGTTCAGATCATCGGCGCCGTCGTCGACGTCGAATTCCCCCGCGAGTCGGTGCCGAAGGTGTACCACGCGCTGAAGGTGGACAACACCGAAATCACGCTGGAAGTGCAGCAGCAGCTGGGTGACGGCGTTGTCCGCTGCATCGCGCTGGGCTCCACCGACGGCCTGAAGCGCAACCTGGTCGCCACCAACACCGAACGCGCCATCTCGGTGCCGGTCGGTGCAGGCACCCTGGGCCGCATCATGGACGTGCTGGGCCGTCCGATCGACGAAGCCGGCCCGGTGGCCGCCAGCGACAGCTGGGAAATCCACCGCGAAGCGCCGTCGTACGAAGACCAGTCCCCGGCCACCGAGCTGCTGGAAACCGGCATCAAGGTCATCGACCTGATGTGCCCGTTCGCCAAGGGCGGCAAGGTCGGCCTGTTCGGCGGCGCCGGCGTCGGCAAGACCGTCAACATGATGGAACTGATCAACAACATCGCCAAGGCGCACAGCGGCCTGTCCGTGTTCGCCGGCGTGGGCGAGCGTACCCGTGAGGGCAACGACTTCTACCACGAGATGAAGGACTCCAACGTCCTGGACAAGGTCGCGATGGTGTACGGCCAGATGAACGAGCCGCCGGGCAACCGTCTGCGCGTCGCCCTGACCGGCCTGACCATGGCCGAGTACTTCCGCGACGAGAAGGACGAGAACGGCAAGGGCAAGGACGTGCTGCTGTTCGTGGACAACATCTACCGCTACACCCTGGCCGGTACCGAAGTGTCGGCACTGCTGGGTCGCATGCCGTCGGCAGTGGGCTACCAGCCGACCCTGGCCGAGGAAATGGGCGTCCTGCAGGAGCGCATCACCTCGACCAAGAATGGCTCGATCACCTCGATCCAGGCCGTCTACGTGCCGGCCGATGACTTGACCGATCCGTCGCCCGCCACCACCTTCGCCCACCTGGATTCGACCGTGACCCTGTCGCGTTCGATCGCCTCGCTGGGTATCTACCCGGCCGTGGATCCGCTGGATTCGACCAGCCGCCAGATGGACCCGCTGGTCATCGGCCACGAGCATTACGACACCGCCCAGCGTGTCCAGCAGACCTTGCAGAAGTACAAGGAACTGAAGGACATCATCGCCATCCTGGGCATGGACGAACTGTCCGAAGAAGACAAGCAGGCCGTGTCGCGCGCCCGCAAGATCGAGCGCTTCTTCAGCCAGCCGTTCCACGTGGCCGAAGTGTTCACCGGCTCGCCGGGCAAGTACGTGTCGCTGAAGGACACCATCCGTGGCTTCAAGGCCATCGTCGATGGCGAGTACGACCACCTGCCGGAGCAGGCGTTCTACATGGTCGGCAGCATCGAAGAAGCGGTCGAGAAGGCCAAGAAGATGGCCGAGAAGGCCTGATGCGGCAGGGACGGGCACACGCCCGTCCCGACCGTGACACGGGGTGGGCCTGCGCCCACCGCTGCGGAATCCCTGCGGTGGGTCCAACCCGCCCCCTAGCGAAGAGAGTTACATGAGCACCATCCGTTGCGACATCGTCAGCGCCGAGCAGGAAATCTTCCGTGGTGAGGCGACCCTGGTCGTGGCCACCGGCGAGCTGGGCGAGCTGGGCATCGCGCCCAAGCACGCCCCGCTGATCACCCGCCTGAAGCCGGGCAAGGTGGTAGTGACCACGCCGAATGGCGAGCAGCTGGATTTCGCCATTTCCGGCGGCATCCTCGAGGTGCAGCCGCAGGTCGTGACCGTGCTGGCCGACACCGCCATCCGCGCCCAGGACATCGACGAAGCCTCGGTCCGCAAGGCCAAGGAAGAAGCCGAGCGCATCCTGGCCAACCGTGGTGAAGCGATGGAAGTGGCCGAGGCGCAGCAGAAGCTGGCCGAGGCGGTCGTGCAGCTGCAGGCGCTGGAGCGTCTGCGCAAGACCCTCAAGCACTGAGGCCTGCAGCAGCAGTGACACCCGACGACGCCGGCATCTTGCCGGCGTTGTTGTTTGGGGTTTCGGCAACGGAGTAGCGCATGCAGCAGCGGCAGACCGAGGTGGGCATCCCGGGGCGGCGCCATCGCGTGCTGGCCAGTACCGAGGCGTGCCTGATCGCGCTCTGGGCGCTGTTGTGCCTGCCCTGGCTGCTGGGCCTGCGGATCATCCCCTTCGATGCCGCCCAGCAGTTCTTTCCCGCGGTCAGCTTCGTGGCCCAGCAGTGGCTGCACGGGGAGGCGGCCTGGTGGAACCCGTACCTGTACGGCGGCTACCCGCAGGTGGCCGACCCGCAGATGATGAGCTTCCAGCCCAGCGTGCTGCTGCCGATGCTGCTGGCGCCCACCTCGCTGCACGGGTTCACCGTGGTGGTGCTGCTGCACGTGCTGGGCGGTGGCATCGGCAGCGTGCGCCTGGCCCGCCATTACGGCCTGGCGCGCGCGCCGCAGTTGGTGTTCGCGCTGGTGATGATGTTCGGCGCGGTCGCCGCCTCGCGCCTGCAGCACACGCCGATGATCGTCAGCTTCAGCTATCTGCCGTGGCTGTGGCTGGGCCTGTCGCGACTGCGCCGGCAGGGGCGCATGCGCGATGCGCTGCTGGCCGGCGTGAGCGGCGGGCTGTGCGCGCTGCAGTTGACCCAGGTCACGTACCTCATCGTGCTTGGCTGCGCGCTGTATGCGCTGGCGGCGGTGGTGCGTGCACCGCCGGGGCGACGCGGGCGGATCCTGCTCGGGGTCGTGGCCACCGCCACGCTGGCGGCGTTGATCAGCGCACCGCAGTGGTTGTCGACGCTGGCATGGTTGCCGTCCACCAACCGCAGCGTGATCACGCTGGCGACCAGCGTTGGCGGTGGCATCCACTGGCAGACGCTGGCCACGCTGTTGTCGGGCAATGTCTTCGAGCAGGGCCGCGGCCACTACTGGGGCCCGGGCGACATCACCCAGGATTACCTCTACCTGGGCGCGGTGCCGCTGGCGCTGTGGCTGGGGTGGGGCGCGGCGGTGGTGCGCGCGCAGCCGTGGCGGGCGCGCATCGCGCTGGCGGTGATCGTGCTCGCCGTGGCGTGGGCGTTGGGCGGGCGGACGCCACTGTTCCCGTGGTTGTTCACCTGGTTGCCGGGCCTGGACCTGTTCCGGCGGCCGGCCGATGCGCTGTTCGCGGTGGTGCCGGCAGCGGCCTGGCTGGCCGCGCAGGCGCTGCAGCAGGCGCGCATGGGATCGGGCATGCGCCCGCACTGGCCGTCGCTGCTGGCCATCGGCGTGCTGGTACTGATGACCCTGCGCTGGGTGCTGCCGGCGCATCCGGCGGCGCTCGCCTGGCTGCTGGTGAGCGGCATCCTGATGGGGCTGGCCGTGCGCGCTGCCACGCGCCCCAGCGCGGCGATGGTGCTGGCCGTGCTGGTGGTGGACATGCTGCTGTTCAACGTCGGCACCGACGTCAACACCGGCAGCGCGACCAAATCGGTGCTCGATGGCGATCGCGATGGTCCCGCTCAACGCGCCTATCGCCTGTTGGCCGCGCAACGCGGCGACGGCATCCCGGACCGCGCGGCGGTGTTCGGCCTGCGCGCGCTGACCAACGGCGCCAGCGTGCAGCGGCTGGCGCTGGTCAACGGCTACAACCCGATGATCGATGCGCGTTACTTGCAGGCGGTGGGCATGCCTGGCGAGCCACCGACGCGCGTGCAGGACAAACCCGCCACGGCGTGGACACCGGACTGGGAGGCGCCGCTGTACGACCTGCTGGGACTACGCTGGCAGATGGCGACCGCGCCGTTCCCGGGCAGCAGCGGCGACGGCGTCCTGTTCGTTGCCGAGCGCACGAGCGTGCTGCCGCGCCTCCTCGTCCCGCGCAGCGTGCGGCGGCACGCCGGGGCACTACCCGATCCGCAGGCCTTCGCCGCCACCGACTTCCGTCAGCAGCTGTGGTTGCCGGCGGATGCACGCAGCCCCTGCGCCGAGGTGCAGGCCGGTCGGGTGCGGATCGCCGCGGTCCACTACCAGCCGGCCGGGCTGCGCGTGGCCTACCAGGCCGATGCACCTGCATGGGTGGTGATCAACGAAGTGCACGCACCGGGCTGGCGGGCGCAGGCCGACGGCGAGGACGTGCCGGTGTTGCGCGCCAATGGCCTGTTCCGCGCGGTATGCGTACCTGCCGGCGCGCACGTGCTGCAGCTTCGTTATGGTCCGCTCGCGCTATGGAAGGATGGACTGCTGCCTGCGCACTAGCCGGGCAGGGCCAGGCGCTCAGCGATAGACCAGGCGCCGCATCGCCAGGAACGACACCGCCGCCAACCCACCCTCGACCAGCGGCTTGGCCAGCCATGCATACGTCAGGCCCAGCTGACTGGCGGCCAGGCTCACCAGCACCGTGCTGATCGCGGTCAACACCGCCCACAGCGCCAGGAAGCGCGCGAACCGCTGCCAGCCCAGCCGATGCTGGCCGTCGCGGGCGAAGGTGTGCCGGCCGTTGAGCCAGAACCCCAGCAGCATGCCGCATACCCGGCCGAGCAGGTTGGCCGGCGACACCGGCATGCCCAGCGCGGTGGCGGCCACGAACACGGCCCAGTCCACCCCGAGCTGGATCAGGCCGATGACGATGTAACTGGCGCCTTGGCGGATCAGGCTCACGAACGCTACCGATGGGGAGAAGGCGGCATGTTAACCCCACTCGTTCTAGAATCCACGCCACTACCAACGAACGCTGCGTTGCCCCATGACCCAAGCCCTGCACGTCATCATCCTCGCCGCCGGTGCCGGCAAACGCATGAAGTCGGCCCTGCCCAAGGTGCTGCAGCCGATCGCCGGCCGGCCGATGCTGGCCCACGTGATCGATGCCGCGCGTGCGCTGCAACCCGATGCGATCCACGTGGTCTACGGGCACGGTGGCGAGGCGGTGCGCGAGGCGTTTGCCGACCAGGGCGACCTGGTCTGGGCCAAGCAGGCCGAGCAGCTGGGTACGGGCCACGCGGTGCAGCAGGCCATGCCGAACGTGCCCGACGCGGCCACCGTGCTGGTGCTGTACGGCGACGTGCCGATGATCCGCGCCGACACCCTGCGCCACCTGCTCTCGCAGCCGGGCCGGCTGGCGGTGCTGGTGGCCGAGGTCGCCAACCCGACCGGCTACGGCCGTATCGTGCGCAACGCCGAGGGTCGCGTGGCCGCGATCGTGGAACAGAAGGATGCCAGCGACGAGCAGCTGGCGATCCGGACCATCAACACCGGCATCATCACCGCCGAGTCGACCGCGCTGCGCACCTGGTTGTCGCAGCTGTCCAACAGCAATGCGCAGGGCGAGTACTACCTCACCGACGTGTTCGCCGCCGCGTCGCACGACTACACCCCGGCCGACATGGCCTTCGTCGAGGATGCCCAGGAAGCCGAGGGCGCCAACGATCCGTGGCAGCTGGCCCAGCTCGAGCGCGCCTGGCAGCTGCGCGCGGTGCGTGCGCTGTGCGCGCAGGGTGCGCGCGTGCTGGACCCGGCACGGCTGGACATCCGCGGCACCGTGGTCGTCGGCAGCGATGTGCAGCTCGACGTCAACGTGATCCTGGAAGGTCACGTCGAGCTGGGCGATGGCGTCAGCATCGGTGCGTTCACCCGGCTCAAGGATGTCCGCCTGGCGGCAGGTACGGTGGTCAAGCCGCATTGCGACCTGGACGGGGTGGTCAGCGAAGGCGCGGCCGATATCGGGCCGTTCGCGCGGCTGCGCCCGGGCACGGTGCTCGCCGCCGGCAGCCACGTGGGCAACTTCGTGGAAACCAAGAAGGTCACCCTGGGGCCGGGCAGCAAGGCCAACCACCTGACCTACCTGGGCGATGCAGTGATCGGTGCGCGGGTCAACATCGGCGCGGGCACCATCACCTGCAACTACGACGGGGTGAACAAGTCGCAGACCACCATCGGCGACAACGCCTTCATCGGCTCCAACAGCGCGTTGGTGGCGCCGGTGGTGATCGGCGAGGGCGCGACCATCGCGGCCGGATCGGTGGTCACCCGCCATGCGCCGGACGGCAAGCTGACGGTGGCGCGTGCGCGGCAGGAAACCATCGAAGGCTGGAAGCGCCCGGTGAAGAAAACCTGATCCCGCTGATGGCCGTTGGCCGGCCATCGGCCGATGCCGGATTGAGGCGGTTGCCGGCCAGCGGCCGGCCCTCCCGGGGCATGCCGCCGCGCGGCTGCCAGCCGCGCGTCAGGCGCTGGGCAGGAAGATCGCCACGCACAGGCCGCCTTCGCGGCGGTTCTGCAGCGAGATGCGGCCGCCGTGGGCTTCGACGATTTCTCGGGTGAGCGCCAGCCCGAGCCCGGTGCCATTGCGCTTGGTCGAATAGAACGGCATCAACGCATTCTGCAGCACCGCCTCGTTCATGCCCCGGCCGCGGTCCAGCACTTCCAGGCGCAGCCACTGCGGCAGCCGGGTCAGCCGCACCTGGACGTCGTCGTTGGGCGGTTCGGCTTCGCCGCAGGCTTCGTGCGCGTTTTTGAGCAGGTTCAACAGCGCCTGGCCCAGCTGGGCGATATCGACCCGGCTGTGCACGTCGTCGCTGATCCCCTCCATGCGGAAGGGGATCTGGTGCTGCAGGCTGGTCAGGAACTGCAGCCACTGCACGTTCTGCAGTTGCGGCTGCGGCAGCTTGGCGAAACGCGCATAGCCGCGGATGAAGCCCTCCAGGTGCCGGGCGCGGTCCTCGATGGTGGTAAACACTTCTTCCAGGCGCCCGGTCTTGCCACGTCGTACCAGCTCGCCACCGGAATGGGCCAGCGAGGCGATCGGTGCCAGTGAGTTGTTGAGCTCGTGGCTGATCACCCGGATCACCTTCTTCCAGGTCTGCACTTCCTGGCGGCGCAGTTCGGCGGTCAGCAGGCGGATCAGCAGCAGGTCGTGCGGGCGGCCATTGAGATGGAAGTTGCGCCGCGACAGGTGGTAGACCTGCTCGTCCTCTTCATCGTCGCTGTCCTCGGCACGCACGGCGAACAGGCTGTCGCCCCCGCGCACGATCGCATCACGCAGTTCCACCGGCATGGTCTCCAGTACGTCCTGCATGCGCTGGCCTTCCAGTTTCCAGCCGTTGTGCAGCAGGCGGCGCGCGGCCAGGTTGGAGAACACCACCCGCTGGACGCCATCGCCGCCATTGGCCAGCAGCAGCATCGACACCGGGGTGTTCTGCACCATGGTGTCCAGCAACAGTTCGCGCTGGACCAGGCCCTGGCGCTGCTCGCGCAGCACGTCGCCGAGCTCGCGATGCGCCTTGACCAGGTCGCCGAGTTCATCGTTGCCCGGCCAGTACACGCCGAAGTTGTATTCGCCGTCGCGGTAGCTGCTGGTGGTGCCCGACAACGCGCGCAGCAGCGAGCGTACCGGCGCGGTGGCGCGGCGCAGACTCCACCACATCAGCGACAGCAGCACGACCGCCGAGACCAGGGTGATCAGCCAGCCGTGGTCCAGCCAATAGGCCAGGTACCACGGGAATGCCGCCGCCAGCGCCAGCACCGGCAGCAGGCGCAGGAACAGACGGAGGGTGAACGAGCCTCGCTTCATTCGCGGGGGATGCCGTGGCGGTCCATGCGCCGGTACAGCGCCTGGCGGCTCAGCCCGAGTTCGGCGGCGGTCTGGGCGATGATGCCGTGGTTGCGGGCCAGCGCCGCCTCGATGTGGCTGCGGTCCGGGTCGGCGGCCGGGCTGGCCGGGCGCGGTGCGCTGGCGGCACGCGGCAGGTTGAGGTCGGCCACCTCGATGCGTGGGCCGGCGGCGAGCAACTCGGCGCGCTGCAGCACGTTGCGCAGTTCGCGCACGTTGCCCGGCCACGCATGCCGTTGCAGGGCGGTGGCGGCCGCGGTCGACAGCGGCTTGTCGCCCTCCAGGAAGCGTTCGGCCAGCGGCAGGATGTCGCCGGGGCGTTCGGCCAGCGGCGGCAGCGCAAGCTCCACGGTGTTGAGCCGGTAGTAGAGATCTTCGCGGAACTGCCCGTCGCGGATCATCGCGGGCAGGTCGGCATTGGTGGCGCTGATCACCCGCACCTTGACCTGGCGCTCGCGGTTGGAGCCGAGCCGCTCGAAGCGCCCGGTTTCGAGCACGCGCAGCAGCTTCATCTGCCCGCCCAGCGACAGGTTGCCGATTTCATCGAGGAACAGGGTGCCGCCATCGGCGGCCTCGAACTTGCCCTCGCGCGCCTTGTTGGCGCCGGTATAGGCGCCGGCCTCGCTGCCGAACAGCTCGGCCTCGATCAGCTCGGCGGGAATGGCGCCGCAGTTGAGCGCGACGAACGCCCCATTGGCCACCAGCGAATTGGCCTGGATGATCTCGGCGATCTTCTCCTTGCCGGCGCCGTTGGGGCCGGTGATCAACACCGGCAGTGCCGAGCGCGCGACCTGGCAGGCCAGGTTCACCACCCGTTCGCTGGCCGGGTCGGCCACGACCGCGCCGCGCAGGTCATAGCGGGCTTCCAGCGCCGAGCGCTCGCGTTGCTCGCGGTCGCGGCGGCGGTCCAGCTCGCGGCGGGTCTCGGACAGTTCCAGCAGGTTGTTGACCGTCACCAGCAGCTTGCGGTCGTCCCAAGGCTTGGCCAGGTAGTCGGCGGCACCGGCGCGGACCAGGTCCACCGCGCTGCTCAGGTGCGTCCACGCGGTCAGCAGGATCACCGGCAGGTCGGGATGACGTGCGCGGATCTTGCCGAACAGGGCCTCGCCTTCCTCGCCGGAGGTGGTGTCCTCCGTGAAGTTCATGTCCTGGATCACCAGGTCCACCGGCTGCTGCTCCAGCAGCGCCAGCCCGGCGTCCGGCGACAGCGCGTGCAGCGTGTCGATGTCGTGCAGCGAAAACAGCACGTCCAGTGCGGTGCCGACGCTGGCGTTGTCGTCAATGATCAGGATCGAAGGCATGCGTCGGCAGGCAAAGAGGGAATGTGGACAGGCAGAGAGTACCGGAGCGCAGGGCCGGCGGGCAGCCGGCCCTGCGTGCAGGCTCAGTTGCCCGGGCGCGGCGGCGGCGGTGGCGGCGCCGGGGGAGCCGGCGGGGCGGGCGGCAGCACCTTGCCCCATGCGGCCGGGTCGATGCTGACGGTCACCTGGTTGCCCTTGCGCAGCACCGTCATCGGGACCTGCGACCGGCTGCTGGCGGCCAGGTAGCCGGTGAGGTCGTCGATGCTGCGCACCGGCTTGCCGTCGATGCGCAGGATCCGGTCGCCGCTGCGCGCGCCGAAGTAGTTGGCCGGCTCGGTGGTGGTGACGCGGACGATGCCCTGGCTGGCATCCACGACCAGGTGATGGTCGCCTTCGCGCCATTCCAGGCGCCCGGTCTCGGTGGGGGTGGGGGTGGTGGCGGCCAGCGCGGGGGCGCTGGCCAGCAGGAAGGACAGTACGAGGGTGGAGAGGACGGTCTTGCGCATATCAGGCACTCCGGGTGGCGACGGCGGGAGGAACGGCGGCGGCACGACGGGCCGGGCCGAAGACGGCGATCTGGCCGAGCAGCCACAGCAGCACCGCGCCGATCGGCAGGTAGCTGATGGGCATGCGCGGCAGCTCGTAGTTGTTCATCAGGTACAGGTTGATCGTGTAGGCCATCAACATGCCGAGCACGATGCCGACCGTGGCCAGCAGGAAGTTCTCGGTCTGGAAGTAGCGCAGGATCTGCCCGCGGGTGGCGCCCAGCGCACGCCGGATGCCGATCTGCTTGGTGCGCTGCTGCACCCAGAAGCTGGCCAGGCCGACGATGCCCAGTGCGGTCACCACCAGCAGTGCCACGCAGACGGTGATCAGCAGGCCGACCATCGCCCGATCGTTGGCGAAGTACTTGTTGCGGGTCTCCTCATAGGTGACCTTGGCGCGTACCAGGCGGCTGGAGTCCACCCGTTCCAGCGCGGCCACGGCGGCCTTGAGGACCTCATCGCGGCGCGCCGGATCGGTGACCCGGATCAGGTAGAAGCCCATGTCGTAGGACATGCGCACCGGCAGCATCATCGAGTGCTGGGTGTTGCCCTCGACCCGGCTGGGACGGCCCAGTTCCTTGACCACGCCGGTCACCCGCAGCGGCATGCGCCCGCTGTAGACGGTCTTGCCCAGCGCGTCGCCGTCGGGATACAGCTTGTCGGCGGCGGACTTGCTCAGGATCACCGAGCTGCCCTTGGTTTCCGATTCGGGGTCGTTGGCCACCTCGTCGTATTCGCGGTATTCGCCGGGCTGGAAGTCGGCGCCGGCGATCAACTCGACGCCCAGCGTGTCCAGCGTGCCTTCGCGAGCGAAGTACTGTGCGGCGCTCAGCGTCGGGCGCTCCTGGTCGGGAACACGCGACAGGCTGCTGTTCCAGGAGTTGCGGCGGAACGGCAGCTGGTTGATCGCCACCGCGCTCTTCACCCCGGGGATGCCACGCAGCGCGGCCAGGTCCTCGCGGGTGCGGGCCTCGACGTTGACCTGCTTGCCGATGCCACCCAGACGCACCTCCAGCAGCTCTTTCTCGGCGATGCCGCTGGGCTGGCTGATGGTGTCGATGCGCTGCCCGATCAGGAACAGCGCGTTGCAGACGATCGCGCAGGTGAGCGCGATTTCCAGCACGATCAAGGCGGCGGCGGTCTTGTGCCGGCGCAGCGTGGTGAGGATGGGACGGATATCCATGATGTGCTCCGGATCCTTACTGCGTTTTGAGTTGGATGGCGGGCGTGACCTGCATGGCGCGCAGCGCCGGCAGGAACCCGGCCAGCAGGCTGGCGATCAGCGTCAGGCCCAGGGTCAGCAGCAGCATCTGTCCATCCAGGGTGGCCAACTTGGCGTAGTCCACCGGCTGCTGGCGCACCGCGTACAGTCCGATCAAGGCCAGTACCAGGCCGAGCAGGCCACCGGCCAGGCCGACCGTGCCGGCTTCCACCAGCGACTGCAGGAAGATCTGCCCACGGCTGGCGCCGAGGGCGCGGCGCACGCCGATCTCGCCGCTGCGACGCAGGAACTTGGCCAGCAGCAGGCCCACGGTGTTGATCAGGCAGACCAGCAGGAAGCCCATCGCCAGCCACAACTGCAGGCGTACGTCGCTGGGCACCACCTGCTTGTAGTCCAGCCACTCCATCACGTTGCGCAGGCGCACGTTGGACGGGCGCTGGAAGCGACCCGCGGCCTTCTGCTGCGACGAGTAGTTTTCCAGGTAGGCGCGGTAGTCCGCCGCGTCGCTGGCCGAGGGCAGTTCCACCCAGTACTGCAGCCAGGTGCAGGGGGCATTGACCGCGGTCTCATCGCCGTTGCTGTTGCCCCAGCAGTTCATGTTGCCATTGCGGCCGAGCTTGAGATCCATCGCCGTGGAGAAGGGCAGGTAGACGTCTTCGCTGCTGCCGTAGCGCCCGGTTTCCAGGTCGTAGAAGTGCGGGTTCGGGTTCCACTCGTCGAGCACGCCGACCACGGTGAACGTGTTGCCGTCCATCCGGATCGCCTTGCCGGTGCTGTCGGCGCCATCGAACAGCTTCTGGTTGAGCGTGTGCGAGATCACCGCGACCCGGGCATGGCCATCGTCATCGGCGACCGGCCAGCCACGGCCATACTGGAAGGGCGTGTCGAACATCGCGAAGAAGTCGGTGGAGGTGTAGCGCGCGTCGGTGTCGAACGGGCGCAGCGAGGCCTTGTCCGGTTCCACCGTCACGCCGCCGCCGGTCATCATCGCCTGGCGCTTGGCTTGCCGCTCGCGCAGCAGTGCTTCGCCGTCGAAGCGGGTCACCTGGTCCTCCGGCTCTTCGCCGGCCTGGTAGCCGAGCATCGGCCGCGGGTCCACCTGCACGGCGAACAGGCGGTCGCTCTTCTGCGGGATGGGATCGCCGGACAGCACGTGGAACACGGTGAGCGTGGTCATCGACGCGCCGATGCCCAGGCCGATGGCGATCACCATCAGCGCGGTCAGTATCTTGTTGCGCCGGAAGCTGCGCAGCGCCAGTCGAAAATAGTAGGCGAGCATGGTGGGCCTCAGTCGTTGGCGGTGGCGACAACAGCGCGCGGGGTGGCCAGCACCGGCTCACGCACCAGGTCGGTGGCCTGGCCATCGACGATGTGCACGTTGCGCTGGGCACGGGCGGCCAGCTCGGGGTCATGGGTGACCATCACGATGGTGGTGCCGGCGGCGTTGATTTCCTCCAGCAGTTCCATCACGCCACGGGCCATCTGGCTGTCCAGGTTGCCGGTGGGTTCATCGGCCAGCAGCAGGCGCGGGCTGCCCGCGAGCGCGCGTGCGATGGCCGCGCGCTGCTGCTGGCCGCCGGACAGCTCGGCCGGGTAGTGCTTCATGCGCGAGCCCAGGCCGACCTGGCCGAGCGCCTTCTCGATGCGCTGCTTGCGCTCGGCGGCCGGCATGCCGCGGTAGCGCAGCGGCACGTCGACGTTGTCGAACAGGTTGAGGTCGGAGATCAGGTTGAAGCCCTGGAAGATGAAGCCGATCTTCTGGTTGCGCAGGCGGCTGCGTGCATCGTCGCCGAGCGTGCTGACGTCCTGGCCATCGAGCAGGTAGGTGCCGCTGGTGAACGTTTCCAGCAGGCCGGCGATGTTGAGGAAGGTGGTCTTGCCCGAGCCGGACGGACCGGTCACGGCCACGAACTCGCCTTCGCGCACGTGCAGGTCGAGCGACCGCAGGGCATGGGTTTCCACCTGTTCGGTGCGGAACACTTTGGCGACCGAGCGCATCTCGAGCATGGCTGTTTTCCTTTGCAGTTCGTTGGGAGTATCAGTTGAGGGAGACCTGCTCGGCATCGCCGAACAGATCGCTGCCGGACACCACGACGCGATCGCCGGGTTGCAGGCCAGAGAGGATTTCCACTTCGCCCAGGCTGCTGACGCCGAGCTTGACCGGGCGGCGCACCGCGGTGCTGCCGTTCATGACGTAGGCCTGGCCGTTGCCCTGTTCGACGAACGGGCCGCGCTCGACCTTGAGCACGTTGCGGCGGGTATCGAGCACCACCCGTGCCTGCATGCGCTGGCTCTGGCGCAGGCCCTGCGGCTGCTTGTCCGAGAAGCGGATGCGGGCGTTGACCTCACCGGCCACCACTTCCGGGGAGACCGCGCTGATCTCGCCGGGGAACGGCTGGCCGTTGCCGCTGGTCAGCTGCGCCGGAATGCCGATGGCCAGGTCGCGGGCGAAGCTCTCCGGCACCTTGATCTCGATCTCGAAGCGCGACAGGTCGACCACGCCCAGGATGGGCGCGTTGGCGACCACATTGGTGTGCTGGGTGGCCTGCACCTGGCCGACCTGGCCGTCGAACGGTGCGCGCAGGGTCAGCGCATCCACCTGGCGCTGGACCTCGGCCACCACCGCCTTCTGGCGCTCGGCCAGCAGGTGCTTGTTGCGCGCGTCCAGGTCCGCGCCCTGGCCCTGCAGGCGCGCATCGGTCTGCGCGTTGGCCAACTGGATGTCGGCCTTCTTCAGGGTGTCGGTGGCCTTGGCCAGGTCGATCTGCGGCACGGCGCCGCCGTCGAAACCGCGCTGGTAGCGCTGCAGGTCGCGGTCGGCGGCCTGGCGTTCGATGCTGGCCTGGTCGGTTTCCTTGCGCGACTTGGCCCGCGCCAGCGTGGCATCCAGGTTGGCCCGGCTGGCTTCGGCTTCCAGGCCGGCCAGGGTGGCCTGTTCCTGGGCCAGCTTGCTGCGCAGCTCCGGGCTGTCGATCACCGCCAGCTCCTGGCCCTTCTTGACCACGTCGCCGGCCACGACCTTGAGGTCCACCGTCCCGGCGGAGATCGCATACAGGATCGGGCTGTTGGCCGCGATCACGCGTCCGTCGGCGGCGATGTCGCGCACCAGGTCGCCGCGCTTGACCTCGGCCACGCGCACGCGGCTGGCGTCGAAGGAACGGCTCGCGCCCAGCCAGGCGCGGGCGGCGAAGCCGATCGCGAGCAGGACCACCAGCGCGGCCAGGCCCGGCCACAGCCAGCGCTTCCACGGGGCTGCCGTGCCGGCAACGGAGAGGGTCTGGTCCTGGGCGGAAGTGTCGCGGATCATCGGGCTCGTTCGCGGTTGGGTTGCGGTGTACCAAGCAGATCCCGTGCCAAGTTTTGTGTCTGTCAAATCAATGGGTTGCGCGGGTGCCCGCGCTGTCCGGGTGTCCGCGGACAGCGGCCCGGACACTTTCGTTAAGCGGACAGCGGCGTCCCGGGCGTGGGCGCCACGCTAGAATGCGAGGCTCGATACCTGGGGTCAGAATCTATGTGCGGCATTGTGGGAGCGATCGCCGATCGCGACGTGGTACCGGTCCTCATCGAAGGCCTGAAGCGACTGGAATATCGCGGT
>NZ_JBWJPB010000033.1:0-222 GCF_056393175.1 Stenotrophomonas sp. Steno-Z1 | reverse complement strand
GAACTGTCGGTGCAGGCGTCCAACGCCACCAACTCCGCCAGCGACCGCAAGGCCCTGCAGGCCGAAGTCACCCAGCTGGTCAGCGAAATCGACCGCGTCGCCAAGCAGTCCGACTTCAACGGCACCAAGCTGCTGGACGGTTCGTTCTCCAGCCAGCTGTTCCAGGTCGGCGCCAACGCCGGCCAGGCCATCGCCATCGACAAGGTCGTGGACGCCAAGGCC
>NZ_JBWJPB010000032.1:0-239 GCF_056393175.1 Stenotrophomonas sp. Steno-Z1 | reverse complement strand
TACGATTCCTCCGGCATCGCCGTGCTCGACCAGCGCCAGGCCCAGCCGGACGTGCGTCGCGTGCGCCGCACCGGCCGCGTGGCCGAGATGGAGAAGGCCGCCGCCAGCGAAGGCTTCGACGCCATGCTCGGCATCGGCCACACCCGCTGGGCAACGCATGGTGGGGTGACCGAGGCCAATGCCCACCCGCACATCAGCCACGGCGTGGCCCTGGTCCACAACGGCATCATCGAGAACCA
>NZ_JBWJPB010000031.1:0-275 GCF_056393175.1 Stenotrophomonas sp. Steno-Z1 | reverse complement strand
GGCAAACGACGAAGCGGCATCGGCAACAACGGTTCACTTCGGTGAAACGGCCTTGAAAAAAGGTGTTGACGAAGCAGATAAGCCGGCTATAATGGGCGGCTCGCAACGACGGAAACGTCGGGGCACGCGGAGGAAGGCGCTGAGGCCGACTCCAAAGTTCTTTGACAGTATGCGCAGGTATCTTGTGAAGGCGCCTGCAGGAAGGATGTATGTCCATCTTGCAGACGTTTGATCAAGCAACATATCAATTGTTTTAAAGCAAGCGAAACGTTGCC
>NZ_JBWJPB010000030.1:0-280 GCF_056393175.1 Stenotrophomonas sp. Steno-Z1 | reverse complement strand
ACTGGGCCACCTGCATACGCTGTCGATCTGCAACGTGCCGGAAAGCGCGATCCCGCGCGCCAGCGAGCTGGTCTGCTACACCCGCGCCGGCGCCGAGATCGGCGTGGCCTCGACCAAGGCCTTCACCACCCAGCTGGCGGCGTTGTTCCAGTTGACCGTGGTGCTGGGCAAGCTGCACGGCCGCGTGGACGCCGCGCAGGAAGCGGCGTACCTGGAGCAGCTGCGCTTCCTGCCGGGCAGCGTGCAGCACGCGCTCAACATGGAACCGCAGATCGCGGCC
>NZ_JBWJPB010000003.1:0-398089 GCF_056393175.1 Stenotrophomonas sp. Steno-Z1 | reverse complement strand
ACCAGGGATGGGCGCTGCCGCGACCGGACCTGATCCGCCGCGTCGCGCCGCGACCCGACCCGCCGCGAACAAGAGAATGGCTGCACGAGGCGGCCGCTCTTCATTACTGGCGCCGGCCATCCACGGCATTACGAGGCAGGCGGGATACGGCAAAAAGCCAGGTAGAGCCGAGCCATGCTCGGCTGCCTTTCGCGCGGGGCAAGAGCAGCCGAGCATGGCTCGGCTCTACCAGGGATGCGCGCCGTCCAGTCCAGTCCCGCCGCGCCGCGCCGCGTCCTGTCCCATCCCGTCCCGTCCCGTCCCGTCCCATCCCATCCCGTCCCTCCCCGTCCCTCCCCGTCCCTCCCCGTCCCTCCCCGTCCCTCCCCGTCCCTCCCCGTCCCTCCCCGTCCCTCCGCGCGGCGAACAGCAGAACGGCCGCACAATGCGGCCGTTCTTCATTGCACTACCGAACGCATCAGCCCCTGGCGACGGTCGCCACGGCCTGGGCCACGTACGCCAGGTTGCCCTGGTTGAGCGCGGCCACGCAGATGCGGCCGGTGCCGACGGCGTAGATGCCGAACTCGTCGCGCAGGCGGTCCACCTGCGGGCGGGTCAGGCCCGAGTACGAGAACATGCCGGCCTGGTCGTTGATGAAGGCGAACTGCGGTGCACCGGCGGCGACGAGGTTTTCCACCAGGCCGTGGCGCAGGGCGTGGATGCGCTCGCGCATCTCGGTCAGTTCCGCTTCCCACACCTGGCGCAGCTCGGTGCTGTTGAGCACGCCGGCCACCAGCGCCGCGCCGTGGTTGGACGGGCTGGAGTAGATGGTGCGGATGATGCGCTTGACCTGGGACTGCACGGCCTTGGCCGCGGTCGCGTCCGGGGCCACCACCGACAGCGCGCCAATGCGTTCGCCGTACAGCGAGAACGACTTGGAGTACGAGTTGGCGACCACGAAGCTGTCGATACCGGCTTCGGCGATGATGCGCACCGCGGCGCCGTCTTCGCTGATGCCCTTGTCGAAGCCCTGGTAGGCCATGTCGATGAACGGGAACAGCTGGCGGTCCTTCAGCAGCTCGGCCACCTGCTTCCACTGGGCCAGGGTGAGGTCGGCACCGGTGGGGTTGTGGCAGCAGGCGTGCAGCAGCACTACGGTGCCCGGCTGCAGCTTGCCGAGGTCGGCCAGCATGGCGTCGAAGTCCACGCCGTGGGTGGCCGGATCGAAGTAGCTGTATTCGACGACCTCGAAGCCGGCGGCGCCGAACACGGCGCGGTGGTTTTCCCAGCTCGGGTTGCTGATGGCGATGGTGGCGTGCGGCAGCAGCTTGTGCAGCAGGTCCGCGCCGACGCGCAGCGCACCGCTGCCGCCGATGGTCTGCGAGGTGGCCACGCGGCCGGCGGCCAGCAGCGGCGAATCCTTGCCGAAGACCAGTTCGCGGGTGGCCTGGTTGTAGGCCGGCAGGCCGTCGATCGGCAGGTAGCCGCGCGGTTTGGCGTCATTGGCCAGCTGCTGCTCGATCTGCTTGACGGCGCGAAGCAGCGGAATGCGGCCGCTCTCGTCGTAGTAGATGCCCACACCCAGGTTGACCTTGGTCGGGCGGCTGTCGGCGTTGTATGCCTCGGTCAGGCCCAGGATCGGGTCGCCTGGGACCAGTTCCACATTTGCAAAGAAGGACACGGCGGTACTCATTCGGATGACGGAAGGGGGAGGATGTCGCGACGCAGGTTGCGGCAGAATCAGCCAAAACCGACCCATCGTAACAAAGCCACGCCGAGGGCGCGGCGGCCGCCGTCACAACCGCTTCCCGTACCATGGCGTGCGGCCCCCACCCCGCCGAGGACCTCGTACCGTATGCGCCGTTTGCCCCCGTTCGTTCCCTCCTGCGCGCTGCTTTCGGCGGTGTTTCTGCCGAACCTGGCACAGGCCGCACCGCCCGCCGACGGTGCCCCGCCCGTGGAGCGACTGCCCACCGTTCAGGTGCAGGCCGCGCGGGTACAGCAGGTGGAGGATGTGGACCTGCCGGCGTCGCTCACCACGGTGTGGCTGGATGACGAGTCCAACGGCAGGCTGGCCCAGCTGTCCGAGGCGCTGGGAGGCATTCCCGGGGTGGTCGCGCGTGATCGCCAGAACTATGCGCAGGACACCCAGCTGTCGATCCGCGGCTTCGGTGCGCGCTCCACCTTCGGCGTGCGCGGCGTGCGCGTGCTGGTCGACGGGGTGCCGGCGACCATGCCCGATGGCCAGGGCCAGCTCTCCCACGCCAGCCTGCTCTCGGCGCAGCGGGTGGAGGTGCTGCGGGGCCCGTTCTCCGCGCTGTATGGCAACTCCTCCGGCGGCGTGGTGCAGGTCTGGAGCGCCGAGGGCGCAGCGGACGACCCGTGGCGGTTGCGCCTGGACACGGGCAGCGACAACACCCTCAGCGCCGGCGCGCAGCTGCGCGGCCAGCAGGGGCCGATCCGCTACAACGTGGCGGCCAACCATTTCCGCACCGATGGCTGGCGCGAGCACAGCGCCGCGCGGCGCGAATCGCTCAATGCACGGCTGGGGGCCGACGTGGGCGGCGGCCAGTTGGACCTGGTCCTGAACTACTTCGATTCGCCCGACGCGCAGGACCCGCTGGGGCTGAGCCGGTCCCAGGTCAACGCCGACCCGCGCCAGGCCACGTCGGTGGCCACGCAGTACAACACCCGCAAATCGGTGCGCCAGGCCCAGGCCGGGCTGGTCTTCACCCGTACCGACGGCGCCCACACCTGGCGCGCGATGGGCTACGCCGGGCAGCGCAGCGTCGAGCAGTTCCTGGCGATCCCGCCGGCGCCGCAGGCCAACCCGCTGCATGCCGGCGGGGTGATCGACCTGGACGGGGACTACGGTGGCGTGGATGCGCGCTGGAGCTGGCATGGCGACTGGGCCGGGCGGCCGTTGGATCTGGTGATCGGCGCCAATGCCGACCGACAGGCGCAGGATCGCCGGGGTTACGAGAACTTCGTCGGGGATCAGGTGGGCATCAAGGGACGCCTGCGTCGCGACCAGGCCGACCGCGTCGAGAACGTCGACCAGTTCGCCCAGGCCTGGTGGCAGTGGGCGCCGCGCTGGTCGCTGCTGCTCGGCGTGCGGCATAGCACGGTGCGGTTCCGCTCCCGCGATCACTACGTCACCGCCGGCAACCCCGACGACAGCGGTTCGCGGCGTTACGACGCCACCACCCCGGTCGCCGGGGTGGTGTTCCGTGCAAGCGACGCCTGGCGGCTGTACGCGTCGGCCGGGCGGGGCTTCGAGACGCCGACCTTCAACGAGCTGGGCTATCGCGCCGACGGCCAGGCCGGGCTGGCGCTGGACCTGTCCGCCGCGCGCAGCCGCAACCTGGAGGTGGGCAGCAAGTGGCATGCGCAGAGCGGCGCGCAGGTCGAGGCCGCGCTGTTCCGCGCCAATACCGATGACGAGCTGGCGGTGGCCAGCAACAGCGGCGGCCGCAGCACCTACCGCAACATCGGCCGCACCCGCCGTGAGGGTGCCGAGGCCCGCTATGCGCAACCGCTGGGCACGCAGGCCGACCTGTCGCTGGCCTACACCTGGATCGAGGCCACGGTGCGTGATCCGTACCCGCTGTGCGGCAACTCCGGCTGCACGACCGTCGCCGCCGGCGCGCGCCTGCCCGGGGTACCCCAGCAGCAGTGGAACGTGCGTCTGCAGTATCGGCCCGGGCCCTGGCAGTGGGCGGCCGAGGTGGTGGCCTCCAGCGACACCGTGGTCAACGACCTGGCCACCGAGAAAGCCGCCGGATACGCGTTGCTGAACCTGGAAGTGGCGCGCCGCTGGAGCACCGCCCAAGGCACGTTGCGCGCCTTCGCCGGGATCGACAACGTGCTGGACCAGCGCTACATCGGCTCGGTGATCGTCAACGATGGCAACCAGCGCTATTTCGAGCCGGGCCCGGACCGCCGTTACAGCGTCGGCCTGCAGTGGCAGTGGGCGCCGTGACCGGCGCCTGAGCCGGCGCCGGCGGGTGGGTCAGCGCGGCACCTTGGCCGGCACGAACGGCGAGGTGGGGTCGCTCGCCGGGAAGGTCTCGTCCAGTGCCTCGTCCTGGTTGTCGCTGGCGTGGTCCTTGCGGGCCTGGCGCTGCTCGGGGTGTTCGCGGCCGCCGGGGTGCGGGGTGCCGGTCGGGTCCTTGCGGTCGCGATAGCCATGGCTGGGGCCGGCGACCACCGGCAGGTGGTCCGGGTCGGCGGGCGCGGGCATGCCGGCGCCGCGGTCCTCGGCGTCCTGGTTGTCGTGCTTGGCGCGCTGTTCGCCTGGAACGGGCGTGGTGGCTTCGCGCAGTGGATCGCGTTGCATGGGGGTATCTCCAGGACGGGGGCAACCACTACAGCGCTTGCCAGGTGAAGTCCCTGCGAATCGCCCGCTTTGAACGGATCTGTCACGGCTGGCTAACGGCGGCGGGGCTATTCCTGCCTGCCCCACGCACTGCCGGAGTCGTGCCATGCCCCGCCTCGACCGCCGCGCCGCCCCCGCGCTGTTCCACGCCTACCTGGAGCCGGTCCGGAGCGCGCGTCGCGTGCGCCGCGACCGCACCGAGGAAGCCCAGGCGGTGGCCCAGGACTACCTGCAGTACATGCGCAACGATTACGAGCAGCGGCGCGGCCACGGCCACCGCAGTTGGCGCGACCTGTACCCCGCGTATGCCTTCGCGCTTACCACCCATTACGCGGACTGGCCGCGCGGCAGCGATGACACCGATGGCGAGCTGGCCGAGCACTGGGAACAGATGCGCGGGCAGTCGCGGCTGGGCTGGGCGCAGGCGCGCGGCATCGTCGAGGACGCCTGGCTGGCGCTGGACCACATGCCGGCCACGGCGGTGCACGGCCTGCTGCAGTAGCGCGTAAAGGGCACCTGCACGGTGCGGACACGGGCGTTTCACGTGGGCCGGGGTACAGCTGCGTTCTCTACCACGCTGGAGTAGCACCGCCATGGCCCGACCGATCTGGACCGGCACCTTGTCGTTCGGGTTGCTCAACGTCCCGGTGTCGCTGATGTCGGGCGAACGCAAGGTCGACCTGCAGTTCCGCATGCTCGACTCGCGCGACCGCAAGCCGATCCGCTTCGAGCGGGTCAACGCGGACACTGGCGAAGAAGTGCCGTGGAAGGACATCGTGAAAGCCTACGAGTACGACAAGGGCAGCTACGTCGTGCTGGAAGAGGACGACATCCGCTCGGCCGCGCCGGAGAGCCACGAGGCGGTGGAAGTGGAAACCTTTGTCGATGCCACCACCATCGATCCGCGGTACTACGAGAAGCCCTACCTGCTGGTGCCGGCCAAGAAGGCCGAGAAGGGCTACGTGCTGTTGCGCGAGACGCTGCGCAAGACCGGAAAAGTCGGCATCGCCCGGGTGGTGGTGCGCACGCGCGAGTACCTGTGCGCGGTGATGCCACACGGCGACGGCCTGGTGCTGATGATCCTGCGCTACCCGCAGGAGCTGGTGGACCCGGACGATTACAAGCTGCCCAGCGGCAGCCTGGCCGAGTACCGGATCAGCAGCAAGGAAACCGCGATGGCCGAGCAGCTCATCGATTCGATGTCCGGTGAGTGGAAGCCGGATGACTACCACGACGAGTTCCGCGAGCGCCTGCAGACGCTGCTGACCAAGCGGATCAAATCCAAGGGCGGCACCACCCGGGTGGAGGACGAGCCTGTCCCGCGCGAGGACGATGCCACCAACGTGGTCGACTTCATGTCGCTGCTGCAGAAAAGCCTGGATGCGAAAAAGCGCACGCCGGCGAAGAAGACGGCGGTGACCGCCGCGCCCAGGAAGGCGGCGGCGAAGAAGGCCGCGGCGAAAAAGGCCAAGCCTGCCGGGAAAGCCGCCAAGGCGACCAAAAAGACCGCCACGCGCAGCACCACGCGCAAGGCCGGATAAGCGCACATGTCACTGCAGGAATACCGTCGCAAACGCCGCTTCGATGGCACGCCCGAACCCGACGCCGAGCGTCGCGCCGCACAGGCACGCCGCCCGATCTTCGTGGTGCAGCTGCACCACGCCAGTTCACGGCATTACGACTTCCGCCTGGAAGCCGATGGCGTGCTCAAGAGCTGGGCGGTGCCGAAGGGGCCGTCGCTGCGCGTGGGCGAGAAGCGCCTGGCCGTGGAAGTGGAAGACCATCCGCTGTCCTATGCGACGTTTGAAGGCGATATTCCGACCGGCCATTACGGCGCCGGACACGTGGATGTTTACGACCATGGCACCTGGGCGTGCGACGGCGATCCGCTCGAGGCGATGGCCGCCGGCAAGCTCGACTTCGTCCTGCACGGTGAGCGGCTCAAGGGCGGCTGGAAGCTGGTGCGTACCGCGATGAAGGGTAAGCAGCACCAGTGGCTGCTGATCAAACGCGACGATGACGATGCACGCGATGCCGAGGCCGACGACCTGCTCGATACGGCGCCCGCACGGCGTACGGCTGGCAAGCGGACGGCCGCCTCGACGCCCCGTGCTGGCACCGGCAAGGCAGTGAAGAAGGCCGCCAAGGCACCGGCGGTGCGCAAGGCCGACGCGCGCTGGCACGCGCGCGCGCTGGCGCTCCCGGACGCGCGGGACACACCCTATCCGCCCGGCTTCAAGCCGCAGTTGACCGATCACCGCGCCACCGCCCCGGACGGCGATGGCTGGCTGCACGAGATCAAATGGGACGGCTACCGCCTGCTGGCCGAGGTCAGCGACGGCGTGGTGTCGTTACGCTCGCGCGGTGGCCTGAACTGGACCGATGACTTCCCCGAAGTGGTGCAGGTGCTGTCGGCGCTGCCGGTGCGCGACCTGCGCCTGGACGGCGAGCTGGTGGTGCTGGATGCGCAGGGTCGCAGCGATTTCACCGCGCTGCAGAAGGTCATCGACGGCACGGCGAAACAACCGCTGCGCTATGTGGTATTCGACATGCCCGGCCTTGCCGGCGTGGACATCAGCCGCTCGCCGTTGCTGGCACGCAAGGCGCTGCTCAAGGACCTGATCGGCCCCACGCCCGGCACGCTGGCCTACAGCGAGCACGTGATCGATCACGGGCCTGAGGTGTTCGCGGCCAGCGGCGAAGCCGGGTTCGAAGGCATCATCAGCAAGCGCATCGATGCCGCCTACGTCAACGCGCGATCGCCGGCCTGGATCAAGATCAAGCACGAGAACACCGATGAGTTCCTGATCGTCGGCTACACCGAACCCAAGGGCGCACGCAGCGGGTTTGGTTCGTTGTTGATGGCCACCCCGGACAAGGGCGGCCTGCGCTACGTGGGCCGTGTCGGCACCGGGTTCGACGATGCGCTGTTGCGCGCGCTGACCCGGCAGCTCGCCGCCTTGGCCGTGGACGATGCGGCGGTCACCCTGCCCGCGCATGTGCCGTTCCCCGCGCGCAGCGTGCACTGGGTGGCGCCGGTACTGGTGGCCGAGGTTGCCTTCCGCGGCTGGGCCAAGGAAGGCTTGTTGCGCCAGGCCAGTTTCAAGCGCCTGCGCGAGGACAAGGCCGCGAAGGATCTGGGCGGCGCGCGGAAAGCCTCTACCGCCGAAAAAAAGACCCACGCCAGCAAGACCCGGACCAAGGCCAGCGCCGCGGCGGCAACCCGCGGTGCCGATGACGACGCGGGTGACGTCAACATCAGCCACCCCGAGCGCGTGGTGTTCGCCAAGGCGAAAATCACCAAGGGCGAGGTGGCCGACTACTACCGGCAGATGGCCCGGTGGATCCTGCCCGAGGTGGCGCGCCGGCCGCTGTCGCTGCTGCGCTGCCCGGATGGGGTGGACAAACCCTGCTTCTTCCAGAAGCACCACGGCACCGGCCTGGGCGAGGCGGTGCAGGCCATCCCGCTGGAACAGAAGAGCGGGCGCGAGGACTACCTTTACATCGAGGATGTGCAGGGCCTGCTGCAGCTGGTGCAGATGAACACGCTGGAGCTGCACCCATGGGGCGCCACGGTGGCCGACCCCGAGCACCCGGACCGGCTGGTGTTCGACCTGGACCCAGGCGAGGGCGTCAGCTGGGCGCAGGTCAAGAGCGCCGCACGCGATATCCGCGACCGCTTGCTGGAGACCGGCCTGCAGAGCTTCGTACGCCTGTCCGGCGGCAAGGGCGTGCACGTGGTGGTGCCATTGCAGCCCAAGGCCGACTGGGCGCAGGCCAAGGTGTTCTGCGAGGCCTTCGCGCAGGCCATGGCCGAGCATGCCCCGGACCGCTACGTGGCCACCATGAGCAAGGCCAAGCGCACGGGGGTGATCTTCATCGACTGGTTGCGCAATGCGCGCGGTGCCACCAGCGTGTGTTCCTGGTCGCTGCGCGCGCGGCCCGGTGCCGGCGTGGCGGTGCCGCTGCGCTGGGAAGAGCTGGGCCGGGCAAGCGCACCGGATGCGTTCCCGTTGGCCAAGGCCCTGCAGCGGGCGCAGCGGTTGAAGCAGGACCCGTGGGAGGGCATCGACACGGTGAAGCAGGTCCTGCCCGGGGCCTGATCCACCGCAGCACCGTCGCCCTTCCACCCGCCTTCCCGACACGCGCGCGGAGGCGGCCCTGCCTCGCCGTGCATGACCCTCAACGCGGTCGGCAGCGCGCGCCCAGCCAGATCCCGGCCGCCTGCACCGGTAGCGAGACCAGCAGCACCACCACGAACCAGAACGGGAACTCGCTGCCCAGGTCCCAGGCCGCATAGACCGATGCGGCGGCAATCACCGCCCAGACCACGCCCCCGTGCACGTAGGGCGCCTTCGGTGCATAGCGCGCGGCGAACGCGGTGGCGGCCGCGCCACCGAGGATGGTCCAGGCCAGGTCCCAGCCCAGCCGTGCCTGCCCGCCCTCGCCGAGCCCGATCCACGGCGCGATCCAGCCGGCGGCGCCGCTGACCATGCCGAGCACGAACAGCGCCACCACCACGCACAGCACGGAGAGCACGGCGGTCTTGGCAAGCGACAACGCGGACATGGCGATCCAGGGCACGGGCAGGGCGCCCATTATGGACGCCTGCGCAGGCTCAGGCCTTGCCGGCGGCCCTGAGCCGGGCGAACTCGGCATCGCTGAACAGCCGCGAGCGCACCAGGAAGCGCACGCCCTCGCCGTTCTCCAGCGAGAACATGCCGCCACGCCCGGGCACCACGTCGATGATCAGTTGGGTGTGCTTCCAGTACTCGAACTGCGAGGCACTGATGTAGAACGGCGCGCCGCCGATGTCGCCCAGCCGCACGTCGCGATCGCCGACGATGAAGTCGCCCTGCGCGAAGCACATCGGCGAGGAGCCGTCGCAGCAGCCGCCGGACTGGTGGAACAGCAGGTCGCCATGGCGAGCCTGCAGCGTCTCGATCAGTTGCAACGCCGGCAGCGTGGCCATTACCTGGAGCGGGAGGTCGGTCATGATCGGGTGCCATGGGCGCCGGCCCATGGCCGGCAGGACGGAAGAACCGGCGCTGCCGTCCTGCTGCCGCCGGGAGAGGGGACGCGACGCAGGACGGCAACGCGCAGCCGGTTACGCACTCATGTCCAGCACCACGCGGCCCTCGATCTTGCCGGCCTGCATGCGCGCGAAGATGTCGTTGATGTTCTCCAGCGAATCGCTTGTGACCGTGGCGGCCACCTTGCCCTGCTCGGCGAATTCCAGCGATTCCTGCAGGTCCAGCCGGGTGCCGACGATCGAGCCGCGCACGGTGATGCCATTGAGCACCATGCCGAAGATATCCAGCGGGAAGTTGCCCGGCGGCAGGCCGTTCAACGAGACCGTGCCGCCACGGCGGACCATCCCCAGCGCCTGCTCGAAGGCCTTCGGCGAGACGGCCGTGACCAGCGCGCCATGCGCACCGCCGATCTCCTTCTTCAGGAAGGCGGCCGGGTCGGTGTTGCGCGCGTTGACGGTGATCGTCGCGCCGAGTCGCTCGGCCAGCGCAAGCTTGCCATCGTCGATATCCACCGCCGCCACGTTCAACCCCATCGCCTTGGCGTACTGCACGGCCATGTGGCCCAACCCGCCGATCCCGGAGATCACCACCCACTGCCCGGGCCGGGTGTCGGTGACCTTCAGGCCCTTGTACACGGTGACGCCGGCGCACAGGATCGGCGCCACCTCGATGAAGCCCACGTTTTTGGGCAGCAGGCCCACGTAATCGGCGTTGGCCAGGGCGTATTCGGCGAAGCCGCCGTTGACCGAGTAACCGGTGTTCTGCTGGGCTTCGCACAGGGTTTCCCACCCGCCCATGCAGTGCTCGCAGTGGCCGCAGGCCGAGTACAGCCACGGGATGCCGACGCGGTCGCCTTCGCGGATATGGCGCACACCGGCACCCACCGCGACCACGTGGCCGACGCCTTCATGGCCGGGGATGAACGGAGGATTGGGCTTGACCGGCCAGTCGCCGTCGACCGCGTGCAGGTCGGTGTGGCACACGCCACACGCTTCGATCTTCACCAGGATGTCGCCCGGGCCGGGACGCGGCACCTCGACCTCCTCGATGCGCAACGGCGTGCCGAACTCGCGGACGACCGCGGCCTTCATGGTCTTGTTCATGCGTGGATCTCCGTGGATTGCCAATGACGGCACTGTGGTGCCGGCCTCATGCCGGCGCCTTGATCGGAATCAACCGGGGGCTCAGAAGAAGCCCAGCTTCTTCGGCGAGTAGCTGACCAGCAGGTTCTTGGTCTGCTGGTAGTGGTCGAGCATCATCTTGTGGTTCTCGCGGCCGATGCCCGACTGCTTGTAGCCACCGAAGGCCGCGTGCGCCGGGTAGGCGTGGTAGCAGTTGGTCCAGACCCGCCCGGCCTGGATGCCGCGGCCCATGCGGTACAGGCGCGAGGCATCGCGGCTCCACACGCCGGCACCCAGGCCGTACAGGGTGTCGTTGGCGAGCTCCAGCGCTTCCTCCTCGGTCTTGAACGTGGTCACCGAGACCACCGGCCCGAAGATCTCCTCCTGGAACACGCGCATCCTGTTATGGCCCTTGAACACGGTCGGCTTCACGTAGAAGCCGCCGGCCAGGTCGCCGTCGAGCTTGGCCTGCTCGCCGCCGATCAGCACCTGCGCACCTTCCTGCCGGCCGATGTCGAAGTAGGAGAGGATCTTCTCCAACTGCTCGGAGGAGGCCTGTGCGCCGACCATGGTGGTGGGATCGAGTGGATTGCCCTGTTTGATCGCGGCCACGCGCGCGAGCGCACGCTCCATGAATTTCTCGTAGATCGATTCCTGGATCAGCGCGCGCGAGGGGCAGGTGCACACCTCGCCCTGGTTGAAGGCGAACAGCACGAAGCCTTCAACGGCCTTGTCGAGGAAGTCATCGTCCTCGGCCATCACGTCGGCGAAGAAGATGTTCGGCGACTTGCCGCCCAGTTCGAGCGTCACCGGGATCAGGTTCTGGCTGGCGTACTGCATGATCAGACGGCCGGTGGTGGTCTCGCCGGTGAAGGCGATCTTGGCGATGCGCGGGTTGGAGGCCAGCGGCTTGCCCGCCTCCACGCCAAAGCCGTTGACCACGTTGAGCACGCCCTTGGGCAGCAGGTCGCCGATGACCTCCATCAGCACCAGGATCGAGGCCGGGGTCTGCTCGGCCGGCTTGAGCACCACGCAGTTGCCGGCCGCCAGCGCCGGGGCGAGTTTCCAGGCGGCCATCAGCATCGGGAAGTTCCACGGGATGATCTGCCCCACCACGCCGAGTGGCTCATGGAAGTGGTAGGCGACGGTGTCCTTGTCGATCTCCGACAGGCTGCCTTCCTGTGCGCGCACCGCACCGGCGAAATAGCGGAAGTGGTCGGCCATCAGCGGCACGTCGGCGTTGAGCGTCTCGCGGATCGGCTTGCCGTTGTCCCAGGTCTCGGCATGCGCGAGCAGCTCGAGGTTCTCTTCGATGCGGTCGGCGATCCGGTTGAGGATGTTGGCGCGCTCGGTGGTCGAGGTCTGGCCCCAGGCCGCCCTGGCGGCGTGCGCGGCGTCGAGGGCGGCCTCGATGTCCTCGGCATTGGAGCGCGCCACCTCGGTGAACACCTTGCCGGTCACCGGGGTGGTGTTCTCGAAGTACTGGCCGCTGCGCGGGGCCACCCACTCCCCGCCGATGTAGTTGCCGTAGCGCGGCTTGAAGATGGACTGCGGATCGGTGGCGTGCGGCTTGGCGGACGTGACAGCGTTCATCGGGGTGTCTCCGGCAGAGGTGGAAAGGCCCATCGGGGTCCCTTCCCTGCCGCAAGGACGATGCCAGCTTTGCCCTGCTGCACTGCGGCACCCGCTCATGCGGTGCGGTGCCGCACTCGACCCATCGAATCTGTGGCAGTGCAGCACGGCAGGTCATTGCGCGGTAACGCCGGCTGTGCTGTTTATCGGAACAGGTCCCGCTACAACTGTCGCAGAGTGCGACACTGGAGAATCAGGTGTCCCAGCTTCCGCTCCAGCACCGCGTCGGCAATGCGCGCCGCTCGTTCTTCGAGCGCGGCGCGGCGCCGGTCGGCATCGTCCCCGATACCATCCTGCAGTCGTGGCAACGCTGCCTGCGTGGCGGCTTGTCGGTGGATGCGCAGCCGGAGGTGGAGCCGCTGCCGGATGCGCGCCTGCGCGAACTGCGCGAGCGCCAGCAGAAGCTGTGGCGCCTGGCACGCCCGGAGCTGGACGGCCTGGCGGCCGATATCGCCGCGGCCGGCAGCATCGTGCTGCTCACCGACGAGGATGGCTGGATCCTCGACGCAGAAGGCAACCCTGGTTTCCTGGACAAAGCCGGGCGCGTGGCGCTGATGCCGGGCGTGCGCTGGGATGAGACCACGGTGGGCACCAACGCGATCGGCACCGCGATCGTCGAAGGCCGCTCGGTGGAAGTGCGCGGCGGCGAACACTACTTCGCCCCGCACGGCATCCTGACCTGCTCGGCCACGCCGATCTTCGACCCCTACGGCCAGCGCGTGGGCGTGCTGGACATCTCCGGCGACGCGCGCCTGCAGCACCTGCATGCGCGGGTCCTGGCGCGGCAGGCGGTGGCGCACATCGAGCACCGCTACTTCGACAGCGGGCTGGCCGATTGCCAGCTGCTGCGCCTGCACCATGATGCGGCCCTGTTGGGCACCGCGCGCGAAGGCATCCTCGGCTTCCGCAGCGGGCGGTTGGTGGCGGCCAACCGCGCCGGGCTGGCGCTGTTCGGGCTGGAGCATGCCGACATCGGCCACGCACCGTATGCGGCGCTGTTCGATGGGCCGCTGGCGCGGTTGCACGACGATGGCGCGTTGATCGACCGCCAGGGCCGCGCGCTGTACGGTCACCTGGACGATCGCAGCCACGCGCCGTCGCGGGTACCTGCCCCCGGGCGTGCGCCCGCCGCCCTGCCGGTGCCGCCGCGCCGTGTCGCCCCGGTGGATGCCACGCCCTTGTTCGATGCCGACCAGCAGCGCGTGCTGGAACGGGCCTGCCGCGTGCTGGATGCGCAGCTACCGGTACTGCTGCAGGGCGAGACCGGGACCGGCAAAGACGTCTTCGCGCGTGAACTGCACCGGCGCAGCATGCGTGCCGGCAAGCCGTTCGTGGCGGTCAACTGCGCGGCGCTGCCCGAGGGCCTGATCGAAGCCGAGTTGTTCGGCTACGAAGAGGGCGCGTTCACCGGTGCGCGCCGGCAAGGCAGCCCGGGCCTGCTGCGCCAGGCGCAGGGCGGGGTGTTGTTCCTGGATGAAATCGGCGACATGCCGCTGGCCCTGCAGCCGCGCCTGTTGAGGGTCCTGCAGGAACGCACGCTGTCGCCGCTGGGCGGTGGAAAGCCGGTCCAGCTGGATTTCGCGCTGATCTGCGCCACCCACCGCGACCTGGACCAGGCCATGCAGGCCGGCGGGTTCCGCAGCGACCTGTACTACCGCATCGCCGACCACACCGTCACCTTGCCGCCGTTGCGCGAGCATGCCGACCGCCCCGCCCTGGTGGCCGGGCTGTGGGCACGCCTGGGCCAGGGCCGCGTGCTGGAGCCCGCGGCGCAGGCGGCGCTGGCAGCGCACGCCTGGCCAGGCAACGTACGCCAACTGTGCGCATGCCTGCGCACGCTGGTGGCGTTGAGCGACCCTGGTGAGGCCATCGGCCTGGACGCACTGCCGGCCCAGGTCCGCATGCCCGCGCCAGCGGTGGCGCCGGCGCGTGGCGCTGACGCAGGACTGCAGGCGATGACCCTGGCGGCGATGCGCGACGCGCTGGCCGCCAGTGAGGGCAATGTGGCGCAGGCGGCGCGGGCGCTGGGCATCAGCCGCAGCACCCTGTACCGCCGCCTCGGTGAGGCCGCCCACCGGCACTGAGCCGGCGCTCCGCCTCAGCCGACCAGGGCGGCCGAATCGCGCGCCAGCTGTTCGATCCCGGCCCAGTCGCGGGCCTGCAGCAGCGCCCGCGTGGTCAGCCAGGAACCGCCCACGCACAGCACGTTGGGCAGGTGCAGGAAATCGCGCGCGGTCTGCGCGCTGATCCCGCCGGTGGGGCAGAACCGCACGTCGCCGAACGGCCCGTTCCAGGCCGAGAGCATCGCGGCACCACCGGCCTGCACGGCCGGGAAGAACTTGAAGGTATCCAGGCCCTGTTCCAGCCCGAGCATCAGTTCGGAGGACGTGGCGACGCCGGGCAGGAACGGCAGGTCGCTATCGCGCGCGGCGGCATACAGCCGCGGGGTCGCGCCCGGGGCCACCGCGAAGCGGCCACCGGCCTGTTTCACCTGTTCCATCTGCGCGGCACTCAGCACGGTGCCGGCGCCGACCACCGCGTCGGGCACGGCGTCCACCATCGCCTTGATCGCCTCCATCGCCACCGGCGTACGCAGGGTCACCTCGATCACCGGCAGCCCGCCGTTGAACAGCGCGCGCGCCACCTCGACGGCATCGTCGACGTTTTCCGGGGTGAACACCGGAATCACCGGGGCCAGTTTCAGGACTGCGCGTACGCGCGGATCAGCGCCGGACATCGAATCGCTCCTCGCCCGTGAGGGCCATGATGTCAGCCTCGCTGACAGGGTTGAAGTCGCCGGGAATGGAGTGCTTCAGGCAGCCTGCGGCCAAGCCGAAGCGCACGATCGCGTCCGGCGCGAAGCCGCGCATCATGCCATGCAGGATGCCGGCGGCGAAGGCATCGCCACCGCCGATGCGGTCGACGATGCCGATCATCTCGCGCGTGGGTGCCACCGCACGGGTACCGTCGCGCCCGAGCAGCATCGCCCCGAGCGCATGGTTGTCCACGCTGTGCGGCGTGCGCTGGGTGCAGGCCATCCACTGCAGCCGCGGGAAGGCGGCAAAGGCCTGCGCCGCCGCCGCATCGACACGCTCGGCGAGCTGCGCCTGCGGGAAGTCGCCGCCGAGGACCACGCCGATGTCGCGGTAGTCGGCGAAGGCCACGTCGGCACAGGCGAACAGGTCGCGCAGGATGCCGGCCGCGTCGCCCTGCCAGCGCGCCCACAGCGATGGGCGGAAGTTGCCGTCGAAGGACACCTTCACCCCGCGCGCGCAGGCCGCGCGCGCCGCGGCGAGCGTGGCCTCGGCCATCGCCGGGTTGAGCGCCGGGCTGACCCCGGACAGGTGCAGCCAGTCGGCGCCGGCCAGCAGCGCGTCCCAGTCGTAGTCGGCGGCGCTGCCGCTGGCGAACGCCGAGTCGGCACGGTCGTAGACCACTTCGCTGGCGCGCTGCACCGCGCCGGTGGTGAGGAAGTACAGGCCCATGCGCCCCGGCCGCACCCGCACGTGGCTGGTGTCCACGCCGTGCCGGCGCAGTTCGCCGGCGACGAAGCTGCCCAGTGGGTTGTCCGGCAGCGTGCTGACCATCGCCACCGCGTGCCCCAGGTGCGCCAGCGAGACGCCGACATTGGCCTCCGCGCCGCCGGCGTGCACCGCCAGCTGCGCGCTCTGCAGCAGCAGCTCACGGCCGGGCGCGCTCATGCGCAGCAACAATTCTCCAAAACAGACGACACGACTCATGGTGGTGGATCCTTGTGAAGGCCAGGGCCGGTGGAAAGCCGCCCAAGCGGAATGGCTAGCGGTGTCATTCTAGCCTTGCGGCGCCAGCCGTCCACCGGGCGAAATGTCGAAAGCATTGTCCCGCAAGCCTCCAGGGGACATTCAAAATCTGTTGCGCTGCAAGATGCTCCTTCTGGAGCGGGCTGTTAACGTCCGCCCTGACCAGCGGTGTCATTGCACTGACATGTCGCCGGATAGCTGTTTCATGTAGCACCTTGGGAGAGGGAAAACATGCAATCTCGAAACATCCAGAAAAAGACACCGGTTACCTTGCTTGCCCTGTCGATCGGCCTGGCGCTGAGTGGTACCGCGCTGGCCCAGGAAACGCCCACCGACCTGGACACGGTCACGGTCACCGGCTACCGCGCCAGCGTCGAGAAGGCGCTGGACATCAAGCGCGGCGAAGCCGGCGTGGTCGATGCGATTGTCGCCGAAGACATCGGCAAGTTCCCGGACCTGAACCTGGCCGAATCGCTGCAGCGCATCCCCGGCGTGGTCATCACCCGCGAAGCCGGCGAAGGCCGCAACATCTCCGTGCGTGGCCTGGGCCCGGACTTCACCCGCGTGCGCATCAACGGCATGGAAGCGCTGACCACCGTCGGCGCCGGCGACCAGAGCGGCGGTACCAACCGCGGCCGCGGCTTCGACTTCAACGTGTTCGCCTCGGACCTGTTCTCGCAGCTGCTGGTGCGCAAGACCGCCTCGGCCGATGTGGAAGAGGGTTCGCTGGGTGCCACTGTCGACCTGCGCACCGCGCGCCCGTTCGACTACGACGGCTTCACGTTCGCCGCCAGCGGCCAGGCCAGCTACAACGCCATGGCCGAAAAGGCCGACCCGCGCGTGGCCGCACTGATCTCCAACACCTTCGCCGATGGCACCTTCGGCGCGCTGCTGTCGGTGGCCTACTCCGAGCGCCAGGCGCTGGAGGAAGGCTCCAACACCGGCCGCTGGGCCAACGGCCCGAGCAACAACAACTTCAACGCCGCCTCGCCGTTCGCCGCCGCGCGCAGTGCCAACGTCTACCATCCGCGGTTCCCGCGCTACGTGCAGATGGAACACGAGCAGAAGCGCCTGGGCGTCACCGGCACCCTGCAGTGGAAGCCGACCGAATCGACCGAAATCTCGCTGGACACGCTGTACTCCAAGATCGACGCCAAGCGCGACGAGCACTACATCGAGGCGATTTCCTTCAGCCGCGGCACCAGCACCACCCCGCGCCTGGTCGGCAAGCCGGCGATGATCGTCAAGAACGGCGCGATCGAGAACAACGCCCTGGTCTACGGTGAGTTCGACAACGTCGACATCCGCACCGAAAACCGCCATGACGAGTGGAGCACCGAATTCAAGCAGATCGCGCTGAACGGCCAGCACCGTTTCGGCGATGACTTCACCTTGTCCGGCAAGGTCGGCATCTCGCGCTCCAAGCACGAGAACCCGATCCAGACCACGATCATCATGGACAAGTACGACGTCGACAATTACAGCTACGACTACCGGGGCAACAGCCGGTTCCCGACGCTGAACTACGGCATCGACCCGACCAATCCGGCGGGCTGGGAACTGGCCGAAATCCGCCTGCGCCCGCAGTACGTGGACAATGACTTCGATACCGGCCAGATCGACTTCAACTGGAACATCAGCCCCGGCTTCCGCCTGAAGGGCGGCATCCTGGCCAAGAACTACACCTTCAAGACGGTCGAGCTGCGCCGCGCCAGCGAGCTGGCCGTGCCCAACTTCCCCAACGGCAGCAAGATCGTGCCGGTGGACATGACCCAGCAGGAAGGCCTGAAGGGCATCACCGGCAGCCCCAACAACTGGGTGGTGCCCAACCTCGACGCGATCGCCGACCAGTTCGACATCTACAGCAACAGCGGCATCTTCGCCGTCGCCCCGCGTGCCAACAACGTGCGCAGCGTGGACGAAGAGGATCGTGGCGGCTACCTGATGGGCGAGTTCTCCACCGAGCTGGGCAGCATCCCGTTCTCGGGCAACGTCGGCGTGCGCTATGTGCGCACGAAGCAGACCGCCACCGGCCTGTCCACGCTGACCACCACCACGGTGTCCACCACCGCCGAGCGCACCTACGACGACACCCTGCCCTCGTTCAACCTGGTGGCGGAAATCACCCCGGACTTCCTGATCCGCCTCGGCGCGGCCAAGGTGATGAGCCGTCCGGGCCTGGGCAACCTGACCCCCGGTTCCACCGTGGCCGTGGCCGGCGCGGCGCGCACCATCGCCACCGGCAACCCGGACCTGGACCCGATCCGCGCGACCAACGTGGACCTCGGCTTCGAGTGGTACTTCGCCGAAGGGGCGATGGCCGGTGTCGGTCTGTTCTACAAGGACATCGAGACCTTCATCCAGACCACCCGCGAAACCCACCCGTACAGCTTCAGCGGCCTGCCCGACGCGCTGCTGATCGGCACCGGCGCCAGCCCGGACAGCGACTTCACCTACACCAAGCCGGTCAACACGCCGGGCGGCGAGCTCAAGGGCGTGGAGGTCAACTACACCCAGCCGTTCACCTTCCTGCCGGGCAAGTGGTCCAACCTGGGCGTGCAGTTGAACTACACCTGGGTCGATTCGCAGATCCAGTACATCAACTCCAGCGGCCAGCCGGTGCTGAAGGCCGATCTCACCGGCCTGTCGCGCAACTCGTGGAACGCCACGCTGTTCTACGAGGGCAAGGTGTTCTCCGGCCGCGTCTCGGCGACCAACCGCGACGACTACCTGACCCAGGTGACGGGCACGGAAGCCGGCTTCAACCTCGACGGCTACCACGGCATGACCGGCACCACCTTCATCGACGCCTCGATCCGCTACGCGATCAACGAGAAGCTGGAGCTGAGCCTGGAAGGCATGAACCTGACCAACGAAGCCAGCGACGAGTGGGTCTACTCGCCGTCCACCGGCCAGCTGCCGCTGCAGTACACCGAGACGGGGCGTCAATTCATGCTCGGCGTGCGTTACAAGTTCTGATCCACGCCAGACGGCGGCGGCGTGAGCGATCGCGCCGCCGCTGTTGCGTCGCAAGATGTTGGGGAACGTCGGCTTTGCTAGCGTGCGTTGCGTGCAGGACACGCGGCGGGGAGGCTGCGCGCCCGCACGCAGCGCATTGGCACTGCCGTCGATCCAGCTCCCCGCGCCACCGCCGTAACGTTGAGCTGTCGAAAGGAACCTGCCATGCCGCTGCACGCTGTCCGTTCGCTCCGTCGCACCCGTCTTTCGGCCAGCCTGCTGTGGATGCTGCTGGGAGGCAGCGCCGGGGCCTGGGCACAGCCGGCACCGCAGCTGCTGTTCCACGTCTCGGCCGACAACGGCTTCACCGCCGACACCGCGCAGGGCGATGCGGTCCCCAATTTCCTGGACAAGGTAAAACGCGTGCCCGATGGCGCGCGCGGATCGGCGATCCAGTGGGAAGACGACGGCGTGCTCGCGTGGAACGCGCCCGGCAACATCCAGGCCCAGCGTGGCACGCTCGGCTTCTTCTGGCGCCCGCGCTATGCGGTGGGTGAAGCGCCGTTCGTGATCTTCCGGGTCGGCTACGCCGACCACAGCAGCTGGGACATGGCCTGGCTGCGCATCGACTGGAACGGCCACGGCTTCGACGCGTTCGTCACCGACGCCAACCTCGCGCGCACGCGGGTTTCCTTCGCGCTCGACCATGCCCCCTCGCCGCAACAGTGGCAGCACATCGCCTTCGGTTGGGACGAGGACCACGGCGTACGCCTGTACGTCGACGGCAAGGAAGTGGCACGCCAGGACACCACCGCCGATTACGACGCCGCGCTCGACCAGTTGGGCCTGGCCGGGCGGGTGATGGCGCCCTACCAGGTGCAGAGCCGCTACAACTTCCTGCGTGGCAGCGACCTGGACGAGATCCGCGTCTACGATCGCCTGCTCGACCCGGCCGGCATGGCCGCGCTGGCACGCAATACGGCACCGACCACGGCCGTGGCCGCGCCCGATCCGATGCGTGCCTGGCGCCATCGCTTCGGCTGGGACAGCGCGGCGCCACCGGCGCTGACCGCACCGACCACGCGCATCCGCAAGGTCGAGTTCGCCGATACCAAGGACCACAAGCAGTGGATGTGGAAGGCCACCGACGGCATCGCTGAGACGACCTGGCCCGGCGTCTACAACCGCTCGCGACTGCCCGGCCGCAACGACTATTTCCAGCTGCCGGACTGGAACACCTACGTCGACGGCGGGAAGCAGCTCGACCTGACCCTGCCGGCGGGCGAGACAGTCAACCGCATCGAAGTGCGCGGCGCTGCGTTCGGCTCGCTCAGCCACAGCGACGACGGCCAACCGCCGACGCCGCTGCTGCAGCGCCGCCAGGGCGTGGTGCGCAGCGTCGATGACATCCCCGCGCAGACCGGCGGCGTACTGCACTTCCGCACTACCGAACAGGAAACCCCGATCCAGGAAATATGGGCCTACGACGTCGGTGCGGCGGCCGAGCCCGCCGGCACGGTCAAGCAGCGCTACGTCATCGACAGCCAGGCCCTGCCCGATTACCTCAACATCGCCAGCCTGCGGCAGTACATCGACGGGCGCTTCCCGGTGGACGAACGCAGCACGGTGATGGCCCTGCCCAAGGGCGCCGGTTCGCGCCGCCGCAGCGCAGATACCCTGCCCGCGCAGCCGCTGCCGATCGTGCACGTGCTGATTCCCTCGGGCGTGGGCGACGCGCCGGCTGCCCAGCCGCTGATCCGCAGCTGGGCCTACAGCTGGGAGAACATGCACGACGGGCTGGATGGCGTGGCCATCGACCTGCCCGCCCTGGATCTGCCGGCGACCAACAACGGCCTGATCCCGCTCAACATCCGCATCAAGGACCCGATCTGGCCGGCGCGCGACATGATCGATGTGTCGGTATCGGTCAAGCCGGGCGAAAGGCGCACGCTGTGGCTGGACCTGCGCGACCGCATCCTCACCGCCGACAGCCTGTGGCTGTCCATCGCCTCGGCCGCGCCGGGCTTCAATGCCACCTCGCTGGACGGTGCGGAGATCCGCATGGTCTACAAGGACCGCGAAGCGGCAAAACAGGAACACGTGGCCGACCGCTTCAACCAGGCGCGCGACAACTGGGGCTTCCTGGTCGAAGAGCACACCACGTCCAAGCGCCAGCGCCTGTATGCACGCGTCTACGCCGACCTGACCGATCTGCTGCGGGTCGACCCGGACCACGCACTCGGCCGCCTGTACTGGAACTACATCAGCTACAACAGCCAGGGCAAACCGCCGTTCACCGCGCCGGTAGCACCCAAGGGCGTGCCGCAGTGGGCGTTCGCCCAGACCGAGGACCTGAAGTACGTGCGCCGCTTCGTGGACTGGTGGATCGACAACCGCCAGATCGCCTACGGCGATTTCGGTGGCGGCATCTCCGATGATTCCGACCTCACCCAGCAATGGCCCGGGTTGGCGTTGATGGGCGTGCAGCCGGACCGGCTCAATGCCTCGCTCACCGCGCTGTCCGATGCGGTGTACCGCAATGGGATGTTCAGCAGCGGCCTGAGCACCATCGAGACCGACGAACTGCATGCCTACGAGGAAGGCATCAACACCAACAGCGCCATGCTCTACCTCAACTGGGGCGACCCGCTCACCGTCGAGCGGCTGATGGAGACGGTGAAGGCGTTCGACGAACGCATCATCCTGCCCAACCCGCAGGGCCACCTGCTGTTCTCCAGCAATTGGTACGGCGGCAACAAGGTCTACCGCGAACCCAACTGGCAGTGGCAGAAGCCGTACTCGTTCCCCGCGCTGCATCCGGCGTTCCTGGTCGGCCAGTACAACGCCGATGCCACCAGCCGCAAACTCGTCACCGGCCTGGCCGACAGCTACCTGGCCCACGCCTACACCGACGACAAAGGCCGCTGGACCCTGCCCAACGAGATCAGCTGGGCCACCGGCAAGACCCGTGGCGGCGAGCTCAACAACGGTTCCGGCGGTGGCGATGTCATGCATACCTTCTGGGCCGCGTGGCGCTGGAGCGGCGACGCCAGGTACCTCAAGGCGCTGGACTACCGCGTCGAACGCGGCGGCCCCGGCGCGCTGGCCAACCTGGGCGAGAACTACGTGGAAGTACTGGGCCGTGGCGCGGAATGGAACCCACGCCTGATCGCCGATGCCGACGCCGGCAACACCGGCTTCTCCAGCCTGATGGCGTGGCAGGCCACTGGCGACAAGAAATACCTCGAAGCCCTGCACGCCGACGGCATCCAGGCCAAGGCGCAGCGCGAGTACATGAATACCGAAGGCCACTGGTGGTCCGACCGGGTCGAAGCGCCGAGCGAGTTCCTGCAGCGCGCGCGGCTCGGCGGTATCGCGCTCAAGCGCAACCAGAGTTGGCCGGGGCACACCGTGAGCTGGCGCTTCGCCCAGCCCGATGCCGCCGAGCAGGTGGCGCTGCTGGTGCACGCGCCGTCGCCGGCGCGCTTCAAGGTGATCGCCTACAACCTCGGCAAGCGTGCGGTGGATGCGGACATGACCGCCTGGAACGTCACGGCGGGGCAGTGGCGGATGACCAGCGGCCTGGATCGCGATGGCGACGACCGCATCGACGGCAAGGCCAGCGTGCGTGAGCTGGCGCTCGAACGCAGCGCGTCCACCACGTTGCGGTTCGTGCCGGGGCAGGCACAGGTGTTCGAGTTCGAACTGGTGCAGGCCGGGCAGCCGGTCGAGCAGCGCCCGGACCTGGGCATCGGTCGCGGCGATGTACGCGTGGACGCCGGCCAGGTGCAGGTAACCGTGCACAGCCTGGGGCATGTGGGCACTGGCGCAGGCGTGGCGCTGCTGGAGGACGGCAACGGCCGCGAACTCGCGCGTGCCGACGTGCCGGCGATGGCCGCGCCCAGCGACCTGCTGCCGAAGACCCATACGCTGAGCCTGCCGTTGCCGTCGGCAAAGCACCGCGGCCTGCGCGTGCGGGTGATGCTGGCCGACGGGGGGGCCGAAGTGACCCAGCGCAACAATGTGGTCGTGCTGGACTGACGCGCGTAGCGGCGCAGCGCAACAACGCAGCAATGCGGCGTACGGTGGGGCTCAGCCCCTTCCCGTGCCGCCGGAGGATACCGGCGGTCGATCGGGGTGCGACCCTACCGCGCCCAATCCCCGTTACAGCGTGACCGTGCCCGCAATGCAGGTCACGCAGGCCCCGCCGATCCACAGCGCATCGCCTACCCGTTCCACCTGCAACCGCCCGGCACGCCCCAGCACGGTGCCCTGGCTGATCACATAGCGGTCCGGCACCTGCCCTTCCTCGAGCAACCAGCGCGCGATACCCGCATTGAGGCTGCCGGTGGCTGGATCCTCCGGCGCGCCGTCGCCAGCGATGAAGGCGCGGCTCTCGAACTGTGCCGCGTCGCCGTCGCCTGGTTGCCACGGCCCGAACACCCCGACCTTCAGTCCGTCCAGCTGCGTGTAGTCCGGCTGCAGCGCCAGCACCGTGGCGCGGTCACGCAGGCGCAGTGCCAGCCAACCGGTGCCGTTGTCCACCCAGCGCGCGTCCACCACGTCCTCCACACGCACGCCGAGACCGGCGCGCACGCGCTCGCGCACCGCCGGGTCCAGCGCCCCGCCGCGCAGCAGTGGCGGGGCCAGGAACGCCAGCCCGGCCTCGCCGTGGCGGATACGCACCAGGCCGATCCCGCACTCCTGCACGATCTCCTGCCCCTTCGGCACCCCGCCCTGCGCCAGCCACGCATGGCAGCTGCCCAGGGTCGGGTGGCCGGCAAACGGCAGTTCCTCCAGCGTGGTGAAGATGCGCACCCGGTAGTCCGCGCGCGGATCGGTGGGCGGCAACACGAAGGTGGTCTCGCTCAGGTTGGTCCAGCGCGCGAACGCCGCCATGCGTGCCTCGTCGATACCGGCGGCATCGAGCACGACCGCAAGGGGATTGCCCAGCAGCGGATTGGCGCTGAACACGTTGACCTGTTGGAACGGATGAATGGACATCGGAAACTCCGGAAGCATCACGGGATTATCCACGCCCGCGCCAACGCCAACGCCAACGCAACGCCACGGCCACGGCCACGCCCACGCCCACGCCCACGCCCACGCCGGGTAGAGCCGAGCCACGCTCGGCTGCTCCTGGCAGAAGACAACCCTCCGAAACGCGGAGAGCGGCGCATAACCCATGCCGCGTTGCGCTGCTGCCGAGCATGGCTCGGCACTACCGGGTCATGCCGCGTCGGTGTCCATCACCTGCACGCGGCGTGCGTACCCGTCGCCGCCATCGGGCTCCAACACCGCGCTGCGGGTTATTTCACCAAGCACCGCGGGATGATCCACACCCACACCCACGCCACCCCGGGTAGAGCCGAGCCACGCTCGGCTGCCCTCGGCAGAAGACAACCGGCCGAAACGCGGAGAGCGGCGCATGACCCACGCCGCGTTGCGCTGCTGCCGAGCATGGCTCGGCACTACCGGATCATGCCGCGTCGGTGTCCATCACCTGCACGCGGCGCGCGTACCAGTCGCCCCCGTCGGGCTCGAACACCGCGCTGCGGGTCATTTCACCAAGCACCGCGGGATGATCCACCCCCACGCCCACGCCCACGCCCACGCCACCCCGGGTAGAGCCGAGCCACGCTCGGCTGCTTCTGGCAGGAGACAACCGGCCCGCACGCGGAGAGCGGCGCATGACCCACGCCGCATTGCGCTATTGCCGAGCATGGCCCGGCACCACCGGATCACGCCGCGTCGGTTTCCATCACCTGCACGCGGCGCGCGTACCAGTCGCCCCCGTCGGGCTCGAACACCGCGCTGCGGGTCATTTCGCCCTGGTAGACGTGGACCGAGATCGCCAGGTCGTCGGCGCTGGTATTGCGGATGGTGTGGTACTCGTGCGGCGGGATCAGGCTGCCGGCGCTGCCGCAGTCGCCGAGGATCGCCGGTTGTGCGCGGAAGCGGAAGCGCTCGCCGTCGCGTTCCAGCAGCTGGTACTGGGTGATTTCCAGTTGGCCCAGCCACACCCCTTCCACGCACCACAGGCCGCTGTGGTCGTGCAGTGGCGTGCCCTGCCCCGGCCCCCAGCTCATCGCCACGATGCTGTAGCCGTGCGCCGCGCTGCGGTACAGCTCGCGGCGCGCGTAGTGGTCCTCGATCGGGTGGTGTACGCAGGCCGGCAACTGGATGCGGCTGTCGGCGATCGCCTCGCGCAGCGCATGGCGCAGCGTCGCGGCGATCTGGTGGGCATCATCGTGCTGGACCGCGTGATCGACGGCGGCGATCAATCGATCACGTCCATGAAACGGGGGAAACGGGTCGCGGAAATCTTGCATGCCCCCAGTCTAGGCGATTGCGGTGAACGCGGTGTTTGACGGGAATCACGACAGATCGGGTCAAATCAAGCGCAACGCAGATCAAAGTCGACGAAAAAGCCCCAAACGTCTATCAAACGACGCGCGTGCCATGACGCGTTCGCCCCGCGTGTGCCTCACCCGAACGTTCCGCGCTGGATGAAAGGCGCCTGCCGGTACAGTTCGCGCTCGCCACCGCGGGGATCGTTGGCCTGGCGCGGAACCCGGTCGAACAGCATCGTCTCGCGGCGCTCCAGCGAATACCTGTCCCAGCGCGGCAGGCCCGCATGGTGGGGATCGCCGTGCCGCGCGAACGCGATCAACGCCTCGCTCATCGACGCGGCCACCTGCCGGGCGTCATCGCCCCCGCCCGTGCGCGATCCCGGTTGGCCGGTGGTGTCGAACACCAGCGGGATATCCAGCGTGTGGAACGCCCCGAATCGGCCGCCGTCCAGCGGTGAGCCCCAATCCAGCTGGTACGCCCAGGTCGGTGCGCCCTGGCGTGCGCGCGCCTCCAGCTCCTCGACCGCGCCGCGCCAGGAGCGCCCGGCGGTCGTAGCGGCGAAGAACACCTCCGACGGCGTGTAGTGCGGGTACAGGCGCCGGTATGCGGCTATCACGGTCGACGGCAGCAGGTCGGTGTACTGCTCCTTCTCCAGCTTGGCCGGCAGGGTCTCCCAGGTCAGGGCGAAGTTGGCCGGGTCGTTGCCGAGGAAGGCGCGGGTTTCATCGTGGGTGTTGCCGATCACCATCGGGATGCCCGCCGACTGCGCGGCTGCCTCCGGCCAAAACGGATGCACCGGCAGCACTGCGCCGTCCAGCACCGGGCCGAGATACAGGCCGGTGTCTTCCACCCGCGACGGATCGCGCGCGCGGGTGGCCGCCAGCAGCGCCTCGGTCGAGAGCGCACGCAGCGCGGCCACATCATTCGCACCCACTGCCTGCATCGCGATCCGTGCGCGTTGGCTGGCCGCACGCGGCCCGGCCGCGGTCACCTGCTGGCCGCTCATGGTCCAGGCGCGCTGGAACAGCCCGCGCGCGGCCGGCATCGCCATCAGCGTGGCGATCTTGGCACCGCCGCCGGACTGGCCGAACACGGTGATGTTGCCGGCATCGCCGCCGAACTCCTGCGCGTGCTGGCGCACCCACTGCAGCGCCTGCACCAGGTCGAGCTGGCCGACGTTGCCCGAGCCGGCCAGGGCCGGGTCGCCGAAGGCGCCCAGGTACAGATAACCGAACACGTTGAGGCGGTGGTTGACCGTCACCACCACCACGTCGCCGCGGCGGCACAGCGCGCTGCCGTCGTACAGCGGATCGCTGCCCGAGCCGTTGTTGTAGGCACCGCCGTGGATATAGAACAGGATCGGCCGCCTGCCGCCGTCGCGCAGCGCCGGCGTCCACACGTTGAGGTACAGGCAGTCTTCGCTGCCCGGGCCATCGCTGCCACCCTGCGGGGCGGACGACCCGTACGCGCTGGCATCGCGCACGCCGCGCCACGGCAGCTCCTGCAGCGCCGGCAGGAAGCGCCGCGCGCGCGTGTCGGCCCCGTAGGGAACACCGCGGAACACGTTCACCCCGTGCTCGGCCTGGCCGCGCAGGCGTCCGCTGCGCACCGTCGCCAGCGGCGCGGCGGCCTGGCGCGGACCTGGCACGGCAGGGGCGGCGGTCGACAGCAGCGGCACGCTGCCAGCGGCGAGCATCGCTGCGTAACGCGCGCTGTCGCGCAGGAAGCGGCGGCGCTGCAGATCGGCGGGCGAATCGCTCATGGGCGGGCCTCCGCGACCGGTGCGTACCGTGCCTGCATCCACTGCAGGGCCAGCGTGGGCCACTGCGCGGTGGTGAGTCCGGGTTGGATGCGCACGCCAAAGCCATGCCCGCCCTGCGGGAACAGGTGCATCTCGCTGGCAACACCGGCCCGGGTGAGCGCCTGGTAATAGACCAGGCTGTTGTGCACCGATACCACGTTGTCGTCCTGCGCATGTACCAGGAAGGTGGGCGGCATGTCGGCGCGCACGTGGTCCTGCATCGAGAACTGCGCCACCAAGGCCGCATCCGGATGCTCGCCGAGCAGTCGAGCGCGCGAGCCGCTGTGTGCATGCGGCCCCATGTCGATCACCGGGTACAGCAGCAGGGCCACGTCCGGCCGCGCGCTCTGGCGGTCGACCGCATCGCGCGCCGGGTACGCCGGCAGGTCGAAGCCGGTGCTCAAGCGTGCGGCGACATGGCCGCCGGCGGAGAAGCCGATCACCCCGATGCGGCCTGGATCCAGCTGCCAGCGTTTCGCGCCGTCGCGGATCAGCCGCAGTGCGCGCTGCGCATCGGCGAGCGCGGCCTGGCGATCGCTGCGCCCGGCCGGCAGCCGATACCGCAGCACGAACAGGGTCACCCCGCCGCGCTCGACGAAGGCCGGCACCAGCGCGGTGCCTTCCTTGTCCAGCACGATGCGCTGGTAGCCGCCGCCGGGAATCACCAGCAGGGCGCTGCCGTCGGGGTGCCTGGGCCGGTAGGCGACCAGATAGGGCGCATCCACATCGTCGATGTAGCGGTCCGGCAATGTCGGGTCATCGCTGCGCTCGATGACGTGCGGCGTGCGCGGCGCCCCGGATTCGCCCGGCACCTGCCCGGCCGGCCACAGCGCGATGCGGTCGGCGCTGCCGACGGCGGGTTCGGTGGCCGGCACGCTGCGCTCGGCGGCGCGCAGGGGCAATGGAGCGCCTGCCAGCAACAGGCAGGCCAGCAAGGGCAGCAGAACGGCGCGGAACATAGCGGCAGGTGTCCTCGTGATCAGGGGCATCGGGTCCATGGTGCCCCGGCCGCAGCGTTCTGACGCGCTGCACATTGCCAATGACACCGGTTTACCATATACAGCACATCCAGACGCTGTCGATGGGCAGTGCACCATTCACCGGGAGACCCGCTTGAGCAACGATCACGGCACACACGACCTGCCAGACCAGGGGTTGGGCGAGATCGCCCGCGCCTTCGTCGGCGCCCGCCAGCAGGGCCGCGCAGTGCCCGATTTCCCCGGCCAGATCCCGCCGGACCTGGTCACCGCCTACCGCGTGCAGGACCAGGCGATCGACCTGTGGGACGACACGGTGGTCGGCTGGAAGGTCGGCTACATCGCGGCCGAGCGCCGTGACAGCTCGGGCGACGACCGCCTGTTGGGCCCGATCTTCTCCCGCCGGCTCTGGAATGCCACCGGTGGAACAGTGGACATCCCGGTGTTCGTCGGCGGCTTCGGCGCGGTCGAGGCCGAGTTCGTGATCCAGCTGCTGGAAGACGCGCCGGCCGACAAGCTGCACTGGACCGCCGAGGAAGCCGAAGCCCTGCCGGCCAAGCTGTTCTATGGCGTGGAAGTGGCCAGCAGCCCGCTGGCCACCATCAACCAGCTCGGCCCGCGCGTGGTGGTGTCCGACTTCGGCAACAACAACGGCCTGGTGCTGGGCGGGGAAATCCACGACTGGACCGCCCTGGACGACGCCGACCTGCGCGCGGAAACCCGCATCGAGGGCGAGGTGGTCGGCACCGGCGGTGCCACCCTGCTGCCCGGTGGGCTGCGTACCGCCTACGCCTTCGCGTTGGCGCGTTCGGCGCAGCGTGGGCGGCCGCTCAAGGCCGGCGACCTGATCGCCAGCGGCAACGCCACCGGCATCCACGACATCGCCGTTGGGCAACAGGCATTGATCCGTTTCGCCGGCTACGGCGACATTACCTGCAGGGCCATCGCTGCCGGGTAAACCGCGCAGCCATGGACAGTCCGCTTGGGAGGGCGCAGATGTTCACTCGCAGAAATTTCCTTGCCACCGGTCTGGGCGCGCTGAGCGTGCCCGTGCTGTCGGCGTGTTCGCGCAGCACCGGCAGCGACGTGCCGGGCGCGCACCTGCTGACCGCCACCGACGTGCACGTGGCCGACTACCCCACCGTGACCGCGGTGAAGTGGATCGGCCAGCAGCTCGAACAGAAGACAGGGGGGCGCCTGAAGCTGCGCCAGTACCACTCCGGCCAGCTCGGTCGCGAATCCGAGGCGATCGACATGGCCCGCTTCGGCGCCATCGACATCACCCGGGTGTACTCCGGCGCGCTCAACAACGCGTTCCCGCTGACCCAGGCCCTGTGCCTGCCGTATGTGTTCGAATCGGTGGCGCACATGCGCCGCGCACTGGACGGCGGCATCGCCGATGCGGTGCTGCGTGGCTTCGAGACGCGCGACCTGGTCGGCCTGGCCATCTACGATTCCGGCGCGCGCTGCTTCTACAACACCAAGCATCCCATCGTTGAACCCAAGGACCTGCACGGCCTGAAGCTGCGCGTGGCGTCCTCGGACATCTTCATCCAGCTGATGCGCCTGCTCGGTGCCAATCCCACGCCGATGTCGCTGGGCGACACCTTCTCCGGCATGGAGACGCACATGATCGACGGTGCGGAAAACAACATGCGCAGCTTCCACTCCAGCCGCCATTTCGAGGCCGCGCACTACTGGTCGCAGAGCGACCATTCCTATGCGCCGGACGTGCTGCTGATGTCGCGCGACAGCTTCGAGCAGCTCAGCCCGGCCGACCGCCAGCTGCTGCTGGAGACCGCGCGTGAATCGGTCAACGTGATGCGCCAGCAGTGGGATGCCTCCGAAAACAGCGCCCGCCAGGCGGTGGCCGACTTCGGCATCCAGTTCAACGCGGTCGACATGCCCGCCTTCCGCAAGGCCGCCGATCCGCTGCTGCAGCAGTACCTGCAGCAGCCGGAGCTGGCCGCGCTCACCCGTCGCATCCGCGACTTCGCCTGAGGCCTGCCGCGATGTCCGATACCGCTTCCGAACCGCTCGTGATCGTCCCCAGCGCGCCCCAACGCCTGCTCAATGGCATCGCCGAGGTGGCCATCCACATCGCCGTGCTGGCCCTGCTCGGGTTGGTGGTGGTGCAGGGCTGGCAGGTCTTTGCCCGCTACGTCATCAACGATTCGCCCAGTTGGACCGAGCCGGTCACGCTGCTGCTGCTGGCCACCGCAATGAGCCTGGGCGCGGCCACCGGCGTACATACCCGCCGCCACTTCGGCTTCTTCCTGCTGGCCGCGCACATGCACGCCGGCCTGCGTCGCGCCGTGGAGGTGTTCTCCGCGCTGGTGGTGGCCGTGCTGGGCGTGGTGATCGCCTGGTGGGCCGCCGTGCTGTTGCTGGACGGCCTGGACATCAAGACTGCCGGCGCCAACCTGCCGCAGAGCATCAACTACCTGCCGCTGTCGGTGGGCGGCGCGCTGATGGCGATCTTCGCCGTGAACCAGATGGTGCAGGCCGTGCGACCCGCCGACGCCGCCACCGTTGCCGAGGGAGACCGCTGAACCATGGGCATCACGATCCTCTTTACTGTTTTCGCGCTCCTGCTGCTGCTCGGCGTGCCGGTCGCCTACGCCCTGGCCGCCGCCGCGCTGGCCACCCTGTGGTACCTGGACCTGCCCACGCTGGTGCTGGTCCAGCAGATCTCCGCCGGCACCGGCTCGGCCTCGCTAATTGCCATTCCACTGTTCATCTTCGCCGGTGAAATCATGATGCGCGGCGGTATCTCCGAGCGCCTGATTTCCTTGGCGTCTTCGCTGGTGGGACGCATGCGCGGCGGCCTGGGCCAGGTCTCGATCCTGTCCTCGCTGTTCTTCGGCGGCGTGTCCGGCTCGGCCATCGCCGATGTCTCGGCGGTGGGCGGCACGATGATCCCGCAGATGGTCAAGCGCGGTTACGACCGCGACTTCGCGGTCAACGTGAGCATCACCGCCGCGCTGGTCGCGCTGCTGGTGCCGCCCTCGCACAACCTGATCCTGTTCTCGGCGGCGGCCGGGGGCGGGCTGTCGATCGCCGACCTGTTCGCCGCGGGCATCGTGCCGGCCCTGCTGATGACCCTCGCATTGATGGTCACCGGCTACGTGGTGGCGCGCCGCCGTGGCTACGGCGTGGAAGTGTTTCCGGGCTGGCGCGCGGTGCTGCTGCGGATGGTCTCGGCCCTGCCCGGCCTGGGCCTGGTCGCGCTGATCTTCATCGGTATCCGCGCCGGCATCTTCACCGCCGTCGAGAGCGCGGCGATCGCGGTGGTCTACGCGCTGCTGGTCACCACCGTGCTGTATCGCCAGCTCAACTGGCGCGAGTTCCTCGGCACGGTCACCCATGCCGCACGCAGCACCGGGGTGATCCTGTTCGTGATCGCCACCGCCGCCGTGTTCGGCTGGCTGCTGGCCTACCTGCAGGTGCCAGCGGCCGCGGTGGACTTCCTGCAGTCCTTCGCGCACAGCCAGTTCATGGTGCTGCTGATGATCGTGGTGATGTTGCTGCTGCTGGGCACCTTCATGGACCTGGCGCCGATGATCCTGATCTGCACGCCGATCTTCCTGCCGGTGGCCAAGGCTTACGGGATCGACCCGATCCACTTCGGCCTGGTGCTGGTGCTGACCGGTGGCCTCGGCCTGGTCACCCCGCCGGTGGGCTCGGTGCTGTTCATCGGCACGGCGATCGGCAAGATCAGCGTCGGCGAGAGCATGCGGTCGATCTGGCCGTTCTGGTTCGCCGCGCTGGGGGTACTGGTGATCGTCACCTTCTTCCCCGAACTGTCGCTGTGGCTGCCCGCGCTGCTGCGCGGCTGAGCCGGGTGGTGCCCGGGACGCGGCCTGCACGCGCGCGTCCCGCCATTGAACTGCGGAGACCTGCGATGACCCTGTGCAAGACCCTGGCCGGCCTCGCCGCCGGCCTGCTGCTGGCCACGGCGGTACACGCCGCCCCACCCACCACGCCATGGAAGCGGGGCATCGAGCACCAGCGCCAGGCCGACCTCGGCAATGGCACCTTCCTCAACCCGGTGCTGGCCGGCGACCATCCCGACCCCTCCGTGCTCAAGGATGGCGAGGACTACTACCTCACCCTGTCCTCGTTCGACGCCTACCCCGGCCTGCCGATCTGGCACTCGCGCGACCTGGTCAACTGGCAGCCGCTGGGTCATGCGATCACCAGGAACGTGGGCGCGATCTGGGCACCGGACATCGTCAAGCACCAGGGCCGCTACTTCATCTACTTTCCCGCGCGCACCGCCGAGGCCCGCAGCAACTTCGTGGTCTGGGCCGACCACATCAAGGGCCCGTGGAGCGAGCCGATCGACATCGGGCTGGGCGGCTATATCGATCCCGGCCACGCGGTGGGCGAAGACGGCAAGCGCTACCTGTTCCTCAGCGGCGGCGCCTACGTGCAGCTGGCCGATGATGGCCTGAGCGTGGTCGGCACGCCCAGGCACGTCTACGACGGCTGGAAATACCCGGAAAGCTGGGACGTGGAGGCCTATGCGCAGGAAGGGCCGAAGATCAATTTCCGCGATGGCTGGTACTACATGACCACCGCCGTGGGTGGCACCGCCGGCCCGCCCACCGGGCACATGGTGATCACGGCCCGCTCGCGCTCCATCCATGGGCCGTGGGTGAACGCGCCCAACAACCCGATCATGCGTACCCAGTCGGCGTCGGAGCCCTGGTGGTCGCGTGGCCACGCCACCGTCATCGAGGGCACCGACGGGCGCTGGTGGATGATGTACCACGGTTACGAGAACGGGTACTGGACGCTCGGCCGCCAGGCCCTGCTGGAGCCGATCGAATGGACCGCCGACGGCTGGTTCGTGGCCAAGGGCGGTGATCTGGGCCAGCCGCTGCGCAAGCCGGCGGGTGCCTCGGTGGGCGCGCATGGCATGGCGCTGTCGGATGACTTCAAGGGCCCTGCCCTCGGCGCGCAGTGGTCGTTCTTCAACCCCGCCCAGGACGAGTACCGGCGCCTGGACTTCAGCGGCGACGGCCTGCTGCTGCAGGGCAAGGGCCTGACCCCGCGGGACGCCTCCCCGCTGACCGCCATCGCCGGCGATCCGGCCTACCAGTTCGAGGTGGAGATGGAGGTCGGTCCCGGCGCGGTGGGCGGTGCCCTGCTCTTCTACAGCGACCGCCTGTACGCCGGCGTGGGCAGCAACGGCGAGGCCTTCGTCATGCACCGCTACGGCGAGGAGCGCCCCACCCGGCTCGCGCCCAGCGCCAAGGGCGGCCGGCTCTGGCTGCGGGTGACCAACAACCGCCACATCGTCACCATCCATACCAGCGCCGACGGCCAGACCTGGCAGAAGTACCCGGTTCAGATGGAAGTCTCCGGCTACCATCACAATGTGGCCGGGAAGTTCCTCGCCCTGAAGCCGGCCCTGTACGCCGCCGGTGAGGGCAAGGTGCGGTTCCGCCATTTCCGCTACCGGGCCCTGGATTGAACGGCCCGCTAGAATCCCCTGACTCATCCCCGGTTTGAACGACATGTCATTGCGCAGCAAAACCGATCCGATGCCGCCGCACGGATTGACCAAGGGCAAGGCCGCCACGATCAATGACATCGCGCGCCTGTCCGGGGTATCCAAGAAGACCGTCTCGCGCATCATCAACAACTCGCCGCTGGTGCGCAAAGACACCCGTGAAAAGGTCGAGGCGCTGATGCGCGAGGTCGGCTACGCGCCCGATCCGCTGGCGCGTGGCCTGGCGTTCCGACGCTCGTTCCTGATCGGCATGGTCTACGACAACCCCACCGCGCAGTACATCGTGGACATGCAGTACGGCGCCCTGGATGCGCTGCGCGGCTCCAGCTTCGAGCTGGTGGTGCATCCCTGCGACTCGCGCAGTCCGGGCTACATCGACGGCGTGCGCCGCTTCGTGCAGCAGCAGAAGCTGCATGGCGTGATCCTGGTCCCGCGCGCGTCCGAGGACCAGGCGCTGGTGGACATGCTCGACGAGATCGGCTGTCGCTTCACCCGCATCGCCTCGCTGCCGCTGGACGACACCTCGCAGATGGTGGTCACCCACGACCGCGACGGCGCGGCCGAAGCCGCCGATTACCTGCTCTCGCTGGGCCACCGCGACATCGCGCTGGTCACCGGCCCCAGTGCCTACCGATCGGCACACGAACGTACCGCCGGCTTCATCGACGCCCTGGCCCAACGCGGCATCGAGCTGCCGCCAGCGCGCATCGTCGAGGCCGGCTACACCTTCGAATCCGGCGTGGCCGCCGCCGAGAAGCTGCTGCTGGGCAAGCAGCGCCCGACCGCGATCTTCACCGGCAACGACGAAATGGCCGCAGGTATCTACAAGGTCGCGCTGCGCGCGGGCATCAACATCCCGCGGCAGCTGTCGATCATCGGCTACGACGACAGCCCGCTGGCCTCGCGCCTGTGGCCGTCGCTCACCTCGGTGCGCCGCCACACCCGTGATACCGGGCGCACCGCGGCCGCGATGCTGATCCAGCCCGACGGCCAGGCCGCGCTGCAGATCGCCAGCGTGCGCCCGCACCTGATCGTGCGCGATTCCTGCCAGCCGCCGGAGGATTAGCCCGCGCCGCGGCGGCGACACCGCGGGGTCAAGACGAACGCGTCGCCACGCGCCGGGGTAACCGGTTGCCGATCGCACCGCTGTACCGAACCATCGTGGGGCGCACAGCCCCCACTGCCGCAATGCAAAATGACACCGGTTTCCCATCTGGCTAGAATGACCGGAAATCGCGCCGGGGCCGACCCGTCGGCCCACCCCTGCTCTGGAGACGCCATGTACTGCAAGACCCACTACGCCACCCATCCCGACGCCATCAAGGGCGCCAGCAACGACGACCTGCGCGAGCTCTACCTGCTCGACGGCCTGTTCAATGCCGATGCGGTGACGCTGAAGTACACCCACTACGAGCGCTTCGTGCTCGGCGGTGCCGCCCCGGTCAAGGGCCCGCTGTCGCTGCCCAAGCAGACCGAGCCGGCCTCCGCCGCTGGCCACGCGTTCCTGGAGCGCCGCGAACTGGGCATCATCAACGTCGGCGCCGGCAGCGGCACCGTCACCGTCGATGGCACCGTGTTCACGCTGGGGCCGAAGGACGGCCTGTACGTGGCCATGGGCAGCGAAGAGGTCGTGTTCGCCTCCGACGACGCCGCCACCCCGGCGCAGTTCTACCTGGCCTCCACCCCGGCGCATGCGCGCTTCGAGACCAAGCAGCTGTCGATCAAGGATGCCGTCGCGCTGGATCGCGGCGCGCTGGAAACCAGCAACGAGCGCACCATCTACCAGTACATCGTGCCGGCCACCTGCCAGTCCTCGCAGCTGCTGCTGGGCCTGACCGTGCTCAAGCCGGGCAGCGTCTGGAACACCATGCCGCCGCACCTGCATGACCGCCGCAGCGAGGTCTATTTCTACTTCGACCTGGGCCAGAACGACCGCGTCTACCACTTCATGGGCGAGCCGGAGGCGCAGCGCCACATCGTCATCCAGAACAATGAAGCGGTGGTGTCCCCGCCGTGGTCGATCCACATGGGCGCCGGCACCAGCAACTACGCCTTCATCTGGGCGATGGGTGGCGAGAACCTGGATTACACCGACATGCACGTGCTGGACATCTGCCAGCTCAAGTGACCCCGATGCGCCGCCCGCAGCGTGCGGGCGGCGCCTGTGCCGCATTGGAAAAGGACCGCATACGCAATGGCTAATCCGTTCAGTCTGGAAGGCAAGGTCGCCCTGGTCACCGGTGGCAACACCGGCCTGGGGCAGGGCATCGCGGTGGCACTGGCACAGGCCGGTGCCGACGTCGCCGTGGCGGGCATCCAGCCGCCCACCGAGACCATCGCCGCCATCACCGCGCTGGGCCGCCGCTGCCTGGCGATCGAAGCCAACCTGATCAGCATCGAGCCGGTGGAGCGGGTCATCCGCGAAACCATCGAGGGCCTCGGTGGCCTGGATATCCTGGTCAACAACGCCGGCCTGATCCGCCGCGCCGACGCGGTGGACTTCAGCGAGCAGGACTGGGATGACGTGATGAACGTCAACATCAAGTCCGCGTTCTTCATCTCGCAGGCCGCCGGCAGGCACTTCATCGCCCAGGGCCGCGGCAAGATCATCAACATCGCCTCCATGCTGTCCTTCCAGGGCGGCATCCGGGTGCCGTCCTACACCGCCAGCAAGAGCGGCATCGCCGGCATCACCCGCCTGCTGGCCAACGAGTGGGCCAGCAAGGGCATCAACGTCAACGCGATCGCCCCGGGCTACATGGCCACCGACAACACCGCCGCGCTGCGCGCCGACCAGGACCGCAACAAGTCCATCCTCGACCGCATCCCGGCCGCGCGCTGGGGCACGCCGGAAGACCTCGGCGGCACCGCCGTGTTCCTGGCGTCCAGCGCCTCGGATTACGTCAACGGCGCGGTGCTGCCGGTGGATGGCGGCTGGCTCGCGCGGTAACGCCGTCGCTGCGCGCTGGCGCGCCCACGGTCTGCGCTGCAGATCGTGGGCCCCGCGCGACGTTACTTCCGATTCCCCACCGCTTCGCGGTCGCCCCCTGACGCAGGGGGCTTTCCCCCAGATGCACGCCGGTGGTGCCGGCCGTTGGCCAGCCGCTCTCCAGGAGCATGACCATGTTGCGTTTGATGCTGTCCCTGTCGCTGCTGCTCGCCGCGTCCAGTGCGCTGTGCGCCCCGCACCGCGTCTTCATTGCCGGTGACTCCACCGCCGCCGAATACGGCCCCGAGCGTGCGCCGCAGGCCGGTTGGGGCCAGGCCCTGCAGGGCTATCTCGATCCGGCCGTGTGGGAGGTGCGCAACCATGCCAAGGGCGGCCGCAGCACGCGCAGTTTCATCGACGAGAAACGCCTGGACGCGATCGCCGCCGAACTCCAGCGCGGTGACGTGCTGCTGATCCAGTTCGGGCACAACGATGCCAAGGTCGAAGATCCCACCCGTTATACCGATCCTGTCACGGCGTACCCGCAGTTCCTGATGCGCTACGTGCAGCTGGCCCGCGACAAAGGCGCCACGCCCGTGCTGATCACCCCGGTGGCGCGGCTGCTCTACGACTTCGGCTCGCTGCTGGATACGCACGCGCTGTACACCCAGGCCATGAAGCAGCTGGCCGCCCGCGAGCAGGTCGCGCTGATCGATCTCAACGACAGCTCCACGCGCTGGATCCGCGCGCTGGGCGAGCAGGGCGCCAAGCCGTACTTCCTGTTCGTGCCCGAACAGAACAAGGCCGACGGCACGCACTTCAGTACCGCCGGTGCGAACGCCGTCGCCTGCCTGGTCGTGCGCGACTGGGTCGGGCTGCAGCCTGCGCTGAAGGCTGCGCTGACACGCGACATCGATTGCGACGTGCGCAGTGCGGGGCAGGGCGCAGATGCGTCGAAACCCTCGCGCGTGGTACACGAACGCGACATCGCAATCACCCAGCCCGGCCCCCATGGTGGTGCCGGCCCGACCACCGCCTACCCGTTCTTCGCCGCCGATGAGCTGCCGTTCGTGCTGCGCAAGCGCGTGCTGCACAAGGGCGCCGGCATCGGCCTGCACCCGCAGCACAAGGACGAGATCTACTACATCGTCAGCGGGCAGGGCAGCTACGTGCTGGACGGCAAGCAATACGACGTAGGCGCGGGAGATGCACTGCTGACCCGCACCGGCAGCCTGCACGCGCTGCAGCAGGTGGGCGACGATGACCTGGTGCTGCTGCTGGCCTATCCGCGCTGACCGGTCATGCCGCGCCCGTGCCCGGCGCTACGCCAGCGGCTCGGGCCCGAAGTGCAGCAGGCCCAGCCGCGCCAGGTCCTCCGGCCGCTCGAAGTAGGCCGCGTCGAAGTCGTCCAGCGCCTGCTGTTCGTCCTCGTTCATCGCGCCATACAGGTCCTGCAGTTCCTGGATCGCCGGATCGTCCTCCAGGCGGTCCAGCAGCCCGCGCATGCCGGCCAGGATCGCGTGCGTCTTCACCGCGCCCATCGCCTGCAGCGCACGCAATGCGAGCTGGCAGGTGGGATCGCCCCAGTTGCACAGGAACTGCATGAAGCCACCGTTGTTGATGTCCGCCTCCATGCGCCACAGCGCGACCAGTTGCTGGTCCTGGTCGGACAGTGCATCCAGCGACCATGCGGCCGACTGCAGCCGTGCCAGCGCCGCCTCGTAACGGTCATCCCACACCTGGTTGGGCACATCGACCACGCCGTGGTCCTGCACCGGAAGCAGGGTTGGCCAGTTCACACCCAGGCCGTCGGCGGTGAGTACCCAGCCCGCGCGCTGCAGGGCGTCGGCCTCGTGCAGCGCAGGTGCCCACCGCAACGGCTGCCGGGTCCGGCGGCCGTCGGCGAGCGACAGCAGAACAAAGTCATCGTCGAAATCGACAGCGCTAGCGCGCAGGGAAGCGAAAATGTCGGTCATGCGGGTCAGGATAGCGGACCCGCATCCTGGCTCACACGTCGCCGCCGTCTTCCCAGCCTTCGCCGGTGCCCTTCTGGAACACGCGGTCGCCGTCCTGCACCTCACCGGCGGGCAGATGATCCCTGGCTTCCAGCGCCGCGTAGATCGGCGTGAAGTCCGGCGCCGTCGCTTCCATCAACTGCTCGAAACTGTCGATGACGAAGTAGGTCTTCTGGAAGGTGTCGATGCGGTAGCGGGTGCGCATGATCCGCTCCAGGTCGAAGCCGATGCGGTTCGGTGCCGCCGATTCCAGCGAGTACAGCGACTCGCCCTTGGACGAGACGATGCCGGCGCCGTAGATGCGCAGGCCCTCGTCGGTGTTGATCAGGCCGAACTCCACCGTGTACCAGTACAGCCGGGTGAGGTGCTGCAGCGCCTCGGGACCGATCGCATGCGCCTTCACGCCGCCGCGGCCATAGGCGGCCATGTAGTCGGCAAACACCGGGTTCATCAGCAGCGGTACGTGGCCGAACAGGTCGTGGAACATGTCCGGCTCGGCGATGTAGTCGATCTGGTCCGGGCGGCGGATCCACCAGGTCACCGGGAAACGCCGGTTGGCCAGGTGGTCGAAGAAGTCCAGCTCCGGCAACAGCCCTTCCACGCCTACGAGGGTCCAGCCCGTCGCCGCGCCCAGCACCTCGTTGAGCTGGTCGAAGCGCGGAATCATGTGCGCGCTCATGCCCATCTCGTCCTGCGCGTGCAGGAACTCCTTGCTGGCACGGCCCTCGAGCAGCTCGCGCTGGCGCTTGTACAGGGTGCTCCAGGTCGCGTGGTCGTCGGCGGTGTAGCTGTCCCAGGGCTGTTCAACCACGGCGGTGGTATAGACCGGCACGTAGCCCTTGTCGGTCTGCTGGTGTTCGACGCGGCGCGGGGTGGTGGCGGTTTCCATCGTGGTGGTCTCCTGGGAAGTCATCTGACGATGCTAGGGCAGGGGGCACGCAAGGGGGTTGCAAAGTTGCACGGATCTACCCGTTTGGCGCAATATCCTTGCGTACATCTTATGTTGCGGAGCAGCAATGGCCGGGGAACCTCAGTTCGACCGCACGGATCTGCGCCTGCTGGCTGAAATCCAGCAGCACGGCCGCGCCACCAATGCCGAACTCGCTGCCCGGGTGAACCTGTCCCCGTCGGCCTGCCTGCGTCGCGTGCAGCGGCTGGAGAGCGAAGGCGTGATCGCCGGCTACGGCGCGCGGCTGGAGCCACGCCAGATCGGCCTGGGCCTGCAGGCCTTCGTGCGCGTGCAGCTGGAGAAGCACGACCAGCACGCCATCGGCGTGTTCGCCGACAGCGTGCTGGAGTGGGACGAAGTAGTGGCGTGCCACGCGCTCACGGGCGACATGGACTACCTGCTGCACATCTACGTACGCGACCTGGAGCATTTCTCCAGTTTCCTGCTGGACAAGCTGCTCAACGCCGCCGGCGTGGCCGACGTCAATTCCAGTTTCGTGCTGCGCACGGTGAAGGATTTCCGGGCATTGCCGTTGTCGCAGCTGGAGTGATCCCGGACGCCGACCGTCGTTGTCGGGTACATTCGTCGGCATATGCGCATCAATGGAGGATGCAGTGGGATGACGTGTCATGGAGTACGCACGCTGGTCCTGGCCGCGCTGCTGCCGCTGGCAGCCTGTGCGCGACAGCCGGAGCAGACGCCAGTGGAGCGCACCCAGACCAACGAGCAGGGCTGCACGCGACAGCGCAGCGTAGGGCCGCAGGATGCCTATGCCGATCCGGCGCCCTTGAAGCAGGCCTGCGTAGGACCGTATCTGCTGGCGCTGCCGCAAAACTACTTCGATAACCAGATCGGCACCGAGCACGACGGCAGTTTTGCGCTGGCGTTGGAGTATCCGTCGTTGCAGCCGTTCAAGCCGGGGGAGCGAAAATCGTTCAACAAGGACGTTTTCGCGCGGACACTCAGCATCAACTACAACTATGTTGATCGGATTGACGTCCGCCAATCGCTACGGAATGCATACACGCCGATGGCTTTTGAACAGGATGACCCCGCAGCATCGCTGGATCTCAGGCTGCAGGGGGAGGAAGTCCATGGCCTGGTTCCCTATTACGCTGACATGGAACGAATACGTGCGTACCTGCGTGCGCGCGGCCTGGCAGACGACGCACCGGGCATGCAGGACCGCTCACATCGGGATTGGTACGTGGCCCGTGATCGGACCGGCGACATCCAGACCATCGTCAAATGCACATCCCGCGGGGTGACTGAATCCGGCGTCCGCTTCAGCGAAGGGCGGATGATCAGGAGTGAGGAGAGCGAGTTGCCTGAGTGCGATCACTTTTTCATTCTCCCGGAATACCGCATTCGCGCCAGGGTTACCTATGTCCGCGCAGCGCTGAAGGACTGGCACCGGATCGAACAGCGAGCGGGTGAACTGCTCGTCGGAAGTATCAGTAAAAAGTAGAATGACCAGTAGGACGTCGGGCCATGGCAGGCGTGAACGAACAGGATATGAATGCGCTGATGCGTTACGCGTACGTTGGGAATCGCGGGCTGTACTCCAACTTTCCTGTAAAGAAGGAAGGCAACGACGGATATGGCCAGCTCGCACTGGGCGTTGTGCGTAACGTTGACGCGCCCGCGGCAACGGCGGGTTCTTTCACTGGCAGGCAGGCGCGCGTTGATGCTGTGATCACGAGCTCCAGCAACGCGCCGCCATTCCCGGCACGCAGCGCTGATAGAGCGACCAACGCTCCACCCGCATCCACGGAGGATGTACTCAATATGACGTCGCGCGTAGTACGCATGCTGCTCCTCGCCGCACTGCTGCCACTTGCAGCATGTGCACGGCAGCCGGCCCAGACGCCGGTCGAGCTCACCCAGACCAACGAGCAGGGCTGCACGCGACAGCGCAGTGTGGGTCCGCAGGATGCCTATGCCGATCCGGCGCCGCTGAAGCAGGCCTGCGTAGGTCCGTATCTGTTGGAGCTTCCGCAGAACTACTTCGATAACCAGATCGGCACCGAGCACGACGGCAGCTTTGGGCTGGCGCTCGAGTACCCGTCGTTGGAGGCCTTCAAGCCCGGTGATCGCATCGGACTGTCGGTTGATCAGTCATTGCGCACCATTGACATCGACTTCAGCTATTCCGACCATTTTACGCCCATGCAAATATTGGAGCGGCTGTCCACGCCCCAGGAATACGATCCTGAAAGTCCCACTCGTTCGCTCGGCGCACGGATCGAGGGAGAACCTAAGTACGGGCTCAAGCCCTATTACGTGGATCTCGTGCGTGTTCGAGCACACTACCGAGCGAAAGGAATGGGCGATGATATGAGGGTGATGAAGGCTGCGTCGAATATGGACTGGTTCATCTCAACAGACCCGGCAGGGCGCATCGACCGATTGATCAGTTGCACCTCGCGGGAACAGACCGATCCAGGCTACGCGTGGATGAATGGCATTCCAACAAAGACCAGCACCGATGGCATGGCGCGCTGCGAACATCGCTTTGTACTGCCTGATCACCACATCATCGTGAAGCTCGGGTATCTGCGGGATCTTCTTCCGCAATGGCAACAGTTGGAGTTCCGCGCAAGCAAGCTGTTTTTCGAACATAAAGTACCAAAGGAGCTGGAGGGGCATGGAAAAGCAGGTGCAGCCGACGTTGAACGCGAAAGATATTGAGATTCTTCGATATTACGTAGAGAACGAAAATCGCGAGCTCTACTTCAATTATCTTGCGCAGAAGGCAGGCAATGATGGCTACGGTCTGTTGGCTCTCGGTGTCGTACGCAATGACAACGCGCCTGGTGCAACCGCCAATAACTTTGCTGCGCAGCAGGCGGCCCGTGACGGCGTCGTAATGAAAGAGAGTGGGTGGCAGGAACTTGGTGTCGCATTGATCGAGCGCGACTTCGGGTTGCGGGAGGGGCACTACCTCGCTGGCCGTGCCGATCTTGCCCTCAACCTGCCTGTGCGGGATGTACAGGTTTCCCACGATCCGACGTTTGTGGAGAAGGGGATCGACCGAGACGGCTGGACACCGCGAAAGCTACTCGAAGCAGCCCGCGATCACGGAGGTGAGGCGGAGGCCGAGAAGGTCTGGACGATGCTGCTTGACAATCGAAACCATGGGGCGGATCGAGCCGTCGAAACCACCAGGGTGCTGTTGACTACATACAACGATGAAGGACCGAAAATGGAAGCCTATGTGGCCGACATGAGTCGCGCACGCGTGCCGGCGGGCCTTCAACCAACTCCCAATGCCGATCCCGACCGCATCGAACTTCGCGGCCAGACGTACCAGTACAACGCCGAAGGCGGCCAGTGGCGCCGGGAAATCGAGGTGAAGGTCAGCGTGCCGCTGGGGCCACTGCCGATCCCAGTGGGATCCTTCAGCCCAGCGTCGGTGCCGGTGACGGACAAGGCCACGCTCGAGTACCTTGACGATGCCCGCCACGTTCGCCAGCAGCGTCAGGACCTGCGTGATAACTTCCATCCGGAGGACCCCAACCGCAACCGCCCGATCATGAAAAGCCCGCAGGTGCTTGCCGAGGTGGGCGCGCCGGAGCACGCCTCACAGGCGCAGCTCGCGCAGGACACCGATCCCAGGTCGCCCGATCACGCCCGCAATGGTCTTTACCAGCAGTGTGCCGCAGGCGTACGGGGGCTGGATGCCGAGGTTGGCAAAGGCTGGGACCGGCACAGTGAATGCATGACGGCCAGCTTGACCACGCTGGCCGCGACAAACCGGCTGGACCGGGTCGATCAGGTGGTGCTGACAGCCCCCAGCCAGGGTAAGGCCGGAGGTGATCACGTCTTCGTGGTGCAGGGCGCGCTGGACGACCCGGCCCATCGCCGCGCCCACATGCCAACCGCACAGGCCATCACCACGCCACCGGAGCAGTCTTTCCAGCAATTGGCCGCGCTCGACCAGGAGCGTGCCCGCGCACCTGCAATGCAGATGGAGCACGCGCAGGCGGATCCGGCGCGAGCGTCTGCGGCAATGCAGATCTGATGTGGTGGGCACCGTCGCACCGGCATCAGGGAGAATGCGATCAATATGACATGCCTCGTCACACGCATGCTGCTCTTTGCCGCACTGCTGCCGCTGGCAGCATGTGCACGCCATCCTGCGCAGAAGCCGGCGGAGCGCACCCAGACCAACGAGCAGGGCTGCACGCGACAGCGCAGCGTGGGTCCGCAGGACCCCTATGCCGATCCGGCGCCGCTGAAGCAGGCCTGCCTGGGACCGTACCTGCTCGCGTTTCCGCAGAATTACTTCTATAACCAGATCGGCACCGAGCATGATGGCAGCTACTCGCTGGCGCTGGAGTATCCCTCGCTGCAGCCATTCAAGCCCGGCGAGCGAATGGGCCTGACCGCAGACGTGTCTGCGCGGACCGTCATGGTCAAGTACACCTACATCGATGGGGGAGATGCGCGCGACGCGCTGACGGCCACATATGTGCCGATGGAGTACCAGCGCGGGATGCCGCAGGAGACATTGGACGGCCGAACCAAAGGCACTCCAAGCGATGGCCTGACTCCTTACTACGTTGATATGGAGAAAGTACGCGCACACTATCGAATGCAAGGGCTGCGCGAGACTGCCCCAGTGATGAACGCTTCCTTTCACACGGATTGGTTCATCGCCAGAAATGAAGATGGTGAAGTGAGCACGGTCATTAAATGTACCCCTCGCGAGGTGGCAGCGGCCGGAGTGGCGTCCCGCCAGGCAAAAGCGGTGAAAGGCGAGGCCGTCGGCGTACCGCGATGCAGCCAGACGTTCATGAATCTGGAGCTGGACACCCTCATCACCGTACGATATCCAAGAGAAGGTCTGACGCGATGGGGGAAGATCGAGCAGCGTGCCACCGAACTGCTGGCACGATCCATCACTGTTGAGCGCAAGGAGGCGCAGCCATGGCCGGTCTCAGTCAAGTAGATTTGAGCATCGCCAGAGCGGCCAACGCTGCCCCCTCATCCAGGGAGGATGTAATCAATATGCCCTCCCGCGCAGTACGCATGCTGCTCCTCGCCGTATTGCTGCCAACTGTGGCATGTGCGCAACAGCCGGAGCAGAAGCCGGCGGAGCTCACCCAGACCAACGAGCAGGGCTGCACGCGACAGCGCAGCGTGGGTCCGCAGGACCCCTATGCCGATCCTGCACCCTTGAAGGAAGCTTGTCTCGGACCGCACCTCCTCGCGTTTCCGCAGAACTACTTCTACAACCAGGTCGGCACGGAGCATGATGGCAGCTACTCGCTGGCGCTGGAGTATCCCTCGCTCCAGCCGTTCAAACCCGGCGAGCGGATGGGCCTGACCGCCGATGTGTCGGTACGCACAATGAGCGTGGAGTACGACTACATCGATCAAGTCGATATCCATGAAGCAATGCGACGAAGCTACACGCCAATGAAGTACGAGGCGGACGATCCAGAGGCGTCGCTGGAGCATCGCACCCGGGGTGATTTACAGCACGGACTGAGTCCCTATTACATCGATATGGCCGTTGTGCGTGAGCACTATCGAGCGAAGGGATTCAAGGACACCGCTTCCGTCATGAAGGCCGACCGCCACACTGACTGGTTCCTGGCCAAAGACGCAGCAGGCGAAGTCGCCACGGTAATCAAATGCACGCCGCGAGAGATAACCGTCTCCGGCGTGGCCTACCGTGATGGAAAGCTAGTCAAAAGCAGAGACTATGGATACGCGGTTTGCAAGCATACATTCATGGTCGCCGCGCTGAGCACGCTGGTTCGCATTGAGTATCCGCGCGAGGGACTCGCACGTTGGCAAGAATTCGAAACGCACGCCAAAGGGTTGTTGACGGGCGCCATAGAGCAACGCAGGGGAGCCGCGCTCGACCAGGAGCGTGCCCGCGCACCTGCAATGCAGGTCGTGCACGCGCAGACCGATCCGGCGCGAGCGTTTGCGGCAATGCAGATCTGATGCGGCGGACATCGTCGCACCGGCATCAGGGGAGGGTGCGATCCACATGACATCCCTCGTCAATCGCCTGCTGCTTCTTGTCGCACTGCTGCCGCTGGCAGCATGTGCGCGACAGCCGGCGCAGAAGCCGGTGGAGCGCACCCAGACCAACGAGCAGGGCTGCACGCGACAGCGCAGCGTGGGTCCGCAGGACCCCTATGCCGATCCGGCGCCACTGAAGCAGGCCTGCGTGGGTCCGTATCTGTTGGCGCTGCCGCAGAACTACTTCGATAACCAGATCGGCACCGAGCATGACGGCAGCTTTGCGTTGGCGCTGGAGTACCCGTCGCTGGAGCCGTTCAAGCCAGGGGAGCGCATAGATCTGCCGGTTGCCAAATCGCTGCGCACCGTCCGCATCCGGTACGGCTACTCCGATCGCTACACGCCACTGGAGATACTGGAGCGGATGTCCACGCTCCCGGAATATGAGCCAGACAGCCCCAGTCGCTCATTCAAGGACAGGATCAAGGGCGAGGAGGTGCACGGGCTGATGCCTTACTACGTAGACATGGCACGCGTACGCGCGCACTACCTCGGAAAAGGCGCAAGCAAAGACACGCCGCTGATCCAGTCGGAGTCGAATGACGACTGGTACGTTTCGTTTGACGTTGCTGGACGGGTCGAACGGTTGGTCAGCTGCGCATCGCGGGAAATGAAGGACCCGGGGTATGACTGGCGAGGCGATGTGCCGGTCAAGAATTCAACGATCGGCGTGGCACGATGCGAGCACATGTTCGTGATTCCAGACCGGGACGTCCTCGTCTCCGTTTCGTACCTGCGGGATCTTCTTCCCCAATGGCAGCGCCTTGAAGCGCGCGCAACGGCGATCTTTCTGCAGAGCCAGGTGACAACAGGGCGCCCCGCACAAGGCGTGCCCCGATAGATCGGCCGAGAATGCGGCCAGGTGGAATGCGGGGCGTGACGCGCTGCTCCGGGACGGCATCACGCGCGGCCGTCCCTGGGCCGGGCGGGCAGGGCCTGCCCGGCGGGAGCTGCGTGCTCAGCCCTCGCACTTCTCCTTGCGGCCCATCAGCCTGCCCACGCGCGAGGGTTCCTCGCACTTGGGCTTGGGCGGCGGCGGGGCCAGCGCCGCGGCGCGGGCGCGCTGCAGCTGCTGCACCTTCGCGCGGATCTGCGGCATCGCTGCCATCGCCGCCTTCTCGCCTTCCAGGATCGCGTAGCCGCGCTGGCTGAAATCGGCCGCACCGATGTCCAGCACCTTGGGGCGGATGATGATGTCCGCACGCGCCAGTTCCTGCTCGCCCAGGCGCTGGCCCATGATCGCGATGGACTGGTTGACGATGCCGAGCATGCCGGTCGGCGACTTGCCGCTGGCCTTGCTGGAGATATCCACGGCGATGACGAAGTCGGCGCCCAGCTGGCGCGCGGCATCCACCGGTACGGGGCTGACCACGCCGCCGTCGACGAAGCTGTTCTTGCCGATCTTCACCGGCTCGAACACGCCGGGGATGCTGCTGGAGGCGCGCACCGCCTGGCCGACGTTGCCGCGCACGAACACGGCGCGCTCGCCGGTGTCGAGGTTCGTGGCCACCGCGGCGAACGGCTTCTGCAGCTTCTCGGCGGGGCGGTTGTCCACTTGGGTGTTCACGTAGTCCTGCAGCTTCTGGCCCTGGACCAGGCCGCCGGAGAACAAGCGCATGTCGCGGATGCTGGCTTCATCCAGGGCCACGGCCTTGGACTGCATCTGGAACGCGTCCATGCCGCTGGCGTACAGCGCGCCCACCACGCTGCCGGCGCTGGTGCCGGACACCACCACCGGCTCGAAGCCATTGGCTTCCAGCATCTTGATCACGCCGATGTGCGCAAAGCCCTTGGCTGCACCGCCGCCGAGCGCGATGCCGATCTTGACCGGCTTGGCCTGCGCCACCGGGGTGGCCACCGGTGGCGGAGTGGGGCGGACCGGGTCACCGCCGCAGCCGGCCAGCAGGCCGAGCAGGGCAACGGACAGCGTGAGACGAATGCGGGGCAGTGATTTCATCGGGGTCGCAGAAAGTGAATGGGCATCAAGGGCGCCAGCATACCCGGACTGCCGGCCGCTGGCCGGCCCGATCGGGACGGCCAGTCATATCCGGTTGCCGCGCGGGCAGTGACAGGATCAGAACCGGTTGTCGCCGTCCAGGATGCGGCCGATCCCGCCCAGCACCGAGCCCTCGCCGCGGCTCTGGCCACCGGTCTGCGGGGCGGCCATCCACATCCGGCCGGCCAGGCGCGAGAACGGCAGCGACTGCAGCCAGACCTTGCCCGGGCCGGTCAGGGTGGCCAGGAACACGCCTTCACCGCCAAACACCATGCTTTTGACGCCGGCCACGCGGCGCACGTCCATGTCCACGGTGGCGTGGTAAGCCACCACGCAGCCGGTGTCCACGTCCAGGCGCTCGCCGGCGGCCAGCTCGCGCTCGACCACGCAGCCGCCGGCATGCACGAACACCCAGCCGTCGCCCTCCAGCTTCTGCATGATGAAGCCCTCGCCGCCGAACAGGCCGGTCATCACCTTGCGCTGGAACTGCACCCCGATCTGCACCCCGCGCGCGCCAGCCAGGAAGCTGTCCTTCTGGCAGATCAGGCGGCCACCGTGCTCGTCCAGCTTCATCGGCAGCACGGTGCCGGGGTAGGGCGCGGCGAAGGCGACCTTGGCCTTGCCCTGGCCGGTGTGGGTGTAGAGGGTGGCAAACAGGCTCTCGCCGGTGAGCACGCGCTTGCCCGCGCTCATCAGCTTGTCCATGAAACCGCCGCCCTGGCCGCTGTGCGAGCCATCGCCGAACACGGTGTCCATCTGCACCGCGGCGTCCTTGAACATCAAGGCGCCGGCTTCGGCAATGGCGCTTTCGCCCGGATCGAGCTCGATCTCCACGAACTGCATTTCATGGCCGACGATGCGGAAGTCGATGTCATCGGCGCGCTGGCCGCGCGCGGCGGTGCCGGGCAGCGGCGGCGGCGCACCCTGCGGCCCGGTGCTGCCGGCCAGCAGTTCGGGGACCTCGGCGATGGCCATCCAGCCGCTCATCCCCTCGCACCACACCAGCGCACGCGGGTTGGACTGGGCGAACTGGCGGGCGGCCGCGTCATCGAGCGGGCCAACGCGGCCGGCCTGGCCGGCGGTGTGGAAGTACCACTGGGTCATGGCGACGTACCTGGCAGGAAAGAGGGCGCCCAGTCTAGAACGGGCCCGTTCTGGACGGAGTGGGCCGGAAGTCGTGACCGCGGTCGAAAGACGCAGCCGGCCTTCACATCTGCCTGGCCGGATCTTGGTAATGAATGACCGGAATTTGCGACGCTGTTGCTGTACTGCAACAATTGTCTGGTAGCGCCGGTCCACCACCCCTCCCAACACAGCCTAATCGCCATGTTCCCGAACCGCACTGCCCACGGCCGGTTTCCGTCCGTGCACCCGCTCGTCCTCGCTCTGACCGCCCTGCTGCCCTTCACGGCCGCAGCCCAGGATGCCCCCGCCAGCAAGGATCCGGTCGCCCTGGATACCTTGCAGGTAACGGCCCAGCGCCGCGTCGAAAACGCCAAGGACGTGCCGGTCTCGATCTCGGCCATCCAGGGCGAGAAGCTCGATGTGCTCGGCTCGGCCGGCGACGACATCCGCTTCCTGTCCGCGCGCGTGCCCAGCCTGAACATCGAATCGTCGTACGGTCGTGCCTTCCCGCGCTTCTACATCCGCGGCCTGGGCAATACCGACTTCGACCTCAATGCCTCGCAGCCGGTGTCGCTGGTGTATGACGACGTGGTGCAGGAAAGCCCGCTGCTGAAGGGTTTCCCGCTGTTCGACCTGGCGGGTGTGGAAGTGCTGCGCGGTCCGCAGGGCACGCTGTTCGGCCGCAACACGCCGGCCGGCGTGGTCAAGTTCGATTCGGCGCGTCCGTCGCAGGATGCCGATGGCTACATCAAGGTTGCCTACGGCAGCTACAACACCTGGAACACGCAGGGCGCCTACGGTGGTCCGCTGACAGACCGGTGGTCGGCCCGCGTGTCGGCGTTGTACCAGCGCCGCGACGACTGGGTGACCAACACCCGCGCCAACGCGCCGGCGCAGGGCTTCGAGGGCTATGACGAAGCCGCTGCCCGCGTGCAGTTCCTGTACGAAGGCGACGACGTCGAAGCGCTGTTCAACCTGCACAAGCGCAAGCTCAACGGCACCGCGCGTCTGTTCCGCGCCAACATCATCAAGCCGGGCACCAACCAGCTGGTCGAGAACTTCGACCGCGATGACGTCTCCACCGATGGCCAGAACTTCTCCGACCTGGAAACCTGGGGCGGCAGTGCGCGCCTGAAGTGGGACCTGGGCCGGGTGACGCTGCACTCGATCACCGGTTACGAGACCGCCGAATCGCTGAACCATGGCGACATCGACGGCGGCTACGGTGCCAGCTTCCTCGGTGCCGGCAACTATGGCCCGGGCAACATCCCGTTCGCGTCCGAGTCGGCCGACGGCCTGCCGCACCATCGCCAGTGGACCCAGGAATTCCGCGTGGAATCCAACGAATGGGGCCGCTTCGACTGGCAGGCCGGCGTGTTCTACTTCGATGAAGACGTCACCATCGACAGCTTCAACTACGACTCGCTGACCCCGGGCAATCCGCAGACTGGCCATGCCGTGCAGCAGCAGCGCAACAAGGCGTGGGCCGCCTTCGCCTCCGGCGATGTCGACGTGACCGAGCGCTTCAAGCTGCGCGGTGGCGTGCGTTACACGCAGGACAAGAAGGACTTCAGCGCCAGCGTGCTGCAGGCCGTGCCGTTCGGCACCCCGGTCAGCGGTCCGTACATCGCCAGGACCGACGTCAACGACGTCAGCTGGGACCTGAGCGGCGTCTACCAGATCACCGACAACCTCAACGCGTATGCGCGCGTTGCCAAGGGCTTCCGTGCGCCGTCGATCCAGGGCCGCCTGGCCTTCGGTGGCGTCTCGCAGGCCGACTCGGAGAAGGTGATCTCGTACGAGGCCGGCATCAAGGCCGACCTGTTCGACCGTCGCGCGCGCCTGGGCTTCAATGTGTTCCGCTACAACGTCGATGGCCAGCAGTTGATCGCGGTGGGCGGCAGCAACAACACCGCCACCCTGCTCAATGCGGACAAGACCATCGGCCAGGGCGCCGAGCTGGACTTCGAGGCCTACCTCACCGACCACGTCCTGTTGACGCTGGGCAGCAGCTACAACGACACCGAGATCAAGGACCGCGACCTGGCGGTGGCGATCTGCGGTGGCGGCTGCACCATCACCGACCCGACCACGGTCATCGACGGTGCCACCTACGCGCTGGTCAACGGCAACCCGTTGCCGCAGGCGCCCAAGTGGATCCACAACCTGACCCTGCGTGCCGGTTTCCCGATCAACGACGCCAGCGAGCTGTACGTGTACACCGACTGGGCCTACCGCAGCCCGGTCAACTTCTTCCTGTACGAGTCGCCGGAGTTCCGCAGCCGCTCCTCGCTGGAAGGTGGCCTGCGCCTGGGCTACAACTGGGATTACGGCCAGTACGACGTGGCCGTGTACGGTCGCAACCTGACCGACCAGGTACGCGTGGTTGGCGCGATCGACTTCAACAACCTCACCGGCTTCCTCAACGAGCCGCGTACGTTTGGCGTGGAGTTCACCGCGAAGTTCTGAGGCAACGGACGATTGCGGCACAAACGAACACGGCGCGGAGAAATCCGCGCCGTGTTCGTTTCCGCGTCAGCGCCGCGCAGGTCCGTGCCGATCTGCAATGTCTTGCATTCCTCTCGCCACCGAGCCTGCCCATACTGCACGTCACGCGCCGCTCCGCCCGTCCGCGTACAGACCGCGGTGGCGCTCCAAACATCCTTGGAACGATGGCAACTACGGGTAACGATGGTGCAACGCCCGGCCGCGCATTCCGCATCTGGGGCGGCATGGACGCGATGCAGATCCTGATCTACACGCTGGCCGCGCTGGGGCGTGGACAGGTGCCCTATGTCGAGGATGTCATCGGATCGCGTGCCGTGGTGGAGACCTACGGCGTGCAGGCGTTGATGGTGCTGCTGCCGGGCTGGATGCTGCAGGCCAGCCTGTTCGTCTCGTGTGCGCTCCTGTTACGGCGCAGCCGATGGGGGCTGTACGTTGCCTACGTACAGATCCCGTTCCGACTGTTGCTCGTGATGCCGTCGGTGCCCTTGGCCCTTGCTCTGGTTCAGAGACTGGACGCCAGCCCGGCCGCCACCGCGATGGTGGCCGGCAGCCTGCTGGTGCTCATCGAACTGCTCAAGATGGCGACGTTGCGCCGCGCTGTGCCGATGCCGCCATCCAACGCGCACCCGGGCACGGCGGCATAGCATCGCCGTCGGACACGGCCGCCTGGCGTCGACTCACAGCGCGCTCGCCGGCCGCACCTTCAACACCGCTTCTTCGGCCGCGCAATCGCGGGTGGAATGCAGCCCGGCCCTGCGCGCGGCGGCGATCTCCTTGCGTGCGGCCAGCAGGTCCTTGTTGAACGCGGCGTTGTCGTGCAGGCGTGCCACGGCGGCGGCGCCCATGAACCGGCCTTCGAGGATGTCGCTCTGCCAGTGCACGTTGCACACCAGACGGCTCTCGCCATAGTTGCGTCCGCGGGCCTGGATGGCGTCGGCGCGATCAGGAACGATCTCGGACAGGATCAGCGCCCAGGTCCAGCCGATCGACGTGTGGCCGGAAGGATAGGAACCATTGCCACGCAGGTCCTGCTCGTCTTCCGGCGAGCAGGTCGGCTCGTTGTTGACCATGAACGGACGTGCGCGCTGGTAGTGCTTCTTGGCGGTCCGGGTGGCGGCGCTGGCGTCGATCCGGCTGCGTTCCAGCAGGCGATACAGCGCCGGGGTCTTCACCGCATCCACGTCCACGTCGATGGCGCAGGAGAACTGGTTGGCGCCGGCCGGGAAGCCGAGTTCGGCGTCGCGATGCGCCTGCTCGAAGCGCGGGCTGCCACGCAGGGCGCGGGCCTCGCGGCTGACCTGTTCGTCCAGCGCAAAACCGGCCGAACCCGCGGCGGGCGGGGCCGGTACCAGGTCCAGGCTGGCCGGGACCGCATCGGCGGACAGATAACCTACCGCCTTGGTGGTCACCGACGCTTCCACCGGTGTCGAGCCTGGTGCCCCGGTGGTGGAGCAGCCGGCCAGGACGGCAAGCAGGGCGGCGGTCAGCACGGGGCGCAGGGCGGGCGCGGTGGGGAGCGACATCGGCAGGTCTCGGTACGAACGAGTCGGCATGATCGCAGCTTCACCTGGCGTGGACAGCCGCCGTTGGTCATGCAGCCAGATCCGGCATGCCCGGGCATCGGATGATGGAAACCCGCTACTGGTTCACGGATTTCAATAGACGCGCGACATAGCTTCGCCCAAGGCGCCACTACTCGTCATATATCCATGGATAGATGCACGGCATGGCAATGCGGTAGCGCCGGTCATCAGGGGGATCACCTGCAAGGAGACAGCGGATGCGAAGCAACGCGGGAAGGCTGGGCGGTGGACTCGCCCTGGGGTTGATGCTGGCGTGCGGCAATGTGCACGCCGCCGATGTGGTGGGGGTGGCGTTCGTACACGGCACCGGCAAGCAGACCGATGCACGCACGGATTACTGGCAACCGGCGATCATCGACACCGTGCGCCAGGGGCTGCCCAACAGCAGCAACTACACGGTGGTGAACTGCGATTTCGAACAGTACATGTGGAAGCCCGAAGCGGCCGGTTGCCTGGCCGGGCAGCTGACCACCTTCATCAACAGCAAGGGCATCACCAAACTGGTGGTGATCACCCATTCCAACGGCGGCAACGTGGTGCGCTGGATCCTGTCCAACCCCACCTACGACGCCCGCTACCCCAGGATCATCCAGACCATCAGCAAGGTGACCGCGCTGGCGCCGTCCTCGGCCGGCACCCCGCTGGCCGATGCCGCACTCAACGGCAATGCCTTCGAATCCTCGGTGGGCTGGCTGCTGGGCTACAAGAGCGACGCCGTGCGCCAGCAGCAGGTGGGCCACATGGCCACCTACAACGCGCAGAACCTGTACGGCACGGCAGGGCGACCGGCGCTTCCCAAGGCGTTCCGCGCGGTGGTCGGCTCGGACGTGGAGTCGGCGGTGTGGGACAGCAACAGCTACTGCGGCGGCTATGCGCAGAACGTCGGCCTGGAGTTCACCCAGAACTGGTTGAACAGCTGCTCGGACGGGTTCCTGGAGTGCAGCAGCCAGAAGGCGGCCGGCACCCTCTGGTTCACCGACAAGGCGCGCACCAACGGCGCCGAACCGCTGAGCCACAACCAGAGCCGACGCGAGTGCTTCGGCCTCGGCACGATCCTGCGCAACGACCTGACCCTGTGAGGAGCACCCGATGACTTCAAGACTGACGATCGCCGCCGCCGTGGCCGCCGCGATGGTGGCGCTGCCGCTGCAGGCCGCACAACCGCTCCTGCCGGCACGCAGCACCGACCAGGTCGCCCCGCGCGTGGAGAGCGCCACGCGTCCCGCTGCCGGCATCGAGCGCGCCCCGGTGAGTTTCGCCTGGGCGCTGGACCCGGCCCAGGCGTTGAGCGCGCCGGCCCCGTTCGTGGCCACCAGCCGCAGCTACTGGGAAATGGTGGACGCGGCCACCCTGCAGCGCGGCCTGGACCTGCCGCTGACCGCCCCGGATGCGGTGATCCAGGTCAGCCCGGTGCAGGGCGCGCGTGCCCTGGCGCCCGGGCAATGGCAGGTCCGCGACCCGTCCGGTGCGCTGGCGGTGGACAAGGTGGTGGATGCACAGCAGCTGCAGGCTGCGGGCATGAGCGTGGGCCAGGGTACGGCGATGGTGCGCACCGGGCGCAGTGCCGCCGCCGGCACCTATCGGCTGCAGAGCGCGCAGGCGCAGGGCCGCTACGTCGTACAGGTGCTGGAACCCAACAGCCGCGTGGCGCTGCACCTGCAGGCCAACCGCCAGCAGGTGCTGGCCGGTGGCAGCGTGACGTTGAGCGCGCGGCTGCTCGATGACGGTGGTACGGCGGCACTGGCCACCGGCAAGGTGGCCGGGCGGACGTTGCCGGCCGGCGGTGAAGCGCTGCTGGTGGCGCCGGACGGGCGCAGCTGGCCGGTGCCGCTAGTCGCCGACAAGCAGGGGCTCAGCGCGCGCGTGGCGATCCCGCAGGATATCGGCCAGGTGCAGGGGCTGTGGGAGCTGCAGGCCTTCGTCAGCGCCAACGGGGTGCAGCGCGATGCCAAGGTCGCCTTCGCCGTGGCCCAGCCGACCGCCCGGTTCAGTGGCCAGGTCGAGGTGGACAGCGCCCGCCGCGCGGTGACCTTGCCGCTGCAGATCGGCGCGCCCGGGCGTTACGAAGCCCGTGGCACGTTGTACGCCACCGGTCCGGACGGCCAGTTGCGGCCTGTCGCGCAGGCCCACAGCGCGGCCTGGTTCGAGGCGGCCGGCAGCGCCGAACTGCAGCTGCCGTTCGCCAGCGTGCCACTGCCGCGCGGCTACGCCGCCCCGTTCGAACTGCGCGACCTGCAGCTGCAGGACCAGGGCCGGATGGCCCCGATCGAATCGCGGGCGGTGGCGGTGACGTTCTAGGCAAGCGGGAGGCGGAGGCGATGGCCTCCGTCTCCCATGCTGGCGTGACGGCACGCGTGGCTGGGAGTCGTCCGGCGCCCAGTCCGCCACGCAGGCCGGGGGTCACCCCCAGCCGCCGCGTTCAGCCAGCGAACGCGCTCAGGCGGCCGTCGTGTTCAATCACCTGGATCGGACCGCCGAACACCTCCGACAGCGGACCGTCGCGCAACAGCTCGGCGCGGCTGCCATCGGCCACGATCCGGCCACCGCGCAGCAGCACCACGCGTTCGATCTCGGGGATGATTTCCTCGATATGGTGGGTGACCAGCACCAGGGTGATGCCCTCGGCGGCCAGCGCGCGCATGGTGGCGATCAACTGCTGGCGCGCGATCAGGTCCAGCCCGGTCGACGGCTCGTCCAGCAGCAGCGCCTGCGGCCGGTTGACCAGCGCCCGGGCGATCAGCACGCGCCGGGTTTCACCGGCCGACAGTTCGGCATAGCCACGCTGCAGCAGCGGCAGCGCCCCGGCCAGGGCCAGGGTCTGGCGTACGCGCTGGCGCATGTCGTCGGTGACCTCGCGGAAGGCGGGCACCACGAAGCTGGCGAAGAAGCCCGACAGCACGGCCTCCTCCACGGTCAGCCCGGGCATGTCGGCCAGGTTGCTGCTGAGGTCGCCGGTGACGATGCCCAGCTGCGAGCGCAACCGGTCCACCTGCCAGCGGTTCTGCCCGAGCACCCGCACCGCCACGCTGCCATCGGCATGCGCCAGTGGGTACAGCTCGCGGGTGATCAGCTTGATGAAGGACGACTTGCCGCAGCCGTTGGGGCCCAGCAGCGCGGTGTGCTGGCCCTGCGCGATGCGCAGGCTGAGGTCGTGCAGGACCCGGACCTGGCCGCGGATCACGCAGGCGCGGTCCAGCTCGATCAGGGGGGCGGAGGCGGCCAGGGCCGCCGGGGAGGCTGCGACTGTCATGAATGCGCGGGCATGCTCACGAAGGAGGAAATCAACTGAATGACTGCGCAAAAATCGCACCAGACGGATGAAGTTTGCAAGCGCAGGCCCCATGATGTCCGAAGGTGTACCCGTTTCCTTGCTGGCCGCCCAAGGCCTGGAGTCCTGCGATGCTCGATACGCTCCTCAACTTCCTGACCGGCGGCGTCGTCGGCCTCGGCTGGTGGGGCATGGCGCTGGTGCTGCTGGTGTTCACCCAGCTGACCATCTTCGCCGTCACCCTGTACCTGCATCGCAGCCAGGCGCACCGCGGCGTCGATTTCCATCCGGTCATCGCGCACTTCTTCCGCTTCTGGACCTGGCTCACCACCTCCATGATCACCAAGGAGTGGGTGGCGATCCATCGCAAGCACCACGCCAAGGTGGAAACCGACGAAGACCCGCACAGCCCGGTCACCAAGGGTATCGGCATGGTGTTCTGGCGCGGCGTGGAGCTGTATCGCGAAGCCCGCGCGATGCGCGCGGACATCGAGCAGTACGGCCGTGGCGCACCGGACGACTGGATCGAGCGCAAGCTCTACACCCCCCACGCCAACCTCGGCCCGGTCGCGCTGCTGGCCATCAACAGCCTCCTGTTCGGCTTGCCCGGCGTGGCCCTGTGGGCCATCCAGATGGCGTGGATCCCGTTCTGGGCCGCCGGCGTGGTCAACGGCCTGGGCCATTGGTGGGGCTACCGCAACTTCGAGTCGGCCGATACCTCGACCAACCTCACCCCGTGGGCGTTCTGGATCGGCGGCGAAGAACTGCACAACAATCACCACGCCTTCCCCAGTTCGGCGCGTTTCTCCATGCGCCGCTGGGAGTTCGACATCGGCTGGGCGGCCATCCGCGGCCTGCAGGCGCTGCGCCTGGCCAAGGTGCTGCGCGTGGCCCCGTCCATGGACGTGCGCCCGAACATCGCCGTGCCCGATGCCGAAACCCTCAAGGCGCTGCTGTCGCATCGCTTCCAGGCCATGACCGATTACCAGCGCAACGTGTTCGTGCCGGCCCTGCGCGAAGAAGCGGCCATGGCCGGGGCCAAGCTGCGCAAGCTGCTGCCGCGCCGCATGCGCCGTGGCTTGGTCAACGATGGCCGCTGGCTCAAGCCGGACTGCCGCGCCCAGCTCAGCAGTTGGGTCGAGCAGCGCCCGCGCATCCGTGTGCTGGTGGAACACCGTGCGCGCCTGGCCGCCCTGCTCGAAGCCCGCGGCAACGACGCGGCCGAGCGCCTCAAGCTGTTGCAGGCCTGGTGCCACGAGGCCGAAGCCAGTGGGATCGCGGCGTTGCAGGCCTATGCCGCCCGGCTGAAGGGCTACGCACTGACGGCGCACTGACGGGTGCCCCGCACGCACATGCCCGCCTCCGGAAAACGCCGCCTCGCGCGGCGTTTTTCCTGCGCGCTCCTGGTGCTCGGCGCCAGCGTCGCGCAGGCGCAGGTGGCCGACACCGGCAGCTACCTGCAGCGCATGGACAGCGACGGCGATGGTCGGGTCAGCGTCGAGGAATACGTGCAGTGGATGATGTACGCCTTCGAGCGCATGGACCGCAACGGCGATGGCGTGCTCGGTGCCGATGAATTGCCCGGCGGCAAGGGCAGCCCGATCACCCGCGAACAGCAGCGGCAGACGCTGATCCAGCGCTTCCGCAAGCAGGATGCCAACGGCGATGGCTACCTGAGCGCCAAGGAACTGGCCGCGCCGCCGCGCTGACCGGCCCGCGCCCGGTCCATCGCCGGCTCGCTAGAATTGCCCCATGCCCGAACTTCCCGAAGTCGAAACCACCCGCCGCGGCCTGGCCCCGCACCTGGAAGGCCGTCGCGTGCACGGGGTGATCCTGCGCCGGCCGGACCTGCGCTGGCCGATTCCCGAGGAGATCGGCGCGCTGCTGCCCGGCCAGGCGATCGACGGCGTGCGCCGCCGTGCCAAGTACCTGCTGCTGGATACCGCCATCGGCAGCGCCGTGCTGCACCTGGGCATGTCCGGCAGCCTGCGCGTGCTGCCCGGTGATACCCCCGTGCGGGCGCACGACCACGTGGACATCAGCCTGGACAACGGACGCCTGCTGCGCTTCAACGACCCCCGCCGGTTCGGCAGCCTGCTGTGGCAACCGGCTGGCGAAACCCACACCCTGTTGGCCGGGCTGGGCCCGGAGCCGCTGGACGCTGGCTTCGACGGCGACTACCTGTTCGAGCGCAGCCGCGGCCGCACGGCGCCGGTCAAGACCTTCCTGATGGACCAGGGCATCGTGGTGGGGGTGGGCAACATCTACGCCGCCGAGAGCCTGTTCATGGCCGGGATCAGCCCGTTGCGCGAGGCCGGCCGGATTTCCCGCGAGCGCTACCAGCGGCTGGCCACGGCGGTGAAGCAGATCCTGGGCCATGCCATCACCCGCGGCGGCACCACGTTGCGCGATTTCATCAATCCCGACGGTGCGCCGGGGTACTTCGAGCAGGAGCTGCTGGTCTACGGGCGTGAAGAGCAGCCCTGCCGGCAGTGCGGGCGGCCGTTGCGGCACGCCACCATCGGCCAGCGCGCCAGCGTCTGGTGCAGCCACTGCCAGCGCTGAACCCTCGCGCGCCCGTCGCCCTGCCGGCGGTATAGTCCGCCCAACGTCACCGGCGGGGGTGTGCGATGGACGAGGGCCCGGATATCACCGTATGGCTGGATTCAGCCCGCGCGGGCGACCGCGCCGCGCTGGACCGGGTCCTCACCCTGCTGTACCACGAGCTGCACAGCATGGCCCGGCGTCAACTGGCCGGGCAGCAGGGGCGCACCCTGGATGCCACCTCGCTGGTCCACGAGTCCTACCTGAAGCTGCTGGGTGCCCGCGGGGGCGCCCGCTTCGAGGACCGCGCGCACTTCTTCGCCTACGCCGCCTCGGCGATGCGCAGCGTGGTGGTCGACTATGCCCGCAACCGATTGGCGCGCAAGCGCGGCGGCGACCTCAAGCGGGTGGCCGAGATTCCCGAGAACAGCAGCAGCGGGGTGCGGCTGGACGAGGACCTGCTGGCGCTGGACGTGGCGCTGGCGCGGCTGCAGGCGGTGGACCGCCACCTGGCCAAGGTGGTGGAACTGCGCTACTTCGCCGGGCTGTCCGAACAGGAAATCGCCGACCTGTGCCAGCGTTCGGAGCGCAGCATCCGCCGCGACTGGCAGAAGGCGCGCATGTTCCTGCTGGCGTCCGTGCGCGAGGACTGATCGGCGGCAACACGGCCCCGCGTGGCGGCGTGGGCGGAGGTGCATCGTTCGGGGAGCGGATCGATGGAAGCGTTGCGCTGGCGGCAGGTGTCCTCGCTGCTGGATCAATTGCTGGAACTGCCCACGGCGCAGCGCGAGCTGCGCCTGGCGCACCTGCGTGCCTCCGATCCGACGCTGGCCGACGACCTGGAGCGGCTGCTCGCGCATGAACGCGACAGCCAGGAATTCATGGCCCAGCCGCTGTGGACCGCCGCGCCCGAGGCCAGCCGCGCCGGCAGCCTGGTTGGACCCTACCGCCTGCTGCGCCCGCTCGGCGAAGGCGGCATGGGCGAAGTCTGGCTGGCCGAGCGCGCCGACGGGCTGTACCAACGTCAGGTGGCGCTGAAGCTGCTGCGCAGCGGCTACGCCGACTCCGGCCTGCGCCAGCGCTTCAGCCGCGAGCGCGAGATCCTCGCCCGTCTGCAGCACCCCAACCTGGCCCAGTTGCTGGATGCCGGGGTGGACCTGCAGGGACAGCCCTACCTGGCGCTGGCCTACGTGGAGGGCGAGCCGATCACCGCCTGCTGCCAGCGCCTGCAGTTGCCGCTGGAGCGCCGCCTGCACCTGATGTTGCAGGTGTGCGCGGTGGTCAGCCACGCCCATGCCAACTTGATCGTGCACCGCGATCTCAAGCCGTCCAACATCCTGGTCACCACCGACGGCGAAGTGAAGCTGCTCGACTTCGGCATCGCCAAGTTGATCGATGACGAGGGCGCGCGCGCCGCCGCCGTGCATCCGCCGACCGAGGCGCGCGCGTTCACCCTGCACTACGCCGCGCCCGAGCAGGTGCGGGGCGAACCGGTGACCACGCTGACCGATGTGTACTCGCTGGGCGTGGTGCTGTTCGAGGTCATCACCGGCCGCAAGCCGTACCGGCTGCGCCGGCACAGCGATGCCGAATGGGAGCGCTCGATCCTGGAGGTAACCCCCCCGCGCGCCTCGGCGATGCTGCTGCGCAGCGATACTGCGGCCACCCCGGACCCGGCGGCGCGGCGGCTGGCCAGGCGCCTGCGCGGCGACCTCGACACGATCCTGCTCAGGGCCCTGCAGAAGGAGCCGGCGCAGCGCTACGCCTCGGTGGAGGCGCTGGCGGAGGACCTGCGCCGCTTCCTCGAAGGCCGCCCGATCCATGCGCGCCCGCAGCGCACCCTGTACCGCCTGCAGAAGTACATCGGCCGGCACCGCTGGGGCGTGGCGTTGGGCGCGCTGGCCGCACTGGCGCTGGTCGGGCTGGCGGTCACCGCGCTCTGGCAGATGCAGCAGGCGCGGCGCGAGATGGCCCGCGCCCAGGCCATGCAGGAATTCACCGTGGGCCTGTTCGACCGTGCCGCCGGCGTGCGCCACGGCAGCTTCGACGTACGCCAGTTGCTGGCCACCGGGCAACAGCGCGGAGAGGCCGAACTGGCCGACCAGCCGCTGTCGCTGGCCGACCTGGAGGGCGTGATCGGGCGCCTTCGGATCGGCATGGGCGACTACCAGCTGGCCCTGCAGACCCTGGATCGCCAACGCGCCCTGCTCGAACAGGTCGACCAGGTGCCGCCACCGTTGCAGCTGGAGGCGGTGACCCAGCGCGGCCGTGCCCTGCGCATGCTCGGTCGCTCGCGCGAGTGCGTGACCCACATGATGCCGATGCAGGCGCTGGCCAGCGCCCAGCGCGACGCGCTGCCCAGCCTGGTGGCCGAGTACCACGCCCAGCTCGGCCGCTGCCAACAGCTGCTGGGCTACCGCGATGAAGCGCGGGTGGCGTTCAACGGCGCCCTCGGCCTGCGTCGCGACGTCCTGCACGACATCGGCGGCACCGCCGAAAGCCTGGCCGATCTGGCGGCGCTGGACAGCGATGATGGCCGCCCGCAGGCCGCCCTCGCCGGCTACCAGCATGCGCTGCAACTGCTGCAGTTGCGGGCCAGCGAGCGCCATCCGCAACTGATCACGCTGCGTCGCCATCTCGGCGAAACGCTGGCCGCGCAGGGCGACCTGGAGGCGGCCGAGCAGACCCTGCACATCGCCTGGTCGGACGCGGTCAGCCTGTACGGTCCCGACCACCCCGAGACCCTGTCGATCCGACGCCTGCGCGCCGTGCTGGCGATGCAGCGCGGTGAGCTGCAGGAGGCGGCGGCGATGCTGCAGCAGGTGCACCGGCTCACCCGCCTGGCGCTGGGCGAACAGCACCGCGACACCGGCCTGAGCTGGCATGCGTTGGGCCGGCTGGCGCTGGAGCGTGGCGACAGCAGCGAAGCGGTCGCCGATTTCGAGCGCGCCGTGGCGATCTGGCGGCAACCGGACTGTATCGGCCTGTTGCCACAGGGCCTGTACGACTATGGCGACGCCCTGGCCCAGGCCGGCCGCTGGCAGGCCGCGCTGGTGGCGCTGCATGAAGGCCGCCAGTGGCAGGCCGCGCAACGTGGCGACCAGGATCCGTCGGTGCAGCGGGCCGATCGGCTGATGGCCGAGATCACCGGCACTTACGGCGACCCCCGCCAGGCCGGCGAACGCCTGGTGCAGCTGATGCGGCGCAGCGCCCAAGGCGGGCCGGAGGCCGCCGCGCAGCAGCAGGCCCTGCAACTTGCGTGGGGGCGCACGCTGCTGCGGATGGGCCAGGACGTCGAGGCACGGCGCGCGCTGCAGCCGCTGGCCGACGCGCGCGCGTCCGACCCGGCCAGCGTCGAGTTGCGCTGGCAGGCGCGCACCAGCCTGGCCGCACTGCAATGCGGCGTGTCGCCGCTGCGCGGCCGCGAGGCCCTGCTGCAGCTGCGCGATGAGGTGCAGGCCCGGCGTCCGCAGGGCGGCGCGGTCGGCCGCGGCATCGAGCAGGCCCTGCAGGCGTGCGCCAGCGCCACGCTGGCCAGCCGACGCTGAGCGTGCCGGCTGGCTGAACGCCGTGCCGCGACCACCTCGGCGAATTAACGTTCGCCTGCCTATGATGGCCGGCCCTTTCCTGCCAACGCTGCCTGCATGCAACGTCGCGACTTCATCCGCAATGCTTCCCTGGCCCTGGCCGCGATCGGCTTCCCGGCGTTGCCGGCGTGTGCCGCGCAAGGCAACCAGCTTGGGCTGCGCCGGCTCGGCCAGCCGCAGCCGTTCGATTTCGCCACCCTCAAGGGCCAGGCGCGCGCGCTGTCGCAGGCCGCCTACCAGAGCCACAAGCGCACCCTGCCCGGTCCGCTGGAGGCGCTGGACTGGGATCAGTACCAGTCCATCAGCTACCGCCAGGACCACGCCCTGTGGGCGGACAAGCCCGGCAAGTACCAGGCCAAGTTCTTCCACCTGGGCCTGTACTTCCATTCGCCGGTGCGCATGTACGACGTGGTCGATGGCACCGCGCAGGAACTGGCCTACGACCCGGCCGCGTTCAATTACGGCAAGAGCGGCCTGAAGGGCAGCCACCTGCCGGCCGACCTCGGCTTTGCCGGCTTCCGCCTCAACACCCGCCAGGACACCGACCGCGACTTCGCCGCGTTCCTCGGCGCCAGCTACTTCCGTGCGGTCGGCAAGGAAGGCCAGTACGGCCAGTCCGCGCGTGGCCTGGCAATCGACACCGGCATGGGCAAGCCGGAGGAATTCCCGGATTTCATCGCCTACTACCTGGAACAACCGGCAGCCGACTCCAACACGCTGGTGGTCTATGCGCTGCTGGATTCACCGAGCGTGGCCGGTGCGTACCGTTTCGCGATCACCAATGGCGACGTGCTGCTGATGGACATCGACTGCGCCCTGTACCCGCGCAAGGCGATCGAGCGCCTCGGCATCGCCCCGTGCACGAGCATGTACCAGGTCGGCGAGAACGACCGCCGCATGGACTGGGACTGGCGCCCGGAAATCCACGACACCGACGGCCTGTCGATGTGGACCGGCAGCGGCGAGTGGATCTGGCGCCCGCTGTGCAACCCGCACAACCTGCGCTTCAACATGTTCGTGGACAACAACCCGCGCGGCTTCGGCCTGCTGCAGCGCGACCGCAACTTCGACCACTACCAGGACGACGGCGTCTTCTACGAGAAGCGCCCGTGCCTGTGGGTGGAACCGAAGGGGCAGTGGGGCAAGGGCTCGGTGCAGCTGGTCGAGATCCCCACCGTCGATGAAACCTTCGACAACATCGTGGCGTTCTGGAACCCCGAGGCCAAGCCGCAGCCCGGCCAGGAGCTGCTGCTCGGCTACCGGCTGTACTGGGGCGCCGAACCGCCGGCGCGCCCGCCGCTGGCGCACTGCGTGGCCAGCCGTACCGGCCTGGGCGGTGTGATCGGCAAGAAGCGCGCGTACTTCTCGTGGCGCTTCGCGGTCGATTTCGAGGGCGGCGAACTGGCCGCGCTGATCGACAAGGGCGAGGTCGAAGCAGTGGTCCAGGCCAGCCGTGGCCGCGTGGAGATCGTCTCCGCGCGTCCGCTGCGCGAGATCAAGGGCTACCGCGCCATGTTCGACCTGGTCCCGCCGGACGATTCCACCGACCAGATCGACATCCGCCTGTACCTGCGCAGCGCCGGCAAGACCCTGACCGAAACCTGGCTGTACCAGTACAGCCCGCCGCCAAAGGGCGCGCCGGAACGCACGTTGTACTGACCGGCCCTCGGCAGCGCACCGATCCCCAGGTAGAGCCGAGCCATGCTCGGCTGCTCTAGGCGCACAGATCACCGCCACCCTGATCAGCCCCAGGCAGCGCGCACCGATCCCCGGGTAGAGCCGAGCCACGCTCGGCTGCTCTAGGCGCACAGATCACCGCCACCCTGATCAGCCAAGGCAGCGCACCGATCCCCGGGTAGAGCCGAGCCATGCTCGGCTGCTCTAGGCGCACAGATCGCCGCCACCCTGATCAGCCGCAGGCAACGCGCACCGATCCCCAGGTAGAGCCGAGCCACGCTCGGCTGCTCTAGGCGCACAGATCACCGCCACCCTGATCAGCCCAAGGCAGCGCACCGATCCCCAGGTAGAGCCGAGCCATGCTCGGCTGCTCCTGCCGTCGCAATCACCGCCACGCGCCACCGCCGGGTGGCAATCACCGCCACACTGCCTGTCACGCCGAGCATCGCTCGGCGCCACCGCCAGTAGGCGATCAGATCGGCAGCTTGGCCTGCGCCGGGTCGATCTTGGCTTCGCCGCGCGTGATCTTCTTGAACTCCGCCCGGCTCACCGACACATAGCGCTCGTTGCCGCCGATCTCCACCTGCGGGCCGTCCTGCACCGCGTGGCCGTGTTCGTCCACGCGCACGGTCATGGTGGCCTTCTTGCCGCTGTGGCAGATCGTCTTGATCTCCTGCATCTCGTCGGCCCAGGCCAGCAGGTACTGGCTGCCCTCGAACAACTCGCCGCGGAAATCGGTGCGCAGCCCGTAGCAGAGCACCGGGATGCGCAGCTGGTCCACCACCTCGCTGAGCTGCCAGACCTGGCTGCGGCTGAGGAACTGGGCCTCATCCACCAGCACGCAGCCGAGCTTGCCGTGGACCTCCAGGTCCTCCGCGATCAGTTGCTGCAGGTCGGTGTCGCGGTCGAAGGCCACGCCGTCGGCCTTCAGCCCGATCCGCGAGGCGACCACGCCGCGCCCGGCCCGGTCGTCCAGGCGGGGGGTCAGGATGGCCACGCGCATGCCGCGCTCGTGGTAGTTGTGCGCCGACTGCAGCAGGGTGGTGGTCTTGCCGGCGTTCATCGCCGAATAATAGAAATAGAGCTTGGCCATCGGCCAATTCTAGACGCCTGGCCGGCCGGCGTCGCCGCCCGCCCACCCCGGCGGACGCTTTCGTCCGCCCCCGGTGACGGTCCCGCCCAGGCCGGGCGGCCCGGTACAATGCCCCTCCCCCGGAGATGGCATGCACGGTCTCAACCCCCCCCAACGCGCGGCAGTCATGCACTGCGAAGGTCCTCTGCTGGTGCTCGCGGGCGCCGGCAGCGGCAAGACGCGCGTCATCGTGGAAAAGATCGCCCAGCTGATCGCCAGCAAGCGCTACCCGGCGCGGCGGATCGCGGCGATCACCTTCACCAACAAGTCGGCCAAGGAAATGCGCGAGCGCGTGGCCAAGCGCCTGCACGGCGGGGATGCCGAGGACGTCACCATCTGCACCTTCCATGCGCTGGGGCTCAAGTTCCTGCAGATCGAGCACGCGGCGGTGGGGCTCAAGCGCGGCTTCTCGATCTTCGATGCGGACGATGCCACCTCGCAGGTCAAGGACCTGATGTACGGGGCCAAGCCGGACGATATCGAGGACGTGAAGAACCTGATCTCGCGCGCCAAGAACGCCGGCCTCTCGCCCGAGCAGGCGATGGCGGCGGCGCGCAGCAACCGCGAGAAGGAAGCTGCCAGCGTCTACGAGCGCTACCAGCTGCGCCTGACCGCGTTCAACGCGGTCGACTTCGACGACCTGATCCGCCTGCCGGTGCAGGTGCTGGAAGAAAACCCGGAGATCGCGCTGGCCTGGCGCGAGCGCATCGGCTACCTGCTGGTGGACGAATGCCAGGACACCAACGATGCGCAGTACCGGCTGCTCAAGCAGCTGGCCGGCAGCAAGGGCAACTTCACCTGCGTGGGCGACGATGACCAGTCGATCTACGCCTGGCGCGGTGCCAACCCGGAAAACCTGCAGCAGATGGCGCGCGATTACCCCGCGCTGGAAATCATCAAGCTGGAGCAGAACTACCGCTGCTCCAACCGCGTGCTGCGCGCGGCCAATGCGCTGATCGCCAACAACCCGCACGAGCACCTGAAGAAGCTGTGGAGCGACCAGGCCGACGGCGAGCGCATCCGCGTGTGGGAGTGCCGCAACAGCGAACACGAGGCGGAGAAGGTCGCGGCGGAGATCGCGTTCCTGGCCACGTCCAAGAAGATCCCGTGGAGCGATTTCTGCATCCTGTTCCGCGGCAACTTCCAGTCGCGGCCGCTGGAAAAAGCGCTGCAGCTGGTGCGCGTGCCGTACCACATCACCGGCGGCACCGCGTTCCTGGAACGCCAGGAGGTCAAGGACACGCTGTCCTGGCTGCGCCTGCTGGTGAACCCCGATGACGACACGGCGTTCATGCGCGCGGTGCAGTCGCCCAAGCGCGAAGTCGGCGCCGGCACGCTGGCCAAGCTGGCCGAGCTGGCTTCGGAAAAGGACCTGCCGATGGCGCACGCCGCCGAGGCGATCGGTGCGCTGTCGCAGCTCCCTCCACGCGCGGCCAATGGCCTGAGCCGCTTCACCGACATCCTGCGCGACCTGCGCGCGGAGATGCCCAAGCTCAGTTCCGGCGACCTGGTGCGCAAGCTGGTGAAGGAGTCCGGCCTGGTCTCGGACCTGCGCAGTGCATGCAAGGAAGAATCGGTCTACCAGCGCCGCCTCGGCAACCTGGAGGAGTTGGCGCAGTGGTTCGAGGGCGGCCCGCGCGGTGCCACCACCGCCGACCTGGCCGCGCAGCTTGCGCTGCTCTCGCGCAACGACAAGGACGATGGCGGCAACCAGGTCCGCATGATGACCATGCATGCCTCCAAGGGCCTGGAATTCCCGTATGTGTTCATCATCGGCTGCGAAGACGGCGTGCTGCCGCACCAGGTCAGCCTGGATGAAGGCAACCTGCAGGAAGAGCGCCGCCTGCTGTACGTGGGCATCACCCGCGCCAAGGTGCAGCTGTGGATGAGTTACAGCAAGCTCACCCGCAAGTTCGGCGAGCACGTACGGCTCAAGCCGAGCCGTTTCTTCGATGAGATCCCGGCCGAGGAAATGCAGCGCGACGGCGCCGACCCCGTCGCCGATGCGGCGCGCAAGAAAGAGCGCGCCAGCGCCGGATTGGCGGCGATCCAGGCGTTGTTCGACTGACCCAACGCCCGGTAGAGCCGACCGTTGCTCGGCTGCCCAATGTGCCAGTAGAGCCGACCGTTGGTCGGCTGCCGTTCCCGAGACGCGTCGGCTGCCGTGTGCCCGCTCCAAGGGCAGCCGACCAACGGTCGGCTCTACCGCGTTCGCGGCGCGCACTGCACAATCGGGGCATCGTCCCTTGCAGTGACCCGCATGTCCGCTGTTATCCAGACCGACCGCCTGCACCTGCGCCTGATCGATCCCGACCACGATGCGGCCGACATGCTGGCCCTGCTCAACGAGCCGGGGTTCATCCGCAACATTGCCGACCGCGGCGTGCGTACGCTGGCGCAGGCCCGCGACTACACCGCCGAGCGCGTGCTTGGCAGCTACACGCTCAACGGCTTTGGCATGTACGCCATCATCCGCCGCAGCGACGGCGCGTGGCTGGGCAATGCCGGGCTGGTGCGCCGCGATGGCCTGCCGGCGCCGGATATCGGCTATGCATTGCTGTCGGAGTACGAAGGCAACGGCTACGCGTTCGAAGCCGCGCGCGGAGTGATGCACTACGCCCGCGATGTGCTCGGTTACACCGACCTGTACGGCATCGTTTCCCCGGACAACCTGCGCTCAGCCGCGTTGCTGCGCAAGCTGGGCATGGAAGACCGCGGCGACCTGCTGCTGCCGCCGCCGCACGGCGGGGATGTCGTGCTGCTGTTCGCCACGCCGGGCGCGCCGGGCCCCTGATACCGCGTAGCCGAGCATGGCTCGGCTCTACCGCCGGTTGGTCATGGGTAGAGCCGAGCCATGCTCGGCTGCCTTTCAACTGCCCAACTGCGCGCGCAAGCTGGGCATGGAAGACCGCGGTGACCTGCTGTTGCCGCCGCCGCATGGCGGGGATGTCGTGCTGCTGTTCGCTACGCCGGGCGCGCAGGCTCCCTGGCGCCGCTTAGCCGAGCATGGCTCGGCTCTACCGCCGGTTGGTCATGGGCAACGCCGGGCCGCGCAGCCGAGCATGGCTCGGCTCTACCGGCGGTTGGGCATGGGTAACACCGGGCCGTGCAGCCGAGCATGGCTCGGCTCTACCGGCGGTTGGCCATGGGTACACCGGGCCGCGCAGCCGAGCATGGCTCGGCTCTACCGCTGGTTGGTCATGGGGTACACCGGGCCGCGCAGCCGAGCATGGCTCGGCTCTACCGGCGGTTGGTCATGGGTAGAGCCGAGCCATGCTCGGCTGCCTTTCAACCGCCCAACTGCGCGCGCAGCTCGGCCAGTTGTTCCTGCAGCTCGGCCACGGTGGCTTCCAGCTGCTGCACGCGCGCCTCCAGTGCCGGGTTGCCGGCGCCGCTACCGCCACCGCTTGACGATGCCGCCTTGTACTGCTCGGCCAGCGCCTGTCCATCCACCGGGCCACCCAGCAGATGCATGTAGCGGTCTTCGCGCTGGCCGCTGGCCCGCGGCAGCTGCACCGCCAGGCCGCGCTGGATCATGCGCTCGATGTGGTGGCGCACCTCTTCGGCGTCCTGGAACTGGAACAGGCGCTCGCTGCGGGTCAGCAGCTCGTTCACCGTCTGCGGGCCGCGCAGCAGCAGCAGGCCCACGATCGCCAGCTGCTGGCGGGTGAGGTCCAGCGCGCTGCCGGCGCGGTGCTCGTAGCGCTCGGCGCGCGAGGAGAACTGCTGGCGGGCCAGTCCCATCGACTCCAACTGGCGCAGCGCGTGGTGAACATCGCCCGCGGACAGGGCCATCACCGGCTCGCGTGCGGTCTTCTGGTTGGCGGCCACCTGCGCGGCGTTGACCGTGAGCGGGTAGGCGTCCGGGGTGGTCGCCTCCTTCTCGATCAGGCAGCCCAGGGCGCGGGCCTGGGCCGGGCTCAGCACGGGCAGGGCGGGGGTCTGGGTGTCGTCGGTCATGGCGCGCTCCGGGGTGTTTCAGGGGCGTGCAGCATAGCCGAGGCCCGCACCGCACATGATTGCCGCCGGACAAGCCGGTAAACTGGCGCGACTCTGTTGCTGGTGACCCCGATGCGTCGTACTGCTGCTGTTTCCCTGTCCGTGCTTGCCTGCGCCGTGATGGCGCTCAGTGCCTGCAAGCGCACCGAAGCCCCCGCCGAGGCCGCCCCGGCAGCGGTTGCCGCTGCTGCCGCGCCCGCCGCCACCGGTGACGCCGCGGTGTCCGCCAACGACAACCTCAACGCGGTGCTGTGGATGCAGCGCGCGCAGGAGTACAAGGCGATCACCGAGCAGACCTACCGCGCCGCCGCCGACCACCTGGACAAGGCGCTGAAGGAAGCCAACTGGGACGCGCTGGTACCGGAGGAACGCGGCAACGCCGCCAAGGGCCTGAAGCCGGCGGTGGTGCTGGACGTGGACGAGACCGTGCTGGACAACTCGCCCTACCAGGCCCGCCTGGTGCGCGACGGCAAGGAATACGACGAACTCAGCTGGGACCAGTGGGTGGCCGAGAAGAAGGCCAAGGCGATCCCGGGCGTGGTCGATTTCGCCAAGGCCGCCAACGCCAAGGGCGTGACCCTGCTGTACATCTCCAACCGCGCCGTGCACCTCAAGGAGGCCACCCTGGCCAACCTGCGTGCCGAAGGCCTGCCGGTCGCCGATGACAGCGTGTTCCTGGGCTTGGGCACGGTGGTGAAGGACTGCGAACAGGCCGGCAGCGAGAAGAACTGCCGCCGCCGCCTGGCCGGCCAGCAGTACCGCGTGCTGATGCAGTTCGGCGACCAGCTGGGCGACTTCGTGGAAGTCACCGCCAACACCAACGACGGCCGCGACGCGCTGCTGCAGCAGTACCACGACTGGTTCGGCGAGCGCTGGTGGATGCTGCCCAACCCGACTTACGGCGGCTTCGAGCCGGCCCAGTTCAACAATGACTACAGCCAGTCGCGCCAGGCCCGCCATGATGCCAAGCGCGCCGCGCTGGACTACGCGCCGTGAGCCGCGCCCCGCTGCCGCTGCGTGACGATCAGCGCCTGATCTTCGCGCTCGACGTGCCGGGCCGCGACGAGGCGCTGGCGTGGGTGGACCGGCTCGGCGACGCGGTCTCGTTTTACAAGATCGGCATGGAGCTGCTCGCCTCCGGCGAGTACTTCGACGTGCTCGAGGCCCTGGCCGCGCGCGACAAGCGCGTGTTCGTCGATCTCAAGTTCTTCGACATCCCGGCCACCGCCGCGGCGGTGATCAAGCGGCTGTCGCAGTGGCCGGTCAGCTACGCCACCATCCACGGCTGGCACCCGGCCATGATGGAGGCCTGCGCGGCCGCCAACGGCAGCGACATGCGCCTGCTGGCGGTGACCGTGCTGACCTCGATGGGCCGCAGCGACCTGGCCGGGATGGGCATCGACCGCGAACCGGTGGACGTGGTGGTCGAACGCGCGCTGGCCGCCCAGGCTGCCGGCATCGACGGGGTGATCGCCTCGGGCCAGGAAGCCGGCCCGATCCGCGCGGCCACCGGCGCGGGCTTCTCGATCGTGTGCCCGGGCATCCGCCCCGGCGGCCCGGTCGGCGATGACCAGAAGCGCACCGTTGGCGTGGCCCAGGCGTTCGCCGACGGTGCCGATGCGATCGTGGTCGGGCGGCCGATCCGGCTGGCCAACGATCCGCGTGCGGCCGCCGAGGCGATCCAGCAGGAAATCGCCAGCGCCTGGCGCACCCGCCAGGGCTGAGGCAGCCCCGGCCGCATTCCGGATCGGCGTGCGGCCTGCCCCGGCAGCCGCATCGGCCGTCCAGCGATGAACGTCATTGCCTGGTAGGGCGCTCCCCGCCGATGGCCGGCACTTGCCCGGCACTTGTCCGGCGCTCGACACGGGCGCGACCTGCACAGGTCAGGCGCGCCCCTCGCAATCGCCGCGCGTCTACCTCGGGAAACCCCGCGTCGCCCGCCAACAGCGCAGCGCGCCGCAGTTCGCCGCGCCCCTCCTGCGATGGAATGAATCCTGCCGGCACGACGTTGCCTGGCGATCCCATCATTGCAATGGAGGTGCTGCATGCATGTGTTTACCCGACTGGCCCTGGCCACCGGCGTCCTCGGTCTTTCCTTCGCCGCGCAGGCGGCTCCCGCACCGCTCAACGGCGCGCCCCTGCGGCCATTGATCATCGGCGGGGTGGATGCGTCACCCGGCCAGTATCCCTTCATGGTCAGCCTGCAACGGCTGGACTTCGGCGATTCGGACCATACCCGCCACTGGTGCGGCGCCACGCTTATCTCGCCGTCCTGGGTACTCACCGCCGCCCACTGCGTGCAGGGGGCCAAGCCTGCCGGCTACGCGGCGCTGGCAGGGGCCACCGCGTTGGACACCACCGCGCGCAAACGCACGTCCAACATCCGTGCGATCCACGTCCATCCGGCCTTCAACAGCACCACGCTGGCCAATGACGTGGCGTTGATCCAGCTGCGCAAGCCGGTCGAGGGCCTCGCCCCGGCCCTGATGCTGGAGGGCAGCGACAGCGACTACCTGCTGACCGGCCGCATGTTCGACGTGATCGGTTGGGGCGATACCGGGCTGGAGGGCGCGGCCGGCTCGCCCACCGTGCTGCAGACAGTGAAGACCCCGTTCGTGCCCTTCAAGACGTGCCAGCAGGCGTACCCGAGCCTGCAGGCCGGCACGTCGATCTGCGCCGGCACCGAGGGCATCGACAGTTGCCAGGGCGATTCCGGTGGCCCGCTGCTGGTGCAGCGGCGCGGCGCTTGGACGGTGCTGGGCGTGGTCAGCTGGGGCCAGGGCTGCGCCCAGGCGGGCTATCCGGGCGTGTATGCCCGGCTGGCCGATGGCTACGTGCGCGACTTCATCACGGCCACCTGGACCGGTGACTGACGGCCGGTAAAGCCCGCCCGTTGGACGCGGCGGACGACACTGCGGGTGCACCGCCGCTGGCGGCGCAGGGACGTTCGCCATCACACGCACGCCGGGCGTCGTGCGCAGACTTCACCGGCTCGGGCCAGGCTGGGGCGCCCTGCCAGCGACGGCGTCCCCCACGCCTGGCCACGTTGCCCACACGAGAATGAAATAACGATAGGGTTCAATAAGTTGGACCCCCCGGCCCGCATCCCGGCGGAGTCCGGCTTGCCGCTGCGGGGGCGCAGGCCGCAAGATGCGGACCGGTCCGGGGAGTCCGAATTCATGTCCATGTCGTTGAAGTCGTGGCAGTACCGGGGGCATGCGTTGGCGCTGGCCCTGTGCGGGGTGGTGCTGCTCAGTGCCTGCAAGGGCGATCGGATCGATCCGGACACACCCGCGGCCGAGCCGGTCGCGGCCCTGCAACAGCTGGCCCGGCAGGTGGCCGACAACGACCTGCTCGGCTACGCGCGCGCCTCGGTGCCGCCCGCCGACTACGCCCGCCTGCAGGTGGCCTGGGCACAGGGGCACAGCCGTTGGCCACTGACCGAACTGCCGCTGGATGGGCAACTGCTGCCGATGCTGGCCGCGCTGTCGGCGCCGGACGCCCCGCAGCGCCTGCAGCGCTCGTTCGACGCACAGATTGCCGGCCAGGCCACCGGGGTGCGCCAGGCGGCGCATTCCATGGGCCTGTTCGGGGTGGAGTACCTGCGCAACCAGACCGACTACACCGATGCCCAGCGCGCCCACTACAGCCAGGTGGTGAACGCGTTGAGCAAATGGGCCGCCGCTGCGCCGCTGACCGACAAGCAGCGCGCCAAAACCACCATCACGCTGTTGACTGCCACCGCGCGGACCACCGGGCTGTCCACCGACGAACAGCTGCAGGCCGCCGGCATGGAGGGATCGCTGCGCCGCCTGGGCCCGTTCTTCAAAGCCTTCAAGACCGCGCTGGCCAGCTATGGGTTGTCGCTGGACGGGGCGCTTACCGGCCTGCGCGGCGAGGTCGTGTCGGAATTGGGCGATGATGCCGTGGTCCGCGTGCAGTACCCGCTGGCCGGCGAACAGATCGAAGCGCAGGTGCGGATGACCCGCCGCGATGGCCACTGGTATGTGAGCCGCACCCTGGAGGACGCGCAGGCGCTGCTGCAGGCCGCACAGGCCGCACAGGCCCAACAAGCTGAACATGATGACCCGCAGGGGGCCGAAGCAGAGGCCGCCGCGCAGGTCAAGGACGGTGCTTCTGCACCGGCTAAGCCATAATGAAGCCGATGCCGAACCAGAATCCCCTGCCTTTCCCCGGCGAAGAGCCGCCCAAGACGCTGGACGCTTCGTCCGCGTCGCCCGACAGCGTGGCCGCCACCGGCGCCCCGGCCGACCCCGGCCAGGCGAGCGCCGCTGCCGCCGCCGTGCCTGCCGAGGCCGAGCCTGGCGCGGTCGCGCCGGCCGCCATCGTTCCCGGTACCCGTGCCCCGGTGGGCCGCCGCCCGTGGTGGGCACGCCTGCTCGGCCGGCTGGTCGAGCCGTGGCTGTCGCTGAAGATCGAACCGGAACAGCCCGGCCAGTACAACGACGGCCGCCCGGTGGTCTACGTGCTGGAAGACTACGGCCTGTCCAATGCGCTGATCCTGGACAAGGCCTGCCGTGAGGCCGGCCTGCCCTCGCCGCTGGTGCCCATCGCCGGTGATCCGACCGGGCGCAAGCGCGCCTACGTGGCGTTGTCGCGCCGGAGCAGCAGCAACTCGCTGATCCCCGAGCAGCGCGGCGCCAAGACCCACTCCGATTCGCTGGCCAAGGTGCTCCAGGCCCATCGCGCACGCGATGAGCTGGACGTGCACCTGGTCCCGGTATCGATCTTCGTCGGCCGCGCGCCGGACAAGCAGAGCGGCTGGTTCGCCGTGCTGTTCTCGGAAAACTGGGCGCTGGTGGGCCGTTTCCGTCGCCTGCTGGCGGTGCTGCTCAATGGCCGCAGCACCATCGTGCGGTTTGCCCCGCCGATCTCGCTGCGCAGCACGATCAACGAGGGGCTGGACCCCGAGCGCACCGTGCGCAAGCTCCAGCGCGTGCTGCGCACCCACTTCCGCCGCATTCGTGAGTCGGTGATCGGGCCGGACCTGTCCACCCGCCGCCTGCTGGTGGACAAGGTGCTGGACGCGGACACCGTGCGCGAGGCGATCGCCTCGCAGGCCAAGCGCGACAACTCCAAGCCGGCCGATGCGTGGAAGAAAGCCCACGCCTACGCCTGGGAGATCGCCGCGGACTACTCCAGCCCGGCGGTGCGGTCGGCCAGCTTCATGCTCAGCCATGTCTGGAACCGCATCTACGCCGGCGTACTGGTCCACCACCTGGACAAGTTCAAGGCGGCCGCGCCCGGGCACGAAGTGGTTTACGTGCCCAGCCACCGCAGCCACATGGACTACCTGCTGCTGTCCTACCTGCTGTACGACCGGGGCATCGTGCCGCCGCACATCGTGGCCGGCATCAACCTCAACCTGCCGGTGGTCGGCACCTTGCTGCGCAAGGGCGGGGCGTTCTTCATCCGGCGCTCCATCCGCGGCAACGCGCTGTACTCGGCGGTGCTCAGCGAATACGTGGCGCAGCTGGTGGCCGGTGGTTACTCGATCGAATACTTCGTCGAAGGCGGCCGCTCGCGCACCGGGCGCCTGCTGCAGCCCAAGGGCGGCATGATCTCGATGACGCTGCGCGCGTTCCTGCGCCAGCCGCGCAAGCCGGTGCTGTTCCAGCCGGTCTACATCGGCTATGAAAAGCTGATGGAAGGCGGCAGCTACCTGGACGAACTGTCCGGGCGGCCCAAGGAAAAGGAATCGATCTGGTCGCTGCTGTGGTCCATCCCCAAGGTGCTCAAGCAGAACTACGGGCAGGTGGTGGTGAACTTCGGCGAGCCGATCGCGCTCAACGACGTGCTGGCCCGGCAGGCGCCGGAGTGGAACGGGCAGCCGGTGGGCGAGGACGAGAAGCCGTCCTGGCTGTCGGGCACGGTCGACCACCTGGCCGAGCGCATCCAGGTGCACATCAACGGCGCCGCCGACGTCAACCCGATCAACCTGCTGGCGCTGGCGCTGCTGTCCACGCCCAAGCACGCGATGGGCGAGGCCGACCTGATCGCGCAGATCGAACTGTGCAAGACGCTGCTGGTGGAGATGCCGTATTCGGACCGGGTGACGGTGACCCCGCACTCGCCGGAGCGGATCATCGCCCACGCCGAAGAAATCAACGTGCTCACCCGCATCAAGCACCCGCTCGGCGACGTGCTCAGTGTCAGTGGCGACACCGCGGTGCTGCTCAGCTACTTCCGCAACAACGTCATCCACCTGTTCACGGCGTCGTCGTGGGTGGCCTGCTGCTTCCAGAACAACCGCCGCATGAGCCGCACCGGCCTGGTCCAGTTGGGCCGCACGGTGTATCCGTTCCTGCAGGCCGAGCTGTTCCTGCCGTGGACCGAGGACGAGTTTGCCCAGCGTATCGAGCAGACCATCAACGTGTTCGTGCGCGAAGGGCTGCTGCAGAACATCAACGATGACGACGGCGGCATCCTGGCCCGCAACACCGGGCAGACCGACGAGGTGTTCCGCCTGCGCGCGATCGGCCACTCGTTGCAGCAGGCCTTCGAGCGGTATTACATCGCCATTTCGGTGCTGGTGAAGAACGGCCCCGGCACGCTGGGCGCGGCGGAACTGGAAAGCCTGTGCCAGCAGGCCGCGCAGCGCCTGAGCCTGCTCTACGCACCCGCCGCGCCGGAATTCTTCGACCGCACCTTGTTCCGCGGCTTCATCCAGAAGCTGCGCGAGCTGCGCCTGGTGTGGCCGGACGAGAACAGCAAGCTGCTGTTCGACGCGCGCCTGGATGCCTGGGCCAAGGATGCCAAGTTCATCCTGGGCCGCGAACTGCGCCACACCATCGAACGGGTGAGCCCGGAAGCGGCCAAGCCGGAAGAACCGGTCAGCACGGATTGACGGACGCGGATGCGCCGAGGCGTATCCGGACGTATCCGGATCTTGACGTATCCGGGTCTTATTGCGTTCGCCAGCAATTCGTAGGTACCGACCGTTGGTCGGTACCCGCGCGCAAGCGCGGCACACGCGCCCGGAGACCAGGCAACGCGGCGTGCACCGTCTGACCGACGCTGACCACCGTCGGAAGCTGCATGCCAAGGTTCATGCCGCCGGGGCTGACGGCAGCCGACCAACGGTCGGCTCTACGCTCTGGAACGTCGGTGGGGAGCGGGGCTGACGGCAGCCGACCAACGGTCGGCTCTACGCTTCGGAACATCGGCGGGGAGCGGGGCTGACGGCAGCCGACCAACGGTCGGCTCTACGCTTCGGAACATCGGCGGGGAGCGGGGCTGACGGCAGCCGACCAACGGTCGGCTCTACGCTTCGGAACATCGGTGGGGATCGGGGCTGACGGCAGCCGACCAACGGTCGGCTCTACGCGGGTTCGTCGGGGATCAACATGTCCGCCAGCCGGGCGATGCAGTCCTTCAACTGCAGTTTGCGCCGTTTGAGGCGCTTGGCCTCCAGCTCGTCATCGCCGTTGGCGGCCATGCGCTGGATCTGTTCGTCCAGCATGCGGTGTTCCTGCCGGAGCTCGGCAAGGCGGGCGCTGATCTGCTCGGGTGTCAGGGTATCCACGGTCTCGAGCATACACATCCGCGATGATGCCCGGGAGTGAACGCAGTCACTTCCTGGCGGCCGTGGCGGTCGGCGCGAGCCGGTAGAATGAAGGCCATGAGTGTCGTCCTTGCCCTGCCCGATCCCGTCCCGCGCGCCCGCGATCCGCGCGCGGCCGACGCCGTGCAGGACAAACTGGCGCGGCGCCTGCGCCGCCAGGTCGGCCAGGCCATCGCCGATTTCGGCATGATCGAGGACGGCGACAAGGTGATGGTGTGCCTGTCCGGCGGCAAGGACAGTTACACCCTGCTGGACGTGCTGCTGCAGCTGCAGAAAAAGGCGCCCGTGCGCTTCGAGCTGGTCGCGGTGAACCTGGACCAGAAGCAGCCGGACTTCCCCGCGCACGTGCTGCCCGCGTACCTGGCGTCGATCGGCGTGGCGTACCAGATCATCGAGCAGGACACCTATTCGGTGGTCAGCCGGGTGATCCCCGAAGGCCGCACGATGTGTTCGCTGTGCTCGCGCCTGCGCCGCGGCGCGCTGTACCGCCATGCGGCGGAAAACGGCTTCAGCAAGATCGCCCTCGGCCACCACCGCGATGACAGCGTGGCCACGTTCTTCCTCAACCTGTTCCACCACGCCAAGCTGTCGGCGATGCCGCCCAAGCTGCGCAGCGACGACGGCCGCCACGTGGTGATCCGCCCGCTGGCCTACGTGGCCGAAGACGATATCCGCGCGTATGCGCAGGCGCGCGCGTTCCCGATCATCCCGTGCAATCTGTGTGGCAGCCAGGACACCCTGCAACGCCGCCAGGTCGGGCAGATGCTGCAGCAGTGGGAGCAGCAGCACCCCGGCCGCATCGACCAGATCGCCCGCGCGCTGGGCACCGTGGAGCCTTCGCAGCTGGCCGATCCCACGCTGTTCGATTTCATGGCGCTGGGGCGTGTCGACGCCGCAACGCCGCCTGTGCCGTCGGCCTGGACCGACGGTGCGCCCGCCGACAACGGCGGCGCGTCCGGGCTGTCCTGAGCCGGCCAACACCCCGCCTTCCCTTCACCTCTATTCCGGACTTCCATGTTCTTTCGCAACCTGACGCTGTTCCGCTTCCCGACCGCCACCGATTTCTCCGAGGTAGATACGCTGCTGCCGCAGGTGCTGCTCAAGCCGGTCGGCCCGCTCGAAATGAACTCCCGTGGTTTCATCTCCCCGTTCGGCCGCGAGGAAAAGACCGTGTTCTCGCACCGCATCGGCGATGCGCTGTGGCTGACCGTGGGCGGTGAGGACAAGATCCTGCCGGGCGCGGTGGTCAACGACCTGCTGGCGCGCAAGCTCGAGGAAATCGAGGAGAAGGAAGGGCGCAAGCCCGGCGGCCGCGAGCGCAAGCGGCTCAAGGACGACCTGCTGCACGAACTGATGCCGCGTGCGTTCGTGAAGAGCTCGCGCACCGACGCGCTGATCGACCTGACCCACGGCTACGTGGCGGTGGACAGTTCCAGCCGCAAGACCGGCGAGAACGTCATGTCCGACATCCGCGGCCTGCTCGGCAGCTTCCCGGCGATGCCGCTCAACGCCGAAGTGGCGCCGCGCTCGATCCTGACCGGCTGGATCGCCGGTGAAGCGCTGCCGACCGGGCTGAGCCTGGGCGAAGAGTGCGAGATGAAGGACCCGGCCGAGGGCGGGGCGGTGGTCAAGTGCCAGCACCAGGAACTGCGCTGCGACGAGATCGACAAGCACCTGGACGCCGGCAAGCAGGTGACCAAGCTGGCGCTGGTGTTCGAGGACAACCTGTCCTTCGTGCTGGGCGATGACCTCATCGTGCGCAAGCTGAAGTTCCTGGACGGTGCGCTGGACCAGCTCGAACACGCCGACGACGATGGCCGCCGCGCCGAACTGGACGCCCGTTTCGCCCTCCAGAGCGGCGAAGTGCGGCGCCTGTTCCTGTTGCTGGAAGAGGCCTTCAAGCTCAGCAAGGCCGACTGACGCCCGGGCGCCGCCCCCGGGCGGCGCCTGAACAGCGCGCAGTCATGCGCCGGCCACCACCGGCGCTATGCTGTACCCATGTCTGGATTCCTCCGCCGCCTTATTTCGCCGGCTGCCCCCACCCTGCAGCGCGACACGGTACGACTGCGCCTGGAAGACGCCGAGATCGATGTGCTGCGCGTGCGCGACCCGCGTGCGCGCCGGATCAAGCTCAGCGTGGACGAGCGCGGCGTGCGCCTGACCCTGCCGCCACGGGCGAGCCTGGTGATGGGCGAGCGGTTCCTGGAACAACACCGCGACTGGCTCTCAACCCAGCTGCGCAGCTACCAGGCGCAGAACCTGCCGGCACCGCTGGTGATCGGGGAACCCGGGCAGCTGCCGTTGCGCGGCGAGCTGCTGCCCCTGCGCTGGGAAAGCGGCCGCTACGCGCACCTGCAGGTGGACGCCGATGGCGCGTGCCTGCACTGGCCGGCACGTGGCACCGATGCCACGCTGCGCCGCACCCTTCGCGAATTCTATGAGGCACAGACCCGCGCCGACGTGGGCCGGTGGCTGCCGCGCTACCTGCCCGGCCTGCCGCGCGCACCGGCGCGCCTGCGGCTGAAGGTGATGTCCTCGCAGTGGGGCTCGCTGGCCCCGGACGGCAGCATGGCGCTGGACCTGGCGCTGGTGCTGGGGCGGCCGTCGGCGTTCGAGTACGTGCTGGTGCATGAGCTCTGCCACCTGATCCAGGCCAACCACTCGCCAGCGTTCTGGGCCGAGGTGAGCCAGCGCTTCCCGGACTGGCATGCCGAGCGGGATTACTTCCAGCTCGAAGGCCGGCGCCTGAAAGCGATGCTGCGGCAGCTGCTGACCCCGGCAGCGTAGCGCCACGCCATGCGTGGCGGCTGTTGGCGGCGGTGCATGCGCCCCCGCGGTCGGCGTAGGTGGGCGTCATCGTGAGTGCGTCGGCAGGCAACGCGATAGGTGGCTGCGGATGCACGGCCGCGCTGGCGCGCGGTCTCCACGCATGGCGTGGAGCTACGGGGTGGCGATTGGCTTCGGTGGGGCTGTGCGGCGTTGGCGAGGGCCGGCGTGGCGGCTCTTTGCGGTGATGCATGCACATCCGTGGTCGGCGTCCGCGGGTGTCATTGCGGGTGCGTCGGCAGGCCACGCGATACGGTGGCTGCGGATGCGCGGCCGCGCTGGCGCGCGGTCTCCACGCATGGCGTGGAGCTACGGGGACTATCGGCTTCGGTGGGGCCGTGCGGCGTTGGCGAGGGCCGGCGCCGTTTCTTGCGCTCCCTAGCGCCGTGCGCGGGTGCTGGCCGCCTGCGCCCAGCGCTCGGCCACGCGGGGGGCGGTGATGCACACGGCCTGGTCGGTGACGGTGGTGACCGCGCGCTCCAGCAGCTGGATGTCGGCTTCGTGCTGACGCGCCACGTGCGGGTCCTCGAAGAAGATCGCGCGCTGGCAGTCGCCTTCCAGCACCCGGTCGGCGATCTGCGCATCACCGCCCATCGGGCCGCTCTGGTAACGCTGCACCCACGCCTGGTCCTGGGGCCAGCCGCGGCTCCAGGCCAGTTCGTTGAGGCGCTGGCCGGTGGTGCCGGTGCCGACCCGGTGGCGGAACCGCGACAGCAGGTCGAAATGCGTGTCGGCGAAGGCCAGGATCGCCGGCTTCATCGCATCGTGCGCGATCAAGGCCAGCGTCTGGTGCTCGAACGCGTGCAGATCGTCCGCGCCGGGATCGGCCGCCAGCCCGGCATGCACGCGCTCCACCTCCACCCAGTCGCGGGCGGTGGCCACGGTGGAAATGAAGGGCTTGCCGTGGATCACGCACTGGCGCTTGAGTGCGGTGGCTTCGGGGAAGATCGAGGATGGGTCGACCGGGTCCATCAGGTAGATCGCCCCGTCCAGGGTGCGTTCCGGGGAGCCCATCCCGACCACTTCGGCGACCAGCTTCATCAGGCCGCCCTGGCGGCCGTTGGGGTAGCGCTGCAGCGGGGCGAACTCCGGCAGGAAGCCCAGGCGCTGGATCGCATCGAAGGTGCGTCCGACGGCGTGCAGTTCCACGCCCAGTTCGCGCAGCCCGCCGTCGCAGGCGCGCAACCAGCGGAACAGGGCGGCGTGCTTGTCGTGGTGGTGCAGGCGGTTGGCGGCCAGGCCGATGCGCATGGGACGGGATCCGGTACGGGGAAACGGCATTCTATGTCGCTTCCAGTCGGCCGAAAGGGGGATGACCATCACGGGCCTTCACGCGTTTTCGTATTAGTTGCATGGTTCGAAGGCGGGCCATAACCGACAGTGACGGTCGTCAGTCAATCAGGAAGTCCTGTCATGACCCCCGTCAAAGCCAACTACTCCGTATCGGTCAATCCCTCGGTCACCGACCGCAGCGCCCGCATCCGCGCCTTGGGCCGCTTGCTGCGGCACGCAGCCAGCGGCGACGCGGACGTGCTGCTGGCCGGCCTGGCGCGCATGCTGGACGCCCATATCGGCAATGAACGCGCCGATGATGCCAGCAACGAACGCATCCGCGACCAGCTCGATGAGATCGAGCTGCTACTGGCCTTGGAGATCGAGCGTGCCGGCGTGCGCGCGGCCGCGCCGCTGTCAAAGGCGGCCTGAGGAGCAGCCGGGCATGGCCCGGCTCTACCCCCGCGCCGGTAGTGCCGGGCCATGCCCGGCAACCAAGACCCACCGCAACGAAGCCGGTAGTGCCGGGCCATGCCCGGCAACCACAACCCACCGCAACGAAGCCGGTAGTGCAGGGCCACGCCCGGCAACCACGACCCACCGCAACGAAGCCGGTAGTGCCGGGCCATGCCCGGCAACCACGACCAAGCGCCACGAAGCCGGTAATGCCGGACCATGCCCGGCAACCACGACCCACCGCAACGAAGCCGGTAGTGCCGAGCCATGCCCGGCAACCACGACCAAGCGCCACGAAGCCCGTAGTGCCGGGCCACGCCCGGCAACCACGACCAAGCGCCACGAAGCCGGTAATACCGGGCCATGCCCGGCAACCGCGCACAGCGCGCCCCGGTCACACCCGCCGCGCTATACCGACAGCAGCTGCGCGATGCTGGCTGCCGCGTCACGCCCCTCGGCCACGGCGGTTACCACCAGGTCGGCACCGCGCACCGCGTCGCCACCGGCGAACAGGCGGGGGTGGGCGGTCTGGAACGGCAACCGGTCGCGGCCGCCGGCGATGATGCGGCCGTTGTTGCCGGCCTCCACGCCCAAGGCGGTCAGCCAGCCCGGTGCGGTCGGCGAAAAACCGAACGCGATGATCACCACGTCCGCTTCGAGCAGCGATTCGCTGCCTTCGATCGGCACTGCGTTGCGGCGACCCTGTGCATCGGGTTCACCGAGCTGGGTCTCCACCACCATCACCCCGATCACCTCGTCATCGGCGCCGGCTTCGATCGACAGCGGCTGGCGGTTGAACAGGAAGCGCACGCCTTCCTCGCGGGCGTTGGCTACTTCGCGCGCCGAGCCGGGCATGTTGGCCTCGTCGCGGCGGTAGGCGCAGGTGACCTTGGCCGCGCCCAGGCGGATCGCGCTGCGCACGCAGTCCATGCCGGTGTCGCCACCGCCCAGCACCACCACGCGCTTGCCCTCCAGGTCTGGCAGGGCGATCTGGTCTTCCCAGCCGGCGATCGGCCGGCCGTGGGCGTCGCTGCCACTGACGATGCGGCTGTTCTGGACCAGGAACGGCAGCGCCGGCAGCACGCCCTTGAGGTCCTGGCCGAGCAGGCCGCCATCGGTGTAGCGGTAGGCGCCGGTGCCGATGAACACGGCGTCGTACTCGGCCAGCAGCTCGTCCATGCCGACGTCGCGGCCGATCTCCACCCCGAGCCGGAACTGCACGCCCATGCCTTCGAGCACGTTGCGGCGGCGGCTGATCACCGCCTTGTCCAGCTTGAAGCTGGGGATGCCGAACTGCAGCAGCCCGCCGATCTGTTCATAGCGGTCGTACACCACCGCCTGGATGCCGGCGTGGGCCAGCTTGTCGGCGCAGGCCAGCCCGGCCGGACCGGCACCGATCACCGCCACGCGCTTGCCGGTGGGCTCCACGGCGGTCATGTCCGGGCGCCAGCCGGTGGCCAGCGCGGTGTCCACGATGTACTTCTCGACCGCCCCGATGGTGACCGCGCCGAATTCCTCCAGCGTGCAGCTGCCCTCGCACAGGCGGTCCTGCGGGCACACCCGGCCGCACACTTCCGGCAGCGGGTTGGTCGAATGGCACAGCGTGGCCGCTTCATGGATGCGGTTTTCCTGCACCAGCTGCAGCCACTGCGGGATCGCGTTGTGCACCGGGCACTTCCAGCTGCAGTACGGGTTGCCGCAATCCAGGCAGCGCCCGGCCTGGAACTGCGCGTCTTCCTTGCCGAACTTGCCGTACAGCTCGCCCCAGTCGCCGGAGGTGCGCAGTTCGACCGGGATGCGCTGCGGCATCGTCCGGGGCAGATCGAGGAACTGGAAAGCTTGCTTGCGGCTCATGGCTTGCTCTGTGTTGGGTGGCGTCGCCGGCCAGCGGCCGGCATTACAGCGGGGGGATGTGCGGCGCCGGCGTGGTGGCCGGCGCCTCGACCCCGGTCAGGCAGCGCGGCGCAGCGAGTCGGTGAGCGATTCGATGCTGGCGGCCTTGGGTTTGACCAGCCAGAACTTGCCGACGTAATCGCGGAATTCATCGAGGATCTGCTGCGCCCAGATGCTGCCGGTCAGTTCGCGGTGGCGGCTGATCAGCGTATGCAGGTGCTGGCGATGGTTCTCGAAGCCCTCGGCCGAGATGCGGTGGATGTCGATCAGTTCGTGGTTGTAGCGGTCCACGAAGTCACGGTCGATATCCAGCACGTAGGCCAGGCCGCCGGTGAAGCCGGCGCCGAAGTTCAGCCCGACCTTGCCCAGCACCAGCACGATGCCGTCGGTCATGTACTCGCAGCAGTGGTCGCCGGCGCCTTCGATCACCGCCAGCGCGCCGGAGTTGCGCACGCCGAAGCGCTCGCCGGCCCGGCCCGCGGCGAACAGCTCGCCACCGGTGGCGCCGTACAGGCAGGTGTTGCCGATGATCGCGGTGTTGCGCGCCTCGAAGCGTGCGCCGCGCGGCGGGCGTACCACCAGGCGGCCGCCGGCCATGCCCTTGCCGACGTAATCGTTGGCTTCGCCTTCGACCTCCAGCTGCAGGCCGCCGACGTTGAACGCGCCGAAGCTCTGCCCGGCGGTACCGCGGAAGCGCAGCGTGAGCGGGGCATCGCTCATGCCCTGGTTGCCGTGCGTGCGCGCGATCTCGCCGGACAGGCGGGTGCCGATCGAGCGGTCGGTGTTGTGGATCAGGAAGCGGTGCTCACCGCCGAGCTTGCCGGCGATGGCCGGCGCGAGCAGGCCGTCCATCTGCGTGGCCAGGCTGTCCGGCGATTCGTACAGGCGCTGCGCGGCGCAGTGGCTGCCGGCGTATTCGGCCGGGTTGAGCAGGCGCGACAGGTCCACCTTGACCCCCGAGCGCGGCGAGACCTCCAGCTGCTGCAGCAGGTCGGTGCGGCCGACGATCTCGTCCAGCGAGCGCACGCCCAGGTAGGACAGCCAGCCACGCACTTCCTCGGCCAGCAGGCGGAAGAAGTTCTCCACGCGCTCGGGCAGGCCGGTGAAGTACTGCGCGCGCAGGCGCTCGTCCTGGGTGGCCACGCCGGTGGCGCAGTTGTTGAGGTGGCAGATGCGCAGGTACTTGCAACCCAGCACGATCATCGGCGCGGTGCCGAAGCCGAAGCTGTCCGCGCCCAGCAGCGCGGCCTTGATCACGTCGAGCCCGGTCTTCAGGCCGCCGTCGGTCTGCAGCAGGGTGCGCCCGCGCAGGTCGTTGGCCACCAGCGCCTGGTGCGACTCGGCCACGCCCAGTTCCCACGGCACGCCCGCATAGCGGATCGAGCTGACCGGGCTGGCGCCGGTGCCGCCGTCATGGCCGGACACGGTGATCAGGTCGGCGCCGGCCTTGACCACGCCGGCGGCGATCGTGCCCACGCCGGCATGGCTGACCAGCTTCACCGAGACCAGCGCGGTCGGGTTGACCTGCTTGAGGTCGTAGATGAGCTGGGCCAGGTCCTCGATGGAGTAGATGTCGTGGTGCGGCGGCGGCGAGATCAGGCCGATACCCGGCTTGGCATAGCGCAGCCGTGCGATCAGTTCATTGACCTTGTGCCCGGGCAACTGGCCGCCTTCGCCGGGCTTGGCACCCTGGGCGACCTTGATCTGCAGCACTTCGGCGTTGACCAGGTACTCGGCGGTGACGCCGAAGCGGCCCGACGCCACCTGCTTGATCTTGCTGCGCTTCTCGGTGCCGTAGCGCACCGGGTCTTCGCCGCCTTCGCCGGAGTTGCTGCGCCCGCCAAGGCGATTCATCGCGATCGCCAGCGCTTCATGCGCCTCGGGCGACAGCGCGCCCAGGCTGATGGCGGCGGTGTCGAAGCGGCGGAACAGGTCTTCGGCCGGGGCCACCTCGTCCAGCGGGGTGGGCGTGGGCGCGGCCTTGAGCTGCAGCAGGTCGCGCAGCGCCGACACCGGCCGGCCATGCACGGCCTCGCAGTAACGCTGCCAGTCCGCGGCCTCGCCGCTGCGCGCGGCGCGCTGCAGGGTCATGACCACGTCCGGGTTGTACATGTGGTATTCGCCGCCGTGCACGTACTTGAGCACGCCGCCCACGTCGGGGCGCAGCAGGTCGTTCCAGGCACGCACGGTGAGTTCGCGGGCTTCGTCGTCCAGGCGGGCGAAGCCGACGCCGGCCACGCGCGAGGCGGTGTCCGGGAAGCACAGGTCGACGACCTCGTCATCCAGCCCGACGATCTCGAACAGCTGCGCCCCGCGGTAACTGGCCACGGTACAGATGCCCATCTTGGAGATGATCTTGGACAGGCCCTTGTAGATGCCCTTGCGGTAGCGGCGACCGATCTGCGACTGCTCGCCGCCCTTGCTCAGCTGCAGGATGCCGCGCCGGCCCAGGTCGAACAGGGTCTGGTAGGCCAGGTACGGGTACACCGCGGTGGCACCGAAGCCGAGCAGGCAGGCCATGTGGTGCGCATCGCGGGCGGTGCCGGTTTCCAGGATCAGGTTGACGTCGCAGCGCAGCCCGGCGTTGGACAGGTGGTGGTGCACCGCGCTGGTGGCCAGCAGGGCATGCACCATCGGGCGGTCGGCGACCGGGTAGCGGTCGCTCAGCAGCAGCATCACGATGCCCTCGCGCGCGGCCGCCTCGGCCTCGGCGCAGATCCGCTCGATGCCGGCCTTGAGGCCTTCCTCCAGGCTGTAGGACAGGTCGATCAGCCGGTTCTTCTCGACGTACTGCTCCATCTTGATCAGCTGGCGCAGCTTGCGCTGGCTGAGCACGGGCGAATTGAGGATGACGTGGTTCACCGTCTCCGCGCCGGCGTGGAAGATGTTGGTCTCCTTGCCGAGCTGGGTGGACAGCGACATGACGCAGTCTTCGCGCAGCGGATCGATCGGCGGGTTGGTGACCTGCGCGAACGCCTGGCGGAAGTAGTCATACAGCGGGCGGCTGTGCTGGCTGAGCACCGCCATCGGCGTGTCATCGCCCATCGAGCCGGTGGCCTCCTGCTCGGTCTCGGCCAGCGGGCGCAGGATCTGCTCCACTTCCTCGCTGCTGAGCTGGAACAGCTTGTGGTAGCTGCGCAGGGTGCGCTCGTCGAAGGGTTCCTCGACCAGCGACGGATCGATCAGCTCGGTCTGCAGGTAGGTCACGCCCTGCTGCAGCCACTGCTTGTACGGGGCGCGGCCGCGGTTGATGCGGTCGATGGCGTCCGAGTCGAGCAGGTCGCCGCGTTTGAGGTCGATGGCCATCATCTCGCCCGGGCCCAGCTTGCCCTTGCGCACCACGCGCTCGGCCGGCACTTCCCACACGCCCGCCTCGGAGGCGACCAGGAAGTGGCGGTCGGAGGTCAGCATCCAACGCGCCGGGCGCAGCCCGTTGCGGTCCAGCGTGCAGGCGGCATAGCGGCCGTCGCAGGCGACGATGCCGGCCGGGCCGTCCCACGGCTCGCTGTTGAGGCCGTAAAACTCGTAGAACGCGGCCAGGTCGGGGTCCTTGAACTCCAGCGACTGGGTGGCCGGCGGCACCAGGATGCGCAGCGCCTGGATCAGCTCCATGCCGGCACTGACCATCAGCTCGAGCATGTTGTCCAGGCTCTGCGAATCCGAGCCGTGCATGGAGATGACCGGGTTGAACTCGCCGATGTCGAAGCGCGGCGTCTGCCACACCTTGCTGCGCGCCTGCGCCCAGCGGCGGTTGCCTTCGATGGTGTTGATCTCGCCGTTGTGGGCGAGCATCCGGAACGGGTGCGCCAGCGGCCAGCGCGGCAGGGTATTGGTGGAAAAGCGCTGGTGGAACACGATGGCGCTGGAGGCCAAGTCGTTGCGCTGCAGGTCCACGTAGAAGCGGCTCAGCTTGTCCGGCAGCACCATGCCCTTGTAGCTGATCGCATTGGGGCTGAGCGTGGTGACGTAGTAGTCGGCGTGGTCGCGCAGCTGTTGCTCGCTGCGGCGGCGGGCCAGGAACAGGGCCAGGGTGAAGGCGGCCTCGTCCTGCGCGGCACCGGCATCGACGAAGACCTGCTCGATCCGCGGCAGGGTGTCACGCGCCAGTTGGCCGCAGACGCTGGGGTCGGTCGGCACCAGGCGCCAGCCGACGGGCTGGCAGCCGGCAGCGCGCAGCTGCTGTTCCAGGGTGTCGCGACAGGCCTGTGCGGCGTCGTCGTCGTGCGGCAGGAACACCACGCCGGCGGCGAACCGCGCCCCCAGGGTGAGCCCGGCCTCGGCGGCGAGCGCCTTGAGGAACACGTCCGGGCGGCGCAGCAGCAGGCCGCAGCCGTCGCCGGTGACACCATCGGCGGCGACACCGCCGCGGTGGGTCATGCGCGACAGCGCGGCAATGGCGGTATCCACCAGCAGTCGGGACGGCTGGTCATCGAGCTGGGCGACCATGCCGAAACCACAGGCATCGCGCTCATCTTGCGGGTCGTAAAGCCCTTGGCGGTTGCGGGGGGCCATCTCTGCCTCAAAGTCGGGTGAGCGGCGACACTCGTCCCCGCTCACTCCGTTGAGCGCATCTGGAGGCACCGGATGACTCGACTAGATCACAGTTGCTGCAACGCCGCAATACACGGTTGCAGGCGCAACCAAACCCCTTTAATTACCGCCTGGAATTGCCTTCCAGGCGGCCCTGTTCAGCCGCAGCGCAGGCCGCTGATCGCGCCCTTCTCATCGACTTCGATATTCAGCCGCTCACCGACGAATTCCATCGTGGTGGCATCGGTGGGCTTGAGCACGCGCAGCTGCTTGGCGCTGGCGTCCTGCTGGGCCTGGTTGCCCACGGCGTCGGAATAGGCCTGGCCGACCAGGCTCTGCACCTGGGTGGCGTCGCACTCGCCGACCGGGGGCGCTTCCAGCGCCTTGCCTGCTTCATCGGTGGGCGCGGCGGCGGCTTCGGCAGCCTTCTGCGCATGGGTGGCGATGGCTTCCTGCTCGTCCATGGGCGGTGCCTGGCAGGCGGCCAGGGCCAGCAGGGTGGGGAACACGGCGACAAGGCCGATGGAACGCCGCAGGCGGCGGAACGACAAGGACGGCATCGAGACTCCGGACATCGAACCAGGGAAACCTTGGAGGATATCGCCAAGCGGGGCGTGAGGTGTTCGTGTTGCGTTATTGACGCCGCCTCGCACCGATAACCGGTATCACTGCCTGCCCTGTCCGTTGCCGCCGCCGATGAGCCCGAGCCGTTCCCCTGCCACCCCCGAAGCCGCCGCCGCCCGCGAGGCCGGCCTGCGTTACGTCAGCGACGAGATGCCGGGCCTGCAGCGCCGCCGCGCCGGCAAGGGCTTCAGCTACCGCGATGCCGACGGCGCGGCGGTGCGGGACGCGGCCACGCTGGCGCGGATCCGCGCGCTGGCGATCCCGCCGGCCTACACCGACGTGTGGATCTGCGCGCTGCCCAACGGCCACCTGCAGGCCACCGGTCGCGACGCGCGCGGGCGCAAGCAGTACCGCTACCACGCCGACTGGGCGCGGGTACGCGGCGATGGCAAGTTCGACCGGATCATCGCCTTCGGCACGGCACTGCCCGCGCTGCGCCGGCGCCTGCGCCGCGACCTCAAGCTGCCCGGCTTCCCGCGCGACAAGGTCCTGGCCATCGTGGTCGCCCTGCTGGCGCAGACGCTGGTGCGCGTGGGCAATGAGGTATACGCCCGCGACAACCGGTCCTACGGACTGACCACGCTGCGCAACCGGCACCTGGCGCTGGTCAAGGGCGGGCGTGCGCAGATGCGCTTCCGCGGCAAGTCCGGACAGGCGCATGAGGTGGACGTGGATGATCGCCGCCTGGTGACGCTCATCCGCGGTTGCCAGCAGCTGCCCGGGCAGGCGCTGTTCCAGTATCGCGATGATGAGGGTGCGGTGCAGCCGGTGGATTCGAGCATGGTCAACGACTACCTGCACGACGCGATGGGCGAGGATTTCAGCGCCAAGGACTTCCGCACCTGGGGCGGGACGCTGGAAGCCATCCGCCAGCTGGCCGTCACCGAGCTGCCCGAACCCTCCAGCGAACGTGCGCTGGCGGCGTTGCAGAAGCAGGTGGTGTGCGAGGTGGCGACCCTGCTGGGCAATACGCCGTCGGTGTGCAGGAAGTCCTACATCGACCCGTGCGTGTTCGATGGCTGGCGCGCCGGCTCGCTGAAGGCGCTGGCAGGGCTGCGCGGCGAGCGGCAATGGGAGCAGGCGACCTTGAAGGTGCTCAAGGCCGCACGGCGCACGGTCAAGCGCGCGCGGGCGGCCTGAACGGGGCGATCAGCCGCAGTAGAGCGCGGTGATGTTGTTGGTGCCGCCGGTTTCGATGGTGAGGCGCTCCCCGCCCGTCTCCGCGCCCGGGGTGGCGTTGGCCGCGCCGCTGGCGGTGGGGCCGCTCTCGCCGCGCTGGCCGCGCACCACGTTGACCTGCAGGCTGTCGCTGTCCACGCGGGCGCGTTCGACGGTGGCCGCCGAGGCCGCCAGGCCGACGGCACCGCGCACCTTGTCGACATGGCACTGGCCGGAGATGACGCCGTCGATCGGCTGCACCTGCGCGATCGGGGTACTGCTGCAGGCGGACAGGGTGGCGAGGGCGGCGAAGGCGATCAGGGTGCGGTACATGGGGGACTCCAGCAGGTTTTCAGGCCTGCAGCGTGCCGCTGCACGCGTATGCGGCGGATGAAGCCTGCACGGCACGCGCACATCGCGCTCACTTTGCGTGATCGCCGGGGTGGCCACACTGCCTGTGCACTTGAATGCTTTCGCAAAGGAGCCCCCGATGGCCACCCGCACGACCCGCAAACGCCCCGTCCCCGCCGCCGCCGAACAGGCCGCAACGCCGCAGGCCGAACGCACGCCGGTAGTGAAGACAGCCACCCGCAAGGCCGCCGCGAAGGATCCACGCGCCGCCCGCGTGGCCGCGCGCCAGCGTCGCCTGCAGGATCAGGAGAAGGCCAAGGACGCCCGCGTGGCCAAGCAGGCGGCGAAGAAGGTCGCAGCCAAAAAGGCCACGAAAAAGGCCACCCAGGCCGGCGCCCGCAAGCAGCCGGAGAGCATGCCGGCGCAGCAGTTGCCCAAGCCCGGCAACGAGCACGAACTCCAGCTGGCGCCGCGCTTCCTCGCCCCGGACTATCGCGGCAGTGGCAAGCTGAAAGGCAAGCGCGCGATCATCACCGGTGCCGATTCCGGCATCGGCCGCGCGGTGGCGGTGCTGTTTGCCCGCGAAGGCGCCGACGTGGCCGTGCTGCACCTGGACGAGGCGGCCGATGCGAAGGTGACCCGCCAGCATGTGGAGGCCGAAGGCGGCCGCTGCGTGGTGATCGCCGGCGACGTGCGCGACCCGGCGTTCTGCAACAAGGCGGTCAAGCAGGTCGCCAAGGCATTCGGCGGGATCGACATCCTGGTCAACAACGCCGCGTTCCAGCTGCATTGCGAGCGCCTGGAAGACCTGGAGGACGCGCACCTGCAGGAAACCCTGCAGACCAACATCGGCGGTTACATCCAGATGGCGCGTGCGGTGTTGCCGCACCTGCAGGAAGGCGACTGCATCATCAACAGCGGGTCGGAAACCGGCCTGTTCGGCAGCAAGGCGCTGATCGATTACTCGGCTACCAAGGGCGCCATCCATGCCTTCACCAAGGCGCTGGCCAGCCAGCTGCTGCCACGCGGCATCCGCGTCAACGCGGTGGCGCCGGGGCCGGTCTGGACGCCGTTGAACCCGGCCGACAAGCGGGCCGCCGACGTGGCCGAGTTTGGCAAGGACAGCGACATGGGCCGCCCGGCGCAGCCGGAAGAACTGTCCCCGGCGTACGTCTTCCTGGCCTCGCCGATTACCGCCAGCTACATCAGCGGGGTGATCCTGCCGGTGATGGGCGGGCCGCGCGGTTGAGCATTGCCGGCGCGGTGTAGAACGCGGCGATCGGGGCGATGAAGTCCTGCGGGTTGGCGCCGACCAGATTGGTCAGCACGATCACCGCCAGCTTGCGGTCGGGATACACGATGAAGGCCGCGCGCGCACCGCCCATGCCGCCGACCTGCAGGTCCGGCGTGGTGCCCATGACCGGCCAGCCGGCCGACCAGGCGCCGGGGGTCCCGTTGTTCAGGACCTCCGGTGCCCACATGCGGCGCACGCCGTCATGGCTGAGCAGCTGGCCCCTGGACAACGCGATCATCCAACGACCCACTTCGTCGGCGGTGGTGAGCATGCCGGCGCCGGCCCACAGGTCCGGTGAGAGGTCGTAGAACCAGTGCGACAGCCGCGCCGGCGCATCGGGTGCGTCGGTCTTGCGCGGGAACCAGCTGTAGATGGTGGCGGCAGTGGCGACCAGATCGTAGCTGTCGCCGAAGGTGGTGCGTGGCATGCCCACCACGTCGAACTGACGGGTGGCCATGTACTGCGCGTACGGCATGCCCGATTGTCTGGCGATGATCCGCGCCAGCAGCACATAGTTGGTCTGGTTGTAGCGGTACCGCTCGCCGGGCGCGGCCTCCACCGGCAGGGCGGTCACTTGTTTCCACGCCTCCTGTTCGGTGCCGCCGCCGAGCAGGCCCTGCGCGTCGAGGATGTCCGGCAGGCCGGAGGTATGGGCGAGCAGCTGGCGTACCCGCGCCTTGCCCCACGCTGGCGGCAGGTCATCGAGGTAGCGCGACACGGGGGCCTGCAGGTCTACGCGCCCGACCTGGGCAAGCTGGGCCATCGCCACGCCGGTGAAGGACTTGGTGGCCGAGTTGAGTGGAAAGCGCGTGTTGCGGGTGGTGGGGATGGCATTCTCGACGTTGGCCATGCCGTAAGCCTCCGACAGCACCAGCTGGTCGTCCTTGACCACCGCGATCTGCAGGCCGGGGATGCGCCTGGCCTGCATCGTGTCCTGCACGAACTGACGGGTCTGCGCGTTGGCCTGGTCCCAGGCGGTGGACGGGGCGGCAAAGCACGCCAAGGGCACGACGAGTGCGGCCAGGACGGTGGCGCGGAGGGTGCGGGAACGCATGCAGCTTTCCTTGGGCGGGTACGCCGGACGTCGGGCGCCGGTGGAGCGGGGACAGTCCGGCTCGCAGGCTTGGATGCGGTCGAGGACCAGAAGGTTTAAGCGCCCCGCCCGCGACCGTTCGTCGGCGCACGCCCTCCGGCACTTGACGACAGGTGTAGTCACTGGCACGTTAGCGACACGTGTAGTCATCGGAGTGTGCCATGCGCGGCAAGACCATCGGGGACCAGGAGCTGGCCCTGTTGCAGTACGTTTCGGAACAGGGGGGCGCGACCGTGGGCGAGGTCGCGGCCGGGTTTGGCGAGGAGCGCGGGTTGGCGCGTTCGACGGTGCTGACCATGATGGAGCGCCTGCGCGGCAAGGCCTACCTGCAGCGCAAACAGGTGCAGGGGGTGTACCGCTACGCCGCCACCAGTGGCCAGGACAGCGTGGTGCAGGGCGCGGTGGCCAGCTTCGTGGAGAAGACGCTGCAGGGCTCGGTGTCGCCGTTCGTGGCCTTCATGTCGCACAAGGCCGAGGTCAGCGACCAGGAACTGGCCGAGCTGGAAGCGCTGGTCGCGCAGTTGCAATCACGCAAGCGGGAGAGCTGAGCCATGGACACCCTGATGACCGACCTCCTGATGCGACTCGGCTGGACCAGCGTGCAGAGCGTGGTGCTGGCAACCCTAGTCTGGGGCGCGTGCCGGCTGCTGCCGACGCTGCCGGCGGCCACGCGCTGCCGGTTGTGGTGGCTGGTCGCCGCACAGGCCGTGCTGGGCCTGGTGTGGAACAGCCCGCTTGAGCTGGCCGTGTTGCCGGCGCCGGCCGCCGCGCCGGTGCTGCCCGCGCTGGCCGCACCCGTTGCGGAATCCACGATGCGCCTGCTGCCGGCCGCGCTGGACACGGCGGCGATGGCAGCGCCGCAGGCGGCGACGTGGTCGTGGTCGATGTTGCTGCTGGCGGCCTGGGCCGCAGGCGTCGCGGTGATGCTGCTGCACAGCCTGCGCGGGTATCGCGCCAGCCGCGCCCTGGTCGATGCGGCGATGGACTGCACCGATGCCTCGCTGCAGCAGGCGCTGCAGCTGGCCGCCGATGCGCACGGCCTGCGCCGCGCGCCGCGGCTGAAGCTCTCCGCGCAGATCCGCTCGCCGCAGTTGATCGGACCGTGGCGACCGGTGCTGCTGCTGCCGGCGCGCGAACTGCCGCGCATGGCTGCCGATGACCTGGACATGGCGCTCACCCACGAGCTGATCCACCTGCAGCGCCGCGACCTGTGGTGGGGCTTGCTGCCGGCCCTGGCGCAACACCTGTTCTTCTTCCATCCGCTGGTCCACCTGGCCGCGCGCGAATATGCGCTGGCCCGCGAGGAAGCCTGTGATGGTGCGGTGGTGGCCGGGCACGGCCATTGCCGCCACGACTATGGCCGCCTGCTGGTGCAACTGGGCGTGGCACCGCGCCCGGCGGTGGGCGTGGCCAGCGCATCGCCGAATTTCCGCAGCCTCAAGCGGCGGCTGTTGAGCCTGCAGCAGACCCGGCGCTTCCCGCGCGTGGCTGCCGTGGCCATCACCGCGATCTTCGTCCTGGTGGGCGTTGCGCCGCTGCGGTTGGTGGCCGCCGCGGCCCCACCGCCGCCGCCGTCGCCACCGGCGGCACCCAGCGAACCGCCGCCGCCACCTCCGCCGGCCCCCGCGCCGTCGCCAACGCGGTCACCACGGCCGGCCCTGGCACCGACCGCGCCGATTGCCCCGGCGGCGCCTGCCGCCCCGGTCGCCCCGCGCGCGCCGGAACCGCTGCAGCCCCTGCGGGAGGATCTGTCGTTCGTTACCCACGGCCAGATCAACCTGTCGCGGCAACGGCCGGCCGAGGCCTTCGTGTTGATGGACGGGGACGACAACCTCGTCGACGCCTCGGTCGCCGATCTGAAACAGGCGCGCCGCGATGCCGGCAACCGCGAACGGGCCCTGTGGGTACGGCGCGGGCAGGCCCGGTACCTGATCCGCGACCCGGCCGTGATCGGCGCATTGGCGCGCTCCCAGGCCGAGGTGGCCGCGCTTGGCAATGCCCAGGCAGAACTGGGGGACCGCCAATCGGCGTTCGGCGAACAGATGGCCAAGCTGAGCATGCAGGTCACCGCCGACGTCATGGCCGATGTGGATGTGGCCGGCATCGCCCAGGCGGCCGGACGACAGGCCACCATGGATGCTGCCGCCGAAGCCAACCAGGCCGCGCGCCAGGCGCGGACGGCAACGGCGCGGGCAGTGGATGCGCAGCAGATGGCCCGGATGGCCCGTGAGCAGGCCGAACTCGGTCGCGAGCAGGCGCGCCTGGCACAGCAGCAGAGCGTGGCTTCGGCCCGCGCCGCACGCCAGGTGCGTGCGGCGATCGATCAGGCATTGTCCAGCGGCAAGGCCGAGCGCCTGCGCGACTGAGCGGGCGGCAACGGCGGCCTGCGCAACGCAGGCCGTCGACGTCTACAGGGCAGGCCGATCAGCCGCAGTTGGCGCGCACGATCCTGTTCTGCTCATCCACCTCGAGGCTGAGGCGGTCTTCGCGGAAATCCATGGTCATGGCCATGCCCGGTTTGAGCACGCGCGCATGCTTGGCGCCGCTGTCTTTCACTGCCTTGGCAACCACCGCCTCGCTGGCGGTCTGCCCGACCATGCCGTTCAGGGCGTCGGTAGTGCAACGGGCCGCGCTGTCGGCGCCGGCGGCCATCGGCTCGGAGGTCGGGGCGTTGCTCTTCGGTGGCTGGCTGCAGGCAGCCAGCGGCAACGCACAACCAAGGACAAGCAGAAGATTCAGGCGCATGCGGTGGTCCTCCCGGGATCAGTGGCACCAGTGTGGCGACCGCAGGCGTTACGCAGCGTCAACGCGCGGGCGCCGGGTCAATCACCCGCCAGCGCCAGCGTCTCCCGTTCACGCCGCTCCTCTTCCACCAGCCGCAGCATCAGCAGCGACAACGTCACCACGTCCTGGTGGTTGTGCTCGGCCACGCGGCGCAGGTTCACCGCGCTGCCGCCACGCAGGTAGTTCAGCCACGCCGCGGGTGCTTCGGCGCCGGGCAGGTCGTCCTCGCGCACGATCTGCAGCAGCTGGCGTTCGATGGTGGCCAGGCGGCAGTTCTCCCAGGTGCCGCGGTAACGGCGGCGGGTGGGGAACAGCAGGTCCACGTGGTCCAGCGGGGTGATCGGGCAGCGCTGCCGGGCCAGCCGATAGCGCGTCTTGAGCAGCGGGGCGTCATAGCAGCGGCCGTTGTAGCTGGAGAACACCGTGCCTGGCTGCAGCCACCCGGCGAACTCGCGCAGCATCGCGGCCTCGGCCGCCATGGTGGTCATCAGCAGTTGGCGGATGCGCAGGCCGTCGCCCTGTTCGGGATGGGCGTGCCAGTCGGCCGCGCCGATCATGAAGGCGCGGGTGCCGGTGCCACCGGCCAGGCCGGTGGTTTCGGTGTCGAAGAACAGCAGGTCGCGCGGGTGCACCTGTTCGCCTTCGCGCCTGGCGAAGGCCAGCGACAGCGCCTGGGTAGGCACCGGCTGCGGCAGGAAGGACTCGATCAGGAACAGCCCCGGGGCGATTTCCTCGCCGGGGACGTGGCGGTCCTGCGCGTTGGCGCGCGGCTTGGCCGGCGCGGCGGCGGCGCCGCGCTCGCGCAGGCCGAGCAGCCGATGCAGGCCGCCCACGTCGGGTCTGCGCAGGGCGGGTGCGGGCGCCGTCGCTGCGGTAACCGGGGCGGCCCCACCGGTGGGTTTGTGGCGGATTTCCTGCTCGACCCAGGCGAACACCGAGGACGGCGCGGGCGTGCGGGCGCGGGCGTCGTTGGCGGCGGGGGGAAGCGGCCCGGTGGATGGGCCGGGGCCTGCCGACCCACGCTCGGCGACGGCCGTGGCCGCCACCGGCCCAGCGGTCGCCGCTGCCGGGTCACGGGCAGGCGCGGGCGTGGCATCGCCCGCCTGCCGGCGCAGCAGGCGCAGCTTGTCCAGGCTCAGGCTCACTGCGGCACCACCTCGGCCTGCGTGCGCGCAGGCGTGCCCGCCGCCGGCAAGGCGTGTGCGTCGAACAGGTCCAGCACCTTCAGGGCCAGCGCGCGGGGCGTGGTGGCATCGTCTTCCTGGCCGGCGAGCACCGGGCCCACGCAGGCCGGGCAGCCGGCCTTGCAGTCGCAGCGCTGCACCAGTTCGCGCGCGCGCAGCAGCAGTTCGGCCTGGCGCAGCCACAGCGGTTCGCTCAGGCCCACGCCGCCGGGGAAGTTGTCGTACAGGTACACGGTGGGCACGAACTGCTGCTGCAGTTCGATCGCGCTGGCGTCGAACTCGGCGCCGCGCAGCTGGCCGCGGCCGCTCTGGTCGGCCACCGCGAACCACGCGCCATCGCCATTGCCCACGGCCTTCTGCAGGTCACGCGCGTCGGCCATCACCGCCACGGTGGCGACGATATGCAGCGCGTAGGCCGCGCCGAGGAAGCCATCCAGCGCTTCCTGCTTGCTGTCGAACGCGGTCAACAGCAGCGCCTGCGGCAACTGCCACCACACTGCGGTGGTGTGCAGTTCCTGGTCCGGCAGGTTGACCGGGCCGTAGCCGATGTTCTCGTGGGTGTAATAGCGGATCTTCTTGTAGCCGGCCACGCGCCGCACCACGTGTACTTCGCCGTGGTGGGAATCGCCCCGGCCGGCGATGCAGCCGTCGAAGCGGTCGAGCACCTTGAGCTTGGTGAAGTCGATGCTGTCGGTGTAGTAGTCCACGTGGGTGCGGGTGACGTAGGCCTTGCGGCCGTCCCAGTCCAGCCGCTCCACCTGGTAAGGGGTGGACTGCACCATGTGGATGGCGCCTTCGTACAGGGTGAGCGCGGCAGCGGAATAGTCCACCTCGGCGATGATCTGCTGCTTGCCGTCGCTGCGGTCGACCACCACGAAGTTGCCGTCGGCCACCGAGCGCAGGCTGACCGCATTGGCCGGGTAGCTGTCGGCAATCCACTCCCAGCGGTCGCCTTCGCGGTGGATCACCTCGGTTTCGGCCAGTGCTTCCAGGAACACCAGCGGATCGATCGGGCCGAACGGGTCGCCGGCCAGGAACGGCAGCTCGAAGGCCGCGCAGCGGATGTGGTCGAACAGGATCAGCGGCTGGTCCGGGGCGGTGCGGGCATGTTCGGGCGAGGCCTCGGCGAAGAAGTCCGGATGACGCACCACGTACTGGTCCAGCGGCTGCGAACTGGCCACCATCACCCCCAGCGCCGGCTGCTGGCGGCGCCCGGCACGACCGAAGCGCTGCCAGGTGGCGGCCACGCTGCCGGGATAGCCGTTCAACACGACCACGTCGAGGCTGCCGATATCCACCCCCAGTTCCAGCGCCGACGTGCTGACGATGCCGTCGATCAGCCCGGCACGCATGGCGCGCTCGGTCTCGCGGCGCTCGGTGGGCAGGTAGCCGCCGCGGTAGGCGCGGATCCGCGCGGGCTTGCGCGGGTCGTGGTCGAAGATGTCCTTGAGGTACTTGGTGAGCACTTCGACCATCAGCCGGCTCTGCGCGAAGATCAGCGTCTTCAGGCCGGACTTGATCGCGATGCGGGCGATGCGGTTGCTCTGCGAGCGGGCAGACGCGCGCAGGCCGAGATCGGCGTTGACCACCGGCGGGTTCCACAGCAGCACGTGCTTGGGCCCGCTGGGCGCACCGGATTCGGTGATCGCGGTGACCGGGGCTTCGATCAGTGCCTCGGCATGCGCCTGCGGATTGCCGATGGTCGCCGAGCACAGGATGAACTGCGGCTCCACCCCGTAGAACGCGCAGATCCGCTTGAGCCGGCGCAGCACGTTGGTGACGTGGCTGCCGAACACGCCGCGGTAGGTGTGCACCTCATCGATCACCACATAGCGCAGGTTCTCGAAGAACTGCGCCCACTTGGTGTGATGCGGCAGGATCGCCTGGTGCAGCATGTCCGGGTTGGAGACCACGATGTCGCCGTGCAGGCGGATCGCCTGGCGCGCATCGCCCGGGGTGTCGCCGTCGAAGGTGAAGGCCTTGACCCCGAGGTCGCCGGCGCGGTTGAGCTCGAGCAGTTCGGCCACCTGGTCCTGGGCCAGCGCCTTGGTCGGGAACAGGTACAGCGCCTTGGCCTTGCCCTGCATCGCCGCGCTGACCACGGGCAGGGTGTAGCACAGCGACTTGCCGCTGGCGGTGGGGGTGACGATGGCCACGTGCTCGCCGCGCTGGGTGGCCTCCCAGGCCTCGGCCTGGTGGCTGTACAACTGCTCGATCCCGCGCGCCTGCAGCGCCGCGGTCAACGCGGCCGGTACATCGGCGGGAATCGGTGCATAACGGCCCTCGCGAGCGGGAATCGTGAAGCTGCCGGTGATGCGGTCGGCATAGCGCTGCTGCAGGCGCGCGGTGAGCAGCGCGCCGTTGCGCGAGGGCAGGCCGTCGGTGGTGGACAGGCGGCGCTCGGCGTCTTCGGTGCGCTTGGCGAGTTCGTAGGCCATGGGGACAACGGTCTGCAAAGGACGCTATGGAATCACAGACGGGTCTCAACGTTTGAGACACGCCGCGGCGGCGGCATGAATGATTCAGCGCCGCCGTGGCCGGATCAGGAGCGCTTGGCGCCCTTCACCGCGGCATCGATGGATTCCTGGATGCGCTTGATGTCGTTCTGCCCGGCGTCGACGTATTTCTCCACGCACCGGAAGTGTTCCTTGACCTCGCGCTGGTAGCGGCTCTGGTCCGACGGCGTGTTGCTGGAACTTTTGCGCGGCGGCGCGCAGCGTGGCGCCGGGTAGCGACTGCTGCTGAGGTTGCTGGGGCCGGACACCGCCCACGCGGCACTGCTGTGCACCATTGACGCGCTGGACACCAGCGCCATGGCTACCACCATTACGACACGCGACATGGGCGATCCTCCTGGAAAGTCGCAGTATAGGCACCGGCAGCCCGCGCTCGAACGGGAACGCGCGGCCTGCCCCCCCCTTCCATCGGAGCCTGCCCGCGCATGACGCGTCTGCTTTTTCTCATTGCCCTGTCCACCCTGCCCGGCACCGCGCTGGCGCTCGACTCCACCGATGGCGGCAGCTGCCGCAATGGCGCCTTCCCCGCCGAACAGAGCGACTTCGCCCTGGCCACGGTGAGCGGCGACACACGGCTGTATCTGCTCGGCGATCTCGACGGCTGCCCGGCCAAGGGCGAACCCGCCTGCCGCCAGCGCAGCTACGTGGTCCGCGGCGACACGCTGATCACCGGGCGCACGCTGGGCGGTTACCGCTGTGGGTTCTTCCCCAACAACGTCGGCGGCAGCGCCGGCTGGGTCGATGTGCGGCGCCTGCAGCCGCTGCCGGCCCGCGCCGCACCGACGCTGCGTGACTGGGCCGGGCAATGGCACGATGGCGACAACACCCTGGAGATGGTGGTGCAGGACGGTCAGCTGGTGATCACCGGTGCAGCCTTCTGGCCGTCGGCCAAGCCGACCGCGCAGCGGCCCTACGGGCCCAATCTGGGCCAGATCGACGCCGTGGCACGCCCGGTTGGCGCGGTGCTGGACGCCATCGACAAGGACGACGCGTCCTGCACCCTGCAGGCGCGTTGGCTGGGCGACTACCTGATCGTGACCGACAACAGCGAGTGCGGCGGCATGAACGTGCGCTTCAACGGGGTCTACCGCCGTGACACGGGCCGACGTTGAGCGCAGCTGAACCGCAGCAGCAGGTCCTCTACGATTTCTGACACCTGCCTCCGTATGCTTGGCCGCAGCACGCAACGGGCAGGGACATGGCGGTGGCACTGAGTGGATATCAATCTATAGCCCTGGCCGGCCTGCTGGTCGCCGGCGGCGCGCACGCACAGCAGGCGGAACCGACGCTGGAGCCGGCCGTGCCGCCGCCGTCGCAGGCGCCGGCGCAGGTCACCACGCTGGGCGAAGTGCGCGCGCTCAAGCCCGAGGACGATCAGCCGCTGGACCTGTACCGCTACAAGAGCCCGGTGAAGGTGGAATCGAACCGCTTCAGCCGCTCGTGGAGCGAACCGCCCAGCCCCGAGCAGGTGAGCATGAGCGGTGGCTACCTGATGATGGGCATCAACTACGGGCTGGGCAAAGCCGCGCAGGGCCTGCACAAGCTCACCGGCGGGCCGGACCAGATCCAGTCGGCTGTTGCGCGTCCGCCACCGGAGTTGAGTGCCGAGCAGCAGCGCCGCGCGCAGGAATTCTGTGCGCAGCAGGAGGACTGCGTGGTGCCGGCGGGGCGATAGCCGGTTCGCCCGCCGCGCACGTCAGGGGGCAGGCGAGGGCATCCGCGGCCGCCAGCGCTCCAGCCACCACAGCAGCCCGGCCACCAGCACGAACGCCAGCAGCCAGGGCCAGCGCGGGCCGGGGACGGCCACGGTGCCCGAAACCGCACTGCCCGTCGCATCGCGCACCAGCAGGGCATTCGCCTCGCGTTGCTGCTGGCGGTACAGCGCCGATGCACCGGCCGGATCGAATACGTAGAACGCCTGCGTGATGTCGCCCTGCTGCACCTGGTGCCAGCCCGCCTGCTGCGGCCAGTAGCCGGCGCAGCGGTCGGTGCCGGTGGCGGGATCGATATGCAGCGGCACCGCGATGCCGCTCGGACCACGCACCTGTGCAGCGGCCGGGACACTGCACAGTGCCACGCGCTCCCCTGCCCACGGTATGGGTGCATCGATACGCACCTGGGCGGCGTTGGGCAGCGGTCGTGCCACGCTGGCCAGCACACCGCTCCACAGTTCGGCATGGCGGTCATCGCGGCCGGACAGCACCAGCCGGTAGCTGTCGGTGACCGGCAGCAGCGCCAGCCGACCCTTGCCTGCGCCGCGCCAGCTCCCGACCGGTTGGCCTTTGCCGTCGTGCAGCAGCGCGGAGGCATCGGTGGCGCGCAGTGGGAACTGCTCCAGCACCGGCACGGCGGCGCTGTGCGAGGCAGCATCGGCCTCATCGATGTACGTCGTGGTCTGCGTCGCCGGACGCTGCGGTCCCCGGCGCGCCTGCAGCAGCGCCGCATCGGCATCGGCTGCCAGGTGCAGCGGTGCGCGTTGGCTGTTACCGACGACGGTCAGCCCCCAGCCGCGCAGCGCCTGGCGTGCACCGTCGCCGAGCGGCCCGCCCGTGCGTACCAGCACACCCAGGCCATCGCGCAGCGCGTGCTGCACCGCGCTGCGCTGGGCGGCACCGAGGGCGGGCAGGCTGCGTTCGTCGAGGATCAGCACATCGGTGGCCGCCAGCCGCGCGGCGGTGAGTGCCACGGGCGCGTCGCCGAGCGAGAGGCCGCCGCCAACGCTGGCCTGGGCCTGCACGTCCAGCCCGGTATCCACCGCCCAGCGGCGCAGGTACTTCAGCTCCGGGCCGGGGGCGCCGGCGAGGATGAGCACGCGCGGGGCGGGTTGGTCGAGCGTCTGCAGCGGCACCGGCACGCTGTCCACCGCGTGGCGGCTGGCATCGAGCAGGCGCAGGCTGAAGGTGCTGCGACCGCTGGCACGCGCCACACCTTCCAGGGCGATGCTGCCGTCGCTGGCGAGCGTACCGCGATCGACCACGACCCCGGCCGGATCGAGCAGCTCGGCGCTGGCACCGGCAACGCCCTGCGCGCGGGCATGCACGTGGAATACGCTGCCCGGCGCGGTGATGGGCGGCGCCTGCAACGCACGCCAGCCGCGCGGTGGCGCCGGCTGCAGCAGCTGCACCTGCCCGGGCAAGGCGGTGTCGCGGTCGCGCGCCGGCAGGCCATCGCCAATGATGCGCAGCGACTGCGTGCCCGGATGCAGGCGCAGCGCGGTGGCGAGGTCGGGGACGACCGTCGCGGTGGACGGCGCGGCCTCCGGCAGGGCGACGAGGGTGTCGCCGCGGGCAGGCGACCACTGCACCTTGTCCGCCGCAGGGGTCAGCACGGTCAGCCGGTTGGCGCGCGCCTGCGTGAGCGGCGGCGCCAGGGTCACGTACAGCAGCACGCTGGCCGCGCACTGCAGCACCAGCAGTGCGGCCAGGTGCAGGCCCTTGCGGCGCGGCCCACGCCGTTGCTGCCAGAGCAGGCGCGCGCTGCCGATCACCGTGATGGCCACCAGCGCCAGCGCGATCCAGCGTGGCTCGATCATCGCGCCCCCTCCAGTGCATCCAGATACGACTGCCCCATCCGATCCGGCGCGGTACGCCGCAGCACCTGCGGGGAGGGACGCAGCAATGCGCGCCACAGCTGCGCACGCAAGGTCTGTCGGCACGCGCCGCAGTCCGGGGCGATGCGCAGTTCCTCGATCGCCGCGGCCAGGCTCAGCGGGTCGGGCAGGCGCGTTTCATTGCGGCCCAGCCATTGGGTCAGTGCATCCAGATCGGGCGCCGCGTCGGTTGCGCCCAGTTGCTGCCATACCGCCACGATGGCGGTATCCGGTGCGTCCATGGCACGGATCGGCAGCGTGCGGCTGGCCAGGTCGGCGCGGTCGCCGCGCATGCGTCGGCCTTCGTCGATCGGAGGCAACTCCGGGCCGACGCGCGCCAGGTAGATGCGCTCGGCCTGCTGCACCTGCTTGATGAAGGCCAGCGCCTTGTTGGCATAGGGCAGCGCGGCCTCGGGGCGGCCCTGGCGCAGCTCGCCCTCGGAAGACCACATCTGGTCCAGCGCGGCCTTCAGCGTGGCGCGGGTCTGCGGGTCGAGCAGCGTGGCGGCTTCGGCGTGGTCATGGGTATGGCCATACTCGGACAGCACGTCGGTGGCGCTGCCGAACACCGCGGGGCCCTCGACCGGCGTGCCGCCGTGGTCATGCGCGTCGTGGCCGGCCTGCGCGTGATCGGTCGCGCCGGTAGAGGCGTGGTCGTGGTGATCGTCGGCCGGCGTGTCGCTGGTGGGCAGCGCGTCACTGGTGGGCGGTGGCTTCGCACCGCCTTCGCTTTCCTCGCCGAGGAACTGGCCGTAGCGCAGGCGCAGGATGCGCTGGTCCACGCCGATCGCGTCCGCGCGCTTGATGAAGTCTTCCGGCGGCAATTGCCGGCGCAGTTTGATCAGCGCTTCGGCGTCGATGATGATCTGGCGCTGGCTGCGGAAGTACGCCGGCAGGGTTTTCTTGACCATGCCCTCGAGTTCGGCCCCCTGCACCTGCTCGGCGCTGGGCAGGCGCAGGATCAGGCTGCTGCTCTGCGCGGTCTGCGGGGCGGGGGCGTGGTTGTCGCGCACCTGCAACTGTGCGATCACATCGTTGCCGGGCTCGGCACCGAGCGCGGCCAGGTCCAGCGTGCGCGCGAAGCGGCGCAGGGTGGCCGTGCCGTTGCCGGCCAGGGTCACGGACTGTTCGCGGAAGGTGACGTTCTCGCCGCTGCCCTGGGCCAAGGTGATCTTCAGCGTTGCCTCGGTGGCGACGCCGTAGTCGTCACTGGCCTCGAACTGCAGGGCCCACTGGCGCTGGCCCGGCGCGCCCGGCACCAGCGTGCGGTCCGGCACAATCACGCGCACGTTGGGTGGCTGGTCGGGCAGTACATCCAGACGGTACAGGCGTTGTCCGCGCAGCGCCGGTTCGGTGACCACGCGGTACAGCGCGGCACGGTCGGCGTTCCCGGTGCCGGTCCATTCCTCGCCATTGCGCACCAGCGCCAGGCGCCGGCCATCGTGGAACTGCAGGGCGACCTGCGTGGGCTGCGCGGAAAAGCGCAGCGACCACTGCAGCCGGCTGCCCTGTGCGACCTTGGCATCCAGCGTGCCCTGCACGCGGGACGGCTGGCCGGTGTAGGCCGGGGCGGTGATCGTCAGGCGCGCCGCGTGCAGGTGCGGCGGCAGCGTGGCCGTAGCGGGGGCGCGCGATGACAAGGCGGGCATCACGCTGCCACCGCCGTTGCGCGGCCAGCCCAGCGCCAGTGCGATCACCGCCAGTCCCAGCAGCCACGCCAGCGCCATCCAGCGACGTGGCCAGCGTGGCCGCAGGTCGGGCATGCGTGCCTGCAGTGCGGCAGTGACCCGCGCCTGCTGGCGCTGCTGCAACGCATTGAGCGTGGCCGTATCGGCGAAAAGCAGGTCCGCGCTGTCCTGGACGACGCGATGGGCATCGAGCTGGTGCACCAGCCACTGCCGGTCCAGGCGGCGACCGCGCCGGGTGGCGAGCGCCACGCTGGCCAGCAGGGTGAGCAGCAGCGTCACCGTGGCGATATCGATGCCGCCCAAGCGCAAGGCCAGCGCGGTTGCGGCCAGGGCCAGCGGCAGCACGGCCAGCAGCGTGGCCCACCACTGGCGCCGTCGCGCGCGCTGCCAGCTACGCTGCAGCACGGGGTTCATGCCTGCGCCCCGCGGCGTGCCGACGTCGCCAGCCAGCGTTCCATGGCGAACAGCAGCACGATCAGGCCGAGCAGCCACGGCGCGAGGTCCAGCGGCTGCGGCGGGGGTGCATCAGCGCCGGTCAACGGTGCATGGGTCGCGGCGGCCACCCACTGCGGCGCGGCGGGGGAGCGTGCAAGGGTGAGCAGCTGCCGTGGGAAGGCGGGGTCCTCCAGGAGCGGCAACGCAGAAGGGGTCAGCGCGCCATGGACGCGCAGGAGGCGACCCTGGCCGACGCGGCGCTCGCTGATGGCCGCCTGTCCCTGCGCATCGCGCAGCACCACCGTTTCGGCAGGCGCGCGCGTTCCGGCCTGCGTGACCAGCACCGTACCGCCCCCTTCCAGCCATGCCTGCCACGTTGGCGGCAGCGGCGCGGCGGACACCCACACGCCGATCTCGCCCTGCACCGGCGCTGCGTCCGTGGCGGCAGCCGGGGGTTGGCCGGACCACGCGCGCTGCACCGCATCGAGGACGCGCCGGGCCGGTGCATCGGGCGCTCCGCCAAGGCGCAGTCGCGGCGCGCTGCTGGATGCGTCCGGCGCGGCTGGCGTCGTGCGTGCGATGGGGCGCCACTGCACCGGGCGCGACAGGCGCGGGCGCTGCGCATCGGCGCCTGTCAGCGGATCAGGCACGTAGACGGTCAGCGGCGCGCCAGCCGGCAGGGTCTGGTCGAGTTCCCGCAGCAGGCTGGTCAGCGGCTGCGCGGCCGGGGGTGCCGGCGTATCTGTCGAGGCAAACCCGGGGGCCAGCCAGCGCCAGTCCGCCTCCGGTTGCTGCGCGCGCAATGCGGCGGCATCCAGACCGGGCGCCACGGCGATCACCGCGCGGGTATCCGGCGCATTGCCCTGCAGTATCGGTCGCGCCAGCAGCAGGGCCAGCGCAGCCAGCAACAGCAGACGTAGCAGCAGGAGCGGCCATTCGTCGAAACGGACGCGCTGGCGCGGCCGTACCTTGGCGCGCAGCCAGCGCAGCGCGGCGAACTCCAGCGGCGCGTACTGCTGGCGGCGCGCCAGGTGCACCAGCAGCGGCACCAGCCACGCGGCCAACGCCAGCAGACCCAGCGGGAACAGCAGCGCCAGGTTCATGCGCCGCTGCCCGGGCCGAACAACAGCCGCAGCGGTGCATCCAGCGGCTGGTCCATGTAACCGACCGCATGCGCAATGCCACTGGCGTGCAGCCGCGCCTGCAGCGCGTGCTGTGCCTGGCCGAAGCGCGCCAGGTAGTCGGCGCGGAGCGCGCGGCCATCGCCGAGCAGCTCCTCACCGGTTTCCGGATCGCGGAAGCGATGGCCGTCGGTGAACGGAAAATCGCGTTCGTCGGCACTCAGCAGTTGCAGCTGCAGCACCTCGCGGCGGGCGGCGGCCAGGCGTTCCAGCAGCACGGTGCCGGCCTCGTCGAAGCCATCGCCGAGTGCCACCAGCAGGTCACCGGCCTGCACGCGCTCCCAGACCGGGCGCAGCACGTCGACCGCCGGCCAGCTGCCCTGCGCCTGCAGCTGGCGCAACAGCAGGTGGACGCGGTCGCGCTGGCGTGGGCCGCTGCCGGCCGGCACCAGTTGCACGCCGTCGCCGTTGACCGCGATCACGCCAAAGCGGTCGCCCTGCTGCAGCGCCAGTTCGACCAGGCACGCGGTGGTGGCGCAGGCCTGGTCCAGGCGCGACCACTGCGGCCGCGCGCGATCATGCTGCGCGGCCGATGCGGTGGCATCGATCAGCACCCAGGTGGTGATCGGGCTTTCGCGCTCGGACTCGCGCACGAAGAAGCGGTCCGACCGTGCATACAGCTTCCAGTCGATCTGGCGCAGCTCGTCCCCCGGCTCGTAGGCGCGGTACTGCGCGAACTCCAGGCCGGCGCCGCGGCTGCGGCTGGCGTGCTGGCCGATGCCATGCGCACCGCGCGCACGCCGCGGCAGCAGGCGCAGCGCCTTCAGGCGGCTGCGCACATCGGCGGGGATGGCGATCGGGGCGTGCGGGGTCATGCTCAGGCCGGGAACGGCACGGCCTGCAGCAATGCGGCGATCACATCGTCGGCGCCCTTCTGCTCGGCTTCGGCGGCGAAGGACAGCAGCAGGCGGTGGCGCAACACCGGGGCGAGCAGCGCCTGCACATCCTCGCGGGTGGCGGCGAAGCGGCCCTGCAGCAGGGCGCGGGCCTTGGCGGCCAGCACCAGCGACTGCCCGGCACGCGGGCCGGCGCCCCACTTGATCCAGTGGTTGATCGCCTGCGGCGCGGTGGGACCCGGGCGACTGGCGCGCACCAGCCGGGTGATCCAGGTGAGCACGTCGTCGCTCACATGCACCTGGCGTACCGCCGCCTGCAGGGCCAGCACGTCCTCGGCATCCATCACCTTGGGGACCGTGCCGCTGGCGCTGCCGGTGGTCTGCAGCAGGATGTCGCGCTCTTCCTGCTCGCTCGGGTAATCCACCCGCACGTGCAGCAGGAAGCGGTCCAGCTGGGCTTCGGGCAGCGGATAGGTGCCGGCCTGTTCGATCGGGTTCTGCGTGGCCAGCACGAAGAACGGCGCCGGCAGCGTGTAGGTGGTGCCGGCATAGCTCACCGTGCGCTCCTGCATCGCTTCCAGCAGGGCGGCCTGGGTCTTGGGCGGGGTGCGGTTGAGCTCGTCGGCCAGCAGCAGGTGGGTGAAGATCGGGCCCTGTTGGAAGCGGAAATGGCGATGCCCGGTGCCGTGGTCTTCCTCCAGCAGTTCGGTGCCGAGGATGTCGCTGGGCATCAGGTCCGGGGTGAACTGCACGCGCCGGAACTGCAGCTCCAGCGCCTGCCCCAACGAGCGCACCAGCAGGGTCTTGCCCAGCCCCGGCGCGCCTTCCAGCAGGCAGTGGCCACCGGCGAGCAGGCCGATCAGCAGCTGCTCCACCACCGCATGCTGGCCGACCACGGCCTGGCCGAGCGCGGTGCGCAGCTGCTGCAGCTTGGGAAGAAGGGCATCAAGGCGGTCGTTGGTCATAAGGCACTCGCAGAAAAACGGTGTAGAGCCACGCCATGCGTGGCTGAAAATGCAGCAAGGCAGCTAGCTGCTCAACGCGTACATCACGATGTTGACCGCGAAACGGGTGTTGTCCTCGGCCAGGAAACGCTTGTTGCGCCAGTCATAGTCCCACTCGCAGCCGTAGTCCTTGTTGCTGTAGAGCACGCCCAGGCGGCCATCCACCTCGATGCCCTTGAGGTAGTCATGGACCAGGTCGTCGCCCCAGCCATTGAGTTCGAACCCGGTGGCCGGTGGGCCCTCGGGGAAGCGGAAGAAACTGCGGTACAGCGCATGGTTGTTGGGCAGTTTGTTCAGCGCCTTGGGGCCGAACAGCCTGGCCATCTGCGCCTCGAACGATTTCGCAAACAGCCCGTCGATGTCGTGGTTGCAGTCATCCACGAACACGAAACCGCCGTTGCGTACATAGCGCACGAAGTTCTGCCGTTCGGCCGCGTTGAACTCCACCAGCTTGTGCCCGGCCAGGTAGCAGAACGGGGCGTCCAGCATGCGCGGGTCGGACAGGGCGATGACATGCTCGGTCGGGTCCACGCGCAGGGAGGTGTAATCGATCAGCGAGGTGATCACGTTGGACGGCATGCGCGCATCCACGTCCCAGTCGCCGGAGTCGTACTTGAGGCGGGTGAACCAGAAGTCGTAGCGACCGGCCTGGGCGCGCGCCAGTGAGGGCAACGCCGCGAACGCGGCGCTGCCCAGCATCAGGCGCAGGAACTGCGCGCGGTTCATCCGTGCATCAGACCGCGTCGGAGAGCGAGGTGAAGGTGAAATCGCGCAGCTTCATCGGCGGAATCATCATCACAAAGTTCGACTCGTCACCGGCCACGCGCACCGGCTTGCCCAGTTCTTCGATGTTGTTGAGCATGATCACCGGCGACTCGTTGAAGCGGAAGTTCTTGACCGGGTACTTGATCTGGCCGTTCTCGATGTAGAAGGTGCCGTCGCGGGTGAGGCCGGTGAGCAGCACGGTCTGCGGATCGACCATGCGGATGTACCAGGTGCGGGTGACCAGGATGCCCTTCTGGGTGCCGCGGACCAGCTCGGCGGTGCTCTTGTCGCCACCGCTCATCAGCAGGTTGCCCGGGCTGGCATTGGCGGTCTTGCCCTGTTTCTGCGCCCAGAACCGCGAGTACTCCAGGTTGGCGACCTTGCCGTTCTCGATGATCGGCAGCTTGGTGCGTGGCATGCCTTCGCCGTCCCACGGCAGTACCGGCGCATCCGGGTGCCACGGATCGGCGTGCATGTTCACGCGCGGGTCGTAGACCTGCTCGCCGAGCTTGTTGCCGCCGCCCTTCCTGGACAGGAAGCTGCGCCCTTCGTCAGCCGAGCGTGCGCTGAAGAAGTTCATCATGAAGCTGATCAGGCCGGCGGCCGCGGCCGGCTCCAGGATCACCGTGTACTTGCCCGGTTCCAGCGCCTTGGCTTCCTGGGACTCGGTAGCCTTGCGCATGGCGATCTGGATGTCCTGGTCGGCCTTGAAGTCGGCGGCATCCTTGAGGTTGCGGCCGACCCAGCCCGAGCCGCGGCCGTCTTCGGTGCGCACGGTGCAGGTGTAATCGAAGTTGGTGCTGCGCTGGTAGCCGAAGTTGCCGTTGCTGTTGGCGGTGGCGTAGAAGCCCTGGCCGTCTTCCAGGAAACCAGCGGCGATCAGGCCGTGACCACGGCACGGCGCGATCGAATCGGCGGCGACCTTGGCACGGAAGGCCGGATCGATGGCGGCGGTGGAGGCGCTGAAGGTCGGGCTGGGGGTGTAGGTCTGCTTGCCGATGGCCGGCATGAACTCCGGGTTCTCCGGGGCCAGGCGGGCCAGGTCTTCGGCGCGGCGCACCACGCGCTCCAGCGCGGCATCGTCGAACTCGTTGATCGAGGCGGTGCCCACGCGCTTGCCGAAGGCTACGGTGACGGCCAGCTCGGTGTTGTCCACGATGCCGCTGGTGGAGACGTTGTTGAGCGCGAAACGGATGTTGCCGTTGATCGAGCCGGCCAGCACGGCGGTGCACTCATCGGCCTTGGACAGCCCGATGACCTTGTCGAGGATGGCCTTGGCCTGGGCTTCGGTGAAGATACTCATGATTCGTAGGCTCCTGACCGGTCAGCCGAGGCTGCGCGCGGTGTTGATGACGTTGATGCCGTTGAAGCGCGCGGTGGACGAGCCGTGCGAGACCGCCGAGACCTGGCCCGGCTGGCCCTTGCCGTCGAAGAACGAGCCGCCCAGGCGGTAGTCGCGCTCATCGGCCACGGCGCTGCAGGCGTTCCAGAACTCCGGCGTGCGGATCTGGTAGGCCACGTCCTCGAGCATGCGGGTGATCTTGCCGTTCTTGATCTCGTAGAACAGCTGGCCGCCGAACTGCGCGTTGTAGCGCTGCTGGTCGATCGAGAACGAGCCGTCGCCGATGATGTAGATGCCGTTTTCCACGTCCTTGACCATGTCCGCCACGCTCAGCGGGGTCTTGCCCGGCGCCATGGAGACGTTGGCCATGCGCTGGAACTGCACGCTGGACCAGGAGTCGGCGTAGCAGCAGCCGTCGGAGGCGGTCTTGCCGAGGATGTGGGCCTGGTCGCGGATGGTCTGGTAATCCACCAGCTTGCCCTCGCTGATCAGGTCCCAGCGCTTGGTCTTGACGCCCTCGTCGTCGTAGGCGACCGCGCCGAGGCTGCCCGGCTGGGTCTTGTCGGCGAAGATGTTGACCTTGTCGCTGCCGTACTGGAAGTGCTGCTCGCGCTTGTCCAGGGTGGCGAAGCTGGTGCCGGCGTAGTTGGCTTCGTAGCCGAGCACGCGATCCAGTTCCAGCGGATGACCGATCGATTCATGGATGGTCAGCCAGGTGTGCGACGGGTCCAGGACCAGGTCGTACTTGCCCGGCTTCACCGACGGTGCCTTCAACTTTTCCTGCGCCTGCTTGGCTGCGGCGATGGCGTCTTCCTTCATGTCGTAGGACGAGCTGTAGTTGACCACCCCGTTCGGGGTGAGCACCTTGCCGGCGGCGGCGCCGTCCAGGTACTCGTAGCCCATGCCCATCGGCGAGGACAGGCCTTCGCGGGTGCGGAACTTGCCGCTGGCCTTGTCGATGGCGGTGATCGTCATCGGGGCCCAGATGCGGTGCACGTCCTGGTCGATGTAGGAGCCATCGGTGGAGGCGAAGTACTTCTGCTCGTTGACCAGGAACAGCATCGAGTTGACGAAGCTGGCCCCGGCGGCCAACGCGGCGGCGTTGACGTCCAGCAGCAGGTCCACCTTCTCCTTGATCGGCACGTCCATGGCGTTCTTGCGGATCGGCGTCTTCCAGCTCACCTCGCCCACGCCCGGCGCGGACGCCAGCTGCACCGGCGCGGTCTGCACGCCGGCATTGGCCTTGGCGATCGCGGCGGCCTGCTGCGCGGCACGCGCCACGTCGGCGGTGCCGAGCTGATTGGTGGCGGCAAAGCCCCAGGCGCCGTTGACGATCACGCGGATGCCCACACCGGTCGATTCGGTGTTGACCACGTTCTGCACCTTGTCCTCTCGGGTGATCACGAACTGGCGCAGGTAGCGCCCGATGCGCACGTCGCAGTAGGTGGCGCCGGCCTGGCGCGCAGCCGCCAGCGCCGCATCGGCCAGGCGCTTCTTCAGCCCCAGGTCGAGGGTGCTGTGCAGCTGTTCGGCGGCGATCACCTTGCCGAAGAACGACGGCACGATCAGGCCGCCTGCGGTAAGCCCGGTCAGGGCAAGGAAGTCACGTCTTTGCAAGGCAGCTCTCCACGTTGGTGTGGGGGGGCGGGGAAACGGCGACGGCCCGGGACAGGTTCATCCCAGGCTGCGCGCGGTGTTGATGATGTTGATGCCGTTGAAGCGGGTGGTGGACGAACCGTGCGAGACCGCCGAGACCTGGCCCGGCTGGCCCTTGCCGTCGAAGAACGAACCGCCGAAGCGGAAATCGCGTTCGTCGCAGATCGCGCTGCAGGCATTCCAGAACTCCGGCGTGCGGATCTGGTAGGCGGCATCTTCGACCATGCCGGTGATCTCGCCGTTGCGGATCTGGTAGTACAGCTGGCCGCCGAACTGGGCGTTGAAGCGCTGCTGGTCGATCGAGTACGAGCCGCGGCCGTGGATGTAGATCCCGTTCTCCACGTCCTTGATCATCTCCGCCACGCTCAGCGGCGCCTTGCCCGGCGCCAGCGACACATTAGCCATGCGCTGGAACTGCACGCTGGACCAGGAGTCGGCGTAGCTGCAGCCATGCGATTCGGTCTCGCCAAGGAGGTGCACCTCATCGCGCGTGGCCTGGTAATTCACCAGGATGCCGTCCTTGACCAGGTCCCAGCGCCGGGTCTTGACCCCTTCATCGTCGTAGCCCACCGCGCCCAGGCTGCCGGGGGCGGTCTTGTCGGCGAAGAAGTTGACCCGCTCGCTGCCCCAGCGGTAGCCGGCTGCGCGCTTGTCCAGGGTGGCGAAGCTGGTACCGGCGTAGTTGGCCTCGTAGCCCAGCACGCGATCCAGCTCCAGCGGATGGCCGACGTTCTCGTGGATGGTCAGGAACAGGTTGGAGGGGTCCAGCACCAGATCGTACTTGCCCGGTTTGACCGACGGCGCCTTGAGCTTCTCGCGCGCATGCCGGGCGGCGGCGATGGCATCTTCGACCGGGTCGTAGGAGTCGCGGTAGGCGGTGATGCCGCCGGGCAGGGCGATCTTGCCGCTGGCCTCGCCATCCAGGAATTCGTAGCCCATCCCCATCGGCGAGGACAGCCCGGCGCGGGTGCGGAACTTGCCGGTGGCCTTGTCGATGGCGGTCGCGGTGAACGGCAGCCAGATCCGGTGCACGTCCTGGTCGATGAACGAGCCGTCGCTGGAGGCGAAGTACTTCTGCTCGTTGACCAGGAACAGGGTGGAGTTGATGAAGTTGGCGCCGGCATTGAGCGCGGCGGCATTCAAGCTCAGCAGCAGGTCCACCTTGTCCTGGATCGGCACGGCCATCGCGTTCTTGCGGATGGGGGTCTTCCAGCTCACGTCGCCCACCCCGCGTACCGGCGCCAGCTGCACCGGCCTGCTCTGCACGGTGGCATTGGCACGGGCGATGGCGGCGGCCTGCTCGACCGTGGCCAGCACCGCGGCCGGGGTCTTCTGGTGGGTGGCGGCAAAGCCCCAGGCACCGTTGACGATCACCCGGATGCCGATGCCCGAGGACTCGCTGTTGGTGATGTTCTGCACCTGCGCCTCGCGGGTGATCACCGCCTGGTTGAGGTAGCGGCCGATGCGCACGTCGCAGTAGCTGGCGCCAGCGCGCCTGGCCGCGGCCAGCGCGGCCTCGGCCAGGGCCTTGTTGCGGCCCGCGTCACCGGGCTCGAGCAGCTGCTCGGCGGCGATCAGGCGGGAATGCGGCAGCATCAGGCCCGCCAGGCCCATGCCAGACAGCGTCAGAAACTCACGGCGTTGCACAGCTTGCGATTCCCCGGGTACGGTCGGCGGCAGGTCGCCGGCGACAGTGGACAAGTCCTCGACTTTCGGTGGCCGCCGGCAGTGGCACAAGTGACTGCGGTCATGGTTGGATGGAGGCTGTCGAATTCATCTTGAGTCGTCCATGACCCAGCAGCGATGGTCCGAAGCCTGCGAACGCAACCGCGACCCGATCCTGGCGGTGCTGCGCCGTCACCTGCATGACTGCCATGCGGTGCTTGAGATCGGCAGTGGCACCGGCCAGCACGCCGAATATTTCGCTGAGGCGCTGCCGCACCTGCACTGGCAGGCCAGCGACCATCCGGACCATCTGCCTGGCATCGCCGAGCGCCTGGCCGCCGCCGCGCTGCCCAACGCACCGGCACCGTGGCCGTTGCAGGCGGTGCTGTCGCCGCAGCCGGGCCTGGCACCGCTACCCGATGCCGTGCCTGCCTTCGATGCGGTGTTCAGCGCCAACACCCTGCACATCATGAGCTGGGCGCACGTGCAGGCATTGTTCGCCGGGTTGCCCGCGGTGATGGCGGACGACGCGCTGCTGTGCATCTACGGGCCGTTCAATGACCACGGCGATTTCAGCAGCGACAGCAACCGCCAGTTCGATGCGTGGCTGAAGGCGCGCGATCCTGCTGCGGGCATCCGCGACGCGGAGGCGGTGGATGCGCTGGCGGCCGCGCAGGGGATGCGGCTGATCGACGACGTGGCGATGCCGGCCAACAACCGGTTGCGGGTGTGGCGGCGTGGAGGGCGGTGATGAGTTGCGGGGTGGAGAGCCGGCCTGTGGTGGGGTTCGGCTGGGGTGTTTGGGGTGGGCGAGTGTCGGGTCGGGTTTACCGGTAGCCGACCAACGGTCGGCTCTACGGTGGGGGCCTGCGGTTGGGTTTGCGCGTAGCCGACCAACGGTCGGCTCTACGGTGGGGACCTGCGGTTGGGTTTGCGCGTAGCCGACCAACGGTCGGCTCTACCGGCTGCTGGCGTCGCTGTCATGCCACCTGCACGATATGCAGCGCGCGCGGGTTCTTCCATTGGGCCAGCAACGTCGCCTCGCGCGCCTTGGCTTTGTGCAGGTGCGCTTCCTTGACGTGGCCGTAGCCGCGGATGTGTTCGGGGATGCTGGCGATCTCCACCGCCAGGGCCACGCGGTCATCGCTCAGCCCGTCCAGCAGCAGGGCCACGGTCTGTTCGTAGTCGGCGATCAGCTGGCGTTCGCCACGGCGTTCGGCGGTGCGGCCGAAGACATCGAAGCGGCCGCCGCGCAGGAACTTCAGCTTCGCCAGCAGGCCGAATGCCTTGAGCATCCACGGGCCGTATTCCTGCTTGATCAGGCGGCCCTGGTCGTCCTTCTTCGCGAACAGCGGCGGGGCCAGGTGGAAGCGCACCTGGAAATCGCCTTCGAACTGCTGCTGCAGGCGACGCTGGAACTCGCCGCTGGTGTACAGCCGCGCCACTTCATACTCGTCCTTGTAGGCCAGCAGCTTGAAGTAATAGCGCGCGACGGTTTCGGTGAGCGCGGTGCTGCCCACGGCGTCCCACTCGGCCGCCCGCACCTTGTCCACCAGCGCGCGGTAACGCGCGGCGTAGGCGCTGTCCTGGTAATCGGTGAGGAAACGCACGCGGCGCTCGATCAGCTCGTCCAGCGAGCGCGACAGGCGCTCGTCATCCAGCGGCAGGAACGCCACGTCCTCGCCCACGCCATGGCCGGGCAGGCCGCGCAGCTCGCGCTCGTCGCCGGTATCGCGCGGTGCCGCGTTGGCGCCCCATTCGTTGCCTTCCCACTCGCCCGGGGGCAGGTCGTGCAGCGGGCCGGGCGTGCGTTCGGCATCGGTGTGGCTGTTGCGGACCAGGCCGGCGGCCTGCTGCACCGCCTGCGGGTCGACCGCCGCCAGGCGGCCCCAGGCGAAGGCCTGCTGGTTCATCGCCACCGCCGCGCCGTTGAGCTCGATCGCGCGCATCAGCGCCTCGAAGGAGATCGGCACCAGCCCCTGCTGCCACGCGTAGCCGAGGATGAACAGGTTGGCGGCGATCGCATCGCCCAGCAGCGCGGTGGCCAGCTGGGTGGCGTCCAGCAGCATCGGCTCGCGGCCGCCCAGCGCCACGCGGATGCCGGCGATGATGTCCGCCGCCGGGAACTGCATGTCCGGGCGGGTGGTGAATGTGCCGGGCATCGCTTCATAGGTGTTGAGCACCACCTGCGAGCGCTCGGCGCGCACCTTGGACAGTGCCCAGTAGTCGTTGACCACCACCATGTCGCAGCCCACCACCAGGTCGGCTTCGCCCGCCGCGATGCGCACGGCGTGGATGTCCTCGGGCGTACGCGCGATGCGGATGTGGGTGGTGACCGCGCCGCCCTTCTGGGCCAGGCCGGTCTGGTCGAGCACGCTGGCGCCCTTGCCTTCCAGGTGGCCGGCCATGCCCAGCAATGCGCCGATGGTGACCACGCCGGTACCGCCGACGCCGGTGATCAGGATGTTCCAGGGCTGCTCGAGCGTGCTGCGGAAGGTCGGCGCCGGCAGGTTGTCCAGCAGCGCGGTCTTCGCACTGCGCTCGCCCTTGCGCGGCTTGCCGCCGTGCACGGTCACAAAGCTGGGGCAGAAGCCGGTGGTGCAGCTGAAATCCTTATTGCAGTTGGACTGGTCGATGTCGCGCTTGCGCCCGAACTCGGTTTCCTTCGGCAGCACCGACACGCAGAAGCTCTTCTGCCCGCAGTCGCCGCAGCCTTCGCAGACCAGCGAGTTGACCACCACCCGCTTGGGCGGATCGACCAGCTTGCCGCGCTTGCGGCGGCGCCGCTTCTCGGTGGCACAGGTCTGTTCGTAGATCAGGATGCTGGTGCCCTTCACCTCGCGCAGCTGCTTCTGCACCGCGTCCAGCTCGGCACGGTCATGGAACTCCACCCCCTCCGGGAACAGCTCGCGCTTGTTCCACTTGCCGATCTCATCGCTCACCAGCACGATCGTCTGCACGCCCTCGGCGCGCATCTGGTGGGCGATCTGCGGCACGCTCAGGGTGCCGTCCACCGGCTGCCCGCCGGTCATCGCCACCGCGTCGTTGTAGAGGATCTTGTAGGTGATGTTGACCCCGGCGGCGATCGCCTGGCGGATCGCCAGCGAACCACTGTGGAAGTAGGTGCCATCGCCGAGGTTCTGGAATACGTGCTCGGTCTCGGTGAAGGCGGCCTGCCCGGCCCAGGTGACACCTTCGCCCCCCATGTGGGTGAAGGTGTCGGTGCTGCGGTCCATCCAGGTGACCATGTAATGGCACCCGATCCCGCCCAGCGCGCGCGAGCCTTCCGGCACGCGGGTGGAGGTGTTGTGCGGGCAGCCGGAGCAGTAATGCGGCACGCGCGGGAAACTGGCGCGCGGCAGGGCCAGCTCGGCTTCCTTCTCATCCATCCAGCGCAGGCGCTGTTCGATGGATTCATTGCTGACGCCGCTGGCGTGAAGCAGGCGCTGGATGCGGCGGCCGATCACCCCGGCGATGGTGGCCGGGGTGAGTTCGTTGGTGGAGGGCAGGATCCACGTGCCCGCCTCGTCGTACTTGCCGACGATCGACGGACGCGGGCCGGCACTGGCTGGCCAGTTGTAGAACTGCTCCTTCATCTGGCGCTCGATGAAGGCGCGCTTCTCCTCGACCACCACGATGTCTTCCAGGCCCTGGGCGAAGCGCGCGATGCCCACCGGCTCCAGCGGCCAGGTCATGCCGACCTTGTACACGCGGATGCCGATGTCGGCGCAGGCCTGCTCGTCCAGGCCCAGGTATTCCAGCGCCTGCAGCACGTCCAGGTAGCTCTTGCCGGTGGTGACGATGCCCAGCCGCGCGCGCGGCGAATCCATCACCACCCGGTCGATGCCGTTGGCGCGCGCGAATGCCTGCGCGGCCTTGACCGCGTAGCGGTGCAGGCGCATCTCCTGGTCCAGCGGCGGGTCCGGCCAGCGGATGTTGAGGCCGCCGGCCGGCATCTCGAAGTCCTCCGGCAGCACGATCTTCCGCGCGAACGGGTCGACCTGCACCGAGGCCGAGGACTCCACGGTCTCGGCAATGGTCTTGAAGCCGATCCAGCGCCCGGTGTACCGGCTCATCGCCCAGCCGAGCAGGCCCATGTCCAGGATGTCCTGCACGCCGGCCGGGTTCAGCACCGGCATCATCGCGCTGACGAACTCGTCTTCGCTGCCGTGTGGCAGGGTCGAGCTGCGGCAGGCGTGGTCGTCGGCGGCCAGCGCCAGCACGCCGCCGTGCACCGAGGTGCCCGCGGCATTGGCATGCTTGAACACGTCGCCGCAGCGGTCCACGCCGGGGCCCTTGCCGTACCACATGCCGTACACGCCCTGGACCTTCGCACCCGGGAACAGGTTGGTCTGCTGGGTGCCCCAGACCATGGTCGCGCCCAGGTCCTCGTTGAGGCCGGGGGTGAACTTCACCCGCGCCGCCTCCAGGTGCTGGCGCGCCCGCCACAGCTCCAGGTCGAAGCCACCCAGCGGGCTGCCACGGTAGCCACTGATGAAGCCGGCGGTGTCCAGCCCGGCGGCCTCGTCGCGCAGCCGCTGCATCAACGGCAGCCGCACCAGCGCCTGCACCCCGCTCAGGTAGATGCGGCCATCGGTACGGGTGTACTTGTGGTCCAGCGTGTAGCTGGCGTCCAGGCCGCCGGCATCGGGCCGGTTGGCGGAGGAGGGCGAGGTGAGTTCGGCGGTACTGGTCATGGCTGGCCCGGGAAGTCGGCTGGCACGGCCGCAGCGAACACGACCGGAAAGGCGCGGATTGTAACAGTGGTGCCGAAATGGCCCCGGGCACTCGCGCCCGGGCGCACGCTGGGGTTAGGATCGGACCGGGAGGTTGTTGTGACAACCCGGGGGAGTTTGCATGGCAGTGGCAAGACACAGGCTGGCCGGCGTGATGCTGGCGGCTGGATTGATGGTGGGGCAGGTGGACATGGGAATGGCGGCGCAACCGCTGCCGGCACTGCAGGAGTTCTACTTCGACCAGGACGCGGCCGCCGTGCCGGTGGTGGTGGTGCCCGGCAACGGCGCCGACCTGGTGGAACAACTGATGAAGCAACGCGAGCGCGGCCGCAAGGCGCTCGATGCCACCGTGCAGCTGGCCGGCGTGGCGATCGCCCAGGGCCGCCCGGAGCTGGGCCGCAGCCTGTACGAGGAAGCCCTCGGCAGTGCCGCGGCCACCACGGCCACCGGGCGCACGGTGCGCTGGAATTACGGCTGGGACCTGTTCCGGCTGGGTGAGGTCGAGCCGGCGCTGGCGCAATGGAACAGCGCCCAGGCCGGGATGCGCGGCAATGCCGCCTGGGTGCCGCCCACCTACGCACTGGCGCTGTGGACGCTCGGCCGCAAGGACGAGGCGGTGCGCTGGTATGCCGCCGCGGTACGCACCGAGCCGCAGCAGTGGAGCGACAGCAGCCACTACGCCGCGCTGCTGCCGAGCTGGCGCGACAGCGAGCGCGCCACCCTGGCCGAGGTGCAGCAGGCCTGGGCGGCGCAGCCGCCGGCTTGGCCCTGATCCGCGGGCGGGCCGTCCAGTGCGGCGCCCACGTGGCGGGTTGCCTCGCGCGGTGGGCACCGGCGTCGACCAAGGTCGCCGCCGGCGCCGCGTGCGCCTGGGCTAGGCCGGTCTGATGGCGGTGGATGCCTTCGCGCTGATCCTGGCCATGCTCGGCCTGGGCATGCTGTTCGCGCGCCTGCGCGCGCTGCCCGACAACAGTGCCGAGGTCCTCAACCGCGTGGTCCTGTACGTGTGCCTGCCCGCGGCGGTGCTCACCTATGTGCCGCGCCTGCAGCTGGACCTGGGCCTGGTCGGGCTGATGGCCACGCCCTGGCTGTTGATGCTGGCCAGTTGGGCGCTGGTAACGCTGGCCACGCGCAGTCTCGGTTTCGCCCGTGACGTTCACGCGGTCCTGTTGATCTGCGTCGCCCTGGCCAACTCCAGCTTCATCGGCTACCCGATGGTGCGCGCGCTGCTTGGCGACGCGGCCCTGCCGTACGCGGTGGTCTACGACCAGTTCGGCACGTTCGTGCTGCTGTCCACCTTCGGCCTGTACGTGATCGCCCGGTACAGCGGTGATCGGCCCCCGTCCGCGCGCCAGGTGCTGGCCCGCATCGCGCGCTTCCCGCCGGTCTGGGCGCTGCTGTTCGCGCTGGTGCTGATGCCGGCCCAGCCGCCGCAGTGGATCGGCACGGCGCTCAGGCAACTGGCCGATGCCATGCTGCCGCTGGTGATGCTGGCGGTGGGCCTGTCGATCCGGCTGCGGCTGTCGCGCGCCGAACTGACCCCGCTGGGCGTCGGCCTGCTGCTCAAGCTGCTGGTCATGCCGGCGCTGGCGTTGCCGCTGGCCTGGCTGTTCGGGCTGAAGGGCACGCTGCTGCAGGTCAATGTGCTCGAATCGGCGATGCCGACCATGATCACCGCCGCCGCGCTGGCGATCTCGCACCAGTTGGCGCCGCGGCTGGCCGCGGCGATGGTGGGCTATGGCATCGTGCTTTCGCTGGTGACGCTGCCAGCGTGGGCGTGGGTGCTGCGGCACCTTGGATAGGCACCGGTAGAGCCGACCGTTGGTCGGCTGCTCTATCCAGGGCCACCGACACCGCACAAGAACCGGTAGAGCCGACCGTTGGTCGGCCGCTCTACCCAGGGCCACCGACACCGCACAAGAACCGGTAGAGCCGACCGTTGGTCGGCTGCTCTACCCAGGGCCACCGACACCGCACAAGAACCGGCAGAGCCGACCGTTGGTCGGCTGCTCTACCCAAGGCCACCGACACCGCACAAGAAACGGTAGAGCCGACCGTTGGTCGGCTGCTCTATCCAGGGCCACCGACACCGCACAAGAACCGGTAGAGCCGACCGTTGGTCGGCTGCTCTATCCAGGGCCACCGACACCGCCGACCCACGAAGCAGCCGACCAACGGTCGGCTCTACGCGCCGGCGATCGGCGTTACTCGTCGGCGCTGACCGTGCGCCCACGGGCCCAGTCGCGCAGCGCGTTGACCTGCTCGGCCATCAGCACGGACAACGGCCGGCTGCTGCGGATCTCGGTCATCAGCAGCTCGGTATCCAGCACCCGCGTCTCGGCGTGCGCCGCGTACAGCCCGGCCACCACCGCCTGTTCGATCTCCGCGCCGGAGAAGCCCTCGCTGGCCGCGGCCAGCGCCGGCAGCGCGAAGTCGTCGGCATTGAGCTGGCGCCGGCCCAGGTGTAGGCGCAGCAGTTCCACCCGGGTATTGGCGTCGGGCAGGTCGATGAAGAAGATCTCGTCGAAACGGCCTTTGCGCAGCAGCTCGGCCGGCAGTTCGTGCACCTGGTTGGCGGTGGCCACGATGAACACCGTGCCCTTGCGCTCGGCCAGCCAGGTCAGCAGGTGGCCCAGCACGCGCCGTGACACCCCGCCGTCCTCGCCCCCGCTGGCCAGGCCCTTCTCGATCTCGTCGATCCACAGCACGCACGGGGCCAGCTGCTCGGCCGACGCCAGGGCCTCGCGCAGGTTCTTCTCGGTCTCGCCGTGGTACTTGTCATACAGGCTGCCGAAGTCCAGCCGCAGCAGCGGCACCCCGAACCCGGCCGCGGTGGCCTTGGCCAGCATCGATTTGCCGCAGCCCTGCACGCCCAGCAGCAGCATGCCCTTGGGCGGGTCCAGCCCGGCCGGGCCCTGGCCGCCGAGGAAGATCGGCCGGCGCTGGTTGACCCAGCGCTTGAGGCGGTTGGCTCCGGCCACGTCGGCAAAGCGGGTGGTGTCGTACTCGTAATGCAGGTGGCCGGCGCGGTTGAGCAGCTCGAACTTGAGCCGGGCCAGCTGCGGCAGGTCGTCCTGGCTGAGCGCGCCATCGGCGAAGATCAGCTGGCGGCCGATCCGCCGTGCGTCGACCATGCTCAGGCCGCGCAGGTTGTGCAGGATCTTCTGGACCGCTTCGTTGTCCACCTCGACCCGGCGCCCGCCGTTCTCGCGCGCGTAGGCCTCGGCCTCCTCGCGCAGCATCTTCAGCAGCGCGTTGAGGTCGGGCAGGCGCGGGTTGAAGCGGGTGGCCAGCGCCTCCAGCTCGGCCGGCAGTTCCACCTTGGCCCCGATCAGCACCAGCACGTGGGCCTGGCAGTGGCGGCGCTGGATCAGGTCGCGCAGCGCGCGCTGGTGGCTGGCATAGCCAAGGTAAGGGTGGAAATCGAGCAGCAGGTAGATCCCGCGCTGCTCGGCCTGGCGGATCATCTGCAGCGCCGCGCTGGCATCGGGCGGGCCGACCGCGTCATCCTCGCGGTCCATGTCGATGCGGCGCAGGCCTTCGGTGATCGACCAGCGGTGCAGGGCGCGCCAGACATGCATCAGGGTCTGCCGGAACAGCTCCACGATGCGACCCTCGTCCTGGGTCTCGATGATGATCAGCGGGGTATTGGCGCGAATCAGCGCACTCAGGTCCTGTAACTCGCTCATGCCGGCTTGCAATCCTTTGGATCGCGCACGATAGCAAAGCGACGGCCCGCACAGGGGTTCAGCCGCGCGACTATCTCCGTCACGGACGGCGGTGTACGCTGCGATGACGTTCCCCGGAAGCGAGGCTGGCATGAAGACGATCCTGGTAGCCGGTTCCAAGGGTGGGGTGGGCAAGACCACCGTCGCCACCCACCTGGCGGCGCATGCCGCATTGGACGGCAAACGGACCGTACTGGCCGACGCCGATCCGCAGGGCTCCAGCACCCGCTGGGCGCAGCGCCGCTCGATGCTGGAAAGCGCCGTGCTGCCGATCGACGTGTACCGCAAGAAAGCCTGGGAGAAGCTGATTCCCGATGGTACCGACGAGGTCATCATCGACGCGCCCGCAGGCGCATTGGCCGACGATCTGGGCCACTTCCTCGATGTTGCCGATGCCGTGGTGGTGCCCGTGCTGCCGTCGGCGCTGGATATCGAAGCCATCGTCGGCTTCCTCAACAGCCTGTCCAAGGTGCCCCGCGTGCACCGCCGCGCGCTGCCGGTCGGGCTGGTGCTCAACCGCACCAAGCCCTGGACCCAGACCTCCCAGCAGGCCATCCAGATGCTGGCCGAATGGCCCTATGACGTTGTCGCCCAACTGCGCGACAGCCAGAGTTACGTGGTGATGGTCGGGCTGGGACGCAGCCTGTTCGATTACCGCTCCGCGCAGGTGCGCGAGCACCAGAGTGACTGGGAGCCACTGTTGAAGTGGCTGAAGAAAGCCTGATCCAGAAGAGAGCCTTTATGCGAGAACTGATCCTGCTGCGCCATGCCCACGCCGAAGCCGCCGGTACCGGCCAGGCTGACCTTGACCGCCCGCTGTCCCCGATCGGCCTGGCCGAAGCGGAAGCGGCCGGCCGCTGGCTGAAGGAGAACAACCTGCTGCCCGACTGCGTGCTGTGTTCGCCGTCGCGGCGGACCCGCGAAACCCTGGAGGCCGTGCTGGGCATCACCGGCTTCGTCGAAAAGCGCCTGGAAGATGGCGTCTACGACGCCACCCCGGGCACCTTGATGGGCCTGATCGAGGCCCGGAGCGATGTCGACCGGCTGCTGGTGGTCGGGCACAACCCGGGCCTGGAACAGCTGGTGGCGCTGCTGAGCGAAGGCACCAGCAGCGACTACCGGGGCATGCCGCCCGGTGGCATCGCCGTGCTGGCCTTTGACCGCGAGGCCAGCATCGAACCCGGCGTGGCCAGCCTGACCGCCTTCTGGTGGCCGTAGCCCATGACGGTAGTGCGCGCGCTGCTGGGCGGCCTGCTGGCGCTGGCGTCCTACGCGGCCTGCGCTGAACCGCCGGTCCCGGCCCCGGCTGGGGTCCCGCGCCAGGTGCTGGAGTTCGATACCGCGCGTTCGCGCTTCGGTTTCGAGATCCGCACCCGGCTCGGGCAACGCATCGAAGGGGTGTTCCCGCGTTTCGAGGGACGCATCGAGGTGCTGTCCGATGGCCGCCACCAGGTCCACCTGCGGATGTTCACCCGCTACGTCGAGATCCCCGGCAAGAACCGCTACACCGGCTGGATGCGCGGGGAGGAATTCTTCGATTCGGCCCGCTACCCGGTGGTCGAGTTCGACTCGGTTCCCTATCTGCCCGAGGTGGTGGACAAGGGCGGCGGGGTCCAGGGCCGGTTGATCCTGCGCGGCGTCAGCCACCCCGAGACCCTGCGGGTGGAGCCGGCGGAGTGCCCCCGGGCCGGGTATGATTGCGATGTCGTCAGCCGCGGTACCGTGCAGCGTGGCCGGTATGGAATGGACAGCTGGCAACTAGCATTGAGTGATCGAGTGACCTTTGTACTGCGAGCGCGTCTGAGCGAGGCGCCCAAACCGTGACCCCATTGATGCGTGTGGTGATGCTGGCAACGCTGTTGCTGGTCGGCGGCTGTGCGTCGCTGTCCAATGCACAGCGCGACCGTGCCGCCGGCATCGCCGTGCAGGCACGCTCGAGCGTGGTCGACTGCACCCAGCCGGACCGCTGCGCCCTGGACTCGCCGCTGCGCGCGCTCGGCGGCAAGGCCTTCTCCGAATCGACCGAGGCCGCCCCGCGCCACTACGCCACCATCATCGATGAGGGCGAGGTGTCGCTGGTCGCCCGGCTCAACCTGATCCGCAGCGCCACCCGCAGCATCGACCTGCAGACCTACATCTTCGACAAGGACGACAGCGCCCGGCTGGTGCTGGACGAACTGCTCGCCGCCGCCCGGCGCGGGGTCAAGGTGCGCGTGCTGATCGACCAGCTCTCGGCCATCTCCGACCTGCAGATCCTCGGCGCGCTGGCCAGCAGCCACCAGAACTTCGAGCTGCGCGTATACAACCCGACCTTCGGCAAGGCGCGGCTGAACTATTTCGATTACGCCGGCAGCGTGCTCTGCTGCTTCCGCCGCTTCAACCAGCGCATGCACAACAAGCTGCTGGTGATCGACGACGCGCTGGGCGTGGTCGGCGGGCGCAACTACCAGGACGACTATTACGACTGGGACAGCGAGTACAACTTCCGCGACCGCGACGTGCTGGTGGCTGGCCCGGAAGTGCGCGAGATGACCACCAACTTCGACGCGTTCTGGCGTGCCCCGCGCAGCGTCCCGGCCGAACGCCTCAACGATGTCGGCCGCACCCTGCTGGACCAGGGCGCCCCGCAGATGCCCGCCACCGCCTACCGCCATCCCGAACGGGTGGAGCGGGTCAGCGCGGAGGCCAGCGATCCGGCCTACATCACCCGCGCCTTCGTCGACACCGCCTTGCCGGTGGCCTCGGTGCGCTACGTGGCCGACCTGCCGCGCAAGCATCGGCGCGAGCGCGCCAGCCAGCCGGCCAATGGCCAGCACGTGACCGAGCCGCAGCTGGATGCGCTGATCGCCAGTGCGCAGAGCGAAGTGTTGCTGCAGACCCCGTATCTGGTGCTGTCCAAGCCGGCGCGAAAGCTGTTCGGCGACCTGCGCAAGCGCGAACAGGCGCCGCGCATCGTGGTGTCCACCAACAGCCTGGCGGCCACCGACAACCCGATCGTCTACGCGCTGTCCTACAAGTACAAGCGCCGCAACATGCGCGAGCTTGGCTTCAACCTGTACGAGTTCAAGCCGTTCCCGCTGGATGCGCCGGTCGACTATCGCAACCTGCTGCCGGCGCCGCTCGGCGACGCACCGCCCCCGGACGGCAAGCGCAACAGCCTGATCGGCGGGAGCGCGGCCGGCAGCAATGCACGCGGCAGCGCCAGTGGCGGCAGCCGTCGCAGTGCCGATGCCGGCGCCGCGATGCGGCCGGCCAGTGTCGATACCGATACCGATACCGCCGCCGACCCGCCCCGGCGCCAGCCCACGCCGGGCCCGGCCGCACGCCGCCGCACCGATGGCAGCGTGGTCGAACGGCGCGTGCTGCGTGCCGAAACCCGGCCCTCGTTCCTGGGCACCAAGGCCGTCAACAAGCCGCTGCCGGTCACCCGCACCGGCGCGCGCATGGGCCTGCACGCCAAGTCGATGGTGGTCGATCGGCGTATCGGCGTGATCGGCACGCACAACTTCGACCCGCGCAGCGAGAACTACAACACCGAAGGCGCGGTGATCATCGACGACCCGGTCTTCGCCGAGGCGCTGGCCCAGAGCATCCTGCGCGACATCCACCCGCAGAACTCCTGGACGGTGGCCCCGCGCACCAAGCCGCCGGTGCTGTCGGGCCTGAACTACAGCGTCGGCAAGGCCTCCGAGGCTTTGCCGGTGCTGGATTTCTGGCCGTGGCGCTACGCCACCGATTACGAGTTCCGGCCCGGGCCGAACTGCCCCGAGCCGTTGCGTCGCCAGGACAAGGACTTCCACACCTGCTACGTCTCGGTCGGTGACTTCCCCGAGGTCAACGTCGGCCCGAAGTGGCTGCTGGTGCGCATGCTCACCGCCTTCGGCGCCGGCCTGGTGCCGATCCTGTAATTCCTTTCGTCGCACGGAGACGCCGCATGGCCCAGGTATTCCGCGAAGCGGTGTCGATCGAGGCACTCAACGCACTCAGCCGCACCACCCTGATCGACCATCTGGGCATCGTCTTCACCGCGGCCGGCGAGGACTGGGTCAGCGCCACCATGCCGGTCGACGAACGCACCCGCCAGCCCTACGGCATCCTGCATGGCGGCGCCTCGGTGGTGCTGGCCGAAACCCTCGGCAGCAGTGCCGGCAACCTGTGCGTGGACACCACCCGGCAGGTCTGCGTGGGCCTGGAAATCAACGCCAACCACATCCGCGCGGTGCGCGGCGGCGTGGTCACCGGCACGGCGCGTGCCATCCACGTGGGCCGCAGCACCCACGTCTGGGACATCCGCATCGAAGATGAGGGTGGCCGCCTGGTGTGCACCTCGCGGCTGACCCTGGCGGTCGTGCCGGCGGTCGCCCCGGCCTGAGCGCACTACGCCGCGGATGCTGTGTTGCGCCGGTCGGCACAGTGCGCCGGCGCACAGTCGGCTGACGCGCTGTGCCAAGGACGGGCAGTGGCTTGACCCCCTGCGGTGGCTGGCCCGCCCGCGCCATCGATTTGTCCGGTTCGCGCTGGCAGACCCCGCGGCGCTCCGGTATCGTTCGCGGATGAATTCCCCCACCCCGGCCTCACGTGGCGGCGTGGCGCGTGTGTGCCGTTATCTGTACCGCGTACCGCTGCTGCTGGTCCACCTGTTGCTGTTCCTGCCGATGCTGCTGATCGCCATGCTCCCGCCATGGGGACGCATGCGCGTGGGCACGCGCCTGTTCGAGCATGCCGCGGTCAACGCATGGTCCGGCGGGCTGATGTGGATCTTCGGCTTCCGCCTGCAGCGGATCGGCACGCCGCTGCCGGGTGCCGTGCTGTTCGTGGCCAATCACGTCAGCTGGGTGGACATCTCGGTGCTGCACAGCCAGCGCATGATGGGCTTCGTCGCCAAGCGCGAAATCGCCGGCTGGCCCGTGGTGGGCTGGTTGGCCGCGCGCGGCCAGACCATCTTCCACCAGCGTGGCAGCACCGAATCGCTCGGTGGGGTGATGCAGGAAATGGTCGTGCGCCTGCGCGAGGGCAAGGCCGTGGGCGTGTTCCCGGAAGGACGCACCCGCGGCGGCCACGACGTCGGCCCGTTCCATGCGCGCATCTTCCAGGCCGCCGTCGAAGCCCAGGTCCCGGTGCAGCCGGTGGCGCTGCGCTACGGCTGGCGCGGTGACGCCCAGACCATCGTCGCCTTTGGTCCGAGGGAGAGTTTCTTCGCCAACTTCCTGCGCCTGCTGGGAGAACCGGCGCGTCGCGCCGAGGTGCATTTCCTGGCGCCGATCGGGACCCATGACCTGGAAGGCCGTCGCCGCATCGCCGAAACCTCGCGCGCGCGCATCCTGGCGGCGATGTCCGCCGAATAGTGCATGGCGGCCCTTCACGCGCCGGCGTCGCCATCGGGAGCAGTCTGCCGCCCATGTTGACCGCTGCCGACTATCAACCCCCGCGTTGGCTGCGCAATCCGCACCTGCAGTCGATGCTCAGCTCCAGCCGCATGCGCATGCAGCGTGGGCTGATGCTGCTTGCCGCCACCGGCGCGGTCACCGAGGAACTGATCCTGGACGGTGGCCAGGGCGTGCGCCTGCAGGGCTGGCACAGCCACGTGGAAGGCCGCGAGCCGATTGGCATGGCGCTGCTGCTGCATGGCTGGGAAGGCAGTGCCGAGTCCAGCTACATGCGCATGACCGCCGCGCGCATGCTTGAGGAAGGCTTCGACGTGGTGCGGCTGAATTTCCGCGACCACGGCAATACCCATCACCTCAATCCCGGCATCTTCCATTCCAATCGCATCGACGAAGTGGTGCACGCCGCCAGCGATATCGCCCTGCGCTGGCCGCAACTGCCGCTGGTGGCGGCCGGTTACTCGCTGGGCGGCAACTTCGTGCTGCGTCTGGCATTGCGGGCGCCCTCGGCCGGGGTGCCGCTGCGCCGGGTCGCGTCGGTGTGCCCGGTGCTCGATCCGGCCATCACGATGGAGAGCATCGAGAACGGTCCGGCGATGTACGACTGGTACTTCCGCCGCAAGTGGGCCGGCTCGCTGCGCCGCAAGCGCGACCTGTTCCCCGAGCTGAGCGACTGGGACGACCGCGTGCTCAAGCTGGACATCCGCGCGCTGACCGCCTGGCTGGTCGAACACCACACCGACTTCGGCTCGCTGCAGGCGTACTTCGACGGCTATTCCATCGCCGGCGACCGCCTGGCCGAGCTGGCCGTGCCGGCGGACATCCTGATGGCCAAGGACGACCCGGTGATTCCCTTCGCGACCTTCAACGGCTGGGGGCTGCCGGCCCACGCCCACCTGGAGATCGCCCCGTGGGGCGGCCATTGCGGCTTCCTGGAAAACTGGCGCGGCGACGGTTTCTCCGAGCGCTGGGTGGCCCAGCGGCTGCGCATCGAAGCCCTGCGCTGAGCCGGCCCGACGGCGGCCCGCCGGGCGCGGCGCGGCGCACGGGTGATCGCCGTAGGCGTGTTCTACAATCGGGGTTTGACCCCACGCTGGACCGTCATGCAAGACAAGATTCTCCAAGCCCTGCGCCGCAACGCGGCCGACGACGCCGCGCAGCTGGCCCGCGAGTGGATCCAGGCCGAGCCGGAGCAGCCGCAGGCGCACCGCTGGCTGGCCCTCTCGCTGCAGCAGCAGGGCCAGTTCGATGCGGCCCTGGACAGCCTCCAGCAGGCGCTGGCACTGGCCCCGGAAAACCCGGACCTGCACCTGCAGCATGCCGGCCTGCTGCTGGCCCTGCGCCAGTTCGACGCCGCCGACTCGGCGCTGGACCGCACCGCCACGCTGAACCCCAACGCGCTGGCCGCTTACCTGATGCAGGCGCACATGGCGCTGGCCCGCAACGACGTGGACGAGGCCGAGCGGGTCACCCGCACCGCCAGCCGGGTCGAGCCGGACCACCCCGAGCTGGCCGCCCTCACCGGCATGATCGCGCTGCGCCGTGGCGAGGGCGACCGTGCGGTGGCGCTGTTGTCGGCGGCCGCACAGGCGCTGCCCAACGACGCGCGCGTGCTGTACGCACTGGGCTTTGCCTACCTGGGCAAGGAGATGCTGGCCTTCGCCGAGCAGGCGTTCCGCCGCGTGCTCGACCTCAATCCGGCGCTCACCTCGCTGTTCGGCCTGCTGGTCCAGTTGCAGGTGCGCCAGGGCAACATCGACGGCGCGGCGGCGACCATGCGCCAGATCCTGGCCTCTGCCGAGGGGGACACCCCGGCGATGCGCCGCCTGGCCGGCGAGCTGGAATTGCAGTCCGGGCAGCCGTTGCAGGCCCTGGAACACCTGCTGCCGCTGCTGGAGCAGAGCCCCGCCGACCGCCAGACCCTGCAGCTGCTGCTGATGGCCTGGCAGCGCCTGGGCCGCGAGCAGCAGGCCCGCGACACCCTCGATGCGGTGCTGGAGACCCACCCGCAGCTGCACGACCTGTGGCTGGCGCGCCTGTCCATCGAAACGGTGGGCAGTGCCGACGCGGTGGCGGTGGCCGAGCGTTGGCTGCAGGCCATGCCCGCGCACCTGCCGGCGATGGAAACCCGCATGCGCCTGCACGACATGGCCGGCGAGAACGACGCCGCCGAAGCCGTGGCACGCCGCATCGTGGCGATCGAGCCGGGCCGCGCCAGTGGCGAGACCCGCATTGTCGATGCCCTGCTGGCGCGTGATCCCGCCGCGGCGGTGGCGCATGTGCAGGCCATCCATGACGCCGCGCATGATGACGCCAAGGGCACCCTGCGTGCGTGGCTGGGCTCGGTGCAGCACGAAGCCGGCCAGCACGCCGACGCGCTGCGCAGCTGGGTCGGCCTGCACGTGGCCGAGGCCGGCCAGCGCCTGCCGCTGCCGCCGCAGGCCAAGGCACCGCTGACCTGGCCGGACCTGGGCAGCATCAGCGAGGCCAATACCGCCCGCCCGATGTTCGTCTGGGGCGCTCCCGGCTCCGGCGTGGAACGGGTGATCGCCGCGATCGCGGCGGCCAGCCCGGTGCTGCGTGGCGACCGCTTCGGCCCCAATCCGCCCGACGATGCGTTCCAGAGCTACCACACCCTGCAGGACCTCTCGACCGGCAAGCTCAGCCCCGAACGGCTGGTGGAGCAGTGGCGCGAGCAGTTGCCGGCGCGTGGCCTGGCCGACGCCAACCTGATCGACTGGCTGCTGTGGTGGGACAACGCGCTGCTGTGGGCGCTGCGCCCGCAGTTGCCCGAAGGGCGCCTGCTGGTGGTGCTGCGCGATCCGCGCGACATGCTGCTGCACTGGCTGGCCAACGGCGCGCCGGCCCCGCTGGCGGTCACCTCCATCGACGAGGCCGCCGAATGGCTGGCACGCTCGCTGGCCCAGGTGGCCACGCTGCACGAACAGGATCTGTACCCGCACGCGCTGGTGCGCATCGATGACATCGGCAACGACCCGGCAGTGATGGCCGCGCACCTCGGCCACCTGTTCGGCACGCGCTTCCCGCCGGCGCCCTCGCTGGGGCCGCCACGCATGCCCAGCGGGGAATGGCGCCAGTATCGCGAGCTGATGGCACCGGCGTTCGCGCTGCTGACCCCCGTCGCCGTCCGTCTTGGCTATCCCGAACAGTAAGGACCCCCCATGCGCCTGAGCAGCACCAGCATCCACGCCGGCCAGCCGATCGCGGCCGAGTTCGCCGCCGGCGACGCCAACGGCTTCGCCGCCAACCGCAACCCGCAGCTGGCCTGGAGCGAGGTGCCCGAGGGCACCCGTTCGTTCGCCCTGCTGTGCGTCGATCCGGACGTGCCGACCGTGCCGGACACGGTCGGTCGCCACGATTGCAGCGTACCGCGCGACCAGCCGCGCGCTGATTTCGTCCACTGGGCGATGGCCGATATCCCGGCCAGCGTCCATGCCATCGCCGCGGGCAGCTGCAGCGATGGCTTCACGGTCAAGGGCAAAACCGCACCGGCCGGACCGGCGGGCGCGCGCCAGGGCCTGAACGACTTCACCGGCTGGTTCGCCGGCAATCCGGACATGGCCGGCCAGTACCTCGGCTATGACGGCCCGTACCCGCCGTTCAACGACGAACGCGTGCACCGCTATTTCTTCCGCGTGTTCGCCCTCGACGTGGCGCAGCTGGACCTGCCCACGCCGTTCACCGCGGCCGACGTGCACCGTGCGATGCACGGCCACGTACTGGCCGAAGCGACGCTGCACGGCACCTACACGCTGAACCCGGCGCTGGCCTGATCGGCGATCCGGCAGATGCCGGTGCAGGCCGGTCTGCCGGCACTACCCGGTCATGAAGAAGGGCGGCCCATGGGCCGCCCTTCGTCGTCTGCGGCGCGTGCGTGCCGCCCCGGCCGCGGACCGGCCAGCGGCCGGTACTCCGCGGTTACTTCTGTTCCGACTCGACCACCATGTCCAGCACGTACGCCAGCGACGAGCCATCGGCCGGCGGGTTGGCGATCGTGTAGCGCTTCACGCGCACCACGTTGCGCACGCCATCTTCGTGGGTGTAGCCCTCGATCGTGCCGTAGAAATTCTCGAACGCGCCCGGCGTGCCCTGCTTGAGGCCCTTGTCGTCGAATTTCACTTCGCGGGTCTGCAGGCACTGCATGTTCGGGATCATCGGGTGCGAGCACGGCTTGGTCTGCGCGGCCACCTCCAGGAATACCGTCTCGCCTTCACCGCCGTAGCGGGTTTCGGCGGTGGGCTCGGGGGTGAACACCAGCACGTCGCCGGTGGCGGTGCGCAGGGTCAGCTGGCCCTGGCCGGCCAGTTCGGCCTTGAGCGCGCCCTCCAGCCGCGAGCCCACGGCCTGGTCCAGCGCCATCAGCGCCTTGTCGGTGCAGGCCATCATGGTCGAGGCCATCGGCGTGACGGTCAGCGTGCCATCGGCCAGCGTGTAGCCGCCGCCCATGCGGTTGCAGGTGTTGCCCACCGACAGGCGGCCGTCCTTGAAGTCCAGCGTGACCGGCTTGTCGGCGCGCGCGAACAGCGCATCCACGCGCTTGCCGCTGGCATCGGTGGCGCTGTCCAGCAGCCAGTGGTTGCCCTGCAGGCGCTGCATGTCCAGCTTCTCCACGGCCTTGGCGTCGGCGGCGGCGGTCGGGGCCGGCGCCAGGTCATCGCCACCGGTACCGGCGGGGGCCGGGGTGGACGGGTTGCTGCAGGCGGCCATCAGGGCCAGCGGCAGGATCAGCATCAGGGTGCGGGTGCGTTTCATGGACATCTCCTTGGGAACCCGTGGAAAAACGGGGTGCAACGTGAAACGGGGTTGGCGCGCGCCGGTCGCGTTCAGTTGCCAGCAGGCAACCACAGCAGCAGGGCCGCACCGAGCGCGATGCGATAGAACGCAAACGCGGTGAACCGGTGCGACTTGATGTAGCCCAGCAGCCACTTCACTACGACGAACCCGGTGATGACCGCGGCAACGAAGGCCACGCCCACGTCGGTCCAGTTCTCGCTGGCCAGCTTGCCGTCCTTGGCCAGTTCCAGGAACGCATAGGCGCTGGCGGCGAACATGGTCGGGATGCCGACCAGGAACACGAACTCGGTGGCCGCCGCGCGCCGGCTCAGGCCGAACAGCATCGCGATGAAGATCGCCGCCGCCGAGCGCGAGGTGCCGGGGAACACGCCCGCCACCACCTGCGCCAGGCCGACCAGGATCGCCACCTTCCAGGTCACTTCCTCGCGGTCGGGCAGGCGCGCGCTGTAGGTCTCCACCAGGATCATCCAGAGGCCGCCGATGATCAGCGCCCACGCCACCGGCGTGACCGTCTCTGGCAGTTCCCAGCCGGCCAGGCGCACCGGCAGGCCGACGACCGCGGTGACCAGGAAGGCGGTGCCCAGCTTCATCACGTAGTCGCGGTTGGCGCGCTCGTGCAGGCCGGTGGCCAATGACCACAGGCGCTGGCGGAACACCAGGGTGATGGCCAGGATCGCGCCGGCCTGGATCACGATGTTGAAGAAGTCCGAGCGCGCGCCCAGCCAGTGCTGGGCGATCAGCAGGTGGCCGGTGCTGGAGATCGGCAGGAATTCGGTGAGGCCTTCGAGGATGCCCAGCAGGAGGGCGGAGAGCAGGTCGGACATCGGCGGTTGGGGCTCGGAATGGGTGAAATCGGCGTAGAGCATAAAACATCAAACGCCGCACCAAATGTGTGCGTGGTGCGGCCGTTGCACCATCGTGGTGCGCACCGTTCAGGCCCCAGTGCAGTGCACGTGCAGTGAAATCAACGACTTGTGAAGCCTCAAAAGTTGGCACGGCGATTGCTCTATCTATTCCACGCAATCATCCATCCGAGGGTTTCACCGATGTCCGTGGAAAACGTTGAGAAGCTGATCAAGGACAACCAGATCGAGTTCATCGACCTGCGTTTCGTCGACATGCGCGGTATCGAACAGCACGTCACCTTCCCGGTGAGCATCGTCGAGCCGTCCCTGTTCGAAGAAGGCAAGATGTTCGATGGCAGCTCCATCGCCGGTTGGAAGGGCATCAACGAATCGGACATGGTCCTGCTCCCGGACCCGGCCAGCGCCTACATCGACCCGTTCTACGCCGACCCGACCCTGGTCATCAGCTGCGACATCCTCGACCCGGCCACCATGCAGCCGTACGGCCGCTGCCCGCGCGGCATCGCCAAGCGCGCCGAGGCCTACCTGAAGTCCTCCGGCATCGCCGAACAGGCCTTCTTCGGTCCGGAGCCGGAGTTCTTCATCTTCGACTCGGTCCGCTTCGCCAACGACATGGGCAACACCTTCTTCAAGATCGATTCCGAAGAAGCGGCCTGGAGCACCGGCGACAAGTTCGACGGCGCCAACAGCGGCTATCGCCCGGCCGTGAAGGGCGGCTACTTCCCGGTCCCGCCGACCGACTCGCTGCACGACCTGCGCGCTGAAATGTGCAAGACCCTGGAACAGGTCGGCATCGAAGTGGAAGTGCAGCACCACGAAGTGGCCACCGCCGGCCAGTGCGAGATCGGCACCAAGTTCAGCACCCTAGTGCAGAAGGCCGACGAACTGCTGCGCATGAAGCACGTCATCAAGAACGTCGCCCACCGCAACGGCAAGACCGCCACCTTCATGCCCAAGCCGATCGTCGGCGACAACGGCAGCGGCATGCACGTGCACCAGTCGCTGTCCAAGGGCGGCACCAACCTGTTCTCCGGCGACGGCTACGGTGGCCTGAGCCAGCTGGCGCTGTGGTACATCGGCGGCATCTTCAAGCACGCCAAGGCCATCAACGCCTTCGCCAACTCCGGCACCAACAGCTACAAGCGCCTGGTCCCGGGCTTTGAAGCCCCGGTCATGCTGGCCTACTCGGCCCGCAACCGCTCGGCCTCGTGCCGCATTCCGTGGGTGTCCAACCCGAAGGCACGCCGCATCGAAATGCGCTTCCCCGATCCGATCCAGTCCGGCTACCTCACCTTCACCGTGCTGATGATGGCCGGCCTGGACGGCATCAAGAACCAGATCGATCCGGGCGCGCCGAGCGACAAGGACCTGTACGACCTGCCGCCGGAAGAAGAGAAGCTGATCCCGCAGGTCTGCTCCTCGCTGGACCAGGCCCTGGAAGCGCTGGACAAGGACCGCGAGTTCCTCAAGGCCGGTGGCGTGATGAGCGACGACTTCATCGATGGCTACATCGCGCTGAAGATGCAGGAAGTGACCCGCTTCCGCGCCGCCACCCACCCGCTCGAGTACCAGATGTACTACGCCAACTGAGCAACAGGCGACGATGACGAAGGACCTCCCTCCCACCTTCGTCATCGTCGCCGCTTTGTCGGCTGGGGAGCCGGCAAGGCAACCATGCGTAGAGCGGACCGTTGGTCCGCTGCGTGGAAAAAAAAGCGGACCGTTGGTCCGCTGCATGTGTAGAGCGGACCGTTGGTCCGCTGCACCACCAGGGGCAAGAGAGACCGGACGCGTGCCATGGGCCCATCCTCCCTCCCGCGTCACCAATGCCACCGCCCCCGGGCCGGCGGCATTGGCGAGGCCCATGCAACGTTCGGCGCACCAGTGGGCGGCCATGTGCAAGTGGCCGCCCGCTGACCTGACACCGGCCAGCAAGCGATCGCCGGTTCCATCCACCATCGGGACATGCGCATGAAATTGATCTCCGCCATCATCCGACCGTTCAAGCTCGACGAGGTCCGCGAGGCCCTCTCCGATGCGGGCGTGTCGGGCATCACCGTGACCGAAGTGAAAGGCTTCGGCCGCCAGAAGGGCCACACCGAGTTGTATCGCGGCGCGGAGTACGTCGTGGATTTCCTGCCGAAGATCAAGATCGAAACCGTGGTCACCGACGACCGCCTGGACGCGGTGGTCGAAGCGATCCAGAACGCGGCCGGCACCGGCAAGATCGGTGACGGCAAGATCTTCGTGACCGCGGTCGAACAGGTCGTTCGCATCCGCACCGGCGAAATCGGCGCTGACGCGCTCTAACCCCACTCGGAGCCCACAATGAAGACCTCTTTGTTCACCGGGTGGCAAGCCCGGTTCCATGCCGTGTGCCTGATGATGCTGATCAGCGCGCTGGCCGTTGGCGCGTTCTCCGGCAGCGCGCACGCCCAGGCCCAGGTCACCCCGGCGCCATCGGAAACCGTCGCCGTCGAGCCGCTGCCCGCCGCGACCCCGGCACCGGCAGCGGCCGTTGAAGCCGCCGCGGCCGCACCCACCTTCGACCACGGCGACGTGGCCTGGATGCTCACCTCCACCCTGCTGGTGCTGCTGATGGTGGTACCGGGCCTGGCCCTGTTCTACGGCGGCCTGGTGCGCTCCAAGAACGTGCTGTCCATCCTCAGCCAGATCCTGGTGGTGTTCTCGCTGATCCTGATCCTGTGGGTGGCCTACGGCTACAGCGCGGTGTTCAGCGAAGGCAACGCCTTCTTCGGTTCATTCACCGAGTTCGCCTTCCTCAAGGGCTTCAGCCCGGATTCGGTCGGCAACACGCCGATCAAGGGCCTGCCCGACTACCTGTTCGTCGCCTTCCAGTCCACCTTCGCCGGCATCACCACCGCGCTGATCGTCGGTGCGTTCGCCGAGCGCATCAAGTTCAAGGCGGTCCTGCTGTTCTCGGCGCTGTGGTTCACCCTGAGCTACATCCCGATGGCCCACATCGTGTGGGGCGGCGGCTACCTGGGTGAGATGGGCGCGATCGATTTCGCCGGTGGCACCGTCGTGCACATCAACGCGGGCGTGGCCGGTCTGGTCGGCGCGTACTTCGTCGGCAAGCGGATTGGTTATGGCCAGACCGCGCTGAAGCCGCACAACGTGCCGTTCACCTACATCGGCGCGATGCTGCTGTGGGTGGGCTGGTTCGGCTTCAACGCCGGCTCGGCCGCCGCCGCCGACACCGTCGCCTCGCTGGCCTTCATCAACACCATCCTCGCCACTGCCGCCGCGGTGCTGGGCTGGACCCTGGTCGAAGCGGTCAGCAAGGGCAAGCCCTCGGCCCTGGGCGCGGCATCCGGCGCCGTCGCCGGCCTGGTCGGCATCACCCCGGCCTGCGGCACCGTCGGCCCGCTCGGCGCGATCGTGATCGGCCTGGTGGCCGGCGTGGTCTGCGTGTGGGGCGTGACCGGCCTCAAGCGCCTGCTGCGCGTGGACGACACCGCCGACGTGTTCGGCGTGCATGGCATCGGCGGCATCGTCGGCGCGCTGCTCACCGGTGTGTTCAGCGCACAGTCGCTGGGCGGCACCAAGGCCGACCTGGACATCGGCCACCAGGTCTGGGTGCAGCTGGTCAGCGTCGGCTTCACCATCGTCTGGTGCGCCGTGGTCACCGCGGTGATCCTGCTGGTGGTGCGCATGGTGTTCGGCCTGCGCGTCACCGAAGAAGCGGAACGCACCGGCCTGGATGTCACCTCGCATGGCGAATCGGCCTACGAGGCCTGATCGCCGCCACCGCTTGGTGCCGGGCGTTGCCCGGCACCGACAGAAACAAGAAACGAGAGAGAGAGACGTTGTACTTTCGCCGGCGGCCTTCGGGTCGCCGGTTTTTTTTTGTTTGGGCGCATCGCCAACAGTCGCCACGTATGGTGTGGCGCCACGGCTGTTGCGCGCCGCCCTCGACGGAGTCGACGCCCGGCAACCTCGCGCCGAATCGCGCACAATGCGCGCATGCGCCAGATCCGACCCCTGCTGTCACTGTTCGCCTGCCTGCTGCTCGCCGCCTGCGCCAGCACCGGCATCCGCAGCCCGCTTGCCACCTGGGTGGCATCGCCCAATCACAACGCGCGTGGCCCGGTCATCATCGTGCTGCACCACACCGACCAGCACTCGGTGCAACAGAGCCTGGACACCCTGCGCAGCGCCAACAGCGGCGGCAAGGTCAGTTCGCATTACCTCGTCGGTGCCGACGGCCATCTCTACCAGCTCGTGGGGGATGACCGCCGCGCGTGGCACGCCGGCCCCGGCCGTTGGGGCGCGATCACCGATCTGAACTCGGCGTCCATCGGCATCGAGATCGACAACGACGGCGACACCCCGTTCGCGCCCGCGCAGATCGACGCGTTGATCCGCCTGCTCGACGACCTGTGCACGCGCCTGCGCATCCCGCGCACGCAGGTGATCGGCCATGCCGACCTCGCCCCTGCGCGCAAACAGGACCCGAGCCGCTTCTTCCCGTGGCAGCAACTGGCCCAGGCCGGTTTCGGCGTATGGCCACGTGACAGCGACGGCCCGGTCCCGCCCGGTTTCGACCCGTGGCTGGCGCTGCAGGCGTTCGGCTATCCGCTGGACGATCGCGATGCCGCCGTCGGCGCGTTCCATCGCCGCTTCCGCAGCCGCGATGACCTGCCCGCCACGCTGGATGCCGACGACGCCCGCATCCTGCACTCGCTACTGCAGCAGTCGCCTTGACCCCAGGCCGCCCCGTAGAGCCGACCGTTGGTCGGCTGCACGTCGCATCGACCCATCGCGCGGTTCCCGCGCCAGCCGACCAACGGTCGGCTCTACCATCTCAGGACCCTCGCTCATGACGACCACGCGCATCTCCGATGCCTGCAAGCGCCCCGCGCTGCTCATCCTGTGGCTGGCCCTGCTCACCAGCTGCGCCGTCGCCCCGCAGCGCCCCAGCGTGCCCGCCAGCCCCTACCTCAAGGCCGACTGGAAGGCCCTGCCGGCCGTCTCCGATGCCGACCTGCAGGCGGGTTTCGCGGCGTGGCGCAGCAGTTGCCCGCGCCTGAAGACCGATGCCACGTGGGCGTCCACCTGTGCTGCGGCCAACCACCTCGACGGCACGCCCGCGGCCATCCGCCAGTTCCTGCAGGAACGCCTGGACGTCTACGCCCTGCGCGCGGCCGGCAACCGCGCCGACGGCCTGATCACCGGCTACTACGAGCCCATCTATCCCGGCAGCCTCGTCCGTACCGCCAAGGCGACGGTGCCGGTGTACGGCGTGCCCACGGACATGGTCAGCGTGCAGCTCGACAGCCTCTACCCCGAACTCAAAGGCAAGCGCCTGCGCGGTCGCGTCGAGGGGCGCGTACTCACGCCCTATGACGATGCCGCCACGATTGCCACCCATGGCGCCAAGGCGCCGGTGCTGGCCTGGCTCACCCACCCGATGGACCTGCAGTTCCTGCAGATCCAGGGTTCGGGCCGTATCGTCCTCCCGGATGGCCGCCACCTGCGCATCGCCTACGCCGACCAGAATGGCCACCCCTACCGGCCGATCGGGCGCTGGCTGGTGGAGCAGGGCGAGCTGAAGAAGGAGGACGTCACCATGGACGCGATCCGCGCCTGGGCGGTTGCCCATCCGGCACGCGTGCCCGAGCTGCTCGCGAGCAACCCCAGCTACGTGTTCTTTACCAAGGGCCCGGACGGCGACGACGGCCCGCGCGGCTCCTTGAACGTGCCGCTCACCGCCGGCTACAGCGTCGCGGTGGACCGCACCGTGGTGCCGCTGGGCAGCCTGCTGTGGCTGTCCACCACCCGCCCGGACGGCACCCCGGTGGTACGCCCGGTGGCCGCGCAGGACACCGGCGGCGCGATCGCCGGCGAAGTGCGCGCCGACCTGTTCTGGGGCACCGGCGACGCCGCCGGTAAGCTGGCCGGGGACATGAAGCAGAAGGGCAGCATCTGGATGCTGTGGCCGAAGGGCGCGGCGTTGCCGAAGGCACCCTAAGCGCTACCCGCCCTCGTGCGGTGGGCGCGTGCGCCGCAGCGTGGCCATGCCGGCGCTGGCGACGGCCCCGGCGTGAGGCCCGCTTCACGCTGCGGTCCTATGCTCGCCGCTGGCATTCCTTCCGGATGCCCTTGGCAAGGTAACCCGGTCCCATGAGCGCACACCCCGAGCTTTTCGACGTCATCATCGTGGGCGGCAGCTACGCTGGCATGTCGGCCGCGCTGCAACTGCTCCGCGCGCGCCGCAGCGTCCTGGTCATCGACGCCGGCACGCCGCGCAATCGCAACGCGTTGGCCGCCCATGGCTTCCTCGGGCGCGAAGGCATGGCGCCGTCGGATATCGCCGCGCAGTCGCGTGCCGAACTGATGCGCTATCCCACCCTGGCCTGGCTCACCGGTCGCGCGGTCCGTGCAGAGCGCGTGGACGGCGGCAAGCGCTTCCAGGTCCAGTGCGAGGCGGGCCAGGGCTTTTCGGCGCGCCGGCTCATCCTGGCCTACGGCGTCACCGACGCACTGCCCGCCATCGACGGCCTCGCCGAGCGCTGGGGCAGGAGCGTGCTGCACTGCCCGTACTGCCATGGCTATGAACTTCAGGAAGGCCGCATCGGCGTGGTCGGCTGCTCCGACGATGGCGGTGCGGGGCAAGCGTTGCTGCTATGCGACTGGGGCAATGTCACCCTGTTCTGCCGCGATGCCGCGCGGATCGATCCGGCGCAGAAGGCGCGGCTGGATGCCTGCGGGGTGATCATCGAAACAACGCCGTTGCTGCGCGTGGACGACACCGCCACTGCCGTGCTTGCCGATGGTCGCCGTATCGTCACCGATGCGTTGTTCGTCGCCCCCGTCTCGCGCCTGTCCTGCGACCTGGCCGAGCAACTGGGCTGCGGGCTGCAGGACGCCGGCTGCATCACCGCCGATTCGGCCAAGCAGACCACCGTGGAGGGCGTGTTCGCCTGCGGCGATGCGGCCCGCATGGCCGGCAACATCGCGCTGTCGGTCGGCGAGGGCGCGCTGGCCGGCGTGGCCGTGCATCATTCGCTGGTGGGCCTGCTGGACTGAGCGAGTAGCGTCGCCCCACGGCGGCTGGCGCGGGTCTGCGCCGCCCGCGTTATTCCTTCACCACCGGTGCGGACCTGTAGAGCGCCGCGATGTCGGGAATGAAACCTTCCGGGCTGGCACCCACCAGGTTGGTCAGCACAATCACCGCCAGGCGCTCCTTCGGGTAGACGATGAACGCAGCGCGCCCCCCACCGATGCCAGCCACCTGCGGGTCTTCCGGCGACGCGCCGAGCACGGGCCACCCGGCCGCCCAGCGCCCGTCGGCCCCGCTGTTGAGCTTTTCCGGTGTCCACATGGCCTGGACACTGGCGGGAGTGATCAGGCGGCCATCGGTGAGTGCGATGATCCAGTCCGCCAGTTGTCCTGCCGTGGTCTGGATCCCTCCACCCGTACGCAGCCCCGGGGGCAGATCGTCGATCCAATGGGCCAGGCGATCATCGTCCCCCTCCACCAGTGGCCGGCGTCGTGAGTAGCTGTAGATGGTCGCCGCGTTGGGAACCAGGTCGTAGCTGTCGCCGAACACCGATGTGCGCATGCCGGCCACCTTGAACTGGTGTTCGGCGACGTACTGCGGGTAAGGCATGCTGGCCTGTCGGGTGATGAGCCTGGCCAACAGCGCGTAGTTGGTCTGGTTGTAGGCGAACGTGTCGCCGGTGGGCGCATCCATCGGCAGCGCCGCTACCGCGGCCCACGCCTGCTGCTCGGTTCCGCCGCCGATCAGGCCCTGCCGGTCGACGATGTTGGGAAGCCCCGAGGTATGGGCCAGCAGCTGACGCACGCGGATGCCACGCCACGTGTCGGGAAGGCCGTCGAGGTAGCGGGAGATGGGCGCATCCAGCGCCACCTGTCCGGCCTCGGCGAGCTGCATCAGCGCGACGCCGGTGAACGATTTGGTGGCGGAATTGATCGGGAACAGCGTGGCCGCGGTCACCGGAATGCGGTTCTCCACGTTGGCCAGGCCATAGTGCTCCAACAGCACGACGTGGCCGTCCTTGACGACGGCGATCTGCAGGCCGGGGATGCGCGCCTCCTTCATCGTCCGCTGTATCGATTGCCGGGCCATCGCGTTGGATGTCTCCCACGTGCTGGCTGCGGTGCAAAGCAGTGGCGTCGACAGCACTATGGCGGTGAACAGGGCACGCAGGCATTGCTGTGCTGACAAGGTGACGCTCCTTGGGTCATGTTGCGAAGGATGGATCGGCATGCATCTGCGCCGATGACACGCTCAGTGCGGTGGCAGGTCGACCTGCAGGGCGGCCAGGGCTTCGCTGGCGCTCCTGCTCGTCGGATCCAGCCGCAACGCGGTCTGGTAGTGCTGGCGGGCATCCGCGCGTCGCCCGGAGGCGCGGTAGGCCTCGCCGAGGCTGCCATGCGCAACCAGCAACAGCACCTTGCCCTCCCGGGCGACCAGCACGGTGCCGTTGAAGCCGCGGCGGTCGGCATAGCTGTCGACCAGGTCGCGCAGCTGCCCGGCGGTGTCGGGGCCCTTGGCCCCGGCCAGGAAACTGCACAGCAACACTGCAACACCGCACACACATGCAACAAGGCGCATACGTCGGGCTACGAAGCGGAGTCGGATGCTGTTGTAACCTTGACTACATTTGTAGTCAAGCGGCGCGCTGCGGGCCGCGTCGAGGACGATCCATCGGCCGGGGACGGGTTGAAAAAGCCAGCGGCTTGCTTGATAAGCATGCTGGGGACGGACGCATGTGCAGACGTCCGATCCGCCTTCAACCGGAATTCTTCCATGCAACCGACAGATGCGTACCTAGAACTTGTCAACGCCCTGGAGGCGCTGCGCTCGGCCTCCGTCGCAGACCTCGTCGCGCGCGTGGACCAGCCACACACCACGCGATCCCTGGTGATCGGTGGTGAGCCCGTCGAACTGGAGACCGTGCTGACCTGGGCGGATCCGGCAAGGACGGCCATACTGGCCACGGCCCACCTGCGCGGCCCCGGTACGTGGCACCACCAGCACATGCAGGAGAGCATCCGCATCGCCATTACCCCCGCTCCGCGATATTTCAGGCACTGGGCAGAATCGGTCCTTGGCGAGGGCGTGGCGATGATGGAGTTGAAAGGGGAATGGGTTGTCCGCCAGGTCGAAATCTATGGCCCGCACCGAATCTGGTGCGACGAGAGCGGCCAGAGCGATGACCGATTCATGCTGGCCGACCAACCGATTTCAGTCCTCGAGCTGGACGCCGTCGATGAGATCAGTGCAGGCGAGTTCGAGGACGCATGGAACTCGGCCAGGGAATCGTCCGGAACGCGTTGATTGCCATGGGCGACGTGGATTGGCTCGCTCGCGCGCAATGTCGCTGGCGGTGCGCGGATCCAGGTCGGGTGGAGGCCGAATCAACCCGCCCACGTCATCCTGATCGGGCCCAGCCCGGGTCGTTTTGCACTACATTGGTGCAATGACCCCGACGCTCCCGCCTCCCGCCCTCGACGTCCTCGGCACTCCGGTCGCCTGGGCCGACGCCGCCGGGCGCGTGGTCGGCTGCAACCCCGCTTTTGCCCGTTGGCTGGGCGTCAGCGTGCGCCGTCTGCTTGGCCAGCCGCTCGCGTCGCTGGAAGTGCAGGGCGAGGCGCTGGCGCACTTCCTGGCCCGCGACGAGCGCGACACCCTGCGCTTGCACCGTCTCGCACTGGCCCTGCCGGGCGACGCCCCGCGCTTTGCCGAAGGCTGGCTGAGCCGCTGGGACGCGGGCGGCTGGTTGCTGGAAGCGCACCCGGTCGATGAATTCCCCGGGCTCGACCCGACCCAGGCCCTGCCCAGCGCACTGAGCGCCGCGCTCAAGGGCCTGGCCCACGAGCTGCGCAACCCGCTGGCCGGGTTGAAGGGCGCGGCCCAGTTGCTGGCCAGGCGCAACGCGCAGCGCGCCGCCGATGAGCGCGACCCCGCCGAGCGCGAGCTGATCGAGCTGATCGGCTCGGAAATCGAGCGCCTCAACGGCCTGCTCGAACAACTGCTGTCGCCGGCACCGGCCGCGCCGCATGCGCCGCTCAACATCCACGCCTCGCTGGAGCGCGTGCTGCGCCTGGCCGAGAGCGAAGGTGGCTGGGCGGTGCGCCTGCAGCGCGACTACGACCCCAGCATTCCCGAGTTCCACGGCGACGCCGACCGCCTCACCCAGGCGGTGTGGAACCTGGTGCGCAATGCGATCCAGGCGGGTGCGGGCAGCGTGACGCTGCGGACCCGCGTCGAACACGGCGTGCGCATCGGCGACCAGCTGCACCCGTTGGCGCTGCGCCTGGAGATTGCCGACGACGGCCGCGGCGTGCCCGAGCAGTTGGCCGAGCACCTGTTCCTGCCGCTGGTCAGCGGCCGTGCCGAAGGCACCGGGCTGGGCCTGGCACTGGCCCAGCAGGTCGCGCGCGAACACCGTGGCACGCTCACCTACCGCTCGCGTCCGGGGCATACCGTATTCACCGTGCTGGTGCCGATCGGGCACGGCACGCCCACCGAGGAGGCCGCCCATGGCGGATGACACCGACCGCGCCGCCCAGCGCGTCTGGGTGGTGGACGACGACCGCGCCGTGCGCTTCGTGCTGTGCACCGCCTTGCGCGATGCCGGCTACCGGGTCGAGGGCTTCGACGGCGCCGCCTCGGCGCTGGCCATGCTCGATACCCAGCCGCCGCCGGACCTGCTGTTCACCGACGTGCGCATGCCCGGCGACGATGGCCTGGTGTTGCTGGACAAGCTCAAGGCCGCGCACCCGCACCTGCCGGTGATCGTGATGTCGGCCTACACCGACGTGGCAAGCACTGCGGGCGCGTTCCGCGGCGGTGCGCAGGAATTCCTGTCCAAGCCGTTCGACCTCGATGACGCGGTCGCGCTGGCGCAGCGCGTGCTGCCCGAGCCGGATGCCCTGGCGTCCGCGCCCCTGCCCACCGCTGCCGCACCCGGCGCCGACCAGCGCCCGCAGCTGGTCGGCGATACCCCGGCCATGCGCGCGCTGTTCCGCGCCATCGGTCGCCTGGCGCAGGCGCCGCTGTCGGTGCTGATCAACGGCGAAACCGGCACCGGCAAGGAACTGGTCGCGCACGCGCTGCACCATGAGTCGCCGCGCGTGCAGGGGCCGTTCGTGGCGCTCAACACCGCCGCCATTCCCGCCGAGCTGCTGGAAAGCGAACTGTTCGGCCACGAGGCCGGTGCGTTCACCGGCGCGCAGCGTCGCCATGTCGGCCGCTTCGAGCAGGCCAACGGCGGCACGCTGTTCCTCGATGAAATCGGCGACATGCCGCTGCCCTTGCAGACGCGCCTGCTGCGCGTGCTGGCCGAAGGCGAGTTCTTCCGCGTCGGCGGGCGCGAACTGATCCGCGTCGACGTGCGGGTGATTGCCGCCACCCACCAGGACCTGGAGTCGCTGGTCGCGCAGGGCCGCTTCCGCGCCGACCTGCTGCACCGCCTGGACGTGGTGCGGCTGCGCCTGCCGCCATTGCGCGAGCGCCGCGACGACATCGCCCAGCTCGCCGATACCTTCCTGGCGGCCGCCGCGCGCAAGCTCGACACCTCCCCCAAGCGGCTCACTGCCGCCGCCCTGCAGGCCATGCGCGAACACGACTGGCCCGGCAACGTGCGCGAGCTGGAAAACGTGTGCTGGCGAATGGCCGCGCTGGCCGCGTCGGACACCATCGGCGTGGCCGACGTGGACAGCGCGCTGCACCGCGGCGGTGGTGCGCGCAGCACGTGCGCTGGCGGCGACCCGGGCCAGTGGGAAACCCTGCTTTCCACCTGGGCGCGGCAGCGCCTGGCCGAGGGCGCCGAAGGCCTGCATGCGCAGGTGCGCGAACGGGTCGACCAGGCCCTGCTCGAAGCGGCCCTGCAGATCACCCACGGGCGTCGTGCCGAGGCGGCCGCCCGCCTGGGCATGGGCCGCAACACACTGACCCGCAAGCTCGGCGCCGGTCGCCGTCGCGGCGGATGAACCCCCTGTCCACACCGCGTGTGCGCGGTGTCCGCGCTGCTTTCATGGTGCGTGGACGCGCACGCCGCTAGTTTGCAACCAAGGAGTTTTCCATGCGCAGTTCCCGTATCGCCCTCGTTGCCCTGGCCACGCTCGGTCTCGCCGCCTGTGGCAGCACGCCGCCGACGCGTCCGACCGCTCCGCCGGCCGTGCCGCTGGTGAGCACCGCGCGCATGGCCGAAGCCAACCTGGCCCCGGCGTCGGCCAGCCTGGTCAGCGGCCGGTTGGCGCTGGTGCCCGATGCGCAGGGCGTGCACATCACCGGCATGATCGGTGGCCTGCAGCCACTGCAGGTGGCCGCCTTCCACGTGCACGAGCGCGGTGACTGCAGCGCCGTGGATGCCAGCAGCGCGGGCGCGCATTTCAATCCGACCCTGCAGCCGCATGGTCGCAACAACGGCGGCATCCACCACGCCGGCGACATGGACAACCTGCGCGCCGATGCGCAGGGCCGGGTCAACGTGGATGTGCGCCTGCCAGCGGTTACCCTGGGCGGCGGCGCAGCCACCGATATCGCAGGACGTGCACTGGTCGTGCACGCCAATGCCGACGATTACCGCAGCCAGCCGGCCGGCAATGCCGGCGCCCGAATCGCCTGCGGCGTCATCCGGGTCATGCGCTGAACGCGCACCCCACCGACGTCGCTTCTTCCATCGCTACCCGCAAGGAGATCCACATGCGTCTTATCCACACCTCGCTGTTCGTCGCCATCGCCGCGCTCGGCCTGACCGCCTGCAACAAGCCGGCCGACACCACCCCGGAGGCCACCCCGGCCGCCGAAGCCACCGCCGCGCAGCCGACCGCCGAAGCCACCACCGATGCCCCGCCGGCCATGACCAGCGAAGCGCACGCCAACCACGGCGCCGTCGCCGAACTGGCCCCGACCAAGGACAGCACCGCCAAGGGCAACGTGACCTTCAGCGTGGTCGACGGCAAGGTCCACGTGAAGGGGCAGGTCAGCGGCCTGAAGCCGAACTCCGAGCATGGCTTCCACATCCACGAGAAGGGCGACTGCAGCGCGCCGGACGGCGCCAGCGCCGGCGGCCACTTCAACCCGTCCAAGGAAGACCACGGCAATGTCAGCGCCACCCCGCACCACGGCGGTGACATTCCCAACATCAAGGCCGACGCCCAGGGTAATGCCGTGGTCGATGCCGACGTGTCCAGCAACGTCAACATCGGCAAGGGCGACGATTTCGACATCATCGGTCGCGGCCTGATCGTCCACGCCGACGCGGACGACTACAAGACCCAGCCGACCGGCAACGCTGGCGCCCGCCTGGCCTGCGCGGTGATCAACGCCGCGCCGTAAACCGACGCAGCGCATGAAGAAAAACGCCGGCGCAAGCCGGCGTTTTTTTTGTGCGGGTGGAGCCGCGCCATGCGTGGCTGCGACGGCCGCCCATCCCCTCCGCGGGGCGCCGGCCAACGGCCGGCAGCACGTCATTTCGTCAACAACGCGCGCGCATCCTGCCCGGCTTCGCAATGCACGAACAGCACCGGCAACCCGTGCGCTTCCAGCACCGCGGCCATCTGCCGCTGACGCATCAGGTACTGCTCGTAGATGCCCTGCAGGCGATCGCAATCGCCGGTGCCGTGGTTGTAGAACGCACACCAGCCGGCCGGATCGAACAGCGCCATACGCACTTCGCCATCGGCGTATCGAAGCAGCGGCTCCGGCGTGCTGTCCAGCCACTGCGCATCCTGCGGCGCCATCAGCGCCGTCTCGATCAGCGGCCACAGCGCGGCCAGGCCCTGGTTGTCGTACTGCATGGACATCATCGCGGCGAGGTCGTTCACCGTGAAGTAGCGCGCATGCTCGATCTGCGCGCCGAAGGCGGTCTGCGCCTGCAGCGCGGTGTCGGGCTGGGCCATGCCCTGGGCCAGCAGCACGTCTTCCAGCGCCTCGGCCACGGCCCGGGTCTGGGCCACCTCGGTGCCGGTCAACAGGAACGGCACCACGCGCAGGCCACCGCCGGTGAGGGCGGCATCGGCCTGGAACGGCAACGGCACGTCGCCGTCGGCACCCGCGCCAAAGGCCAGCATGCGTGGGCCCTGGTTGCGGCCCGGGGCGCGCATCTGCAGTTCTTCCAGGCGGCGGTGCACCGGCCAGCCGGGCCGCAGCACTTCAGCAGGATCGAAATGCGCGCCGGCGAACACGAAGTCCAGCCCGCTCACGCCGGGGACCAGTTTGGCCAGGTCGCGGCCCACGCGTTCGGCCAGTTCGCCAGCCTGTTCGGAGGACAGCGCGGCATGGCGCGGCGCGTCGCCGCCGGCCAGTTCCAATGCCAGTACGCCTAGGGCATTCATGCCGGGGTCGGGTTTGCTCATGGTTTCACGGTTGGCCCATCACAGGGCGGCAGCTACACTTGCCCCCATTATGCCTGCTCCTTCGTGCAGGCCATGTTGCAGACACCCCTCCCATGCCAGGTATCTCCATGCCCAACGCCCGTCCCGTCGCCATCCTCGGTGGCGTCCGCATCCCGTTCTGCCGCCAGAACACGGCCTATTCGGATGTCGGCAACCTCGGCATGTCGGTACGCACGCTGGGTGCGCTGGTCGAGCGCTTCGGCCTGCACGGCCAGCAGCTCGGCGAAGTGGCGATGGGCGCGGTGATCAAGCATTCCAGCGACTGGAACCTCGGCCGCGAGGCCACGCTGTCCTCGGGCCTGTCCCCGCTCACCCCGGGCATCACCATGCAGCGTGCCTGCGGCACCTCGCTGGACACGATCATCGCGGTGGCCAACAAGATCGCGCTGGGCCAGATCGAATCGGGCATCGGTGGCGGTTCGGACACCACCTCCGACGTGCCGATCGTGTACGGCAAGAAGCTGCGCGCGCGCCTGCTGGCGGCCAATCGCGCCAAGTCCACCGGCGACAAGCTCAAGGCGCTCACCCGCGGTTTCAAGCTCAGCGAGCTCAAGCCGGAGTTCCCCGGCGTGGCCGAGCCGCGCACCGGCAAGAGCATGGGCGACCACTGCGAGGACATGGCCAAGGAATGGAACATCTCGCGCGACTCGCAGGACGAGTGGGCGGTGTCTTCGCACAAGAAGCTGGCCGCCGCCTATGAGCGCGGTTTCTTCAACGACCTGATCGCACCGTTCCGTGGGGTGGAGCGCGACAACATCCTGCGCGCGGACACCTCGCTGGAAAAGCTGGCCACGCTCAAGCCGGCCTTCGACAAGGTCTCCGGCCGCGGCACGCTGACCGCCGCCAACTCCACCCCGCTCACCGATGGCGCCTCGGCGGTGCTGCTGGCCAGCGAGGAATGGGCGCGTGCGCACGGCCACGAGCCGCTGGCCTACCTGCGCGATTCGGAGGTGGCCGCGGTCGATTTCGTGCATGGCGAGGGCCTGCTGATGGCCCCCACCATCGCCGTGCCGGAGATGCTCAAGCGCAACGGCCTGACCCTCCAGGACTTCGACATCTACGAGATCCACGAAGCCTTCGCCGCCCAGGTGCTGTGCACCCTGCGCGCGTGGGAAAGCGAAGATTACTGCCGCAACCGTCTTGGCCTCGACGCCCCGCTGGGCCGCATCGATCCGGCCAGGATCAACCCGCTGGGCTCCTCGCTGGCCACCGGTCATCCGTTTGCCGCCACCGGCGCGCGGGTGATCGCCACGGCCGCCAAGCAGCTGGCCGAACGTGGCGGTGGCCGCGCGCTGGTGTCCATCTGCACCGCCGGCGGCATGGGCGTGGTGGCGATCGTCGAACGTTGAACACCCGGCGCGCAATACGCGCCTCCCCATGGAAAGGCGCCAAGGAGCAGGATGGAAAGGCGCCAAGGAGCAGGGAATGCACACACGCCACACGCCGTACCGCGGCCTGATTGTCCTGGCCGCACTGTCGCTGGCCGCACCGGCCAGCGCGTTGACCTTCATGAAACAGGCCTTCGAGTGCCCGATCGGCGGCGAGCGCTTCGAGCAGACCACGCCGAGCTCGGGCACCTCGTTCGGCAGTGAGTTCGATGCCCGCCCCTTCGGACCGATCTCCTCGCCGTGGCGGCTGCCGCAATGCCCCGGCAACGGCATGATCATCTACGATCCGGACCTGGATGCGGCCAGCGTGCGCAAGCTCACCCCGTTCGTGCTCGGCAAGCAGTACCAGCAGTGGCGCACCACCGAGACGCCTTACTTCCTGGTCGCGCAGATGATGCAGTTCCTTGATGCACCGGTGGCCAACCAGGCCTGGGTGATGCTGCAGGCCAGCTGGGAGGCATCCCCGGCCCAGTACCCGCGCTATGCCGGCCGCGCGCTGGCGCTGTACGAGCAGACCTGCCCGGATGCCGCGCCCGGCCCTGGCCCATGGCAGTTCTGTCAGATGATCCGCGGCGAACTGGAACGACGTCTGGGGCGCATGGACGCCGCGCGTGTGCGTTTCCAGCGCCTGGGGCCGCAATTGCGCGCCCAGCCGCTGGACGAGGCCGATGAGCAGCAGATGCGCTTGGACGTGGTCGCCGAGCAGCTGCGCCTGATCGAGGCGGGCAACCGCCGCCCTGCGCGCCTTCCCGACAAGGACCGCTGAGCCGGCGGCGCGACGGCGCCGCGCGCACGAAAAAGGCCGCCTCTGGCGGCCTTTATCGTGGTCCGATGCGGGCCCGGCTGAGCGCGCCGGGATCGCTCCATTTCGCTGTCCTGGCCACGCTGGGCAACCTCGCCTCGGAGGCGCGAGCGCCGAAAGCGGCGTAGCGACGCAACGGACGTGACCCACCACGAGGGGCGCACGGCGGCGCCCCCGTGTCGGCGCGCCTTACGGCAGGCGCGGGTTGCCGAATGCGTCGCGCTCGTCGCCCACGCGGTCGTGCACCACCAGCGGTGCCGGTTCACTCATCAACGACTGTTCCTCCACGGTGGCGCGTTCGGGAATCACCGCATCCAGCGGTGCCGCCAGCGGCGCACTCGCGCGCGCCAGCGCGATGCTGTCATCGCCACGCTGCTGGCGCAGCGCGTTGGCGAAGCACTGCGAGGCCAACGCCGGTTCACCACGATCAAGGAACACCTGCCCCAGCGCTTCCCACGCGGCCGGCCCGGCGCCTGCGGCGATCGCGCGGTGCAGGTAGTCCTCGGCCTGGGTGTGCTGGCGCTGGCGCGCAGCGACGCGGCCCAGCGCCAGCAGCAGCGCCGGGCTGGCCGGTTGGTTGCCCAGCCAGCGCTGCAGGTTGGCCTGGCGGGTGGCCAGCTTGTCCACCGGCATCTGCCCGTACAACGTCACCAGCGATTCGTCCCAGCGCGTGTCCAGCGCCTGTTCCAGGTTGAGCAGCGCCGGCTCGTCCCACTCCAGCGCCACCGCACGCAGCGCGTAGGCCGAGACCACGTCCGGATCGCTGCGCAGTGCCTTCGGCGTGGCTTCCCATTGCGCGGCCAGCGCGTTCACGTCGCCCGCTTCCAGCAGCGACTGCGCGGCCAGGCGGGTTTCCAGTTCGGCCACGGCCTCGTCCGGCAGCACCTTCTGCTTGCGCAGCGCGCCCAACTGGCCGTAGGCCTCGTGCGCACGTTCGGCACGTGCCAGTGCTTCGGTGCGCAGCCACAGGCCGCGCGGCGGCAGCGGCTGGATGGTCGCGGTATCCAGCAGGTTGATCGCGTCCACCGGGCGCTCCTGCTGCAGCAGGCGCTCGGCCTGCAGCAGCGCGTGCAGGGTGGCATCCTCGCCCGCCAGGCGCTGCAGGTACTGGTTGACCGCAGCCTGGTCATCGCGCGCTTCGGCGCTGCGCACGGCGGTCACCATCGCCACCGCGCTCACTTCCTTGTCTTCGGCGGCGGTCGCCAGCAGCTTCTCGGCGCGCTGCCACTGGCCCTGTTCGTGCGCCTGGATGCCTTCGATCAGGCGGGCGCGGCCCTGCTTGCGGCGGTAGCGGCCCCAGGCCCGGAACGGCGAGGCCAGCAGGCTCCACAGCAGCCACAGCACCAGCAGGCCCACCAGCACCATCAATGCCACCTGCGGCACGGTGGAACGGTAGTCGTTGCCGCCGTAGCGGTAGATCACTTCGCCAAACTGGCGCAGTTGCTCGGTGCCCAGGAATTGCGAGGCGATCACGCCCAGGGCCACGGCCAGCAACAGCACTACTAGGGATTGGAAGGGCTTCATCGATCATCTCCATCGCGCATCGAGCGCAGTTGCTGCAGGGTGCTGCCCAGTTCGGGCAGCGCGGGCTGCAGCACGCGCATGCGCAGTTGCTGCAGTTCAGCACGACGCTCGCGCAGGGCGGGTGAATCCGGCCACAGCCGCGGCAGCCACAGGGCGACGCGGTCCACCGCATGGGTGAACCCGGGCTGGTCGCCGCGTTCCACCGCCGCGCGCGCCAGGGTCAGTTCCAGCTGCAGTGCGTCCCAGCCGGTCACCCGTTCGGCGTCGGTCAGCGGGCCCTGCGTGTGGGTGGGGGTAATGGTCACGAACGGCGCCAGCACCTGGTGCCACCACGGCGTGGCCGCCTCCGCGCCGGGCACCGCGTCCACCTGCTGCGGCAGCCGCTCCAGCGCCTTGGAGAACGTGGCCAGCTGTGCGGCGGTGCTGACCCGCACGCCGGGGCCGAGTGCATCCACCGCGTTGCGCTCCTGCATCAACGCCTGGCGCACATTGAGGTAGTCGTTGCCCGGGACGTCGGCCAGGGTGCTGGCGGCCAGTGCATACAGGCGCTTGGCGCCCTCCACGTCATCGGCATAGGCCAGGCGCTGGGCGGCCTGGCCCAGCAGCAGTTCGGTTTCTTCCAGCTGCAATGCCTGCGCGCCATGCCGGGTGCTGTCGGCGAGCTTGGCCAGGTTGTCTTCCAGCAGCGCGCTGCGCTGGCTCAGGCCCAGCATTTCGTCGCGCAGCACGCGGTTGGTGGCGGCGGCATCCTGCACGCGCTGCGAGGTCGAGCGCTGGTCGCGGCGCAGCGCCTCCACGCTGTCCACCAACCCCTGCAGCTGCAGCCCGGTATCGGCCTGGCGCTGCAGCTCGCGGGCCTGCTCGGCCTGCCAGCGGGTCCAGCCCCAGGCCACGCCCGCGCCGATCACCAGCAGCACCGCAAGCGGGGCGATCCAGCGCACGGAGGGGGAGGGGGACGGGGGCGAAACGGGGTCGTTCATGCGGGCGGCATCCTTATCGATCGCGCCGGGGCATCCACAAGCTGGCGAGCGATGTGGTGCACAGCATCGCCCGCCGCCCGCGCGGCCTGCAAGGCCGACTGCGTCGCCTGTTCAGGAAGTTGCGGTAGTGATGATCGCAGCGTGTGCGGCCTGCGCCAGCTGGCGTGGTAGGGGCCCCTCGGCCAGCCGTACCCGTGCGAAGCCGGCGGCCCGGGCCTGCTCGGCCAGGCGTGCGCTGGCGGCCACCACCACCGCCTCCCGCAGCGGCGCCTGCAGGTCCTGCGGCAACGCGACCAGCAGCAGCGCCAACGCCTCGCCACTGCTCAGGGCCAGCACCCACGGCGGCGCGCTGTGCCGCAGCCGTTGCAGGGTGCGCGCCGGCAGTGCCAGCGGCACGCGCTGGTATACGTCGGCGCGATGCAGGTGCGCGCCGCGCTCGACCAGCGTGGTCGCGATGATCCCGCGCCCGCCCGGGGCGGTGACCAGCCCGGCCTCCAGGCCGCGCAGGTCGGCCAGTGCCGGCAGGGCCAGCAGGCCTTCGCTGTCCATCCGTGCGGGGGCCTGTACCTCCTCGGCCCCGTGCATGCGCAGCGCTGCGGCGGTACCGGCGCCCACCGCCAGCCAGGTGCCCGGATGGGCGCCCGCCAGCGGCTGCAGGCGCGCGGCCGCGTGGACCGCCGCCGGGCTGCTGAACACCACCCGCTGCGCGGCCAGCGCACGGCTCAGCTGCGCGCGGGTGGCCGCATCGGCGCGCACCTGCAGTGCCCACGGCGACAACGCCAGCACGCGCGCACCGGCGGCCTGCGCGGCGCGCCGCAACGGCGCGTGCTGGCCGCGCGGGCGCAGTGAAATCAGGGTCCACTCCGGCACATGTGCATCACTGTTCATTGCGGGCATTATGCGAGCCCTTTGCCGTTGTGTTGTCGTGTCGATGTCCACTCCTCTTTCCCTGCCCGCCCAACTGGCCGAACTGCAGCACGTCCTGGACCGGATGCCGCCGGTGGCGGCGATGCAGATCCAGGTCGTCTCCTATGCCGATGGCATGCTGGACCTGCGCGCGCCGCTGGCGGCCAATGTCAACGACAAGGGCAATGCGTTCGGCGGCAGCCTGGCCTCGGCCCTGACCCTGTCCGGCTGGGCGCTGGTGACCTTGCGCCTGCGCCTGGCCGGATTCGATGCCGATGTCTACGTGGCCGACAGCCACGTGCGCTACCTCGCCCCGGTCTACGCGGACCTGCACGCCCAGGCCCAGGCCGCCGACGAGGCCGACTGGGAAGGCTTCCTGGCCACGTTCGCCCAGCGCGGCAAGGCCCGCATCGGCGTGCTCGCCCGCCAGCCGGGCACCGACGGCAAGCCCGCTGCGGAACTGGCCGGCCGTTTCGTTGCCTTCCCAAGGCGGTAGGATGGGCGCCTTGCCGATGGGGGAATTCGCATGCGCCGTACGCTTCAGATCCTGCTGCTGACCACCTTGATGCTGGCCAGCGTGGCGGCGCTTGCCGCCGGGCTGAGCCGCAAGCAGCGCAACCTGCTCGAGGAAGCCCAGAACGCCTACGGCGCCACCATCCGCTGGGGCAGTGCCGAGGATGCCATCGGCTACCTGGACCCGGACTACCGCAAGGCGCACCCGCTGACCGAGCTGGAGCTGCGCCGTTACAGCCAGATCCGGGTTTCCTCCTACCGCGAGCGCAGCACCGGTGCCATGCCCGACGGCAGCGTGGAGCGCCGGGTCGAGATCGGGGTGATCAACGTCAACACCCAGGCCGAGCGCCTGGTGCTGGTGCGGGAAGTGTGGCGCTGGGACGCCGAGGGCAAGCGCTGGTGGCAGGCCAGCGGCCTGCCGGACCTGTGGCCGGAATCCTGAATCCGGGCGCCGGCCGGGGCTGGACGCCGATTCGCCCGCATGTGCGACAATCGGCCCCCGCTTATCGACCCGTGATCTGAGTGAATTACGAAGAGTTGCTGGCCTTTGCCGGCCGAAACCCGATGTTGTCGATGGCCCTGGTCGGCCTGACCGTGGCCATCATCGTCACCGAAGTCCGCCGTCTGTTCCGCGGCTTCAAGTCGCTCAAGCCGGCCGAACTGACCCACCTCATGAATGCCGGTGGCGCGATCGTGGTGGACCTGTCCTCCAGCAGCGATTTCGAAAAGGGCCATATCGCCGGCAGCCGCAACGTGCAGCCGACCGCGTTCGGCCCGGAGCACAAGCTGGTGGCCAACGCCAAGCAGAGCCCGGTGGTGCTGGTATGCCGTACCGGCAATGCGTCCGAAACCGCCGCCAAGGCGTTGAAGAAGGCCGGTTTCGAGCAGGTCCACGTGCTCGACGGCGGCATTCCCGCCTGGCAGCAGGCCGAGCTGCCGCTGGTCAAGGGCCGCAACTGATTTGACCTGGATCGCGCCGCACGCCTTGTGCGCGGCGCCACACGCCCCCATCGCAGGGCATGTAACAATCCGCCTTATTGCACTTAATTTCTGGAGCTACAGGAAATGTCCGAAGAGAACACCAACGGCGCCGTCGCGCCGGCCGACGCCGTCACCGGCCCCGCGTTCACCGTCGAGAAGATCTACGTCAAGGACGTTTCCTTCGAGTCGCCCAACGCGCCGGCCGTGTTCAACGACGCCGTCCAGCCGGAACTGCAGCTCAACCTCAACCAGCGCGTGCAGCGCCTGGGCGAGAACGCCTTTGAAGTCGTGCTGGCCGTCACCCTGACCTGCAAGGCCGGCGAGAAGACCGCCTACGTTGCCGAAGTGCAGCAGGCCGGCGTGTTCGGCCTGGTCGGCCTGGACCCGCAGTCGATCGACGTGCTGCTCGGCACCCAGTGCCCGAACATCCTGTTCCCGTACGTGCGTTCGCTGGTCAGCGAGCTGATCCAGGCCGGCGGCTTCCCGCCGTTCTTCCTGCAGCCGATCAACTTCGAAGGCCTGTACGCCGAAACCCTGCGTCAGCGCCAGGAGCAGGGTGAAACCTCGCTGGCCGACTCCGAGCCGGCCGGCAACGCCTGATCGGCGCTGCGTTCGTTTCGATGAGCACCCACGCAGAAAAGATCGCGGTCCTCGGCGCCGGTTCCTGGGGCACGGCGCTGGCCAGTCTGCTTGCCCGGCACGGTCATTCGACCGTGCTGTGGGGGCGTGACGCGGCCATGGTCGAGGCCATCGAACAGCGCCACGAGAACACCCGTTACCTGCCCGGCATTCCCTTGCCGGACACGCTGCGCGCCACCACCGACCTGGCCGCCGCGGTCCGCGACGCCACCTGGATCCTGGTGGTGGTGCCGTCGCACGCCTTCGGTGAAACCGTGCGCGCGCTGGCGCCGCTGCGTCCCGCCGATGCCGGCGTGGCCTGGGCGACCAAGGGCTTCGAGCCCGGTTCGGGGCGGTTCCTGCACGAAGTGGCGCGCGAGGTCCTCGGACCGGACGTACCGCTGGCGGTGGTGACCGGTCCGTCGTTCGCCAAGGAAGTCACCCAGGGCCTGCCCACCGCCATCACCGTCCACGGTGATGCGCCGGAGTTCGCCCAGCAGGTGGCCGATGCGATGCATGGCCCGGCCTTCCGCGCCTACACCGGCGATGACATGGTGGGCGCCGAACTCGGCGGTGCGATGAAGAACGTGCTGGCCGTGGCCACCGGCGTTGCCGATGGCATGCAGCTCGGCCTCAACGCGCGTGCCGGCCTGATCACCCGTGGCCTCAACGAGATGCTGCGGCTGGCCGCGGCGATCGGGGCCAAGCCGGAAACCCTCATGGGCCTGGCCGGGCTTGGCGACCTGGTGCTCACCTGCACCGGCGACCTGTCGCGCAACCGTCGCCTCGGCCTGGCGCTGGGGCGTGGCCAGACCCTGCAGGACGCGGTGCGTGAGATCGGCCAGGTGGTGGAGTCGGTGCAGACCGCCGACGAAGTCATGCGCCAGGCGCGTCGCCACGGCATCGACCTGCCCATCTCCGATCGGGTGCGCGCCGTGCTGCACGGCGAGCAGACGCCGGAAGAAGGCCTGCGTGCGTTGTTGGCACGCGAACAGAAACCGGAATACCCGGACACGCTGTTCAAGTGATCCACGAAAAACCCCGGCCATCGCCGGGGTTTTTTTGTAGCCGCAAACACTGCCCAAAACACGGCCCCCGAAACGAACACACCCGGCACGAGGCCGGGTGTGTTCGTGGCTTACCGACGAGGTAGCAACTAGGGGTGCCGACCGGTGGTCGGCGGCCATGCGCGTGGAAGACGCGCCGGCCTTGCATAAGTGAAGCCCGGCCAGGCCGGGCTTCATGACGCGCGGGAGAGAGGTCACGCGCCATCCAACAACGTACCGCGGTGTGGCGGTCTTACCAGGTGAAGCGCGGGCCGACGAAGTATTCCTTGTCGCCACCCTTGGCCAGCTTCACTTCGCCGGCCAGGCCCCAGTTCTGGTTGAGCTTGGCCTGGGCGCCGACGCGGCCGTAGAACTCGCCGTCCGGGTTGATGCCGTGCTTCTTGCTGTAGTCCTCGTAACCGGCCATCACGTAGCCTTCGAAGTTCGGGGTGAACGCGCTGCGCACGCCGACTTCGGTCGAGTAGCCGTTGAAGTCCAGGCCGCGCTTCGGATCGAACTTCTGGTAAGCCACGCGGGCGACCAGGTCGGTGGTCGGGGCGATGCCGTAGTTGTAGCCCACACCCACCTTCCACTGGTCCACATCATTGCTGCCGCGCTTGGTTTCCTGCGCGTTGTAGTCACCGAAGACATGGAAGTTCGGCGCCACCGCGACCGAGCCCTTCACGGCCCAACCATCCGCGTCGCCACCCTTGGCATCGGTGTTCACGTAGCCGCCTTCAACATAGTTGTACGACAGACCGTCGGTTGCCGAAGCAGCGAACGGGAGTGCAGCGAGCAGACCCAGGGCAAGCAAAGAAGTCTTCATATCGGGACACACCTTTAATTATTTTGGTTTCGTCGGCCGCCCCCCGGGGGAGGGGAGAGAGGGGCGGTCGACAGGTGTTAATTATTCATTTGCCGTCCCAATCGCTCCTGAATATTGAACTGACCGGTACATGAATGAAGCGCGGGTTCAGGGAACTACGGGGTGACATGTAGCCACGTCCCCATAGTTCCTGCCGATTGCACAAACTATGGGAACAAATCCGCGCTCGGATGAGGGGCCGCTGCACACTGTTCTTTTGCTCACCCTGCTTGGCAGGGGTGAGTGGCGAAGCCCGATGGCCACGCACCGAGCGTACTCCATCTCTGATCCGATGGTCGATTCACTGGAGCTACCTGAAAAAAGACGCGCTCAACTGTTTCAAGCGCGATCTATGACGCTCATTTGCCCATTTCAGCAATGCTGACCGCATACTGCATCTATAGAGCCCGCAGAAGCCCGCCGGTTGCGCCGCAACCGGATCAACGAAAGAGCACATTTCTGCTCGATCAAGAGCTCAGCTAGAGCCGCTGATGTTAGAGCTGGCTGAATTATAGTCCTCTTTCGCTTGAGCTTTACCTCTTGATCAGGATGCCGCGATGGGCCCTTTCGAGTCTTGGACTATCTTTCAGCAAATGAGCCTATTTGCGGGCATCGTTATCTTCTATTGTGTCGCCTTGACGGCTTTTTCTGTTTGGGTTGCTCACCGTCAAAACCGCAGATACGAGGCAGAGCGCCTCCGAAGGCAGCGACGAAAGCGCCGAAGAAAGGCGCAGCCATGAAACTTAGGGCCCTGGGGTCCATTCTCGTGCTATAGAACTCCCTTAGCCGAGTTTGAACCGAAACTGCTTGTCTACGCGCAGCGTCTTGCTGTCCTCGCCAGCCGATCAATAGATGCCAGAGCTTAGAACAGCGCAAGCGCAAGTCGGCTTCTGTCCACCCCCAGTGGGGGCTCTTGGAGTGAAGCGCCGTAACCATCGGAGGAATGGACTGCTATCGCAACGTACTCGGCGTGGTGGCTGCCCCGAAATTCTCGCACTCTGCGCGGTACCATGATTCACCGGAAATGGAGTTACGGCTGAGATGGCTATTGTGCAGGATATACGAAACAAGCTATTGGCAGGGCCGACCACCAGGCAGTTCGATCTCAAGGTATGGTTGAGTAGAGGTACCCAAGATGACTGTACTCTTGATGACCTCGAAGTCGTCACCATTGGTTTGACTATTCATCAATCTCTTGGGGCGCTCCGAGAGAAGCTTGCATTCATTACCCGAAAGGACCTTTCCCCCGGGCTCAGGACACACGCTTTTGTCGCGCTTTGCAATCGCGAGTGTCTTCTCGCGCATGTGATCGCTCTAGAAAGTGCGATTGAGTTGACTGCTGGCACAGGCCTGTCGACCGATCAGATTGCCACTCAGAAGATGGAGCTGCCAGGCGGATCCTACACAGCGGATGAGGTCTGCGAAGTCGCGGTCGACGTGACTGAAGCACTGCTCCGGATGTGCCCCACATTGAACGCCGAGTCACTTCAGCCAATAGCAGATCTGCCGTGGAATTACGTTGCGCGCGACTTCAAGATAGCCAACGCCTACGTTTGTGTCGAAGACCTCTGGTTAGACGTCATCTGGAATGACACTCGACAGCTGAGATCGCAACCCACATACGCCTTTGGCCCGACCGATGTGGAGAGGGAGGCGTCGAAAGTTGTTGCTGATCACCGCCACTTCATGACGACCACTCAAGCTCACAACTTCAACTATCTCTCGCTCAAAGACCTGATCGCTTCAGGGAACATCGCTCTACCGAGCACTCGCCAGCTGGAGGGCAGCGTTGGCCCTGACGGTCGCGTCCAGCTGGATTTTTCTCCGGGAGGATCAGAAACAGCCGCGCACTTCACAGCCGTACGATCGATGGTGCCTAAGTACTATCAGAAGATCGTTGTGGAGCAGGCACCGCAAGGTTTGAAGTTGAACGTAGATCGCATTCTGGAGGCCTATCTTCTATTGGGAACACTGGCAGAGTCCATTGCTCGACCTGCGAAGCAGCAGCTGCAGAAGGAAAGGAGCGAAAGTGTGTTCTGTGCCGATTGGGCCGCCATGGCTCCGCCTGTGTCCAGAGTTGACCTTGTCCTTGCGTTACAGGAGGGCCTTGCGATATCGGGCGATGAAGCAGATGAACTCATTGAGTTCCTGACCTATCGGCGCCCCAAGGGTAATTCGTCCGACTCACAATCAGGAGGCCTCTGGGCTGCGCCGTTGGTCAAAATCGATAGCAACAGTGTTGCCATCTGCTACCACACTCTGATCCATCCGAACTTCCGGTGGCTTATGGACGTTTGGCTTAGGAACATCGGCTTCCCACTGGATGTGCGGGGAACTGCGTTCGAAGAATTTGCTAGGTCATCCATCAACGCGAAGATCGAGGCATCCGTGCTCGCGGAGGTGTCCGCCATCTGCAGCTCTTCTTTCGAATTCTCGCCGCCTCATGGTCGAAAAGAGGAAGTCGATCTGCTTATTGTGGTTGGCAACACACTTCTTATTGGGGAGGCCAAGTGTTTTCTGCAGCCGGTCTCACCGGTGGATCGGCGCAATCATCGAGAAAAGGTACTGGACGCGGTAGCGCAGGTAGCCCGGAAAGCTGATGCTGCCCGCTCAGCGCCGGACGAGCTGAGGCGAAGAGCAAAAGAGCTGGGCGTTATTATTCCGGCCAGCGCCGACATTTTGCCTGTGGTCGTGTTGAACCACGCTATCGGGGCCGGGGAGACCATCGATGGCGTACCCGTTGTGGACCTGCGCATCTTGGAGATGTTCTTTGAAGGATCCATGATGTGGATGGCTGATATTTCACCAACTGGGGCAATTGAGTCGAGCATGTCGGAAAGATTCTATAGCTCATCGGCAGATGCTTCCGCCAAACTCGGTCCATACCTGAAAGAACCACCACAGGTCCGTCATCTCAAAGAAGCAGTCAGGCCGCGCTCGACTGACATGTTGCTGCCGTTGGCGCCACATGACGTCGCTACCCGCCTCCACCTTCAGATTGACGCGGATCTCCTGTCGAGCGCTGCCGAACGGGGCGTGCACGGAGCTACTCGCGAAGTTGATGGCCAATGACTCCACCGGCTGTCCCAGGCGAAACCTATGCCCTCCGAGATTCGCATTCGACCAAGATCCGCAGCGGGCTGCAGCGGTCCCCACCGAGCCTTTGGGAATGGTCAGTACAGATCCGGCGGATCCTGGCCGGGGCCCCCTTGGGTGAGCTGGATTCGCTCACGGCCTGCACATCTGAAGGGAGTACACCCTCACCCATGCCGGATCAAAAAGTACCGCTTGTTTTACAGGCGGCGCCCGCTTCTGGCCGTAGGGCGCTATCGACCTAGAAAGCCCGCCTGGCGGCCTAATCAATCCAAGCCGTTGAAGCTGCAGCGCAGATCGCCATTTTTGGCTCGTGCAATGGTCAATGAACTATGCAAATCCTTTCGTTTGATCCTGGCAGGCCCGAAACTTGGTCCGAACACTTGCGCTCGAAGTTGATCGTTTCGCGCCAGTGGTCTGAGCCTTGGTTCAATGAACGTCCCGGAAGGGCCGGCACCTACGACCGGCTACACGAGTTTTTGACCCCTGAGCTACGACGCTACGCTCTGCGTGGGTGGCACTGCACGCGATTGCTTGACACTGAGGTTCACAAAATCCTTAACGAAGGGCTTCAAGTGCTGTCTGAAGACCTTCTATTAAAACGAATCGACGCTGCGCATGCAGCGGATGAGTTGACAAATGAGGTGGCAACTCGATTGCGAGCCGGCAACGTTGCGGGTCAACGGAATCGTAAGGGACAACTCTGGTTCGGATTCTCGAGTGACTTGCCAGACGAGTCGGCGATTAGTCCTCTTCTGCGAAACTGGGGCGGAGAAGCCATGTACTGGGCGCATGCGAATGACGGGAAAATTGCGCCCGTGTTGCAGAACCTGGGACGGCCCACGGTTATCGATGCTTGGGTGCCAATATCCGGTTTGCGCGCAGTCCAAAGGCTTGTGGATTTGGTTTGCCAAGTGGATCTTCAGACCGCGAGATTGCTTGAGCATCCTGAGATCGGGAACTATGAGGATTATTCGACAGAACCTGTTCCGGCGGAGAACATCATTGCGATCACCCAGTATCCAGGAACAGACTTTGAGCGTCGTACCCGTTGCCTAGCATGGAGAGAGGCGTTGAAGTAGGTGGCAGCCAACGAGCTAGGTGCTAGAAGGAACTGCCGCATCTGCATTGCCCCCAATATCCGTTTCTTGCCGAAAGATGACATCCATCCACATCGAATCCAACGTTGTTACAAAGCGAGTTACTTGGACCCGCGGCGCCAATTCGGAGGCCACAATAACTACAGGTCTCCTTAATCAGCTGATCCGCAGGTGCCGCAAGAAATGAAGTCCAGGCGTATCCTGTGTCCTCCAAAGGGCATCTTGAAGCGGTCACGCCGAGCCCCCGCCGGTGGTAATAGGACAAGCCCACATCAATCCACACGTCCAATTATGCGTATGCCCGAGAGACAGGAGCCATGCTGATGTCTACGATCAATGAGCCTTGGGATATGACGATTGCGCTGCGAGATCTATCGGTCGGTCTGGCAGAACACGTGCACGCCGCCACCGTCCCAACACAGCGTGAGTTGAACGAGTGGCTGCACTACATTAACCGAGCGGCTCCGGTGTATTGGGCACTTGAAAGAGCCTGCGAAGAGATTGTTGAGGATGGCGTTACGGAGTACCGAATTCAGGCGCTAAAGCAAGCCCTGACCTATGCCCAAGGACAGGTTGAGTACTGGCATAGGAAGGATCGATGGTAAATTAAATCGACCTTATTCTTGGGTGCGCAATGTGGTCCTAAAGAGCGTGCTGGGCTGGTGATAGGGGTGCTGCGGCGACTGGTTCTCGCTCACGCTCCGCTCAGCAACGATACTCTGATGAAGGAATGCCCGGTTACCTGAAAACGCGCCAAGCTTCAATTCCGACGGCCATCCCTGCTGCTTTCAAATAAGGGGTGCTCTGGGCCGCATTGCGCCGGGTGCTTCCAGCCCTAAGCAGACGCCTTTAGCGCCAAAGGGCACAAAGTGCGCTTCAACCAGTATCTTGATTGTCGACTCTATACCCGCTGGAGAGCGCAACACAGCTCGCGAGCTATATCAGGACGTGGGGCTTCGTGCCCAAGTATTCGCTCCCGCACCGGAAGTCCGCTATCGGCGCGTTGAAAGCCAAGCCGAATTCTTGACGTTGCTCCCCGAGCTGGCGGCGGCGGCATTGGCTACTGGAGACATTCCTGTGCTCCACATCGAGTGCCATGGGAACGATGACGGCCTAGCATTCTCGGACGGCTCATTCGTCGCTTGGATCGATCTGAAGGGACCGCTGACTACTCTAAACATTGCGACGGCAATGAACTTGCTCGTGGTTGTTGCTGCGTGCGATGGAAGTGCACTCACATCGACGCTCGGATTGGTCGATCGCGCACCTGTTCACGGTCTCATCGGGCCGACGCGCGCGGTCACGCCGGAGGAATTGATGCGTGCGTATCTTGAGCTCTATGGGACGCTCATACGTACTCGATCAGCGCGGGAGGCAGTAGAAGCGATGCTTCGTGCCACGCCTGATACCTTCGTCTATCGCGCAGCGCAATGGCTGTTTCAGCATGTGTGGGATCACTATCAGGCAACATATGAAACGCCAGAGGCTCGTCTGGAGCGCGGCATAAAAATGGCGGCCAATCCCCCCACCGACTACGTCGGTCCACCTCTCCAGCCAGAAATATTTGCCCAGGCCTTGGCGGAACGCAATCGGGAATTCTTCGACGCCTTTCGCCGGAAGTTCTTTCTATGCGATCTATTCCCTGAGCATGAGATGCGCTTCCCTGTTCGATACGACGCTGTTTGAGGACGGCTTTTGGCCGGATTCGGACACTCCATGGCCGCTCATCAGTTGGGCGGGTTCCCCTGGACATCATTCCCTCGAACTAGGTCACAGGGACGGAGGGCACGATCCCTGCGGCTTTTCTGATCTGGGCACCAACCGCCCTTAGGCCACGTTGCAGAGCCGCATTGAGGTCGGCGGGCCCGGTCGAGGCATGACGATCCGAGATCTGGGGCAGCTTCTGCGCCCACAGAACTGAGATTGCTTCGGCGGCAGGATGAGCAGCGACCGTGGCGCGGAACCGTATCCAGGCGCCTTGAAGTAGCCCAGATGGTCGGCAAGTTCTGCTTCAACACAGGCATGGGCGCCGGCAATGGTCTCCCAATGACGCCCGGGTTATGGCGACGGCCTATGCCAAAGGCGACATCGCGCTCCCGGCCAAGGTCCAGCCTTTGGTGGGCGGGGTGGCATTGCTTGGCGAGCCGTTCGAGGGGAGGGCAGACAGCTTCGACCCGGCGGATTTTCTGGACGCGGGCCGGCTGCAGGAGTCTTGGCTCAACGTCTGGGTCGGTAAGAAGGTGGCCGGCTCTTGGCGGCGGGCCTCAAGCATGCACAGGCAGTTGTGCATGACCTAGGGGCAGTGCCGTAGGTGTCAAAACACCGAGCAGTCTTAGTTTTGCAGATCGAACTAGTTTTCCCGCTAGTCACAGGCTCCTGCTCACGATGACTCGCTAGATGCAGTTACGGTTTTGCCTGGATATGCGGGATCAGCAAGTTGGCTGAGGAATCGCCAACGGATCGGCTGGCAGCAGATCTACCAGTGATCTTGCACTCGCAGAGATCAGAAGGTCGCAGTTCTCTGACATCTCTTCTTTCACCCCGTGCGCGAGGGTGAAGAGGTGGAGTTGAGCACCCTCTCGTCTGGCAAATTTCATAGCAGGTACAAAGTCGCTGTCCGCCGTGACCATGGCAATCACGTCGACGTGCTTCTTCAAGGTCAAGGCAGCGATATCCATGCCAATTCGCATGTCCACGCCCTTCTGGCGGATCACCGGTTTCAGGTCTACTGGGCGAACCTGGAGCGTGTTGGTGTCAGCGTCGAACCTTGCTGAGGAGCGCTTCAACTTCTTGAACTGAGCGCTCCAGCCATCGTGGGTGCACTCTCCTTTGCGGAGAGCGAAATGCGGAAGCTTCGCCACTTCTTTCAGAAGTGCTGCATTCTCGTTGAACACGTCGGTGCTGCCGTACTCGATGGACTCACCCGTGAGTGGATGGTCAACTGACCTTCCTAAGGGAGCGGCATCGTAGTAGTAGATGCGGTGAAGCTCAAAGCCTGACACCGCCTCATGCTTACGAATCGAGGCTACCAAGCGCTCAATGTTTGAGGGAGTCACATCGCCAAGATCTCGCTTGATCTTGCGCTTCACGAATCCAGCATCCAAGAGCAGCGCGTACCTCTTACCCACCGCATCCCCTTCCTTTGGGCAAAAAAAAGCCGGTTGCAGGTGGAGGTCGAGCCCCTCTTATATGTCACCTGCAAACGGCCGTGTTTTCTTTGGATGGAGCCTTAGGCTCTTCCGTGGGCGAATTATTCCTATCCAAATCAGGCTCCGCAAGTCTGCACGCCAGAGCGCCACGAACAGGATATCCACAGCCTTGTCCACAGAATTAGTCAACATCTTGTGGTTGCGGTGGGTGACCGCCTACATATTGTGGTCTAAGTGCCTGAGACACCATCCAATGCTATTCATCTTTCATTCAGCATCCGTTAGGAAGTGAATTGGGAAATATCTATCTATGGCAAGCACTTACAGATGTCGGCCTACGATTCAATGCCCGTAGCTCTCAAAATCTCGCGCGCCAACGAGACAGATCGTACGTGACGCCACTCATGGTGCGATAGGTGTGGCTCTTTCCTCGTCGCAGCCAGCGATGACCAAATGAAGTGGTGCTGTCAGCCGGTGCGTAAGCCTCAACAACCGGAGCGGCTATGCGATCACCGGGAGGTCATTTGCTGCTTCGGCTTATGGGCAGTGAAAGCGCGGCCCAGAGCGTTGGAGCGCGCCTTAGCGCGCGACGCGACGCTGCCCATGACCAGGCGTTCAATTGGCTGGGGCCCACAAGCCTTGGGATGTATGCACAGAGATGTCCCGGCGTCTCCCGATGCTGCAATTGGCCCTGGCTGATGAACTCAAGCCCGACACCTAGGGGCCATCCCCAGAAGTTGCAATTCCAGCAGTTCAGGCTCAAGCTCCGCGCGAGATCGAACTCCAAAGGAACGTATGTCTATGGAAGGACTGCCCACCAGCCCATGGCCTAGCCACCTGCCACATCAGTGTCCGCCTTCAGATGCCATACCGCCAGACGGTGAGGTCTTTCGACTCGTCGAAGCGATTCCCGCCACGGCCGAAGACATGAAGTGCGCGATGGAGCAAGGCACTTTCCCTCGAAAGGACTCATGCCTGCGAGCAGCGTTGTCGTGTTCGCGCACTCCTGATTACTTGGAGGACCTTCGAGCGTCTGTTCCGCGGTTGAAAGCTCACCTAATCGCAGTTGCGACGCTAGATCACACCCATGGGCTGATTAAGCAGACGGGAGCTGCGGGACATCATTCTCTGTGGCTCTTTGCGGGAATCCTTCCTACCGCACATCAGCTATTTGGGGCTCACCCATGAAGCACAAATGGGCACTCGGACAAGGTTCTCTAGCCCCGAGCATTCGATTCGAGGTTGTCTCCGTACTTGCAGAGTACGAAGGCCCTCAAATTCTCCTGTCGAAAATTAATGGGCAAGAGTCCCTGGGAGTGGCGGCCGACGAAGACGATGCCGCAGTCAGATGGCTGTTTTCGCCCGTATCGACGGTAGAGTTGCTGGCGCTGGCCGGAGGCCACTGCTCAACTTACTCGGCGATGGTGAAGGACGGGATCTCAGTCCTAGACCTGGATGACAGCTTTGCGGTGAAAGGTGCTTGGGAGCTAACGCTAGACCAGCTCTCTGCAGACATCCTCCCGGATCCTGGGAGCAAATTGCCCAGAGGCGCGAGAGCGTTGCTGTCCGAAATGTACCCTCCAGTAGCTTCGTCTAGGCTTACCTTGGGTAGAGCAAGTAGTCACGAGCCTCTCAGCTTTAGGGTGATGTCCGGCGTTCTGAGCACATTCCAGCGGCTATGGACCACTCTGGCTCAATCTATCGAAGGTGACTCAGTCACCAATCGAGGACGCTGGAGCAGTACGTTGGAGGAGCGCGCAACCCTGCATTTTTCAAGGGCGGTGCCTGGCTCTTTACGGATTGACATGCAAGCTGGCGACCAATCGCTGCATGAAAACGTGTCTGAGCTATTCTCCTTCATGCTCAACGCGTCCGATACCCCTGAAGTACAGGATGTGTCGAATCTGCTCCACGCCGTAGGGCCACGCGCCAATGCTCGTTTGATTGAGCTCCTGAAGCTCGTGCAGAAGTCAGGTATCGAGCTGCTGAATGAGAGCCAATCTGGTGGCGCTTACCTGAGTCCGTCGATAGCAAATCGCGTATTGCAGGCGGGTAGGTTTGAGGAGACTAGGACGTCGGTGATGGAGGCCGCTTCCGGGTTCTTCTTAGCCTTCAGTGAATCGGATGCGGAGTTCGAGTTCTATGATGAGGTGCGCGACGCGGTTCTGGAAGGATCAGTGGATGCTCGAGTCATTAGCGCTCGCGATGCCGTGACGGTTGGCCAAGGCGGATCTTATGCAATCGTAGTTGAGAAAGTTACTCGCCAGCTCTCTGCATCAAGACACGAGGTTAAGTTCATCCTTCGCGAAATCATTGACTCAACTACATTGAGCTGAATTTCTAAGGGATAGGGTAGGCGTGGCCCCAACCGCCCGTTACGCCGCTCCTCAGGGCGCATTGACGCAGGAGGCGTTGAGATCATTGGTGGTCGTTTGCCTGCCAACTCCCCCAGTTCTCCTCTCGGTCGACGCCTGCAGCGCTCCGATCCTCTTGCCGACCCAACCGCAGGAGGCGGATGCTTGGGGCGCTTTGAGCGTTCCAGGCAGCATTAGTCGGCTCGCCCTAAGAACTGCGCAAGCGAGTAAAGGGGCTTGTGGCAAGCCCAGGATCCGAATTTCTATGACGCCAATGGAATTGGAGGTCTCTGCAGCACGCCCTCTCAAGCTAGTTCGCTTGTCCCCATAGTTTGTGCATCTGTTACGAATGGACTGACTATGGGCCAATCCCTTTATGATTCAATGAGATGCGCCTCGTCGAAGCAAGCTATGGGAACATTTCTCTCATAGTTGCAGCGCTTTTCAGTCGACAGGGCTGCAACTTTGGCGCGAATTGGTGTCGAAACTATGGGGACGTGGCTATGTAGCCGCGGCCATGCGCGTACCGACTCCTGCACCGACGAGGCGACTTCCGAACACGGATCTTGAGCGCGACGCCGGGTTTCGACGTGGTCTTGCGTCGGCGTTGGGCCCCCGCAAACCGTACATGTCAGTCGCGTCATCTCACGCTTCCTGCGCCAGTCTGAAGCTGACGGTCAACAGGAAGCATTCGAGGACTGACCTGCCTCCAGCCGGCGCTGGCTGTTTAGTCCGTGCCCTCGTTCCAGGGTTGCCGACGCATGTCGAACGACGGTGCCGATTGCGGTCGGAGCCTGATTCCTCCACTCGTTTTTGAGCGAGGTTCGAAAGGATTTCGACGAGGGAGTGAGAAGAACAAGCAGCGTATTTTTGAAACTGGAAAACACGTGTTTTCTTGAAGCGCTCATGAGGGAAGTCCTGCCCTACACCTCGACGCGGTACCGTCCTGATCCCGCGCATGCAGTGGGCAATACAAGCTGGCGCCGCTCAAGGCATCGCCACTGTCCGTTCCTGGTCGGAAGCAGGCATCACGCTGGAAAGGCGAGCGCAACATCATTGGCGCAGGAGCGCCGATCCAGGCCCGTACCTGTATCACGCCCGTCCATGCACTGGACCGCGGCTGCATGATTCGCCCTGCCGGATGAGGGACAGAAGCGCGTAAGCCCATGCCCAGACGCGGGACCGTCCAGCGTCGTTCGACCTCGCCGGGAATGCATCAACGCCTGTGGAAAAGCCGCGAGCGCCTGCTCTACACTGGCCCGCCGTCCGTCCTCCTCGCGTCCTTGCCCCATTGAATGGGGGCGCGGCAGCGAAGGCGACCGTGACCGCGATCTACCCGCGTTTTCCAGCGATATCCGCAAAGCCGATTCATCCAACGGGGATAAGCGATATGAGTCTGAAGTCGATTGCGGCGGCACTGTCGCTCACCACCATGTGCGCGGTGTCCGCCCATGCAGAAAACGCTGCGCCGCTCGCCTTCGCGGATCGCCTGGCGCAAGCGCGGTCGTCGCTGACCGTCCGGCCGGAGGGCTTCTCGGGTCCGGGCGCTGCGATCCTCGCGGACGCGGTCAACGCCAGCCGGTACGTGCTCATCGGCGAGAGCCATTTCTCGCGGGAGATCCCGGCCTTCACCACCAACGTCTGTCGCTTGATGGCGCCCGGCGGCCTGACCGCCATGGCCGTGGAGACCGGGCCGGAGGCCGCGGTGGCGGTCAATGCACGGCTGAGAGCGCCGGACCGGGAACAGCAGATTGCGGACTTCCTCACCACTCATCCGGACGTCATGGCGTTTCTCAACAGCCGCGCCGAAGGCCAGACGGCGGCCGATTGCGCCGCCGTCGCCGGGCCTGACTTCAGGTTGTGGGGACTGGATCAGGAGTTCCTGGGCGTCAGTGGCTATCTGTTCGAACAGATGCTGGCCGCCAATCCAGGGCCGCTCGCCCGCGCCCAGATCGAGGCGTTGGCCAGACAGGAAAGAACGGCCGTGCAGGCCGCGCTCGCCTCCGGTTCGCCCATGGACCTGTTCCTGTTGACGGCCACCGATGCGACGCTGGACGCCGCGGGGACGGCCATCGACAAGGACGGTGGCGAGCGGGCAAAAGCGCTGTTTGCGGCCTTGCGCGAAACACGCGCCATCTACCAGGCCTCGCAATCTGGCCGTGGCGATCCGAACGGACGCCGGGCGCGGCTGATGAAGCGAACGCTGGCGGCCCATCTCGCCGAGGCGCCGCAGGCGCGCGTGCTGATGAAGTTCGGTGCCTATCACCTCTACAAGGGCTACAACCCCCTCGGCCAGCGCGACGTGGGTAACTTTGTCGCTGAACATGCCGACGGCGAGGGCGTGCAGGCCGTGAACATGATCGTGGTCGGCGCGAAAGGCGTGGAGGCCGGGTACAACGGGGTCAGTCGCCCGATGAAGGTGTACGACTTCGACGCGACCACGGGCAAGGGCAGCGACTGGCGCAAGGATGTGATGTCGGCACGTCCCGCGGACACGGCGCCGGGCGACTGGATCCTGGTGGATCTGCGCCGTTTGCGCAGCAAGGATATGGACGCCCTCACCCCCGAATGGCGCGAGCTCATCCGCGGCTACGACTTCGCCATCGTGGCGCCGACACTGTCGCCGTCCACCAAGCTTGGGGCGGACGCCGCCCCCTAGCGGATCTCCGCGGTCAGCCTCGGCGACCGCGATTGGACGTGGGTAAACTTCATCCGCCAACACGGCATCTCAAAAGGACGCGAGCATGCGAGTACGGATTGCGGCCCTGGCCATCCTGATGGTGGCCGGCTGCGCCACGAGCCCCCGCACGCCCCCGCCGCCGCCGATCACGCGCGTGGGGTTCGACAGCGGCGTGCACGCCGACCGGGTGTCGGCGTGTGCGTTGGATGCCCTGGGCGGCGACTACCGCATGCGCCGCACTGCGCCTTGGCTGTACCAGATCTTCCGACCGCAGACCCCGGGGGGTGGTGACATGGGCTGGTACATCTTCAATGACGGCAATGGCGGCAGCAAGATTCGTTACCCGGACAGCTTCCAGGGCAGCGAGGAAGAAGCGCAGGTGCGCCAGTGCGCGGGCATGGCACCGAACGCGGCGTCATGACGCAGAGTGGTGCACAGGTGAGCGCCCTGCCAGCAGCAGCGCGATCGATGCGGCGCGCACGCCCCTGAATGAAAAAAGCCACCGCCGAGGACATCCTGGTCCTCGGCGATGGCGCCCCTACGCGTGTTGCTGTGGCCTCAGCGCTCGGCGGGCGGCTGGCTCTGAGCAGCCGGCGCCTGCGCCGCCGGTTCGGCCTGGCGTGCGTTCAACTGCTGCTGCAGGTTGTCGCGCATTTCAGTGAAGGCGCGACCCGCCGGGGTCTCGGCCAGCCCGGCCAGCGCGTTGCGCATGCCGTCGGCGTTGCCTTCGCGCGCGGCATTGAACAGCGAAGAGAGCACGCTGTTGCCTTCCTTCTCGGCCTGCGGCGCCTTGGTCTGCTCACGTGCCTGGTCCAGCGCGGCATGGGTCTTGGGACCCACCACGCCATCGGCGCTCAGGCCCTTGTCGCGCTGGAACGCCTTGACCGCTTCTTCGGTGTGCGCGCCGAACTTGCTGTCCACGTCCAGCGGCTTGCCGTTGCGGTCGGTGTAGCCGAGCTTATTGAGCGATTCCTGCAGGGCATGCACGCTGCTGCCGCGGCTGTCTTCGCGCAGGGTCGGGTGCGACTGCGCGGTCGACTCGGCCTTGCCCGGTGCAGCGTTCGCCGCAGGCGCGCGTTCGCCCGCAGTGGCGCGGGCGCCGCCGTCCTTGATCAGGTCGCGGCCATTGGCCAGCGGATCGGTGGCGAACAGCTCTACGCCGCGCGCGTGCTTGCGGTCCAGGTAGCCCTGCAGCGGGATCATCTCCACGCCTTCGCCACTGCGCGACTGGCTCACCTTGAGCTGGCCGTCGGTGGGATCACGCACCACCATGGTGATGTGGTCGATACCGTTGAAGCGGCCCCGGTCCCAGCCCTTGGCGCCGTTGTCCTCGCCGATGATCATGCCCTCGCGCAGCGAGTTGGCGGTGATCTCCTTGCCGGACATCAGGGTGCCCGAACGCTCGGAGGCTTTCTGGATGATCCCGGCCGCATGGTCGAAGCCCGGGCTGAACTGGTCGGCCTTGGTGAACACATCGCGACCGGCCTTTTCGTTGATCTCGGCCATGCTCTGGTTGGCCAGGCGCACCACCCAGCCGGAGCAGTCCACTGCACCGGACTCGGGCTTCTTGTCGCCGAAACCGTACTTGACGTGGTCGAACTGCTTGGTCAGTTCGTAGGCACGGTTGAGCTCGATGCCTTCACCACCGGTGGCCGGTGCGGCCGGCTGCGCGGGCGCGACGGGCTCGGCCGCAGCCTTGGCCGGTGCAGCGGTGGCCGCAACAGCGGCGGTGCCCGCCACGGCAGCAGCGCCTGCAGCCACGGCGGCTGCCGCCGGTGCCTGCGCCGGAGCGGCCTGCGCATGGCCGGGCGCCTGCGAACGCAGCGCCTGCAGGGTGTCACGACCGGCCACGCCGTCCACGGTCAGACCGTGGTCACGCTGGAAGTTCTCCACTGCGTGGCGGGTGTTGTCGCCGTAGGACCCGTCGGTGCCCAGCGCCTTGCCGTTGCGGTCGGTGTAGCCGAGCGCGTTGAGCTGCTGCTGCAGCTGCTCGACCGGTGCACCGCGTTCGTTCGGCGAGAGCATGCCGTCGGCCATCGGATCACGCGCGGCGCGCGAGGGCGCAGCGGCGGTGTGGCTGAGCGTGCCGCTCGGCAGGCCGCGCGTGGCCTCGTCGGCATACCCCTGGTAGCGATCCATGTGGTCGCCCATCTTGGCGTAGGCGCTCTGCAGCGAGATGCTGCCATCGCCGTACAGCGCCGGGTTGCCGGAGATCACTTTGCTGCTCAGCACGCTGTCCACGCGCGCATTGGGGTTGTCGCGCAGCTTGGACAGGAAGCTGACCGCATCGGTCGAGCCCAGGTTGTGCATGGCGTAGACATTGGCGTCCACGTCCTTGCCGCCGTACTGCGAGGCGCGCTCGATGTTCTCGCGGGTGAACTCGGCCAGCATGCCCGCCTGCAGCTTGGTGTTCTCGCGCAGCTTGGGCGAGTTGGTCTGCTCCTTGGTCATGTCGGCGGCATTGGCCACGCCGTACTTCTCGCCGTACTTCTGCACCATGTCGTGCCAGGTGCCATTGAGGAACTGGCCATAGCCATGCGCCGAGGAAATGGCCTTGGTGCCGTCGTACTGCGTGACCGTGTTGAGCTCCGGCTTGGAGGTGGAGATCGGCCGCGCATTCGGATTGAAGCCCGACTCGAAGCCGGCGATCTTCACCATCACGTCCACGTCGATCCCGGCCGTCTTGGCCGCCGCTTCCAGTTCCTGCCGGTGCGCTGCCCAGCGTTCGTCCCGATTTGACATAGTAAGTTTCCTTTTAGTGATTCAGCTGAACATCGAAATGAGGCGTTACGGCGCCCCGGGGTAGACCTGCTGCTTGGGGTCGAAGGCAATCACCGACGTCGCCGCCGCTGCACCATCCCCCTGGCGGGTCGCCTTGATGGGATAGAAACCATCGACCGGCGTGCCGGTCGGGTCGATCTGGATCTGCACGACTTCGCTCGGCGAGTCTTCGCTGCTCTGCGCGATGCGCGAGACATCGCGGAACACACCGGCGACCGGTACCAGCAACGCGTACTGGGTGACGGTCACGCCCTGCCAGGTACCGCCGGCGGTGCCCAGCCAGCCATGCCGATCCGGGCCGACCTGCACCAGCTGCGCGTCGCGGCAGCCGCAGTCGCCGGCCTGGCCCTGGTCGATGGCCGCGGTGGCGGCCAGCGGCGTCCACTTGCCATCGGCGGTGACGGTGGCGGCGAACGCGCCGCGCAGCCCCGGATCCACCAGCGAGTAGGTGTCCGCGTTGGGATCGCTGTAGGTCTGGAAGTACACCTGGGTACCGGAGGCGGCGGCCACGACCTTGGGCGTGTCCGGCTTCATGCAGTAGTCCAGCGTGTCGTTGGCGCCTTCGAAGCTGTGCGACCAGCAGCCGGTGGCGGCGTTGAAGGCCTTTTCGCCGTACGCCTTGCGCAGCATCCCATCGACCACGGCCTGCAGCTGCTCGGCGCTGAGCGCGACCGGTGCGGCGGCGGTGGGCGTGGCCGCGGCGGCAGTAGCCGGTGCGGTGGCCGCCGCCGCGGGCGCGGTCGACGGTTCGCCTGCGGGCGCCTGCGCCTTGCAGGCGGTCAGGCCGGCCACCAGGCAAACGCCCAGCCACAGGGCGTGGCGCGCGGGAAGGGCGCGGGTGGAACGCGCAACGGAAATCACAGCCGGCTGTTCAAGGGCGGTATGCATGGTGTCGTCTCAGGGAAAATCGGCCGCGGCCGATGAGGAAAAGAAGCGCCCCGCGTCGTGCCTGCCTGCCACGGCCGGTCCGCGCACGATGGGCGCGCAGGACAACGGAAACGACAAAACGGCGCCGTCATGATTGACGTTCGCTGGGCGGTGCTGGCCGGGGACGGCCAGACGATCGAAAAGGGTGAGTGCGGAGTGAAGAAATGTCTTCCGCGGACCGACCCGGGTAGTGTCCGTATGCATCGCGATCTCCATGCGTGCCACGCGGCAGCGCAAGCGCTGCCACGTATTGGCCGATCCGGACCACATCCTTGGGTCCGCTACCGGGAGATCGGCCGGTAGGTGTTATGGCCGGGATCGTAACGGTACTCGGTCGCGTTGTCACCCCCCGCCGTCTTCACGCGCAGGGCCGGCAGGTCCGAGCCGTCGACCGGCACCAGCTCCAACGGCGCTGCTGCGGCGGCCGGGACGGTGCCGAGGTAGGTCCACTTGCGCTCCTTGGTGCCCTGCAGTTCGTGCGGGTTGAACACCAGCATCTCGAACGCGGGGCTGGCGGCATCGCTGGTGCCCGCACGGGTGGGCAGTGCCAGCAACACGCGCCCGGATGCAGTGGTGAAGGTCTGCGGCTTGCGTGCCGTGTCGATCGCGTTGCCCTGCTCGGCCTGGCCGAACTCGCCGATGTACGGCTCGCTGCCCTGCAGCGTCCAGGCGTTGTTGCCATCGGCCACGTAGGTGGCATGGGCGAGGGTCACCTTGGCGGCGGGATCGATGCGGCCACTCTGGCGGTCGGCGCCGTACCGAGTGGGGGTGAACCAGGCAAAGCCGGTGTAGTAGCGCTTGCCATCGGCCTGGAATTCCAGGCCATGCCAATAATGGATCTTGCTTCCGTTTTCCACGTTGTAACTCAATGCGCCACCGCCGTCGATATCGCTGATCGCGGTCAACACGCTTTCCGCGCTGGGAGCGGGTGCGGTAGCGGCCTGCGTTGCGGGCTGCTCCGTGGCAGCGGTGGGGGCAGGTGCCGCGGCAGGTGCAGGCGCTGTCGGCGTGGCGGCGGCCGGTGCCGACTCAGTGCCTGCGCCGCAGCCGGCAAGGACCAGCGCAGTGGCCACGGACAGAAGGGAAAGACGAATGCGGCTTGGCATGAACGCACCTTCATGGATGGAAAGCCGGAGTCTAGCGGAGGCGCTTTGAATGCGCTTTGACGTGGCTTCACCTGAGGACGCCCCCGGTGGGGGCCTATAAGACCGCCCGCTGTCGGGAGGGCTTGACGATATTCCTATGGCCTAAACGTGATCGCAGGGGGCGCTCTGGCCAAGAGGGCAGTTGAAGATAGGCGGTTGCCTGGACAGTGGGGGAAGTTGGAATGACGAAAGTTCACTTTGTGATTATTAGCGTGGAAATTTGAGGCGGTGATTTCTGGTGGGGCTCACGACACCGCGCCGGCTGCCAGCGCGGCAGACGAGTGTTTCGGCAGGGGGGCGCTTGGGGACGGTCCTGCCTGCAGGCGGCAGCACATTGCACTGCCATGATCGCTTCGGCCAGGTCACCTGCAAGGTGCAGACCGTGGGCTGGCACCGCGGTTTACTATGATCCGGTGAATAACGTAAAGGTTGTGATGGGAGTCAATGGGGTTGTTACCGCATTCCAGGTACCAGGTCGGATTCACTGCCTACCCAAGCGCTTCTCTTTGGTTCTCTGGTAGTCAAAAATCCTGCGAGGTGATTTGACATGAGGCCGCAGCGCGCACGGGCGAGGCTGGACAATGAGAAGGTTAATCCTGGGAGAAACAGAAGGTTGGTGCTGCCTCTGTTTCGGCGAAAGCATGACTACGGTAATTTCGACCTCGGCGAACTGATGCCGGGGCTCGAGGCGTTCGGGATAACAACGGTCAAGCGTTTAAGGTTGTCTGATGAAGAAACACAGACGATCCATTCTTGATGAGGAGCGGACGAAAGTGTCGCGTGTCGAGACGCTGCATGTATTGCGTCAGTTCGACCGTAGAGGGATCGACGCCCGTTCCAATACCTCATGGTATGCAATCGTCGGCTTGGTAAGGTAGGCGATGGAGAGGGAGTTTGGCTGTGAGGCGATGCTGCCTTTTCACGTAGATGGCGGATCCAATGAGCCACTGGCAGGTGTGCCTGACGCGTAGTCCGGTTGCTTCACGGCGCCTCTATCGATGTCGCAGGTCTCTCCTGAGTTCGCCCGTCCTCGCCGTTTGGATGGCTGCAACGCATGGGTGAGGCAAGGTCTTCCACACGGCGCATGCAACCTCGCCCTTGGGCGCGGGAATACCAACGCAAGCAGAGGAGCGTCATCAATGGGACTGTCGCGTGTTCTGGTGAGCAGTGTGCTCCTGGCCCTGCTGCCGGGGTGCAGCGAAGATTCTGTCGGCGTGAGCTATCCGTTGGGCAGGAATGGAGCGCAATGCCGCTTCTACAAGGGGTTTGATCGCCATCCTCCCGCGGTAGTGGTGGATGGGCTGCGCGCGCGCGGATTGGATAGTCGCAGGCTCATTGGCAGGACGGTCTGTGGTGATGTGGTTGGCTGGCAACTTCTCCCCCTGGGGGCGGACATCAACACTATTCCACCTCCCGATGTTTACAAGGACGTCTGGTTGGAAGGTGATGGCTCCGTGGTGGTCAGTCCTGACGACTTCGCCGGGGACGCGGTGCGCAATAAGGGGGCAAACCGGTAAGTGAGAGGTCGACGATGCTGGTTGCCACCGTGGGGGCCTGTTCCGAATGGGTACGCCATGCTCGCGGCGGTGGAAGGCGCGCCAGGCGCTCAGCCGCCACATGCTCCCGCGCGGAGCGCGGCACGTGACCCTGGCGAGGCGTGTTGATCCACGTGGACGTGGATGCCTGGCACACCCTCCGCCACGCGATGCGGCCTAGTTCCGTCCCATCGACAGGAACACATCCAGCGGGACATCCGACCAACCGCCGGCCTGCAGTGGTTCCATCGGTTCCAGCTGCGGCAGTGCCTTCAGCGGGGTGAGCTGTTGAAGGCCCTTGATGCGCTCCACGCGCGTGCGCCGCCTGATCACGCTTTCAGTGAATCCAACCGCGTAACCGTCATGGTCCACGACCACGCGGTTCTTGAGCCACCCCAGGTGCCTGCCGTTGAAGCCATAGAGGGACTGTCCATCCACGTAGGCCACCGGCTGCCCATCCCACAGGTAGACGGTCATCTGCTGGTCGGTGTCCAGGTAGGCAACGGCGTACCCACGGATGTCGTAGAGCGACAGCTGCAGGGCGTGGCCGATGGAAGGCATCAGCAGCAGGGTGGCGCACACCCAGGCAAGGGGTTTTCTCGGAAACATGGCGGCCTCGGCTAGCGTTGCGGGTCGGCTGCACCGGTCGGCGTGGGCTGAGCCGTCGCGGACGGCGGCGCCGCGGTGGTCGTGTCGCGCAGACGTTGGCGAAGGCGATCGTTGCTGGCCTGGAATGTCTGCACCAGCGTGTCGCAGGCCTGTCTGGATGCGCCGCACTTGATCGACATCCCCATCTCGACCCCGCCATCGCGCTGGACCAGGGTGCGCTTGACCATCGAGGGGTGCATTGCGTTGCCCGGTGCGGTGATCGACCACAGCACGTGCCCCTGGTGATCCTGGAGCGCGAACCAGTCGTTCTCCAGTCGCTCGCTGACATGGGGGGACGCGCGCAGCGCGACGAGCGCGGCCTCCGGGGACGCGTAGGGAATCGCGTCGCCCTCGCCGTCCATGGGTCCGGCGTGCGCACCTGCGCCCACGCTGGCGAACCACACTGCCAGCGCGATCGTCCCGTTCTTCCAGCGCATCCTGCTCTCTCCCTTGGGCGCCAGGCCCTGACCGGCATGGTATTGCCCCGTCCACCCGGTCGCCAGCGCTGGCCGCGGTCGCCTCCTTGCGCGCACCTGCCTAACGCTGTTAGATTCGCGCCCCTAACATCGTTAGGCAAGGGCCAGCAGGTGCGTCAGCCGATCGGGCGGGAAAACATCGTCGAGGCGGCCTTCCGGATCCTGGATGAGGCGGGGCTGGAAGGGGTGACCCTGCGCAAGGTGGCCTGTTCGCTGGGCATCCGTGCGCCCTCGCTGTACTGGCATTTCAAGAGCAAGCAGGCGCTGATCGACGCCATGGCCGACGCGATGATCTGCGACGTCGCCCGTGCGATCCCGGCCGGCCAGCCGTGGCGGCAGACGCTGCTGCAGATCGCCCGTGAATTCCGGCTGGCGTTCAAGGCCCGGCGTGACGGTGCGCGCGTCTACGCCGGTACGTTCCTGGCCACCGAGAACGTGTTGCGGGTAGGCGAGGCGAGCATGGCCGCGCTGGCCGGCGCCGGCGCCCCGATCCGCTTCGCCGCGACCGCCTCGATGGACTTGGTGTACTACACGATGGGCTTTGTGATCGAAGAACAATCGTGGCCGGGCGACGGCAGCATGGAGGCGCTCGGTGAAACGTTCATGGCCCTGGCCGAGGAGCGTTTCCCGAACTGCTGGCAGGCCCGTGATGTCTGGAGCGAGGTCGACTTCGACACGCGCTTCGAGCAGGGGCTGGGCCTGATGCTCGATGGCATCGAACGGCGTCTGGCCGCCACCCCCTGATGTTCCCCTCCCGTTACCGCTGCTCCGACACGGAAGCCCCACCGATGCGTGACCGACTCCTCCGCTGTTCTTCCCTGATCCTGATCGCCGCGCTGTTGTCGGCCTGTGGCGGCAAAGACGAGGCGGCCTCGGCCGAGGCCGCCAGCGCAAGCGCGGCGTTGCCGGTCTCGCTGGCCACCGCGCAGTTGCAGCCGATGGCGCGCACGGTGCTGGTGTCCGGGCCGGTCACCGCCTATGAGGAAATGCAGCTCGGCGTGGAGATCACCGGCCAGCGCGTGACCGCGTTGCCGGTGGACGTGGGCCAGTGGGTGAAGCAGGGCCAGGTGCTGCTGCAGTTGGACCACCGCACCCTGGACAGCGAGCTGGCCCAGGCCGACGCGTCGCTGCGCCAGGCGCAGGCCTCGCAGGAGCTGGCGCGGATGAACTACGAACGCAGCGCCAAGCTGGAGGCCCAGCGACTGATCAGCGCCAGCAGCCTGGACGAACTGCGCGCAGCGCGCATCAATGCGGAAGCGCAGACCTCCACCGCCCGTGCGGCACGTGACGCGGCGAAGCTGCGCCGCGATTTTGCCGACCTGCGCGCGCCGGCCGATGGCCTGATCTCCAAGCGGCTGGTGCAGCCGGGCCAGGTGGTGTCGGCCGGCACCGAGCTGCTGCGCCTGATCCGCGACGGCCGCCTGGAATGGCGCGCGGAGTTGCCGGAGAACCAGTTGGCCGACGTGGCCGTGGGCAACACCGTCGAACTGCCCTACGCCGGCCAGGTGGTCAGCGGACGTATCCGTGCGGTCACCCCCGGGGTGGATGCGCAGACCCGGACCGGCACGATCTACGCCGACCTGCCCACGCCCGACCCGCTCAAGCCGGGCATGTACGTGGAAGGCCGCATCGTCACCGGCGACGGCCAGGCGCTGACCATCCCCACGGCGGCGATCGTGCAGCGCGATGGCCACAGTTATGTGTTCAGCGTCAACGACAAGCAGCAGGCCGCCCGCCACCGCGTGCGTACCGGCCAGGCCGTCAACGGCCAGACCGCGATCCTGGAAGGACTCAAGGCCGGCGACAAGGTGGTGGTGGACGGCGCCGGCTTCCTCGGTGAGGGCGACCGCGTGCGCGTGGTGGCCGCGACCAGGGCTGCCGCGCGATGAACATCTCCGCCTGGGCGATCAAACGCCCGCTGCCTGCGCTGCTGATCTTCTTCGTGCTGTGCGTGGCCGGTCTGTGGGGCTTCCATCAGCTGCCGGTGGCGCGCTTCCCGGACATTGCCTTCCCGATGACCACGGTCACGGTGACCCAGCCCGGCGCGTCGCCGAGCCAGCTCGAAGCCGAGGTCACCCGCAAGGTCGAGGACTCGGTGGCCACGGTCAACAACGTCAAGCGCGTGATCTCCTCGGTCAGCGAGGGCGTGAGCACCACCACCATCGAGTTCCAGCTGGAGGCCGACCTGGCCACCGCGCTGGACGACACCCGCGATGCGGTCACCCGCATCCGCACCGACCTGCCGCAGGACATCCAGGAGCCGGTGATCTCCAAGGTGGATATCGGCGGCTCGCTGATGACCTACGCGCTGGTCGCCCCGCACATGACGCCCGACGAAGCCAGCTGGTTCGTCGACCGCGACATCGCGCGCGCCATGTACGGCGTGCCCGGCGTGGCCCGGGTCACCCGGGTGGGGGGCGTGCAACGCCAGGTCCGCGTGGACCTGGACCCCAACGCGCTGATCGCCATGGGCATCACCGCCGGGGACGTGTCCCAGCAGCTGGCGCGGATCCAGGTCGAGCGTGCCGGTGGCAAGGCCGAGATCGAGGGCGCGCAGCAGACCATCCGCACGCTGGGCACGGTGGGCGATGCCCAATCGTTGCGCGACTACTCCATCGCCCTGCCGGACGGGCGCGCGGTGCGGTTGTCCACCCTGGCCACGGTCACCGATGCCGCCGCCGACCCGACCGAAGCGGCGTTGCTGGACGGCGGCGACGTGGTGGCGTTCTCGATGTCGCGCACGCGTGGTTCCAGCGAGGTCAAGGTGGAAGCCGGCGTGCACGCCGCGCTGGACACGATCAAGGCCGAACATCCGGGTATCGAGTTCCGCCTGGTCACTACCGCCATCGACGAAACCCACCGCTCCTACGACTCGTCGATGACGATGCTGTACGAGGGCGCGCTGCTGGCCTTGCTGGTGGTGTGGCTGTTCCTGCGCGACTGGCGCGCGACCTGGGTGGCGGCGCTGGCCTTGCCGTTGTCGATCATCCCCACCTTCGCGGTGATGTACTTCTTCGGCTTCACGCTGAACATGATCACCCTGCTGGCGCTGTCGGTGGTGGTCGGCATCCTGGTCGACGATGCGATCGTGGAGATCGAGAACATCGTGCGCCACCTGCGCATGGGCAAGCCGCCGCTGGAGGCCGCGCGCGAGGCGGCCGGCGAGATCGGCAACGCGGTGATCGCCACCTCGCTGACCCTGGCGGCGGTGTTCGTGCCGGTCGCCTTCATGCCCGGCATCGCCGGCAAGTTCTTCCGCGAGTTCGGCTGGACCGCGGCCACCGCGGTGCTGTTCTCGCTGCTGGTGGCACGCCTGCTCACGCCGATGATGGCCGCCTACCTGCTCAAGCCGCATGGCGAGGAGAAGCCCGATTCGAGGCTGATGGTCTGGTACCTGGGCTGGGTGGACGCCGCGCTGCGCCACCGCGGGCGCACGCTGTGGCTGGCCACCGGGTTGTTCGTGGCCTCGCTGGCGCTGGTGCCGTTCATCCCGGCCACCTTCATCCCGCAATCCGACCTGGGCCGCAGCAACCTCAGCCTGGAACTGCCGCCAGGCACCCGGCTGCAGGAGACGGTGGGCGTGGCCGAGCAGGCGCGCGCGCTGCTCAAGGACATGCCCGAACTGAAGCAGGTGTACACCGCCGTGGGCAGCGTGCTGGACCTGGGCGACCCCAGTGCCACCGGTGTGGGCGAGGCACGCAAAGCCACGCTGGTACTGGACTGGGGCACCGCCAACACGCGTGAACGCGACCAGCGCGCGCTGGAGCGCGAGGCCCGGCAGAAGCTGGCCAACTTGCCCGGCGTGCGCGTGAGCTATGTCAGCTCCGAGCCCGGCAACCTGCTGCAGCTGGTGCTGTCCGGCGACGATCCGCAACGCCTGCAGGACGCCTCCACGGCGCTGGAGCGCGACCTGCGCGGCATCCAGGGCCTGGGCAGCGTGACGTCGACCGCCTCGCTGCTGCGCCCGGAAGTGCAGATCGTGCCCAACGCCGCACGCGCGGCCGACATGGGCGTGGCCACCGCGGACATCGCCGAGGCGGCGCGCATCGCCACCGCCGGCGACTACGAGCAGCGCCTGGCCAAGCTCAACCTGCCCGATCGCCAGGTGCCGATCCGGGTTGGCTTCGCCGAGGCTACGCTGGCCAACCCGGCACTGATCGGCCAGTTGCGCGTGCCCGGCCGCAACGGTCCGGTGCCGCTGGCCGCGGTGGCCGATATCCAGCAGGGCAGCGGGCCCTCGCAGATCTCGCGCTACCAGCGCCAGCGCAACGTCACGCTCACCGCCGAGCTCAACGGCCGCCCGCTCGGCGATGTGATGACCGAAGTGCAGGCATTGCCCAGCGTCAAACAGCTGCCACCCGGGGTGACCTTCCTCAACACCGGGGATGCCGAAGTGTTCGTCGAGCTGTTCATCGGCTTCCTGTTGGCGATGGCCGCCGGCCTGATCTGCATCTACATGGTGCTGTTGCTGCTGTTCAACCACGCGCTGATGCCGGTGACCATCCTCGCGGCGGTGCCGTTGTGTGCCGGCGGTGCGTTCGGTGCGCTGCTGATCACCCAGAACATGCTCTCGCTGCCGGCGCTGATCGGCCTGTTGATGCTGATCGGCATCGCCACCAAGAACTCCATTCTGTTGGTGGATTACGCGGTGATGGCCGAGGACGAGCACGGCATGAGCCAGCACGACGCGCTAATCGATGCGTGCCGCAAGCGCGCCCAGCCGATCATCATGACCACCCTGGCGATGGGCGCGGGCATGATGCCGATCGCGCTGGGCTTCGCCGGCGATTCCAGCTTCCGCGCGCCGATGGCGATCGCGGTGATCGGTGGCCTGATCACCTCCACGCTGCTGAGCCTGATCGTGATCCCGGCGGCGTTCACCGTGATGGATGACCTGGGCAACTGGCTGTCGCGCAAGTTCCACCGGCGCCCGTCGCACCCGGTGGCTGGCGGCGCGGAGTAAGCGCGCACGCCAGCCACAAGGCAGCCCTGGGCCAGGCATGAAATCCCGTGGCAGGCACAGGGCGCCTGCCACGACCACCCCGATACACTCGGCACACGTCCCGCGAAGCGCCGCCATGCTCGACCATAGCGTCGTCCTGATGTGCCGGTGTGCCCTGTCGACCGCGTGTTCCAGCGCGTCGGCGGCAGAGGAAACCCTGCTCGGCGTCGCGCCGCCGGCTGGCGATGCGGTGGCGGTCGCGCAGCTGGCCAGCCACGTCAGACGCAGCACCACGTGCGCGTAATGCAAGCGCAATGTCATGGGGAAGTCACCGGCGCTGCCAATACTCCGCCGGTCGCCCACTACCCCCACCGACCCGATGCGCGCCTCTGGCCATTGCCCTCGAATCTCGCTGCTCGCCCTGTTGCTTTCTTCCGCCGTGCAGACCATGGCGGCCGAGCCCGCGCCCGCCGATGAGGCCCGCACGCTCGACCAGGTGCAGGTCATCGGCCAGGCCACCAGCTACGCCAAGACCACCGTCAGCCAGGAAACCCTCAACCGCCAGCAGATCCTGAGCAGCGTCAACACTGCGCTCAACGAGCTGCCGGGCGTGGTGGTCAGCGAAGCCGATGCCACCGGCTCGTCGGTGTGGGGCACGCAGATCAGCATGCGCGGCTTCGTCACCAACCGCGACACGCAGCAGATCGGTACCACCATCGATGGCCTGCCCAACGGTGGCTCGGGCTATGGCGGCGGCTCGCTGGCCAACCGCTACATCGACACGCTCGACCTGGAGACCATCGAAGTCAGCCAGGGCACCGCCGACATCTCCTCGCGCTCCAACGAGGCCCTGGGCGGCACGCTCAACTTCCTCACCAGCGATCCGCTGGCCGAGCAGCGCCTGCGCATGGTGGTGGGCGGCGGCGACAACGATGCACGCAAGTACTACGTGCGCTACGACACCGGCCTGCTCGGAGGTCACACCCGCGCCTGGGTCAGTGCGTCGTCTTCGCGCGTCAACGACTGGATCGACGGCAGCGGCCATGTCAGCAACGACCACATCGCGGCCCGGTTCGTCACCGAGCTGGAGCGCTGGACCCTCAGCGGCTACGCCTCCTACAACGATGCCGACGAGCCCGAGTACACCAGCGTCACCCCGGCCGCGTTCGCCACCCACCCGGACCGCGATGGCCTGACCGGCACGCTCACCGGTATTCCCTACCTGGACCAGAACTACCGGTCCGGATCGCGCGCGCTGCGCGAGAACACCTTCGGCTACCTGCGCGGTGCGTTCGACGGCGGCAATGGCGTCAAGGCCACGTTGACCGGCTACGCGCACAGGATGGAAGGCCGCGGCGACTGGTTGCCGCCGTACCTGGTGCAGGCCCGCAACGATGGCGTTGGCCAGCCGGAATCGGAATACCTCGGTGGCGGCACGGTGTATGGCGGCAGCGCGCTGGGCCAGTTCTACTTCGTCAACCCCGATGGAAGCGCCGCGCAGATGCGCGCCGGCTGCGTACCGCGCGCCGGTTTCAGCGCGGAATACGACCCCAACTGTTACGCCGCTGGCGTGCAGGGCGTGCAGTCCTACCGCCACTCGCACTACGACAACGACCGCGCCGGTGCCACCGCCGACGTGGAGTGGAAGCAGACCCTGGGCAGCGTGGACAACACCGTGCGTGGCGGCGTGTGGGTGGAGCAGTACGATCGCAGCGTGCGCCGCGACTGGCACCGCCTGCTCAATGTCGGCACCGACATCGGTTTTGATCACCAGCCGTACTGGGTGCAGTTCGAAGACCGCTACAAGACCAGCGAGCAGATGTACTACGTGGAAGACGTGGCCCGTGTCGGCCCGTTCAGTGCGCGCGTGGGCGTCAAGCAGTTCTTCGTCGACCAGAAGCGCAACCGGGTGATCGGCAACGCCGAGAACGTGCGGTCGGACTCCAGGTCCGATCCGCTGCTCTCCGCCGGTGGCACCTGGACCCTCCCCGTGGAAGGGCTGGAGCTGTTCGGTGGCTACTCGCAGAACTTCGCGGCGATCCCCTCCGGCGTGCTCGGCGAAACCGATGCGCAGCGCTTCGCCCGGGTCGAGCCGGAAACCGCCGACAACATCGAGCTTGGCCTGCGCGTGAGCCGTTGGCCCTTGACCGGTTCGTTGACCCTGTACACCATCAGGTTCGACAACCGCATCGTCTACCTGCCGGCGCGGTTGGCCGATGGCATCGACTACCTGGACGAGACCGATGGCGTCTACGAGAACTTTGGTGGCGTGGAAAGCACCGGCCTGGAAGCCGCGCTCGGCTATGGCTGGGACAGTGGTTGGCGGGTCAATGGGGCCTACACCTATAACCGGTCCAAATACCTGGGCAGCGGCAACCTGGCGCGCGACACCGAACTGGGCATCGTCGATGGTGCGCAGGTGATCGGCCAACCCAAGCACGTGCTGGTGGTCTCGGCCGACTGGCAGGGCGAGCGCTGGAATGCCGGCATCTCCGGTCGCTACCTCGGCGAGCGTTACCTGGATGCCTCCAACATCAACAAGCTGCCGTCGGCCACCGTGTTCAACGCCAACATCGGGTTCGACCTGCAGGGCCTGTCGCCGAAGCTGAAGGGCGTGGGTGCCAGCCTGGTGGTGAGCAACCTCACCGACCGCCGCTACCTGGCCGGCGTGGATGGCAGCGATTCCGCCTTCATCGGTGCCCCGCGCACGGTCGGCGTCTCGGTCCGGGTCGACCTGTGACCCGACGCGACACCCCCGCGCCGGACATCGGTCGCCGCCGCCTGCTGCAGGGCGGCGTCGGCGCCGGGTTGGCGGCCCTGTTGCCCAGCATCGCCCGTGCGGCGGCGATCGCCCCGCATGCGCGCAGCGGCAGCCTGGAGGATGTGCAGCACATCGTGGTGTTCATGCAGGAGAACCGTTCGTTCGACCATTACTTCGGCACCCTTCCGGGGGTGCGCGGGTTCGGCGATCGTTTTGTCATCCCGGCCGCGCCGCTGGCCGCGGGCCAGCCGCCGCGCACTGTTTGGCTGCAGCCCAATGCGGCCGGTACGCGGGCCATCGCACCGTTTCCGCTGGATACCGCCGCGCAGTTCGGGGTGATGCGCGTGGAAGGTACCCCGCACACCTGGCCCGACGCACAGCGTGCATGGGACCACGGGCGCATGGCGCAGTGGCCGGCGGCCAAGCAGGACCATGCGATGGGCTACTTCCAGCGCGCCGACATGCCGTTCCAGTTCGCGCTGGCCGAGGCGTTCACCGTGTGCGATGCCTACCACTGCGCAATGCAGGCCGGCACCAATCCGAATCGCCTGTTCCTGTGGACCGGCCACAACGATCCGCATGCACGCGGCGGTGGCCCGGCCGTGGCCAACTCGCATGACAACTTCCCCGAGCTGGGCGGCAACCCGCAGGCCTACACGTGGACCACCTACGTGGAGCACCTGCAGAACGCAGGCGTGGACTGGCGCATCTACCAGGACATGGCCGACAACTTCACCGACAACCCGCTGGCCGGCTTCGAGACGTTCCGCCAGGCCTGGCGCGGCGCGCCCGGCCACGATGCGGCCCTGCGCGAACGCGGGGTCAGCACGCGCGGGTTGGCCCAGCTGCGCGAAGACGTGCTGAAGGGGCAGCTGCCGCAGGTCAGTTTCATCATCGCCGATGCCGCCGGCAGCGAACATCCCGGCCCCTCCAGCCCCGCCCAGGGCGCGGCGTACACCGCGCGCGTGCTGGATGCGCTCACCGCCGATCCCCAGGTGTGGGGCCGTACCGCGCTGCTGCTGATGTTCGATGAGAACGATGGTTTCTTCGACCACATGCCGCCGCCCGCACCGCCGTCGCCCGATCCCAGCGTGGCCGGTGGCTGGGCAGGCGCGTCGTCGGTCTCGACCGAGGGCGAGTATCACCGGCATCCGTCACCGGGCAACGAGAAGGCCGATCCGCTCGACCTGCGTGGCCGCCCCTATGGCCTCGGCCCGCGCGTGCCGCTGTATGTCATCTCGCCGTGGAGCCGCGGTGGCTGGGTCGATTCGCAGGTCTACGACCATACCTCGGTGATCCGGCTGATCGAGCGCCGCTTCGGCGTGGCTGCACCGGCGCTGTCGCCGTGGCGTCGCGCGGTCTGCGGCGACCTGACCGGCGCATTCGATTTTTCGCGTGGCGACGTGCGGCCCTTCGTCGCGTCGCTGCCGGCCACCGCTGCCACCGCCGCGCGTGCGGCCGCGTTGCCGGGCCGTACCGTGCCGGTCGTGCCCGAGGGCCTCGCGCCGGCGCGGCAGGCGCCCGGGGTGCGCCCGGCGCGCGCGCTGCCGTATCGGCCGCAGGCGAGCATCGTGCTGGCTGACGACCACGTGCGGCTGGACCTGGCCTGCGATGGCGCGGCGGCGGTGCTGCATGTCTACGACCGTCTGCATCTGGGCGCGATCCCGCGCCGCTACACGCTTGCCCCGGGCCTGCCGCAGCAGGCGCGCTGGGCCATCGATGACGCACGCGGCTACGACCTGTGGCTGCTCGGCCCGAACGGTTTCCATCGGCACTATCGCGGCCAGCCAGGCACCCAGGCACCGCTGCAGTCCCGCATCGACCGCGACGCTGGCCGCCTGCGCCTGTGGCTGCACAACCCCGGCGCGATGCCGCTGGCGGTCACCGTGCGCGCCGGTGCCTACGTCGAGGCCGCGCCGCACCGGCAGCTGCGGATCGACCCGGGCGCCACCGTCGACATCGCCTGGGATGTCACGCCCAGCGGCGGCTGGTACGACCTGCACGTCGAGCAGCCGGGTGCGTCCCAGCGTCTGGCCGGGCGGGTGGAAGATGGCCAGCCGGGCAGCACCGATCCGGCGATGGGCGCCGAGCCGATGCGCTGGCTGGCCGACTGAGCAAGGCGGGCAGGCGCGCCCGAAAGGCCGGCCTCAGCCGTGGTGGCTACCGGCGGGCATCGTCTGGCCCGCGCCTGCCGCCGTCCACGCCCGCAGCCCCATCACCGCCAGCCCGACGAACACCAGGTACAGCCCGGCGGTGACGTCCAGCGACTTGACCAGGTACATGCCCACGTAGATCACGTCGACGATGATCCACAACCACCACGTGGCGATGTGCCGGCGTGCCTGCCACCACTGCGCCACCAGGCTCAGCGCGGCCAGCATCGCATCCAGCCACGGGAGCGCGGCGTCGGTCCAGGTATGCATCGCCGCGCCGAGCACGAGCCCGAACGCGATGCCGATGGCCAGGTCACGCAGCAGCGTGCGCCGTGCCAGTGGTGCGATCACGATCGCACCGTCCTCCTGCGCGTGCCGGTGCCAGCTGAGCCAGCCGTACACCAGGAAGCCGCCGAACACGACCTGCAGCAGGGTGTCCGAGTACAACCGGGCCTCGGCGAACACGCCCCCGTACAGGGCCACCGCCACCAGCCCGACCGGCCACGCCAGCATGCGCCGGCGTGCCATCAGCCACACGCCCAGCAGGCTGGCCATGACCGCCGACCATTCCAGGATCGCCGCGGCGTTCATAGCCCGAACGTGACCGACAGCCGTGCCTGGCGCGGCGCACCGGCGAACAGGTAATAGTCACCGGCGCTGCTGCCGGTATCCCGCCAGTAGAAGCGGTCGAACACGTTGTCCACCGACAGGTTCCAGGTGACCGGATGCTCGCCCAGCGCGTGCTTGAAGCGCAGGCCGAGGTCGACCACGTGGTAGGCCGGCGCGCGCACGCTGCCGTCCACCGTGGCCGCGTTCGCCGACGCGTAGCGCCAGCCGCCGGTGACCGCCAGACCGGAGGCGAAGGGCAGCGCGTAGTCGGCATGCACGCTGGCGCGCAGCTTGGGTACGTTGACCAGCTGGTGGCCCTCATACAGCGCGGTGCCGGTGCTGCGCGCGCGCGCCTGCAGCGCGCTGACGCTGGCAGTGAGAACCAGGCCCTTGGCGAGCCGGCCATTGGCGGTCAGCTCCAGGCCGGTGTGGGTCTGCTGGCCTTCGGCGACGAAGGTATAGCCGGCGTCGCTGGCATCGGGCCTGGCGTACTGGAACGGCTGCGAGGTGCGGAACACGGCCGCGCCCAGGGTGAGTGCGTCGGCCGCGGCGTACTTGACGCCGACTTCGGTCTGGCGCGACAGCACCGGGGCCAGGAACGCGCCATCGTTGGAGGTCCAGAACGGGGCTTCCTGGCCGAGCGAAATGCCGCGCACGTAGCTGGCGTACACATTCACCTCGTCGGTGGCGTTCCAGATCAGCGCGGTCTGCGGCAGGAAGCGCGACAGCCGGCTGCGGCGTTCCGGCGCGCCTCGCTTGTCGAAGGCGCGCTCGTCCAGGCGCACGAAGCGGCCACCGGCCAGCCATTGCCAGTCCTCGCCGAACTGCATGCGGTCCATGGCGAACAGCGCGGTCTGCGCGCTGTCCAGGCGCCGCACCGACGGGCCCGGCTGCAGCGGCGACGGCGCGAACACCGGCACCTGCGCATCGCCGATGTTGGCGGTGCCGACGTACTCGTTGACGTTGCGGCGCTTGTCGATGGTGCGCTCGAAACGATCGGCGCCGATGCTGAGGTCGTGGCCCACGCGCCCGGTGTCGATGCGCCCGCGCAGTTCGGCGCGTGCTTCCAGGTTGCGGCGGGTGTCGTCGGGGCTGCGGTAGTCGTAGACGTCGTAGTCGCCATCGGGCGCGAAGTAGTTGCCCGGCACGCTGCCATCGGCGCATTGCGCGGCGTAGTAGCAGCCATAGGCGAAGGCCACGTTGTCATCGATCACCGACCGGCTGTAGCCGGCCGACACCCGCGACTGCCACTGCGCATTGAACTGGTAGGTGTGCAGTGCGGTGATGTTGGTGCTGTCGATGCCTACCGGCCGCTGCCAGGGCTGGTAGCCCAGCATGTGCTCGCGGTCCACGCCGCGCGGCAAGGTGCGGGCGCCGAGCAGCTGGTAGCCGGAGGCCGAGCGCTGCGCGCTGGTCTGGTAGTTGGCATCCACCTCGAGCTTGCTGCGGTCGCTGATCAGCCAGTCGGTGGCCAGCGAGTAGAAATTGCGACGGCCCTCGGCGTGCTCGATATACGATTCGCTGCCATCCCACGCCGCATTCACGCGCACGCCGACGCGCGGGGTCAGCCAATGGCCGGCATCCAGCGCCGCGTAGCGCGAGCCTTCCGAGTCGGTGCCCAGGGTGACCGTGCGCACCTCGGCCGGACGCTTGCCCACGTAGTTGATGATGCCGCCGGGCGCCATCACGCCGGCGGCAAGGCCGGCCTCGCCCTTGAGAATCTCCACCTGCTGGATGTTCTCCAACGCCAGGCGCTGCTCGCCGGTGGTGCTCAGGCCGTTGAAGCGGTAGCCGGTGCCGGTATCCAGCGGGAAGCCGCGGATCGCGATGTTCTGGTAGTAGCCCACCGGCGCGTAGCTGTCGCCCAGCGAAGCATCGTTGCTGGCCAGTTCGGACAGCGTGCGCACCTGGCGGCTGTCCAGCAGCATGCGGTCCAGCACCGTCAGCGACGCCGGCGTGTCCTTCCAGTCGCCGCTGCCGAAGCTGCTGGTCTGGACGGTATCGGCCACCGGTTGCCGGGCCTGCACGCGCACGGCGGCAAGGTCGGTCGGGGAGCGTTCGGCGGCGTCGGGGGCGGCATCGCGGGCGTGCAGCGGCAGGGCGGCACACAGGGCGACGGTCAGCAGGGCAGGGCGGTAGCAGCGGTTCATTCGATTCGTCATCAGCCAGAAGAGACGAAGCGACGGCGCGCACGCACCGACCCATCCGGTCGTTGCGCCCACTGCACAAAGCTCCCTACGCCGGTATCAACCGGATCAGGTTCCAAGGGACTCTCTCAGCCTGGCTTCGCCAGGCACCCCCGCTTCAAGGGCTATTTCACCACAAACGCCGCGGCGCTGCCCGCCGGCGTTCAGGCGGCCGCATGCAGCGCCGCGAGCAGGGCCTGCCCGTCGTGGCCCTGGAACCAGGCCGCATGGCCGAGCAGGAAGGTGTGGTAGGCCACGTCCGCGTTGGCCGGCGACCCGGTGACGCCCTCGAAGTACTCCACTTCGGACAGGGCAAAATCCAGGTGCACGATCGGCAGCAGGTCGGCCAGCAGGTGCACGCGCGCGGCCGACAGGGGCAGCACCTCGCGATAGCCGGCCAGCAGGGCCAGCGCGATCCCCGGCCGCGCGGCCGGGGCCGGCCGGTCGATCTCCAGCCAGGCAATGGCATTGCGCTCGATCGCGGTGGCCAGGTCGAACAGGGCACTGGTGGGCGAGGCCAGCCCGAAGTCGAGCACGCTCGCCACGGCCATCGTCTCGCCGTCGGCGCGCCACAGCAGGTTGGAGACGTGCCAGTCGTTGTGCGCCCACAGGCGCGGTTCGGCCTGCAGGCGGCCGGCCAGGCCGGCATGCCAGGGCAGCACCGCGCGCTGCAGGTCCGCGCGCCAATCGCGCCGGCCGAGATACGCTGCCAGGCCGGGACGCTGGTCGAGGTCGTGGGCGATCATGGCCAGCGGGTCGCGGGCACGGATCAGGTCGTCGCGCGCGACGAGAAGGTGGGTGCCGCGTTGGGGCGCGTGATAATCGGCGGCCGCCTGGTGCAGGCGTGCGAGCATGCGGCCGGCCTCGTGGGCCTGGGCGATCGCGGTCAACGGCGTCCACGACGGCGCATCGCGGTATACATCCTCGCCCCGGCCCAGGGTATGCACTTCGTAGGTCCAGCCGTCGTGCGCCAGCGCGGTGCTGCCGTCGGCCGCGCGCAGCACCTGCACCACCGGCAGGCCCGCTGCACCGAGGTGGGCGATGAAGCGGTGTTCCTCGCCCAGCGTCGCCGCGCTGCGCACGCTGCCGTGGTGGCGCTTGACGAACACCTGCCCCGCGCCGGTGTCCACCAGGGCGGCCGCCGACAGCGGTCGCGGGCTGTGCCAGCGCAGGCGCGCCTGGCCGTGCCACTGCGGGTACTGCCCGGCCAGCCAACCGATCTCGGCCTCGTCGAGCGCCGGCCAGTCGGCGTCCACGGCATCGTTGTTGAGGCCCTGGACGAGGTGGGGAGCGTTGTTCATCGGGACGTGCGACGGGGGCGGTGCTGCTGCCGGGCGCCTAGGGTAGCGCGATACCGCCGGGGCCCGGAACGCAGAACGGGCGGGTCATCGACCCGCCCGCTGCTGCTACGGCTGTGTGGACACCGCTGGCGGTATTACCAGCCGCGGCCGTGTCGGCGATCCCAGTCGCGGTGGCCGCGGTCATGGCGACGGTCGCGGTCGTAGCCATAGCGACGGTCATACCGGTTGTCATGGCGATCGCGGGTGGTCAGGTTGCCGATCGCGCCGCCGGCGACGGCACCGCCCACGGTGGCGGTCGGGTCGCCGTTGGAAATCAGGTGGCCGGCCACGCCGCCCACCACCGCGCCCACCACGGTGCGCTTGTCCTTGCGGGACATGGCGCTGGCGTCGCTGATGGTGGCCAGGCCGGCGGTCAGGGCCAGGGCCATGGCCAGTCCACGAAGGCTGAGTGCGGAAATGTTGAGCATGTTCGGTTCTCCTGTCAGGTGCTTGCCACGGTCGGGAGGTGTGGCGACTGCCTGCCCACCGGCCTTGGCTACCACGCTGGGGGCCGGACATTGCCGGAACATTGCCCCGGTGGACCGCTCAGCGTGCGTATTCATCTAGCGGCAGGACGCATGAAGCGGCGCTGAAAAAAGCCTGACCTGCGCATGAATCCGGCGCTGGTACATGCGCTGACGGGCGTCAGATGTCGCCGTCGCGCAGGTAGTCGAACAACTCGGCATCGCCCTTCAGCCCAAGCTTCAGCATCGCATCGCCCTTCTGGCGGCTGATCGTGCTCACGCTCTTGTGCAGCTGCAGGGCGATCTCCTTCACCGTCTGCCCACTGCCAAGCAGGCGCAGCACTTCCACTTCGCGCGGTGACAGCGGCTTGGTGCCCACGTCACCCACGTTATGAGTGCCAATGGCATTGATGCGTTCCTTCAGGGTGCGGCTCACATACGGCACGCCGCGCTGCACGGTCTGGATGGCCAGGGGCAGCTCTTCCATCGAGGAGGTCTTGTCGACCAGGCCCAGCACGCCGGTGGAGACCACCATGCGCAGGATCGCCAGGTTGTTGGAGACGCTCAGCATCAGGACCGGCAGGTCCGGGAAACGCCGCCGGATCATGCCGATCATGGTGAACCCGTCGGCCTGCTGGCTGCCGGGCATCGAGTAGTCGGTCACCAGTACGTCGCACGGGTGCTGGGCGAGCGCGGCGAACAGTTCGTCGGCGCTGCTGGCTTCGGCCACCACCGTGCCGACCCCGCTGGATTCGATCACGGCCTTGGTGCCGATACGGACCACCGGATGATCGTCGGCGATGATGATGCGCAAGGTCATGGATTAGTATGGTCGCCGAGGCGGACGCCGCATGGGTCGTGCCGTGGTGGAAACATCATTCTACGGAGATCAGACCGCATGCGTACCCCGGTTGTCCGCTGGCTGGTTCTGCTGATCCTTGCATTCATGCCGATGTGGGCGATGGGCGCCGATGTGCCCGCGACCACCGCGTCGCTTTCGCCCCGCCAAAGTGAATGGCTTGGACGGCACCCTACCATCATCCTGGGCATTTACGACAGCGGTTGGCCGCCCTTTGAATCCATCCAGAACGGCCGTCCCCAAGGCCTGGGCTACGACTACCTGAGCCTGCTGGCGACGCGGTTGGGGCTGCGCGTGGAGGTCCGCACCTACCCCAGCTGGACCGCCGTGCTCGACGCGGCCTGTCGGGGCGAGGTGGACGTGGTGATGAACGTCACCCTGACCGCCGACCGTACCCGCTGCATGGTCTACACCCAGCCCTACATCGAGGCACCGTTGGCGGTGGTCGGGCGCCCGGACGACACCCGCACCTCGACCGACCCGGACCTGCAGGGCCTGCGCGTGGTGACCGAGGGGGAGTTCGTCACCAGCGACCAGGTGCGCGCGCGGTTTCCGCGGGCGGTGCGGATCAACGCCGCCGATACCCTGGCAGCGCTGGGCATGGTCGGCCGCGACGAGGCCGATGTGTATATCGGCAATGCCTACGTGGCCAGTACGTTGATCGGTGCCAAGGCGCTGCAGCGGGTCTCCCTGCTGCGGCCCAGCGACCTGCCGCAGGAGCGCCTGCACTTCGGCGTGACCAACGCGAGCCAGCCGCTGGCCGAGGCCCTGGACGGCGCACTGGCCCGGCTCACCCGCGCCGAGCGTGAGGCGATCGCCGATCGCTGGCTGCAGCCGTTGCAGTGGTCGCGCAGGTCGCAGTTGATCCTGGGCAACGCGGAAAAGCGCGTGCTGGCGCAACCGCTTCGCCTCGGCTTCGCGCCACATGCCGCCCCGCTGGCGTTCATCGATGCCGATGGCCAGCCCAGCGGCGTGGCCGGCGACTACCTGCGCCAGTTGAGCCTGGCCGGAGCGCACCTGACGCGGGTGCCCGCACACGACTGGTTCGAGGTGCGCGAGCAGCTGCGCAAGGGCGAGGTCGACGCGATCATGGGCATCCCCAACGACTCCACGTACCTGGGGCCGGGCTGGGTGTTCAGCCAGCCCTTCATCACCGTCCCCAACGTGATCGTGGTCGGCAGCCAGAGCCCGCCGGTACTGAGCCTGGCCGACCTCAATGGGCACAGCATCCTGGTCTCCGATCCCGATCGCCTGCGCGGTTTCATCCTGCAGCACGCGCCCAACGCACGCATCGTGCCGGCGCGCAGCGGCGAGCAGGCGCTGGCACGGCTCGCGCGCGGCGATGCCGACGCCTACGTCGGCAACCTGGCCACGGCCGATCGCATCGTGCGCGAGTCCTACCCCACGCAGTTGCACGTGACCGCGCCCGCCGGCCTCAACGATCGGCTGTCGCTGGCCGTCAAGCGCGAGTACGCCCCGCTGGCGACCACCTTCGACCGCGTGCTGGTCAATCTCGGCACGCGCGAGCACGAAGCCATCCGCGGCGACTGGCTCTCCGCCGAATACCGCAGCGGGCTGGACTGGCGCTCGATCGCGCGGTGGGCCGTGCCGCTGGCGCTGGTGCTGCTGACCGCCTTCCTGGTGCACGGCTGGGGCTATTGGCGGCTGCGCAATGAAGTGTCGATGCGACGACGGTTGGAGCAGCGCCTCGCCGAGGTCACCGACAACCTGCCGGCCACGGTCTACCAGGCGCGCCGCGATGCAAGCGGGCAGTTCTCCTTCCCCTACATCGCCGGCGACATGGAGGCGCTGTTCGGCCTCAGCGCGGCCGAGGCGATGGCCGATGGGGGGCAGGTGATGGAGCGGGTCGAGGCCCAGGACCGCGCGCGCGTGCGCGCGGCACTGGACCAGGCCGCACGCGACTTCGACGTGCTCGACATGGAGTTCCGCACCCGTCCGCACGGCAGCACGCGCTGGGTGCGGTCGCGCGCCACGCCCTATGCGGCCGAGGAGGGCCAGATGCTGTGGAGCGGCTACTGGGTGGATGTCACCGAAGCGCGTGCCCAGGCGGACGCCCTGGTCGCGGCCAAGGCGGCCGCCGAGCAGGCCGCGCAGGCCAAGTCCGCGTTCCTGGCCACGATGAGCCATGAGATCCGCACGCCCATGAGTGGCGTGCTGGGCATGGTCGAGGTGCTGGCGCATACGCCGCTGGACGACGAGCAGCGGCGCATCATCGCGGTGATCGAAGATTCCGCGCAGATGCTGCGGCACATCCTCGATGACATCCTGGACTACTCGCGCATCGACGCCGGCGCGCTGCAGCTGGAACTGCAGCCACTGGCGCTGCGCAGCCTGCTCGACAACGTACAGCAGCTGCTGGCGCCGCAGGCGGCGGCCAAGGGCCTGCAGCTGCAGTTGCAGGTCGACGCGGAGGTGGCGCCGTGGCACCTGGGTGACGGCCTGCGCCTGCGCCAGATCGTGTTCAACCTGCTCAGCAATGCAATCAAGTTCACCGCGCACGGCAGGGTCTCCATCGCGCTGGCGCTGGAACAGGACGACGAGGGCGCGCAACGGCTGCGCCTGAGCGTGGCCGACACCGGCATCGGCATTTCCCCGGAACAACGCGAGCGCCTGTTCATGCCGTTCGCCCAGGCCGATGTGGCCACCTCGCGCCAGTACGGCGGCACTGGCCTGGGCTTGAGCATCTGCCAGCGCCTGGTGGCGCTGATGGGCGGTGCCCTGGACCTGCACAGCGTCCCCGGCGAAGGCACCGAGGTGGTGGTGCGGCTGGTGTTGCCGGTGGTGCCGGCGATGGAGCCCGGGGAGGCGGCGCTGACCGGCGGCGATGGCGTGCCGGCGTTGCCGGAGGCGCTGCAGCGACGTCGCGTGCTGGTGGTGGAGGACCATCCCACCAACCAGGCGCTGATGCGCTGGCGGCTGCAGCAGTTGGGACTGGCCTACGCGCTGGCCGCCGATGGCCAGGAGGCGTTGGAACTGCTCAAGCAGGGAACGTACGACCTGGTCATCACCGATTGCCGCATGCCGGTGCTCGATGGCTACGCGATGACCAAGCGCCTGCGCGAGGACGAGCGCGCGCAGGGGCGGCCGCGCATGCCGGTGATCGCGCTGTCGGCCAGTGCGCTCGCCGAAGACCTGCAGCGCTGCCGCGAGGCCGGCATGGATGACCTGCTGGCCAAACCGGTGGCGCTGGCCACGTTGCGCCAGGCGCTGCTGCGCTGGTTGGATGCCGACGCGGCAGCGCACGACCCGCGCCACGCGGCCGATGCCGCCGTCGCCACGCCTGCGGCCGGGGCGCCAAGCCGCAGCGCGATCGTGCAACGCTTCGGGTCCGAGCATGTCGCCAACGTCATGATCGACAGCATGCGCAGTGCCACCGAGGACGACCTGCGCCACAGCCAGAGCGCCCTGGACGCCGACGACAGCCATGCCGCGGCGGAGGCGCTGCACCGCATGGCGGGGGGGCTGGGCGCGCTCGGGGCCGGCACGCTGGCCGTGCAGGCACGCACGTTGATGGAGCGGGTCGAACGCGAGGGCGTGCCTGCGTGCCGCGACGCCATCGAGGGCTTCGAGCAGGCGCTGCGCGCCTACCTGGCATCGTTGCAGGCCGGCTGAGCAGGCGGGCCGCGGCTCAGCGTGCCTGCTGCAGGTACTCGATCACCTGCCGCCGCCGTTCCGGATCGGCGGTGGCATTGCGCATGCGCGAGCCGGGCACCACGCTGTCGGGCGAGCGCAGGAAGGCGTCCAGCGTCTGTGCATCCCAGGTGATCTGCGCCTGGCGCATCGCCGGCGAATACGGGTAGTCGGCGAGGCTGCCGGCGCGGCGCCCGATCACGCCGTGCAGGTTCGGGCCGAAGCGGTGCACGCCACCGGCGTGGCTTGTGTGGCAGCCGGCACAGATCGCGAACGCGCGCTGCAGCTGCTGCTCATGCCGTTGCGCCGGCGTCTGCGGCGTACGTGCGCACGCCGCCAGCCAGAGGCAGGCCGACACCAGGCAAATCAGGCGCAACGACATGGGCATTCCGGTAGCGGCGGTACAGGCGCAGATGATAGCCAGCCGCGCCGGCCTGCCGCCGGGATCGGCCTGCGACCATTGGCCGCAGGCGCGTGTTTCACATGCCCGTGTAGTTGGGGCCGCCACCGCCCTGCGGGGTTACCCAGACGATGTTCTGGGTGGGATCCTTGATGTCGCAGGTCTTGCAGTGCACGCAGTTCTGCGCGTTGATCTGCAGCTGCTCGCTGCCCTGGGCACCGACGAATTCGTAGACCCCGGCCGGGCAGTAGCGCGCTTCGGGGCCGGCGTATTCGGCCAGGTTGATCCGCACCGGCACGCTGGCATCCTTGAGCGTGAGGTGGCTGGGCTGGTCCTCGGCGTGGTTGGTGCTGCTCAGGAACACCGAGCTGAGCCGGTCGAAGGTGAGCACGCCATCGGGCTTGGGATAGACGATCCTGGCGTGCTTGTCCGCCGGCTCCAGGCAGGCATGGTCCGGCGTGCTGTGGCGCAGGGTCCACGGCGGGTTGCGGATGCCCAGCTTGGGCAGCAGCCACTGCTCGATGCCGGTCATCAGCGTGGCCACGGTCTGGCCCTTCTTGAACCACTGCTTGAAATTCCTGGACTGCTTGAGTTCGTCATGCAGCCAGCTCGCCTCGAACGCGGCCGGGTAGGCGCTCAGCTCGTCGTGCTGACGATCGGCGGCGAGCGCATCGAACGCGGCATCGGCGGCCAGCATGCCGGTCTTGATCGCCGCGTGGCTGCCCTTGATGCGGCTGACGTTGAGGAAGCCGGCTTCGCAGCCGACCAGCGCGCCACCGGGGAACACGGTCTTGGGCAACGACATCAGGCCGCCGGCGGTGATCGCGCGGGCGCCGTAGCCGATGCGCTTGCCGCCTTCCAGGTGCTTGCGGATGGACGGATGGGTCTTGAAGCGCTGGAACTCTTCGAACGGGCTCAGCCACGGATTCTTGTAATCCAGGCCGACCACATAGCCGATCGACACCTTGCCGCCGTCGGCGTGGTACAGGAACGCGCCGCCGTAGGTGGCGTTGTCCAGCGGCCAGCCGGCGGCATGCACCACCAGGCCGGGCTCGTGCTTGGCCGGGTCGATCTGCCACAGCTCCTTGATGCCGATGCCGTAGGCCTGCGGGTCCTTGCCGGCATCGAGCTGGTAGCGCGCGATCAACTGGCGGCCGAGGTGCCCGCGCGAGCCTTCGGCGAAGATCGTGTACTTGGCATGCAGTTCCATGCCGCGTTCGAAATTCGGGCCGGGCTGGCCATTCTTCTCGATGCCCATGTCGCCGGTAGCCACGCCCATCACCGCGCCGTCGGCGCTATAGAGGACTTCGGCGGCGGGGAAGCCGGGGAAGATCGAGACTTCCAGCGCTTCGGCCTGCTGGGCCAGCCAGCGGGTGACCTCGCCGAGGCTGACGATGTAGTTGCCGTCGTTGTGGAAGCACTCCGGCAGCAGCGCATGCGGGGTGCCGCGCGCGCCGGTCTCGCTGAGGAACAGGAACTCGTCGCGGGTGACCTTCTGCTTCAGCGGTGCGCCGCGTTCGGCCCAGTCCGGGAACAGCTCGGTCAGCGCGCGCGGGTCCATAATCGCGCCGGACAGGATGTGCGCGCCGGGTTCGGAACCCTTCTCCAGGATGCACACGGACAGCTCGCGGCCGGCCTCGATCGCGCGCTGGCGCAGACGGATGGCGGTTGCCAGGCCGGCGGGGCCGGCACCGACGATCACCACGTCGAACTCCATGGCTTCACGCGGGGGCAGGGCGGGGGTCTCTTCGCTCATGGGGATGCGTAACTCTTGGGTAGTGCCGTCGGTCGAAGCCGATGGCGGTTGCCTGGGAATCGCGCGCGCGGCAGACGGCGCAACTACTGGATCAGGTATGCAGGGTAGCCGGACGCGGCGTTTCCGCCTAGATCGCCGACGTTGACGTCACGTGAGTGCATGCTTCACGCGCGGCGATGGTGCGGCGCAGCAATGCAGATGCGCGCGTGACCCGAGCGCGGGTAGCGCCACGCCATGCGTGGCTGCTGCGGCTTTTGGCGTTGCTGGTGTCTGCCAGCCACGCATGGCGTGGCGCTACCTGTGCGGGCCGGCGGCATCTGCGGTCGCGTCGCCACCTCGACCGTGCTGCGGCGTGCCTTGGCCGGACACGGTGCAGCGCCCACAATGGCGGCCTGTTTGATCGCCTTCACGCCCGGGTAGCCATGTCACTGAATCCGTACGACCTGTTTGATGTCCGCTCCCTGCTCACCGATGAGGAGCGTGCCGTGCAGGACACGGTGGCGCGCTTCACCGACGCACGCGTGCTGCCGATCATCGGCGATGCGTTCGACCAGGGCCGCTTTCCGGACGAGTTGATCCCGGAAATCGCCGCCCTCGGTCTGCTCGGCTCCAGCCTGCCCGAGCAGTACGGCGGTGGCGGGCTCAACGCGGTCAGCTACGGCCTGATCTGCCAGGAGCTGGAACGCGGCGATTCGGGCCTGCGCAGTTTCGTGTCGGTGCAGAGCTCGCTGTGCATGTACCCGATCTTCGCCTACGGCAGCGAGGAGCAGCGCACGCGCTGGCTGCCGGACATGGCTGCCGGCAAGGTGATCGGCTGCTTCGGCCTGACCGAAGCGCATGGTGGCTCGGACCCGGCGGCAATGAAGACCCGCGCGGTGCGCGACGGCGGCGACTGGGTGGTCAACGGCAGCAAGATGTGGATCACCAGCGGCCCGGTGGCCGACATCGCCATCGTCTGGGCGCACACCGAGGACGGCATCCAGGGGTTCGTGCTGGAAAAAGGCATGCCCGGCTTCACCACCCAGGAAATCAAGCACAAGATGAGCCTGCGGGCATCGCTGACCGGCGCGCTGTTCTTCGACAACGTGCGCGTGCCCGAGCGCAACCGCCTGCCCAACGTGCAGGGCCTGAAGGGGCCGCTGGGCTGCTTGAACCAGGCCCGCTATGGCATCAGTTGGGGCCCGATCGGTGCGGCGGTGGCCTGCCTGGACGAAGCGTTGAACTACACCAAGGAACGGGTGCTGTTCGGTCGCCCGGTGGCGGCCACGCAGAGCGCGCAGATCAAGCTGGCCGACATGGCGCGGCGGATCACCACCGCGCAGTTGCTGGCGCTGCAGCTGGGCCGGTTGAAGGATGCCGGGCAGTTGCAGCCGCAGCAGGTCAGCTTGGCCAAGTGGAACAACTGCCGCATGGCCATCGACATCGCGCGCGAATGCCGCGACCTGCTCGGTGGCGCCGGCATCACCACCGAGCACATGGCGATCCGGCACGCCTTGAACCTGGAATCGGTGATCACCTATGAAGGCACCGAGACCGTGCACCAGCTGGTGATCGGGCGCGAGCTGACCGGGATCAACGCGTTTTGAAGGCCTCCTGAGCATCGGCCAGGGGCTACGCACTCCGGCAGGTACCGACCGCGGGTCGGTACGCGTGCTCAGGCCCCGCCGGCGAAACCGTTCTGGCGCCATGCCTCGTACATCACCACGGCCACCGTGTTGGACAGGTTGAGGCTGCGGTTGTCCGGCTGCATCGGCAGGCGCAGGCGTCGGCCGTCGGGCAAGGCGTCGAGCAGGTCCTGGGGCAGGCCGCGGGTTTCCGGGCCGAACAGGAAGGCATCGCCGTCGTCGAACTGCTGGGTGTCGTAACGCACGCTACCGCGGGTACTGAGGGCGAACAGACGCTTGGGTGCGATGGCCTGCAGGGCGGTGTCCAGGTCGGGATGCACCTGCAGTCGAGCGTATTCGTGATAGTCGAGGCCGGCGCGCTTGAGCTGCTTGTCGCTCAGGTCGAAACCGAGCGGCTCGATCAAATGCAGCCGCGCGCCGGTGTTGGCGCAGAGGCGGATCACATTGCCGGTGTTCGGCGGGATTTCGGGTTGGAACAGGATGACGTGGAACGTGGGCGCGGTCATCGCCGCAGTTTACGCGGCTGCTGCGCGTTACCGCAGCAACCGGTTACGGGCGGACCAGCACCTGGGCAGCGGTGTCGAGCGCCAGGGCCTGCAGGTCGGCAGCCGACGGACGCACCTGCAGGGCCGGCAGGTTGACGATCACGTCGCGGGCGACGGCGGTGGCGGCGGCGGTCAGGGTGGCCACGTAATCGCGGTGGGTCACCTGCTCGGCGGCCAGGGCCTGGTACTGCTCGGCGGTCGGGCGCACTTCGACGGCGGCCAGCGTGGTGACGCGGCGGCTGCCGGCCAGTTCGGCGCGGTAGTCGGCGATCAGGCCGGCAGTCGGCCGGACTTCGACCAGGGCCAGGGTCGGGATGGCGCTGCTGCGCTCGACTTCGGCCTGGGCGATCTGGTCGGCCGAGGGGCGAACCTGCACGGTGTCCAAGGTGACGATGGAGGCGGCCTGCACGTTCGAAGCAAACGCGGTGCCGGCGGCGAGGGCAATGGCAATGGCGAGGGTCTTGGTGTTCATGGCGGGGCCTGTTTAGTGTTGGTGGGCAGTGGTGTGGTAGTAAGGTAGTACACCGATTCTGGGCTTGCAAGAACAATTTGCTTTTTCTTTCTTTTGTTCAGCGTCCAGTCAGTTTCATTCTGTTCGCGAACGTGCCCCGGCCAATACCAAGCAGGTGCCGTGCCAACTTTAATGCGTTGATTTGAAAGGATTTTCCATGGATGGGGCGGTGTCCGCTGTCCGGACACGTGTCCGCGCAGACCGTCAGGGTGTCCGGGTGCTGGTCTTCTGGCGGGCTTGGGGCGGCCCATCACAAAGGGCCGGACGTTGGAAGTTCCCCGATCCAGGCAGTGACTGTTGGCGGATGCCGCAGGCCCTCGCCACGCGATAGCATCGGCCTTCACTTTCATGACCAAGGAACCGGAATGACCGTTCATCTTCGACCGCGTGCCGCGCTGCTGGCTGTAGCGCTTTCCGCCGCCCTGGGCAGCGTGGTGCCGTCCCCGGTGCTGGCCAAGCCCGCCACGCCGGCCAAGGTCGACATTCCGTTCGAGCAGTTCACCCTTCCCAACGGGCTGCGCGTGGTCGTGCATACCGATCGCAAGGCGCCGATCGTGGCGGTCAACGTCTGGTACCACGTCGGCAGCAAGGACGAGCCCGCTGGCCGCACCGGGTTCGCGCACCTGTTCGAACACCTGATGTTCCAGGGCAGCGAAAACCACAACGGCGAGTATTTCGAGCCCTTCAAGCAGGTCGGCGTGACCGGCCAGAACGGCACCACCAATACCGACCGCACCAACTACTTCGAGAACGTGCCGACCACCGCGCTGGACATGGCGCTGTGGATGGAGTCCGACCGCATGGGCCACCTGGTCGGCGCGATCGACCAGGCCGCGCTCGACGAGCAGCGCGGCGTGGTCCAGAACGAAAAGCGCCAGGGCGAGAACCAGCCCTATGGCCAGGTGTGGGACAAGCTGACCCGCGCGATGTACCCGGAAGGCCACCCGTACCACCACGGCGTGATCGGCTCGATGAACGATCTCAACGCCGCCTCGCTGGAGGACGTCAAGACCTGGTTCCGCACCTGGTATGGCCCCAACAACGCGGTGCTGGTGCTGGCCGGCGACATCGACGTGGCCACCGCCAAGGAGAAGGTCGCCCGCTACTTCGGCGACATCCCGGCCGGCCCGAGCATGGCCCAGCCCAAGGTGGACGTGGCCAAGCGTGAGAAGAGCACGCGTGAAGTGATGACCGACAAGGTGCCGCAGGCGCGCATCTACCGCGCCTGGAACGTGGCCGAGGTCGGCACCACCGACATCGACCAGCTGCAGCTGTTCGCCCAGGTCCTCGGCGGCGCCAAGTCCTCGCGCCTGGACCAGCGCCTGCTGCACCAGGACAAGCTGGTGGACAACATCAGCGCCGGCGCCTACAGCTCGCAGCTGGGCTCCAACTTCGTGGTGATGGCCACGGTGAAGCAGGGCGTGGACCCGGCCAAGGTCGAGGCGATCATCGATGAAGAGATCAAGCGCCTGGCCAAGGACGGCCCGACCGCCGACGAACTGAGCCGTGGCAAGACCGCCTTCCGCGCCGGCTTCATCCGCGGCATCGAGCGCATCGGCGGTTTCGGCGGCAAGGCCGACGCGCTGGCCGAGTGCACCGTGTTCGAAGGCGACCCGGGCTGCTTCCGCAAATCGCTGGCCACCATCGATGCGGCCAGCGCCGCCGACGTGCGTGCGGTGGGGGCCAAGTGGCTGGGCGTGGGCGACCACACCATCGTGGTCGAGCCGGGCGCCCGCGTGGCGCTGCCCGAGCTGCCGTCGGCCTCGCCCAAGCCGTTCACCGTGCCGGCCGTGGACGCCAGGTACACCACCCTGCCCAGCCAGGTGGATCGCAGCACCGGGGTGCCGCAGACCAAGAGCTTCCCCGAACTGAAGTTCCCGCAGCTGCACCGCGCGACGCTGAAGAACGGCACCAAGGTGATCCTGGCCGAGCGCCACGACATCCCGGTGGTGCAGTTCAGCTATGAGTTCCCGGGCGGCTTCACCGCCGACCAGGGCCGCAAGCAGGGCACCGCCAACTTCACCATGGACCTGATGGGCGAGGGCGCCGGCAAGCTCGGCGCGCTGCCGTTCGCCAATGCCGCCGACGCGCTCGGCGCCACCCTGGGCGCCTCGGCCTCGCTGGACAGTGCCAGCGTCTACCTGTCCGCCTTGAAGGAAAACCTGGCGCCGTCGCTGGCCCTGTATGCCGACATGCTGCGCCAGCCGCGCTTCGACCAGGCCGAGATTGACCGGGTCAAGGCGACCTGGATCGCCGGCATCCAGCAGGAAAAGGTCAACCCCAGCGCCGCGGCGATGCGGGTCATGCCGACCCTGCTGTACGGCGCCGGCCATCCGTATGCCATTCCGTTCACCGGCAGCGGCAACGAAGCGGATATCCAGTCGCTCACCCGCGAGGACCTGGTGGCCTTCCACCGCGATGCGCTGCGCCCCGAACAGGGCACCCTGATCGTGGTCGGCGACACCACCCTGAAGGACATCGTGCCGCTGCTGGAGCGCCAGTTCGGTGACTGGAAGGGCCAGGGCACCGCACCGCAGGTCAAGGCCCCGGTCGACGTGGCCCGCCCGACCCACACCCGCGTGTACCTGATCGACCAGCCGGGTGCGGTGCAGGCCAACCTGTTCGCCAGCCAGGTGGTGCCCTCGGCGATGGACCCGGGCAGCACCCGCTTCGATATCGCCAACGGCGTGCTCGGCGGCGACTTCACCTCGCGCCTGAACATGAACCTGCGTGAGCAGAAGCACTGGTCCTACGGTGCCGGCAGCAGTGCCAGCAACACCCTGGGCCAGCGCCCGTGGGGCGCCCGCGCGCCGGTGCAGATCGACAAGACCGCCGAGTCGATGCAGGAAATGCAGAAGGAGATCAGCGAGTTCGCCAGCGGGGCCAAGCCGGCGACCGCGGCCGAAGTGGCGCGCATCCGCAACATCCAGACGCTGAGCCTGCCCGGCGCCTATGAAACCGCCAGCGCCGTGCTGGGCACCATCAGCGGCATCGTGCGTTACCAGCGCCCGGACGACTACGTGTTCAAGCGCAAGGCCGAGATCGAGGCGATGACCCCGGAGCAGGTGCAGCAGGCCGCGGCCACGCTGGACCCGAAGACCCTTACCTGGGTGGTGGTGGGTGACCTGAAGCAGACCGAGAAGGAAGTCCGCGCGCTGAACCTGGGCGAGGTCCACGTGATCGACGCCGATGGCAAGCCGGTGGCGCCGTCCCCCGCCGCCCGGTAAGGCCCGCTGCTGGCCGGCGCCACCCGATCCCGGGAGGGTGCCGGCCGCAGCCCCGCATCGGCGCCGAGCCGTCGATGGAACGGTGCCGGGCACACTGCCCGGCACCCATCACCCGCGATTCAGCTGTTGTCCGCACACTCCCCCTCTGTTACCCAGCCAGGTCCAACGCATGCGCCTTCTCCTGCTTTCCCTGCTTACCCTCAGCGCCACTGCCTGCACCTGGGTGCCGATCGAACCGACCGGCAAGACCGTACGCGTGTTGCCCGCCGGCCAGGTGCCGAGCGGCTGCCAGACCAAGGGCGAGGTGGTGGTGACGGTCAAGAGCAAGGTCGCCTTCTACAACCGCAACCCCCTGCGCGTGCAGGAAGAGCTGGAAACCCTGGCGCGCAACGAAGCGCCCAGCGCCGGGGCCAATGCCGTCCAGGCCGCAGGCCAGCCGGCCGATGGCAGCCAGCGTTTCCTGGCCTTCCAGTGCCCGCCGCGCTGAACCCTTCAGGCGCCCGGACCGACCATACGCCCGAGCGTGAATTCGTAAAGGTGCGGTGAAGGCAGCGCCGGCTTACAATAGCGCCCCCTTTGCCTGAGCCTTGGCGCTAACTGATGCTCTTCAAGAATGTCTCTATCGCCGGCCTGGCGCACATCGACGCGCCGCACACGCTGACGTCCAAGGAAATCAACGAACGTCTGCAGCCGACGCTGGATCGTCTGGGCATCCGTACCGACGTGCTCGGCGATATCGCCGGCATCCATGCCCGCCGCCTGTGGGATGCGGACATGCTCGCCTCCGACGCCGCCACCCTGGCCGGGCGCAAGGCACTGGAAGACGCCGGCATCGGCGCCGACAAGATCGGCCTGCTGGTCAATACCTCGGTCAGCCGCGACTACCTGGAACCGTCCACCGCCAGTATCGTCTCGGGCAACCTGGGCGTGGGCGATGAGTGCATGACCTTCGACGTCGCCAATGCCTGCCTGGCCTTCATCAACGGCATGGACATCGCCGCGCGCATGCTCGAGCGCGGTGAGATCGACTACGCGCTGATCGTCGATGGCGAAACCGCCAACCTGGTCTACGAGAAGACCCTCGAGCGCATGGCCCTGCCGGGCGTGACCGCCGATGACTTCCGCAACGAGATGGCCGCGCTGACCCTGGGTTGCGGTGCCGCCGCCATGGTCATGGCGCGGACCGAACTGGTGCCCGACGCGCCGCGTTACCGCGGTGGCGTGACCCGTTCGGCCACCGAGTGGAACCAGCTGTGCCGGGGCAACCTGGACCGCATGGTCACCGATACCCGCATGCTGCTGATCGAAGGCATCAAGCTGGCCCAGAAGACCTTCGTCGCCGCGCGCGAAGCGCTGGGCTGGGCGGTGGACGAGCTGGACCAGTTCGTCATCCACCAGGTCAGCCAGCCGCACACCGCCGCGTTCATCAAGAACTTCGGCATCGACCCGAAGAAGGTCATGACCATCTTCGGCGAGCACGGCAACATCGGCCCGGCCTCGGTGCCGATCGTGCTGAGCAAGCTCAAGGAGTTGGGCCGCCTGAAGAAGGGCGATCGCATCGCGCTGCTCGGCATCGGCTCGGGCCTGAACTGCTCGATGGCTGAAGTGGTCTGGTAAGCAGACCAGTACGTTGAATCCAAGGGCCGGTACTACCGGCCCTTTTTACAGGTGCGATTGCATGCCCCAGCTTCCCGGTTACCCCGCTCATCCGCACCGCTTCGAGGTGCGCCCCGGCCTGTCGATGAACTATCTGGACGAAGGCCCGCGCGATGGCGAGGTGGTGGTGATGGTCCACGGCAACCCGTCGTGGAGCTATTACTGGCGCACGCTGGTGGCCGGGCTGTCGGACAAATACCGCTGCATCGTGCCCGACCACATCGGCATGGGCCTGTCGGACAAGCCCGATGACGCGCACTACGACTACACGCTGCAGTCCCGCGTGGACGACCTGGACGCGCTGCTCGCGCACCTGGGCATCACCGGCCCGGTGACCCTGGCCGTGCACGACTGGGGCGGCATGATCGGCTTTGGCTGGGCGCTGTCGCACCACGCGCAGGTCAAGCGCCTGGTGGTGCTCAATACGGCGGCGTTCCCGATGCCGGCCGCCAAGAAAATGCCGTGGCAGATCGCGCTGGGCCGTCACTGGAAGATCGGCGAGTGGATCATCCGCACCTTCAACGCCTTCTCCGCCGGTGCCTCGTGGCTGGGCGTGGAACGGAAGATGCCGGCCGATGTGCGCCGCGCTTACGTGTCGCCGTACAACAGCTACGCCAACCGCATCAGCACCATCCGCTTCATGCAGGACATCCCGCTGTCGCCGGCCGACAAGGCGTGGTCGCTGCTGGAGCGTTCGGGCCAGACGCTGGCCACCTACGCCGACCGCCCGGCCTTCATTGGCTGGGGCCTGCGCGACTTCGTGTTCGACCATCACTTCCTGGCCGGCTTCCAGGCCGCGCTGCCGCAGGCCGAGGTGCATGCCTTCGAGGATGCCGGGCACTACGTGCTGGAAGACAAGCACGAGGTGCTGGTGCCGAAGATCCGCGCGTTTTTGGACGCAAACCCGATTTGACCGGGGTGACGACCAACGGTCGTCACCTACCCAGCAACCGGTGGGTAGGACGTTGGGTCGGATCGAAGCCGGTCACAGGGCACTGACATTTGATCGGGTCGGGACCCCCACCCGTAGAGCCGACCGTTGGTCGGCTGCCCTTCGCGCCGGGCCATCAACCCCCGGACGCGCACTTTCACGCCGCGATCGGCGCCTGCGGGGCTGGCGAATTGCCGTTGTCATCGGGATGGTCGTCGTCATTGCCCGCCTCGTCCCGCCAGCCCCAATCGGCCAGGGTGAGCGCCGGCATGCCGTGCGCCACGCGCGCCTTGTCGCACTGCGGGCTGGCCTTGCCGTATTCCCACGATGCATCCACCTCGCGGCACACGCTGGGCCGGTTGGGATGGATGCTGCAGCGCGAATACACTCCGATCTCGGCATCCAGCGCCACGCAGTAGACCGGCTTGGACAGGGTGCCGCGCATGCACAGGCGGTGCGGGTCCAGCACCTGGGTCAGTTCGTGCGGCACGCCGCCGGGGGTGACCTCGTCCGATTCCATCCAGTGGAACGCCACACGGTACTGGGTGCAGCAGGCGCCGCAGGTGAGGCAGGGATGGGACATGGGGGACCGGCCTTGGGCGGCAATCGAGCAGGAGGGAAGGCCGCGAATTTTCCATGCCGTGGCCGCCCGCGCAAGATTTTTCTGCAGCGGCGACAATGAACGGATGAACGCCGCCACCAACATTGCCGCGCGCCTGCCCGAGCTGGCCCGTGAGCGCCCCGACCAGATCGCCATCCGCTGCCCCGGAAAGCCCGGTGCGGGCGGCATGGCCGCCTATGACGTGACCCTGGATTACCGCACCCTCAACGCGCGCAGCGACGCCATGGCCGCCGGCCTGGCTGCCCACGGCATCGGCCGCGGGGTGCGCGCGGTGGTGATGGTGCGGCCCTCGCCGGAGTTCTTCCTGCTGATGTTCGCGCTGTTCAAGAACGGCGCGGTGCCGGTGCTGGTCGACCCCGGCATCGACAAGCGCGCACTCAAACAGTGCCTGGACGAGGCGCAGCCGCAGGCCTTCATCGGCATCGGCCTGGCCCACGTGGCGCGGCTGGTGCTGCGCTGGTGCCCGGGGGTAAAGACCCTGGTCACGGTGGGCCGGCGCTGGGGCTGGGGCGGCACCACGCTGGCCCGGGTCGAGGCCGAGGGCGCGCGCACGCCGCAGCCGATGGCCGCCACCGATGGCGAGGACGTCGCCGCGATCCTGTTCACCAGCGGCTCCACCGGCGTGCCCAAGGGAGTGGTCTACCGCCACCGCCACTTCGTGGGCCAGGTCGAGCTGCTGCGTGCGGCCTTCGGCATGGAACCCGGTGGCGTGGACCTGCCCACCTTCCCGCCGTTCGCGCTGTTCGACCCGGCGCTGGGGCTGACCTCGGTGATCCCGGACATGGACCCCACGCGCCCGGCCAAGGCCGATCCGCGCAAGCTGCACGATGCGATCGCCCGCTTCGGCATCACCCAGCTGTTCGGCTCGCCGGCGCTGATGCGGGTGCTGGCCGACCATGGCCAGCCGCTGGCCGGCGTGCGCCGGGTGACCTCGGCCGGTGCGCCGGTGCCGCCGGACGTGGTCGCCCGGATCCGCCGCCTGTTGCCGGCCGATGCTGAGTTCTGGACGCCCTACGGGGCCACCGAGTGCCTGCCGGTGGCGGTGATCGAGGGCCGCGAGCTGGAGAGCACCCGCCAGGCCACCGAGGCCGGCGCCGGGACCTGCGTGGGCCGCGTGGTGGCGCCCAACCAGGTGCGCATCATCGCCATCGATGACGCGCCGCTGGCCGACTGGTCGCAGGTGCGCGAACTGGCCACCGGCGAGGTCGGGGAAATCACCGTGGCCGGCCCGACCGCCACCGACAGCTACTTCAACCGCCCACAGGCCACCGCCGCGGCCAAGGTCCACGAGGTGCTGGCCGACGGCAGCACGCGCGTGGTGCACCGCATGGGCGATGTGGGCTACTTCGACGCGCAGGGCCGGTTGTGGTTCTGCGGGCGCAAGACCCAGCGCCTGCAAACGGCGCATGGGCCGATGTACACCGAGCAGGTGGAGCCCGTGTTCAATGCGCTCGAGGGCATCGCCCGCACCGCGCTGGTGGGTGTCGGCGCGGCCGGCCAGCAGCGACCGGTGCTGTGCGTGGAGCTGCAGCCCGGCTGCAGCGATACCCCGGCACTGCGCGAACGCCTGCGCCGCGAAGCCGACACCCACCCGCACACCTCCCGCATCATGCAGTTCCTGATGCATCCCTCCTTCCCGGTGGATATCCGCCACAACGCCAAGATCGGCCGCGAAAAGCTGGCCGTCTGGGCCGCAACCCAAGTGGACACGCGCGCATGAAGATCCTGGTGACTGGCGGTGGTGGCTTCCTCGGGCAGGCGTTGTGCCGTGGGCTGGTGCAGCGTGGCCACCAGGTGCTCAGCTTCAACCGCGGCGACTACCCGCCTCTGGCCGCGCTCGGCGTGGGCCAGATCCGTGGCGACCTGGCCGACGCCGATGCCGTGCGCCACGCGGTGGCCGGTGTCGATGCGGTGTTCCACAACGGGGCCAAGGCCGGTGCGTGGGGCAGCTACGAGAGCTATCACCAGGCCAACGTGGTCGGCACCGACAACGTCATCGCCGCCTGCCGCGCGCATGGCGTAGGCAGGCTGGTCTACACCTCCACGCCCAGCGTGACCCATCGCGCCACCCATCCGGTGGAAGGCCTCGGCGCGGACGAGGTGCCGTATGGCGAAAACTTCCAGGCCCCGTATGCGGCCACCAAGACCATCGCCGAGCAGCGCGTGCTGGCCGCCAACGACGCCCGCCTCGCCACCGTGGCGCTGCGCCCGCGGTTGATCTGGGGGCCGGGCGACCAGCAACTGGTCCCGCGCCTGGCCGAACGCGCGCGTGCCGGCCGGCTGCGCTTCGTCGGCGACGGCAGCAACCTGGTCGACACCACCTACATCGACAACGCCGCGCTGGCGCATTTCCTGGCCTTCGAGCACCTCGCCCCGGGCGCGGCATGCGCGGGCAAGGCGTACTTCATCTCCAACGGCGAACCGCTGCCGATGCGCGAGCTGCTCAACAAGCTGCTGGCCGCGGTGGGCGCACCGGCGGTGCACCGGTCGATCAGCTTCAAGACCGCCTACCGCGTCGGTGCGGTGGCCGAGCGCCTCTGGCCGCTGCTGCGCCTGCGTGGCGAGCCGCCGATGACCCGCTTCCTCGCCGAACAGCTGTGCACCCCGCACTGGTACAGCATGGAGCCGGCGCGTCGGGACTTCGGCTACGTGCCGCAGGTCAGCATTGACGAAGGCCTCACGAGGCTGAAGTCTTCATCGCATGCACAGGATGCCGTCACTTCCTGAACACCGGCTTCTGGCCACCATGGCAGCACGCCAATCCGGCACGCATTACGCGAGGATCGACATGCTGCATTACGCCGTTATCTTTTTCGTCATCGCCATCATCGCGGCGGTGCTTGGTTTCTCCGGCATCGCCGGTGCCGCCAGCAACATCGCCTGGATCCTGTTCGTGGTCTTCCTGATCCTGGCGGTGGTGTCGATGTTCCGCAAGCGAGGTTAGTCTGCCGGGCAACCCGCGCTACCTCTCTCCAGCGCGGGTTGCCCAGGCAGTGCCTTGCGACGGCCTGGCGTGCGAAAGCGCGTCGGGCCGTCGTCGTATCAGGCCATGATCGAGCTGCGCAATGCGCGTTCGCGCGCATGCCGCTGCAGGGCCAGTTCCAGCAGCCGGGTGATCAGCGCGGTGTAGCTCAGGCCGCTGGCGGCCCACAACTTGGGGTACATGCTGATCCGGGTGAAGCCGGGCAGGGTGTTGATCTCGTTGATCACCACCTCACCGTCGCGGCCGAGGAACACATCCACCCGCGCCAGCCCGGCGCAGTCCAGCGCCTGGTAGGCCCGCACGGCGATGTCGCGGATGCGCTGCTGGTCGGCGTCGCTGATGGCCGCCGGCACCACCACGTCGGCGCCGGTCTCGCTGATGTACTTGGTGGCGTAGGAATAGAACGCGTCGTGCACCACCACCTCGCCGCACACGCTGGCTTCGGGGTGCTCGTTGCCGAGGACGGCGCATTCGATCTCGCGTCCCTCGATCGCCGTTTCCACCAGCGCCTTGTGGTCGTAGGACAGTGCCAGCGCGAGGGCCTCGTGGAATTCCCGCGCGTCGTGCACCTTGCTCACGCCCACCGACGAGCCCTGGTTGGCCGGTTTGACGAACAGCGGCGAGCCCAGTTGCGCCACCAGCGCGGCGTAGTCGGCGTCGGCCGCGCTGGCCCGGTTGAAGCAGGCGAACGGCGCCACGGCCAGGCCGGCGTCGCGCAGCAGGCGCTTGGCCACGTCCTTGTCCATCGCCACCGCCGAGCCGAGCACGCTGGAGCCGACGAAGGGCAGGTTGGCCATGCGCAGCAGGCCCTGCAGGGAACCGTCCTCACCCAGCGTGCCGTGCACGATCGGGAACACCACGTCGATCTGTTCCAGTGCCGTGGCCGGGTCGGTGGGCACCAGTTGCTGGTGCTCCAGCCCGGGGCGCACGGCCAAGGCGTTGCCCGAGGGGTTCAGCGCGATCCGGGCCGGATCCTCGGCGTGCAGCAGGAACGCCTGCGGGTCGCTGACATGCCATTGGCCCTGCTTGTCGATGCCGATCAGGGTCACGTCGAAGCGTGTCGTGTCCAAGGCGTCCACGATGTTCTTCGCCGACTGCAGCGAAACCTCATGCTCGGCCGAACGGCCACCGAAGATGATGCCTACCCGGGTCTTGCCCATGCTGTTGCCGCTCCTGCGCCTGATGTGGGCCGCATAGCATGAACCGGTCAGCGGCCGGCGGCGCAACCGGCCTTCATGATCGCGTCAGCCTCGACGCGCGCTCTGGGTCCGCCGCTGCCATGGGCCGAGTAGAATGCAGCGATGGCCCGTTCCCTCCTCAGTTCCCTCAAGCCGCTGGCCGGCAATGCGCTGCAACTGGCGCTCAACCGCGCGCTGGCACTGGACCCGGACACCCGCGCCGCGCTGGGCGCGCTGGATGGCCGCCACATCGCCCTGACCCTGGAATCGCCCGCGCTGGCGATGCGGATCGGGGTGGACGGCGAGCGGCTGACCGTGGGCCCGGTCGACCCGCAGCAGGAGCCGGACCTGGCCGTACGCAGCACGCTGGGCGGGGTACTGGCGCAGTTGCCGTTCCTGGCCAACGCCCGCCGCGGCGGCGATGCGCCGGCCGGGCGGGTCAAGGTCTCCGGCGATGCCGAGCTGGCCCGGCGCCTGCAGCAGTTGGCCACCCGTTTCGATCCGGACTGGCAGCAGCCGTTCGTGCGCGTGTTCGGCGAGGTGCTGGGGGTGCAGGTCGCCAACAGCCTGCGCTCGGCCCTGCAGCATGCGCGCCGCGGCGCGTCCGACCTGGCGCACAGCGCCGCCGAATATGTCACCGAGGAGTCGCGCGACGTGGTACCGCGAGCAGAACTGGAAGCCTTCCACGACGACGTGGACGTGATGCGCGACGATGTGGAACGCATCGCCGCGCGCGTGCAGCGCCTGCGCCAGGTGCGCGCATGAAGGCGATGTTCCGCGCCACCCGCATCGGCCGCGTGATCCTGCGCTACCGCCTGGACGACCTGCTGCAGGGCACCCCGCTCGAGCGCTGGCTGCGCCTGGCCAAGCCGTTCGTGCCACGCGCCTCGGCCGATATCGCCGCGCAGTCGCGCGGCGCCCGGCTGCGTCTGGCGCTGCAGGACCTCGGCCCGATCTTCGTCAAGTTCGGGCAGATCCTGTCCACCCGCCGCGACCTGATCCCGGCCGACGTGGCCAATGAACTCACCCTGCTGCAGGACCGGGTCAAGCCGTTCGACGGCGCGACCGCCCAGCGCATCGTCGAGCAGGCGCTCGGCCGCCCGGTCAGCGAGGCGTTCGCCAGCTTCGACCTGCAGCCGCTGGCCTCGGCCTCGATCGCCCAGGTGCATGCGGCCACGCTGGCCGACGGCCGCCAGGTAGTGGTCAAGGTGCTGCGCCCGGACATCGAACGGCAGATCGACGCCGACATCGCGCTGCTCACCTCGGCCGCCGCGCTGGTCGAGCGCGCCCATCCGCGCGCCGACAAGATCCGCCCGCGCGAAGTGGTGGCCGAGGTCGAGAACACCCTCGCCGCCGAGCTGGACCTGCAGCGCGAAGGCGCCAATGCCAGCGTACTGCGCCGCAACTGGGTCGATTCTGACGATCTGTATGTGCCGGAAGTGATCTGGAGCCACACCGCCGAACGCGCGCTGACCCTGGAGCGGGTGTGGGGCATTCCGTCCGACGACATCGCTGCGCTGGACAAGGCCGGCATCGATCGCAAGGCGCTGGCCGCCAAGGGCGTGCGGGTGTTCTACACCCAGGTGTTCCGCGACAACTTCTTCCACGCCGATGCGCACGCCGGCAACATCTGGGTCGATATCGATCCGGCGCGCCGCGACAACCCGCGCTTCATCGCGCTGGACTTCGGCATCATGGGCCAGCTCTCGCAGGAAGATCAGTACTACCTGGCCGAGAATTTCATGGCCATCTTCAACAAGGACTACCGGCGCATGGCCGAGCTCCATGTCGAGGCCGGCTGGATGCCCAACAACGTGCGCATCGACGAGCTGGAAGCGGCGGCGCGTTCGGTGTGCGAGCCCTACTTCACCCGGCCGCTGTCGCAGATTTCGCTGGCCGAAGTGCTGATCAAGCTGTTCCGCGTGGCCCAGCGCTACGAGCTGACCCTGCAGCCGCAGCTGATCCTGCTGCAGAAGACCCTGCTCAACATCGAAGGCGTGGGCCGCCAGCTCGATCCGGAACTGGACATCTGGGCGGTGGCGCGGCCGGTGCTCGAGCGCATCCTGCGCGAGCGCTACAGCCCGCGCCGGGTGCTGAAGGAGCTGCGCAAGCGGCTGCCGGAAATCATGACCCACACCCCGGACATGCCGCGCCTGGTGCACGCCTGGCTGAAGCAGCAGGTGGATGGCGGGCACGAGCTGTCGATGCGCTCGCAGGACCTGGTCGCGCTCAATACCAACCTGCAGAAACTGCAGAAGCGCGCGGTGGCGGCGATCGCCGGCGTCGGCCTGCTGATTGTCGCGGCGGTGCTGTACGGCATGCAGCCGGGCGGCTGGTATTTCGGTGATGCGCCGGTGTGGAGCTGGGTGAGCGGCGTGGCCGGCCTGTTCTCGCTGGCCAGCGCCTGGTGGCGCCGCTGACCGGCGCGACTGCCACGGCGCCAGACGGCGCCGCGGCGGTATCGGTTTACCAGTGGTAGCCCAGGCCGAGGTGTGAGGTGAGGCTGGTGAAGCGGTCCACGCGGGTCTTGTGCCAGGTCTTTCCGAGCCCGACGTTCAGCATCAGGTGCTCGCCCAGCGGCTGGTTGCGGCGCAGGAACACGCGGGTGGACTCGTGCTCGCGCACCAGCAGCGGGTCCAGTTCGGCCGAGTAGGCCGAGGTACCGGTACCCACCCACAGTTGGCTGGAGCCCTTGCCCTGTACATCCTTCAGGCGCAATGACAGCGTGCTGCCGTCCCCGCCGGGACCATGCGAGAGATGGTGCTTGCTGTAGCGGTAGGAGGCGGTCACCCGCGGGAAGTAGTACGCCGCACCCACCGACCATGCCGACACGTACGCACTGCCGTGGTACTCGGCGTATTTGCCGCCGGCGCTGAGTACGGTGTTGGGAATGACCTTCAGATGCAGTTCCTGGGCGATTTCGCGGTTGACGAACACCGGGTTGTCATCGGAGTACATCACCGAGGTGCGGGTGGAGAAGGCATCGCTCCAGGTGTGGTGCAGCGAGCCGGACAGGCGCGTGCCGCCGTAGCGGGCCCCGCCGTAATCGCGCTCGCCATGGGCCAGGCCAACGTGCCAGCTGCTGGTGCCGGCGCGTCCGGTCGCCTCCACCCCAGACACATCGCGCTTGCCGTAGCCCTCGCGGTAGTCGGTATGGTCGAACTGCACGGACGCGGTTTCCACGGCGGCATAGGCGCTGGACGCAGCCGCCAGCATCAGCGCACACGACAGCGCGCCTCGGGTGATTGAACGCATTGAATTACTCCAGGGGTGGGTGGCATTGCAACTGCTGCACCAGGCGATAGCGCCCGGCAGGCAGGTTTTTCTCGACGGTGATGCGCGGGCCGAGTTCGGTGCCGGGGGCGATCACGCGCCCCGGCAGGATGATCACGGCCACGCCCAGCGCGGCGCCGGCGCCGATCCAGGCGCCCAGCTTGCTCAGACCGGTGTCACGCAGTTCACCGTGGCGCATCACGCTTACGGTGGTGGCGTCCAGGCGGTGGTTGCTGGTGCGGACCAGGGCGCCCAGATAGGCGCCATCGTCCACGCGGCTGTCCGCCACGAAGCACTGCGGCCCGACGCTGACGTCCTGGCCCAGCACGGCGTTCTTGATCTCGGTGGCAAAGCCGATGCGGGAGCGGTCGCCGATCACGCACGGCCCGCGGATCAGGGCGTTGTTGCCGATCAGGCAGTCGCGGCCGATCCGCACCGGCCCCTCCAGGGTTGCCCCATCGCAGACCCGGCTGCCGGCGCCCACCTGCACCGCACCGCGCAAGGTAGCCTGGGGCGAAATGTCCGCGGCGGGGTCGATGCGGGGCGTCATCGTGGCCATCGCCGCGGCCTGCGCCTGCAGTTCACTCCACCACATGGGCATGCCGGGTAGGTTTGTCACGGTCGGGTTCACGGCCGGTCAGCAGGCCCTTGAAGCCGTGCACCAGCCAGATGGCGTAGGCCAGCACGACGTACAGGATGGAGAACGCCGCAGCCGGCACCAGCCAGGCGTTGCGGTGGTGGATGGCGCTGATGCCGCCGAGCACGGTGGTGATCGCGATCCACATCCAGGGCAGCAGCGCCAGCACCACCCCTGTCACGCCATGCTGCTGTACCGCGCCGAGCCACGTGCCCAGCGACGCGAGCAGGCCGACCGCGGCCAGCAGCACCATGGGCAGAATGCTGAAAATGCCGAAGCGGGTGAGCAGCAGGCGCCGATGCAGGCGCATGCACACCGCGTAGCCGACGATCCATCGTCGCCACCGCCGCCATTCTTCGGTGAGCGTGTTGCACTCCTGCGGGTAGACGAAGCAGCGATTGCACTGGCGCAGTCGGTAACCCCTGGCCACCAGCGACCAGGACATGTCCAGGTCTTCGACCTTGGTGCGGTCGGAGAAGCCGACCGCGCGCAGCACCTCGGTGCGGAACATGCCGCACGACCCGGAAATGATGAAGGGTGCGCCGCCCAGCAACTGCTGGAAGCTACGCTTGATCACGATCATCGGCAGCTTCAGGCTTGCCCGTACATGCGGCAGGAAGCCCGCCCCGCGCAGGCAGGACGAGGGAATGCCCCCGACGGCGTCGGCACCGCCGTGGATCTCGGCCAGCATGTAGCCCAGGCCGTCGCTGCCAGCATCGATGCGGGTGTCGGCATCTGTCAGGAAGACTTCGGCGGTGTTCACGTACTGCAGCCCATGCATGAGCGCGCCACCCTTGCCGGTATTGGCCTGGTGCACCGCCACCAGGCGCCCGTCCCACCGGTCCTGCATCCGCTCCAGCACCTCGGCGGTGTCATCGGTGGAGCCGTCGTTGATGCAGATGACCCGTGCCACGTACGGATTTCGCAGCAGGTCGGTCAGGGATCGCTCCAGGCAGGGCCCTTCGTTGAAGGCCGGCACCAGCACATCCACGCAGCCGCGTGCCGCACTCGGACGTCGCCGCAGGCGATGCAGCAGGTGGCCGACGATGCACGCGCACATGGCCAGGAACAGCAGCGTCTTCATCACAGCACCATCCGGTAGGGAATGAATCCCTCGCTGGGCCCGATGCCGATCTGCTGACCACGGAACTGCGCGTGGCAACGCACGTGGCCCTCCTGCATGTAGAAGCGGTCGCGCTGGCTGGCATGGATGCGCAGCGCCTGGATCTTCAGGTCCAGCTGTTCGGAGATGTCCTCGAATACCTGCGGCAGGAACTCCGGCAGCGTACTGGGCGTCTCGTAGCACAGGATCTGGGGCACGCTGCGGCAGGCCACGATCGAGGCCTCGTACACGGCACGGTGATCCTGGTGGCGGTCATCGCGCGACATCGTGTAGACCCGATCCGGGCGCAGCCGGGCACAGACACCTTCCAGCCGTGCAACGAGTTCGTTGCGTGCGTCTGGGAAGCGTGTGTCGGGGAAGTCCATCTGCAGCACGCCGGCCACGCCGAGGTGGCACAGCGCGGACGCGGATTCGCGGGTCCGGTCCATGCCGTCGCGCAGCCCTTTGTCGCCGGTGCTGAGGGTCAGTGCATGGACGCGGGCGCCATGATGGGCAAGCTTGGCCAAGCTGCCGCCACACCCCAGTTCGATGTCATCGGGATGCGCCCCGATAGCGAGTATGTCCAGTGCCATTCCGATGCCGTTAACGGCCAGGATGCCGTTGAAGGGCGCGGAATATGACAGTGTCGTCGACGCATTCCTCTGCAACAATTACGAAAATTGCCGCGCAGTGGCGTGGAATGCAGTCAATCCCATGCAGACGGTATGATGCAGTTCAGGGAACGTCGAGCCCTGCCTACTGCGGTTGTACCCCGCTGCGATGACGCGGCAGAATGCGTCACTGCGGCCCTTGCCGGAGTTGTCAATGTCGCTGCAATCGCTTAAGGAATCGCTGGCCCGCTTCGGCGCCGACAACGACGCCACCCACCCCGAGCGCGCCCAGCGCATGCTCAACATCACCCCGGACACCGGCGAGTTGCTCGGTGTGCTGGTGCGCGCCACCGGCGCGCGGCGGGTGCTGGAGATCGGCACCTCCAACGGCTATTCCACGCTGTGGCTGGCCGAAGCATGCGCTGCCATCGGCGGGCAGGTCACCACGCTGGAGTACGCCGCCGACAAGATCGCCCTGGCGAGGGACACCTTCGCGCGCAGCGGCCTGGCTGCGCAGATCGAGCTGGTCCACATCGATGCCGGTGCGTGGCTGCGCGCTGCGGCCGAGGCCAGTATCGACCTGCTGTTCCTGGATTCCGAACGCAGCCAGTACCTGGGCTGGTGGCCGGACCTGCGTCGCGTGCTGCGTCCCGGTGGCCTGCTGGTGGTCGACAACGCTGTTTCGCATGCCGACCAGATGGCTGCCTTCGAGGCGCAGGTGCGCGGCGATCCGCAATTCCATTGTGTGCGGGTGCCGATCGGCAACGGCGAACTGATCGCGGTGCGCGACGTCGCCTGAATCGCGCTTGATGGCGCTGCCTGCGGCGGGCGGGGATAATCGGTCGGTGAACGACATCGATACCGACACCGCAACCCTTCCCGCGCCCGCCGTGGCCCCCCTGCAGTTGCTGCACGTGGACGACCGCCTGGCCGTGGTCAACAAGCCCGCCGGGCTGATGGTCCATGACAGCAAGCTGGCGCGTGGCGAAGACGACTTCCTCGCCGATCGCCTGCGCGACCAGCTCGGCAAGCCGATCTTCCTGGTACACCGGCTCGACCGCGCCACCAGCGGCTGCCTGCTGCTGGCCTTCGATCGCGACAGCGCCAGCGTGCTGGGCAAGGCGCTGATGGGCGGCGACGTGACCAAGGACTACCTGGCGATCTGCCGTGGCTGGCCGGCCGAAGAAATCTTCACCGTCGACCATGACCTCGATGGCGGCCCCGGCAAGCCGGTGAAGAAGCAGGCCATCACCCATTTCCAGCGCGTGGCCGTGGGCGAGATCGCCGTCCCGGTGGGCGAGTTCGAAACCTCGCGCTACGCGCTGCTGCGCTGCCAGCCGCAGACCGGCCGCTTCCGCCAGATCCGCCGCCACCTCAAGCACCTGTCCCACCACCTCATCGGCGACACCAGCCACGGCGATGGCCGCCACAACCGCAGTTTCCGCATGCAGGGCATCCACCGCATGCTGCTGCACGCCGAGCGGCTGCGCTTTCCGCACCCGGACGGCACCACGATGGACGTCAGCGCGCCGGTGGACGGCGAGTTCCGCAAGGCGATGGATCTGTTCGGCTGGGACGTGGTGTGACCGCGCCGACCCCGTAGAGCCGACCGTTGGTCGGCTGAAAAGCTGCGCGGCCCGCCGAGAGTGCTCTTACCTGCGCGGTTCGGGCACGTCGACCACCGGCGGGTTCCCGTTGTTGGCCGGGAGCGACCGTTCATTCACGATCGCCTTCATGTCCTTTTCCAGATCAGCCAACAGCGGGTCCATCCGTTGGCGGATGGCCACCATGACGTTCTGCATCAGCACCGGGGTCTTGTCGAGCAGGCTCTGCCCGGCCGCACTCTCGTAGAACTCGGCCATTGCCAGCACGTCTTCCTTGCTGAAGCTCTTCTTGTAGAGGTCCACATACATCGGCCGCAGCTCCTGCCACGACAGCGCCTTGCGGATGGTGGCGTTGGTGCGTTGCTCCATCCGCTTGAGCTGCTCGATCTGGCCGGCATCCAGCGGTCGGCGCTGGGCAATCTGTTCGAACTGCTGGCGCTGCATCGCTTCCAGCTGCGGCAGCATGCCGTCCAGCAGGCTCTGCGCACGCGAGGCGGCCAACAACCGGTTGACGTCGGCATCGGAGGGCGGCGTGGCCAGTGCGGGCGCGGCGGCGGCCAGGCCGAGGGCGAGGATCAGGCCGAGCCGGGCCAGGGGACGAATCGAAAGCATGTGCGGGGCATCCTGCGTTGCATGGAAGCATGAGGATACCCGCGAAGACGTCATCGGACCGCATATGACGGACGTTATCGGCGTCATCGGGGATCTTGCGCTCACCCTCGACAGCGGTCCTGCCTTTACAATGCCGCCCATGGCTCTCGGACCCGTCACCATCAGCGCACACCTGTCCATTCCCGATGCGGAACTGGTCGAACGCTTCGTGCGCGCCAGCGGTGCCGGCGGCCAGAACGTGAACAAGGTGTCCACCGCCGTGGAGCTGCGGTTCGACGTGGCCGGCTCGCCGTCGCTGCCCGAGCCGCTGCGCTCGCGCCTGCTGGCCCGGCGCGACCGGCGCATGACCGGCGACGGCGTGCTGGTGATCGACGCCCAGCGGTTCCGCACCCAGGACCGCAACCGCGACGACGCCCGCGAGCGCCTGGCCGCCTTCATCCAGGAAAGTCTCAGCGTGCCCAAGCCGCGCGTGGCCACGCGGCCATCGTATGGGGCGAAGATGCGTCGCCTGGACGAGAAAAAGGGCCGCGCGCAGATCAAGCGCGGACGCACCACACGCAATTGGGAGTGATTGCTTGAACAACCGAAGTCCGCTGCTGCCGGCCGTGCCGCCCAACATGCCGCAGGTCAAACCCAACCGTTTCCTGCGCTGGCTGGCCCGCTGCACCCTGCGCCTGGGCGGCTGGAAGGTGGTGGGCACCTTCCCGGACGTGCCCAAACTGGTGTTCATCGTTGCCCCGCATTCGTCCAACTGGGACGGGTTCTGGGGCATGGCGGCCAAGATCGCGCTGGGCATGCAGGTCAAGGTGCTGGGCAAGGCCTCGCTGTTCTGGTGGCCGCTGTCGCCGTTGCTGCGCGCGCTGGGGGTGATCCCGCTGGACCGCAGTTCGCCGCAGGGCACCGTGGAACAGGCGGTCAGCCTGATCCGCAATTCCGAGCGCATGTGGTATGCCATCACCCCCGAGGGTACCCGCAAGGCGGTCACCCACTGGAAGGCCGGCTTCCTGAAGATCGCGCGGATGGCCGACGTGCCGGTGCTGGCGGCGTACTTCCACTACCCGGAGAAAACCATCGGGATCGGCCCGCTGTTCCACTCCAGTGGCGATGATGCCGCCGACATGGCCGCCATCCGCGCCTACTACCGGCCGTGGCAGGGCAAGAACCGCGGCACCGTGTGAGCCGGGCCAGGCCCCGCCCGCGCTGGCGCCGGGGCCCGCACAGCCATGCGCCACGTCCGGCACATGCCGCCTGCGGGCAATCGGAGTAGGGTGATCGGCTGCGGTTTTCCGCAGCCGCATCCCATTCCAAGGAGCCTGTTTCATGTCGCGTACCGTAGTTTTGGCCGCTGCCATCAGCCTGGCGCTGGCGGCCTGTTCCGGCAAGGAGTCCACCCCCGTGTCCGACACCCAGACCCCCGCCGCGCAGCAGCCGGCCGATGCCTCCACCAACCCCCTGTTGAGCGCCAGCACGCTGCCGTTCCAGGCACCGCCGTTCGACAAGATCAAGGACAGTGACTACCTGCCGGCCTTCAATGAAGGCATGAAGCAGCACCTGGCCGAAGTCCGCAAGATCGCCGACAACCCCGAGCCGGCCACCTTCGACAACACCATCGAAGCGCTCGAGCGCAGCGGCGAGACCCTGACCCGCGTGTCGCGCATCTTCTTCGGCCTGGTACAGGCCGATACCAACGATGCGCGCCAGAAGATCCAGGAAGAGGTCGCGCCGAAGCTGGCCGACCACCAGGACGAGATCAACCTCGATCCGAAGCTGTTTGCCCGCATCAAGAGTGTGTACGACCAGCGCCAGTCGCTGGGCCTGGACCCGGTGCAGCTGCGCCTGGTCGAGCGTGACTACCAGGAATTCGTGCGCGCCGGCGCGCAGCTCAACGATGCCGACAAGGCCGCGCTGCGCAAGCTCAACGTGGAAGAAACCACGCTGGCCACCCAGTTCCACACCCGCCTGGTCGCTGCCACGGCCGCCGGTGCGGTGGTGGTCGACGACAAGGCCAAGCTGGCCGGCCTGGACGAGGATGCGATCAACACCGCCGCCGCCGACGCCAAGGACCGCAAGCTGGACGGCAAGTACGTGCTGCCGCTGCAGAACACCACCCAGCAGCCGGTGCTGGCTTCGCTGAGCGACCGCGACCAGCGCGCCGCGGTGCTCAAGGCGTCGGAAACCCGCGCCGAGAAGGGCGATGCCAACGACACCCGGCAGACCGTGCAGCGCCTGGCCCAGCTGCGTGCGCAGAAGGCCAAGCTGCTTGGCTTCGACAACTACGCCGCCTACAGCCTGGCCGACCAGATGGCCAAGACCCCGGCCGCCGCGCTCAAGCTGCTGACCGACACCGTGCCGGCGGCCACTGCGAAGGCGCGTGGCGAGATCGGCGAAATGCAGAAGGTGATCGACGCACAGAAGGGCGGTTTCAAGCTCGCCGCGTCCGACTGGGACTTCTACGCCGAGCAGGTGCGCAAGGCGCAGTACGACCTGGACGAGTCGCAGATCAAGCCGTACTTCGAGATGGACAACGTGCTGCAGAACGGCGTCTTCTACGCCGCCACCCAGCTGTACGGCATCACGTTCAAGCCGCGCACCGACATCCCGACCTACCACCCGGACATGAAGGTCTACGAAGTGTTCGACAAGGACGGCACCTCGCTGGCGCTGTTCTACACCGACTACTTCAAGCGTGACAGCAAGTCCGGTGGCGCCTGGATGGACGTGTTCGTCGAGCAGGACGGCCTGACCGGTGCCAAGCCGGTGGTCTACAACGTGTGCAACTTCACCAAGCCCGCCGCCGGCCAGCCCGCGCTGCTCAGCTTCGATGACGTGACCACGATGTTCCATGAGTTCGGCCACGCGCTGCACGGCATGTTCTCCAAGGTGAAGTACCCGTCGATCGCGGGCACGAGCACCTCGCGCGATTTCGTGGAGTTCCCGTCGCAGTTCAACGAGCATTGGGCGCTGGACCCGAAGGTCTTCGCCAACTACGCCAAGAACTACAAGACCGGCGAACCGATGCCGCAGGCACTGGTCGACAAGATCCTCAAGGCACGCACTTTCAACCAGGGGTATGCGACCACCGAGTACCTGTCGGCGGCGCTGCTGGACCTGGCCTGGCACACCCAGCCGGCCGATGCGCGGCTGCAGGACGTGGCGCCGTTTGAGGCGGCTGCGTTGAAGAAGTTCAAGGTGGACCTGGCGCAGGTGCCGCCGCGTTACCGCACCACGTACTTCGACCACATCTGGGGCGGCGGCTATTCGGCCGGTTACTACGCCTACTTCTGGGCCGAAGTGCTCGACCATGATGCCTTCGAGTGGTTCAAGGAACATGGCGGCCTGACGCCGGAGAACGGTCAGGTGTTCCGCGACAAGATCCTCTCGCGCGGCAACAGCGTGGAGCTGGCGGATCTGTACCGCGAGTTCCGCGGCAAGGATCCGTCGGTGGAACCGCTGCTGGTCAATCGCGGGCTGAAGTAACCGCGCGAACCTTGGGGGGCCGACCGCGAGTCGGAGCCTCCACCGGTGCACGCTGAAAACGAAAACGGCAGGGGAAACCCTGCCGTTTTTTTTGGGGTGGCGGCTTCGCCGGGGTCTTCTGCGAGCTCGAGGGCCCCGTAGCGGCCGGTAGGCCCCTGGTGCAAATGTCCCCCGGCCGCAGAGCGGCCTCCTCCTTTATTTTGCCCAGGAGCCTACCGGCCGCTACGGGGCTCGGCTTGCGGGAAGGTGGAAGCCAGGCTCCTGGCGCTGGTCGGTGGATCGGGCGCTGGGGCACTCATCGCCTTGGAGGCGAAATAAAGGGGGAGGGGCGGCGGCAGGCTGAGAACGAAAACAGGAGGGGAAATCCTGCCGTTTTCTTTGGGGTGGCGGTTCCGCTGGGGCCTTGCGCGAGCTCGAGGGCCCCGTAGCGGCCGGTAGGCTCCTGGTGCAAATGTCCCCCGGCCGCGGGGCGGCCTCCTCCTTTATTTTGCCCAGGAGCCTACCGGCCGCTACGGGGCTCGGCTGCGGTAAGCAGGTAGAAGCCAGGTGGGTCGGTGGGTTTGGTGCTGGGCCTTTATGCCGTTGGAGGCGAGATAAAGGGGGAGGGGGCGGCGGCAGGCTGAGAACGGAGGGGAAACCCCGCCGTTTTCTTTGGGGTGGCGGTTCCGCTGGGGCCTTGCGCGAGCGCGAGGGCCCCGTAGCGGTCGGTAGGCCCCTGGTGCAAATGTCCCCCGGCCGCGGGGCGGCCTCCTCCTTTATTTTGCCCAGGAGCCTACCGGCCGCTACGGGGCTCGGCTGCGGTAAGCAGGTAAAAGCCAGGCGGGTCGGTGGGTTTGGTGCTGGGCCCCCATGCCCTTGGAGGCGAAATAAAGGGGGAGGCCGCTCCGCGGCCGGAGGACATTCGCCGGAAAGGGCATGGGGGCCCAGCGCCGAACCCACCGACTCCCGCTTGAGGCGAAATAGAAGAGGGGAGCGGCCGCAGGCGGACACCGGAGGCATCGCCGGAAGGGTAGTGGGCCCAGCGCCAAACCCACCGACCGCCGCGCGCAGACACGCTCCGCGGCGGCAGCGTCCCTCACGTCCCCACGTGCACGCCTTCCACGATCTCGCTGCACCCAAGATGGTCCAGCGCGATCTCCAGTGCATGCATGTAACTCTGCGCGCAGTACCCATGCGCGACCCCGATACGCTGGCCCACATCCGCCGGCAGGCATGCCTCCGGGGCACGGGTATCGTCGTCGTGCACTTCCACGTAGACGTTGTGCAGATGCGGCAGCAACCGCTGCAGGCGCACGCTGTCCACGCAGGCGCCCGGGTCCAGCAGCGTTACCTCGCCGCGACTGTGGTCGGCCACGCGCAGCGCGTCCAGCAGTTCCTGCTCCGAGCCGCAGGCGCGGATTGCCAGCGTGGTGCCGGCGTCGATCGCGCGATGCACCAGCGCCTTCAGCAGGAGAGGCGGCAGCGGCGCGGCGGTACGGATCAGCGCGCCGCTGGCTTCCGGCCCGCGGATGATGAAGATCGACATGGCTCAGGCCCCCTCCGGCACGGCCTGCAGGCGACGCGCGGCGATCGCCAGCGACAGCCGGCAGGCATCGGCGCGGCCGCTGCTGCACACCACCCGCGCCGTCGGCCCGTGTTGCGGGTGCAGGTGCGCGTCCAGCGCGTCGTCATCGTTGCTGGCCATCTCGATGTACGGCGCCGGCAGCGCCTCCAGCGCGCTGCGCAGTGCCTGGCCGTAACGCGCCCACTGCGGTGCGTCGACCGCGGCGGTGGCGATCAGCACCAGCGCCGGCCGGCTGCGCTGGGCGCGCTGCAGGCAGCGCAGCAGGGCCGGCAGCGAGTCGCAGTCGCGACAGGCCAGGCGGTGCCCGGCAACCCGGGCCGGCAGCGGGGCGGCATCCGGCGCCGCGCCAGGCGGCGTGTGCCGGATCATCAGGATGGTCATGGAACACCTCGAACAAGCGCCCTGCGGCGCGGTGACGCCACGATGCGACCGCGGCCCGTAAAACCGCCATGCCGGCGCCTGCCGTGGCGCGTAAACATCGCGTAGCTTCTGTCTGCGCCGCCGGGAACTCGGCCTGCGCCGCCCGGTCACACCGTCACCCCTTGAGAGAGCCCCGCCATGGACCGTCCCGCCGCCACCGCCGCCCCCAACCGGATGCTGCACTGGCTGAAGAAGGAAGCCCTCCCGGTGGCGGTGATGCTGGGCCTGCTCCTGGCCGCGCGTGATTCGCTGGCCAACCACTACCAGGTGCCCAGCGGTTCGATGCAGCACACCGTGATGCCGGGCGACCGGGTGGTGGTGGACATGCGCGCCTATGGCCTGCGCCTGCCGTTCACCTCGGTGCAACTGCTGCACACCGGCCAGCCGCAGCGCGGCGACGTGGCGGTGTTCGATTCACCGGTGGACGGCATCCGCCTGATCAAGCGCATCGCCGCCGTGGGCGGTGACCGGGTGGAGCTGCACCAGGGCCACCTGAGCATCAACGGCCAGCCCCTGGCAGAAGCCGGCGCTGGCGAGATCGAGGACTTTGGCCAGCACCTGGCCCGGCTCGACCTCGGCCAGGGCGGCGGCCCGGACATCAGCGGCCTCACCGTGCCGGCCGGCGAAGTGCTGATGCTCGGCGATCATCGCGGCAACAGCGCCGATGGGCGTTTCTTCGGCCTGGTCCATGCCAGTTCGCTGTACGGCAAGGCGTCGCACGTCTACTACCGGCGCGGCGAGGGCCTGACCTGGCAGGCGCTGTAACCCCGGGCCGGATCTGAATCGATATCCACGGCGTCTCGATTCAGACATTGGAGGTTATGGATCGACTTGTCGGCGCTGCCTATCCTGAGCGCTGACTCTTCGCTCCGGCCCGTCCACGCGGGCCTTACCGGCATGAATGGCGACACCGCAGCGGGCCCCGCCCGCAGCTCCGCACCCCCCACGGCTGCGGGGGCCACAGACCACATCCAGCAGGGCACCCCGGCATTCCGGCGCACGGCGGCGGCGCTGTTCCTGGCCGGCTTCTCCACCTTCGGCCTGCTCTACACGGTGCAGCCGCTGCTGCCCGAGTTCAGCCGCCACTTCGGCGTATCGGCCGCCAACAGCGCGCTGACCCTGTCGCTGAGCACCGGCCTGCTGGCGGTCTCGATGCTGATCGCCGGGCTGATCTCCGACCGCATCGGCCGGCGCGGGGTGATGGTCGCTGCGCTGCTGGCCTCCAGCGTCTTGTCGGTGGCCACCGCGCTGGTCGACGACTGGTCCACCCTGCTGGTGCTGCGCACCCTGCTGGGCATCGCGCTGAGCGGGGTGCCGGCGGTGGGCATGACCTACCTGGCCGAAGAGATGGACAGCCGCGCGCTGGGCCTGGCGATGGGCCTGTACATCGGCGGCAACGCGATCGGGGGCATGAGTGGCCGCCTCATCGCCGGCATCGTGGCCGACCACTGGGGCTGGCGCTGGGGTATTGGCGTGGTCTCGGTGATCGCGCTGCTGAGCACCGTGCTGCTGTGGTTCCAGCTGCCGCCCTCACGCCACTTCCAGAGCCGCTGCGGCGGCCTGCGCGAACTGCCCGCACGCTGGCGCAGCCTGTTCGCCGACCCCGGCCTGCCCTGGTTGTTTGCCACCGCCTTCGTGCTGATGGGCGTGTTCGTCACGCTGTACAACTACCTCGGCTACCACCTGCTGGCCCCGCCCTATGGCCTGAGCCAGACCGTGGTCGGGTTGATCTTCAGCGTGTACCTGGTCGGCACCTTCAGTTCGGCGTGGATGGGGCAGCAGGCCAACCGGCACGGCCGCAGCCGCGTGCTGGCGATCTGCTACGGGCTGATCGCGCTGGGCATCGTGCTGCTGGCGCTACCGTGGCTGGGCTGCATGGCGGCGGGCATCGCGCTGGTCACCTTTGGTTTCTTCGGCGGCCATTCGGTGGCCAGCAGCTGGGTCGGCAGCCGCGCCGGCAGCATGCGCGCCGAAGCGTCGGCGTTGTACCTGTTCGCCTACTACCTGGGCTCCAGCGTGGCCGGGGTGATCGGTGGGGTGTTCTACACGCACTGGGACTGGCTGGGCGTATGCGGCTTCGTCGGCGTGCTGACCGTGGCCGGCGCCGGCATTGCCTGGCGGCTGCGGCGACGCGTGCAACCGGCCGCCGCCGCGGCGCTCGCGCTCAGCCGCTGACGCCCTGCAGCAGCCGGGTGAAGTGCCCGATCAGGGGCGACGCCGCGCCGCGCCGGCAGGCCACGTGCACTTCCGAACTGGCGGCGCGGTCGCTGAGTGCGACGAAGCGCGCCCCATCGACCTGGATATGGCTGCACGAAGCCGGCAGCACGGTGACGCCCAGGCCCGAGGCGGCGAGGCTGATCAGCGTCGAAGCTTCGCCCGCCTCCTGCACGATGCGCGGGGTGAAGCCCGCGCTGCGGCACAGCGCGATGAAATGATCGTGGATGCCTGCGCCCACCTCGCGCAGGAAGCCCACGAACGGCTCATGCGCGAACTGCCGCAGCGCCAGCGGCGCATCGGCGGGCAGGCCCCGCACCAGGGGGTGCTGGTCGTGCACCACCAGCGCCAGCGGATCACTGAACAATTTGCGTGACACCAGCGGCGCCGGGAGCGCACGTTTGCGGATCAGGCCGACGTCCAGCTCGCCGGCCATCAGCGCATCGATCTGCTGCAGGGTGTTCATCTCGCGCAGCTTCAACTGCACGTGCGGGAACTGCTGCCGGTAGGCAAAGATCGCGCGTGGAATCTGCGTGGACAGCGGCGTGGCCCGGGTCAGCCCGATGCGCAGTTCGCCGGTTTCGCCGCGCTGCGCGCGCTGGGTCAGGTCGACTGCGGTATCCACCCGCGCCAGCACCTCGCGCGCCTGCTCCTGCAGCACGCGCCCGGCATCGGTGAGTTCCACCCGGCGGTTGGCGCGCACGAACAGGCGCGCGCCGAGCAGGGTTTCCAGCTGGCGGATCTGTTGGCTGAGCGGGGGCTGGGACATGCCCAGGCGTTCGGCGGCGCGGCCGAAGTGCAGGGTATCGGCGACGGCCAGGAAGTAACGCAGGTGGCGTAGTTCGATCGACATGGAAGATGCCCGGGTCAGCGCTCGGAATGCCCGCTTTCATCATAGCTGCGCGGACTGAACAGGTCCGGTTGGATCAGCTCGATGAAGGCGCGCGCCTGCGGTGACAGGAACCGGCCGCGGCGCACGATCACCCCGTAGCTGCGCTCGGGGAACCACGCACTCATCGAGCGTGTCACCAGCTTCTCGCGGTCGCCATCGTTGAGGCACAGCGCCGGCACGATCGAGATGCCCATGCCCATGGCCACGTACTGCTTGATCACCTCCCAGCCGCCCACTTCCAGCGCCACGGTGTAGGGCAAGCGGTGCCGCTGGAACACCTGGTCGACCAGCCGGTAGGTGATCTGGCGCTTGGGTGGCAGTACCAGCGGATGCTGCGAGATCGCCTCCAGGCTGAGCTCGCCGCGCGCCAGCGGATGCCCCGGCGGCGCGATCAGGACCTGCTCGAAGCGATAGGCGGGCGCGTAGCTGAGGTCGGCCGGTACGTCGGTCATCGAGCCCACGGCCAGGTCGGCCGCGTCGCTGCGCAGCAGGTCGGTGCCATCGGCGCTGATCGCGTTGTGCAGGGTCAGGCGCACGTCCGGGTGGCGCTGGCGGAAGCGCTCCACGATGCGCGGCAGCAGGTACAGGATGGTCGAGCTGTTGGCGGCGATGTTGAGCTCGCCGGCGTCCAGCCCCTTCACCTTGTCGCGGAAGCTGGCTTCCAGCCCGTCCAGGTTCTCCACCAGCGGCTGGGCCATCTCGAACAGCAGCTGGCCCTCGCGGCTGGGCACCAGCCGGCGCCCGCTGCGCTCGAACAGGCTCACCCCCAGCTCGCGTTCCAGCGCCTGCAACTGCTGGCTGATGGCCGGCTGGCTGACGAAAAGCGCCTCAGCTGCCCGTGAGACTGAGCCCAGGCGGACCGTCTGACAGAACGCCCGAAGCGGCTTGAGCCGGTCGGATTTGTAGGAAAACCGGGGGCTTGGCGGGCGCGGTGTGGGCATGGCGTTACGAGTATAAGCACACCTTATGGTGAGCATTGCGATAACTGTTTTGTCAAATACGGTACGGCAGCGCACGGTGGGGCCCTACCGCACTGCAGGAACCCGCCATGTCCGCCGTCGCCGCTTTCGCCACTGCCCAGCCCACCCCCGCCGATGCCCCGGCCACGCCCGGCATCGCCCTCACCACCCAGCTCGCCGGCCAGTCCGCGCTGCTGCCGGCGGGGGTATTGGCGCTGCTGGTGTCGCTGCACCGTGCGGTGGAGCCGGAGCGCCAGCGCCGGCTGCAGGCCCGGGTGGCGCGCCAGGCGTTCTTCGACGGCGGCGGCCTGCCGGACTTCCGCGCCGACACCGCCGAGGTCCGGGACGGCGACTGGCGCGTGGCCCCGCTGCCGGACGCACTGCAGGATCGCCGCGTGGAGATCACCGGCCCGACCGACCCGAAGATGGTCATCAACGCGCTGAACTCCGGGGCCAAGGTGTTCATGGCCGACTTCGAGGATTCCACCGCCCCGGCCTGGCGCAACCTGCTGGCCGGCCAGCAGGCGCTGATCGGCGCGGTGCGTGGCGATCTGACCCACACCGGGCCATCCGTCGATGGGAAGCCGGGCAAGCAATACACCCTGCGCCCGTTCAACGAACAGGCAGTGCTGATCGTGCGCCCGCGCGGCTGGCACCTGGATGAAAAGCACGTGCGCATCGATGGCCAGCCGATCGCCGGCGGCCTGTTCGACGCGGCGGTGTTCGCCTTCCACAACGCGCGCACCCTGATGTGCAAGCAGCGTGGCCCGTACTTCTACCTGCCCAAGCTGCAGAGCATGGAAGAGGCGGCGCTGTGGGAGACCGCGCTGTCGCACATCGAGGGCATGCTCGGCCTGCCGCATGGGCAGATCAAGGTCACGGTGCTGATCGAAACGCTGCCGGCGGTGTTCGAGATGGACGAGATCCTGCATGCGCTGCGCGACCGCATCGTCGGCCTGAACTGCGGGCGCTGGGATTACATTTTTTCCTACATCAAGACCTTCCGCCGCCACGCCGACAAGGTGCTGCCCGAGCGTGGCCAGGTGACCATGACCCAGCCGTTCCTGAAGGCCTATTCGGAACTGCTGATCCGCACCTGCCATCGCCGCGGTGCGCACGCGATGGGGGGCATGGCCGCGCAGATCCCGATCAACCACGATGCCGCCGCCAACGAGCAGGCGATGGCGCGGGTGCGCGCGGACAAGCTGCGCGAAGTGACCGCCGGCCATGACGGCACCTGGGTGGCGCATCCGGCGTTGATCCCGGTGGCCCAGGCGATCTTCGACGCGCACATGCCCGGGCCAAACCAGCACGGCGTGCTGCGCAACGACGTGCAGGTGGGCCGCGACGATCTGATCGCCGCGCCCACCGGCACCATCACCCGCGGCGGTTTCGAGGGCAATGTCGAGGTCTGCGTGCGCTACCTGGCCGCCTGGCTGGACGGCAACGGCTGCGTGCCCATCCACCACCTGATGGAGGACGCGGCCACCGCCGAGATCAGCCGCAGCCAGCTGTGGCAGTGGCTGCACACCCCTGGCCAGCACCTGGACGACGGCACCGCCATCGACCTGGCCCTGCTCGACGCCACCCTGGCGCAGTTGCCGGCGCGCCTGGGCGACCGCGCCGCGCTGCCCGGCGGCGGCCGCATCGACGAGGCCATCGCGCTGCTGGGCGAGCTGAGCCGCCGCGACGCACTCACCGACTTCCTGACCCTGCCCGCTTACGACCGCCTCGACTGACCTGTACTGCCCGCCTTCCGCACCGCTTCATCCATTCACCGTCTTCCCCCCTTGGAGAAACGCCATGAGCACGCTGCCGACCGCCGAACAGATCCAGCACGAATGGAACACCGACCCGCGTTGGGCGGGCATCCAGCGCAACTACACTGCCGCCGACGTGGTGCGCCTGCGCGGCACCGTGCACGTGGAGCATTCGCTGGCCCGGCTGGGTGCGCAGAAGCTGTGGACCTACCTGCAGGAAAAGGACTTCGTCAACGCGCTCGGCGCGCTGACCGGCAACCAGGCCATGCAGCAGGTGAAGGCGGGCTTGAACGCCATCTACCTGTCCGGCTGGCAGGTGGCCGCCGACGCCAACCTGGCCGGCCAGATGTATCCGGACCAGTCGCTGTACCCGGCCGACTCGGTGCCGGCGGTGGTCAAGCGGATCAACAACACCCTGCTGCGCGCCGACCAGCTGCACCATGCCGAAGGCAAGGATGAGATCGACTTCCTGCAGCCGATCGTGGCCGATGCCGAGGCCGGTTTCGGGGGCGTGCTCAATGCCTTCGAGCTGATGAAGGCGATGATCGAGGCCGGCGCCGCCGGCGTGCACTTCGAGGACCAGCTGGCCTCGGTGAAGAAGTGCGGGCACATGGGCGGCAAGGTGCTGGTGCCCACCCGCGAGGCCATCGAGAAGCTCAACGCCGCGCGCCTGGCGGCCGATGTGATGGGCGTGCCGACCCTGCTGGTGGCGCGCACCGACGCCGAGGCCGCCGACCTGCTGACCAGCGACGTGGATGGCAACGACCAGCCGTTCACCACCGGCGAGCGCACCGTGGAAGGCTTCTACAAGACCCGCAACGGCCTGGACCAGGCGATCAGCCGCGGCCTGGCCTATGCGCCCTATGCCGACCTGATCTGGTGCGAGACCGGCAAGCCGGACCTGGAGTTCGCCCGCAAGTTCGCCGAGGCGATCCACGCCCGGTTCCCGGGCAAGCTGCTGGCCTACAACTGCTCGCCCAGCTTCAACTGGAAGAAGAACCTGGACGACGCCACCATCGCCAGCTTCCAGAAGGAAATCGCCAAATACGGGTACAAGTTCCAGTTCATCACCCTGGCCGGCTTCCACGCCCTGAACTACTCCATGTTCAACCTGGCCCACGGCTACGCGCGCCGCCAGATGAGCGCCTTCGTGGAGCTGCAGGAGGCCGAGTTCGCCGCGGCCGACCGGGGCTTCACCGCGGTCAAGCACCAGCGCGAGGTCGGCACCGGCTACTTCGACGCGGTCACCCAGGCCATCCAGCAGGGCCAGTCCTCGACCACGGCCCTGAGCGGGTCGACCGAGGAGGAGCAGTTCAACGCCGAACGCGCGGCCTGACGACCCCCAAGGGCGGCCAGGGAAGGCCGGGGCGACGGGCGGTCGGGGGACCGCCCGTCGCTGCATGGGGCCGCTCGGCGGCCGGTCCGTCCCGTCGGCCGGGTGGCCGCTGGCGGACCCGGGCTGCGTATGAAAGGGGGATGTGCCGCGGCCGCCCGAAAATGGGGCGCCCGGGCACTGAAATGGGATGAGGCGCACACTTTTTAGGGGTGCTATTCTCCTCCGCTCACCGGGGGAACGCTGGGAAGCGGGTGCACGGGATGACCGGCAAGGTTGCGGCGATTGTGTGCGAACAGGAACCAGGCATCGCCCAGACTGCGATGGCTGAGATCGTGCATGCCGTATTGAGCAGCAGCGAGTTCGCGCTGTTCGCCCAGTTCGGCCGGCAGCAGCACCTGGCCAAGGGTGACCAGCTGTTCCACCGCGGTCAAGCCGGCGACACGATGTACGTGGTCGTCAGCGGCGGCATCGAGCTCGATTTTGGCGAAGACCTGCTGGTCAAGTCGCTGGGGCCCAATGAATTCTTCGGCGAGCTCGGCCTGCTGATCGGCGACCACCCGCGCAGCGCGGAGGCGCGCGCGATCACCGACAGCGTCGTGCTGGAACTGGGCAACGCCGACTTCCAGCGCCTGGTCGACCACGATCCGGGGCTGATCGCCTATTTCCTGCGCCGCACGATCATGCGCGTGGTGAGCAACGAACAGGTCCTGATCCGCCAGCTGCGCCGGCGCAACCACGACCTGGAGACCGCGCTCGACAACCTGTACATCACCACCCACCAGCTCACCCACACCCGCGAGCTGGTGCGGACCGACGAGCTGACCGGCCTGCACAACCGGCGCGGCCTGGCCCTGTACCTGCAGGACTGCCGCACCCAGCCCGAAGGCCCGCCGCAGGGGCTGCTGCTGATCGACTGCGACCACTTCAAGAAGGTCAACGACGAGCACGGCCACCAGGCCGGCGACCGCGTGCTGCAGAGCATGGCCAACATCCTGCGTTCGGTCGCGACCGAGACCGACCTGGCCTGCCGGCTCGGCGGTGACGAGTTCTGCCTGCTGCTGCGCACGGCCACCGCCGACAGCCTGCAGCATGCCGCCGAATTCATCCTCAGCGCCGTGCACGGCCTGATGGACCGCGCCCACGGCGTGCCCCACGTCTGCCCGGTCAGCATCGGCGTGCGCCTGCTCGAGCCCCACACCGACTGGAGCGAGTGGTACGCTCGCGCCGACAACGCGCTGTACCAGGCCAAGCGCCTGGGCGGCAACCGGCTGCACTGGTCGCGTGCCGCGACCGCCACACCCTGAGCGGGGGAAGATCGGCATGTACGGCGACATCGGAACGTCGACCCAGGCCCCACAGATGCGGGCGTTGTTGTTCACCGATCTGTGCGATTCGTTGATCCTGGTCGAACGCATCGGTGATACGGCTGCGGCCGAGCTGTTCCAGCAGCACGATCGACTGGTGTTGACGCTGCAGCAGCAATGGAACGGGCACCAGATCGACCGCTCCGATGGCCTGTTCCTGCTGTTCGAACGCGCGATCGACGCGCTGGGTTTCGCACTGGATTACCAGCGCGGGCTGAAGCGGCTGGGCGAGGAGCGCGGCATCGTGCTGCGCGCCCGCGCCGGCCTGCACGTGGGTGAAGTGCTGACCTGGGAGAACAGCCCCGAAGCGATCAGGGTGGGTGCCAAGTCGCTGGAGGTCGAGGGCCTGGCCAAGCCGATGGCCGCCCGGCTGATGGCCCTGGCCCGGCCGGGCCAGATCCTGATGTCGGCGGTGGCCGAATCGCTGACCCATCGCGCCAGCGGAGAGCTCGGCGACCGCGCCACGCGCCTGCTGTGGAAATCGCATGGCCGCTGGCGCTTCAAGGGCGTGCCCACCCGCCAGGAAGTGTTCGAGGTGGGCGAGGTCGGCTTCGCCCCACTGCGCATGCCGAGCGGCAACGCCAAGGCCCGGCGCGATATCCCGCTGTGGCGGCAACCGGCGGCCCTGGTCGCCGAGCTGGCGGTGATGGCGATGCTGATGGCCGGCGGCTGGATGCTGTTGCGGCCGGCGCCGGCGATCGCCTTCGCCGAGCGCGACTGGGTGGTCATCGGCGACCTGCGCAACCTCACCGACAACCCCATCCTGGACGACACGCTCGACCAGGCCTTCCGGATCAGCCTGGAACAGTCCCGGCACGTCAACGTGGTCAGCCAGGACCGCATCGAACGCACCCTGCAGATGATGCGCAAGGGCGTGGGCGGTGGCGCGCTGGACCGCAGCAATGCCGCCGTGGTCGCGCTCCGCACCGGCGCCAACCTGGTGCTGATGCCGGCGGTGACCGATGTGGGCGGACGGGTGCGGTTCTCGGTGGAGGTGATGGACCCGCGCACCCAGCACACGCTGGCGGTGAGCACGTCCTTCGCCGACCGGGGCGCCGTGCTGGCGGCGGTGGACAAGGTCTCGCTGGAGCTGCGCGACGAGCTGGGCGAAGAGGCCGCCATGATCCAGCGCGATGCCATGCCGCTGCCGGAGGTCACCACCGCCAATATGGATGCACTGCGCGCCTTCGCGCTGGGCCAGAAGCGCTACCTCAAGGGCGACTACCGCGCCGCGCTGGGCTTCTACCAGCAGGCCACGGAGATCGACGGCGACTTCGCGCTGGCGTGGCTGGGGCAGGCGCGCTGCCATTTCGCGCAGGTCGACTTCGGCTCGGCCGCCGACGCGCTGCGGCGCGCCCAGGCACTCACCGCGCACCTGCCCACGCGCGAGGCGATGTACGTCAAGAACTGGACGCTGCAGGTGTTCGACCCGGACCGTGCCGGCGACGGCTGGCTGCGCATGTCCGAGTTGTATCCGGACTACGTGCCGGCCGCGAACAACGCGGCGATGAACCTGTACAACGAAAACCGCTTCCTCGACGCGCTGCCACTGGCCAAGCGCGTGGCCGAAAGCACCGTGGACCTGCACAGCATCGGCCTGGACCAGTACGGACGCATCCTGCTCGCGCTGGGCCGTTACGACGACGCCGACGCGGCCCTGGGCAAAGCGGTATCGATCGGCTGGAACGGGGCGCTGATGCGGCAGGCCAGCGTGGCCGCCGCCCGCCGCGATTTCAGCCGCGCCGGCACATTGCTCGACGCGCTGGATGCGGCCAACTACCACGGCGACCTGGTCAAGACCACCGTCGCCCTGGACCGTGGCGACGTGGCCGGCGCGCTCCGGCATGCCGAGCGTGGCCTGGCCGGCAGTCGCGACAAGCCCGGTGCCGACCAGCTCAACTACCACGTGCCGCTGGCCGTGGCCTACATGCAGTCCGGCCAGCGCCAACGCGCGCTGGCGCTCACCCATGACGCGGTCACGCGTGCCTTCGCCGGCATCGACAGCGCGCCGAGCGTGGATGCGATCGATCGGGTGGTGTCGGCGCTGGCTGCCGGCATCGTGGCCAGGCGGCTGGGCGATGGCAGCCTGGCCAAGACACTGCCGGAGCGGATCGCCGCACTGAAGAACCTCCCCAAGAGCCGGGTGGTGGACGAGTTCAGCGCGGTGTTGCAGGCCGAGCAGCAGCGCGTCCAGGGCAAGCCGCGCGAAGCGCTGCAGACGCTGGCGCCGTTCATCAGTCCCGAATCGCGCGTGCAGACGCGCGTGGCGGCCATGCATGCCGCGCGGGACGCCGGCATGGAGAAGATCGCGGCCCAGCATGCCGGCTGGCTGCAGCAGCGCGCCGGCATGGCCTACGCAGAAATCGAGTGCAGCTTCTGCCTGCAGGCGCTCAACATCCTGGATGTGCGCGCGGTCACCGGCCAGCGCCCCACGGGTGCGGGGCCGACGCGGGTGTCGGCCCCGTAGCGCCTGCCCTCAGCGCAGCGTGCGCGGCGCGCCCTTGCCGTGCTCCAGCATCGGCACGTTGTAGCCGGTACCGGAGGTGAGCATGGCGAAGATTTCCTTCTGCGCCTTGGCGATGCTGTCCTTGTCGGCCAGCCTGATGTTGCTGCAGCACTGCTTGACGAAGTCGTGCAGGGCCGCGTCGCTTTCCGGCACGTGGCCGGTATCCAGGATGGCCTGCGCGGTGTCGGTGACGAACCGCTCGCGGAAGGCATCGTCGGTGGACAGCAGCTCGACAAGGCGTTTGGCGGAGGCAGCTTCAAGCTTCAGGGTGGGCATGGCGGGGCTCTCTGTGGATGGACGCAATGAGCTGGTGTCGGCCCGGGCGCAGGGTTCTTGAGGGTCCGGGCGATAACGGGGTCAAGTTGTCGGCATCCGGAACGATATCCTTTCTTGTGCTCATAGACGCGGTGGAGGGGTTGTGCGCCTGAGGCGATGTGCAATGTTGCTGCTTGAGCCGCGGGAAACGGTGGCATTCCAGTTCGAAGCGCTGCTGGACGGCGGCGACGGCCGCGTGCGGTCGCTCGGCTGGGTGGCGCTGGCCCCGCACCTGGAGCAGCCCGTGGCGCTGTCCGCGCAGGCGCAGGCCTGGCTCGGCACGCTCAGCCCGAGCGCCTGGACCGAGCTGGCCGCCGACGCCGCCGAGATGCCGATGGCGCAGGCGCTGCTGGCGGCCGGCCTGTTGATCGCCGAGGACGGGCAGGGCGTCGCGGCCGCGCGCGATGCGCGCCTGCGCGGGGTGCACTGGCATCCGCTGGCTGCCGTGATGCATGCGTTCTCGCGCTGGGACGGCGTGGATGCCGTGTACAACATGCAGGCCTCGGAGACCGAGACCGCCGAGCAGATGCGCCAGACCCTGGGCGAGCCGCCTCGCGAAGCACCGCAGCTGGCCGGCGCCGGCCCCCGCCTGGCGCTGCCGGACGTGGACGGCAACGCGTTCGACCAGCTGCTCGCGCGCCGCGTCACCTGCCGCAACTTCGATCCCGACCGGCCCTTGCCGCTGGCGGTGTTCGCCCAGCTGCTGCAACGCACCTTCGGCAGCCGCTGCCGTTTCCAGGTCGGGCAGGACTTGGTGTTCCTCAAGAAAAGCGTGCCCTCCGGCGGTGGCCTGCATCCGATCGAGGCCTACCTGGTGGTCCAGAACGTGGCCGGGCTCGCGCCGGGGCTGTACCACTATCGCGGCGACTCCCATGAGCTGGAGCGCGTGGCCACCGAGGTCACGGTGGATCGCGCGTTCGTCATGGAGATGGTGGGCCAGCAGCACTGGTTCGCCGACGCCCACGTCCTGGTCGTGCTGGCCCCGCGGTTCGAGCGCACGTTCTGGAAGTACCGACAGCATGCCAAGAGCTATCGCGTGGTGGCGATGGAGGCGGGGCACCTGTCGCAGACGCTCTACCTGGCCGCCACCGATGCCGGGCTGGGCGCGTTCATCACGGGTGCGATCAATGAAAAGCACATCGAGCGCGCGTTGCAGCTCGACACCATCGCCGAGGGGGTGCTGGCGGTCTGCGGCTTCGGCTGGCGCGCTGCGCAGATGACCACGACCGAGCTGGATCCCGCCGGGATGATCTGGCACCCGGCGGCGGTGTAACCGGCGTTGCGATGGGGGCGGGGCTCAGGCCCCGTCCGCCTCGAAGTCCACCAGCACGGCGCCATCGCCCACCTGGTCGCCGGCCTTGACCCGGTACCCCTGCACCACGCCATCGGCCGGGGCCTGCAGGGTGTGCTCCATCTTCATCGCTTCCAGCACCAGCAGCGGCGCGCCGCGCTTGACGGCGGTGCCCGGCGCCACCGAGGTGGCGACGATGCGGCCGGGCATCGGCGCGAGCAGGCTGCCGGCGTCGGCCACGGCCTGGTCCGCTTCGCTGACCGGATCGTGCAGCGTGAAACGTTGCGCGCCTTCGCTGCCGAACAGATACAGCGCATCGCCCTCACGCACCACGCGGGCGCGGTGCAGCGCATCGCCACTCTGCATGCGCAGCGCATCGCCGTCGAGGCCGCCGTGGGCGACCACGCGGGCATCGCCGACGGTCACCAACCATGCCCCGTCCTGCTGCTGCACCGTCACCGGCTGCTGGGTGCCGCGGTGCTCCAGCGTCAGCGTGCGCGGTGCACGCGCGCCCAGCCGCCAGCCGTCCTGCTGCTGCCAGGGCGAGTGCGGGTCGCGTGCGTCGACGCGGGCTGCATCCTGGCTGCCGATGGCGGCCATGGCGGCCATCGCCCACAGGGCAGGATCGCTGTCGTCCGCGTTCGGCGCGAGCGCGGCCTGCTCGCGCTCGATCAGCGCGGTATCCAGGTTGGCGGTGGCGAACGACTCGGTCATCACCAGTCGGCGCAGGAACGCGGCATTGGTGGTCACGCCGACCACTTCGCACTCGGCCAGGGCCTGCTGCATGCGGCGCAGCGCGGCATCGCGGTCCACGTCCCAGACGATCAGCTTGGCGATCATCGGGTCGTAGAACGGGGTGATCGCATCGCCCTGCTCCACGCCGGCGTCCACGCGCACATGCGCGCTGCCCGACGGCAGGCGCAGGTGCTGCAGCGTGCCGGTGGACGGCAGGAAGCCGCGGTCGGCGTCTTCGGCGTACAGGCGCGCTTCCAGCGCATGGCCGCGGATCTGCAACTGGTCCTGCTGAAGCGGCAGCGGTTCACCGCTGGCCACGCGCAGCTGCCATTCGACCAGGTCGGTGCCGGTGATGCACTCGGTGACCGGGTGTTCGACCTGCAGGCGGGTGTTCATTTCCATGAAGAAGAAATCGCCGTTCGGCGCGGCGATGAACTCCACCGTGCCCGCACCAACGTAATCGACCGCGCGCGCCGCATCCACGGCAGCCTTGCCCATCGCGGCGCGGCGCTCGGCGGTCATGCCTGGCGCCGGGGCTTCTTCCAGCACTTTCTGGTGGCGGCGCTGCACCGAGCAGTCGCGCTCGAACAGGTACACCACGTTGCCGTGGCTGTCGCCGAACACCTGGATCTCGATGTGGCGCGGGCGCTCGACGTACTTTTCCACCAGCACGTGGGCATTGGCGAAGGCCGACTGCGCTTCGCGCTGGCAACTGGCCAGCGCGTCGATGAAGTCGGCACCGGCGTCCACGCGGCGCATGCCCTTGCCACCGCCACCGGCGCTGGCCTTGATCAGGACCGGGTAGCCGATCGCATCGGCCTGGGCGCGCAGGAACTCCGGCGCCTGCTCGTCGCCGTGGTAGCCGGGCGTGAGTGGCACGCCGGCCTGCTGCATCAGTGCCTTGGCCGCGCTCTTGTCGCCCATCGCGCGGATCGCCGCGGCGGAGGGGCCGATGAACACGATGCCGGCCTCGGCGCAGGCCTGGGCGAAGCCGGCGTTCTCGGACAGGAAGCCGTAGCCGGGGTGGATCGCCTGCGCGCCGGTGCGGCGGGCCGCGTCCAGGATGGCGTCGGCGCGCAGGTAGCTGTCGCGTGCCGGCGCCGGGCCGATCGCGATGGCCTCGTCGGCCAGGCGCACGTGGCGCGCGTTGCGGTCGGCGTCGGAATACACCGCCACGGTGGCGATGCCCAGGCGCTGGCAGGTGGCGATGACACGGCAGGCGATTTCGCCGCGGTTGGCAATCAGGATCTTGGTGAACATGGAGGTCTCGTGGCGCGGGCCAATGGCGGAGCAGGGGGCGGCACCTCGCGGTGCCGCGCGTGCCTTACATGCGGAACACACCGAACCCGGTTTTCTTCGCCGGCGCGTTGAGGCTGGCCGACAAGGCCAGGGCCAGCACGCGGCGCGTGTCGGCCGGGTCGATCACCCCGTCATCCCACAGGCGCGCGCTGGCGTAGTAGGGATGGCCCTGGGTTTCGAACTGGTCGCGGATCGGCGACTTGAAGCCGTCCTCTTCCTCCGCCGACCACTGCCCGCCCTTGGCCTCGATGCCGTCGCGCTTCACCGTGGCCAGCACGCTGGCGGCCTGTTCGCCGCCCATCACGCCGATACGCGCGTTCGGCCACATCCACAGGAAGTTGGGCGAATAGGCGCGGCCGCACATGCCGTAGTTGCCGGCGCCGAAGGAGCCACCGATTACCACGGTGAACTTGGGCACCTTGGCGCAGGCCACGGCCATCACCAGCTTCGCGCCGTCCTTGGCGATGCCGCCGTGTTCGTACTTGCGGCCGACCATGAAGCCGGTGATGTTCTGCAGGAACACCAGCGGGATGCCGCGCTGGGTGCACAGTTCAATGAAGTGCGCGCCCTTGAGCGCGGACTCGGAGAACAGGATGCCGTTGTTGGCGATGATGCCCACCGGATAACCGTGCAGGTGGGCGAAGCCGGTGACCAGGGTGGCGCCATAGCGCGGCTTGAACTCGTCGAAACGCGAGTCGTCGACGATGCGCATGATCACTTCGCGTACGTCGTAGGGCTTGCGGGTGTCGGCGGGGATCACGCCGTACAGCTCACTGGCCGGGTAGCGCGGCTCGACTGGCGCCTGCACGGCCAGCGCGGGCTCGGGCTTGCGCCAGTTGAGCTGGGCGATGATCGCGCGGACCCGCGCCAGCGCCTGCAGGTCGTTGTCGGCCATGTGGTCGGCAACGCCGGAAATGCGCGTGTGCACGTCGGCACCACCGAGTTCTTCGGCGCTGACCACTTCACCGGTGGCCGCCTTCACCAGCGGCGGGCCGCCGAGGAAGATGGTGCCCTGCTCGCGCACGATCACCGTTTCATCGCTCATCGCCGGCACGTAGGCGCCGCCGGCGGTGCAGCTGCCCATCACGCAGGCGATCTGCGGGATGCCCTGCGCGGACAGGTTGGCCTGGTTGTAGAAGATCCGGCCGAAATGATCGCGGTCCGGGAAGACTTCGTCCTGCAGCGGCAGGAACGCGCCGCCCGAGTCGACCAGGTAGATGCACGGCAGGCGGTTCTGCTCGGCCACTTCCTGCGCACGCAGGTGCTTCTTCACCGTCATCGGGTAGTAGGTACCGCCCTTGACGGTGGCATCGTTGGCCACGATCACGCATTCCACGCCGGAGACCCGGCCGATGCCGGCCACCACGCCGGCACTGGGAATGGGATCGCCATACATGCCGTGCGCGGCCAGCGGCGCGATCTCCAGGAAGGCGCTGCCCGGGTCGAGCAGGGCATCGATGCGGTCGCGCACCAGCAGCTTGCCGCGTGCGGTGTGCTTGGCGCGGGCCGCCTCGCTGCCACCCAGCGCGGTCTGCGCCAGGGTGCTGCGCAGGTCATCGACCACCGCCTGCAGCGCAGCGCGGTTGGCTTCGAAAAGATCGCTGCCCGGTTGCAGCTGGGTGCTCAATACGCTCATGGCCGTCCCTTACTTGGTGCGCTGGAAGAGTTCGCGGCCGATCAGCATGCGGCGGATCTCCGAGGTACCCGCGCCGATCTCATACAGCTTGGCATCGCGCCACAGACGCCCGGTGGGGTAGTCGTTGATGTAGCCGTTGCCGCCCAGCACCTGGATCGCCTGGCCGGTCAGCCAGGTGGCCTTCTCGGCCGAGTACAGGATCGCACCGGCGGCATCCTGGCGGGTGGTGCGGCCATGGTCGCAGGCGCGCGCCACCGCATACACATACGCGCGGCACGCGTTGAGGCCCACGTACATGTCGGCCAGCTTGGCCTGCATCAGCTGGAAGGTGCCGATGGCCTGGCCGAATTGCTTGCGTTCGTGCACGTAGGGCATCACCACGTCCATGGCCGCGGCCATCAGCCCCAGCGGACCGCCGGACAGCACCACGCGTTCGAAGTCCAGCCCGGACATCAGCACGTTGACGCCACCGCCGACCGCGCCCAGCACGTTCTCTTCGGGCACCTCGCAGTCCTCGAACACCAGCTCGCAGGTGTTGGAGCCGCGCATGCCCAGCTTGTCCAGCTTCTGCGCGGTGGAGAAGCCCTTCATGCCCTTCTCGACCAGGAACGCGGTGATGCCCTTGGCGCCCGCGTCCAGGTCGGTCTTGGCGTAGACCACCAGCACGTCCGCGTCGGGGCCGTTGGTGATCCACATCTTGTTGCCGTTGAGCACGTAGCGGTCGCCGCGCTTGTCCGCCCGCAGCTTCATCGAGACCACGTCCGAGCCGGCGCCGGGTTCGCTCATCGCCAGCGCGCCGACCTTCTCGCCGCTGCACAGGCCGGGCAGGAAGCGCTGCTTCTGGTCTTCGGTGCCGTTCTTGCGCAGCTGGTTCACGCACAGGTTGGAGTGCGCGCCGTAGGACAGGCCGATGCCGCCGGAGGCGCGCGAGATTTCTTCCATCGCCACCACGTGGGCCAGGTAGCCCATGCCGCTGCCGCCGTACGCTTCCTCCACGGTCAGGCCGAGCAGGCCCTGCTCGCCGAGCTTGCGCCACAGTGCATTCGGGAACAGGTTCTCCTCATCGGCCTGGGCGGCCAACGGGGCGATCTGCGCGGAGGCAAAATGGGCCACGCTCTCGCGGAGCAGGTCGATTTCCTCGCCGAGGTGGAAGTTCATGGTGGGGACGTGCATGGGGCGGCTCCGCGACAGCTGGAAGGGACGCGCCGGTTGGGGTGGACGGTCAGGGCCGTCCCACGGGCGATTTGGCCCAGCGTAGCGGGGTTCGCAGAAGAAGTGAACACAAATTCAAAAATTGAACATAGAATCAACAAATGGCCTACAAACGCTCCGCACTGATGGAAGAACGCCTCGCCGGCGCCCGCGAACGGATCCTGCTGGCGACCCGCGCGCTGGTGGCCGCCGGCGGCTACCGCAACGCCCCGGTGACCGCCGTGGCGGCCGAGGCGGGGGTCTCCACCGGGCTGATCTACCGCCACTTCCCGTCCAAGGCCGAGTTGTTCGTGGAGGTGCTCACCGCCGCGGTGGAGCACGAGCTGCGCATCTTCGAGGCGATCGCCGCCGAGCCGCTGCCGGCGCCCGAGCGCCTGCGCCGGGCGATCACCGCCTTCGTCCGGCGCGCGCTGGCCGGCCCCGGCCTGGCCTACGCCTTCATCGCCGAGCCGGTCGACCCGGAAGTGGAAGCCGAGCGCATCCGCTGCCGCCGGCTGTTCGGCGAGGTGTTCCGGCGGATCGTCGCCGACGGCATCGAGGCCGGCACCTTCCCGCCGCAGGACACCCACGTGGCGGCGGCCTGCATCGTCGGTGCCTTCACCGAGGCGCTGGTCGGCCCGACCGCCCCCAGCCGCGACGCGCACGGCGACGAAGACCAGCTGGTGGAGTCGATCTGCGTTTTCTGCCTGCGGGCCGCCGGCGCCTGAGCGCCGCTCATGCTGCAATGCGATAGAACGCGGCGGCTTGCAGAGGCCCGCTGACGCTGGTCATACTCGGACGACAAGCCGTGGTCCAACGACTACCAGCCAGGGGTATAGAGAGTGCGGAATTACGACCTCGAGTTCCTGAAACGCTTCTCCATGGTCATCGCGCTGCTGATGGCCATCACGCTCGGCCTGATCCTGTTCGCTGCCTACCTGCACACCAGCATTCCCCCGGAAGTCTCCCCGTTGGCCGCCAAGCGCACTGAACAGCGCATCGCCCCGGCGGGCGCGGTGTATGCCGGTGGCACCGGTGCCGCCGCCCAGGCGGCTGCCAAGGCCGCCGCGCTGGCCAAGGCCGCCTCGCAGGTGGCCTATGGCGGCACCACCGACGGCAAGGTCATCTTCGACAACCTCTGCACCGCCTGCCACACCAACGGCGTGGGCAATGCGCCGACGTTGGACCACGGCCATTGGGACGCGCGCATCGCCCAGGGCAAGGACACCCTCTACAAGCATGCCGTGGAGGGCTACACCGGGCCGGATGGCGGGATCATGCCGCCCAAGGGCGGCAACCCCGCGCTCACCGAGGCGCAGATCCACGCCACCGTCGACTGGATGCTCGCCAACCTAAAGTAGATCCACGCCATGCGTGGATGCTCTTCGTTCCGGCGTCATGAGCCTCCGGACGGGCTTCTTCGGCCTGGGTTGAACGCCAGGCGGTTCGGTAGCGCCGCGGTCGCCGGGCTTCGGCTGGCGTTGCCGCGCTGCGCGCGGTATCCACGCATGGCGTGGATCTACGGTGGAACGTCGCGGGTCATTGGCGGGGCCGTATTGACGCGGATCAATCGTAGATCCACGCCATGCGTGGATGCTCTCCGTTCCGGCGCCATGGACCCGGACGGTCTTCTTCGGCCGGGATTGAACGCCGGGCGGTTCGGTGGTGCCGCGGTCGCCGGGCGTCGGCTAGCATTGCCGCGCTGCGCGCGGTATCCACGCATGGCGTGGATCTACGGGATTTTTTACGTCGCGGGTCATTGGCGGGGCCGTATTGAAGAGGATCAATCGTAGATCCACGCCATGCGTGGATGCTCTCCGTTCCGACGCCATGAACCCGGACGGTCTTCTTCGGCCTGGGTTGAACGCCGGGCGGGTTGATTGCGCCGTGGTCACGCGGCTTCGGCGGGCGTTGCCGCGCTGCGCGCGGTATCCACGCATGGCGTGGATCTACGGGATTTTTTACGTCGCGGGTCATTGCTGGGGCGGTGTGCACACGGATCCGATCATGGATCCACGCCATGCGTGGATGCTCTCCGTTCCGGCGCCATGAACCCGGACGGTCTTCTTCGGCTTGGGGTGAACGTCGGACGGTGTGGTTGCGCCGTGGTCGCCCAGGCTTCGGCGGGCGTTGCCGCGCTGCGCGCGGTATCCACGCATGGCGTGGATCTACGGGGTTTTTTACGTCGCGGGTCATTGCTGGGTCGTGTCCGCGCGTGGCGTGGATCTCCGTGCCTACCGGCCGTTGCCTTGGCATTGCTACCATCTGCAGCGGTCGCTGGCCGCGCCATCGCCGGTCATCTTTCGCCTGCAGGCTTGCCGTACTTTCCCGGAGTCGTCCCACCCATGCGTCGTATCCCCCTCGTGTTCGCCCTCGCGCTGGCGCTGTCCGGCGCGGTCCACGCCCAGGCGGCTGCGCCTGCGTCGGCGCAGCCGCAGCCGCAGCCGCGTACCGCTCCCCCGGCGACCACCGCCGGCACGGCCAGCATCACCCTGGCCGCGCCGCCCGCCGACTGGCGCACCCTGGACGGTCAGCACGTGCGTATCGCCGCGCCGCTGACCCTGGCCGGCACCGATGGGCTGGACCGCTTCGGCGAACTCACCGTGGCCTTCGACGGCCGCCTCTGGCAGCCCAGCGAAGTGGCCGCCCCGCGCAGCGCCGGGCATTCGCAGATCGCCGCCGACAACGCACATCGCCGCCTGCTGCTCGATGACGGCAGCGACGCGCGCGACCCCGGCCCGGTGGCCTACCTGCCCGCCGGCGCCACCCTGCGCACCGGCATGGTCCTGCGCAATGTCGAGGGCATCGTGCGGGTGGATGCCAAGGGCACTCCGCGCCTGCAGGTGACCCGGCCCTTGGTGCTGCCCACGCTGGACCGCCCGGCCGTACCGGTCGTGCCCGGCAAGCTGCACGTGGCGGCCTTCAACCTGGAAAACTTCTTCAACGGCGACGGCCAGGGCGGCGGCTTCCCGACCCTGCGCGGCGCCCGCACCCTGGCCGAACACCAGGCGCAGATGGCCAAGCTGGTGACCACCATCAACGCCCTGGGCGCCGACGTGGCCGCGCTGATGGAACTGGAGAACGACGGCTACGGCCCGCAGTCGGCGATCGCCCAGCTGGTCGACGCGCTCAACACCGCCCGCGGGGCCGGCGCCGACTGGCGCTTCATCGATGCCGGCAAGGGCCCGGGCGAGAACCCGATCCGGGTGGGCATCCTCTACCGCGCCTCGCGGGTCACCCCGGTCGGCGCACCGGCCACCCTCGAGCAGGGCCCCTTCGGCCCGCACAGCCGCGTCCCCCTGGCCCAGGCCTTCCGCGCCGGCAAGGGCGCGCCGTTCGTGGTCGTGGCCAACCACTTCAAGTCCAAGGGATGTTCAGAGGCCACCGGCGCCGACGCCGACCAGAAGGACGACCAGGCCTGCTGGAACGCTACCCGCGTCGAATCGGCCAGGCTGCTGGACCAGTGGCTGCGCACCGACCCGACCGGCATCGGCAGCAGCGACGCGGTGCTGCTGGGCGACTTCAACGCCTATGCGATGGAAGACCCGATCCGCACCCTGCACGACGCCGGCTGGCGCGATGCCTTCGCCGTGGCCAAGGTCGAGCGCCCCTACAGCTATGTCTACAACGGCATGAGCGGCCGCCTCGACCACGCCCTGCTCAGCCCGGGCATGGCCGCGCGCCTGCGCGGTGCTGCCGAGTGGCACACCAATGCCGACGAAGCCGACGACCTGGGCTACCGCGACCGCAACGAACCGGGCCCGTGGCGCAGTTCTGACCACGACCCGCTGCTGCTGGGGTTCGACCGCTGACAGGCTGGCGAGCGGTGCGGCGTTGAATGGCCTGTGCGGTACGGCATGCCTGGCCGCGAGACCATCGTAGCGCCACGCCATGCGTGGCTGCTCTACCCCCGCCGCAATCGCAGTCCGCCGAAGGCAGGATCAGGCCGGCCAGTGCAGGAGCCGCCCTGATCCTGCCCTGCTGGAGAAGTAGGCGCGGCATCCCAACCGCTCAGCCCGCCGTCCCCCACGCAATCAACCCGATCGCCACCACCGCCAGCCCCAGGCCCACCCGGTTCCACACGCTGGTGCGCTCGCCGAAGGCGAACACGCCCACCAGCGCGCCGAGCACCACCACGCCGATGTTCATGCCGGCAAACACCACCGCCGGGCTCTCCGGCAGGTGTTGGTGCGCCCGCACGTAGAAGAGGATGTTGCCGAAGTTGAGCAGGCCCAGCAGCGCGCCGGCACCGAGGTTGCGCCAGTGCAGGCGCGCGGTGCCGCTGGCGTGCCGCCATAGCTGCACGCCCAGCATCAGTACGAATGCCAGCGCGAAGCTCGCCGTCAGCGCCGCCATCGACGGCGTGCCCGACAGCGCCACCTGCTTGAGCATGATGTCCACCGCCGCATAGCCCACCCACACGCCCAGCAGCCAGGGCCACGCGCGCTGACCATCAGGCGCCGCCGCCGCGCCGCGTGGGCGTACGGTGATGCCCACGATCGCCAGCAGGCCCAGCCCCAGCCCGGCCAGCTTCCAGCCGTTGGCGGTTTCGCCGAATACCAGGAACGCGGCCAGCAGCGAGAGCAGCAGTGACAGGCGCTGGGCCACGTCGCTGCGCACGATGCCGGCACGGGTCACCGCCCGCGCCATCACCAGGAAGATCGCCGGCAGTGTCACCGCCAGGCCCAGCAGGGCCAGCCATGGCGCATGCGGGGCGTGCAGCGAGGCCAGCGACGGGCGCAGCAGCACCAGGCTGAGCACGCTGGCCAGCAGGTAGTTCCAGGTCACCACCTGGGCCATGTCCAGGCGCTGGCGCGGTGCCAGCTTCAGCAGCACCGACACCAGCACACTGCAGCACACGCTGAAAACCAGATAGAGCATGACGGACCAGGCAAGCGCGGCGGTGCAGCCCGCAGGGAGCGGTATTATGACGCCATGCACAATCCTCCCTTTCCCCAAGAAAGCGCTGCGCTGACGCTGGACGGCCCGGTCGGGCCGCTGGACGTGGCGGTCGACCTGCCCACGGGCGACGCGCCGGTCCAGCCCATCGTCGCGGTGGTCTGCCACCCCCTGTCCACCGAGGGCGGCACCATGCACAACAAGGTGGTGACCATGGTCGCCACCAGCCTGCGCGCGCTGGGCATCACCACGGTGCGCTTCAACTTCCGCAGCGTGGGCACCTCGGCCGGCAGCTTCGACCACGGCAATGGCGAACAGCACGACCTGGCCGCCGTGGTGGCCTGGGTCCGTGCCCAGCGCCCGGGCCAGCAGCTGTGGCTGGCCGGTTTCAGCTTCGGTGCCTTCGTCTCGCTCAAGGCGGCCGCCGCCCTGCAGCCGGATGCGCAGATCTCGATCGCCCCGCCGGCCGGGCGCTGGGACTTCGACGGCATCCAGCCGCCGGCCCAGTGGCTGGTCGTCCAGGGCGAAGAAGACGAAATCGTCGACCCGCAGGCGGTCTACCACTGGCTCGACGGCCTGGACGCGCCGCACGCGCTGGTGCGCATGCCCGACACCAGCCATTTCTTCCACCGCAAGCTGATCGACCTGCGCGGCGCGCTCACCCACGGCGTCAAGCACTGGCTGCCCGGCGCGGACACCGGCACGGCATGAGCGATTCGGTGATGACCCCGTCGCAGCGCTACGCCGATGGCGTGGCCCGGGGCGAATGGCAGAACGACCCGGCCCAGCACGCCGCCCTGGCCGAGCTGGACCGGATCCACCTGGCGCTGGTCGACAGTGCCCAAGAGGGCTGGCTGGACCGCCTGTCGGCATTCTGGAAGAAGCCCGATCCGGTCAAGGGCCTGTATTTCTGGGGTGGGGTGGGGCGCGGCAAGACCTTCCTGGTCGACCTGTTCTTCGACGGCCTGCCGATCGAGCAGAAGTACCGCACCCATTTCCACCGGTTCATGCGCGGCATCCACGAGCGCCTGCGCGAGCACCAGGGCCAGAGCGACCCGCTGGCGAAGATCGCCCAGGAGTGGCGCAGCAAACTGCGCGTGCTGGTGCTGGACGAGTTCTTCGTCACCGACATCGGCGATGCCATGTTGCTGGCGCGCCTGCTCGAGCGGCTGTTCGCCGAGGGCGTCACCCTGGTGACCACCTCCAATACCGCCGTGGAGAACCTGTACCTCAACGGCCTGCAGCGCGACAGCTTCCTGCCGGCCATCGGCCTGCTGCAGACCTACTGCGTGGAGCTGTACGCCGAGGGCACCGAGGACTACCGGATGCGCGCGCTGACCCGCTCGCCGGTCTACCAGGCCCCACGCGATGCGGGCAGCGATGCCTGGCTGGGCACGCGCTGGGCCGAGTTGAGCGGTGGCCAGCCGGCCAAGGCGGGCAACATCGAGATCGAGGGCCGCAAGATTCCGGTGCGGGCGCGCGGCAAGAGCATCGCCTGGTTCGACTTCACGGCGCTGTGCGAGGGCCCGCGCGGCCCGTCGGACTACATCGAGATCGCGCACGAGTTCAACACCGTGCTGCTCGGCGACATCCCGCACTTCGACAGGCTCAACGAAGATGCCGCGCGCCGCTTCGTCAACCTGATCGACGAGCTCTACGACCGCCACGTCAACCTGGTCTGCACCGCCACCGATGCGCCGGTGACGCTGTACTCGGGCACCCGCCTGCAGGGGGCGTTCGAACGCACCGCCTCGCGCCTGATCGAGATGCAGAGCGCCGAGTACCTGGGCACGCCGCACCGGGCGTAGATCCACGCCCGGACAGGCCGTGCACTGTCGATGCGTGGATGCGTTCCTACGAAGGGGGCAGCACCAGCGCATCCGCGCGCGGCTGTTCGTGCGCGATCGGCGCCGCGGCGGCCTCGTCGCGGTCGATCACCATCATCGCCAGCGGCTTGCCCTGGTAGCGCACCTCCAACGATTGCTGGATCGCATCCAGCGCCAGCACCTGGGTGCACAGCGACTGGGCCTGCGCCTCCAGGGCCTGCCCTCGCGCGTCCATGCGGCGCTCCAGGTCGGCCTCCATCTTCTCGGCGCGGGCCTCTATCCGGTCCGAGCCGCCGGTCAGCATCGTCCACAGCACGCCGCGGGCGAGCGCGCCGGACAAGCGCTCGGCCGCGTCCTGCACATGCCGGTCGAAGCCCGCCTCAAACACCGCCTGCTCCCAGATCCCGCGTCCCAGGGTGCGAGCCACGTAGGCGTGTGCATCGCGCCGCAGTCGCTCCACCCGTCGCTGCGTGCCGCCGCTGCCGGTCATGATCTCCACCGTGGCGCCCAGCGTATCGAAGGCGATGTCCGTGGCCTCGCCGGCGACCCCGGCCACCGCGGGCACCAACTGGCGCGTGCCCCACTCGAGCTGGCGCAGGCGCTGGGCATCCGCGTCGCTGACGGGGATGGGCTGGCGGTCGATGTTCAGCTCGCCATCGTGGAAGAAGATCTCCGCCGGCACCTGGTCGCGGTTGCGCAGCCAGATCCCGCCGCTGTCCACCAGCACGTTGTACGGCGTGCTCACCCCGCACTGGCGGGAGGAGAGCTGCGGCGCCTTGCTCTCGCCCGCAGCGGCGGTGCTGGCCGCGGCGAGGCCCAACAGCAGACATCCGGTCAGGGGCAGGCGCATGGTCGCGTTCATTCAAAGGAGGCAACCGGAGCGTGGCACCCCGTGGGTCCCCCGGCGCGGGTCGGAAGTCACCCTGACCGGCGGCCATTCGTTAGGGCTGTGTGAGCGGCGTCGTTCTGTTTTCGAGCAGGACAATCCGGCCATTTGCCCTTGACTGCGCACTCGCTTTCGACGGGGCCGGACCGTTCGTCGGACACCTTTCCGGCCCGGTCCTTGCGCCCCAAGGGATTGGCCAATTTCACTACATTTGGCGTTGACGGCACCTGGTACCCCCACTATCTTGTGGCCGTCGGTACCAGCGACCACAAGTCGCCGGGCGTATCGCCTTCACGCCGATGGCCTGAAGACCTACTGACAACCGCACGAAAGTACAGCGTGCGGTGCCGGTCGCACCACTCCCGGGGGAGAGGACCTGTAACGCACGGAAACCGCCACGCAGGCCTGCCTGCGCAGTCGCGGCCCATGCGACACCACAGGGCCACTCTGGGAACCCCGTGCACCGGTCCGGCGCCTGCAAGCCAGGTGACGCTGTACGACCCCAAATCACGCCAAGAGGAAAACGCCGTGAGCACCGAAACCAGCGCAGCCACCGAGCAGGAAAGCGAGTTCCTTCTGACCTCGCCGCCCACGGCCAACGCCATGAGCGTCACCAAGCGCAACGGCACTACCGAACTGGTGGACCTGAACAAGATCGTGCGCGCGGTGCAGCGTTCGGCTGAAGGCCTGCACGCCGTCGATCCGATGCGCGTGGCCACCCGCACCATCTCCGGCCTGTACAACGGCGCCACCACCCAGGAGCTGGACGAGCTGTCCATCCGCACCGCCGCCCTGCTGATCGGTGAAGAACCCGAGTACGGCCGCCTGGCCGCGCGCCTGCTGGCCAACTTCATCGCCAAGGAAGTGTCCGGCCAGGAAATCTACGCCTTCTCGCAGTCGGTCGGCCGTGGCCATGAAGTAGGCCTGATCAACGACCGCCTGCTGAACTTCGTGCAGACCAACGCACGCAAGCTCAACGACGCGATCGACATCGGGCTGGACCTGAACTTCGATTACTTCGGCCTGCGTACCCTGTACGACCGCTACCTGCTGCGCCATCCGCACACCCGCAAGGTGATCGAGACCCCGCAGCAGTTCTTCCTGCGCATCGCCAGCGCGCTGAGCGAAGACGTGCCGGAAACCCTGGCCCTGTACAAGCGCATGGGCAGCCTGGACTACCTGCCGTCCAGCCCGACCCTGTTCAACTCCGGCACCACCCACGAGCAGCTGTCCTCGTGCTTCCTGCTGGACTCCCCGCAGGACTCGCTGGAGTCGATCTACGCCAAGTACGGCGATATCGCCCAGCTCTCCAAGTTCAGCGGCGGCATCGGCGTCAGCTACACCCGCGTGCGTTCGCGCGGCTCGCTGATCAAGTCGACCAACGGCCATTCCAACGGCATCGTGCCGTGGCTGAAGACCATGGATTCGTCCGTGGCCGCGGTCAACCAGGGGGGCAAGCGCAAGGGCGCGGCCTGCGTGTACCTGGAAACCTGGCACGCCGACATCGAGGACTTCCTCGAACTGCGTGACAACACCGGCGACGAGTCGCGCCGTGCGCACAACCTGAACCTGGCCAACTGGATCCCGGACCTGTTCATGCAGCGCGTCGAGTCGGACCAGGAATGGTCGCTGTTCGATCCGCGCGTGGTGCCCGAGTTCACCGACCTGTTCGGCGAAGCCTTCGAGCAGGCCTACCTGCAGGCCGAAGCCCAGGGCAAGGCCCAGCGCACCATCTCCGCGCGCAAGCTGTACTCGCGGATGATGCGCACGCTGGCCGAGACCGGCAACGGCTGGATGACCTTCAAGGACAAGTGCAACCGCGCCAGCAACCAGACCCTGCGTCCGGGCAACGTGATCCACCTGTCCAACCTGTGCACCGAAATCCTGGAAATCACCTCGGCCGAAGAGACCGCGGTGTGCAACCTGGGCTCGATCAACCTGGGCAACCATTTCGATGCCCACGGCGAGTTCGATTTCGACAAGCTGGCCGACACCGTGCGCCTGGCCGTGCGCCAGCTCGACCGCGTGATCGACCTGAACTTCTACCCGATCGAAACCGCGCGCCGTGGCAACCTGCGCTGGCGTCCGGTCGGCCTGGGCTGCATGGGCCTGCAGGACGTGTTCTTCCGCAAGCGCCTGGCCTTCGACAGTGCAGAAGCCCGCGCGCTGTCGAAGAAGATCGCCGAAGCGATCTACTTCCACGCGCTGGAAACCTCGGTCGAGCTGGCCCAGGAACGCGGCAAGCACCCGTCCTTCGCCGACACCCGCGCGGCCAGCGGCGAGCTGCAGTTCGACGCCTGGAACGTGGTGCCCGAAGACACCGCGCGTTGGGATGCCCTGCGTGAGCGCATCAAGGAACATGGCCTGCGCAACTCGCTGCTGATCGCCATCGCCCCGACCGCGACGATCGCCTCGATCGCCGGTTGCTACGAGTGCGTCGAGCCGCAGGTGTCCAACCTGTTCAAGCGCGAGACCCTGTCCGGCGACTTCCTGCAGGTCAACCGTTACCTGGTGAACGAGCTGAAGAAGCTCGGCCACTGGACGCCGGAAATGCGCGATGCGATCAAGCTGGCCGAAGGTTCCATCCAGGGCATCGCCCAGATCCCGGAAACCCTGCGCCAGGTCTACCGCACCGCCTGGGAACTGCCGATGCGCTCGCTGATCGACATGGCCGCCGACCGCGGCGCGTTCATCGACCAGTCCGCCTCGCTCAACCTGTTCATGGAAAGCCCGAACATCGGCGCGATGTCCTCCATGTACATGTACGCCTGGAAGCAGGGCATCAAGACCACCTACTACCTGCGTTCGCGCCCGGCGACCAAGATCGCCAAGACGACCGTCAGCAGCTACACCCCGGTGGAAGCCGTCGCCTGCTCGCTGGAAAACCCGGAAAGCTGCGAGGCGTGCCAGTAAGAAGGCGTGCCGGCCCAACCGGCCGGCATTCCAACGGGTAGGTACCTACCGCTGGTGGGTACAAGAGAATTGACACCGCCGGGCCATGCCCGGCCGCTTCACCCCAGACACCGCTGTCACCGCAGGGCGCTTGCAGGGCCCACGGTGCCGGAAGCCCGCCGCGCACCCGCGCGGGTCTTTCGACGCGTCCCCGATCGGGGCGCCGCCACTGAACCAAGGAATTCCCATGGCCGACAAGCCCACCCAGATGTTGCTCGATCCAGGTTTCGAACTGACGTTGCGCCCGATGCGCTACCCGCAGTTCTATGACATGTATCGCAACGCGATCAAGAACACCTGGACCGTGGAAGAGATCAACTTCCAGATCGACATCAGCGACCTGCACGGCAAGATGTCGCCGGGCGAGCGCCACCTGATCCACCGCCTGGTCGCGTTCTTCGCCACCGGCGATTCGATCGTGTCCAACAACCTGGTGCTGAACCTGTACCAGCACTTGAACGCGCCGGAAGCGCGCATGTACCTGTCGCGCCAGCTGTACGAAGAAGCGCTGCACGTGCAGTTCTACCTGACCCTGCTCGACAACTACCTGCCCGATCCGGACGAGCGCGCCAAGGCGTTCGACGCGGTGGAGAACATCGACTCGATCAAGAAGAAGGCCGACTTCTGCTTCAAGTGGATCGACTCGATCCAGAACCTCAAGCGCATCGAAACGCGCGACGAGCGCCGCCAGTTCCTGCTCAACCAGATCTGCTTCGCCGCGTGCATCGAAGGTCTGTTCTTCTTCGCCGCCTTCGCCTACGTGTACTACTTCCGTTCGCGTGGCCTGCTCAACGGGCTGGCCTCGGGCACCAACTGGGTGTTCCGCGACGAGAGCGCGCACATGGAGTTCGCCTTCGAGTGCGTGGACGTGATCCGCGAGGAAGAGCCGGACCTGTTCGACGATGCGATGAAGCAGCAGGTGTATGACATGCTGGCCGAGGCGATCGAATGCGAAGTGCAGTTCGCCGAGGACGTGCTGTCCGGCGGCGTGGCCGGCATTTCCACCCGCGACATGCGCCAGTACCTGCAGCACTGCGCCGACAACCATTTCCACCGCCTCGGCATGGAAAAGAAGTACAACGTGCGCAACCCGTTGAGCTTCATGGAACTGCAGGACGTGCAGGAGCTGACCAACTTCTTCGAGCGCCGCTCCTCGGCCTACCAGGTCGGCGTGAAGGGCGAAGTCTCGTTCGACATGTCGTTCTGAGTCCAGCGCCATACGCGTCAACGAAAACCCCGGCCCAGTGCCGGGGTTTTCCGTTTCAGAGCGGTGGTACCCGGACGCAAACCCCGGTGGCGCCGAGCCACGCTCGGCCGCTCTTCCCCCCCATTTGTGTGCCACCCGCCAACCTGCTCTCCCATCCGCGCGTACGCAAACTGTCCGGAGAAGGTTGGGCCCTCCCATTGCAGGACCGTCATGCGCCATGGATGGCGCATGCGGGCCGACAGGGAGGTACGTGCGGCGTGTCCTGCAATGGGGGCCCAACCTTCGCCACGCGACAGCAGACAAAACGACATCCACGCGACACATCCACCCCCTGCCGTATCATCCGCGCCGACTCCCCCCACATCGGCCACCGCCATGTCCCCGACCCCCGACACCGTCCCGCCCACTGAAATCAGCATGGCCGAGATCGTCTTCCCCAACCACACCAACCATCTCGGCACCCTGTTCGGTGGCCAGGCCCTGGCGTGGATGGACAAGGCCGCCTTCCTCGCCGCCGCCCGCTACTCGCGGCGCACCGTGGTCACCGCGCGCTCGGACCAGGTCGACTTCAAGCTGCCCATCCGCATCGGCCAGATGGTCGAGACCATCGGCCGCATCGTCGAGGTCGGCCGCAGCTCGATGAAGGTGGAAGTGGAACTGATCGCCGAAGACCTGCACACCGGCGAGCGCAAGCTCTGCACCCGTGGCCATTTCGTCATGATCGCCCTGGACCCCGAGGGCCACCCCATCGCCGTGCCGCCGCTGCCCGACGCCATCCCCGGCCCGTAAGCCGATTGGGTTCGCCGCCGCGCGCCCCCACCTCAGCCCCATGTCCAGCCCACTCGCCGACTTCATCGACCGTGCCCAGCGCCTGTTCGTCCTCACCGGCGCCGGCTGCAGCACCGATTCGGGCATCCCCGATTACCGCGATGCCGACGGCCAGTGGAAGCGCACCCCGCCGGTGACCTACCAGGCCTTCATGGGCGAGCTGGCCACGCGCCAGCGCTACTGGGCGCGCAGCCTGCTCGGCTGGCCGCGCGTCGGCCAGGCCAGGCCCAACGGCACCCACGCCGCCCTGGCCGCATTGGAAGCGCGCGGCCAGCTCGAGGTGCTGCTCACCCAGAACGTGGACCGCCTGCACCAGCGGGCCGGCAGCCGTGCGGTCATCGACCTGCACGGCCGCCTGGACCAGGTGCGCTGCATGGGCTGCGAGGCGCGCATCGCGCGCGAAGATGTCCAGCACCTGCTGCTGGCCTGCAACCCCGGCTGGGACCAGCTCGACGCGGCCCAGGCCCCGGACGGCGATGCCGACCTGGACGAGGTGGATTTCAGCCGCTTCCAGGTGCCGGCATGCCCGCAGTGTGGCGGCATCCTCAAGCCGGATGTCGTCTTCTTCGGCGAAAATGTCCCCCGCGACCGGGTCGCCACCGTCCAGGCCCATCTGGCGCAGGCCGATGCCGTGCTGGTGGTCGGATCCTCGCTGATGGTCTATTCCGGCTTCCGCTTCGTCCAGGCCGCCGCCAGTGCCGGGCTGCCGGTGGCCGCGCTCAACCTCGGCCGGACCCGCGCCGATGACCTGCTCAGCCTCAAGGTCGAGCAATCCTGCGCGTCGGCCCTGGCCTTCCTGCTGCCCAGCGCTGCCAACGCCTGAGGCGCGCGCAACGGGCCGGGCGTGTACCGCCGCGAAACTGTGATCCACCGGCACGGTTGCCTGATCGGCACGGCAGGAGTGCAATAGCGTCCGGTTTTCCGCATTCGCCAGAGTCCCCCACTTGAGCCAGCTTTTCTCCCCCGTGTCCTTTGGCCCGCTGTCGCTGGCCAACCGCATCGTCATCGCACCGATGTGCCAGTACTCCTCCACCGATGGCCTGGCCAACGACTGGCACCAGATCCACCTGGGCCAGCTGTCCCAGTCCGGCGCCGGCCTGCTGATCCTCGAAGCCACCGCCGTGCTGCCCGAAGGCCGCATCAGCTGGGCCGACCTGGGCCTGTGGGACGATGCCACCGAAGCCGCGCTCAAGCACGTGATCGAGGCGGTCAAGCGCTGGTCGCCGATGCCGATCGGCGTGCAGCTTGCCCATGCCGGCCGCAAGGCCTCCTCGGCCCGGCCGTGGGACGGCGGCGGTGCATTGCCCGCGACCGACCCGCGCGCCTGGACCACCCATGCGCCCTCGGCCATTCCCTTCAGCCCGACCGACCCGGCCCCGCAGGCGCTGGACCTGGCCGGCATCGATGCGGTGGTGGAGGCCTTCGTCGCCGCGGCCCAGCGCGCCGAGCGCATCGGCCTGGACCTGATCGAGCTGCACGCCGCGCACGGCTACCTGCTGCACCAGTTCCTGTCGCCGCTGAGCAACCAGCGCGACGACGAATACGGCGGCTCGCTGCAGAACCGCATGCGCCTGCTGGTGCGCGTGTTCGACGCGGTGCGCGAGGCGGTCTCCGATCGCATCGCCGTCGGCGTGCGCATCTCGGCCAGCGACTGGGTGGCCGGCGGCTGGGACATCGAGCAGACCACCACCCTGGCGCATGTGCTGGACGGCCGTGGCTGCCAGTTCCTGCATGTGTCCAGCGGCGGCAACGATCCGCGCCAGCAGATCCCGCTGTCGCCGGGTTACCAGGTGCCGTTCGCGCAGGCGATCAAGGCGCAGAAGCTGCGCATGCCGGTCATCGCGGTCGGCCTGATCACCGACCCGGCGCAGGCCGAATCGATCCTGCGCCACGGCCATGCCGATGCCATCGCACTGGCCCGCGGCATCCTCTACGACCCGCGCTGGCCGTGGCATGCCGCCGCCGCACTCGGCGATTCGCTGGAACCGGCGCCGCAATACCTGCGCTGCGAACCACGGGAGGCGCGCGGCGTGTTCATCGCCCCGCCACGCTGACCGGGCCTGCAGGCGATGGCCGCCCGCCATCGCCTGCACCGGCACACCTCAGCCCACGTCCACCCGCCACTCGGGCGGCAGCCCATCGACGATGTGCTGCATCAACGCGCGCACCTTCGGGGTGAGGTCGCGGCGGTCGCTCACGCACAGGTACAGCCGCATCGGCTCGGGCAACGCCTGTGCATCGCCGGCCTCGTTGCCGTCGAACAGTGCCTGCAACTCCCCGCGCGCCAGGTACGGTGCCGCGACGAAGGCCGCCAGCCGGGTGATGCCACCGCCGGCCAGGGCCATCGCGGCCAAGGCATCGATGTCGTCGCTGACCAGCGCCGGGCTCACCTCCGCGTCGAAGCGCAGCCCGTCGCGCACGAAGCCCCAGCGCAGGTGGCGGCCATCCTTGGGATGCCGGAACAACAGGCAACGATGCTCGCGCAGCGCTTCGGGCGTGCGCGGTACGCCGGTCCGCGCCAGGTAGGACGGCGCCGCGCAGAACACGAACGGCACCTGCGCGATCGGCCGCGCGACCAGCCCTTCTTCCAGCTGCGGTTCAATGCGGATGCTCACATCCACGTCCTCGCGTGCGTGGTCCACCGCACGGTCGGCCAGCAGCAGCTCGATCGCCAGGCGCGGGTAACGCGCCTTCAGCGAGGGCAGCAGCGGGGCCAGCTTGTGCCGGCCGAAGGAGGTGCTGCAGGCGATGCGCAGGCGGCCTTCGGGCGTGGCGTCCAGGTCGGTCACCGCGGCCTGCGCACGCTGCAGGTCGCGCTCGATGTAGCGCACCTGCGCCAGGTACAGCGCGCCGCGCTCGGTCAGCGCCAACTGGCGGGTGGTGCGGTTGAACAGGCGCACGCCCAGGTGGGCCTCGAGCCGGGCGATGTTCTGCCCCACCGCCGCCGCGCTGATGCCCAGGGTGCGGGCCGCCGCGGCCAGGCTGCCGGCGTCGGCGGTGCGGATAAAGCTGCGGATTGACTGGAGAATATTCATGGTGACCGCCATTCTCGCCTGTGATTGCAAAGTTTGTCTTTATAAAGAGCCAAGAGCGCTGCATCTACCGGCCACCCGGACCGGCTCCTATGGTGGTGCTCCCCGCCCATCCGCGCTGACCGCCTGCCTCCGCCGCGAGTGCACGCCGCGCCCGGAGGGGCCGCCTTTGCCGGAGATGGACCATGGACCCAGCGCTCGCCCCCCTCGATACCGACCCCCAGGAAACCCAGGAATGGCGTGAAGCGCTGCAGGCGGTCACCGACGTGGCCGGGCGCCCGCGCGCGCACTACCTGATCGACCAGCTCAGCGACCTCGACGTGGCCCGGCATGGCGACCTGCATGCGCGCGCCTGGACCGCCTACGTCAACAGCATCCCGGTCGAGCGCCAGCCGGCCTACCCGGGCGACCTGGCGATCGAGCGCCGGCTCAACGCGATGATCCGCTGGAACGCGATGGTGATGGTGCTGCGCGCCGGCAAGCACTCCAACGTGGGCGGCCACATCGCCACCTACCAGTCGGCCGCGGTGCTGTACGACGTCGGCTTCGATCACTTCTTCCGTGGCCGCACCGATACCTTCGACGGCGACATGATCTACATCCAAGGCCACTCCGCCCCGGGTATCTATGGCCGCGCGTTCGTCGAAGGCCGCATCACCCCCGAGCGCATGGACAACTTCCGCCGCGAGTCCGACCGCGATGGATTGTCTTCCTACCCGCACCCGCGGCTGATGCCGGACTTCTGGCAGTTCCCCACCGTGTCGATGGGCCTGGGCCCGCTCACCGCGGCCTACCAGGCGCGCTACATGCGCTACCTGGAATACCGCGGCCTGAAGGAGCACCAGGGTCGCAAGGTCTGGGCGTTCCTCGGCGATGGCGAAATGGACCAGCCCGAATCGCTGGCGGCCATCTCGGTGGCCGGGCGCGAGCGCCTGGACAACCTGGTCTTCGTGGTCAACTGCAACCTGCAGCGGCTGGACGGCCCGGTGCGCGGCAATGCCAAGGTCATCCAGGAACTGGAAGGCACCTTCCGCGCCGCTGGCTGGAACGTCATCAAGGTGATCTGGGGCGGCGGCTGGGACGCGCTGCTGGCCAAGGACCACAGCGGCCTGCTGCGCCAGCGCATGATGGAATGCGTGGACGGCGACTACCAGACCTTCAAGTCGCAGAGTGGCGCCTACGTGCGCGAGCATTTCTTCGGCAAGTATCCGCCGCTGCTGGACCTGGTCGCGGACAAGAGCGACGACGACATCTGGGCGTTGGCCCGTGGCGGTCACGATCCGCAGAAGGTGTATGCCGCCTACGCCCAGGCCGTGGCTGGCAACGGCCGCCCGAGCGTGATCCTGGCCAAGACCGTCAAGGGCTTCGGCATGGGCGAGGCCGGGGAAGGGCAGAACATCAACCACCAGCTCAAGAAGATGAGCCTGGACGCGGTGCGCGCCTTCCGCGACCGCTTCGACCTGCCGGTCAGCGACGACCAGCTCGAGGACATGCCGTACCTGCGCCCTGTGCCGGGCAGCGTGGAGGAACGCTACTTCGCCCAGCGCCGCCAGGCGCAGGGCGGCCAGCTGCCCGCGCGCCTGACCCACGTCGATCCGCTGCCGGTGCCGCCGCTGTCGGCCTTCGCCACCCAGCTGCAGGGCAGCGGTGAGCGCGGCCAGTCCACCACCATGGGCTTCGTGCGCATCCTCGGCACGCTGCTCAAGGACCCGGCGCTGGGCAAGCTGGTCATCCCGATCGTGCCCGATGAATCGCGCACCTTCGGCATGGAAGGCCTGTTCCGCCAGATCGGCATCCACTCCTACCTCGGCCAGCTCTACACGCCGCAGGACGCCGGCCAGCTGAGCTATTACAAGGAAGCCAAGGACGGCCAGATCCTGCAGGAAGGCATCAACGAATCCGGCGCGATCTGCTCGTGGATCGCCGCCGGCACCGCCTACAGCAACCACGGCCTGGCCACGATTCCGTTCTACATTTTCTACTCGATGTTCGGCCTGCAGCGCGTGGGCGACCTGGCCTGGGCCGCCGCCGATGCGCGCACGCGCGGCTTCCTGCTGGGGGCCACCTCCGGGCGCACCACGCTGATGGGCGAGGGCCTGCAGCACGACGACGGCCACAGCCACGTGCTGTCCTCGGTGATCCCCAGCTGCGTATCGTTTGACCCCACCTACAACTTCGAGCTGGCGGTGATCATCCAGGACGGGCTGCGCCGCATGTACGTGGACCAGGAAGACATCTACTACTACATCACCGTGCTCAACGAGAACTACCCGCACCCGGCGATGCCCGACGGTGCCGAGGAAGGCATCCTCAAGGGCATGTACCTGCTGCACCCGGCCGCCGCCGACAGCGACCCGGCACTGCGCGTGCAGCTGATGGGCAGCGGCGCGATCCTGCGCGAGGTGGAAGCCGCCGCCACGCTGCTGCAGCAGGACTTCGGCATCGCCAGCGATGTGTGGAGCGCCACCAGCCTGACCGAGCTGCGCCGCGATGGCCTGGCCATCGAGCGCTGGAACCTGCTGCACCCGCTGCAGCAGCCGCGCGTGCCCTACGTGCAGCAGTGCCTGGCCGCGCACGCCGGCCCGCTGGTGGTGGCCACCGACTACATGAAGATCGTCGCCGACCAGATCCGCCCGTTCGTCGACGGCCGCCGCTTCACCGCGCTGGGTACCGATGGGTTTGGCCGCTCGGATACGCGTGAGTCGCTGCGTACGTTCTTCGAGGTGGACCGGCACTTCATCGTGCTGGCCGCGTTGAAGGCACTGGCCGATGACGGGCGGATCGAGCGCGGCCAGTTGCAGGTGGCGATCGAGACGTACGGGATCGATGTGGAGAAGGTGGACCCGGCGGCGGTGTAGGCACGGATGCATTCGCGCCATTGATAGCGCGACTCCGGTCTCTGCCGCACGGCAGGAACGCTGGCATGCTGGATGCCTCGTATCCAGCTGACAGCAGGGAGGCCGTGATGAAGTGCGATCGACAGCCGGGCACGGCCGTCGTCCTGTTCCTCGCGGTGCTGCTGTGCTGCGGGCTGCTGCCGTCGGCGGCCGTCGCCCGCACCGAGCCGGTTCCGGGCAGCCTGCATGCCCGGCTGGTGGCACTGGATGCCGCCCCGGCACAGCCCGCGGCCGAGCGCCTGGCGGCAATGCGCAGGGCGTATGCGCAGGCCGCACCGGTGGCGATGCAGTCCGGTGATTGCGTGGCATTGCCGGATGCGCGGTTGCAGGACCTGTTCCAGTCCACCGCCCTGATCGCCTTCTACGCGCGTGAACCGGCCACCTTGCTGCGCCTGCAGTGCCTGTACGAGGCGCTGGTCGCGCGCGGTCTCGCCGTGGATGACCACCACCGCAGCATGCGCGGTTCGCTGATCGCGCTGCAGCGGTTCGATGAGGCCAATGCGCTGAACAGCCGCCTGCAGACGCCGCCCACCGCCTTGCCGACGATTGGCGGCAAGACGCTGGCGGGCCGGCCGTTGCTGCGGCTGGAGGACATCGGCCAGGTCCAGCGCACGGTGCTGGCCGAGGATGGCCTGCAGGTGGTGGCGATGGTGCACCCGCACTGCGGCTTCTCGCGGCGCGCGCTGCAGGCGATCACCTCGCAGCCTGACTACGCCTGGCTACGCGCGCGCCTACAACTGGTGGTGCCGATCAGCCAGGCCTGGCCCGGCCAGGAAATGCTGGACTGGAACCGCGCGCATCCGGACCTGCCCATGCAGCCGATGGTGAGCGATCCGTCGTGGCACGCGCTGGACACTGGCCAGTCACCGGTGTTCCACCTGCTCCGCGATGGCGAGGTGGTCGCGACCGTGGCCGGCTGGCCGCCAGAGGGCGCCGACCTGCGCGTCATCCGTGCGGCACTGGACGCGCAAACACGCTGAGTCCGCGTGCTTGGTTGCATCTGAGAGCATCGTCCGCGCCGCGGCGGTGCTCGCTTACACTCGAACGATGCGCCCCGATTCCATCCTCACCCTCTCATGCCCGGACCGTACCGGGATCGTCTATCGCGTCTCCGGCCTGCTGTTCGAGCTCGGCTGCAACATCCTCGATGCCCAGCAGTTCGGCGATGAGGAGAGCGGCCGTTTCTTCCTGCGCGTGCACTTCGATCGGGCTGCCAGCCAGGCGCTGGCAGATATCGAAGCGCGGATGGGGACGCTGGCGGCGGAGTTCCAGATGGACTGGCAATTGCACGACGCGCGCCGCCGTGCGCGTCTGCTGGTCCTGGTGAGCAAGCAGGGGCATTGCCTGAACGACCTGCTGTTCCGCGCGCACAGCCGCCAGCTGCAGGTCGAGATCGCCGCAGTGGCCTCCAACCATGACGACTTCGCGGCGCTGGCAGGTTCCTACAGCGTGCCGTTCCATCACCTGCCGGTCAACGCCGACAACCGTGACACGCAGGAGCAGCAGATCATCGACCTGGTCGAGCGCGAGCGCATCGACCTGGTGGTGCTGGCGCGCTACATGCAGATCCTGTCGCCGCGCCTGTGCAAGGCATTGGCGGGCAAGGCGATCAACATCCACCACAGCTTCCTGCCCAGCTTCAAGGGTGCGCAGCCGTACCACCAGGCGCACGCGCGCGGGGTCAAGATCATCGGCGCCACCGCGCATTACGTCACCGAAGACCTGGACGAAGGCCCGATCATCGAGCAGGACGTGGCGCGCGTGGACCACGCCATGACGCCGCGCGACCTGGTGCGGCTGGGTAGCGACACCGAATCGCAGGTGCTGGCGCGCGCGGTACGTCGGCATGTGGAGCACCGCATCCTGCGCAACGGCCATCGCACGGTGGTATTTCGCTGAAACGGGATGCGGCGCCGGTTGCCTGATGCTGCCTGCACCTTGATCCCGTAGGTACCGACCGTTGGTCGGTACGCTCTTCCGACCGCTGATCGGCACGCTCTTCCGACCGCCGATCGGTGCGCCGTTCCCACCGTTGGTCGCAACGCCGTTCCGCCCGCAGATCGGCACGCCGTTCCGACCCGTACCCGGAGGTCGCCGGTCAAACGACCGCGATCTTCGCCTTCGCCAGCGCCTCGCGCACCATGCCGTCGTTGGCCTCGGTCACCGGCCGGGTCAGGTCCCACAGGAACTTGACCCGGAACCCGGCTTTCACGGCGTCCTGTGCGCTCCACAGCACGCAGTAGTCGCGCGCCAGGCCGCACACATGCACCTCGCGGATGCCGCGTTCGTGCAGCCAGCCGGCCAGGCCGGTGGCCGGGCGGGTGCCGGCCGGGCCATGGTTCTCGCGGAACGCGCTGTAGGAGTCCACCTGCTGGCGGGTGCCCTTGCGCAGGATCAGGTCGGCCACGGTCCAGTCCACGCCCGCGTGCAACGCCGCGCCGGCGCTGCCCTGCACGCAGTGGTCGGGCCACAGCGTCTGCGGCTGCGCATGCAGCAGGATCGCTTCAAACGGGAGATGTCCCGGATGCTGGCTGGCAAAGGACGCGTGGTCGGCCGGGTGCCAGTCCTGGGTCGCCACGACCGTGCGGTAGCGGCGCTGGGCCAGCAGGGCGGCGATCGGCGCCACCAGCGCATCGCCCTGCTCGCAGGCCAGCGCGCCACCGGGCATGAAGTCCGGCTGCAGGTCGATCACCAGCAGGGCGACATCGGCGGGTAGGGCGGCGGTCATGGCAGGTCCAACACAACGGAAGCGGGGCAACCAGCGTGGCGGCCCCGCGTGCGAACGTCAATCGCCCGTGGGGGCTCCGTTGTCCTGTCCGTAATACAGCAGGCCGATCTTGATGCGCTCGCGGCCGGTCTCGCGGCGGTGCCGGTTGGCATCGCGCAGCGAATACACGCAACCGCAGTACTCCTGCTGGTAGAACTGCTCGCGCTTGCTGATCTCCACCATGCGCGCGGCACCACCGCCCTTGCGCCAGTTGTAGTCCCAGTACTGGATGCCCGGGTACTGCGCGGCGGCGCGATGGCCGCAGTCGTTGATCTGGTTCATGTCTTTCCAGCGCGAGATGCCCAGCGAACTGCTGATCACCGGAAAGCCATGTTCGTGTGCATACAGCGCGGTGCGCACGAAACGCATGTCGAAGCACATCGTGCAGCGGATGCCACGCTCGGGCTCGGCTTCCATGCCGCGGGCGCGGGCGAACCAGTTGTCTGTGTCGTAGTCGGCGTCCACGAACGGCACGCCGTGCTTCTCGGCGAAGCGGATGTTCTCCTGCTTGCGCAGCTCATACTCGCGCGCCGGATGGATGTTGGGGTTGTAGAAGAAGATGGTGTAGTCGATGCCGGAGGCGGTGATCGCCTCCATCACTTCGCCCGAGCACGGCGCGCAGCACGAATGCAGCAGCAGCCGGGTGTGGCCGTCGGGCAGGGCCAGGGTGGGGCGGTCGAGCGGGGTAACGGTGGGCGTGGTCATGCGGCTCTCGTCGACCGCACCGCCGGCAACGGCGGCGGTGCGGTCCTTGGGGTCATCTACAGACGGTGGATCAGGCGGCGTTGGCGTCGGCGTTTTCCGCGCGCAGTTCGCGGGCGGCGGCCACCAGCGCTTCCAGCGCGGCCCGGGTTTCCTTCCAGCCGCGGGTCTTCAGGCCGCAGTCGGGGTTGACCCAGATCTGCTCTGGCCGCAGGACCTCGGCGGCCTTGCGCAGCAGCGCCAGCATCTCTTCCTTGTCCGGCACGCGCGGGGAGTGGATGTCGTACACGCCCGGGCCGATCTCGTTGGGGTACTGGAAGCGCACGAACGCATCCAGCAGCTCCATCCGCGAGCGCGAGGTCTCGATGGAGATCACGTCCGCATCCATTGCCGCCACCGAGTGGATGATGTCGTTGAATTCGGAATAGCACATGTGGGTGTGGATCTGGGTGGCATCGCGCACGCCGCTGGCACTGATCCGGAACGCTTCCACCGCCCAGTCCAGGTACTCACGCCACTGTGCGCGGCGCAGCGGCAGGCCTTCGCGGATCGCCGGCTCGTCGATCTGGATCACGCCGATGCCGGCCGCCTCCAGGTCCAGTACCTCGTCACGCAGCGCCAGCGCGATCTGCCTGCAGGTGTCCGCGCGCGACTGGTCATCGCGCACGAACGACCACTGCAGCACCGTCACCGGGCCGGTCAGCATGCCTTTCATCGGGCGGTCGGTCAGCGACTGCGCGTACTGCGACCAGCGCACCGTCATCGGCCGTGGGCGGGTCACATCGCCGAAGATCACCGGCGGCTTCACGCAGCGCGAGCCGTAGCTCTGCACCCAGCCATTCCGGGTGAAGGCAAAGCCATCGAGTTGTTCGCCGAAGTATTCGACCATGTCGTTGCGCTCGAACTCGCCGTGCACCAGCACGTCCAGCCCGATCTGCTCCTGCACCCGCACGCAGTGTTCGGTCTGGGTGGCCAGGAAGGCATCGTAGTCGGCGTCGGAGAGTTTGCCGGACTTGTTGCGGGCACGTGCCTCGCGCACGTCCAGGGTCTGCGGGAACGAGCCGATCGTGGTGGTCGGGAAGCGTGGCAGCTTCAGTGCGCCGGCCTGGGCCAGGTGCCGCTGCGGGTAGGGGCTGTGGCGCTGCGCATCGGCAGCGGTCAGGCCGGCCAGGCGCGCGGCCACGGCGGGCTTGTGCACGCGCGGCGACTGCCGGCGCGATTCGATGCGCGCGCGCGACGCGGCCAGCCCGGCCTCGGCGTGCGGTCGGGCGTCCAGCGCATCGGCCAGCAGGCGCAGTTCCTGCAGCTTCTGGGTCGAGAACGCCAGCCAGCCGCGCAGCTCGTCATCCAGCCTGGTTTCCAGCGCCAGGTCCACCGGGCTGTGCAGCAGCGAACACGACGGTGCCAGCCACAGCCGGTCGCCGAGGTGGCCGTGCGCGTAACGGGCCAGTACCAGCGCGTTGTCGAGGTGGGTGCGCCAGATGTTGCGGCCGTTGACCAGGCCGGCCGACAGCACGCGGTCGGGCGGCAGCACGCTGAGCACGGCGTCCAACTGCTCCGGTGCGCGCACCAGGTCCACGTGCAGGCCGTCCACCGGCAAGGCGGCGGCCAGGCCGAGGTTGTCCTCCAGCGCGCCGAAGTAGGTGGCCAGCAGTACCTTGGGGCGTGGCACGCCGGACAGCACCGCATAGGCGTGTTCGAACGCGGCGCGCGCGCTGTCGTCCAGGTCCTGCACCAGCACCGGCTCGTCCAGCTGCACCCACTGCGCACCGGCGGCCTTCAGCCCGGCCAGCAATTCGGCATATACCGGCAGCAGCGCGTCCAGCAGGTCCAGCGCCGGGCTGCCGTCCACGGTCTTGGACAACAGCAGGAAGCTCACCGGGCCCAGCAGCACCGGTCGCGTCTCGATGCCCAGCGCCTTGGCTTCACGGTACTCGGCCAGCGGCTTGTCGCCGCGCAGGGCGAAGCCCTGGCCGGCCTGCAGTTCGGGCACCAGGTAGTGGTAGTTGGTATCGAACCACTTGGTCATTTCCAGCGCGTGCAGGTCGTAGCCGTCGCGCTGCACGCCGCGGGCCAGCGCGAAGTAGCCCGCCAACGGGTCGGCATCGGCCAGGGCGCGGTAGCGGGCCGGGATCGCGTCGACCAGGAAGGCGGTGTCGAGCACCTGGTCGTAGAAGCTGAAGTCGTTGCTCGGCGGCACATCGACGCCGGCCTCGCGCTGCAGGGTCCAGTGGCGTGCACGCAGGCCACGGGCGGTGTCCTGCAGCGACGCGGCGCTGCTTTCGCCGGCCCAGAACGCTTCCAGCGCGCGCTTGAGTTCGCGCTTGGCGCCGATGCGGGGAAACCCCAGGTTGGTAACAGTGGTCATGGAACGTGTCCTCATTGCAGTAGCGGCATTGAGGAACGAAGGAACCGCGTGCCGGCCACGCCATGGCTGCCGTGTCCGTCCCGCCAGCGACCTTCGCCCCCGCGGGCGAACCGGATGTCGTGGAGCGGACGCACGGGGGCAGCGCCACGCGGGCGGCATGGCGGCAGGCCCCGGCAACCTCCCCGCGGACGTTCCAGGTCGAATCGGGGGACGGTCGTGTCCCCCGGCCGGGGCCGGTATTCGGGCTGATGGACACGGGCGCGGGCGCCCACCTAGTACCTGCGGCTTCCCAGGCGGTGAGGCCCAGTGCTGTTGGCAGGATTCGTTTCCATTCACCGCTGCGGGGCAGCTCCGGAATGGGCGCGCGAGGCGCCTTCACCGGATTCCCGTTTAAACCCATCCCTTCATCTGCATGAAGAGATAGATACCTTCGGCCCGCACAAGGTAGGCCGAAGGCGGGCGGTGGTCAAGGGGGTTACGGCCGATGAATGACGCCGCTTACAAGCGCGCCGCGTCCGCCCGGCTGCGGATGTCGGCAAAGGTGTCGTCCTGCAGCAGCCGCCCGTTCTCCCAGACGGTCAGCATGGCGTCCTCGTAGCCCAGCGGCAGCGCGACCGCGGCCAGCGACTCGGCCTCGGCCGGGATCGGCACCGTGCGGAACTGGCCGTACTCGCGATGCCGCAGCAGGCGCATGCGACCGCGCTTGCTCTGCTTGCCACTGTCGGTAACCGGGTCCTTGTAGACGTCGATCCAGTTTCCGTCCACCCGGGCGGCCGAACATTTCAGCGCGAACTTCTGGGTGTCGCGGTCCAGCCGCTGCAGCAGCGCGCCGCCCATGCCGAAGGCGACGTTGTCGGCGGCGTAGCCAGCCGCGGTGATGCAGGCCAGGATGTCGCCGATGCTGGTCGGGTTGACGCCGTCGCCCTGGATCACGCGCACGTGGTTGAGCACCTTGTAGCCCTTGCCGTTGACCGCGTGGCCGAAGGCGTCGTCCAGCAGTTGCAGGCACTGCAGCACCACCGTCACCGGGTCGCCCGAGTCCGGGCGGATCACCACGGTGGCACCCGAGTCGATCACCTGCTGGCGCAGCGTGGTGCCCCAGTGCTGGGTGATCGCGTGGTAGATGTCATAGCTGTCCGACACCACCGCCACCACTGCACCGGGCGTGGCAAAGCGCGCAAGCATGTTGCGGTAGGCCTCCACCTCGTTGTCGCGGCCCCAGCTGGTGATCGTGCTGTGCTCGGCGGCCGGGATCGAATGGCCGGCCACCGGCTCATGGTAGAAGGCGCGGGCGAACAGCAGCGCCGAGACGGTATCGGTACCAAGGAAATTGACCAGGTGCGCGGCGCCGCCGATGGCGGCCGACTCCAGGCTCGACACGCCACGGCTGCCGAAGTCATGCAGCTTGAACGGCAACTGGCCTTCCGGGTCGTCGCTGGTGCGCTCCAGGAAGCGGCGGATGGTCTGCTTGGCGTGCCAGCTGGTGGTCGCTACCGTCACCGGGTACCAGATCCGCAGCAGCAGCGTTTCGAGGTACGACGGTACCCAGAATGCCTGCGGGTCGGTCGATTCGATCGTCATCAGCGCGTTGTGCACGGGCACCACGGTGCCTTCGGGCACGGCGCGGATGCGTACCGGCAGCAGGCCGCCATGCGCATCGACGATGTACCGCCAGCCGGCCTCGTTGAAGGGCTCGCCATGGGCGGCGAAGAGATCGCGCGCCGCATCGATGTCGGCATGGGTGATCGGCTTGGCCAGGTAATCCTTCAGCATGGCCTGCAGGCCGAAGAACAGCGTGCGGTCGTAGAGGCCGCCGCGCGATTCCACGTAGAAGAACGTGGCATCGGTACCCGGTGGATACTGCAGCCAGTGGCTGGCCTTGTAGCTGTCGGTATTGAGGAGAAGATTATCGAGGTACTGCATGACGGGAAGCTCCTTCGCGTCGGGTGACGCCGGCGGTCTATCCGCCGGCGGAACAGGCAGGGATCAGCCCCGGCCCAGGAAAAACTCCAGGATGTGGAGATGGTCTTCGAACAGCTTGGGCCCCATGTCCAGCGCCTCGCTGACCGGGATCCAGCGCGCCTTGTCGGCATCGTCGCCGCCGCGTACCGCCGGCAGTTCGCCAGCCGGGAAATCGAAATGGAAGGCGTGAGTGATGGTGCGGCCGCGCTGGCTGCGTTCGGGGTGGTCGAACACATGCTGGCCCTTGAGCGACCCCTTGAGTACCGGCGCCGGTATCTTCAGCCGGGTCTCCTCGCGCAGTTCGCGCAGGCAGCTGTCCAGCAGGCCCTGCTGCTGGCCGACAAACCCGCCCGGCAGCGCCCACAGCCCCTTGCCGGGCTCGGCACGGCGACGCACCAGCAGCACGTGGCCCGAATGCACCACCACGGCATCGGTGGTGACGAAGGTGGGCGCGTATGGCGCGTCCTTCCAGGCCGCTTTGTACTGCTCGATGAACTGGTACTCGGCCACCAGCTGGGCATAGGCCGGCCCGCTCTTGCGGAACGCTTCGAGCATGGCGTACACCGGTGCGGGCACGTTGCCGCGCAGCATCAGCAGCGCGCCATGGAAATCCACGCTGCCGGCCTCGAACAGGTAACGGCGCAGCTCGGTGGCCGACAAGGTTTCGGTGTGCTGTACATCGACCAGCGGCCACTGCGGGAACTCGCGCAGGTAATAGCTGGAATCATCCTTGTCCATCCCGACCAGGCCGATCCTGGCATCGCCCCCGTGACCATCGGCGCGGACAGCGTCGGCCACCGTGCGTTGCACACCGGCGATCCACTGGGCTTCGTTGTACAGATGGTCCTTGAGCGGACGGATCAGCAGACGCTCGCCGGCACCTTCCAGCGCGGCCTGGATCATCACGGCACGTTCGGCCACGGTCCAGGGATTACGGAGGCTGCGGGGGGTGTCGGCAGAGCCGACCAGAAAGATCAGCTTCTTGGCCCGGCTCAGTGCGAGGCGGGCAACGGCGGCATGGCCGTTATGGAAGGGCTCGAAACGCCCGATGAAAACCAGATAGTCGTATTCCATGAGAATCCCCCATGTCGTTGTGTATGCCGCGGGTCTGTCCCTTGGCTGATGCCAATGCTACTCCTCTGCCAAACGGCGTCAACGTCGGCGGCGTCATGCGGGCCGGGTGTTCAGCCGAGGATCTGCAGCACCTGCGCGATGCGCTGCTGCACGGGGCCGGTCAGGACATGGAACGCTACGCCCTGCGCCGATAGCGCCTGCACGTAGGCGTCGTGCTGCGCCTGGCGGAAGGCTGCGTCGCGGCGGGTGCCATCCTGCACGAACGCGAAATCCGGTGCGCACAGGAACAGATGGGCGTAGCGACGTTGCGCCAACGCGTGCAGCGCCGGCTCGACGCGGCCGAACATCACCTCGCAGTACAGCTGCGTGGTCAGCGGCGTGGTGTCGCACACCAGCCAGCGGTTGGCCGTGGTCGACAGCGTTTCCTCGCGCGCCACCTGCACGCGTGCAATGTAGAGCAAGTCGTCATAGGTCAGCGCGCCGCCGCGCGCCTCCCAATGTTCGCGGCCGAACTCAGCGGCCCAGGTCGTCTGCAACCGGGTGGCCAGCGCGGCCGCCAACGTGGTCTTGCCGCTGGATTCGCCGCCGAGCAGGCCGATGCGCCCGACGAAATCGGCGTACACGCGGGGGTGCAGGAAGGCGTGCAGTGCATGTGGATCGCGCCGGAGCGCGGTGCCCGATACCGGTATCCTGCTGCGCGTGGGGTCCAGGCACACGTGCGCGACCGGCCACTGCACACCGGCCTGTGCACTGAAATGCTGCTGCAGGGCAGCGGCGAAACCCTCGCCGTAGTCTTCGCTGGTGAAGACCGCATCCACCCGACGCTCCCACAGCGCGGTGCATACCCAGGCCACGAACGTGCGCTGCGCCGTGTCGTCATCGCCGTTGTCCGGCAGCGGCCGTACCGGCACGCCGCGCTGCGCACAGAGCGCGGCCAGGCGCGCAGGGTGCAGTACCAGCCGCGTAACCTGCGGGTACAGCGCCTGCAGCCACGCGTCGCGTCGCGATGCATCGCAGCCGGGCAGCTCGGGCTGGCTCCAGCTCAGCAGCAACACCGTCTCGCACTGCGCCAGCGCGTGGTCGATCAACGCCTGGTGGCCCCGGTGCAGCGGGCTGAACTTGCCCACCACCAGGCCGGTGGCGAAGCGCTCAGCCATGCGTGGGCTCCGCCGCCACCGCGCCGGCAGCCGCGGCGCGCATCAGACGCCGCCAATGCCGCAGCGAGACCAGCGCGTTGATCCAGAACAGCACGTACAGCACGGCCGTCAGGTGCAGGCCGCGGCTGGCATACAGCGGGATGGCGATGCTGTTGACCAGCAGCCAGAACCACCACGCGTCCAGCTTGCGGCGCATCATCAACAGCTGCGCCACCACGCTCAGCACCAGGACGGCCGAATCCAGGAACGGCGCGTAGGCATCGGTCCAGGTGTGGAGCAGCAGGCCGTAGCCGACGCTGGCCAGCACTGCGGCCGGCAGCATCCAGCCCAGCGTGCGCACCTGCACGCGGGTGATCGGCAGCGCGTGCCCGTGGTCGCCGCGCAGCCATTGCCACCAGCCGATCACGCTGGTCAACACGAACACGCCCTGCAGCACCACGTCGGCGTACAGCCGGGCGTCGTGGAAGACCAGCGCGAACAGGGTGCAGCCGATGATGCCGGTCCACCAGGTATGCACGCTGTTGCGCCCAGCCAGCAGGATCGAGGCCGCCACGGTGAGGTTGGCGGTGATTTCCAGGGCGCTGGTCATGCCAGCGCGCCGGGCAGGTGGTGTGCAGGGTGGAGCGACGGCATGGGGGCGTCTTGGAAACCGGGGCCGCCAAGTTTACGTGGGACGAGCCACTGCATCCGCCGCGCCGCTGGCTGCGTATCTGCCCACGAACCCCACGTGGAGCCACGCATGCGCCGCCCCCCTCTGCCCCCGTTGCTGTTGCTGCTGCTGTGCCCGGTCCTGCCCGCTGCCGCCCAGCAGGTGCAGCGCCAGGAAGGCCGGGCCTTCGCGCCGGCCGATGGCCGCCTGCTGTACCGCGAGACGCACTGGTTGCAGGGCCCGCCCACGGCGCGCGCGCGGCTGGTGCTGTACCGCTGCGCCGATGGCCGGCCCTTCGCGCGCAAGTGGATGACCCCGCGGGGCAGCGCGCAGACGCCGGATTTCGCCTTCGAGGACGCGCGCAGCGGCTACCAGGAAGGCCTGCAGGGCAACGCCGCCACGCGCACCGTGTATGTGCGTGAAGACGCCCGCGCCGACCGGGTCAGCCGCACCATCGCGATTCCGCCGGACGCGGTGGTCGATGCCGGGTTCGACGCAGCCGTGCTTGGCCACTGGGACGCCCTGCAGGCCGGGCGCCCGGTGGCGTTCCAGTTCCTGCTGCCCAGCCGCCAGCGGCTGGTGCCGCTGAAGCTGCAGCGCGGCAGCGCGGTGACGTGGCAGGGCCAACCAGCCGAGCAGCTGCAGATGCGCCTGGATGCATGGTTCGGTTTCGCGGTGCCGGCGGTGAACCTGGTCTACGCACGCAACAACCCGCGCCTGCTGCAGTTCAGCGGCACCGGCAATGTGCGTGATGAACGCGGCCGCTACCCGCAGGTGCGGGTTGAATTCCCCGATGCGCCGGTCGCGGCGAGCGCCGCCGAACTGGCTGCGGCGCGGCAACAGCAGCTGGTGGCGGCATGCACCGGCTGAGGGCCCCCTTGCGCAGGCCCCGCGCAGCGACGACGATGCGGGCAGTCCCCCCGCCGACATTGAGCCTGCGATGCCTGAGCTGGACACTGCCGAATCCGGCGCCGCGCGGCGCCTCGACGAGCTGCTCGGCCGGGTCGCCGCTGGCGATCGCCAGGCGTTCGAGTCGGTCTACCAGCTGGCGTCGGGGCGCCTGTTCGCGATCTGCCTGCACGTACTGCGCGACCGCAGCGATGCCGAAGAGGTGCTGCAGGACGTCTTTACCCGCGTCTGGCACAAGGCTGCGCAGTTCGATCGTGCCAAGGCGGGGGCCATGACCTGGTTGTCGATGATGGCGCGCAACCGCGCGATCGATCGCCTGCGCGCGGCGCCACCGCGTCCGCTGGACGACCTGTCGGTAGCCGATGAAATCCCCGATTTCGCCCCGCAACCGGCGCAGGTGGCCGAACAGGCCTCCGATCGACAGCGCCTGGACGGCTGCCTGGACACGCTGGAGCCCCGCCGGCGCTCGCTGATCCAGCTGGCGTTCCTGGAGGGCGCCAGCTATGAGGAACTGGCGCGCCGGATCGGCTCGCCGCTGGGTTCGGTGAAGAGCTGGATCCGCCGCGGCCTGGGCCAACTGCGGGTGTGCCTGGAGCAATGAACCTCCGCGACCGCCACGATCTGCCTGACGACGGCCGGCCGCCCAGTGCCGACATCCTGGCCGGCGAGTACGTGTTGGGCGTGCTCGATGCGGGCCAGCGGGCGGACGTTGAGCGTCGCATCGCCAGCGATCCCGGTTTTGCCCGGCTGGTGACGCAGTGGGAACACCGCCTGGCCCCGATGCTGGACGCGATGGGCAGCGAAGCCGTCCCGGCGCATCTGTGGCCACGTATCCGCACCTCGCTGGGCTGGTCGTCGGTATCGACCCACGCACCGCGCGCGTGGCAGCGCACCGGCTTCTGGCAGGGCATGACCGCGCTGGCTGCGGTGGTGGCGCTGGTGGCGGTGTTCAGCCGCCGCGAGCTGGAGCCGGTGGCGCCGGCGCCGGTGACCACGCCGGTGGCGGTCACACCGACCGCGTCGCCGACGCCGGCCGAACCGGAGCAGGCGACCCGACCGGTCACCCCGTTGCTGCACGACGATGGCAGCCCCGGCTGGCTCGCGTCGGTGGACAAGTCGCAAGGCAAGGTCCTGATGGTGCCGGTGCCGACGGCGGCCGACGCGGCTGGACGCGCGCCCGAGCTGTGGTTGATTCCGGCTGGTGGCGCGCCGCGTTCGCTGGGCCTGGTGTCGATCAACCGCGCCCATACCGTGACGGTGCCCGACGCACTGCGTGATGCGCTGGTGAACGGGTCTGTGCTCGCGGTCACGCTGGAACCGGCCGGCGGCGCACCGCAGGGTGTCCCGACCGGGCCGATTGTTGCCAAGGGCGACATCGCGACGCTGTAAAGCACGTTTTATTTCCGGATTCGTGCATCCGGATGGCCCTGATTCCCGTATCTCCTGACAAGAACGCCAGGAGATGCGCGAAATGTCGGCCGGACCCGCCACTGCTGCAGCACGCAAGCCCCGTCGTGGCCCTTGGGCCACCGTGCGGCGCTGGTTCGATACCAGTGCCGACACGCCGGTGGCTGCCGATGCGGCCACGCGCGTGGACTGGCTGCGCGCCATCCCCTTCGCCGCGATGCACCTGGCCTGCTTCGCCGTGATCTGGGTGGGGGTGTCGTGGGTCGCGGTGGGCGTGGCCGTGGCGCTGTACGCAGTGCGCATGTTTGCGATCACCGCCTTCTACCACCGCTACTTCTCGCACCGCACCTTCCGGACCTCGCGCGCGGTGCAGTTCGTCTTCGCGCTGATCGGCGCGTCCAGCGTGCAGCGCGGGCCATTGTGGTGGGCCGCGCACCATCGCAATCACCATCGCCACACCGATACCGCCGCCGATCCGCATTCGCCCGGCGTGCATGGCTTCTGGTGGAGCCACATGGGCTGGTTCCTCACCACCGAGGGCTTCCGCACCGACTGGGACCGCATCCCGGACCTGGCCAGGTACCCCGAGCTGCGCTGGCTGGACCGCTTCGACACGCTGGTGCCGATCGCGCTGGCCGCCGCGCTGTTCGGCCTGGGCGCACTGCTCGAACGCATCGCTCCGTCCTGGGGCACCAGCGGCGGGCAGATGCTGGTGTGGGGCTTCTTCATCTCCACCGTGGTGTTGTTCCACGCCACGGTCACCATCAATTCGCTGGCGCACCGCTTCGGCCGCCAGCGCTTCGCCACCGGCGATGACAGCCGCAACAACCTGTGGCTGGCGCTGCTCACCTTCGGCGAAGGCTGGCACAACAACCACCACTTTTTCCCGGGCACCGCGCGCCAGGGCTTTTACTGGTGGGAAGTGGACCTCACCTGGTACGGCCTGCGCCTGATGGCGGCGCTGCGCCTGGTGAGCGACCTCAAACCGGTGCCGGCCTGGGTGCTGGCCAAGGCGGAGCACTGACATGCGTATCGCCGTGATCGGATCGGGCATCGCCGGCCTGGCCAGCGCCTGGTGGCTGGGCCAGCAGCACGAAGTGACCCTGTTCGAGGCCAATGACTACCTCGGCGGCCACACCCACACCCACCAGGTGCACGTGGATGGCGCCAGCCACGCGGTGGACACCGGCTTCATCGTGTTCAACCCGCTGCACTACCCGCTGCTCACCGCGCTGTTCGACGAACTCAACGTCGCCTCGCAGCCGACCACCATGAGTTTCTCGGTGCACAGCGAGCGCAGCGGGCGCGAGTACAACGCAACCTCGCTCGATGGCCTGTTCTGCCAGCGTCGCAACCTGGTCTCGCCACGCTTCTGGGGCATGCTGGCCGACCTGCGCCGCTTTTACCGCGAGGCCCCGGCGCTGCTGCAGGGCGACGATGAAGGCCCTTCACTGGGCGACTACCTTGCCGCCGGCAAGTATGGCCGCACCTTCATCGATGAGCACCTGTTGCCGATGGCCTCGGCGCTGTGGTCCTCCCCTACCGCCAGCCTGACCGCGTTCCCGGCGCGCTACCTGGTGCAGTTCATGGCCAACCACCAGATGCTGCAGGTGAGCGGCCGCGCGCCGTGGCGGGTGGTGCAGGGGGGCTCGGCACGCTACGTGGAGGCCATGCGCCGGCGCTGGCAGGTGCGTGAGCGGCTGGACTGCCGGGTGTTCGGCGTCGAGCGCCACGAACACGGCGTGCGCGTGCACAGCGCCGCCGGCCTGGAAGGCTTCGACCAGATGGTGCTGGCCTGCCACAGCGACCAGGCCCTGGCGCTGTTGTCCGATGCCGACCCGGCCGAGCGCAGCGTGCTCGGCGCCATCCGCTACCAGCCCAACGAGGTGGTGCTGCACACCGATGCGCGCCTGCTGCCACGCAACCGCAAGGCCTGGGCGGCCTGGAACGCGCACGTGCCGGCCGCGCCGATGGCACCCTGCACGGTGAGCTATCTGATGAACCAGCTGCAGGGCATCGACACGCCCACGCCGCTGGTGGTCACCTTGAACCGCACCGACGCGATCGATCCGGACAGGGTTCTGCGCCGCCTGCAGTACGCCCACCCCGTGCATGACCACGCGATGGTGCGCGCGCAACAACGCTGGGCCGAGATCCAGGGCCGTCGCCGCACCTGGTTCGCCGGTGCGTACTGGGGCTGGGGTTTCCACGAAGACGGCATCCGCAGCGCGCGACGCGTAGTGGATGCGTTGCAGGCACTGGATGCCGACGCGTACTGGCCGCTGGCACAGGCGCAGCCGGCATGAGTGCCAGCGCGCTCTACCGCGGCCGCATGCGCCACCGCCGGCATGCCCCCCACCCGCACGCGTTCGGCTATCCGGTGGCGCAGCTGCTGCTCGACCTGGACGAGCTGGACACGGTGTTCCGGCGGCGTTGGCTGTGGTCGGTGGGGCGCCGCAACCTGGCCGAGTTCCGCCGCAGCGACTACCTCGGCGACCCCGCCCAGCCGCTCGCCGACGCGGTGCGCGCGCGCATCACCGACGCGCTGGGCCGCGCGCCGCAGGGCCCGATCCGCCTGCTCACCCACCTGCGCTATGCCGGCCATGCTTTCAACCCGGTCAGCTTCTACTACTGCTATGCGGCCGATGGCAGCACCCTGGACTGCATCGTCGCCGAGATCACCAACACGCCCTGGAAGGAACGCCACGCCTACGTGCTGCCGGTGGCCGCGGCCGATGCCAACGGCCGCGCGCTGGCGTGGGAGTTCGACAAGCAGTTCCACGTCTCCCCGTTCATGCCGATGGACTGCCGCTACCGCTGGCGCTTCACCGCGCCCGGGCAGGACCTGCACGTGCACATGCAGGTCTGGCGCGGCGGCGAGCGCCAGTTCGACGCCGACCTGATGCTGCAACGCCATCCCATCACCGCGCGCGGGCTGGCCGGCGTGCTGCTGCGCTTTCCGCTGATGACCCTGCAGGTGGTAGCCGCCATCCATTGGCAGGCACTGCGCCTGTGGCTCAAGCGCAACCCCGTCCACGACCACCCTTCGCTTGCTGGAAAACGCCCATGAACGACATGACCCGGCCGGTTGCCGTGCCCCTGCCCAGTGCGCTGGAGCGCTTCCTGCGCGCGCGCCTGCTTGCCCAGCTTGCGCCGCTGCACGGTGGCTGCCTGCAGTTGCGCGATGCCGGCGGTGACGTGCTGCTGGGCGATCCTGCCGCCGCACTGAAGGTGACGGTGTGGGTGGACGACCCGGCCTTCTACCGCGCCGTGGCCGCCCAGGGCAGCGTCGGTGCCGGCGAGTCCTACATCCGCGGCGAGTGGCGCTGCAGCGACCTGGTCGCGCTGGTGCAGCTGCTGGTGCGCAACCGCGACCTGCTAGACGGCATGGAGCGTGGCGTGGCGCGTGTCGGTGGGTGGCTGCTGAAGGGCTGGAACCGGCTGCGCCGCAACACCCGCGAGGGCAGTCGCCGCAACATCGCCGCGCACTACGACCTGGGCAATCCGTTCTTCTCGTTGTTCCTGTCCAGCGACCTGATGTATTCCTCGGCGTTGTATGCCGCGCCCACCGACCCGCTGGAGGTCGCTTCGCGGCGCAAGCTGGCGCGCATCTGCGAGGAATTGCAGCTCACTGCCGACGACCACGTGGTCGAGATCGGTACCGGCTGGGGCGGCTTCGCGTTGTATGCCGCCGGCGAGATCGGCTGCCGCGTCACCACCACCACCATCTCGGTGGAGCAGTACACGTTGGCCAAACAGCGGGTCGACGCGGCCGGCCTGCAGGACAAAGTAACCCTGCTGCTGAAGGACTACCGCGACCTGGAGGGCCAATACGACAAGCTGGTCTCCATCGAGATGATCGAGGCGATCGGCGCGCAGTACCTCGACACTTACTTCGACACGCTCACCCGCCTGCTCAAGCCGGATGGCCTGGCGCTGCTGCAGGCGATCACCATCGAAGACCAGCGCTACGAACAGGCGCGGCGCAGCGTGGACTACATCAAGCGCTTCGTGTTCCCCGGCAGCTTCATTCCCTCGATCAACGCGATCATCGCCGCCAAGACCCGCAGCAGCGACCTGCAGCTGATCGGCCAGCACGACTTCGGCACTTCCTACGCGCTCACCCTGCGCGCCTGGCGGCAGCGCTTCCTGGCGCAGCTGCCGGCGGTGCGCGCACAGGGCTTCGACGAGCGCTTCATCCGCATGTGGGAGTTCTACCTGGCGTACTGCGAAGGCGGCTTCCTGGAGCGCTCGATCGGGGTCTCGCACCTGCTGATGGCGCGGCCGGACTATCGGCCGTCCCTGCTGCAGCAGGCCACCTGAGATGCTGCGCTTCTGGGCCAACGTCATCGGCAACCAGGGGGTCTGGCTGTGCGCGGTGATCGGGGCCGGGCACGGCCTGCGCTGGCCGGCGCTGCTGGCAGCCGCGGTGTACGTGGGCAGCCAGCTGGCGCTGTCGCCGCAGCCGGGCGTGGAGCTCCGCCTGCTCGGCGTGGCGCTGCTGTGCGGGCTGCTGGTCGATGGGGTGGCCGCCGGCTCGGGCTGGGTGCAGTACGCCGCCGGCAACGACCCGGCCTGGCTGGCACCGGTGTGGATCCTGGCGCTGTGGGCCGCGTTCGCGATGACCCTCACGGTGTCCTTCGCGGTATTGCAGCGGCACCTGCGCATCGCCGCCCTGGTCGGGCTGCTGCTGGCACCACTGGCGTACCTGTCGGCCGCGCGTGGCTGGTCGTCGGTGAGCTTCACCGAACCGCGTTGGCAGGGCGTGGCCCTGCTCGGTATCGGCTGGTCGATGGCGTTGCCGCTGCTCGCGGCCTGCGCCCGTCACTGGCAGCGCACGCCGCTGCACCCCCTTGCGGATCGATCGGGAGAACACGCATGAAGTTGTTGTGGTGGGTGTGGCTGTATGCCGCGGTGATCATGACCTGGGGGTGGTGGTGGCAGCGCCGCCACCAGAACATCGGCGTGGTCGACGTGCTCTGGGCCAAGGGCGTGGGCGCCTCGGCGCTGCTGCTGGCCCTGCTCGGCGACGGTGCCGCCGCGCCGCGCACAGCCCTGGCCGTGCTGGGTGGGCTGTGGGGATCGCGGCTGGCCCTGCACCTGTGGCACCGCGTGCGCAGCGAACCGGAAGACGGGCGCTACCAGCACCTGCGCGCGCACTGGAACGGGCACCAGGGCAAGATTTTCGGCTTCTTCCAGTTCCAGGCGCTGCTGATCGTGCTGTTCGCCCTGCCGTTCGTGGCGGTCGCGCACAACCCGCAGCGCGACGGGATCGGCTGGATCGTCGGCGCGGTGGCGGTATGGCTGCTCAGCGTCGGCGGTGAAGCCGTCGCCGACCGCCAGCTGGCGCGTTTCCGTGCCGATCCGGCCAACAAGGGCAAGACCTGCCGCGCCGGCCTGTGGCGCTACTCGCGGCATCCCAACTACTTCTTCGAATGGCTGCACTGGTTCACCTACGTGCTGCTGGCGGTGCAGTCGCCGCTGTGGTGGCTGGCCTGGTCCGGCCCGCTGGTGATGTACGTGTTCCTGCGCTGGGTGAGCGGCATTCCGTTCACCGAGGCACAGGCGCTGCGCACCCGTGGCGAGGACTACCGCGATTACCAGCGCACCACGCCGATGTTGTTCCCCTGGTTTCCCACCCGTACCCCGCATTCCCCCAAGGAGCCGTCCCCGTGAACGCCGCCAGTGACTCCCTGCCCGCGCCCGACTACGCCGCGGGCCTGACCGGCCTGGCCGAGCGCGGGGTCCTCCCCGACGCGCTGCTTCGCCTGGGCATCCGCCGCCAATGCGAACAGCGCCTGCGCGAGGAGATGGCCGGTGGCCAGCAGGCGCAGTCGCAACGCTTCGCCGAGCGTATCGCCGGGCTGTCGCGCAGCGCGGTGGCCCTGCATGTGGATGCCGCCAACCGCCAGCACTACGAGGTGCCGGCGCGCTTCTTCGAGCTGTGCCTGGGCAAGCGCCTGAAGTACAGCAGCTGCTACTACCCCACCGGCAGCGAGAGCCTGGACCAGGCAGAAGACGCGATGCTGGCGCTGTACGGGCAACGTGCGGAACTGGCCGATGGCCAGTACATCCTGGAACTCGGCTGTGGCTGGGGCTCGCTCACCCTGTGGATGGCCGAGCGCTACCCGAACGCGCGCATCACCGCCGTATCCAACTCCAACAGCCAGCGCGAGCACATCCTGGCGCAGTGCCGCCTGCGCGGCCTGGACAACGTCAATGTGCTCACCCGCGACGTCAACCACCTGGTGCTCGATGCCGGCACGTTCGACCGCTGCGTGTCGATCGAGATGTTCGAGCACATGCGCAACTACCAGCAGCTGCTGCAGCGCATCCACGGCTGGCTGCGCCCGGAAGGCAAGCTGTTCGTGCATATCTTCGTGCACCGCACGCTGATGTACCCGTTCGAGACCGAGGGCGAGGACAACTGGATGGGTCGCCACTTCTTCACCGGTGGCCTGATGCCTGCCGCCGACACCCTGCTGTGCTTCCAGCAGCACCTGCAGCTGCAGCAGCGCTGGCTGCTGGACGGCACCCACTACGAGCGCACCGCCAACCACTGGCTGGCCAACCAGGACCGGCACCACGATGCGGTGCTGGAGATCATGGGCCAGTGCTACGGCGCCCCGTCGGCGGCGCTGTGGGCGCAACGCTGGCGCATGTTCTGGATGGCCTGCGCCGAGCTGTTCGGCTACCAGAACGGCCAGCAATGGCAGGTGGCCCACTACCTGTTCGCCCGCCCGTGATCGCACCCCCCGCCATGAGGATCCTGCCATGTCCGTCCGCGCCATCGTTCCACTGCTGCTGGCCAGCCTGATGCTGGGCTGCGGCAGCAATTCCCGTCCGATTCCCCCGGTCGCCGAGGTCGACGTGCCGCGCTTCATGGGCGACTGGTACGTGATCGCCCACATCCCCAGCCGACCCGAGCGCGAGGCGTTCGATGCGGTGGAGTCCTACGCGCTGCGCCCGGACGGTCGCATCCAGACCACCTTCCGCTACCGCAAGGGCAGCTTCGAGGCGCCGGTCAAGACCATGCATCCGGTCGGCACCGTCAAGCCGGGCACGAACGGGGCCGAGTGGGGCATGCAGTTCATCTGGCCGATCAAGGCCGAGTACGTGATCGTGTACCTGGATGCGGACTACCAGCAGACCATCGTCGGGCGCAGCAAGCGCGACTATGTGTGGCTGATGTCGCGCACGCCGAAGATGTCCGACGCGGACTACAACAAGGCCACCGCCCGTATCGCCGCGCTCGGCTATGACCTGTCCAAGCTGCGGCGCGTGCCGCAGTCCGGCGGGGTGAAGCAGCCGTAACTGCGGCGCGGTTCTCAGGCCCTGAGAAGCCGGTCGGCGATACTGTCCCCCTGGCCCCGCCTGTACATCCCGTCACCGTGCGGGCACACGCGGGCGCCACACTGCAGCAGCACGGAGGCGCCGAAGGCCCACGGACGGGGGCATGCGCGGGCAGGGCGCGCGGTGGGTGGACAGAGGGCGCGACGTGGCGGACAAGTACTGCGATCTGGTCATGAAGGGCGGCATCACCAGCGGCATCGTGTATCCCAACGCGGTGCTGTCGCTGGCCCGCCAGTACCGCTTCAAAAGCATCGGCGGCACCTCGGCCGGGGCGATCGCCGCGGCGGTCGCGGCGGCGGCGGCACTGGGCGACCGCCGCCGCTACAGTGGCCAGCCGGTCGCCGGCCAGGTCGGCTTCCCGGGGCTGGCGGCGGTGTCGGCGCAGCTGTCCACGCGTGGGTTCATCTACAGCCTGTTCCAGCCGGCGTATGGTGCGCGCACGGCCTACCGGCTGCTGGTCATGCTCACCGGCAAGGCGGGCCTCTCGCGCAAGCTGGCCTGCCTGCTCGCGGCCGTGTTCGCGATCGCGCCCCTGGAACTGCTGGGCACGCTGCTCGGGCTGCTCGGCATCGGTTGGCTGGCCGGTGGGATCGACGGCGTGTGGGCCACGCTGCTGCCGTCGCTGCTGTGCGCCTACGGTGCCGGCGTGCTGGCGGCCGCGCTGCGGGTGGCACGGGTAGCACGGCGCAACCTGTTGGGGCTGTGCAATGGCAGCACCCAGGCCGACGCTTCGGTGCCGGCCCTGACCGACTGGCTGCACGAGCGCCTGCAGATGCTCTCGGGCAAGCCGCTGGATGAACCGCTCACCTTCGGCGACCTGCACCAGGCGCCGCGCTACGCCGGCGAGCCGGCCGGTCCGCACGCGATCACCCTGCAGATGATCACCACCTGCATTTCGCATACCGAGCCGCGCACGCTGCCCTTCAGTGGCGCCCAGTTCTGGTTCCTGCGCGAAGAATTCGCCCAGCTGTTCCCGGCCAGCGTGGTGGCGTGGCTGGTGGCCCGTGCCGGTGCCGCCGTGCATGTCGATGGCCGCGACTATTACCGCCTGGTCGATGGCGACCAGTTGCCGGTGCTGGTCGCCACGCGCATGAGCCTGAGCTTCCCGATGTTGATCAGCGCCGTGCCGCTGCACGAGCCGGCACGCCGTGAACGTCGCTGCGAGCCGCAGGCCGACGCTGCCTCCGCGCCGCACAATCCGCATGTCGCCGAGAGCATGGAAGGCTTGACCAGCGGTGGGCAGGCCTGTGGCTCGGCCATCACCGCCTTCCGCGTGTGCTGGTTCTCCGATGGCGGCATCAGCAGCAATTTCCCGATCCACCTGTTCGATGCCGCGCTGCCGCGCTGGCCGACGTTCGGCATCAACCTGGTCTACCCGCGGCATGCCGATGCGGTCAGCGTGCTGGCCAGCGACGCGCAGGACGAGCACGCGCAGATCGACCATGCCGTGTTCCTGCCCACCGAGAACCGCCAGGGCTGGCAGCGCAGTTACCATGCCATCGCCCGGCCGCTGGCCGCCGCGGAGATGTCCGGGTTCCTGTTCTCCATCGTCACCACCATGCAGAACTGGCGCGACGTGCTGCAGGCGCGCGCACCGGGCTATCGCGACCGCATCGTGCACGTCTCGCTGCAGGGCGACGAGGGCGGCATGAACCTGGACATGCCGCAGGAGGTGCTGGGCCGCATTGCCGCCAAGGGCAGCGTGGCCGGCGAGCGCTTCTGCAGCTTCTCCTTCCACAACCATTACTGGATCCGCTGGCGCAACCTGGCCTCGGCGTACCAGCGCTACACGCTGGAAATCGCGCGTACCGATGATCCGGCCCAGCGCGTGGCGGCCTGGACCGATGCCTACCAGAGCGTGGCAACCGGCGAACCGCCCCCGCCGTCCTATCGGCTGGGCTCGGAGGACAAGCGGCGCGAATCGCAGCGGTTGTGGCGGCACATGGTCGAGCAGGGCCAGCACTGGGAAGACCTCGGCCCCGACCTCACCGACGGCGCGCCGCGCCCGCTTCCGCAGATGAAGGTCACGCCGATGTATTGAGCCGGGACAGGGCGCTTCCCGATCCGGTGAAACCGACCGGTGGCCGCCAGCGCCGGTAGAGCCGACCGTTGGTCGGCTGCTCTTCGCACCGGGGGGCGACCCTTCCCGGCCTCGGATGGAAGTCGACCAACGGTCGACTCTACGGCGGGTTGAACCTGTCCGGCGCCGGTAGAGCCGACCGTTGGTCGGCTGCTCTTCGCCCCGGGGGGCGAACCTCTCGGGCGTCGGATGGAAGTCGACCAACGGTCGACTCTACCCGCGGCCGGGCAGCTGCGCGAAGGCGCGCTGCATGCAATCTTCGCGCGGGCACACCCGGCAGCCGGCACGACCGGTTTATGCTCCCCGGCCCCCGCGCTTACCAGGATGGAACCGCATGACCCCACGCATGGCACTGCTGCAGACACTCGAACACCTCGACGCGCTCGACCCCGATCATCTGCCCGTGGTTCCACTGGATGCATATTTCACTGGCAATGACCAGGAAGCGTCGATAGCGCCGAACCAATGGGAGTTCGGGCGCCCGCCCATCGGCGAACTGTACGCACGCTTCCAGGCCATCGCCGCGCGCCCGGACGTACAGGGCGTGTATGTCGGTCTGCACCAGGACTGGGGCATGGCGCTGGAAGACGACACCGAGTGGCCCGCAGCGGAAAATATCCACATCCTCACCTGCGCCGACGAGCCCACCGTGCTGACATGGCTGGACGGCCTGGAATCTGACGGTGCCAGCACCGGCTGGCCATATGGCCAGCATGCCGCAGCACCCGTACCGGCCGAGGGGTTCCAGGTCTTCTCGGTGTTTTGGGATTAGGGCGTCAACGCCGAGGGCGCCGACCCGGTAGAGCCGACCGTTGGTCGGCTGCTCTTCGCACCGGTGGTCGAACCTTCCCGGCGTCGGATGGAAGTCGACCAACGGTCGACTCTACGGCGGGTTGAACCTTTCCGGCGCCGGTAGAGCCGACCGTTGGTCGGCTGCTCTTCGCACCGGTGGTCGAACCTCTCCGGCGTCGGATGGAAGTCGACCAACGGTCGACTCTACGGCGGGTCGAACCTTCCCGGCGCCGGTAGAGCCGACCGTTGGTCGGCTGCTCTTCGCACCGGTGGTCGAACCTTCCCGGCGTCGGATGGAAGTCGACCAACGATCGACTCTACGCAGGGTCGAACCCTTCCAGCGCCGGTAGAGCCGACCGTTGGTCGGCTGCTCTTCGCACCGGGGGTCGAACCTCTCGGGCGTCGGATGGAAGTCGACCAACGGTCGACTCTACGGCGGGTCGAATCTTCCCGGCGTCGGTAGAGCCGACCGTTGGTCGGCTGCTCTTCGCACCGGGGGTCGACCCTTTCCGGCGTCGGATGGAAGTCGACCAACGGTCGACTCTACCCGCGGCCGGGTAGCTGCGCGAAGGCGCGTTGCATGCAATCTTCGCGCGGGCACACCCGGCAGCCTGGACCGATCGATACCGAGTTGCCCGGGCTCTGGATATCCAGCCCGCGCGAGTAGATCAGGCGCTCGGCATGCTGCAGGTCGCAGCCCAGCGCGACCGCGAAGGTCTTGCGCGGCTGCCCATGCCCGATCGGGCCACTGCTCACCTGCCGCGCCAGCCAGAAGTGGCGGCGCCCATCGGGCATGCGCGCGGTCTGGGTCAGCACCCGGCCGGGCTGGTTGAAGGCCTCGTACACGATCCATAGCGGGCACGAGCCGCCCACCTGCGAGAAATGGAAGTCGGTCGCCGAGTGGCGCTTGGACACATTGCCGGCGCGGTCCACGCGGATGAAGAAAAACGGCAGCCCGGGCGCACTGCGCCGCGCCAGCGTGCTCAAGCGATGGCAGACCGCCTCGAAGCCCACGCCGAAGCGGTGCGCCAGCGCATCGATGTCGTAGCTGCTGTGCTCGGCGGCGCGCAGGAACTGCGCATACGGCATCACCAGCGCACCGGCGAAGTAGTTGGACATGCCGATCCGCGCCTGCGCGATCTGCTCGGCGTCACGGAACCCGGCACGTGCGATCACCGCATCGATCTGCGCCGCATACCCCAGCAGGGCCAGCTCGGCGGCCATCTGGAACGCCTGCTGGCCCGGCTCCAGGTAATCGGGCAGCCACAGCGTGCGGCTTCCCCCGTCGTACACCCGCTTCTCGCGCCCGGCCTGCAACGGCCCCACCTCCACCAGCACGCCGTGGCGGTCGGCCAACAGCTGGCGCAGGCGCGGTGCCACATGCCCGGCCACCAGCCCCCATTCGCCGAACAGCTGCTCGGCCAGGTCGTCCAGCTCGGGGATGTGGTTGTGCATGCGGTTGAAGAAGTCGCGCACCTGGTCGCCGGCCGGCAGCGTCTGCCCGGCGTGCACGTCGCCCAGCTGGAACTCCAGCGCGGCCGCATGTTCGCGCAGCACCAGGTGGCGGCGGTGCAGGTCGAGCAGGGCACGGCTCACCTGCGGCAGGTTGCCGGCCATCGCGCGCAGCTCGGTGCTGCTCACATCGTCCAGGCCCAGGTCGCGCAGCGTCTCGCCCAGCGCCTCCTGCAACGCCCCGGGCTCATCCCCCTCGAACAACCCGGAAACGTCGCCCAACACGTCGCGCAGCTTCTGCTGCACCGCCGGGGTCAGCGGGCGCTTGTTGCGCTCGATCTGGTTCAGGTAGCTGGCCGACAGCCCCAGCGCCCGGGCCAGATCGACCTGGCTGTAGCCACGCTGCTCGCGCAGCTTGAGCAGGCGCAGGCCGAGCTGGCGATGGGGAGGCTGGCTATTCACAGAATTCACAAGAATCGTAGCGGGCATTGGCCAGATTAAGCGCATACAGGCCGGAAATCGAGGGCGGCACTGTGAATAATGCCAACAACTTTCGACCCCTCGGGATTGTCCATGACTGTTGCAGCGCCCCGTATCCGCATGTTGATCGATGGCCAGTTCATCGAATCGGCCAGCTCGCACTGGCAGAACGTGGTCAACCCGGCCACCCAGGACGTCCTGGCCCAGGTTCCGTTCGCCACCCCCAGCGAAGTCGACGCCGCCGTCGCCTCGGCCAAGGAAGCGTTCAAGACCTGGCGCAAGACCCCGATCGGCACCCGTGCGCGCATCTTCCTGAAGTACCAGCAGCTGATCCGCGAGAACATGAGCGAGCTGGCCCACATCCTGTCCGCCGAGCAGGGCAAGACCGTGCCCGATGCCGAGGGCGATGTGTTCCGCGGCCTGGAAGTGGTCGAGCACGCCGCCGCCATCGGCAACCTGCAGTTGGGTGAGCTGGCCAACAACGTGGCCAACGGCGTGGACACCTACACCCTGCTGCAGCCGCTGGGCGTGTGCGCGGGCATCACCCCGTTCAACTTCCCGGCGATGATCCCGCTGTGGATGTTCCCGATGGCCATCGCCACCGGCAACACCTTCATCCTCAAGCCGTCCGAACAGGACCCGATGGTCACCATGCGCCTGGTCGAGCTTGCCCTGGAAGCGGGCATCCCCAAGGGCGTGCTGAACGTCGTCCACGGCGGCGAAGACGTGGTCAACGCGATCTGTGATCACCCGGACATCAAGGCCGTGTCGTTCGTCGGCTCCACCCGCGTCGGCACCCACGTGTACAACCGTGCCTCGCTGGCCGGCAAGCGCGTGCAGTGCATGATGGGCGCCAAGAACCACGCCGTGGTGCTGCCGGACGCCAACAAGGAGCAGAGCCTCAACGCGATGGTGGGCGCCGCCTTCGGTGCCGCCGGCCAGCGTTGCATGGCGGCCTCCACCCTGGTGCTGGTGGGCGAAGCGCGGGAGTGGGTGCAGGACCTGGTCGCCAAGGCCAAGACCCTTAAAGTCAGCGCCGGCAGCGTGGCCGGTACCGATGTCGGGCCGGTCATCTCCTGTGCCGCGCGTGAGCGTGTCGAAGGCCTGATCGCCTCGGGCGTGGAGCAGGGCGCCAAGCTCGTGCTCGACGGCCGCAACCCGCAGGTAGACGGTTTCGAGAAGGGCAACTTCGTCGGCCCGACCATCTTCGCCGGCGTCAAGCCGGGCATGCGCGTGTACGACGAGGAAATCTTCGGCCCGGTGCTGGTGATCCTGGAAGCGGAGACGCTGGAAGACGCCATCGAACTGATCAACGCCAACCCGAACGGCAACGGCACCGCGCTGTTCACCCAGTCCGGTGCGGCGGCGCGCAAGTTCCAGGAAGACATCGACGTCGGCCAGGTCGGCATCAACGTGCCGATCCCGGTGCCGGTGCCGCTGTTCTCGTTCACCGGCTCGCGCGCCTCCAAGCTCGGCGACCTGGGCCCGTACGGCAAGCAGGTGGTGATGTTCTACACCCAGACCAAGACGATCACCTCGCGCTGGTTCGACGACGAGACGCTGGGTCATGGCGTCAACACCACCATCAGCCTGAAATAAGCAACAACGGAGTTCGACCATGAGCCACTCGATGACGACGGAACTCGACGAAGCGCAGCAGGCCTATAGAGAGGCAGCGCGTGACTTCGCCCAGGCCGAACTGGCGCCGCACGCCGCGCGATGGGATGCGGAGGGCATCTTTCCGCGCGAGGCGATCGCCAAGGCAGGGGAACTCGGGTTCTGTGGGTTGTACATGGACCCCGAGGTCGGTGGCAGCGGCTTGAGCCGTCTGGACGCCGCCGTCGTCATCGAGGAGCTCGCCAACGTGGACCCGTCCACCGCGGCCTACATCAGCATCCACAACATGGCGTCGTGGATGGTGGCCAAGTGGGGCCAGGAGAGCCTGCGTGCCGAATGGGGTGCGGACCTCTCGTCCGGCAGCAAGCTGGCCTCGTACTGCCTGACCGAACCGGGTGCCGGCTCGGACGCGGCCTCGCTGAAGACCAGCGCGGTGCGCGACGGCGACCACTACGTCCTCAACGGTTCCAAGGCCTTCATCTCCGGCGCCGGTGCCACCGAACTGCTGGTGGTGATGGCGCGCACCGGCGGCGCCGGTGCGGGCGGCATCAGCGCGATCGCGGTGCCGGCCGACCTGCCGGGCATCAGCTACGGCCGCAAGGAAGAGAAGATGGGCTGGAACAGCCAGCCGACCCGCGGCATCACCTTCGAAAACGTGCGCGTGCCGGTCAGCCATCTGCTCGGCGAGGAAGGCAGCGGTTTCAAGCTGGCCATGAAGGGCCTGGATGGTGGCCGCATCAACATCGCCGCCTGCTCGCTGGGCGCGGCCCAAGGCGCCGTCGACGCCGCCCGCCGCTACATGGGCGAGCGCCGCCAGTTCGGCAAGGCGCTGTCGGAGTTCCAGGCGCTGCAGTTCAAGCTGGCCGACATGGCCACCCAGCTGGTCGCCGCACGGCAGATGGTGCACACCGCCGCGCGCAAGCTCGATGCCGGTGCCGGCGATGCCAACGTGTGGTGCGCGATGGCCAAGCGCTTCGCCACCGATGCCGGTTTCAACATCTGCAACGACGCACTGCAGATCCACGGCGGCTACGGTTACATCCGCGAATATCCGATTGAACGGCTGCTGCGCGACTCGCGCGTGCACCAGATCCTGGAGGGCACCAACGAGATCATGCGTGTGATCGTGGCCCGCCACCTGCTCAATACCGACGAGGAACTGCGATGATGGATTGGCGCACGCATGATCACACCGGCCTGAAGGTCGAGGCCGATGGCCACGTCGCTGTGGTCACCCTGGACAACCCCCCCGCGCACACCTGGACCGTGCACAGCCTGTCGGCGCTGCGCGACCTGGTCGGCGCGCTCAATGCCGACGCCGGCATCTATGCGCTGGTGATCACCGGTGGCGGCGAGAAGTTCTTCTCCGCCGGCGCGGATCTCAAGCAGTTCGCCTCCGGCGACAAGGCGGCCGCCCGCGAAGCCGCGCGCCGCTTCGGCGAAGCCTTCGAGGCGCTGTCCGGCTTCCGTGGCGTGTCCATCGCCGCGATCAACGGCTACGCGATGGGCGGTGGCCTGGAATGCGCGCTGGCCTGCGACCTGCGCATCATCGAAGAACACGCCCAGGTCGCACTGCCGGAGGCCACCGTCGGCCTGCTGCCGTGCGCCGGTGGCACCCAGAACCTGCCGCGCCTGGTCGGCGAAGGCTGGGCCAAGCGCATGATCCTGCTCGGCGAGCGCATCGACGCGGATACCGCGCTGCGCATCGGCCTGGTCGAAGAGAAGGTCGGCAAGAGCGAAGCCAAGGCGCTGGCGCTGGCCTGGGCGCACAAGGCCGGCAAGCAGAGCCCGACCAGCATCGCCGCCTGCAAGACCCTGGTCCAGGCTACCCGCAGCGGCACCCACGCCTCGGCGCTGGTGGCCGAGCGTGAGGCCTTCGTGGATCTGTTCGACCGTGCCGACCAGGCCGAGGGCGTCAACGCCTTCCTGGAAAAGCGCGCCCCGCAGTGGAAGAACGCATGAGTACCGCCGTCGCCAGCGACGAGGCGCCGGTAGTGTTCGAAGAGCGGGTCGCCGCCAATGGCACGCGTATCGGCATCGCCACGCTCAACGCCCCGCGCACCCTCAACGGGTTCTCGCTGCCGATGGCGCACCTGCTGCGCGAGCGGCTGGAAGCCTGGGCCGACGATGAGGGCATCGCGCTGGTGGTGCTGCAGGGCGCGGGCGAGAAAGCGTTCTGCGCTGGCGGCGACCTGCACAGCCTGTACCGCAGCATGGTCGACTACCGCGCGAGCGGCAGCACCGACATCCGCGACAACGCCTACGCCGCCGAGTTCTTCGATGTGGAATACCGCGTCGACTACGCCATCCACACCTACCCCAAGCCGATCCTGTGCTGGGGCCACGGCATCGTCATGGGCGGCGGCATCGGGCTGATGTCCGGCGCCAGCCACCGCGTGGTCAGCGAGCGCTCCAAGCTGGCCTTCCCGGAGATCACCGTCGGCCTGTTCCCGGACGTGGGCGGCAGCTGGCTGCTGCCGCGCGTGCCCGGCCACGGCGGCCTGTTCCTGGCCCTGACCGGTGCACCGCTCAACCCGGGCGATGCGATCTACGCCGGCCTGGCCGACATCCACATCGCCGAGGCGCAGCGCGAGACCGTGTTCAACGCGTTGGCAGGCGTGCACTGGAGCAACGAGGCCAGGCGCAACCACGAACAACTGACCGCGCTGCTCCAGCAGCACGCCAGCGACGCGGCCACCGGCCCGCTGTTGCGTAATGCCGCCACGATCGATGCGCTGTGCGAGGGCGACGACGTCGGCGCCATCGTCGAGGAGATTCTTGCCCTGGAGACGGACGATGCCTGGCTGAGCACCGCCAAAGCGACGCTTGCCGCCGGTGCACCCGGCTCGGCGCGGCTGGCATTCGAGCTGCAGCGTCTGGCCGAGGGCGCCTCGCTGGCCGAGGTCTACCGCATCGAGTACATCGCCGCGCTGCATGCGGCCGCCCATGGCGACTTCGCCGAAGGCATCCGCGCGCTGCTGATCGACAAGGACCGCAACCCGCAGTGGCAGCCGCGCACGTTGGCTGACGCCACCGCCGAATGGGCCCGCACCTTCTTCGTATCCCCCTGGTCCGACGCAGCGCATCCGCTGGTCGACCTCGGTGCCACCGTCCCTGAAAGGAGCCACGCATGAGCCGTATTGCATTCATCGGGTTGGGCAACATGGGGGGCCCGATGGCCGCCAACCTGGCCAAGGCCGGCCACGCCGTGCGCGTGTTCGACCTGGTGCCCGCCGCCGTGCAGGCTGCCGTCGATGCCGGCGCCAGCGCCGCGCATTCCGCGCTGGACACCCTGACCGACGCCGAGATCGTGATCTCGATGCTGCCGGCCAGCCGCCACGTCGAAGGCGTGTACCTGGGGGATGACGGCCTGCTCGGCGACATCCCCGGGGGCGCGCTGGTCATCGACTGCAGCACGATCGCCCCGGCCACCGCGCGCAAGGTCGCCGAAGCGGCCGCCGCGCGTGGCCTGCAGATGCTCGACGCGCCGGTCTCCGGTGGTACGGCAGGGGCCCAGGCCGGCACGCTCACCTTCATTGTCGGCGGTGAAGCCGAGGCGCTCGAACGCGCCCGCCCGATCCTGCAGGCGATGGGCAAGAACATCTTCCACGTCGGCGCCAGCGGTGCCGGCCAGGTCGCCAAGCTGTGCAACAACATGGCGCTCGGCGTGATCATGGCCGTCACCGGCGAATCGATCGCACTCGGCGTCGCGCATGGGCTGGACCCGAAGGTGCTCTCGCAGATGATGGCGGTCAGCACCGGCCGCAGCTGGGCCACCGAAGTGTGCAACCCGTGGCCGGGCGTGCTGGAGAACGCACCCGCGTCGCGCGGCTACAGCGGTGGGTTCGGCAGCGACCTCATGCTCAAGGACATGGGCCTGGCGGTGGAAGCGGCGATGAGCGTCGGCGCGTCGATCCCGCTGGGCGAACTGGCCCGCAACCTGTATTCGATGAACCACCAGGCGGGCCGCGGCAAGCTGGATTTCTCCAGCGTCGTGCAGCTGATCGCAAACGAGAAATAGCCGGTCGTGCCGGCCGCTGGCCGGCAATCGTATGGACCCCGACACCTCCGGGGAATGCCCGTGGCATCGACCCTCGGTAGGCACCCGGCACCAGATGCATCCCGTGGCCTTGCCCGGGATCCACCGCGGTGGGATGGGCGGTTGCCAGGCTATCCAGCCAGGCAGCCGCCCATTTTTTTACCCGTGCGGTTGGTGCCGTCCGTGATCCGGTAGGGCACCTGCGGCATCAGGCAACGGTCAGCGTCACGTCGATGTTGCCGCGGGTCGCATTGGAGTACGGGCACACGATGTGCGCCTTCTGCACCAGTTCTTCCACCTGCTCGCGCGGCAGGCCCGGGACCGAGATCTCAAGCGCCACTTCGATGCCGAAGCCGGTCGGGATCTGGCCGATGCCGACCTTGCCGGTGATCGCCGTTTCGGCCGGCAGCGCAACCTTGGCCTGGCCGGCCACGAACTTCAGCGCGCCCAGGAAGCAGGCCGAGTAGCCGGCGGCGAACAGCTGCTCCGGGTTGGTGCCCGGGCCGCCCGCGCCGCCCAGCTCGCGCGGGGTGGACAGCTGCACGTCCAGCACGTTGTCGGAGGAGGTGGCGTGGCCTTCACGGCCGCCGGTAGCGGTGGCGGTGGCGGTGTACAGAACCTTTTCGATGGACATGGGAATCTCCTGTGGCGTGAACGGGGGTGGGCCAGATGGCAGGTGTACTTTGACCGCTCCAGGGGTACGTTGGGTTACATTTCGTCTATCAAACTTGATCGAGCGTCCAAATGGTCGACCGCCTGCAATCCCTGCTCAGTCGTTTTGCAGTCACTGCCGAAGTCTTCCACGCCGGCCCGCTGTGCGGCATCAACGACCTGGCCGCCGACGGCGAGCGCGGCCAGCTCCATCTCATCCGCGAGGGGCAGGTCCGCGTCGAGCATGCCGATGGCAAGGTGCTGCAGATCGACCAGCCCAGCGTACTGCTCTACCCGCGCCCGCTTGCCCACCGCTTCGTCACCGATCCCCGGCGCGGCGCCGATTTCGCCTGCGCGCACCTGCAGTTCGAAGGTGCCGGCACCCATCCGGTGGCTGCGGCGTTGCCGCCGGTCATCTGCCTGCCACTGGACCAGCTCCATGGCGGCCAGCCCATCCTGTCGGTGTTGTTCGAGGAAGCCTTCGCCCAGCGCTGCGGCCGCCAGGCACTGCTCGACCGCTTGTTCGAGGTGGTGCTGATCCAGATCCTGCGCGCGCTGATGGAAAGCGGCCAACTGCGTGTCGGCCTGCTCGCCGGCATGGCCCATCCGCGCCTGCGCCACGCGCTGGTGGCCATGCATGAATCGCCGGCCGGGGAGTGGACGCTGGAGTCGCTCGCGCAGCGCGCCGGCATGTCGCGCAGCGCCTTCGCCGACAGCTTCCGCGACACCATCGGCAGCACGCCCGGCCACTATCTGCAGGGCTGGCGCACGCGCCTGGTGCAGCAGGCGCTGCGCAAGGGCCTGCCGCTCAAGCGCATCGCCATCGACGTCGGCTACGGCAGCGAGGCGGCGTTGTCGCGCGCCTTCAAGGTGCAGACCGGGCAGTCGCCGCGGCAGTGGAAGCAGGCCATGGCGGCATCCCCACGTAGCGAGGCCGTATGATCGGTCGCACCGGCGACCTGCCACCTGCATCGAGGCGTGTCATGGAACGCAACCTGCGCGCGAACATCATCCTCAGTACCAGCCGCGCGCTGCTCGGGGAGGTGTTCCCCGAACTCGTCGCCGTCGCCTGCCAGCTCCACGGGGCGGCCGGTTTCGAACTGGTGTTCTTCATCGATGCAGCTGCGGTGGAGGACTGGGTCGAGGACATCTCCTGCATCGAGACCGAGGTGATGGCCGACTTTCCCGCAACCGTGTCCATATCGCATCGCATCGTGGCATCGGCACGCGCCGAGGTACCCGCCGACGGCTTCCTGATCTTCCTGCGCAAGCCGCGCCTCTAGGAGCACGGGGTACGCCTCAGATCGCCCACTCCCGGTCGGTGGTGAACATGATCGTCAGCCAGCGGTCCGGGGATTCCTCGCCCAGCGCCTCGCCGATCTCATCGCGCAGCCGGTCCCATTCCAGCAGCGCACGCGGCGGATCATCGGCGCGCACCACGAAGAACAGTTCGATCTGCTCGCCCCGGCCCACCTTGGCCACGTAGCTGCGGTATTCGAGGAAGCCGTGCCGGGCCACGATGTCGCGTGCCACCGCATCCACGTGCGCCTGCAGGTCCACCGGGGTGATCAGCAGGATGTCCGACAGCGCCTGCCGCACCGTGCCCAGCGGGGCCACCATCACGAACAGGCACACCACCAGCAGGATCGCCGGATCGATGTAGGGCACCAGCCATGCCCAGCGCGTATCGCCCAGCAGCCAGCCGCTGACGAAGGCGACCAGGTAGGCGGCCGACATGCTGGCCGAGACCACCCAGTTCTTGCCGTCCAGCGCGATGAATTCCGAGCCGATGCTGCGGTTGACCCGGCGGATGAACACCGCCAGCCCGATCTCGGCAATGATCGACAGCACCGCGAACAGGATCGCCGGCCCCAGCGCGATCTCGCGCCCGCCGGCCATCAGCGCATCCACCGCGTTGACCGCCGCGTACAGCGCCGCGCCGATCATCAGCGTGCCGCTGACCCCCAACACGATCGGTTCCAGGTGCCAGAAGCCCATGGTGAAGCGCTGGTTCAAGCGCGACTGCAGGGTGTCCACGTGGGTGGAAAGGCTGATGAGCCGTACCACCAGCAGCGACAGCCAGGTCATCACCACGTCGATCAGCCCGTAGATGCCGTCGAAGATGATCAACGAGGAGTTGGCCAGGAAGCCGAACACCACCGCGGCGGCAGCCATCGCCAGCGAGGCGCCGATCGACAGGCGCAATACGCCTTGTTCGGTGGTGGGGTCGAACGGTCGAGCGCGGGGCGGGGTCATCGGACATCGGGCAGTGCAGGGAGGTGCATTCTCCCCCGGCGCGCCCCTCGCGCGGGTGCCGCGCGACGGCCTGGGCCCCACCCCGCGCCCCGACCCCTCGGGCAGCGTTCATTCCGAGGGGGTAAACTATTGATTGCGCTGGCAATGCCAGCAGTATCCGACGCTCCGTCCCGATGACCCAGCCTGCCACAGCCGCCGCCGCGCGTTACGCCGCCTCCCTGCGCCTGTCCGTCGCCCCGATGATGGACTGGACGGACCGCCATTGCCGGTACTTCCACCGGCTGCTGGCCCCGGGCGCGCGGCTGTACACCGAGATGGTGCACGCCAACGCAGTGATCCATGGCGACCGCGAACGCCTGCTCGGCTTCGACGGCAGCGAGCACCCGCTGGCCCTGCAGTTGGGGGGCAGCGAGCCTGCCCTGCTGGCGCAGGCCGCGCGGATCGCGCAGGACTGGGGCTACGACGAGGTCAACCTCAACTGCGGCTGCCCCTCCGACCGGGTCCAGGCCGGGCGCTTCGGTGCCTGCCTGATGCGCGAGCCGGCCCTGGTCGCCGCGTGCGTGGCGGCCATGGTGGCGGCGGTGGACATCCCGGTCACGGTGAAGTGCCGGCTGGGCGTGGATGAAGACAACGACTACGAAACCTTCGTCAACTTCGTTGATCAGTCCGCCAACGCGGGCAGCGCCATGTTCATCGTGCACGCCCGCAACGCGTGGCTGAAGGGGTTGTCGCCCAAGGAAAACCGCGAAGTGCCGCCGCTGCGCTACGACTGGGCGCACCGTCTCAAGGCCGACCGCCCGCAGCTGCAGATCGTGCTCAACGGCGGCCTGGCCACGGTCGAGGCGGCACAGGCCCAGTTACCGGCGCTGGATGGAGTGATGCTCGGCCGCGCGGCCTATCACGACCCCTACGTACTGCATCAGCTGGAGGCCGCCCAGACCGGCATGGCCGTACAGCCGCGCGAGGCGCTGCTGCGGGCGATGCGTCCCTACATCGACGCCCAGCTGGACCGCGGCCTGGCGCTCAAGCACATCACCCGCCACCTGCTGGGCCTGTTCCACGGGCAGCCAGGCGGGCGGGCCTTCCGCCAGGTGCTCAGCGAGGGCGCCCATCGCCTCGGCGCGGGCTGGGAGCTCATCGAGCAGGCGCTGGCGGTCACCCGCGCGCAGGCCGAGCGCGTCGCTGCGTGAGCCGTATCACCTTGTCAGCTTGACAAGCGCCACGCTTTAGCCGCCAATGTTCACTTAGATGAACGGCATGACCGTGCGACCTGAAAAGTTCAGACCGGATTCACTGCGTAAAACCAAGAATTCGCTAAGGATTCGTAAAACGCCGGCCCAGGTTGGCGCGATCGGATTTACAACTTTTGAACGTTTTGCCGCGCTCCGCTAGGATCAGACCGATGTTCTCCGTGACCCGCCACCGCCGCCTTGCCGTCCTCGCCTTCCTGGCGACGGGCGCCGCTGCCTCCCTCGGCAGTGCCTCGGCGCAGGAGCCCAACCCGGATCCGGCGCGTGGTGAGATGGTCCGGGCCGCCCGCGGTGCCCCGCCGGAGCGCTCGCTGTCCGACGCGGTCCGCCGCGTGCAGCGCACCACCGGTGGGCACATCCTGGGGGCCGAGCGGGTGCCGTACGACGGTCGCGACATCAATCGGGTCAAGTACATGGACGATCGGGGCCGGGTCCGCTACATGGACGACCCCGCGCCGGCGCGTTCACAGCCCCGCGCACCGCGATCGGATATGTCTTCACTACGCGGCGATAACCCCTGAACAGGGATAGTTGTCCGTCATCAACTGTATTCCACTGGCCCCCGGCCATACCCAGGACACTAGGGAGAGTTCATGCGTATCCTTCTGGTCGAAGACGAAGCCCCGCTGCGGGAAACCCTGGCAGCCCGGCTCAAGCGCGAAGGCTTTGCGGTCGACGCTGCCCAGGACGGTGAGGAAGGTCTCTACATGGGCCGCGAAGTCCCGTTCGACGTCGGCATCATCGATCTGGGCCTGCCCAAGATGTCGGGCATGGAACTGATCAAGGCGCTGCGCGACGAGGGCAAGAAATTCCCCGTGCTCATCCTCACCGCCCGCTCGAGCTGGCAGGACAAGGTCGAAGGGCTCAAGCAGGGCGCCGACGATTACCTGGTCAAGCCGTTCCACGTCGAGGAACTGCTGGCACGCGTCAACGCGCTGCTGCGCCGTGCCGCCGGCTGGAGCAAGCCCACGCTTGAGTGCGGCCCGGTTGCACTGGATCTGGCCGCGCAGACGGTCAGCGTCAGCGGCAGCAACGTGGACCTCACCAGCTACGAGTACAAGGTGCTCGAATACCTGATGATGCATGCCGGTGAACTGGTCTCCAAGGCCGATCTCACCGAACACATCTACCAGCAGGATTTCGATCGCGACTCCAACGTGCTGGAAGTGTTCATCGGCCGCCTGCGCAAGAAGCTCGATGCCGACGGCGAACTGAAGCCGATCGAGACCGTGCGTGGCCGCGGTTACCGTTTCGCGATTCCGCGCAACGAAGGCTGAGCACGTAGCCGGACGAAGGGATGATGTCAGGCCGTCTGTGGTTCTTTAAACGCTGGCGGCCGCGCTCCCTGCAGGCGCGCCAGCTGCTGGCGGCCTCGGTGAGTCTGGTCGCGTTCCTGGCCATCGCCGGTTACGCGCTGGATGCGGCGTTCGCCGACACCGCGCGCGCCAACCTGCGCGAGCGCCTGAAGAATTACGCCACCGCGTATGCGGCGGGGATCGACTTCACCCGCGACCGGTCGTTATACATCCGCGAGCAACCGCCGGACCCGCGCTTTGACGTGCCCGGCAGCGGCCTGTACCTGCAGGTGGTGATGCCCGACGGCAAGGGCAACTCGATGTCGGCCGAAGGGCCGATGCTGCCCACCGTGGGCGGGGGCCTGCTGGCACCGCGCCAGGAAGTGTTCGAAGGCCCGCTGCCGATGATCCAGATCGACGGCAGCCAGGGCTCGGTGTACCGCTATGGCCTGGGCCTGGTCTGGGATGCCGACGCCGACCCCGCCACTGAATTCCCGTACACCATCTACGTGATGGAAGACTCGCGCGCGCTGGGCGCGCAGCTGCGCGTGTTCCGCGGGCGGGTCTGGTTCTGGATGGGCGGTGCCGGCCTGATCCTGCTGATGCTGCAGACCGTGATCCTGCAGTGGAGCCTGCGCCCGATGCGGCGGGTGATCACCGAGCTGACCAAGGTCCAGCGCGGCGAGACCGAACGCATGAGCGAGCGCCACCCGCGCGAGCTGGAACCGCTGACCGACAGCATCAATGCCTTCATCGAGAGCGAGCGCGAAAACCTCGAGCGCCAGCGCAACACCCTGGCCGATCTGGCGCACAGCCTGAAAACACCGCTGGCGGTGCTGCGCACCCAGCTGGACAGTGGCGCCCAGGACCAGGACCTGCGGCAGGAGTTCGACGTGCAGCTGCGGCGCATGAACAACCTGGTGTCCTACCAGTTGGCGCGTGCGGCCTCGTCCGGGCACAAGCTGTTCTCCGCACCGCTGCCGATCGAGTCCAATGCCGAGGAAATCGTGCGCGGTCTGGAGAAGGTGTACGCCGGCAAGGGCGTGCTGTGCGAGTTCGATATCGATGAAGCCGCGCGCTTCCACGGTGAGCCGGGCGACCTGCAGGAACTGCTCGGCAACCTGCTGGAGAACGCGTTCAAGTGGGCCCACCGCCGCGTGCTGCTCACCGCCACGCCGTTGCCCGCCCCTGGCGCGCGCCGGGCCGGGCTGGTGCTGTCGGTGGATGACGATGGCCCGGGTATCGCCCCGGAGGACATCGCCAAGGTGCTGCAGCGTGGCGTGCGCGGCGACGAGCGCGTGCAGGGCCATGGCATCGGCCTGTCGATCGTGCAGGACCTGATCAAGGACTACCGCGGCGAGCTGCAGGTCAAGCGGTCGCCGGAACTGGGCGGGGCGCGTTTTGAAGTGAAGCTGCCGCCGGGGCCGTGAGCGGCGGCGGTCGCCCGCATTGCATCGACCAAGGGTCGATGCCTACCGCGGCGTGGTGATGTGCGGGGCGGTTGCCGATGGTTGGTTGTCGGCCGACAGGCCCGGCGGCTCACCGTAGAGCCGGCGCAGGTGCGCGGCCACCGTCGGCATGGCCTGCTCCAGCACGTCCGGCGCAGAGAAGTGGTATTCGGTCACCACCGCAAAGAACTCTTCCGGCGCCTCGGCGGCGTACGGATCGATCAGCGTGTCCCGGCCGGCATCGACCTGCGCGCAGAAGGCGTCGTAGGCGGCCTGGAAATCGCTCGCCCACTGCCGCTGCCAGTCGCGCGGCAGCGGCGGCGTGCCGTCGATCGCGCCGTCCAGCACGTCGATCTTGTGCGCCATTTCATGCACGGCCACGCAGTAGCCGGCATGCGGGTCGGCGATGTCGGCCTGGATGTCGGCCCACGACAGGATCAGCGGGCCGCTGTCCCAGGATTCGCCGATCAGCTCGTCATCCCATTCGTGCAGCACGCCGGCCGCATCGACGTGGCTGCGCTGCACCCGGAACGCGTCCGGATAGACGATCAGCTGCGACCAGCCACGCAGGCCGACGTCACCCAGCTCCAGCAGCGGCAGGCAGCACAGCGCGGCCAGCAGCACGCCGTCGCGCTCGTCCAGCTGCAGGTCGCCGACCGGGCTGATGGTTTTCTCGTGCAGGAAGCGCGCGCTCAGTGCGCGCAGGCGCTCGCGACGTGGTGCATCCAATCCGTGCAGCCAGGGCGCGCGCTGGCAGCATTGCTGCCACATCGCCAGATCGATCTCGCGCGGCCTGCGCCGCAGCCAACCCCACATGCGTTCGATCAGCGGAACATGCCCGGCAGGAAGCTGTGCCACTTGGGCGCGCGCAGGCGCGGCAGCACGTCGTCATCGCCGCCACCGCCGGTGCTGGTGCCGTTGCTCGCGCTCGGCTTGACCGCCGGCGCGCGGGCGGCCGGTGCGGCGGCCGGTGCGGTGCGTTCGGTTTCCGTCGGCGAATACACGCAGCCGCCCCGCCCCGGGCTGGTCAGCGCATCGGAAGCATGCGCGGCCAAGGGGGCCATCAGCAGGATCAGGCAATGGGCGAACGGGCGCATCGTCGACATCCAGAAGGCGGGTCAGTCTTCGATTCTAGCCCGATTCAGCGCCGGGATTGGAACCCCGCCGGGCAGGCAAGCGCCGCGGCTTTCCCGCATAATTTTCTGGATTACCTGATGGAAGCGACCGTGGACGACCGCCAACTGCTGGCCAAACTGGGCGCCGGGCGCCTGTCCGGCGATGCGCTGGCCCAGGAAATGGGCGTCACGCGCGCCGCAATTTGGAAGCGGATTCAAGGACTTAGGGCTGCCGGCGTGGAAGTGGAGGGGCGTGCGGGCGAGGGCTACGGCTTGACCCGTCCGCTGGACCTGCTGACGCCGGAGCGCATCCGCGCCGGGCTCCCGGCGAGCGCGGCCAGCCTGCTCGGCGACCTGCAGGTGGCCTGGACGGTGGATTCGACCAACGCCGAATTGCTGCGGTGCAGCGCGCCCGAGCGAGGGGTGCGCGTCCTGCTGGCCGAGCGCCAGACCGGTGGCCGCGGCCGGCGTGGCCGCACCTGGGCCTCGCCCCTGGCCGCCCACGTGTATCTCTCGGTGCTGCGGTGGTTCTCCGGTGGCCTGGTCCGGCTGAGTGGCCTGAGCCTGGTGGCTGGCATCGCGGTGGCCGAGGCCCTGCATGACCTGGGGTATGTCCAGGCCCGGTTGAAATGGCCCAACGACCTGATGGTCGATGGCCGCAAGCTGGTGGGCCTGTTGGCCGAGGGCGGCGGCGAGTACGCCGGCCCGGCGCGCGCGGTGATCGGCATCGGCATCAACGTGCACATGCCCGCCGCCCATGCCGAGCAGATCACCCAGCCGTGGATCGACCTGGATACCCTGGCCGGCGCCCCGGTGGACCGCAACACCGTGGTGGCCGCGGTACTGGCACGGCTGCTGCCGGCGCTGGAGGCCTTCGACGCCGACGGCCTGGCACCGTTCCTGCCGCGCTATGCCGAACTGGACCTGTTGCGCGGCAAGACCGTTCGCGTGGAGCAGGGGGGACACTGGCGCGAGGGCACCGCGCTGGGCCTGGCCGACGATGGCGCGCTGCGCGTGCGCATCGATGGTGTCGAACAGCATGTGCATGCGGGCGAAGTCAGCGTGAGGGCGCAATGAGCGACTGGTTGTTCGACCTGGGCAATTCGCGGTTCAAGTTCGCCCCGCTGCAGGGCGTGCAGGCAGGTGCCGTGCAGGCCTGGCCGCACGGCGCCGAAACCATGCCCGCCGAGCAGCTGCAGGCGCTGCCCAGTGGTGATGTCGCCTACGTGGCCAGCGTCGCCGCGCCCACCCTGACCCGCAGCATGCTGGCGATCCTGCAGGGCCGTTTCCGCAGCGTGCGCGTGGCCCATACCGAGGCGCGCTACGCCGGTGTGCGCGTGGCCTATGCCGACCCGGGCAAGTTCGGCGTGGACCGTTTCCTGGCGCTGCTGGCGGCGGCCGAGCGCGCCGAAAGCGTGGTGGTGGCGGGCGTGGGCACCGCGCTGACCATCGACCTGCTGGACGCCGACGGCCTGCACCACGGCGGCCGCATCGCCGCCTCGCCCACCACCATGCGCGAAGCGCTGCATGCGCGCGCGGTGCAGTTGCCGGCCAGTGGCGGGGACTACAGCGAATTCGCCAACGACACCGCCGATGCGCTGGCCTCCGGCTGCGATGGCGCTGCGGTGGCGCTGATCGAGCGCAGCGTTGCACAGGCCGCGCAACGCCTCGGTGGCACGCCGACGTTGCTGCTGCATGGCGGCGGCGCACCCGCGCTGCTGCCGCTGCTGGGGCACGCGCACTTCCAGCCGTCGCTGGTGCTCGATGGTCTGGCACGCTGGGCCGTGCACCAGCCTGCGGACGCAGGGTAGGATCCCCGCATGCTGACCCGTGCCCTGATCGTCGTGCTGGCCATCCTCAACCTGGGGGTGGCGTTGTGGTGGATGTTGCGTGGCGAACCGGTGCCGGCGCCGCCTGCGCCGAGTACCGGCGTGGCCCAGCTGCAGCTGTTGCCGGGCACCGCCACGCCGGCACCCGCCGCCGCGGCCACGCCAACCCAGGCCCTGGATGACGTGACCCCGGCGCCGGCAGCGCCCAGCGCGGCCACCCGCGTCGCACCCGAGCCGACGCCGGCCGCTACGGCGGCGGCACCCGAAGCGGTCGCCCCGGCGCCGCCTCCCGCTGCGGCAACGCCCGCACCAGCGCCGGCCGCAGCGGTGGCAGCAGCCCCCGCCCCACCAGCGGCGCCCGCGCAATGCCTGAGCCTGGGGCCGTTCGCCGACCGTGCCGCCGCGCAGGCGGCGCAGGGCAAGGCCGGACCGCTGCTGCGCGGTGTGCGCCTGCGCGAAGTCGCCGATGCCGGCGCCACCCGCTACCGGGTGATCCTGCCGCCCGCAGCCAGCCGGGAAGACGCGCAGGCCACGGTCAAGCGGATCGTCGCGGCCGGCCTGAGCGATTACTACATCATCGGCCAGGGCGAGGAGGCCAATGCCATCGCCCTGGGCCAGTACCGCAACCGTGAAGGCGCCGACCGCCGCCTGGCCGCGCTCAGCGCCGCCGGCTTCAACGCCCGCCTGATCGCCAGCGGCGGCGATGGCAGTGCGCAGTGGTGGCTGGATGCGACCCTGGCCGAGCAGGCCGACCCCGCCGCCGCCCGCCAGCGCAGCGGCGCGGCGCAGCAGCGCTCGCTGGACTGCGCACGGGTGCGTTAGAATCGCCGCGCGCCATGCCGCTTTAGCTCAGTTGGTAGAGCAACTGTCTTGTAAACAGTAGGTCATCCGTTCGATTCGGATAAGCGGCACCACTCTCCGCTCCGCTGGCATCCACGGATGTCCCCGGTGCAGATCGACGTCATTCATCCGTGTCGTGCTCTTTGCGCGGGGTGTTCACGGGTATACCTGCTTCTCGCCATCGGCATGCACCACGACGACGCGCTTGCCATCAAAGGGGAGGTGCACTTCCGCCTGCCAGGTATCATCCAAAGGAATGACCGATTTCGCCATCGGCTCGCAGGGGGACCCCACTGCGCAGCGACGGATGCTGATGCGGAGCGTGTCGCCCACACGTTCAAAGTCGACGCCTCCGGCGTAATGGCGACTTTCAGGGCGAACCTTGTAGCGGACGGAAATTTCGGTATCCGACCGCTTTTCCACACTCACCGGCTCGACCATCGCCTGTGAGTAGGTGGGATCCATCCTTGCGCCCGTGCATGCAGCCAGGGCAGAAGACAAGAGCAACAACAGCGGCAACGCTGTGCTTTCGTACGGCTTGTGCGACTTGGAAGGCATGCTGGAACTCCGGTTTTCCGCACCATCTCCATGTCCAACCTAACATGCGGACCGGCAGCGGAGCATGGACCACGACCCACCATTCTACGAACGCCGGTGGGGCGGCACGGACAAACATGGCCGCGGGCGCAGACGCATCGTGCAAGCGCCGACGACCCGTGGCCGGACGGTCCACGCGTCAGATTCATCCGTGCGCAACGACGCCTTACTGCGTCTCGGCAAACCGATACGACAACAGCGACTTCACCAGGAAGGTCACCTGCGTGGCAGAGCGCGCGTCCACGCGCATCACCGGCAGGCGGAAGCCGGCATCGAACAGCGCCTGGCGTACATCGGGGATCAACAATTCGGGGTATTCGTCGGTACGGGTGATTCCCACCGCGAGGCTCGCCTCCGGGGCGATCCGCGAAAACTCCTGCAGCAGCTCCACCGTGGAGGCGATCGGCTCGGGGTGGCGCGCGCTGACCAGTACGATCACGCCGAGCGCACCCTCGCAGACCATCGGCCACATGAAGTCCAGGTAGCGCTGGCCGGGAACGCCATAGACATGCAGCAGTTCGCCGTCATCCAGCTCGATCGAGCTGTAATCCAGCGCCACCGTGGTTTCGACCTTGTCACCGTAGGCATCCTCGCTCAACGGCATTTCGGTGCTGACCGGCTCCACGTCGGAGATCGCACGCACGGCCGTGGTCTTGCCTGCGCCCATGCCACCGACGAAGACCAGCTTGTTGGCGGGCAGGCTCATGATGCCGCTCCTTGGAACAGGCTGAGGCCGAAGCGCCGCGCCACCCACGAGAAGAAGCGCGAATCGTGGGTATCGCCACGGCGTTGGGAAGGCGTCACGGGGGCATCCTGGTTCAAGGCGAGGCCGCTGGCCAGCGCGGCGGAGAACAGGCTCTGCGCGGCGTCCTGCGGGATCCGGCAGGCGGTGGCCAGCGCGGTGGCGCGCCAGGGCCGCGCATGCAGGCGGGCGATGGCCAGCAGCCAGTGGCCGGGCACGTCATCGGCGCTCAGGTCGGGCCACTGGCGCAGCTGCAGCGAGGCCTGCGCGGCCGGCGCGGGCATCAGTTCGGGGCGATGGTGGGCAATGCAGAAGAACAGGGCTTCGAACGAGTGCCGCTGCGGCAGGCGGTAGGCGTACTGGTGCTGGAAGGTCTCGACGTCGATCGGGGTCAGCGACCAGGTCGCATCGTCCAGTTGCGCGGCCACCTCGGCCAGCGTGGTGCTGGCGGGCAGGGCAATGCTGCGCGTGGCCGGGTCGACCAGCAGCGTCATCGCCCCCCGCTGCAGCAGGTGCATGCCCGCTGGCTGCGCATCGTGGCGGGCCAGCTGCATCAGCAGCGGCGTGCCCTGCACGACGTCGGCCGCGTCCGGCGTGGCCAGCAGCAGCGTGGAGAGCTGTTCGTTGAGGTCGCGCACGGTGGCGCCGTGCGGCAGTTCGCCGCGTGCGATGGCGCCGAAGCGCCGCGCGACCAGCAACGTCGGCACGCCCAGCGCATGCGCCTGGTGCAGTGCAGCGGCGCTGGCCGGATGGTCCAGCCCGATCACCAGCAGGTCCACGGCCTGCCCGGACCACGGCTGCAGGGCCACGTCCATGCGCTCGGCCAGCAGCAGCGAACTGGCCAGCTTGAGCCGGGTCTGGTGCAGCAGGTCGAGGCCTGTCGCGGCGATCTGGAAGGAGCGGATGGGGGTTTTCATGGGGGCGTGCCACAAGGCGGCCGCTCGGCGCGAGCCGGGCGGGACATGGTGCGATCAGCTGAAGTCCAGGGTCTTCTCGAAGGCCTTCAGTTCATGCCGCGACATCGCCAGGTTGGCCTTGCTGCGGTCCATCACCACGTACAGGAACAGCAGCGGGTTGCTTTCCAGCGGGCGGATCAGGTGGTACTGCGTGCTCAGCGTGATCAGCAGGTCTTCCAGCGTGTCCGACAGGCCCAGCTGCTCGGCGACGCGGCGCTTGGCGCGGACCACTTCGGTATTGCCGGCTGCCGCCAGCTCCAGGTTGATGTTGCCGCCGCCGACCATGGCCAGGGCCATGCCGCTGTCACCGTCGACCAGGGCGGCACCGACGAAACCCGCCAGCGAATTGAGCTTTTCCAGATTGAGATTGGGCACGTAAATCCTTTTGCTTCAGGCAGTGGGAGGGCAGGCCAGGGGCCTGCCGGAAGGGCGCAACGAAAGGGAAGGCGGATCAGCCTGCGCGCGGGCGCAGCACGGGCTCGAGGCGGGTGGCGCACTCGCGCGCATGGAACAGCAGCACGGCCATGTTGAGCTCGTGGCCGGCCACGGCGGTGAGGGTGAGCGGCTTGTCGCTCTGGATGCGGATCAGCACCACGTTGCCCTGCTTGGTGCAGATGGTGGCGTAGTCGGCCTCGCTGAGCGACAGCTCGCGCGAGACGGTTTCGCCGAGGGTAAGGAACGAATTGGCCATCGCGGCCAGGCGGCGTCCATCCACGTCCAGCGCCGAACTCTCGGCGACGGCGCGGCCATCGGCGGTGGAAAGCATCAGCAGCTTGAGGCCGCGCTCGCGTTCGCGCGCCTGGCCGAACACGGCGTCGATGCCGTCGATGTCATGCAACTGGCGGGCCGGCTGGCTCTCGCCGCTGGCACTGCGGACGATCTGGTGAATGGCACTGCGCTGCACGTACTGCCCCCTGGCACACAACGAAAAACGACCAACCCGTTTGGATTAGTCAATCAGTACTGCGTCGAAGTGTGAAATGTAGCACGGAAATTTTGCCTTCACGGACAACGCAAGATGAACCGCCGCGTGTCTTGCGTATGCGTCAAATGCTTGACGGGCAAGGGGTTTCGCTCCGCGTCGAGATCGGACGCGGGCGGGCAGGGAATGCCGCGTGCAGTCAATCGCGCTGCCTGCTGCACCGCCGCGAGTGGGCCTGCACGGGGCTGGCTAGACTGTGGCTCTTTTTCGTCATTGCAGGAGGCACCCCATGGCCACGTATCCCCCCGTATCCCTGATCGGCGTTCCCACCGACATCGGGGCCGGCCATCGCGGCGCGGGCCTGGGCCCGGATGCGCTGCGCATCGCCGGGCTGTCCGACGCGTTGGTTGCCCGTGGCGTGGACGTGCGCGACCTGGGCAACCTGGACGGCCCGCGCAACCCGTGGACCGCACCGGTGCAGGGCTATCGCCACCTGGACGAAGTGGTGGCGTGGAATCGCGCGCTGATGGACGCCACCTACGCCGAGCTGCAGGCCGGGCGCATGCCGATCATGCTCGGCGGCGACCACTGCCTGGGCATCGGCTCGATCACCGCGGTGGCGCGCTGGTGCCGCGAGCAGGGCAAGACCCTGCGCGTGCTGTGGCTGGATGCGCACTCGGACTTCAACACCAGCGAGGTGACCCCGTCGGGGAACGTGCATGGCATGCCGGTGGCCTGCCTGTGCGGGCTGGGCCCGGATGCGCTGACCCGGCTCGGCGGCGACGCGCCGGCGATCCGCCCGCAGCAGGTGCACCAGATCGGCATCCGCTCGGTGGACCAGGAAGAGAAGCGCCTGATCAAGCAGCACCAGGTGGATGTGTATGACATGCGCTACATCGACGAGGCGGGCATGAAGCGCACCATGGAAGCGGCGCTGGCGGGTATCGATGCCAACACCCACCTGCATGTCAGCTTCGATGTCGATTTCCTCGACCCCAGCATCGCGCCGGGCGTGGGCACCACCGTGCCGGGCGGGGTCAATTACCGTGAGGCGCAGCTGGTGATGGAGATGATCGCCGACACCGGCCGCATGGGCTCGCTGGACATCGTGGAACTCAACCCGCTGCTGGACAACCGCAACAGCACCGCGGTGCTGGCAGTGGACCTGGTGGAGAGTCTGTTCGGCAAGTCCACCCTGATGCGCGACTGAGCATGGCGCCGGGTTACCGGGGCTTTCCTGCGGGTGGCTGAACGCCGCCGTGGTGCGTTCACATTCGCTGCACGCGCCAGCCGCCAGATTGCATCCACGCGGCGGCGGTGCTGGAAACAGCCACGACGTCACCGCGATCAGGAAGAAGGGCCGCGGCGCGCAGGGCGCGCTGGCGGGCCCATCTGACAGGTGGGACCGGATTGCCGGTGTCGACGTAGATCAAACAGGAGAACCCCATGAAGCGTGTTATTGCACTGATGCTGTTGTCGATGTTCTCGGTGGCCATGCTGTCCGGCTGCAACACCGTTGCCGGTGCTGGCAAGGACGTGCAGAAGGCTGGCGAGAAGGTCGAAGACGCCGCCAAGACCAACTGATCCACGCGATCAGGTGGCGACGGAAAAGGCCGGGATCTCCCGGCCTTTTTCGTTTGCGTGGCCGGGGGCGGCGCATGGCCTTCATTCAAGCAGGTGAGCGTCCGTTTCATGCGCGCTTGACCGCCACCGAACGTCCGCCGCGGCACTCTGTACGTGCGGCGAAGGTGCCGTTGCAACCAAGGATGCCAACCCATGAACAAAGACATCATTTCCGGCAAGTGGACGCAGCTCAAGGGCAAGGCCCAGGCCAAGTGGGGCGACCTTACCGACGACGATTTCAAGGTGGCCGAAGGCAATGCCGAATACCTGGCGGGCCGCCTGCAGGAGCGCTACGGCTGGGCGCGCGACCGCGCCGAATCGGAAGTCAAGGACTTCGAGAAGGCCATGCACAAGGATTATCCGGACTTCCATTGATGCGGGCCGGCGCCGCGTAAGCGCGGCCGCTTCATCGGGCGTATGAAACACACGAGGGGCCGCGCAAGCGGCCCTTCGTGTGTCTGCGCGACCGCTTCAGCGCCAGCGGCTGTCCTGCGGCGGGTCCGGTACGTACTGCGACGGGAATGCGCGCGGGGTGGCATCGCGCGGCGTCGGCCCGGGCAGGATGCCGCGCGCACGCAGGTTCTGCGCGCTGTCGTAGCGCACCTCGACCTGCTGGGCGGGGGCCACGCTGGCACGCTCGAAGGCGGTGTCGCGCACGCGCGAGGTTTCGCGCGCGCCGTGGCCGGTGCCCAGGCGCTGGGCCGGCGCCGGTGCGGCCGGCGCGGCGGCGGACGTGGCCTGGACGCTGTCGGCCATGGCCGACTCGGCCGCGGCCGGCGCCTGGACGCGACCACGCGGTACGGTGGTCATGCGCCGCTCGACGGCCGGGGACAGGTCGCGCGGGATCGCGCCGGCCTCACGGAACACCGCGATCCCGATCACCCCGATGTTGTCCGGCCGGCCGGTGCGGCCGGCGTAGCTGCGCCCGGGCGAGGTGAACACGAACTGCGCCACCTCCTCGTCGGACTTGCGCCAGCCGCTGATGTCGGCGGTCTGCCAGGGGTTGAGCACGTAGCCGGTCTGGCCGGGCGCGGCCACCTCGCCGGTGATCGCGTTCAGGCCGTCCACCGAGACCACGACCAGCACGCGCTCGGCACTGCGGTTGCGCAGCCGCACGCTGTAGCGGTGGCCCTTCTCGCCGGCAATCCAGCGCTGGGCACCGTCGCGGTACTGCGCCAGCGCGCCGTCTCCGTCGCGGTCGATCACGGTGAGGTAGACCGGGCCGCTCGGCTGGGGTGGCAGCGGGGCCGGGCGGAAGCCGCACAGGGCCAGCACGGCGAACAAGGGCAGGATCAGGCGTTTCATGGCAGCGCTCCGCGATGGGGTGATCCGTTCAACGGCCCGGGGGGTGCAACGGGGTTGCGCCGGGGCAGGTAAACTGGGGCGGTTCACCTGTCCGTAATGATCCCCCACATGACCACCCGCGTTCTTACCGGCATCACCCCCTCCGGCACGCCCCACCTGGGCAACTACGTTGGCGCCATCCGTCCGGCCATCGCGGCCAGCCAGGCGGCAGGCATCGAGAGCTTCTTCTTCCTGGCCGACCTGCACAGCCTGATCAAGGCGCAGGAGCCGGCGCGGACCCAGCGCTCGACCCTGGAGATCGCCGCCAGCTGGCTGGCGTGCGGCCTGGACCCGGACAAGGTGTGGTTCTACCGGCAGAGCGACATCCCCGAAACCACCGAGCTGATGTGGTTCCTGACCGCCATCGCCAGCAAGGGCATCCTCAACCGTGCCCACGCCTACAAGGCGGCGGTGGACAAGAACCGCGAGGAGCAGCTGGACGAAGACGCCGGGATCAGCGCCGGGCTGTTCATGTATCCGGTGCTGATGGCCGCCGACATCCTGATCTTCAAGGCCAACCGCGTGCCGGTGGGCCGCGACCAGATCCAGCACATCGAGATGGCGCGCGATTTCGCCCAGCGCTTCAACCATGTCTACGGCAAGGAGTACTTCCCGCTGCCGGAGGTGGTGATCGACGAACAGGTGGCCACCCTGGCCGGCCTGGACGGCCGCAAGATGAGCAAGAGCTACCAGAACACCATTCCGCTGTTCGCCCCGCGTGCGGAGCTGAAGAAGCTGGTGTTCTCCATCCTGACCGATTCGCGCGCACCGGGCGAGCCGAAGAGCACCGAGGGCTCGGCGCTGTTCCAGATGTACCAGGCCTTTGCCAGTGCCGAGCAGACCGCCGCGTTCGCGCAGGCGTTTGCCGACGGCATCAGCTGGGGCGACGCCAAGCAGCAGCTGTTCGAGCGCATCGATGCCGAACTGACCCCGCTGCGCGAGCGTTATGACGCGCTGATGGCCGAGCCGGAGAAGATCGAGGCGCTGTTGCGCCGCCGCGGCCAGCAGTTGCGCGAGCAGTATGCGGTGCCGCTGTTGAAGGAGCTGCGCCATGCGGTGGGCCTGCGCGACCTGTCCAGTGCCGGTGACATCGCCGGCGATGCCGCCACCGAGGCGCGCGCGGCGCCGCCGCTGTTCAAGCAGTACCGCGAGGCCGATGGCCGCTTCTACTTCAAGCTGCTGGCCGGCGATGGCACGCTGCTGATCCAGAGCGAAGGCTTCGATTCGCCGCGCGATGCGGGGCAGTTGATCGGCGTGCTCAAGCAGACCGCGCACGGCGACGGGCTGCAGAGTGAGCTGTTCAAGATCGAGGCCGAGGTGGACGTGGTGCTGGCGGCGCTGCAGGAACTGCGCGCCTAGGGCCGGCCCGTGGCCGGCGTTGCCTGAAGCATGGCGTTGCGTGACGCCGGCCAACGGCCGGCATTGGCGTGGCCCGGCGCGGTCGGCGAGGCCGCATGGCATGATGCGGGCATCCTGAAGGGGAGACTGCGATGGCCTGGTTGTCGTTGTTGTTGTTCCTGCCCTGGTTCGTGCTGCTCGGTGCGCTGTACTGGCTGTTCCCGCGGCAGCCGCGCGATGCGGCCCGGCGCTGGTTCGATGGCGTTGCGCTGCTGCTGGCCTTCGTGCTGAGCATCGTGGCGATGCTGTGGGGCCACCACATCGGCGTGGTGCAGGCCGATGCCGGGCCGATCTGGCGCCAGGTGCTGGCGGTGCTGTACGCCTACGGCGCGTTCCTGGCCGTGCTGGTCGCCGCGATCCTGCTGCGCGGGGCGTGGCTGGCCCAGCGTGCGACCAAAGCCGCATCGAAGCCGATGCGCGGATCGTCCTAAACTGGGGCGTACTTCGCCAGGGATGAACCGATGTTCGTCGACCCCAGCATCCACACCATCGACACCGCGTTCCAGCGCGAGGATTTCGACGCGGCCTACCTGGTAGTGGAAAACGGCCGGGCCGCGTTCATCGATTGCGGCACCGGCCTGGCCGTGCCGGCCATGCTGGCAGCGCTGACCCGTGCGGGCCTGTCGCCCGATGCAGTCGACTGGCTGATCCTCACCCATGTGCACCTGGACCACGCCGGTGGCGCCGGATTGTTGATGCAGCAGTTGCCGGACGCACGCCTGCTGGTGCACCCGCGCGGCGCGCCGCACATGGTCGACCCCGCGCGGCTGATCGCCGGGGCCACCGAGGTGTATGGCGAAGCCGAGATCGCGCGCAGCTACGGGCCGGTATTGCCGGTGGCGGCCGAGCGCGTCGTGATCGCCGAGGATGGCCACCGCGTCGACCTGGCCGGGCGCAGCCTGCTGTGCCTGCATACCCCGGGGCACGCCCGCCACCACCTGTGCGTGTGGGACGAACGCAGCCGTGCCTGGTTCACCGGCGATACCTTCGGGCTGTCCTACCGCGAGCTGGACAGTGCGCGTGGTGCCTTCATCGTGCCCACCTCCTCGCCGGTGCAGTTCGAGCCGGATGCGCTGAAGCAGTCCATCGCACGCATGCTGGCCCATGCGCCGCAGGCGATGTTTCTCACCCATTACGGCCGGGTGGGTGATGTCGCCAAGCTGGCCGCGGACCTGGTCGAACAGATCGATGCGATGGTGGAGATCGGGCGGCAGTGCGATGCGCGTCCGGACCGGCACCGCTGCCTGGTGGCTGCGCTCACCGCGCTGTACCTGGAGCGCGCACAGGCACATGGCTGTCCGCTGGATGATGCCGCGGTGACCCAGGTGCTGGCGATGGATATCGAACTCAATGCCCAGGGCCTGGCGTGCTGGCTGGACCGCGACCGCCGCTAGCGCGGCCGTGCATGCAGTACGCGGTCATGCAGGTGTCACGTTACACTCGCAGGCCCCTGCTTTCCGTCCTGGTGTCTGCCGTGAATCCGATGCGCATGCTGCTGCTGTCGTCCTGCCTGTTCGTGGGCGGCCTGGCCCACGCGGCCAATGACCTGCCCGGCGGCGGCATCGACCCGCAGGCGCTGTCGCGACATGTGCGCATCCTGGCCTCGGACGAATTCGAGGGCCGTGCCCCGGCCACCGCAGGCGAGGAACGTACCGTGCAGTACCTCATCGAAGAGTTCAAGACCTACGGCCTGCAGCCCGGTGGCGTGGATGGCAGCTGGGTGCAGCCGGTGCCGATGGTGCGTGCCCAGGTCGATGGCCCGGTACGCGCGCAGCTGCGCCAGAAGGGCAAGGCACGCGCGCTGGTCAACGGCGAGGACGTGACCCTGCAGAGCCTGCGCCCGCAGCAGGCGGTGGACATCCGCAATGCACCGCTGGTGTTCGTCGGCTATGGCATCGACGCCCCCGAGCGCCACTGGAATGACTACAAGGACGTGGACCTGCACGGCAAGATCGCCGTGGTGCTGATCAACGATGCCGACTTCGAGGCCGACCAGCCCGGTGCCTTCGATGGCAAGGCGGTCACCTATTACGGCCGCTGGACCTACAAGTTCGAGGAAGCCGCGCGGCGTGGCGCGCAGGGCGTGCTGATCGTGCACGAGACCGCGCCGGCCGCCTACGGCTGGGCGACGGTGAAGAGCTCGGGCACCTCGCCGCTGTTCGACATCGAACGCACCCCCGAGCAGGCGCTGGCCCAGCACGTGCCGGTGCGCGGCTGGCTGCAGCGCAGCGTGGCCGAGCAGCTGTTCCGCGATGCCGGCCTGGATTTCGACGCCGAGAAGCGCAAGGCGATGACCCCGGCATTCACCCCGGTGGCGCTGGGCGACGCGCAGCTGTCGGTCGCCTTCAAGCTCAAGCGCGAGCAGGTGGTCACCCGCAACGTGGTGGCCAAGCTGCCCGGCGGCGCGCATGCCGACGAAGCGGTGATCTTCTCCGCGCACTGGGATGCGTTCGGGATCGGCCAGCCCGATGCCAAGGGCGACCGCATCCGCCGCGGCGCGATCGACAACGCCACCGGCGTGGCCACCGTGCTGGAACTGGGCCGGGTGTTCGCCGCCGGCCCGCAACCGCAACGCACCCTGTACTTCGTGGCGCTGACCGCCGAGGAGAAGGGGCTGCTGGGCGCCAGCTACTACGCCGCCCATCCGCTGGCGCCGCTGGACAAGACCGCGGCGGTGATCAACATCGAGATGTTCAGCCCGGACGGCCCCACCCGCGACATCGCCTCCTGGGGCAAGGGCCGGGTATCGCTGGAAGGTGACCTGGAGCGCGTGGCCAAGGCCCGGGGCCGCAGCTACTCGCCCGACCCGAACCTGGAGGCCGGCTTCTTCTACCGCGCCGACCACTTCGCCTTCGCCCGCCTGGGCGTGCCGGCGATCACCATCGGGCCGGGGCTGGACATGCGCGAGGGCGGGCTGGAGAAGGGGCGTGAGCTGCGCGAGGCCTACTTCGCCGCGTGCTACCACCAGGCCTGCGATGCCTGGACGCCGAGCTGGGATGCCAGCGGCCATGCCGCCGACACCCTGCTGGTCTACGACCTGGGCGCGGAACTGGCCAACAGCCGGCGCTGGCCCACGTGGGAAGAGGGTTCGGAGTTCCGCGCCGAACGCCAGAAGACCGAATCCGGGCGCCGCTGAGCCTGCTCAGCGCCGGCGCGGGCCGCGCCGTGGCAGCGGGTTGGCGGCCCGCGGCGGCCGGTTACCGCGCACCACTACCCAGGCGATCACCAGCGCGGTGATCGCGAGGACGAGGTTCACGCACTGCTGCACGGTGAAGGTCGCCGGCGACAGCTCGTACCAGATCCAGTGCATTCGCCCGCGCATGCTGTGCCGCATGACCCCGCGATACAGCGCCAGTGCGTTGTCCAGCAGCAGCCAGAGGGCCACGCAGTGCAGCGCCACGAAGGCAGGCACATGCGCGTAGCTGCGACGCCGGGAGCGCCATGCGTGCAGCAGCGCCAGCACGGCAAGCAATGCGCCGCCCACCATGCCCAGGCCGAGCGTTCGTTTCAGCGGCGCCAGCCACGGGCGCAGCGCCTGGTTGCGTTGGCCCAGCCGCTGGCAGGCCAGCACGTGGGCCTGCATCGCCGCCGCGGTGGGCGGCGCGGCCACGCGGCTGGGCTGGCGATCGGGGACCGGCTGCCCGGCACGACATTCGCGTGCGGACCCCATGGCCGGCACGGCCACGCCCAGCATCAACACCATCATCAGGATCCATCCCCGCACCGGCTGCTTCCTCGTGCTGCATCGTCCCGTGGCGCAACGCCGCAGGATCTGCTGCAAGGGTAGGTGATACAGACGCTGCGACGGAACTGCGGGCCGCGTGTGCGGCCCGCATCATGGCCGTGTTTACGGATGGGTACGGGTACCGTCCAGCCAGTTCGGGCCCTTGTTCTTCAGGAAGAACACGTAGACCAGCAGCGACACCGCGATCACCGCGGTGACGTAGATCGCGAACGAGTTGACGTGCCCGGTCTTCAGCGCGGCCTGGTACAGCAGCGGCGCGGTGCCACCGAACAGCGAGTTGGCCACCGCGTAGCCGAAGCCCACGCCCAGCGCGCGCACGTGGGTGGGGAACAGCTCGGCCTTCACCACGGCGTTGATCGAAGTGTAACCGGTGAGGATGACAAAACCGATGGCCAGCACCACGAAGGCCATCAGCGGATCGTGCTGGTTGGGCAGGGCCGTGACCAGGTAGTAGCTGTAGAGCACGCCACCGACGCCGAAGAACACCAGCAGGCTCTTGCGCCCGACGATATCCGACAGCCAGCCGCCGATCGGCTGCAGCACCATCAGGAAGGTCAGCACGCCCAGGTTGAGCAGGGTGCCGGTCATCACGTCATCGCCGGCGAAGGCGCTCTGGATCATCTTCGGCCCGTTGACCGAATAGGTGTAGAAGGCCACGGTGCCGCCGGCGGTGATCAGGAAGCACAGCAGCAGCGGCCGCCACTGGTGCACGAACAGCTCGTACATGGACCCGGACGCCTTGGCGCGTCCTTCCTTGGCTGCCTCGATGGAGTCCTCGCCCAGCGACTCGTCCATGGTGCGGCGCAGCCAGAACACCACGATGGCCGCGATGCCGCCGATGCCGAAGGCGATGCGCCAGCCCCACTCGGAAATCTGCGGCTTGTCCCAGAAGCTGAGCATGCCCAGCAGGGTCAGCTGGGCCAGCACGTGGCCGCCGACCAGGGTGACGTAGTGGAACGAGGACAGGAACCCTCGCCGGCCCGGGATGGCCGCCTCGGACATGTAGGTGGCGCTGGTGCCGTACTCGCCGCCGGTGGCGAAGCCCTGCAGCAGGCGCGCGAACAGCAGGATCACCGCCGCCCAGATGCCGATCTGCGAGGCGGTTGGGGTGATGGCGATGAGGAACGAACAGCCGGCCATCACCGTCACCGACACGGTCAGCGCCAGGCGCCGGCCGTAGCGGTCGGCGAAGCGGCCGAAGTACCACGCCCCGATCGGGCGCATCAGGAAGGTGGCGGCGAAGATCGCCCAGACATACATGGTGGAGTTCTTGTCGGCGGCCGAGAAGAACTGCGATTCGAAGTAGACCGCGAACACCGAGTAGACGTAGACGTCATACCACTCGACCAGGTTGCCGGCCGAGCCTTTGAGGGTGTTGGAGATCGAGCGCCGCAGCGCGGCACGCTCGGGATGGGCGGCGGCGGAAGGGGGGGAAGTGCTCATGCTGGGAGGGTGTCCTCACGGGAGTCGTTGCGGGTGGGGAAGGTGCCCGGGGGCGCCCTGACGCCGGGTACCCTCCTGGCACCACGGCGCATGGCCCAGAGGGTAACCATTTCCCGGCGCAGAAAACGTGAGCGGAAACAGCGTGCCGCCCGTCGAGGTGATCCCGACACCATCGTGGCCTAGAATCGCGGTTCCCCCGGATGGTGGTGTGCCATGTCTTCGCCCGAACCCTCAGCGGCTGCTCCCCGGAGCGGCCTTGTCGTACTGGCCCTGTTGCTGGTGTACGTGGTCTGGGGGTCCACCTACCTGGGTATCCGGCTGGCGCTGGAAGGCGGCGCGCTACCGTTGACGATGGTGTCCGGCGCGCGTTTCATCATCGCCGGCACGCTGATGTATGCGGTGCTGCGCTGGCGCGGGATGGCCGTGCCGACCCGACGCCAGTGGCGCAACCTGGCGATCATGGGCCTGACCATGCTGGTGCTGGGCAACGGCATGGTGGTGCTGGCCGAGCGCACGGTGTCCTCAGGGCTGGCCGCCACGGCGGTGGCCTCGGTGCCGCTGTGGATGGCGCTGTTTGGCGCGCTGCGCGGCCAGCACGCCAGCCGCGGTGAATGGCTGGGCATTGCGATCGGCTTTCTCGGCGTGGTCTGGCTCAACGCCGGCAGCAGCCTGACGGCCTCGCCACAGGGGCTGATCCTGCTGCTGGTGGCGCCGATCGGCTGGGCATTCGGCTCGGTGTGGGCGCGTGGGCTGGACCTGCCCAATCCCTTCATGACCGCGGCGGGGCAGATGCTGTGCGGCGGGGTCATGCTGGTGGCGCTGGGACTGGCGACCGGCGAGCGGCCGACCACCTGGCCGAGCATGGACGGGCTGCTGGCGGTGGCCTACCTGTGCGTGTTCGGCTCGATCGTGGCGTTCACCGCCTACGTGTGGCTGCTGCACAACGTGCGCCCGGCGCTGGCGGCGAGCTATGCCTATGTGAACCCGGTGATCGCAGTGATCCTGGGCGCGATCATCGGCCACGAACACTTCGGTGGGCATGACCTGCTGGCGATGGCGGTGATCCTGGCCGGCGTGGTGGTGCTGACCCTGGCACGGACCCGGACACGCGCGAAATGAGCACGCTGCCGAACCACAGCCTGCAGGAGCAGCGCCGCGGCTTTGCGATCACCGCCTTCACCTTCACCCTGTGGGGGCTGGTGCCGGTGTACTGGCACCTGCTCAAGGCGGTACCGTCGCAGCAGATCATCGCGCACCGGATCATCTGGAGCACGGTGCTGGTGGTGGCCTGGTTGCTGTTGAGCGCCGGCACGGGCTGGTGGAAGCAGATCGCGGCGCAGAAGCGCGCGCTGCCGACGCTGGCACTGAGCAGTCTGGCGATCGCGTTCAACTGGGGCCTGTACATCTGGGCGATCAACGCCGGGCATGTGATCGAGACGAGCCTGGGCTATTTCATCAATCCGCTGGTGAGCGTGCTGCTGGGCGTGGTGGTGCTGAAAGAGCGCCTGCGCGGGCTGCAGTGGCTGGCGGTGGGCTGCGCGGCCGTGGGGGTGGCGTGGCTGACGATCGATGCGGGGACGCCGCCATGGATCGCGCTGGGGCTGGCCTGTTCGTTCGGGTTGTACGGGTTGTTGCGCAAGCTGATTTCAGTGGACCCGGTGGCGGGGCTTGGGGTGGAGAGTCTGTATCTGTTCCTGCCGGCGATCGGGTTTGCGCTCTGGAGCGAGAACGGGCACGGCGGTGGGTTCTTCGGGGGGTGGGGCTGGAAGAACGATGCGCTGCTGATCCTGGGCGGTGCGGTGACGGCGCTGCCGTTGATCGGGTTTGCCTACGGGGTGAAGCGGATTCCGCTGTCGCTGGTGGGCATTCTCCAGTACATCGCGCCGAGCCTGGGGTTGTTGCTGGGGGTGTTCTTCTTCCGCGAGCCGTTTGATACGGCCAAGGCGGTGGGTTTCGCCGCGATCTGGACCGGGCTGCTGCTGTTCATTGGTGACAGTGTGTGGCGGTCGCGGCGGAGGTGAGGGGTGGTTTCTTTTAGAAGCTGAAGAGCTGAAGAGCTGAAGAGCTTGAGAGCGCGAAGCCTTGGTTGGCGCGCGCATCTGGATGGGCGGGGGTGTGTGGGTTCGCGGGACACGCCGCAAGTCCCGCTCCGCGGCCCGGTCCAGCCGCTGGCGGCTGGCCGTTCAGTCGCATGCGAGGCAGTGCCTCGCAAGCAATGCGCCTTCACCCATGTAGGCTCGCGTACGCCATTCATGGCGTACGACGGTCCCGCGAACCCACACACCCCCGCCCTGGACAGTTGGCTGGTGGCCTTGGCAACGCAACGCAACGCGAAGCGATGTCTGGTGAATGGTTTGTTGCATGGATGTGTGGCGGATTGTCGTTCGTTGCGTGCCGATGAATTGTCCAGGGGCGGGTACGGGTGGGGGTGCGGGACCGTCGTGCGCCATGGATGGCGCACGTCGAGCCCCCATGGATGGGTTCACGGCGTGTCCCGCACCCCCGCCCGTACCCGCCCGACCCGTACAGGCACGCACTCGCGGCTGTCGATCTGCCCTTGCTCCAGCGTCTGCTTGATGCATAAGAAAAGAGGGCGCCCGACGGCGCCGTATTTCTCTTATGGGTGACAGTGCGTGGCGGTCGCGGAGCGAGTGGGAGTGCTTTTTCTGGAAGCTGAAGAGCTGAAGAGCTGAAGAGCTGAAGAGCTGAAGAGCAAGAAGAATGACGACCACGCGAACCTGCGCACCCCCCCCGTACCCGCCCGGCCCGTACAGGCACGCACTCGCGGCTGTCGATCTGCCTGATGCATAAAAAAAGACGGCGCCCGAGGGCGCCGTCTTCCTTCCACTCTACGGCTTGGAGAGAGTAAGCCGTGGATCAGAACAGGTGGATCAGGCGGGCCTGATCAGAAACGCTGCTGGTACTTCATGTACATGTAACGGCCGATGTCGAAGCCACCGTAATAGGTGAAGCTGCTGTTCGGCTGGCTGTACATGATCGGACCCTGGTGGTCGAACACATTGTTGATACCCATCGACACCGTGCCGTTCCACGGCAGGATGTAGCGCATCTGGATATCGTGGAAGGTGTTCGAACCCACCTTGTTGATGCCCTGGTTACCGGTGTACGGCGAGCTGAAGCCCGGGTTGCTGCATTCGGTCGCATAGGCGCAGTTTTCCTGCATGCTCGAGTAGTAGCGTGCCGTCCAGCCCAGGCCCAAGTTGCCGTACTGCCAATCCAGGTTCAGATTGGAACGCACGCGGAAGTTGCCTTCCCAGCCGGCGTACTGGCGCACCGGCGTGGTCTCGGCGTTGTCGTTCTTGCGCTCCAGGTAATCCACGTAGGTGGTGTTCCAGGACACGGAGAACTTGCCGATCGCCAGCTCCGGCAGACGGTAACGCACCGCGATGTCGTAGCCCGCGGTTTCCTGGTAGCCGGCGTTGAGCAGCGTGCGGTCCAGCGCGCTGACCTGGCCGATCGTCTTGCCCGACCTGGAACGGGTGAAGCGGTTGCATGCCGCATCCACGCCCTGCACATAGCACTGGTTGAGCATGTCCGTGGCCGATTCGCCCACGATCACGTCGTTGATGCGGATCTTCCACCAGTCCAGGCTCAGGTCCAGGCCCGACACGAACTCCGGGCTGTATACCAGGCCCACCGTCCAGGTCTTGGCGGTTTCCGGCTTCAGTGCCTCGTTCGAGCCGGAGGTGAAGTCGGTGCCACCCTGCTGGCCCGGCACCGTCGCCGGATTGCCATCGGCCGCCAGCTGGCGGAAGTTGGCCGGCACGCCGCCGGCGCGGCAACGTGCCTGCACCTGCGCGTTGTTGGCCGCCGCACCGAAGGTGGTGTCGCACGGATCGGTGTACGAATCACGCGTCGTGACCGTACCGCCGTAGAGGTTTTCCACCGTCGGGGCGCGGAAGCCGGTGCCGTAGGTGGCGCGCACCAGCAGGCTGTCGATCGGCTTCCACTTCAGGCCGAACTTGGTGTTGGTGGTCGAACCGAAGTTGTTGTAGTCCGAGTAACGACCGGCCACATCCAGCGACAGCTCGCGGGCGAAGGCCATGTCCGCCAGCAGCGGCACCTGCAGTTCCAGGTAGGCTTCGTTGAGCGCGTAGTCGCCACGCGTCGGCTGGCCGCTCGTGCCGGCGATCTGGCCGTTGCGCACCATCAGGTCCGGGTCGTAGCTGGCTTCTTCGCTGCGGTGCTCGACGCCCATCGCGCCCATGATGTCACCGGCCGACAGACTGAACAGCGAGCCGGAGATGTTCGCGCTGGCCACCTTGGTGGTGCTCTGCATCTTGTCGGTGAAACGGGTGAACAGGTAGTCCTGCACGTCCTGGTTGCCCAGTGCGCCCGGGCCGGTGTAGCCCATCGGGGCCAGCGGATTCCACGGCGTGCAGCCGGCGATCACGTTGCCGACGCTGCCGCAATGCGCGACGCCCTGGCCATCGATGAACGACGGACCGACGGACTGGTTCACGTTCGGCTGGTACATGCTGCCCGTGCCGATGCGCTCGCCTTCGTTGCGGTTGTACATGTAGCTGACGTTCCAGTCCCAGTACCGCGAACCGGTCTCGAAGCTGCCTTCCACGCCCACGCTGGCGCGCTTGGTGGTCAGGTTGTTCTCGGTGCCGCGCGGCAGTTCTTCGGTGCGGTGCGCAAAGGCAACGTCACGGCCGAACGGATTGAACGCGCTGTCCTTGGACAGCAGCGCACGCCCGCCGGTGCTCTGGTACGGGTAACCGGCCAGCTGCTTGGTCGACTCGCGCTCGGTGTACAGCGCGTCGGCCACCAGGCGCAGGTTGTCGTTGATCGAGAAACCACCGTTGGCGAACACCGACTTGCGCTGCAGGCCGGTGAGCAGGCTCATGTTGGTCTTGGTGTTGGCATCGTTGGCCTTGTCGGCCGGCACGAAGTTGCCCAGCACGGTCGGGTCGCCGCCCGGACCCACGCTGAGGTTCTTGCCATCGACAGTGGCGTAGCCCCACGGGGTGACGCCGCTCAGGCCGTCGGTCGGGTGGCGCGGGCCGTTCGGGTAGGCGGTGAATTCACGTGCGCCGCCCAGGATCGGATCTTCGTCGGAGTATTCGCCGCCGACGGTGACCCAGCCACGGTCGAAGGTCTTGCCGAAGGTCGCGCTATAGCTGGTCTTCTGGCCGTCGCCTTCGCTGTACTGGCCGACGTAGGCGTTGACTTCCGCGCCGTCGAAATTCTTGCGGGTGATGATGTTGACCACGCCGGCGATGGCGTCCGAGCCGTACAGCGCCGAGGCGCCGTCGGTCAGCACTTCCACGCGGTCCACGATCGAGGACGGGATGGAGGCCAGGTCGGAGTAGCCGGCGGCGGACACGCCCATGCGGCGGCCATCAATCAGCACCAGGCTGCGTTCCGGGCCCAGGTTGCGCAGGCTGACGTACATGCCACCGAAGTCGCGGCCGGACTCCAGCGAGTTGGCGCGGCTCATGCTCGGCGCGCCGGCCGCGGTGACGTCCTGCAGGATGTCGGCGACGTTGACGTAGCCCTTCTTTTCGATCTCGGCGCGGTTCAGCGCGACGACCGGCTGGGCGCTCTCGACGCTGGCCTGGCGGATGCGCGAGCCGGTGATTTCAATGCGATCCAGATTGGTGGTGCCGTCATTGGCGGTCTGGGCGAAGGCAGGGGCACTGCAGCTGGCGACAAGCGCGATGGCAATCGCGTTGCGCAGCGGGTGGGTCTTCAAATACATCCGTGCGATTTCTCTTTCTCGGTAAAAACAAGCGCCCTTGCGGGCGGCGTGGGGACAACATCACGACGCGGGGGGCGGGAGTCTAATGACTTTTCAAAATTTTTACTTTCATCTGAAAGCATAAAAACCGCTAAAAATGAACGCTCGCTGACAAATTCGCGGGTCGGCGAACAATCTTTTTTCAATGCGCTGCAGTACGTGCGATGCACACCGCGCCGATGCAGGCAGAGGCACCGATAACGGCGATGGTCCCGTCAACTTGAGTGCACGCGTATGTGCATCGACGGGAAGCGTTCAGTGTGTGCCGACGGTGTGCGAAGAAATCTCTTCTCCCTTCCGCGTGGCCGCATGAAGTGCGCTGTGACTTTCCGTCAGAAGATCCCGCTCTGCCGCCTACGCACCGCAAGCCGAGCCTCGTAGCAGCCGGTAGGCTCCTGGGCAAAATAAAGGAGGAGGCCGCTTGCGGCCGGGGGACATTTGCACCAGGGGCCTACCGGCTGCTACGGGGCCCTAACACTCGCGACAGACTAGAGCGAAGACACCATCGCCAGGACTACCCACGCGCGCGTACAGCCGCAAGCCATCTGCTACGTCCCGTGAAACGAGACGCTCCCTCCGCTGAGAAAGAAAAAAACCGCACCCTTGCGGATGCGGTTCGTGGTCTGCTATTTCGTGCGCGCCCCTGCGCGCGCACGCTCTTAATCAGTACACCGCCACGCCTCAGGTCTCGCGCAACGCCGTGGTGATCGGCAGGCGCGCCGCACGCAGTGCCGGGAACAGACCACCGACCAGCCCAATCCCCAGCGCCCACTTCAGCCCCGTCCACAACAGCTGCGGCGAAACCCGGAACTGGAACACCACCTGGCTGAAGTTGTTGCCCAGCGTGGACACCGTGTAGTTGTTGAACACCAGCCAGGCCAGCAGGCCGCCGAGCACGCCACCGAGCAGCGCCAGCAACATGGTCTCCAGCATCACCGCGGTAACCACCGGCAGGCCGCGGAAACCGATGGCCCGCATCGTGGCGATCTCGCGCGCCCGCGTGGCCACCGCGGCATACATGGTATTGAGTGCCCCGAACACCGCGCCAATGGCCATGATCCCGCCGATCACCGTGCCCAGCACGCTGATCAGCTTGCTCATCCCACCCGACTGCTTGCTGTAGTAGTTGCGCGTCGTGTCCACGTCCAGCTTCAGCCGCGGGTCCGCCTCCATCGCCGCCTTGAACTGCTTGAACCCGTCGGCGCCCGCGGTGCGCACGTTGACCGACTGGTAGGCGCTGCGGTTGTAGGTGGTGGACAGGGTCTGGGTGTCGGCCCACAGCTCGGACTCGTGCACGTCGTTGGACGCGAACACGCCCACCACCGTCCAGTCCTGTTTGCCGAGCGCCAGTGTCTTGCCCACCTCCAGGCCCTCGAACTGGGCCTTGGCCCCCTTGCCGACCACGATCTCGCGCAGGCCCGGCGTGAAGCGGCGGCCCTCGACCATGCGTACCTGGCGACGCACCGCCCAGGCTTGCTCGCCGACGCCGCGGAACTGCACGTTGGTATCGGTATGGTCGCTGCGCGACGGCAGGCTGATCACCTGCGACAGTTCGGCCGACACCAGCGGCTTGCCGTCCTCGCCCCGCGCGATGCCCGGCAGGCTCTGGATCAGCGGCAGCTGGTCACGCATGATCACCGAGTTGGTTTCGGCCTGCGAGCCACCACGCAGCACGATCGCGACGTCATCGCTGCCGCTGCGTTCCAGGGTGGCCTTGAAGCCATCGCCCATCGCCAGCATCGCCACCAGCACGCCGACCACGCCGGCAATGCCGACCACGATCACCGAGGATGCGCCCCAGCGCTGCGGCAGGCTGGCGATGCCGATCCTGGCCGCCTCCAGCGACAGTCGCCCGCTGCGGGTGAACAGCAGCCAGCCCGCCACGGCCACCGCCAGCCCCAGGACCGCCGACCACGGCAGCACGATCCATACCACCAGCGCGACCAGCAGCCCCAGCACGGTCAGTATGTTCCACATCCATTGCTTGTTCATGCGGGTCTCCTCAGCGTCCGGCCAATGCATCGACGATCTTCAACCGCTGCGCGCGCAGGGCCGGCAGCAGCCCCACCACGATCCCGATCACCACCATCAGCCCCATTGCCATCGCCCAGGTCTGCGCCGGCACGCCGGGCAGGTTGATGATCCCGTTGCTGCTGGCGCTGACCACCGGCATCACCACCGATGCCAGGCCCATGCCGAGCAGCCCCCCGAGCACGATCAGCAGCACCGATTCGACCATGACCAGCACCAGCACGGTGCCATCCTTGAAGCCCAGCGTCTTGAGGATCGCCAGTTCCGGGATGCGCTCGCGTACCGCCTGGGCCATGGTGTTGCCGGTCAGTAGCACCAGGGTGAAGAACACCGCGGCCATGATGCCGGTGACGATCAGGCCGATATCGGCGAACTGCTTGGCAAACGCCTGCGAGAAGGCTGCTTCGGTCTGCGACTTGGTTTCGCGGTCGGAGTTCAGCGACAGCGCATCGATCGCCTGGGCCACGCGCGAGGCATGCGCCGGGTCGTCCAGTTGCACGGTGTAGAAGCTCACCTGGTTCTTGATGTAGTCGTTGGACTCGTCGAAGTAGCTCCAGTGCAGCAGCAGCTGGCCCTCCGCCGCGGCGTTCTTGCGGTCCCTGGCCCGGTAGATCCCCACCAGTTGCAGCGGCCAGTCGTTGCTGCCCTGGCGCGGGAAGATGGTGGCCTGCATCGGGATGGTGTCGCCGATCTTCCAGCCGAAGCGCTTGGCCAGCGACTCCCCCACCAGCGCGCCGGTGCGCGTGTTCTTGAATGCCTCGGCCTGGGCGGGTGGCAGCTCCAGCTCCGGGTACAGGTCCATGTAGTTGTCCGAGACCGAGAAGCTCGGGAAGAAATTCTTCTGGTCCTGGTAGATGCCGCCGAACCACATCGCGTAGTTCACCTGGCGTACGCCGGGCGTGGCTTCGATATCGCGCAGCAGGCGCAACGGCAGGCTCTGGGTGATCGACAGCTTGGAGGACACCACCAGCCGCTTGGCGCCCTCGATGGTGTCGCCGCCGGAGTTGAACGCCACCCGCACCGAGTCCAGCATGCCGAACAGCAGGAAGGCGGCCACTACCGAGAGCAGCGTCAGCAACGTGCGTGTCTTGCTGCGGAACAACTGCGCCCAGATCAGCGAGAAATACTTCATCGCGGCAGCCTCCGTCAGTGGGCCGCTGGCGCGGTGGCCAGTTCGCCCTTGTCCAGGTGCACGGTATGGGTGGCGTACTCGGCCGCCTTGGGATCATGGGTGACCATGATGATGGTCTTGCCGTGCTCGCGGTTGAGCTGCTGCAGCAGGCCCAAGATTTCCTCGGCGGACTGCCGGTCCAGGTCGCCGGTGGGTTCGTCGCAGATCAGGAAGGTCGGGTCGGAGACGATCGCGCGGGCGATGGCCACGCGCTGCTGCTGGCCACCGGACAATTCATTCGGGCGGTGGCTGCGGCGGTCGGCCAGGCCCACCAGGGTCAGCGCGATCTCGGCATTGCGCTTGCGCTGGGCAGCGCCCAGGTGGGTGAGCAGCAGGGGCAGCTCGACGTTCTTCTGCGCGGTCAGCATCGGCATCAGGTTGTAGAACTGGAACACGAAGCCGACGTGGTGGCTGCGCCACGTCGACAGCTGCCCGCCGCTCATGCGGTCGATGCGCTCGCCTTCGATCTCGATTTCGCCGGCGCTGGGGGTGTCCAGCCCGCCGATCAGGTTGAGCAGGGTGGTCTTGCCCGAGCCGGATGGCCCCATCAGGGCGACGAAATCGCCGCGCTGGATGTCCAGGTCGATGCCGTGCAGCACCTGCACCTTCTCGGGGCCGCGCTGGTAGGTCTTGGTGATGTTGCGGAGCGAAACCAGGGTCGACATGAGCGGTTCTCCGTGGATCAAGGCGGATCGAAAACGCAACGGCATGCAGCGGCACGCGCCTGCATGCGACGAGGGGGCCCGTGGCCGGGCAGGGCGCAGTGGCGGACAGCAGCCTGCCTGCGCGCCGGCACGGCACGGGTAGCGCACTTGCATGGCATCGCCGCGCCCTTCCGGCGCGGCGCGCTATTGCTGCTGTTTTTCCACGACCTTGCTGCCGTCGTGCAGGTCCGCCGGCGGGTCCAGTACCACCACCTCGCCGGCGCTCAGCCCCTGGTTGACCTGGCGATCGGTGTTGAGCGTGGCGCCGGCAACGACCGCGCGTTGTTCGACGTGGCTGTCGTCCCCGACCACGAAGGCGACCGTCTTCTGGTCACGCTCCACGATCGCCGCGGCAGGTACGCGCACGCCCTTGGGCGCGGCCGCCCGGGCCGGTTGCGCGGCTTCCAGGAAGCTCACCCGCACGCCCATCTCCGGCACGATCCGCGGGTCTTTCACTTTCAGTGCCACGCGCACCTTGACCGTGGCCTTGCCGCGGTCGGCGGTGGGGATGATGGCGATCACCTCGGCCGGGATCTTCCAGTCAGGGTAGGCGTTGAGGGTGGCTTCCACCGGCATCTTCGGCTGCACGCGGCCGATGAACGACTCGCCCACGTCCACCTCGATCTCCAGCGATTCCATGTCCACGATGGTGCCGATGCCGGTGCGGGTGAAGCCGCCGCCGGCCGACAGCGGCGACACGATCTCGCCCGGCTGCGCGGCCTTGGCGGTGACCACGCCGGAGAACGGGGCGCGCACGGTGTTGTTGTCCACGCCGAGGTCGGCGATGGCCAGTGCGTCGTTGGCCACCTTGGTGTTGCGTTCGGCCGTGCGCAGCTGTGCACGCAGGCTGTCACGCTGGGAAATGGCCAGGTCGTACTGCGACCGCGAGACCAGCTGCTGGCCCACCAGCGTCTGCAGGCGGCCGGCCTCGGCATTGGCCTGGGCCACCTGCGCCTGCAGTCCGGCCAGCTGGCTGCGCGCGGCCTCCAGCTGCGACGCCGACAGGCTGCGCTGGGCATTGGCATCGATCGGGTCGAGCGTGGCCATCACCTGGCCTTCTTCCACCCGCATGCCTTCTTCGATCATCACCTCGCGGACCTTGCCGGTGATCTTGGCCGAGACGGTGGCCATGCGCCGCGCCACGACATAGCCGCTGGCATCCAGGACCGAGCTGCTGGCGCCGCCCTGCTGGATGGCCACCACCGGCGCGGTGGTCACCTCGATGGCGCGTTGCCGGCCGAACACGAACCAGCCGATGCCGGCGAGCAGCAGCACGATGAGGATCGCCAGCCCGATCCAGCGCCCACGGCGGGGCGAGGACGGCGGCGGCGTGGCCGCCTTGCGGTCGATGCGAAGTTCCTTGAGCAGTTCAGCGGATGTGTTCATCGTGAGTCTGGACGGGGAATCGGGCCGAGTGTGACCGCAACGGTGCTGGCGGGGCAAACCGGCATTGGGCCGGGTGGTGCACAGCATGCCTGCCGCCCGGGCGGCCCGGCAGTGACAGCTGTCACCTGCTTGCGCTGACGCCGGCCACTGGGACCGGGGCCGGCAGGGCGCCAGTCTGTGCCCATCCCGTCACGGAGCGCGCCCCGATGTCCGATCCCTCCCTTCTTCCCCTGGCCAGCCTGCAGGACGTGCAGGTGCGCTACGGTGCCGTGGCCGCGCTGCAGGGCGTGAGCATCGCGCTGCAGCGCGGCGAGGTGCTGGCCCTGCTCGGCCGCAACGGCGCGGGCAAGAGCACCGCGATATCGGTGTTGCTGGGTCTGCGCGCGGTGGATGCCGGTCGGGCCGAGCTGCTCGGTGGCGACCCGCAGCAGCGGGCCAGCCGGCGCGGCATCGGCGTGATGCTGCAGAGCACCGCGTTGCCGCCGGTGCTGCAGGTGGGCGAGCTGATCGACCTGGCCCGTGCGTGCTACGACGACCCGCGCCCGCTGCAGGAGTGCCTGGCCCTGGCCGGGCTGACCGACCTGGCCACGCGCCGCTACGGCCGCTTGTCCGGCGGCCAGCAGCGCCGGGTGCAGTTCGCCATCGCGCTGTGCGGGCGGCCGCAGCTGCTGTTCCTGGACGAGCCCACCACCGGCCTGGATATCCAGGCGCGGCAGGGGATGTGGCAGGCGATCCGGCAGCTGGCCGGCGAGGGCTGCGGGGTGCTGCTCACCACCCACTATCTGGAAGAAGCCGAAGCGCTGGCCCAGCGGGTGGTGGTGATCGAGCACGGTCGCGTGCTCGCCGACGGCCCGCTGGCGCAGTTCCGCCAGCAGTTGGCGCCGCGCCGGATCCGCTGCCGCAGCGAGCTGGATGCGGCGCTTGTCAGGACCTGGCCGGGCGTGCGCGAGGTGCAGCGCGATGGGCTGCGCCTGCAGCTGCTGGCCGAACCGGCCGAGCCGGTGGTCGCCCGCCTGCTCGCCGAAGACCCGGACCTGCAGGAACTGGAAGTGCATGGCGGCGGCCTGGCCGACGCCTTCGTCGAACTGACCCGGGACGCCGCATGAACACCTTGACCCCTCCAGCGATCTCCGCGATCCACCCGCGCGCGTCGCGCCTGCGCATCTACCGTGCCGAAGCGCTGTGCGAACTGCGCCGCGCCTGGCGCACGCCGGCCTTCATGCTGCCCTCGCTGCTGTTCCCGGTGCTGTTCTATTCGCTGTTCGGCCTGTTGCTGGGCCGCGGCCACGCCGCGCAGTACCTGCTCGCCACCTACTGCGTGTTCGGCGCGATGGCACCGGCGTTGTTCGGCTTCGGCGTGCAGTTGGCGCTGGACCGCGAGGGCGGGCTGCTCACGTTGAAACGTGCATTGCCGATGCCGCCGATGGCACCGCTGCTGGCACGGCTGCTGATGGCGGTACTGTTCGCGCTGCTGGTGGCCACGGTGCTGATCGGCGTGGCGGCGCTGGCCGGGGTGGCGCTGTCGCCGCGGATGCTGGTGCACCTGCTCGCCGTGGCCGCCTTCGCCGCGCTGCCGCTCGGTGCGATCGGCCTGTGGATCGGCAGCCACGTCAGCGCCAGTGCGGCGCCGGCGGTGGTCAACCTGGTCTACCTGCCGCTGGCGTTGCTGTCCGGGCTGTGGCTGCCGTTGTCCGGGTTGCCCCCGGTCTTCGGTACGCTGGCCCCGCTGTGGCCGACCTGGCACCTGGCCCAGTTGGCCCTGCCGGCGGTCGGCATGCCCGCGCAGGGCAGCGCGGCGGTGCATGTCGCGGTGTTGCTGGCGGTCACGGCCGCGGCGTTGGGGCTGGCCCGGCGCCGGCTGCGCCGGGTCGGGTGAGCGGCGGAGGAAACTGGCATGATCGCGCCTGACCGCCCCGCCCTGGAACCGCCCGTGTCATCGCGCTGGATCGCCTCGCTGCTGCGCCCTGCACCGGATTCGTCCGTGGCCGACAACCTGCGCCGTGGCAAGCCGGCCTGGGCCGACGCGGTGCACCTGCTGTGGACCGGCTGGGTGTTCTTCACCCCGATCTTCAGCACCGGCTACACGCTGCGCTGGCTGTGGCTGACCCTGCTGACCTACCCGCTGTTCCTGGCGTTGTACGTCCGCCTGCTGCTGGCGCCGCGCCACCATGGGCCGCGCTATGCGATGGCGATGCTGGCGATGGGCCTGGTCCTGCTGCCGTGGTACCCGTCGGGCATCAGCTACTTCATCTTCGGCTGCGTGATGTTGCGGGTGTGCCGCAACACCTCGATGTGGCGGCACATGCTGCAGCTGCTGGCGGTCAATGGCCTGTTCGTCGGCATCGCGCTCTGGGTGGGCTACCAGTGGCAACTGGTGGTGTGGATCCCATCGATGGCGCTGATCATCGGCATCATCGTCAACGTCGAGCGCCTCAACAAGGACCGCGATGCGGCGTTGCAGCTGTCGCAGGAGGAAGTGCGGCGGCTGGCCGCCACTGCCGAACGCGAGCGCATCGGCCGCGACCTGCACGACCTGTTGGGGCATACCCTGTCCCTGATCACCCTGAAGCTGGAGCTCTCGCGCAAGCTGGCCGAGCGTGATCCGCTGGGCTCGCGCCGCGAAGTGGCCGAGGCCGAGACCATCGCGCGGCAGGCCCTGGCCGAAGTGCGCAGTGCGGTCACCGGCATCCGCGCCAGCGATCTGGCCGCCGAGCTGGCCTCGGCGCGGTTGCTGCTGGAGTACCAGCACGTGCACCTGCACTACGCACCGCCGCCGCCGATGCCGGCCGATATCGAACGCGCGCTGTCGCTGGTGCTGCGCGAGGCGGTCACCAACGTCGCGCGCCACGCCCAGGCGCGGCAGGCATGGGTCAGCTTCGAACAGGACGGACGCAGCCTGTTGATGCAGATCCGCGACGACGGCCGCGGCGGTGTCCACGTCGATGGCAACGGCCTGAGCGGCATGCGCGAACGCGTCAGCGCGCTGCGTGGCACGCTGGCCCTGCAGTCGGCGAAGGGCGAGGGCACCTGCCTCACGGTGCGGGTCACCCTGCCGGCGGCGACCGCGCCCGTACTGCCGGTACTTGCCGCCGATGCCGTCCCGGGCGGAGCCGCGCCATGATCCGCATCGTATTGGCCGAAGACCAGGCGATGGTGCGCGGCGCGTTGTCGGCGCTGCTGGGGCTGGAGCCGGACATCGAGGTGCTGGGCAGCGCGGCCGATGGCGAAACCGCGTGGCGCATGCTGCAGCAGCTGCAGCCGGACATCCTGGTCACCGACATTGAAATGCCCGGGCTGTCCGGCCTGGAGCTGGCCCAGCGCATCGCGCGCCAGCAGCTGCCGATCAAGGTCGTGATCGTGACCACGTTCGCGCGCTCGGGCTTCCTGCGCCGCGCGCTGGACGCCGGCGTGTGCGGCTACCTGCTCAAGGACGCCCCGGCCGAACGCCTGGCCGATGCCTTGCGCCAGGTGCAGCATGGCGGCCGTGCGATCGACCCGCAGCTGGCGCTGGATGCCTGGTCGCAGGCCGACCCGCTCAACGACCGCGAACGCCAGGTGCTGCGCCTGTCCGGCGACGGCCGCTCGGCCAGCGAGATTGCCGCCCAGCTCGGGTTGTCGCATGGCACGGTTCGCAACTACCTGTCCGAATGCATCGGCAAGCTGGGCGTGGCCAACCGGATCGAGGCGTATCGGCTGGCGCGGCAGAAAGGCTGGTTGTAGGCCGGTATCCTGTGCGCTCCATGGACCGGATGCGCCGCCGATGAAACACCACTTCGCCGACCTGCTCGACCGCGCCGAGGGCGTGTGGACCATCACCCCGAACGCACAGCGTTGGGCATGCCATAGCGAGGACGTGGCCGACGTGCCCGACGACGCCACCCGGCTGACGCTGACCCGTCGCGACCGCCACTGGACCCGCGTGCTGCAGCTCACGCAGTTGCGCGAGCTGACCCTGCACGAGCCCGACGCGGCACAGTTGCATGCGCTGGCGCAGTTGCCGCAGCTCACGGCGCTGCGGATCAGCCACGCCCGGCCGACGACGCTGGCGATGCTGGAGGGCATGACCGGGCTGCGCGAGCTGGTGCTGGAGTACGTCTCCGGCGTGGCCGACCTGTCGCCGCTGGGCCGCCTGCCCGCCCTGCAGGCGCTGCACCTGGAGAACCTGCGCCGGGTGAGCGACTTCGCCGGGCTGGGCGGTTCGCGCACGTTGCGCGACCTGGCCATCGTCGGCACCCTGGATTGGGACCAGCCAGTGCAGGACCTCGGCTTCCTGGCCACGTTGCCCGCCCTGGAGCGGTTGCGCTTGACCTGGTTCCGCGCGCCGAAGACGTTTCCCGCGCTGGGCGCGCTGCAGGGGTTGGCGCAGCTGCGGACGCTGGAGCTGGGCATGAACGCGCTGCCGCTGGAAGACTTCGCCTGGATCGAGGCCAACCTCCCGCACGTGGAGGGCGCGCTGCGGCCGGCCGCGGTGCCGACCGATGGCAACAACCGCGAGCTTCCCGCCCGCGATCCACGCGCCGCGCTGCCGTTGGCCGCGTTCTACCAGTTGCCCGACGTGTTCGTGGGCCACCAGGGCAAGCGCTACGAGAGCGCACAGTACGACGCCCTGCTGCTGGGCAAGGGCGAACGCATGGCGACCGGCAAGCCGGACACCGTGCGGGCCCGCTCCGAGCAGCACCGGCAGCGCTACCGCGCGCTGGTCGACGGCTTCCTCGCCGCCCGGTAGTACCGAGCGTTGGCCGGCGCTACCGGGTGGGGTCGTCGCGGGTGTTCCCCGGGCCCTTCGCCATCGCCTGGAATACCCCGTCGCGGCGCACCCACAGGTGGAACAGCGCGGCGGACAAGTGCACCACCACCGTGGCGAACAACACATAGGCCAGCAGGCTGTGCGCGCTTCGCAGTGCCGCGTACAGCGCCGGATCATGCGGCACGATCGGCGGCAGGTTGAAGCCGGACCACATCACGATCGGGTAACCGCCAGCGGACAGCATCGACCAGCCCACCAGCGGCATCGCCAGCATCGCCCCATACAACACCCAGTGCGAGGCATGCGCGGCAGCGGCCTGCCAGGCCGGCAGGTCGGCCGGCAGCGGCGGCGGGCGATGCCGCAGGCGGTTGTACAGGCGCACGATCACCAGCAGCAGGATCGCGATGCCCAGCGGGCGGTGCAGGTCCACGAGCATCGGTCGCCAGTGCAGGGCGGCCACCATGCCCACGCCGACGAACAGCATGGTCAGGATCATCGCCGCCATCAGCCAGTGCAGCACCCGCGCGGTAAGGTTGAAGTGGCCGGCATCACGCTTCATTTCGCACCTTCCTTGCCGGTGGCGGCGGCGCCGGTGCCGTTGGCGATCTCGCGCTCGCGACGGTTGAACGACTGCGAATACACCGCCGAACGTGCGGCCAGAATGGGGTCGCCGGAGCCGGCGATGCCGCTGGGCAGGATCAACGGGTCATAGTTGAGGTCGCGGCAGGCGCCGTCGGCCTGCGGCTGCATGGCGGCCAGGCTGAGCGTGCCCACCTTGACCTGGCGACGCTGCATCGGCCACACCTGCGAGGGATCATCGACCGGGTCGCCCTCTTCGGCGATGGTCACCCACATGTCCCAGCGCACCGGGCCCTGCGCCAGCCGCTGCTGGAACTCGTCGGCCAGGTAGTCCAGCCCGGCCTGTGCGCGCTGGTCGGCGGTCATCTCCACGAATTCGGCCTGTGGCCGCATGCTCCAGCGCACGTCGTGGCTGCGGCCATCGGCGGCGGTGAAGCGGAAGCTGTTGACCCCGTTATAGGCGGTATTGGCCCAGCTGTTGGACCACGGCGCGGTCTTGGCCCACTGCTGGAAGGCGCGCGCGCTGGGGTACTTTTCCAGCACCGCGGCCATCTTCGCCGGGTCCGGCTTGCCGGTAGCCGGGTCGGGGATGCCGGCGCGGGTCTGTTCGAGGAAGGCCTCGGCCGTGGGCACCGCGAAGAACGGGAAGCTGTTCATCGCCGTGCGCCATTCCTGGCCATCGTCGCTCACCAGCTGCAGCGCCATGCTGCGCACCCGTGCGTTGGCGTCAGGCCCATGCGGGTCGCCGCCACCGATCGACAACCGGCCCAGCACCGGCACCTGGCGCTGGGCGAACACGCGCGCCGAACTCAGCGCCACGCCCTCCGGCGTGCCCTGGAAACTGCCACTGACGCACACGCCCTTGGTGTGCGCGCGGCGGAACCCGGGGTGCGGTGGGCCGGTGGCCTCGATGCTGTCGGTGAAGGCCTGCGCGGTGACGCGGTCGCGACCGATCCAGCCGGCCAGCCAGGCGAAGGCCAGCACCAGCAGGCCGGCGATGAGCGCGATCAGCGCGATCCACAGCAGCGGCGACGGCGGCCGCGGGGCGCCCGGCTCCTGGCCGGCGCGGGTGTAACCGAAGAGCGACATGTCCGGAATCCTGCCTTCACGATGCGTGTGGGTGGGCGACAGGACGCATGGTGTCAGAACGGCGCCGGCACCGATATTCACATTTTCGACAACTGTTCAATACGCAGATCCCCGCCGGAGCGGGGATCTGTCGGCAACCGCGTGGTGCGCGCAGGCTCAGCCGGCGTATCGCGCCTTCAGCATCGCCCACGCCGAGCGCAGCGCCAGGGCTTCGCCACCGGCCGGACGGCCCGGGCGTTCGCCATCGTTCCAGGCATACACGTCCAGGTGCGCCCAGGCCTGGCCGTCGGCGATGAAACGCTCCAGGTACAGCGCCGCGGTGACCGAGCCGGCCATGCGCGAACCGGCATTGGCCAGGTCGGCGATGTTGCTGTGCAGGTAGCGCAGGTACGGGCGCCACAACGGCATGCGCCAGACCGGGTCGCGGGTCTGCTCGCCGGCCTGCAGCCACTGCTGGGCCAGGGTGTCGTCGTTGCTGAACAGCGCCGGCAGGTCCGGGCCGAGCGCGATGCGGGCCGCGCCGGTGAGCGTGGCGAAGTCGAGCACGATCTCCGGCTTCTGTTCGCTGGCGTAGGTCAGCGCATCAGCCAGGATCACCCGGCCCTCGGCGTCGGTGTTGTCGATCTCGATGCTGAGGCCCTTGCGGGTGGCGATCACTTCGCCGGGGCGGAACGCATCGGGACCGATCGCGTTTTCCACCGCCGCGATCAACAGCGTCAGCTGCACCGGCAGCTGCTGGGCCATGACCAGCCCGGCCAGGGCCAGCGCGTGCGCGGCGCCGCCCATGTCCTTCTTCATGTTGCGCATGCCGTCGCCCGGCTTGATGTCCAGCCCGCCGGTGTCGAAGCACACGCCCTTGCCGACCAGCGCCACGTGCGGCTGGCCGACCGTGCCCCAGCGCAGCGCGATCAGCCGCGGCGCGCGGTGCGAGGCGCGGCCCACTGCATGGATGGACGGGAAGTTCTGCTCCAGCAGCGCATCGCCGGTGATCACCTCGATCTGCGCGCCGTGTGCGGCGGCCAGTTCGCGCGCCGCGTCTTCCAGCTGCTGCGGGCCCATGTCTTCGGTGGGCGTGTTGACCCAGTCGCGCACGCGCAGGCTGGCGGTCACCACGTCGCGCACTTCGGCCGACGGCGTGGCCAGCAGCTGCGCCGGCGCACGGTTGGGGGTGCGGTAGCGGGCAAAACGGTAGCTGCCCAGGCCCCAGCCGAGGTGCAGCAGGGTTTCGATCTCCACCGGCAGGGCATCGGCCAGCTGCCACACGCTGCCCTCGGGCAGTGCGAACGGTGCATGCGCGTAGGCATAGGCATCACCGGCATCGCCCACCCCGACGATCGCGCCGGCCAGGCCGTGCTCGCCGGGCAACAGCACCACGCTGCCGCCGCTGCCATTGAAGTGCTGCGCGTCGATCCAGGCGCCCAGCGCGGCGCTCTGCCGCGCGCGCCACGTGGCGAACTGCTCGCGGTTCATCACGTGCAGCGGCAGTGCCTTGGAGGAGTCGGTGGTGAAACCGGTGATCTGGGTCATGCGGGGTCGTGCTCCGTTCGCGGCCGGCTCAGGGACGCCCGGCGGATGCGTTGGCATCCAGCCAGTCGGCCAGCCCGGTCAGGGTGTCGAACTGCAGGTCGGGCTGCAGCGAAGGATGGTGCCAGGCGTGCGCCTCGCGGTTGATCCAGCAGCCGCGCAGACCGGCCTGCATCGCCCCGACCACGTCCATCTCGGCGTGGTCGCCCACGTGCAGCACGTGGCTGGGGGCTACGCCCAGGCGCTCGCAGGCGGCGTGGAAGATGCTCGCCGCGGGCTTGGCCGCGCCATGCTCGCGCGAGCCCAGCTGGAAGCTGAAATGGTGGGCCAGGCCGATCCGCTGCAGGTCGGCATTGCCGTTGCTGAGCGCGGCCACCGGCACCTTGGCCGCGATACGCGCCAGCGCGTCGAGTGCGTCCGGGTAGAACTCCACCTGGTTGCGCGCGGCGTAGAAGGCCTCGTAGGCCGGCTCCACCAAGGCCAGGTCGGCGCCGCTGTTTTCCAGCGCCTCGTGCAGGGTCAGCCGGCGCAGCGCGCTCAGATCGTGGTGCAGCTGCGGGTTGGCATGGAAGGAGCGCTCGCGCAGTTCCCGCATCGCCGCCACCGGGTACATCGCGGCGGTGGCGGGGCTGTGCTGCAGCATCCAGTCGTACAATACCTGGTCGATCCGCGCGCCGATGGGGGCGAACGGCCACAGGGTGTCGTCGAGATCGAGGGTGATGGCTTGGATGGGGAAATTCACCCCGCCATTCTACGCCTGCCCGCGCGGGCTTTCATGGCGCGCGCCGGCAGCGCAGTGCAGTGCCTTCAGCGCAGGTCGTAGGAACAGTCGATGGATGTCTGGCCATCGTCCTGCCGCACGCTCAGGTCATGCCGGCCCACCTCCCGGGTGTAGTCGCCGGCAGCGTTGCGCGGGGTCCCGGCGAGGGCGGCGATCTGCTCGATACCGGCCGTGGTGAAGTACGCGGTGTAGCTGTCGATACCGTCCTCGCCGTTGGCGCCGTCGTACAGGTGCAGGCGGTTCACCGGCTGGCCCAGCACCAGCAGCGGCGTGGTCAACGCATACTCGCCATCGGACAATGGGCCGTACGCCTGCAGCTCGGTTGCCTTGAGCGCCTTCGCCAGGGCGGCAAACTGCGCAGGGGTCAGGTGGCGCTTGCAGGTGACCGCCTCGACCAGTTGACGGCTGGCCACCTCGGCGCTGGGCTGGGGAGCGGCCAACGCCGGCGCGGCGAGGGTGACGAGGCCGGCAAGGGCGAGGCAACGGGCTGCGAAGGAAGACATCAGGGCCGGGATCCATCCGAGAAAGGGCCCGTATTCTGGCAGCATCGGCGCTTGCGCGGCCAGCCATGACCCTGGCCCGGCCTGCTCATTCCAGCAGGCGTGCCCAGCCCTGCATCCCGTCCAGCCGGGCCAGCACCAGTTTGATGCAGACCAGCAGCGGCACCGCCAGCAGCAGGCCTACCATGCCCCACAGCCAGCCGAACACCAGCAGCGACAGGATCAGGATCAGCGGCGAGATCGCCATGCGCCGGCCCAGCACGATCGGCGTCACCACCTGGCCCTCCACCGTGTGCAGGGCCAGGTAGCAGGCTGCCGGCAACAACGCCTTGAGCGGGTCGCTGAACTCGACGAAGCCCATCAGCAGCATCAGCGCAACGCCGATCAGCGGGCCCACGTAAGGCGCGAAGTTCAACAGTGCGGCCACCGTGCCCCATAGCAGCGCTTCCTGCAGGCTGATCCCGAGCAGCAGCAACACCCCGGAAAACACCAGTCCGACCAGCGCGTTGATCACCGTGATGGTGAGGACATAGCGCGACACCTCGCGCTCGATCGAGCGCAGGATATCGGTGGTGAAGCGCTGCTGCTGGCGGCTGGGGAACAGCGCGATCGCATGCTTCTGCAGGCTCTGCCCGTAGATCATGAAGAACAGCGTCAGCAGCACCACCGCCAGCACCGAAGCGGCCAGCCGCGGCGCACGGGTGAGCACCTTGTAGGGGTCGTCCAGCTGGGTGCGCACGATCTGCACGCGACGGCTGCCTTCGCCGCCAGCCACCCGTGCGAAGTTCTCCGCGGCCTGGTTGGCCTGCTGCACCGGCTTGGTCAGGTCCTGCACCTGGCGCGCCACCTTGCGCAGCTGCTGCGGCGCTTCCTGCGCCCACTCCATGGCCGGGCCGACCAGCTGCACGCCCAGCGCCGTGGCCGCGCTCAGGCCGGCGCCGATCACCAGCACCGCACCGAGGAAGCGCGGAATCCACAGCTTGCCGAGCAACCGCAGGATCGGGTTGCCGACCAGCGCGAAGAACATCGCCAGCAGGATCGGCAGGATCACTTCCTGCGCCGCCCAGAGGGTGAACGCGACGGCCAGCGTGGCCAGCACCACCAGTGACATCGGTGCCCGGGGACGCGGCGGCGGCGGAGCGGCGACAACGTCGTCGGGTGTTGCGGCAGGTACGCTCATGCGGGCGCCGGGCAGGGAAGGAGCGCCATTATTGGGCAAGCCGGGTGCGGGTGGCGTGTTGTGAACGTGCACGAAAAGCGAGGCCCCGGCGCGGCATGCGACGGGGCCGGGCCGGGTCAGCGTTCGGAAAGATCGGTCGCCGCTTCGGCCGGCTGCGGCTGGCGCGGGGCGGCCGGGTCCACGCGGGTTTCCGGTGCCACGCGCGGTTTCGGCGCGGCCGCGCGGGGCAGGTCGTCGGTGGCCTCGTCCACCTTGTCGGCGGCCTGCTCGGCGGTATCGGCCGCCTCGCTGGCCTGCATCGAGGCGAACGCGGCCTGCGTACTGGCCAGCAGGTTGGACACCGAACCGATCATCTGCAGCCAGCGTGCGCCCTGCACCTTGGTCCCCAGACCGGTCGGCTCCAGCTTGCCGGCCAGGAAGCCGCCGGCCAGGCCCACGGTAATGATGCGCAGCGGCGTCCAGCCGGCACGCCAGGCGGTGCTGAGGGTGAACCAGCTGCTGCGGGTCTTTTCCACCCGCACCGCCACCACCAGTTCCGCACGTTGCACGCGTTGCCGCAAGGCTTCAAAGTTCATCGCTTGGCCCCCGTCGTGTCGACGTCGGCATCGGGATCGTCCTCGCTCGGTTCGTCATACAGGCCCAGCCGCGACAACTGGCGGCGGGTGGCATGCATGCCGGTATGGCGGAAGAAGAACGACACCCGCCACATTGCATACCCGGTCACCAGCAGGCTGAGGATCGAGGTGATCAGCAGCGAGTGGAACCAGGACATTCCCCAGCGCTGCATCAGCGCGATCAGCGTGCCGGCAAGCAGCAGCCACGCCGAGGCGCCGAACACGATCGCCACCCCGCTCCACGCCAACGCACGCCCGAAGGCGCTGCGCGCGAGGGCGAAGTCGGCCGAGGCCAACCGTCGCAGCGAGCGCAGCGTGTGCTTGGCCGACTCGACGGTATCGCGGCCGGCCGCGCCAACCTGGCGGATGCTCTCGTCCAGGTGGGGCGCTTTTTCACCGCTGTCCGGTGGCGGGGATTCCGCGCCACCGGTAGCGGTCGACTGGGCTTGATCGCTCACGCCGACTTACTTGTCGCCGCCGCTGCGGGCCAGCTTGGCGATGATCCAGCCGGCAGCGAAGGCCACGCCGAACGAGGCCAGCGGACGCTCGCGGATGAGTTCGGCGGCGCTGTCGACCAGGTCCTTGCCCTTGTCCATCAGTGCATCCACCTGTTCCTTGGCGGCGGCGCCACCAAACTCGGCCGCGGCCAGGCCGGACAGCGCGGTATCGGACAGCTCGGCCTTGACGTTGGCCTTGCCGATGCGCAGTTCGTCGCCGGCAGCGCCGGTGGCGCCCTTGATCGCACCGCCGGCGGCGCTGGCCGCGGACTTCAGGTGCGAACCGGCTTCGCCCAGGTGTTCCTTCAGGTTCTCGGTATTGGTGGGGCTCATCGTGACTCTCCGTTTTGTGCGATGGGGAAGGTGACCGTGGCGGTGCCGCGGTAACGAACACAAGGTAATAGCATCGGCCGGGTGTAGGGGGTGTTAGCTCACGTGAGATGCGCGCGAAGACCGCCTGACCCGTTCAGCGCATCACCAGCACGCCCGGCGTATTGCCGCGCATGATCCGCAGCACCAGCTGCGGTGGGCGCTGCTGGAAGTTGGCGCGCCAGCTGGCCAGGTCGGCGAACTCGCCCACGCTGGCTTCCATGATCACGTCGCCGGCGGCCAATCCCGACGTCGCCGCGCGGCTGCCACGCTTGACCTCGCTCACCTGCACGCCGCTGATGCCGGCCTGGCGCAGCGATTCGGGCAGGTCGATGAAGGTGGCGCCGGTCAGGCGCGGGTCCAGCGCATCGCCGCTTACCGCGCGCGCCTGTTCCTTCAGCGTGGCCTTGAGCTGCAGCGGCTTGCCGTCGCGGCGGATGTCCAGGCTGAGCACGCTGCCCACCGGCTGCAGGCCCTCGATGTTGTGCAGTGCCTGCGCGCTGTCCACGCGCTGGCCGTTGGCCGACACCACCACGTCGCCCGGGCGCAGCCCGGCGGCCGCGGCACCGGAACCGGCCAGCACCCGCGTCACCAGCGCGCCGCGTGCCTCGCTCAGGCCCAGGCCCTGCGCGATCTGCTGGGTCAGGTTCTGCGCTTCCACGCCGAGCGTGCCGCGCACCACCACGCCATGCTTGACCAGCTGGTCGACCACGTCGCGCGCCAGGTTGGAGGGGATGGCCAGGCCCAGGCCGATGTTGCCGGCCATGCTGCCCTGCGGGTTGAAGCTGGCGGTGTTGATGCCCACCAGCTGGCCCTGCAGGTTGACCAGCGCGCCGCCCGAGTTGCCCGGGTTGATCGAGGCGTCGGTCTGGATGAAGTTCTGGTAGCCGAGCCCGCGGATGCCGCTGCGGCCCACGGCCGAGACGATGCCCGACGTCACCGTCTGGCTGAAGCCGAACGGGTTGCCGATGGCCACCACGAAGTCGCCCACGCGCAGCTGGTCGCTGTTGCCCAGCGGCAACGCGGTGAGCTTGTCGGCCGGGATGCGGATCAGCGCGATGTCGGTATCGCGGTCCGAGCCGATGAACTCGGCCTTGACCGTGCGCCCGTCGGCCAGCGTCACCTGCACGTCGTCGGCGTTGTCGATCACGTGGTGGTTGGTCAGCACAAGGCCGGCGCTGGCATCGATGATGACACCCGAGCCGAGCGACTCGTTGATGCGTTCCTGCGGCACTTCCGGGAACAGCCGGCGGAAGAACGGGTCGTTGAAGTACGGGTTGCGCACCCGCACCACCTGCTTGGTGTTCACGCTGACCACCGCCGGCATCGCCCGGTCCAGCATCGGTGCCAGCGAAGGCACCGCCTGCCCGGCCACCGAAGCGGGCAGCGCGGCAGTGGCCGGGATGGCCAGCGACACCGGCGCCGCTTCGGCGCGGTTGTCCAGGTGCACGTTGATGGCCGAGGCCACGAAGCCACCGAAGGCGGCGGCAAGCGCGAGCGTGAGCAGGGTCGGGAGCGGTCGCATGGTCCGGCGGTTCCGTAACGAAGAGGGAGAGGCACGCATACGGTAAAGCAAGCTGAATGAGTGTGTCCGCCCGCGCCTAAACCGCGAATGAAATCCGGTCCGCTGCGGGATCGCGGGCGCCCTTCCCGGCGGCGTTGACAGCGCCCCGGGTCGGGGTAAGCTGGCCGGGCATCGGCCACAAGATGTTGCGTTGCCGATCGGGACTGCCCCAAGGAGTTGGGTCTGCTGGCTGGGGCAAGCACATCGCGCCACCATGTTCGGGCAGCCCCGGTTGCCCGATGGAGCCTGCATCGATGAGCACGCCACCGCTGGTCGTGATCCGCCACGCGCCCCGCGCCGACCGCGTCCCGCCGCAGCCGGCCTCGCTGCACACCCGGCACCGCCATTACCGGCTCAAGACCCGGCAGGGCGAGCCGCTCGATGCCGATAGCGACGCCGCCTGCCTGCGCGCCGCCGGCACACAAGCCGACCACCCGCACCATCCACTACACCGCGGCCTGCACCGTCGACGACGCGATGGTCGGCATCCTGCCGAAGGCCAAGGGTCGCCGCGGCGCGCGGATCGGCACCGTCAACATGATCCACCCGGACGCGGGCGAATTCATCCGGAGCAGGCGCAGGGACGGCCGATTGCTACGCGAGCCGAGCCCGGCGTCATCCCGCAACGTGATGCTGGGCTGCCGCAAGCGCAGGGAAAACGTGGTCGTGTTTTCCTGCGAACTGCCGGCCTACCGGCACCGGCTCAACCCGCAGGCGATGCCGTTCGCCGCCCCGGCCCCGGCCCGGCTGTCGGCCTGCTTCGTCGCCGCCGACGATACGTCACCCATGGCCCATGTCGACATCCAGGTCGCCGCGCATCACCGGGTGGACAGCGCGATTCCGAAGACGGCCAACGTCCTCATCGACTGACCGTTCGAGCAGTTCAAGGACATCTACCGCGACGCCCACACGCAGAGGTCGAAGGGCTGCACCACCGTCGGTTTCAAGCTCGCCGCGTTCCAGGGCGTACGGGTCGCGGAGGCAATTCCGGCGCACACCCCCCTGCCGTTTCGAGCGCGAAGACGGCGCAGTTGTGGAGATAAAGGGCAACGAACAGATCGAGTACGACGGCCAATTGCACACCGCCGCCACTCTGTTCGAGATCCTCAAGGAGGGCTGCTGCGGTCTGTTCTGTTACAGGTACGGAAGCTGTTTTGAAGGGGTTTGGTGCAGATGCCCGGTTCGCCGGGCGCGCGCATCGCCGGCCCGCCAAGCACAGATGCGGCTCATGGCGTGCGACAAGACCGTTCCACGAAGGACCGCGCCGGTATAGCATCGCCAGCGATTTGACTAACCAGGCCCCTTAGGAGGCAATCATGAGCAACGGTAATGGTGTGACCGCGACCCTGTCGCAGGGCGTCGACGAAGTGAAGGAAGTGGCCGGCAAAGTGGGCGAGACCATCGCCACCACCGCTGAAGATGCAGTTGCCTCGGTGAAGAAGACCGTCAAGCGCGCGCGCAAGGCTGCCACCACCCAGGTCGCCAAGGTCAAGAAGGCCGTGCAGAAGGCCGAGAAGACCGTCGCCAAGAAGGCTGACAAGGCCGCCAAGTCGGTCGGCAAGACCCTGGCTGCGACCAAGAAGAAGCTGGAAGCGGCCAAGAGCAACGCCAAGGCCGAAGCCGCCTCGCTGAAGAAGCAGGTCGCCAAGAAGAAGGTTGCCGCTGAAAAGGCCGTGACCAAGACCACCAAGGCTGCCAAGAAGGTTGCCGGCAAGAAGGTCGCCAGCGCCAAGAAGGCCGTGACCAAGAAGACCGCGACCGCCAAGAAGGTCGTCGGCAAGAAGGTCGCCGTGGCCAAGAAGGCCGTCGCCAAGAAGACCGCGACCGCCAAGAAGGTTGCCGGCAAGAAGACTGCCGTAGCCAAGAAGACGGTCGGCAAGAAGGTCGCCGTGGCCAAGAAGGCCGTCGCCAAGAAGTCGGCCGTGGCCAAGAAGGCCGTCGGCAAGAAGACCGCCGCCGCCAAGAAGGTCGTCGGCAAGAAGACCGTCGCTGCAAAGAAGGTCGTCGGCAAGAAGGTCGCCACCGCCAAGAAGGGCGTGACCAAGAAGACCGCGGCTGCCAAGAAGGTCGTCGGCAAGAAGACCGCCGTCGCCCGCAAGACCGTCGGCAAGAAGGTCGCCGTGGCCAAGAAGGCTGTGGCCAAGAAGACCGCGACCGCCAAGAAGGCCGTGGCCAAGAAGTCCGTGGCCCGCAAGGCTGCACCGGCCAAGCGTGCCAGCGCCGCCAAGACCGTGGCCCGCAAGGCTCCGGCCAAGCGCGCCCGCAAGTAAGTCGGTAAGCACGGCGCCTGCCTCCGGGCAGGCGTCGTGACGCGGTCGCAGACGGATACACCCGCGCACGCGCGCGAGGGACCGCGCCATGGCGGTCAGGACCGACCAGAAGATCACCGCCTTCTCCGCACTTTCGCCCGCCGGGTAGACCCGCCAGGCCGCTGCCAGCGCAGCATCGTCGCCTACCACCCGCCGCCGCCGCGGCCACCGACACCATCGTGCAGATGCACGAGCGCACCGGGCGCCCCGACGCGTTGGTCGGTACTACCTGCACGATCGACGCCCGCTGGTGGAGCACGCCGGCTGCGTGACCAGCAACGACATCGTGCTCCCATCCCCGCAACCTGCGCTGCGCCGCCCATTCCGGCCGATCGTCGCGCTGACCCGGGCCATGAGGGGCGTCAGCCGCTTTCGCGCGACCGCCCGCCGGGCCATGACTTGCGTCCCATGCGGACCGCGGATGCCGCGTGGAATAGTGTCCTGCAACCCAGGCCAACAGGATGGCTGCCATGGATCATCTTCGTCCCGCCCATCGGCCGTGGTTGGCCGCGTTGCTGGTCGTGCTTGGCCTGTTTGGCAGCCAGCAGCTGGCGGCATCGCCTCGCCCGGTGGTGGTGGATCCAAGTGTCGAGCTGGCCGCGGTGGCGAATCGCCTTGCCGGCTTCGAGGAATTTTCAGCGCCCGGCATTGCCGACTATGACGCTGCGGTGGAGACCCACTTCCGGCGTTATCAGGATCATCCAGCGGTGCAGCTGCTGCGGGCGTTGCGCCAGCAGCACGGCATCGGCTACAGCGACACCGTTGCGCTGGCCCTGGCGGCAACGCCGCATCGCTGGCAGCCGCGCCAACCCCTGCCCGAGTGGCTGCGCGACATGCCGGGCCGCTGGACCCTGGACACGGCGCACGCCTACCTGCGCGCCATGGCCGCCTTCGAGCGGGATACCGACGCGGCGGGCTTCTTCCGCGGGCAGCAGCGTTTCTACCACCGGGTGGAGACCGAGCTCGCGACCGGCCTGCAGGGATGGCCGCAGATCGCCTGGTTCGAACAGACGCTCGGGCCGCAGCCGGGGCTCCGGTTACAGATCATTGCCGGCCTGTTGCACGGGCGTGGCAACTACGGACCGCGACTCCGCGGCGGCGACGGTTCGGTGCAGATGTATGCGGTGCTGGGGGTGCCGGCCACGCCGCAGGGGCAAACGACGGCATGGCCGTTTGCCGCCATGCAGCGCCTGCTGGTGCATGAGTTCGCCCATTCCTGGGTGAATCCGTGGGTCGACCGGCAGGGCGCGGCATTGCAGCCCGCCGCCACTGCGTTGCTGGAGGCCAGGATCGAACAAATGCGCGCCCAGGCCTACGGCAGTTGGCAGGCCGTGACCTATGAAAGCCTCGTGCGCGCCGTGACGCGGGGGTATTTCCAGGACCGCCGTGACAGTGACAGCGTGGGACTGCTCTTCCAGGAGGATGCCGCGCGCGGCTTCGACTGGGTGCCGGCGGTCACCGACCAGCTGCGCGGCGATGCCCGCGGTGGGCGCTGGCTCAACGAAGGCACGGCTGCCACGATGGCCGCCCTGTTCGAGGCCCAGGCGTCGTTGCTGCATGCCCGCGCCGATGCCGGCGTCACCACGGTTTCCCTGGCCAGGCAGGTGCCCGCGGCGGGCGAGGCACAGGTGGATGCCGCGCTGGCGCAACTGGAGCTGCACTTCGACCGCCCCATGGGGCGAGGGGTGGGCATCTTCGGTGATCGCAACCCGACGTTCACCGCGGCGCCGCAATGGGATGACGATCGCCGCGTGCTACGCCTGCCCGTGGCGTTGCAACCGGCCACGGCGTATGTGATCGAGCTCAACAGCCCCGGCATGCCAGGCGGTTTTGTCGGCAAGGACGGGACCGTGCTGCCTGCGCAGGTGTGGCGCTTCCGCACCCGGGATGCGCCTGCGCAGTGACGCGGTGCAGCGGGCCTGCGCACGGGTAGGCATGGGCCGTGACGGAAGGGGGAGGACGCCCTTGCTACGCTGCGCGACATGACGAAGGAGGAGGCATGCGCGGTCTAGACTTCAGTTCCTGGCAGGCGATGCTGTCCACCCTGGTCGGGCTGGCGGTGATCACCCTGATCGGCGTCGGTATCCGGCTGCTGGTGATGCAGACCCTGCAGCAGCGGCGCGAGCGCGAGAACCGGCAGATCAACGAGCGCCTGCGTACGCTGATCGCCGCCTACAAGACCCTCGGCGGCTCGTTCACCGGGGCGTTGCACGTGGACCCGCGCCACCTGCGCGACCTGCGCCCGGCGCCGGGCGAGGACGGGGTGGCGTTGCCGGCGGGCATCGATGCCGGCAGCGATCGGGCGCGCCGCATCCGTGATGCGGTGGAGGCGGCGCTGTCGGACATCATCCTGCTCGGCACCGATGACCAGGTGCGGCTGGCCGCCAACGCGGCTACCGAGCTGGCCCAGGGCCGGCCGGTGCAGACCGCCGCGTTGGTGGTGTCGCTGCGCGACTTCATCCGCGGTGCGCTCGACCTGGCGCCGATCCCGTCCAGCGTGGGCATTCCGCAGCAGGGGCCGGCGCGGCCGAGCGCCGGTGCGAAGGGCAAGGGCGACGGCGACAAGGCCGGCGGCAAGGCGGGTGGCGGCGGTGGTGGTGGCATGGGCGGCATGGGTGGCGGTGGCATGGGCATGGGCATGGGCCACGGCGCGGACGACGACGGCAGCCACGCACGCTGAGCGCGCCTGCCGACGCTGGTGGCTGTCACGGCGTGCAGCGCCGCGCAGGCGTCAACGCGGCAGGCGGATCGACCAGATGACGAACGCTGCCCAGACCGGCGCGATGCACCACGTCCACGCGCGCCAGCGCCCCCACGCATGGCCCCGTGCCAGCGCGACCAGCGCGGCGAACACCGGCAGCAAGACCCCCAGTTCGATCAGCAGGTTGCGCCACAGGTAGGCGTTGCCGACCCTCAGCGCACCTGCGCTGGGCAGCACGCCGCGCACCGCCACCCCGTCCTGCAGCGGCCAGAACAGCGGCACCGGATGCGCGCCCACCAGCAGGTCCAGCAGCGGGTGCGACACGCTCGCCAGCAGCAGCCACCGCCACCGCAGCGGCTGCGTGTTGCCGGCGGCCTTCGCCACGCACTGCACCGCCACCGCCGCGACCAGCGCGAACAGCAGGCTGTGGGTGATGCGCGGGTGTGCGCCGTAGCCGAGCAGCCAGACCCCCAGATAGTCCAGGTCCGGACAGACCGCGACGAACACGAACGGCACCACCGCCCATCGCGATGGCGCCCGCGCCCGCGCGCCCCCGGTGCTGCACAGGTAGGCGGTAACCCCGGCGAGGGCGTGGCCGGCGAAGGAAGACATGGCGGCAGGACCGATGACCGTGGAGGGGTCAGGGTCCTGCCTGCGCGTGGGCGAACGATGAGGCCACGGTGTGGCCGGGATGAAGTGCCTACTTCCCGCCCAGCTCCACCACCGGCACGAAGCCGCCGTAGATCATCCGCTTGCCGTCGAACGGCATCGGGTTGTTTTCCGGGTTCATGCGCGGGTCCTCCATCATCTTCTGCATGCCGGCATCGCGGGTGGCCTTGTCCGGCCATTCGATCCAGGAAAACAGCACGGTCTCATCGTCCTTGGCCTCCACCGCACGGTAGAAGTCGGTCTGCTTGCCGCGTGGCACGTCGTCGCCCCAGCACTCCACCACGCGGGTGGCCCCGTGCTCGATACAGATCGCATCGCCCATCTGCGCGTGCTTGAGGAATGCCTCTCTGTTCGCGGTGGGGACGGCAATCACGAAGCCATCGATATACGCCATGGTCAGCTCCAGATGGCGCACCGGGATGGGCGCCTTCATTGCAAACGACGAACGGGGGGAGGGGAGATCGACACTTTGCCCTGACCCCGGCCCATCCGTGTGATGGCCGCCCAGCGCGACGTTGAAAGAACAAGTCTTTCAATAGGTTACGCAATACGAATACCTCCCCTCGCGTACGGGGGGGTCAGAAAAGTCCTAACGCTGGCGAGGAAGATCCTGATAGCCGCCGCGGGTTATTCCGCCGACTATGGGGAGCCGGAAAGGAAGCCACTACGCGCTACCGAGCAGTGACGCCACGGCGCGTCGCCGGTGTATTACGGAGGATGGACGCGTTAGCCGACTACTCCCCAAGAGCGGCTTCCCCAACGCGTGACGCCCCGCAAGGGCATCGTCGTGACCAGATTCCATCTTGCTGTTTGCCGATGCTGGCGTGTCGCCGCATCCCGCGCCTGTCCTGCCTGATGCTCGCGTTGCCGGCGTCCCACGCTCACGCCGCCTGCACGTTGCAGCGCTGTTTTACCGCTGAAATCGCGGCGCGCGCGTATATGCCAGAGCGCAACTGAACCCCCGCCAAAAATCCACCGATATGAAACGTGTCGACTTCAGGGCGGGTTGTGGCGAATAACGGAGAATTTACATTCCCGATGCAGAGCGGCGTACGCGCTGGCTGCAAGCAGTTCAAGACAGAGGTGTACCCCCATGAAGACTTCGTTGATTGCCCTGGCGCTCGCCGCCGCCCTGCCGTTCGCCGCGTCCGCTGCTGAAGGCCTGTCCTACAACTACGCCGAAGGCGACTACGTCAAGACCGACGCAGACGGCGGCAAGGCCGATGGTTGGGGCGTGAAGGGTTCCTACGCGTTCCTGCCGAACTTCCACGCCTTCGGTGAGTACAGCCAGCAGAAGACCGACATCGGCAACTTCAAGGTTGACCAGTGGCGCGTCGGCGTTGGCTACAACCAGGAAATCGGCAACAGCACCGACTTCGTGGGCCGCGTGGCCTACAACAAGTTCGACCCGAAGGAAGGCCTGGACTTCAACGGCTACAGCGCTGAAGCCGGTATCCGTACCGCGTTCGGCCAGCACGCCGAAGTCTATGCAATGGCCGGCTACGAGGATTACAGCAAGAAGCACGGCGTCAATCCGGATGGCGAGTTCTACGGCCGCCTGGGTGGCCAGGTGAAGTTGAACCAGAACTGGGGCATCAACGGCGACATCAAGATGGATCGCCATGGTGACAAGGAATGGTCGGTCGGCCCGCGCTTCAGCTGGTAATCCCGGCGTGACCGCATCGCCACGCGCCTGATCGGCGTGGCAGGAAAGGCCCGGCAATGCCGGGCCTTTTTCGTGGGCGCGATTCAGGCGCGGGGCCCGAGGGATAATGAGGCACCGCCATGGAGATGCCCGATGCCCCAGTCCCCTGATCTGCAGCAGCCCCGCCTCGGCTGTGGTGCCGTGATCCAGCGCGCCGATGGCGCGATCCTGCTGGTCCAGCGCGGGCGTCCGCCCGAGCAGGGGCATTGGGGGCTGCCCGGCGGCAAGGTGGACTGGATGGAGAAGGTCGAAGATGCCGTGGTGCGTGAGGTGGAGGAAGAAACCGGGTTGCGCGTCGCAGTGACGCGCCTGCTCTGCGTGGTCGACCACTTCGAGCCGGCACTGGGGCAGCATTGGGTGGCCCCGGTGTATCTGGTGCACGCGCTCGACGCCACCATCGCCGCGCTGAAGGAGCCCGACGCGTTGCTCGCGCTGGACTGGTTCACCGCCGACGCGTTGCCGGCGCCATTGACGGTGTCGGCGCGCAGGGCACTGGAGCAGGTGTCGATGGCCCCTCGCGCCACGTAGCCGCATGCTGCGACCCCTGCGACAATCCGGTGCCCGATCACTGGCCCGTGCAGCGTGATGCGCCCCGCCGATTCCAGCCCGTCCCCCGTGTCGCAGACGACCGCCCCCATCCCCCCGCTGCGCTATGCGTTGGCGCTGTGGGCGGTGCTGTTCGCCAGCAGCGTACCGGCGGTGTACCTGGCTCGGACCGTCGGCGGCGAAGCAGGTGGATGGCCAGCCGCGCTGTGGTTCATGGCCGGCAGCCAGCTGCCGTGGCTGCTGGCCACGCCGGTGCTGTGGAGGTTGTGCCGGCGTTGGCCACTGGGCATGGGGCGCGACCTGCGCCACGGTGCCTGCCTGTTGCTGCTGGGGGCGGGGGTGACCCCCCTGCTGTCGGCGGCGGGGTGGGTGCTGGGCAGCTGGCTCAGCCAGTTGCATCCCTGGGGCAGCCTGCCCGACCGCACCGCCGCGGTACGCGCGATTGCGGCGACCGCGTTGTTCGCCGCCCCCACCTTCGTGGCGGTGATCGGGCTGGGCCAGACATTGGCCTTCGTCCAGCGCTACCGGCGGCGGGGTGCCTTGCTCGACCAGGCGCGCCAGACCGCGCTTCGGCAGCATCTGCACCACCATTTCCTGTTCAACGCGCTCAATGCCATCGGCGGGTTGGGCTACCAGCGGCCGGCCGATGCCGACCGCGCGCTGGCCGGGCTGTCCGATCTGCTGCGCGACGCCATGGCGTGCCCGCCGCAGCGAACGCTGGCCGAGGAAGTCGCGGCGGCCAACGACTATCTGGCCCTGCAGCGGCTGTTGCGCGGTATGCCGCTGACGGTCCAGTGGCGGCTCTCCGCCGAGGCCTGGCAGTGCCAGGTGCCGTCCCTGCTGCTGCAGCCGCTGCTGGAAAACGCCGTGCGCCACAGCGGCTGGGAACAGGCCGAGGCCGCGCTGGAGATCGATGTCCGCGCAGACGTGGCCGAGGGCGTGCTGCGCCTGTCGGTGCGTAATCGGCACGGGCTGGCGCCGCAGAGACCGCCGGCAGGCACCGGCAGCGGACTGGGCAATCTCCGCCAGCGTCTGGATGCCCTGCATGGTGCGCGCGGCAGCGTGCAGGCGGCGGTGGAGGGCGACCACTTTTCGGTGCGACTGCGGCTGCCTGCCATCGATGCGCAGGAATGGGCATGAGCCGGGTACTGAGCACGTTGGTGGTGGAGGACGTGCCCTTGGCCAGTGACAAGCTGGTGAGCCTGCTGCAGGCACATCCGGATCTGCGCGTGGATGCGACCGCGGCCAGCGTGGCGCAGGCCGATGCACTGCTGCGCTCGCGTCGCTTCGATCTGCTGCTGCTGGATATCGGTCTGCCCGACGGCAGCGGCATGGCATTGGCGGGGCAGTGGCCCACACTCGCCGCGCACACCATCTTCATCACCGCGCATGCCCAGCACGCGCTGCAGGCCTACACGCTGGGGGCTGCCGATTACCTGCTCAAACCCGTCGACCCGGACCGCCTGGCCATGGCAGTGGCGCGCGCGCGCCGCCTGATCGACCCATCCCCCCCTGCGCCCACGGGCGAACGCCTGGCCGTTCGCCAAGGTCAACGCACCGATTACCTGCAGGCGGATCAGATCGACTACATCGACATGGCCGGTCACTACGCCTGCGTGCATGTGGGGGGGCAGGTCCACCTGCTGCGCGAGAGCATCGGCCAGCTGGCCGAACAGACGGCATCGGCGGGCCTTGTCCGCGTGCATCGTTCGGTGGTGGTCAATCCGCACCGTATCCAGGCGCTGCACGAACGCCGCAATGGCGATGCGATGCTGCAGTTGTCCGATGGCGCACGCGTCCCGGTGAGCCGCACGTATCGCGCGGCCCTGGCGCAGGCCCTGGCAGCGCGCTGAGCACCGCCACGCCCGGTTGGGGCCAGCGTCTGCACGGCTCACACCATCGGGCCGGTCCTGGCGTACCGTGCCGCCTTCATTGCCCTCACCCTGCGCGTTTTCCACAGCAGGAAGTCGATATGTACAAGCGCCTGGCATGGCTGGCCGCGTTGACCGTGATGGGGTGCGCCCCACTCGAGGCCGCCGAACTGGTGGTGGACACGCACGGTGACCGGGGTGACCGCGTGCCTTCCATTGCGGTCACCGGCTTGAACGCGGCCGAGCCGATCGACCTGCGCCTGGAAATGCGCGATGCACGCGGGCAGGTGTGGCGCTCGAGTGCGCGGTTGCGCGCCGATCTGGATGGCGTGGCGGACACCGCCACCTCTGCCGCCGAACAGGGCAGTTACCGTGGCATCGACGCTGCCGGGTTGTTGTGGTCGATGCAACCGGAATCCGGCACGGGTACGCCGAGCCCACTGCCACTGCGGCACAGCCCCGATGGGCTGTTGTATGAGGCGGTCCCGATGCGACTGAGCGTGCTGCGCGATGGCGAGCTCATCGCCTCCCGGGTGCTGGAGCGGCGGCTGTCGGCGCCAGGCGTGGTCGCGCAGGTGGTGCAGGTGGCCGGCGTCAGCGCACGTCTGTACCTGCCCGCAGACGTGGCAGGTGCCGGTGCCACACGCCCGGCGGTGGTGACGCTGGGCGGCGCGGAAGGGGGGATCGAGGCGGCCAGCGCCTATGCCGCATGGCTGGCCAGCAATGGGTATGTCGCGCTTGCGGTCGGGTATTACCGTATGGACGGACGCCCGAAGGACCTGATCAACGTTCCCATCGAGCCCGTGCTGGATGCGGTGACGTGGCTGCAGCAGCAGCCGGGCGTGGATCCGGAGCGGATCGGCGTGATGGGGGGATCCTGGGGTGGCATCGTCGCCATGGCCGCCGCCGCGCATGACGCCCGCCTGCGCAGCGTGGTCTCGTGGGTTGGCAGCCCGGCCCCGTTCCGTGGGATCCGCCGCGATGTGGCACCGGCCGACTACCGGGGCGTGGACCTTCCGCCATTGACCTGGAAGGGAACGCCGTTGGGCTATCTGCCCTACCGCGAGGCGGTGGACTGGTCAGCGCCCACCGCCGCCGACGCCGCCCTGCTTGAACAGGCGATGCTGCCGATCGAGCGGATCAACGGCCCTGTGCTGCTGGTGGCCGGTGGCGACGATCAGCTCGGCGACTCTGGTCGCATGGCCGCCGTCGCCGAGCGCTGGCTGCGTGCACGGCGCGCCGTGCCGATGGACGACGAGGTGGCCTACTACAGCGATGCCGGTCACCTGATCACCCAGATGTTGCAGCCGACCACCTTCCGCCACCAGACCGGCCCTCACCTCCAGGTGGGTGGCACCGCAGAGGGCTATGCGCGTGCCGATCGTGACTCCAGCCAGCGTGTGCTGGCGTTCCTGGCGCGGACGCTCATGCGCCCGCTCAACGCCGTGCCGCCGCCCCATCGCCGCGCGCCACGGCCTCCACTTCCGCCAGGCTGGTGATCGCGCCATCCCCGGGCGTGGACATCGCCAGCGCACCATGTGCGGCGCCCAGTTCCACCGCGGCCTGCTCGCCCTTGCCACTGAGCAGGGCATGCACCACGCCGGCCACGAACGCATCGCCGCCACCCACGCGGTCGAGCAGGTCCACCTCGCGCGTGCGCGAGACGAACAAGGTTTCGCGGGTACGCAACGCGCCGCCCCAGCCGTTGCGTGCGGCGTTGCTGGCGTCGCGCAGGGTGAACGCCACCGCCTGCAGGGTCGGGAAACGCTGCAGTGCGCGCTGCGCGGCGGCGTCGGCCGGACCGACATCCATCGGCGTCGCGCGCCGGCCCAGATCGGCCAGGTCCATGCCCAGGCATGCCGCGAACGAGTACTCGTCGCCCACCAGCAGGTCGCATTCGGCGGCGATGGCGCAGTTGGCATGCCGGGCCGCATCCGGATCGGGGTGACTGTCCCACAGGCTGGCGCGGTAGTTGAGGTCGTAGGACACCGCCACCCCGTGCCGGCGTGCGGCCTGCACCGCGGCGATGGCGGTCTGCGCGCTGTGTTCGGACAACGCGGCGAAGATGCCGCCGGTATGCAGCCAGCGCACGCCATCGCGGCCGAACAGCGCGTCCCAGTCGTACTCGTGCGGCTGCAACTGCGAGGCGGCCGAGGTGGCGCGGTCGGAGATGCCCAGCGGGGCGCGCACGCCGAAGCCGCGCTCGGTGAAGTTCAGGCCCATGCGCGTGTTGCGGCCGATGCCATCGTAGTCGCGCCAGACGATCTGGCTGGCATCCACGCCCCCCGCCTGGATCAACTGCTGGGCCAACGCACCCAGCTCGTTGCGCGGCAGCGCGGTCAACACGCCGCTGCGGTGCCCGAAGGTGCTGCACAGGCCACGCGCGACGTTGTACTCGCCACCGCCTTCCCACACGGTGAACTGGCGTGCGTTGCGGATCCGGCCTTCGCCGGGATCGAAGCGCAGCATCACCTCGCCCAGCGCCAGTGCATCCCAGCGCTGGCCGTGCGATGCGGCCAGCGCGAACTGCTGCGTGCTCATCGTGCCTTGCACCCCAGCAGGCCCAGGTCGATGCCCTCGGCCATGCGCCGGTAACCTTCATCGTTGGGATGCAGGTGGTCGCGGGTGATGGCCTCGGGCAGGTTTTCCGGGTTGGCCGGGTCGCGCAGGATCTGGTCGAAGTCGATCAGGCCGTCATAGCCGCTGCGGCCGCCGCGCATCCAGGTGTTGAGCTGGGTGCGGGTGGCGGCGGCGGTCGGCTCGTAGCGGTCCGAGCCCCCGAACGGGGTGATGGTGGCCGCGATCGCGCCGATGCCGTTGCCATGCAGGCGCTCGGCGATCTGCCGGTAGCCCAGCACCATGTCCTCGGCATTGCGGCCGGCCTTGGGCGGGGTGCCACCGTCGTGTCGGATGTCGTTGATGCCTTCGAACACGATCACCTTGCTCACGTTGGGCAGCGCGATCACGTCGCGGTCCAGCCGCGCCAGCGCGCTGTGGCTGCGGCCGTGGTCCATCACCTTGTTGCCGCTGATGCCGGCGTTGACCACCACTACCCGGTCCGGGCAGGCCTGCTGCAGGCGCGCGGACAGCAGTGCCGGCCAATCGCCGTTGCTGCCGCGCGTGGCGGTGGCGCCCTCGGTGATCGAATCGCCCAGGGCCACCACCACCACCGGCGTGGTGGCGCGTTCGGCCAGCACCGCCGATACCACGTTCTGCCGGTAGGCGAGTTTGACCTTGTCGCCCACCTCGGCCTGGCGGCCGTCGACGATGCGCAGCGCGGTACGCCGCACGGCAGGCTTGGTCGGTTCGGGGAAATACACGGTGAGCGATACATCGGCCAGTGCCGGCACGGTCATCGCCACCGGGTCGCTGAGCAGCGCGGCGCCCACGGGCACCACCACGTCGCTGCGACCATTGAAGGTGACCAGCTTGGCCGGGGTGGCCGTGCCGGTGCGTTGGGCCGATGCGCCGCCGATGGTCAGCGGCGCATCGCCCAGTTCATTGCTGATGCGGAAGCGCAGCGCCGTGGCCGAGCTGGCCAGGCGCATGTCCTGGCGCACCGTCTGGTGCGCGAACTGTACCGGCGCTTCCGGGGTGCCATCCTGGCGGTCCGGTGCCGGCGAGGCGGTCCATGCCGGCACCCAGACCTGGGCATGGGCGGGCAGCGCAGCGGCGCTGGTGGCAAGTGCAATCGACAGTGCAGTGGTCCAGCGCAGCATGGCAGCCCTCCCAGGCGGTCAGCGGAACATATCCATCAAGAGAAGTAGGTGCCGCCGTTGACGTCCACGTTGGCACCGGTGATGAAACCGGCCGCGTCCGAGGCCAGGTACACGGCCGTGTCGGCCGCTTCCTGCGGGCGGCCCTGGCGGCGCAGCGGGGTGTTGCCGGCCACGGCGGTGCGCACTTCCGGCTTGGTGAATTCGTCATGGAAGCGGGTGGCGATCATGCCGCAGCACAGGGCGTTGACGCGGATGCCACGCGGGCCCAGTTCCTTGGCCATGGCACGGGTGAAGGTCATCACCGCGGCCTTGGCGGTGGCATAGATGGCCGCGCCCGGGCCACCGCCGTCGCGGCCGGCCTGCGAGGCGAAGTTCACGATCGCACCACCGTCGGGCATGTGCGGCACCACCGCATGGGTGGTCAGGTAGACCGAGCTCATGTTGAGGTCCATCACCTTGTGGAAGAACGCTTCGTCGATCTCGGCCAGCGGCCGGCGCTGCACCATGCCGCCGGCCACGTTCACCAGCACGTCGATCTGCGGGCCGAACGCGGCCTGGGTGGCCTCGACCATGCCGGCCACCGCCTTGGCATCGGTGACGTCGGCGCGGTGCACGATGGCGGTGCCACCGGCCGCTTCGATCTGCTTGAGGGTGTCCTGCGCGCTGGCCTCGTCGTTGGCGTAGTTGATGCACACCTTGGCACCGGCGGCGGCCAGCTTGAGCGAGATCTCGCGGCCGATGTCACGGCCGCCACCGGTGACGATGGCCACCTTGTCGTTGAATTGGGTCATGGAATGCTCCAGTAGTGCGTTGGGGGAAAAGGAATGAGATGGGCTCAGCGCGGCCGGGCCGGGCCGTCGAGTTTTTCGACGCGGCCGGTCACCAGCCACAGCGCCAACAACGAGGCCGGCACCAGGGCGGCCACGAGGATGAAGATCGGTGCGTAGGATTCATGGGTCATCGCCGGCACCAGCCATGTGGTGATCAGCGTGCCGGCCACCGCGGCCATGCCGCCCAGGCCGGCCACCGAGCCCACCGACTTGCCGCTGAAGATGTCGCCGGGCAGGGTCTGGATGTTGCCGATGGCGATCTGGAAGCCGAACAGCACGAAGGCAATGGTGACCACGGCCCACACCGGGTCGGTGGCCAGCACCGCGCCGAGCAGGGCCGGGGCCATGATCGCCCCGCCCAGGGTGATGACCACCTTGCGCGCCTTGTCCACGCTCCAGCCGGCGCCGATCAGGCGCCCGGACAACCAGCCGCCGCCGAGGCTGCCGATCATCGCGCCCACGTAGGGCACCCAGGCGAAGATGCCGATCTGCTTGATGTCAAAGCCGAACGTGTCGGCCAGGTAGAGCGGCAACCAGGACACGAACAGCCACCAGATCGGGTCCAGGAAGAACCGCGAAATCAGGATGCCCCAGGTCTGCCGATGGCCCAGCAGCTGGCGCATGCTGGGCACGTACTCGGCCCTGGGCGTGGCTGGCTGCTCGCTCGGTGCATCCAGGATCAACGCGCGCTCGGCCGCGCTCACCCAGGGGTGCTTGTCCGGGCCCGCGCGGTAGATGATCAGCCACGGCAGCAGCCAGATGAAGCCGATCGCACCGATCAGGATGAACGTGCCGCGCCAGCCCAGCCAGAGGAACAGCACCGCGATCAACGGCGCCGACACGATCGCGCCGATCGACGCGCCCGCATTGAACACGCCCTGTGCCAGCGCCCGTTCGCGGGCGGGGAACCACTCGGCGTTGGCCTTCACCGCCCCCGGCCATGCACCGGCCTCGCTGATGCCGAGCATCGCCCGGACCAGGCTGAAGGACAGGATGGAGTGGGTGACCGAATGCAGCGCGATGGAGATCGACCACACCGCGATCGACAGAGCGAAGCCCAGCCGCGTGCCGATGATGTCGAACAACCGGCCGAACACGAACTGCCCGGCGGCGTAGAACAGCATGAACACGGTGACCAGCAGCGCGTAGTCTTCCTTGGTCGCGCCCACATCCTTGGAGATCTGCGGCCACATCACCGCCAGTGCGTTGCGGTCGATGTAGTTGATGACCGTGGCGATGGCGATCAGCGCCACGATCAGCCAACGAACGTAGGTGCGGGCCTGGGTGGTGACCTTCATTTGCCGTCCTTGCCGCTGCCGGTATCGAAGCGCTTCCAACCGCCGTCCCAGCGCCAGCTGTGGCCACCGCCACTGACCTCATGGCTGCCGGGCCTGTTCGGTTCATCGGCAATGCCCACCGCCACCTGCCTGCCGCCGGCCAGCGCCAGCACCAGCACATCGGCATCCTTGCCGCGGTAATGGCGGATGGCATCGATGCGGCTGTTGGCGCCGCGCACGGTCTCGGCGGTGCCGTCGTACTGGCCATGCGGCTCCAGCACGCCATAGAAGGTGGTGGCGCCCTGGCCATCCACGCGCTGCAGCAACATCGGCTCGCGGCGCAGGTTGAACGACGGATCATTTGCGCCGCTCTCGCCGAGCAACGCACGCGAGGGCGCGGTGCTGGCGAAGCGGTACGTATAGAAGCGCCCGTCCAGCAGCCAGGTCAGGCTGCGCGCCTCGCTGGTGGGTTCGCTGGCCGCGTCGATCCACACGTGCTGGTAGCCGTTGGCCTTGCCCAGCACCGGCCGCGCGGCCACCGCCGACTGTGCCTTGAAGCCCACGTCCATGATGTGGCCGTTGAAGTGCAGCGGCAGGTCGTAGCGCGCCGCCTTGCTGCCGTTGACCCGCAGCAGGTCCAGCACCACCGGTTCGGTCAGCGCGGGGTGGGCCAGCAGCACCTGGGTACGGGTGAAGTTCACTCCGTCGTAGGCGCCGTCCATGCGCGCCGAGGCGATCTGGGTGTCGTCGCCCGCGGCGAACAGCAGCGGCGTCGGTGCCAGCGCCTGGCCCTTCTTCCAGTCGCCGCCGAAGTGGCTCTGCTCGTTCACCACCAGCGTGTTGTGGGCAAGCGTCTGCCGCGCCCAGCTGTTGTTCTCCGGCAGGTAGATGCCGCCGGACTTGGCTTCGATATTGAGGAAGCGCGCGGCGCCGTAATCGGTGACCACGCGCTGGCCGTTGTCGTAGAACAGCCAGTTGAGCTTGTCGAAGTGACCGTGGCCCATGCCCTGCTTGGTGTTTTTCATCACCAGTGCCTGGCCGTTTTCACCGCCCATGCGCAGGATCGCCAGCGCACCTTCGGTGCCGTCCGGGCCATCGCGCAGCAGGGTGGGCACGAAGGCGAACGGCTTGGCCTTGTCCTGTGCCAGCGCCTGGGCCACCTGCAGGCCCTCGGGCGACAGCAGCACGCGCTTCTGCGCCTTGGCCACCGATAGCAGCCGCGCGTCGCTGGTCTGCGCGTAGGCGATGTCGATGCCGGCCACCAGTTCCTCGGTGTCCAGGCCCTTGTCCAGGATGGCGTCGTTGATCGGGAAGAAGTACCCGCCGTAGCTGCTCTGCACCAGCGAATCGACGGCCTTCAGCAACACCCCGTCGCGGCGCGTGAAGATGCCGCGCTGCGGTTCGTTGCGCTGGACCGCATTGGCGAACAGGATGAACGGTGCCAGCGCATAGCGCTGGTAGTAGGGGCCTTCCTCGTAATAGCCGTCCGGCGAAAACAGCTGGTCCACCTGCTTGAGGAAGCCGGCGCTGCCATCGCGCCTGCTGCCGTTCAAGGCCTTGTCCACGTAAGTCGGGTCGCGCAGCACGTAGCCGGTCATGCCCACCGCCGCCACCGCCCAGGTGGCGTGGTTGTGGATCTTGTCGAAGTTTTCCGGCGTACCGCTGAGGAAGTCGGCCATCGGCCGGAACACGCCGTCGTCGATGGTCTTGCGGTCTGCCGCGCTGAGGCTGTCGCGGATCGCGTCATAGCCCTGCACCGCGCTCACCAGCCACACCGAGTCGTTGAGGGTCTGCCAGAACAGCCGGCCGGGGATCTGGCCGCGGCCCTGCGGGTGCGCGCCCAGTCCGGGGTACAGCTTGGCGTAGCCCAGCAGCAGGTCGCGCGCGTAGTCGGCATACACCTTGTCACCGGTCAGCCGGTACAGCGCGCCGGCCGCCTGGATGGCCTGGTAATTGCGCTTGTGCTGTTCGTGGGTGTAGCCGCCGCCCTTGTCCTTGGGCACCGGCACGTCGATGCCGGCCTTGATCATGCCGCGCACCAGGCGCTCGGCGCGCTGCTGCTCCTTGGCAAACACCGGGTACCTGCTGCCATCGCTGCGCATCTGCTGCCACTGCGCGGCGGTGACCAGGACCGGGGCGCTGGCAGCGGCCGCCGGTTGTTGGCTGCCGGCAGGTGCAGCGGCAACGGCGGGCAGCGCGGCAGCGCTGAAGGAGGCCGCCAGCAGCAGCATCAGGGGCGTGGAACGCGTCATGGCAGGGTCTCGGCTGGAGTATCGGACTGCATCGCCGCGGTGGCGTCGAGCACGTTGCCGTGCGCGGCCAGGCGGGGCTCGCCGACGCGGTGGCTGAAGCGCACGCGTCCGCTGCGGAGGAACTGGTTGTCGGTCAGCGTGGCGGTCTGCACGCCGTGCAGGCGCAGGCTGGTGTCGGCGGCCACGCCCACGTTGTCGAGCTGGTTGCCATGCACCCGCAGCGTCGGGCCGAAGGTGCTTTCATCGGTGCCACCGCGGTACAGGTTCAACAGCGGCCCGGCGATGTTGCGGAACGTCGACGCAACAATGTCCACCTGCTCGGCGTTGTAAGTGCCCAGGTCGTCGGTCTCGGCAGCGGCGGTAATCACGCTGCCGCTGATGTCCTCCACCGTGGTGTTGGTCATGCCGATGCGCGCGGCCAGGCTGCCCTTGCCGGCATTGATTACATCGAAGGCCTTGTTGCTGGTGAGCCCGTGGATGTGGCTGTCTTCGATCAGCAGGGTGTAGTTGAAGGCCTGGCTGCCCGGGGCGATCCGCACCACGGCGTTGCCGGCCGCATCCGGCGCCAGGGCGCCGTCGATATCCAGCCGGGCCAGCTTGAGCGAACCGCCGGCGCGGATCTCGAACAGGGTGGGGCGCGAGAACTGCAGGCTGGCGCGGCCACGGCGCGGGCCGATCACGCTGACCGGGTGGTCCACGTTCACCACCTGGTCGATGCGGTACTGGCCGCGCTGCAACTGCAACTGGTCGCCCGGCGCGCTGCTGGCCACGGCGCGGGCGAGGGTGTCCTCACCCGGTGCCACCTTGCGCATGGCGCCACTGTCCAGCGCGGTACGGGTCAGCGCCTTGGGATACCAGCCCACGCCCACCTGCTCGCGCGCGATCGGCGCGAGGTCGCGCGGCGCGCCGGCGGTGATGGTGTCCACCGGGTACTGCAGGCCATTGGCCGCGCGCTGCAGGGTCACCTTCCGCGCGCTCACTCCCGCAGGGAAGCCGGGCGACACGCTGGGGCTCTGCACGTTGCCGCTGAAGGCGATGCCGGCCAGGTCGCCCTGGCTGCGCAGCAACTCGCGGCTGCCATCGCCGATGAACAGGTTGCCGCGCATCCGGCTGTTGACTGGCATGGCGTTGCGCTCGTCGTCCAGGCCGGCGCCGAGGAACACCTGGCGCACGCCGACGAAGCTGTTGCGCTCGATCAGCGCATCGTCCACCTGCTCATAGCGGTTCAACGGCGCGTCGCGGGTGCCGGCCATCACCGCCAGCGCGGCGGCGAAGTTGTCGCCGGCGATGTTCTCGAAGTAGTTGTCGCGCACGATCTGGTGGCGGTTGATCACCCGCACGCCGCCGGTATGGGCCTTGTTGTTGCCGAGGAACACATTGCGCTCGACCACGTTGCCGTGGCCGTGGCGCAGCACCATCGAGCCGCGCGATTCGAAGAACACGTTGCCGCGATACAGGTTGCCGCCGGACTTGTTGGACACGATCTCCACTTCGCCATCGCACTGCTCGAACCAATTGTTCTCCACCACCGTATTCGAATCGGACTGCGAGTCGGTGCTGGTGCCCACGCGGATGGTCTCGCCGCCGTTGCTGCCCAGGTTGGGGCGCGGGCCAAACCAGTTGTGGTCGATGCGGTGGCGGTTGTCCAGCCCGCTGGTGGTGTTGCGTACCACCACCAGGGTGGTGCCGGCGTTGGTCTTGCCCACCAGCTGGTTGTGGTCGAAGCGGTTGTCCTGGCCGTACATCCCCACCCAGTTGTCCGACTGCTGGCGGTCCGGTTTGTTGTAGCCGTCGATCACCACCCCGGTCACCCGGCTGTGGGTGGCCCATTCCTTGGACGAGGCCCGGAAGGACACCACTTCGCTGCCGGGTGCCCAGCCATCGCGGAAGACCAGGTTTGATACCTCGAGGTAGGACCCGGCCAGGCGCAACTGCGACTGCCCGCTGAGGATCACCTTGCCCGGAGTCTGGGCCGTCAGCTTAATTGGTTGACCAATTTTGCCGGTACCGCGCAGCAGCAGGTCGATGTCGCGCCATACGCCGTCGGCGAGGATGACCGTATCGCCCGGCTGCAGCGCTTTGGTCGCGGCGGCATACCCGGCGGCGTCGTGGACCAGATGGTCAGCCGCGAAGGCGGGCAATGCGCCGGCCGCAAGGCCCAACGCCAGGGCGGTCAGCAGCGGGCGCAGCGCACGTGGCGCTTGAGAATGTTGCAGAGTCATCGGCTTACCCTCCCAGATCAACCGTGGCATCGAACGCGAGCCCGGATCGTAACAGGTCCGGCAATGCGCGCGTCAACCACAATCGCATACCACTTTAGGTGCATGTGGTTCGCCACTTGCGCATATTTCTGCTGCATCCGCACATTAATTCGTCGCAAAGTGGTCTAGGCGGATCACAGGGGTAGACTTTAGTACCAATTCATTGACATTGGTCCAGTAACCGTGAATCTTCCGGATCGAATCCGTGTAATCGGACGATCCATCCTGGGAGGGAGATCACGATGTTGCATGACCGCCGTACGGCCTCGCCACGAGGCCTTCGCCGCACCGCGCTGCATGGCGCGCTGTTGTATGCCCTGTCCGTCACTGCGGCCGTGCCGCTGGTACACGCACAGGATGCCGAGTCACCGCCCGCACCGCCCACCACCCTGGACCAGGTCCAGGTAACCGGCGTGCGCGGCACCATCCAGACCTCGATCGACAAGAAGCGCGAGGAGACCGTCATCTCCGACGTGCTTGCCGCCGATGACATCGGCGACCTGCCGGCGCTGTCCATCGGTGAAGCCATCGAGACCATCACCGGCGCCTCCACCCATCGCGAGAAGGGCGGTGCGTCGGAGATCTCGATCCGCGGCCTCGGCCCGTTCCTCGGTTCGTCCACCTTCAATGGCCGCGAAGCCACCAACGGCAGCGGCGACCGCTCGGTGAACTTCAACCAGTTCCCGTCCGAACTGATCAACACCGTGGCCATCTACAAGACCCAGCGCGCCGACTTCGTCGAAGGCGGCGTCGCCGGCACGGTCAACATGGAGACCGTCAAGCCGCTCGAGTACGGCAAGCGCACCATCCAGCTGGACGGTCGCGGCACCTGGCAGGATTACGACAACCGCCTCAAGGACAAGGACGGCGTGGGCTGGCGCGGGACCGCCAGTTACATCGACCAGTTCGACATGGGCGGCGCCGGCAAGCTCGGCGTCTCCGTGGGCATGCAGGCGCTGGAAGGCAGCAACCCGGAGGAAATGTTCTCCAGCAGCTCCACCTGGGTGGCCTGCGATGGCCGCGAAGTGGTCGGCGCCACCCGCAACTGCACCACCGTGGACGGCAACCAGGTCGCCAACGGCGTGCCCTACTACCTGGTGCCCAGCAGCCGCATCTACCGCCAGTTCATCGAACACGACAAGCGCGACTCGCAGTTTGCCGCGCTGCAATGGCGGCCCAGCGACGCGTGGGAAGTGAACCTCGACTACCAGCACTCCAAGCGCGACTACACCGAAGACCGCTCGGACCTGTCGTTGTCGTCGATGATGCGCAACCTCAACAACCGCGTGGTCAGCGACGATGGTGCGCTGCTGCACCACACCGGCAGCACCACCATCGATTCCACCGGCAACTTCCTCGAGCGCAAGGAGGAGTACACCGGCGGCGGCCTCAACGTCATTTTCCGGCCGACCCCGGCCTGGACGCTGTCCACCGACCTGTCCTACTCCAACACCCAGCGCGACCAGATCGAGCGCTCCACCCGCCTGCGTGCCGGCCGCACCGACGTCAACGGCAGGCCGGTGGGCGGCATCAAGAACACCCGCTACGTCGACTACACCTACGACTACAGCGGTGACGTGCCCAGCATCACCCTGGACCCGGCGTTCGACGTGAACAACCCGGACAACTACACCGACTCGGCGCTGATCCGCCGCCGCCAGCAGAGCCGCGAGCACACCATCCGCGCGCAGCGCTTCGATGCCGCGTTCACCCCGGAAAGCGGCTTCTTCACCGCCATCAAGGGCGGTCTGCGCCATTCCGAAGCCACCTACACCGACTTCACCGACACCCGCGACATCACCACCACCAACGTCGCTGCCATCCGCGCGGCCAACCGCGCCTGCCGCCAGGCATTCCCGCAGAAGGACTTCCTGGCCAACGCCAGCGGCAACACCATCGACCAGTGGGCCAGCTTCGACAGCCGCTGTCTGTTCAACGCTTTCACCGGCGTGGACGACACCGGCCTCAGCGCCGACCTGCGCAACCCGGCCAACAACGATGTCACCGAGAAGACCAACGCCGTCTACCTGATGGGCGACTACAGCAGCGAATGGTTCGGCCTGCCGGTCACCGGCAACATCGGCGTGCGCTGGGTACGCACCGACGTCAGTTCGGTGGGCCTGCGCAGCGGCCTGGACGTGACCAACAACCCCGATGGCACCGTCTCCCTCACCCCCACCGGCGATTTCACCCGCCAGGTGCTCAAGTCCAGCAACGCCGAATGGCTGCCCAGCTTCAACGCGTCCTTCGAACTGCGCCCGGACCTGCTGCTGCGCGTGGGTGCCTACCGCGCCATGTCGCGCCCCGACCTGGCCGCCGAAGGCTTTGGCCGCAGCTTCACCCTGGACGAGGCCGATACCGACTTCCGCAGCGTGGCCGAGGCGCTGGGCAACATCACCGCCACCGGCAACCCGCGCGCCAAGCCGCTCATGTCCTGGAACGCCGACGTCTCGCTGGAGTGGTACGCCAACGCCGATTCGATCCTGTCCACGGCCATCTACTACAAGCAGTTCAACGGCGGCTCGGTGCCGGTGGTGGTGGGTGAAACCTTCGACATCGACGGCCAGAGCGTCACCGTGCCGGTCGAGCAGCTGGCCACCAGCGACCAGAAGAGCGACCTGATCGGCTTCGAGCTGACCGGCTCGCACACCTTCTCCTACCTGCCCGGCATCTTCTCCGGGCTGGGCGTGAAGGCCAGCTACAACTACGCCCACTCCAACTTCAAGACCGAAGACCTGCGCCTGGGCGAGTCCACCGACCCGATCACCGGCGTATTCACCCCGGGCATCGTCGAGCCGGCCAACATCTTCGGCCTGTCCAAGCACGTGGCCTCGGCCCAGGTGTACTGGGGCCTGGGCAAGCTGGACCTGCAGGCGATCTACAAGTACCGCTCGGACTATTACCAGCAGTTCGTCGGCGACCCCTCGCAGAACCGCTACGTGCGCGACAATGGCTCGCTCGACTTCCGCGCCACCTACAAGGTGAACAAGCACCTGTCGCTGTCGCTGTCGGCCAGCAACCTCACCGATGAGCCGCGGGTCTCGGATATGCCCATCCTGGGCAGCTTCCGCGAGTACACCACCTACGGGCGGCGCTATTATCTGGGGGTGCGCTACCGCTTCTGAGGTCAGTGGCGCGGTTTTCCAGGACCGCGCCGCTCTCTGAGGGCGCGGGTCGCGTGTCGGTCCCCAGCCACCGTTACAGCCAGGTCTTGATGATGTCCGAACCCCGTCTCTACCAGTCCATTGCCGCCGAAATCGTCGCGCTGATCGAGAAGGGCGAATTCCCGCCGGGCTCGCGGCTGCCTGGCGAACGCGACCTGGCCGAGCGCCTGGGCGTGAGCCGGGTGACCGTGCGCGAGGCGGAAATCGCGCTGGAGGCACAGGGCCTGATCACCATCAAGACCGGCTCGGGGGTGTATGTGAAGGCGCGCCCGGCGCAGGCCCCCGGCGCGTTGCCGGATGTATCCGCCTTCGACCTCACCGCCGCCCGCGCGGTGATCGAGGCCGAAGCGGCGGCCATGGCTGCCAGCCGCATCACCGATGACGAAGTGGAGGCCCTGGCCGGGCTGATCGCGGCCATGGTCGACCCCACCTCGGGCGAGGCGGCGGCCAGCGAGGCCGACCGCCAGTTCCACCTGTCCATCGCGCGGATCGCCGGCAACCCGGTGGTGGAGCACTGCGTGCAGCTGATCTGGCGGATGCGCAACGAGCTGCCGCGGGTGAAGCAGGTCTACGCCAACGTCTGCCACAACGACGACGATACCCGCGACGAAGAACACACCGCCATTCTCGACGCGCTGCGCGCACGCGACCCGGCCGGCGCACGCCTGGCCATGCGCAACCACTTCCAGCGCCTGTTCGAATCCATGCTGGAAGCCACCGAGAACGAAGCCCTGGCCGAAATCCGCCGGCGCACCCAGCAGGACCGCGAACGCTTCATGGCCGCCACCGGGCACTGAGCCCGGCGCGGGCGGGGCGGCTTACTCGCCCTGGTACTGCTTTTCTTCCACCAGCGCAGACCCTGCGATGCGGTTGATCTCGTTCTTCACCTTCACCCGCTCGCCGTTGGTGCCGTAGACGCCACGCGCCAGCTGGATGAACGCATCGTCGAACACCTGCGCCGCTTCCTTGTCGCGCAGCTGGTCCTGGATGTCCCACATGCGCACGTTGATCGCCTTGAGCTGATCCTTGAGCGCGTCCAGCCCGGGCTGGCTGGCCAGCTGCTGCTGCCACAACGGCCACAGGCCATCGAGTTCCTTGCGGACGTTGGCGTTCTTGCCGGCGTCGGCGATGCGTTCGGCCTTGATTTCCAGGATGGTGATCTTGTCGATCAGCTCGCCAATCGACACCGGGGTCAGGATCGCGTCCACGCCATTACTCGCAACAGGTCAGGGGGCCCATGATAGCGCGGGGGTTCCGCCGCATCGTGGATGCAGGATTTACACGGAATTTGCGCCGATCCCCCGGCCGCGCCATGGCGGCTTTACGGCCGCTGCGGGAACACTGCCCACCTCGACGGCGCCGCCGTCCGATGGAGTGCTTACCGTGGTGGTTGAACAGAACAAAGGGCGCCTCGCGCGCCGCTGCAGCGTGCTGCTGCTGGGCCTGATGCTGAGTGGTGCGGCGGCGGCCGCCGTGGAGGGCAACGCGACGCTGACCTCCGATTACGTCTGGCGCGGCAGCTCGCAGAGCGACGGCGACCCGGCCGCGCAGGCCGGCATCAAACTCGGCAGTGAGAGCGGCTGGTATGCCTCGGTGTGGGGGTCGGGGGTGTCGTTCCAGCCGGACAACGGCGCCCGCAGCGAGTTCGACGTGGTGGCCGGGTGGGGTGGGGCATTGGGCGAGGACTGGGCGCTGGACGTCAACCTCACCCGCTATCTCTATCCGTCCAGCAACGTGGACCTGGACTGGACCGAGCTCAACAGCACGCTGACCTGGCAGCAGCGCTACTGGCTGCAGGTCGGCGTCTCCGACGATGCGTTGGCCGGCGGGCACAGCGGCACCTACGCCCAGTTGGGCGCACGCCTGCCGCTGGGCGAGCAGTGGCGCCTGGAAGGCGCGGTGGGGCATTACTGGCTGGCCAGCGCGCAGGGTGACGATTACCTGCATGGCCAGCTGAGCGCAATCTGGAAGGTGCACGGCCCCTGGGAACTGCGCTTGACCGCGCACGACACCGACAACGCCGCCAAGCGCCTGTTCCCCGGCAACGCCGGTTCCCGCGTGGAGTTCGCCGTCCAAACCACCTTCTAACGTAGAGCCGACCGTTGGTCGGCAGCTTCTCGTAGAGCCGACCGTTGGTCGGCTGCTCCACGTAGAGCCGACCGTCGCTCGGCAGCTTCTCGTAGAGCCGACCGTTGGTCGGCTGCTCTTACCCACCGCGCAGATGCAGCCGACCAACGGTCGGCTCTACGGCATCACGTCGCGGCAGCCGACCAGCGGTCGGCGTCATATCGGCAGCCGACCAACGGTCGGCGTTACGACGCCTTCCGCTTCTCCGCGATCACCGCCCACGCCCACACCCCCATCGCCACTACCGCAACACCGGCGCCGGTCAGGCACACCCCGATCCACCCGTAGGCGCCATACACCTGCGCCGACACCAGCGACCCCACCGAACCGCCGATGAAGTACCCGGTCATGTACCCCGCATTGAGCCGGTTGCGCGCCTCCGGGCGCAGCGCGAACACCACGTTCTGATTGCTCACGTGCAGCAGCTGCGCCGCCAGGTCCAGCACCAGCACGCCTACCACCAGCGCCACCAGCGACTGCGTGGAAAAGCCCAGCGGCAGCCACGATGCCGCCAGCAGCACCAGCGCCAGCGTCGTCGCCAGCGCCGCCTTGCCGCGGTCCGCCATTCGTCCCGCCAATCCTGCCGCCAACGTGCCCGCCGCGCCTACCAGCCCGAACAGACCGATCGTCGCGTCGCTGTAGTGGTACGGTGCGCCCGCCAGCAGGAACGCCAGCGGCGTCCAGAACATCGCGAACATCGCAAAGCTCAACGCGCCCAGCAGCGTGCGCAACCGGAACACCGGCTCCTGCGCGAACAGCGTCCCGATCGAGCGCAGCAACGCCCCGTAACCCAGCCCCGCATGCTGATGGAAGCGCGGCAACGTGCGATACAGCACCCACGTCGTCAGCACCAGCGTGCCCGCCGCCATCCAGTACACCCAGCGCCAGTCGCCCAGCGACGACAACGCACCGGCCACCGTCCGCGCCAGCAGGATGCCCAGCAGCAGCCCGCTCATCACCGTGCCGACCACCCGGCCACGCTCTTCCGGCCGCGCCAGCGTCGCCGCGAACGGCACCAGCACCTGCGCCACCACCGAGAACAACCCGGTGATCGCCGTGCCCACCAGCAGCCACGCGAACTGATGGCTCAGCGCGCTCACCACGAGCCCGGAAGCCGACAACAGCGACATCACCACGATCAACCGCCGCCGCTCGAACATGTCGCCCAGCGGCACCAGCAGCACCACGCCCACGCCGTAGCTCAACTGCGCCGCCGTCACCAGCGTGCCCGCGCGCCCGAACGACACCCCGAACTCGCCGGCGATGGTGTGCAGCAGCGGCTGCGCGTAGTAATTGCTGGCCACCGCCACGCCGGTGGCAAAGGCCATCAACAGCACCTGCCAGCGGCTCAAGGGGGTGTGGACATCGGCGGTCATACGGCTTCCAGGTGTCAGGGGGACGCCAGTGTCCGCCTCCCGTCGCGATGATGGAAATGAATAGTTATCATCCAATGCATCTGGAAAATAGATGGTTAATGGAGATGCCGGCGTGAACCTCAAACAGCTCGAGTTCTGCGTGGCCCTGGCCGAGGAGCGCAACTTCACCCGCGCCGCCGCGCGCTGCCACGTCGTGCAGTCCGCGCTCAGCCACCAGATCGCCCACCTCGAAGAAGAACTGCAGGCCACCCTGTTCGAACGCCTGCCGCGGCAGGTACGGGTCACCCCGGCCGGCGAGGTCGTGCTTGCCCACGCGCGCCAGGTACTCGATGCGCTGCGCCACCTGCGCGAAGACGTCGCCGCCGTCGCCGGCCAGGTGCGCGGCACCCTCACCATCGGCCAGATCACCTCGCTCACCGCCGTGGACCTGGTCGCCTGCCTGGCCGCCTTCCACACCCGCTACCCGCAGGTGGAATTCCGCCTGCGCATGGACAAGAGCGAAGTGCTGATGGAAGACGTGCGCGAGCGCCGCGTGGACGTGGCCCTGGTCGGCCTCTCGCCGGGCACCGCCATCGACGGTGCCTGCCATCGCCTGCTCGCCGAAGAATCGATGGTGGCCGTGCTGCCGCCCGCGCACCCGCTGGCCAGCCGCAAGCGGCTGTCGCTGGCCACCCTGGCCGAGCTGCCGCTGGTGGATTTCCAATATGGCAGCGGCGCGCGCCGCCAGACCGACGAGGCCTTCGCCGCTGCCGGGCTACCGCATCGGGTGCCGTTCGAGATCAACCACATGTCGCTCATCGAGCGCTTCGTCCAGCAGGGGCTGGCGGTGGGCATCGTGCCGGTGGCCATCGCCGCCGGTTTCACCAGCGTGGCCTGCGTGGCCATCCAGGATGCACCGGTGCGGCGCGTGCATGCGGTCTGGTCGAAACTGCCCACGCCGGCGGCGCGGGCCTTCATGCAGGAACTGCTGCAGCACGTGGCCCCGCAGGCGGAGCCACGTTCCAGCGTGGAACTCAGGCGCCGCGCACGCGCAGGGTGAGGCCCTTGAGGAAGTTGCGCAGCAGCTGGTCGCCGCAGGCGCGGTAGTTCTTGTGGTCCGGCTGGCGGAACAGCGCCGACAGCTCCGGCTTGGACACCGGGAAACCGGCGTTGTCGAAGATCTCGTGCATGTCCACGTCCTTCAACTGGAACGCCACGCGCAGCTTCTTCAGCACCAGGTTGTTGGTGATGCGCTTTTCCACCGGGCGCAGCGGCTGGCTCTCGTCGCGGCCACGGAAATGCACGATCAGCCCATCCAGGAAGTGCGCCAGGGTGCGGTCATCGCACGGCACGAAGCCTTCCTCGTCTTCCTTGCGCAGCCAACCGGCCACGTCGGCCTTGTCGATCACGAAGGCCGGGTCGGCCAGGGCACAGGTGTCGGCGATCATGCCGTCGCTGAGGTCGAGCATGTAGCGGATGCTGCGCAGTACATCGTTGTTGATCATGGGACGTCCAATACCGCCGGCGCGGCTGCGCGGCTGGCGGCCATTTTACCCCCTGCCGGTCCCGCCGCCCGCCGCGATCGGCCGCCCTGTCATCTGGCTGCCATGAAAGTGAAGCACAGTGCCGCCATCAGGCATCGACAGGCAGTGGAGCAGGCAATGCGCAGGTGGCAGGCAGTGGCGGGTGTGGGCATGCTGTGGCTGGCCGGAGCGGCCGCCGCCCAGGTGCCGTACGTGGCGATCGAACAGCGCGTGGACCCGCAGGCACTGGCCCAGGTGGGGCTCACCCCGGTCCAGTTGCAAGCCCTCAACCGCCTGCTGCGCGAGGCCGACGCCCGCACCCCGGCCCCGCCCGTGGCCGCCGCCCCGGTCGCCGCGCCCGGCGCGCCCACCCCCGCCCCGATGTTTCCCGGGCTGGACGACGGCCCGATCAAGGCCAGGGTCACCGGCCAGGTGGACGGCTGGGCCCCGGGCACCGTGTTCACCCTCGACAACGGCCAGCAGTGGCAGGTGCTCAAGGGCGAGATGACGCTCAAAGCCAGCCGCAGCAACCCCGAGATCGTGGTCGTGCCAGGCATCGCCGGGCGCTGGTTCCTGCAGGTGGACGAAGACCTGCCCAAGGCCCGCGTCTTCCGCATCCGCTGATCGCAGATCGCATAGAGCCGGGCTCTGCCCGGCTGCCGGAGATCCCCGCGCCCGAACGTAGAGCCGGGCTCTGCCCGGCTGCTCAAGACCTCCGCACCCCACGTAGAGCCGGGCTCTGCCCGGCTGCACGCGAACCGGCAACCCACGCACAGCCGGGCAGAGCCCGGCTCTACGCCATCCCGCCCCGTGCAGCACATTGCCCCCGGCACACACCCCCCGCATCGGTGCGAAAATACCCGTGATTCCCACGGAGTACCCCGATGACCCGTACCGCTCTGATTACTGGCGCCACCTCCGGCTTTGGCGCTGCCGCCGTCCATCGTTTCGCCCAGGCGGGCTGGCGCGTCATCGCCACCGGCCGCCGCGCTGAACGGCTGCAGCCGCTGGTCGACGCCTACGGTCCCGAGCGCGTCCACGCGGCCGTCTTCGACGTGCGCGACAGCGCCGCCATGGAGGCCGCGCTGGCCGCCCTGCCGGCCGACTTCGCCGCCATCGACCTGCTGGTCAACAACGCCGGCCTCGCCCAGGGCACCGCCCCGGCGCAGAGCGCCTCGCTTGAAGACTGGCGCACCATGATCGACACCAACGTCACCGCGCTGGTCACCCTCACCCACCGCCTGCTGCCGCAGCTGGTGGCGCGCAAGGGCGCCATCATCAACATCAGCTCGGTCGCCGGCGTGTACCCGTACCCGGGCGGCAACGCGTATGGCGGCACCAAGGCCTTCGTCAGCCAGTTCTCGCTCGGCCTGCGCGCCGACCTGCACGGCACCGGCGTGCGCGTCACCACCATCGAGCCGGGCATGGCCGAGACCGAGTTCACCCTGGTGCGCACCCACGGCAACAAGGCCGCCTCGGACACCCTCTACACCGGCGCCAACCCGATGACCGCCGAGGACATCGCCGAGCAGATCTTCTGGGTGGCCAACCTGCCGGCGCACCTCAACATCAACCGCCTCGAGCTGATGCCGGTGAGCCAGTCGTTCGCCGGTTTCCAGGTCGCGCGCGACTGATCCAAGCGGATCGCCCCGGTGGGGCCGGCCGCTGGCCGGCGCCCCGCCACGCGAACAAACCGGAAGAGCCGACCGTTGGTCGGCTGCTCTTGGCTCCGGGGCGCGGCATCCCGGTAGAGCCGAGCCATGCTCGGCTGCTCTTGGCGCATACCGCGCGGCCCATGCCCCCCCGCTGACGGCAGCCGACCAACGGTCGGCTCTACCTCAGGCGGCCGTCCACACCGCCAACTCATACCCATCCGGATCGCGGAAATGAAACCGCCGCCCGCCGGGAAAATCGAACGCCGCCCGGCAGATGTCCGCCCCGGCCGCTTCCACCCGCTGCTGCGTGGCCACCAGGTCATCGGCATACAGAATCACCAACGGCCCACCCGCGCGCACCGGCTCGTCCGTGGTGAACCCACCGTGCAGCCGGCCATCGTCGAACTCGGTATAGCCCGGGCCGTAATCGGTGAACGACCAGCCGAACACCGCCCCATAGAACGCCTTGCTGCGGGCGATATCGGCCACGTTGAATTCGATGTTGTCGATGCGGCGGTCATTGCTGTGTGCTGTGCTCATCGCTGTGCTCGGGGTGAAAGGAAGCCCCAGCATCGCGCCCTGGGCCGCGTCCGTCTTGGACAAAACGGCCAGTCAGCTCCGCCACTGCGCGCACAACTGCGCCGCCCCGATCCCCGCCAACGCCCGTACCTCGCGGCTCAGGTGCGACTGGTCGGCATAGCCCACGTCCGCCGCCAACCCCGCCAGCCCATCCCCCGGTCGCGCCCGGGCCATCGCCAGCAACCGCTGCAGCCGCAGAATCCGCTCCAGCATCTTCGGCCCGTAACCAAACTGCGCATGGCACAACCGGCGCAGGCTGCGCGTGCTCATCTGTAGTGCCGTAGACACACCCGCCAGATCCCCATGCCCCGCACGCACCTGGGCAAACACCTGCGCCGCCGCGGCATCGGCAACGCCATTGCCAGCCACCCCGGCCAGCTCCCGCGCGAACACCTGCTGCCGCACCTCGGCATCGCCCACCGCGTTCAACCGCGCCGCCATCCGCCGCGCCCGCACGCCCAGCACGGCGTCGAGTTCCACCGCCGTCCCCACGATCTCCGACAGCGGCAACCCCAGCCACGCCCGCGCCGCACCCGGCTGAAACCGCGCGCCCAACACCTGCGCACCGGGCGTCAACTGCGGGTGCGCCGCCACCACATCCGGCCCCACCACAAACAGCCGTCCATCGCGCCAGAGGATGTCCACGCAACCATCGGGCAGCACCGCCACCTCACCGCTGTGGCCCATCGGCAGATCGCTGCGCCACAGCTGCCCGAAGCAGCCGCGCAGCGCAGCCGGCGGCGCCCATTCGCGGTAGCGAGCGGTAGCGCCGGCAACGCCGGGAAGTTCAGCAGGATCAGGGCGGGAAGACATGCGCGGACGATAGCGGATCAATCCAGAGAAACAATCTTGATCACACCCTTCGTGGACGACCCATCGCCAAAGAGAACTGAAGCGCCGCTTTGCAGTGCCTCGATTGCACCGTCGTGATTGAGGAACGAGATGGTGCAGGTCACCGTGGCCCCAGGTTCAATCACCGGCATGGCTGGATCGTTCAGGACGAAGCCGTACCACATGGGTTCGACGCCAAAGGCGTATGCCATGGGCCGCGCCGTGGATGCATTCAGCGCCATGACCGTGCGCCCGCATGAATCAACGGCGTCAAGGCAGAGTTCAACGCGAACCGGTCTCAGGGCTGGATAAGGCTCGACCATTTCGGCACCGCCTCTGTTCGACATGGGCAGAGGCGCAGATGCACCCCGTCGCGCACGATAGCGCAACCGTAAACCAGGTAGAGCCGAGCCATGCTCGGCTGCTACCGGACGCGCGTTGATTCCCCGGAGGTGGTAGAGCCGAGCCATGCTCGGCTGCTCTTCACGTCCCAAAAAAAACGCCGGGCAAGCCCGGCGTCCTAAAAAAACCTGCAGCGCCACTTACTGCGCCTTGATCGCCATCGCCTGAAGCCCCGTCCCATCCAGCTTCTGCTTGGCCTCCGCCAGCTCGCCCGCGCTGCCATACGGCCCCATGCGCACGCGGTACACCGTCTTGCCGTTGATCTGCGCCGATTCCACCCGCGCCGCCAAACCGATCATCGCCAGCTTGGCCTTGGTCGCCTCGGCATCGCCAGACGCGCCAAACGCGCCTGCCTGCAGGATGTAACGCACGTTGCTGGCCGCCGGCTCAGCCGCCGCCGCAGGCGTCGCCGCTGCAGTAGCCGCCGGCTTCGGTGCAGCCGGCGCAGCCGCTGCGGTCTGCGCCGGCGTGGCCGTGGCAGCGGTAGCCGCCGCCGGGCGCTCCGCCACCGGGGCGGGCAGCGGCGCTGTGCTTACCGTTGCCGGCGAGGTGGTCGCCGCCGTGCTGGTCGGCGCAGGTGCCGGTGCCGGCGGCAACGGACGGCCTTCCAACGCCGCCTGCGCGCGCTGCGCCTCGGCCTTGGCGCGGCGCTGGTCCTCGGCACGCGCGCTGGCCGCCAGCTCCGCATCGGACATTTCCACTTCCTTGCCGGGCAGCAGGGTGTAGAAGTCGTACTGCGTGGCCGGCTTGGCCGGTTCGGCAGGCTTGGCCGCCGCGCCCGGCTTGGGCAGTTCGGTGCCCACGTCGGTATCGGCGTCGCTCACCGGGGCCGGCTGGGCGTTCGGGTTGGGCTGCGGGCCAACCCGCAGGAAGCCGTCACCGTCGTTCTTGAACAGGTTCGGTGCCGCCAAAAACACCACGGCCGCAATCGCCACACCCGCAACCAGCCACACCCATCCCGGTGTGCCCTGGCTGCTGTTGCGCCGTGCCTGGCTCTTGCCGCGTCGTGCTGCCATTTACTGCTTCTCCACTGCTTACATTTTTTCCGGGGCGGAAACGCCCAGGACGTTCAGACCATTGGCCAGCACCTGGCGCGCCGCGCACGCCAGCGTGAGCTTGGCGTTGCGTTCGGCGTCGTCAGCCACCAGCACCTGCGTGCCGTGATACCACGTGTGGAAGGCGTGCGCCAATTCACGCAGGTACTGCGCGATCAGGTGCGGTTCCAGCGCGATACCGGCCGCTTCCACCACTTCCGGGAAGCGCGACATTTCCACCATCAGCCACAGCGAGGCGTCATCGCCCAGCGAGGCCATGCCGGCCAGGCCTTCGCCCGGCGTGTAGCTCAGGCCCTTCTCCTGCGCCTGGCGCAGCAGGCTGCACACCCGGGCGTGCGCATACTGCACGTAGAACACCGGGTTGTCGTTGCTCTGCGCGCGGGCCAGGTCGATATCGAAGGTCAGCTGCGAATCGGGCTTGCGCGCGATCAGGAACCAGCGGGTCGCATCGCGACCGGCTTCTTCGATCAGGTCGCGCAGGGTCAGGTAGCTGCCGGCCCGCTTGGACAGCTTCACTTCCTCGCCGCCGCGCATCACCGTCACCATCTGGTGCAGCACGTACTCCGGCCAGCCCTTGGGGATGCCCACATCCAGCGCCTGCAGGCCGGCGCGCACGCGCGCCAGGGAGCCGTGGTGGTCCGCGCCCAGCTCGGTGATGGCGCGCTCATAGCCGCGCTGCCACTTGCTGAGGTGATAGGCCACGTCCGGCAGGAAGTAGGTGTAGGTGCCGTCGGACTTGCGCATCACGCGGTCCTTGTCGTCACCGAAGTCGGTCGAGCGCAGCCAAAGCGCGCCGCCGTCCTCATAGGTGTGGCCGGCCGCCTGCAGCTGGGCGACGGTCTCTTCCACCTTGCCGTCCTTGTACAGCGAGCTTTCCAGGAAGTAGATGTCGAAATCCACCCCGAACGCGGCCAGGTCCTGGTTCTGCTCGTTGCGCAGGTAGGCCACCGCGAAGCGACGGATCGCATCGAGGTTGTCCGGGTCGCGCTCGCCCACCACCGCGTGGCCTTCCAGCTCCACCGTGGCGCCGGCGAGGTAGGCGTTGGCCACGTCCTGGATGTAATCGCCGCGGTAGCCCGCTTCCGGCCAGCCGGCGTCATCGGGCTTGAGCCCCTTGGCGCGCGCCTGGGTGGACAGGGCCAGGTTTTCGATCTGCACGCCGGCGTCGTTGTAGTAGAACTCGCGCTTGGCGTTCCAGCCGTTCACATCCAGCAGGCGCGCCAGGCAGTCGCCGATGGCGGCGGCGCGGCCATGGCCCACGTGGAGCGGGCCGGTCGGGTTGGCCGACACGTACTCCACGCCCACGGTACGGCCGTTGCCGCTCAGGTTGCGGCCGTAATCGGCGCCTTCCTTGAGCACGCTGGCCGCTTCGCGCTGGTAGGCGCTGGGGGCGAGGTGGAAATTGATGAAGCCCGGGCCGGCGATCTCAACGCGCAGCACGTCATTGCTCTTGGGCAGCGCGTCCAGCAGCGCCTGGGCCAGGGCGCGCGGGTTGCTGCGCGCCGGCTTGGCCAGCAGCATCGCGGCATTGGTGGCGAAATCGCCGTGCTCACGGGTCTTCGGGCGTTCGACCACGAATTCCGGGGTCAGGGTATCGGCCGGCAGAGTGCCGTTGGCGCGCAAGGCTTCGATGCCTTGGCTGATCAGGGCGCGGAGGAGATTTTTCACAAGGCCTGCTTTGGGACTGGAGCGGCGGAATCGGCAATTTTAGCCTAGATGGCGGGCCGATCCATTGAACGGGGTTGGGGCAGGGGGCTTTGGGGGGCCGTTGGGGCAGGTTTGGGGGCTTCGGACAGGGGGCGTTTGGGCTGACTGGGGCGTTCAGCCCCGGAAGGACAGGGAGGGTTCGAGCCAGCCTCGTTCAGCCATGGAGACGGGGGTGCCTTCGCCTACTACTACGTGGTCGAGGAGGCGGACGCCGACCAGCGGCAAAGCCTTTTCCAGATGGCGGGTGATGTCCCGGTCGGCGGCGGACGGCTCGGCGCTGCCAGAAGGGTGGTTGTGACCAATGATCACCGCTGCCGCGTTGTGGAACAGGGCGCGGCGTGCCACTTCGCGCGGGTAGACCGCCGCCGCATCGATCGTACCGTTGAATAGTTCCTCAAAAGCCAGCATGTGGTTGCGGGTGTTCAAGAACATGACGGCGAAGACCTCATGAGGGCGCCCTCGCAACTTCTGCTTGAAATAGCGCATAGCAGCCCTAGGCTCCAGCATGCTCTCGCCTCGGTCCAGCTCTGCCTGTAGGTGACGGTCGGCTAGTTCAAGTGCCGCTACTAGCTTGCAAGCCCTTGCCGGGCCGAGTCCTGGAAGCTTCGTCAGCTTTGATGCGCTCATATCAAGCAAAAGGCGCAGTGAGCCTTTGGCCTTCAATAGCAGGCGCGCATTCTCCATCACGTCCATCCCCTTGCAGCCGGTGCCTAGAAACAACGCTAGCAGCTCGGCATCCGAAAGCGCTGCCGGGCCACGCGCCAGTAGTTTTTCGCGCGGTTGCTCATTTCTGGGCCAGTCCTTGATTGTCATACTTATCAGGTTGCGCACTTGCGCCACTGGCTGCTATCGGGATCTGCCCAACTCAGCAGTAGGAGTATTGAGCCAATTTCGGACGAGGGCTGCGCACCGAGCGCAGCCCTCCCCAGTCAAAGATCTTCTAACCAACCATCTCTGCAATTTTCTCAAGCGCTGCCTTGGTACATGCCGAGAAGGGCTGCGTTTCTGCAACTTCACGCCTAGCCTTATCAAGAATCGCATCTCGGACATCCGGAGGCTTTCCAAAGGCAGAAATGATCAGGTTCCGCAAAAACTCAAGGCGCTCTTGACGCCTCTGTACTAAGGCCGTCCGGTTAAGGTCTAGTCTGATCTCCGAAAGCATAGCCCGATCATTGTCTGGCTTTGCCCAGATAACGGGCCCACAAAAGACGAAAGCGTTCGCCGGGTTGTCTACATAAGGGTCTATGAGTTCGTGTTCGGCCTTATTGGTGTTGCAGATGTCACACGCCACAGTCAGATTCTGCCAGTTGAATCGTAGCTCGGGATTGGCGCGCTTTGGCAGGATGTGCTCAACATCGCCATATGTTACATGTCGAAAAGCGCTTTCACAGTAAGCGCATTTTTCCGAAGTTTCGAGTAATAGTGCAGATTTGATGTCAGGGTGTGAATAGCGAGAGAGTAGGTAATCTGTGGGGTTAACCCCGTCGGCGATCAATTTAAGCAGTTCATTTGTCCACCTTGCGCCATTTCGCTCTAGAATATCTGGCATGGGATGCTTTGAAAGTGAGATCATTAGTTTCTCCTTTCAAAGATCGCATTTATCGCGGCTGGCAACTCGGTACCCAAGCCTAGCGCGTCGAGTTCGGCGCTCAGCTGGTCTACCTGCGACCCATTAAATTCATGGTCGCGGTATCGCTGAATGATATTCTGAAGCTCGCGAGACGCCCATAGCGGCACTGTCGAATCTAAGCCAAGAACATCTCGTAAAATGTCATTAGCGCTACCTGCTTTGTTTGCTTGATCAAGAGTTGTCGAGTGAATGCTCCTCGCTGGAGCAATACCCCGGTCAGCGCCGTCTTGTTCGCCCTCCTTGTAAGAGAGCACGACGACATGTGATTCCTTTACGGAAGTTACAATGAAGGGACTGTGGGTGGCCACCACAAATTGAACAAGCGGAAACGCTTCCATAAGACTGGGAAGGAGGGCTCTCTGCATGGACGGGTGCAGATGGTTCTCTGGCTCGTCGATCACTGTCGTGAAGCTAGCTGAATCAAATGAAAATGTATAGATCTGCCATGCTAGGTCGATCAATGCGCTAACGCCGCCAGAAACTGCATCGAGAAGAAATTCTCCGCTTTTGGTGACAAGTACTACATCGGGTGTGCGAATTGCAATAGTTTCAAAGCCGAGACTTCCAGGCAGAACCTTTCTGAGGATCTCAATGAAGCCGAGATATGCTTTCAGTAGTTCCGGCTTACCGCTCACATAAGAGTTTCCTTCGCCAAAAGTAGCCATCGATATCAGTGCTTCTTTCATGCGGAAAAGTGGCGATAGCGAGCTGTGTCCTCCATGCCATCGAGCAAATAGCTCGTTTTGATACATTCCGTATGCTTGCTGTGCTGATATTCCTTGCGTTGGAATAGAGCCGATAGCTTGGTAAGCGGAAAGTATACGATGCGAGGGGATGTAAAGTCCTCTCACTTGTTGCTGATTGGAAATGCTCGCGTTGTATTGGATCTCGCTGATTGGTGGAGTGGTTATACTTGCTTCAAAGCCATTACTGTAGAAAATTTTTCCAATTTCTGAATGTGAGTTATCTTTTCTTGACAGCCAGTTTAATAATCCTTTAATGGCTCCGGTGATGTATGTGATTGTCCCATCCCTATCCTTCCGCGGAGACGCAAGGAGGGGCCGGGACCAGCCGAAATGTTGAGTTAGAAAGCTGAGAATGGTTGTTTTGCCGGCTCCGTTCGCTCCCGTTATTACCGTGAGTCTCGGGTGAATAGGGACGGTGACAGATTCGAACTGCCTCCATTTGGCAATTTGGAGTTTCGTGAATTTGTTTTCTTCCATTCGTTCCTTCCTTGTGAGATGGAGCTTATTGTTTGAACAGGATAGAGAGTGCTTCTGCCGAGGTAGAGCTAAATGAGCCTCGCAGAAGCGAAGGCGCCGATTTTGCAGAGCAGGTGCCGAGTAGCATCAGGCGATTCACGTGAGGCCGTGGCGTGCAGAAGTGTTGGGGCGGGGAAAGGACTTGACCTGAGTGTCGCTAGCGCTAACTTCGCGCCTCCGTGTTGCGAAACTATGCTGCATTTCTACAAAGCTCAGGTCGTTGCTCGGCATCTGGGTTGCACCGCAGAGTGGCCTCCGCTGCTGAGTTCCTTAGCGTGATGCAAAGCCATTCAAACCGAGCCTCGGTGCACAGCTTTCGCGTACAGAGAAGTCTTTATTACTCGTCGACCCATTAAAGTAACCCCTTTATAGCGACCAGAACCCCTCCAGTACCTTACGCGCGACGAAGGGGGGAGGCCAACCTGGCAGACACGGGCGGCGTGCTTTTACATGCCCCTCATGACCAAAAACACCCCCCTCATGCCCCTGAGGCATGAGCCACCCACACCCCATCAGGTAAGCTAATCGCCTCAGTTCGACAGGAAATTCGCAGGTGGCTGACTCCCCCCAGGCTTCTCCGGCGTCCGCGCGCCCGCTGCAAGGCCAGAAGCTGTTGTTGTGCGTAGGGGGCGGCATCGCCGCCTACAAGTCGCTGGAACTGGTGCGTCGCCTGCGCGATGCCGGGGCCCAGGTGCAGGTCGCCATGACCGCCGGGGCCCAGCAGTTCGTTACCCCGCTGAGCTTCCAGGCCCTGTCCGGCCAGCCCACCCGCACCACCCTGTGGGACAGCGCCGCCGAGCAGGCCATGGGCCACATCGAGCTGGCCCGCTGGGCCGATCGCATCGTGGTGGCCCCGGCCACCGCCGATCTGCTGGCCCGGCTGGCCCACGGCAATGCCGATGACCTGGTCACCACGCTGTGCCTGGCCACCACCGCGCCGCTCACCGTGTGCCCGGCGATGAACCACCGCATGTGGCAGCACCCGGCCACGCAGGCCAACATCACCCTGCTGCGCCAGCGCGGCGCGCAGGTGATCGGGCCGGAAGACGGCCCGCTGGCCGAAGGCGAATCCGGCCCGGGCCGGCTGACCGAACCCAATGCGATTGTTGCGGCACTGGCCGCGCTGCAGGCGCCGCCCGGTGCCGACGCCGCGCCCGAGCAGCCGCTCAAAGGCCTGCGCGTGGTCATCAGCGCCGGCCCCACCTACGAAGACCTGGACCCGGTGCGCTACGTGGGCAACCGCAGCAGCGGCAAGATGGGCTACGCGCTGGCCGCGGCCGCCGTGCGCCAGGGCGCGCAGGTGGTGCTGGTGAGTGGCCCGGTGCAGTTGCCCACGCCGGCCGGGGTGCAGCGGGTGGATGTGCGCTCGGCCGCGCAGATGCGCGAGGCCGTGCTGGGCGCGCTGCCGGCCGACATCTATATAGGCGCGGCGGCGGTGTCCGATTACACCCCGCGCCAGGTGGCCCCGCAGAAATTGAAGAAGACCGCCGGCACCCAGACCCTCACGCTGGAGCTGGTGCGCACGCCGGACATCCTGGCCGAGGTGGCCGCGCAGACCAACGCGCTGAAGCTGGTGGTCGGCTTTGCCGCCGAAACCCACGATGTGGAGAAGTACGCGCGCGGCAAGCTGGTGGACAAGCGCCTGGACCTGGTGATCGCCAACCAGGTGGGTATTGCCACCGGCGGCTTCGAAAGTGATGAAAACGCGGCCACGGCCTACTGGCAGGGCGGCGAACAGGTGTTCCCCGGTACCTCCAAGGCGCTGCTGGCCGAACAACTGTTGTCCCTGATTGCCCAGAGGTTGCACGCATGAGCGTTGATTCCCCCCTTCAGCCGTTGCAGGTCAAGCTGCTCGACCCGCGCTTCGGCGATACCTGGCCGCTGCCGGCCTATGCCACCGAGCACAGCGCCGGGCTGGACCTGCGCGCGGCGCTGGAAACCGAGCTGACCCTGCAGCCGGGCGATACGGCGCTGATTCCCAGCGGTATCGCCATCCACATCGCCGACCCGAACCTGGCCGCCGTGGTGCTGCCGCGCTCGGGGCTGGGCCATCGCCACGGCATCGTGCTGGGCAACGGCACCGGGCTGATCGACGCCGATTACCAGGGCCCGCTGCTGATCAGCGCCTGGAACCGTGGCCGCGAGCCCTTCACGCTGCAGCCGGGTGATCGTATCGCGCAGCTGGTTGTGCTGCCGATTGCACGCGTGGGCCTGCAGGTAGTGGATACTTTCACCGACAGCGCCAGGGGAACGGGTGGATTCGGCCATACCGGGGTGCGCTGACAGGGGGAAGTGTTCATGAGCAAGGCAACGGCGGAAGGCCAACCGCGGCTGGCAAGCAAGCGCACCGGCCCATTGCTGGTGGGGATGCTGGTGCTGCTGGGCGGATGGTTTGGCTGGAGTGCGGTGAACCAGTGGCGGCAGGCGTCGGTCGGCGGGTCGCTGGAGGAATCGCGTGACCAGATCGTGTCCGGGGTGCAGACCGCGCTGAACGGCCAGGTGGCGCAGCTGGCCAAGCTGGTGAAGAGCGAGCGGGTCACCGCGGCGCTGGCCAGCGGCGATGCCGAGGCCACCGCCGTGGCCATTCGTGAAGGCTGGCCGGGCACCGAGGAGGTGCAGGTGGTGGCCGCCACGCTGGATGAGGCGTATGCCGACCCGAAGGCCTTTGGCTATTCGCGGTTGGCCCTGCTGGAAGCCGCCAATGCCGAAGACACCGTGGTGGCCCGCGTGGTCCGCGATGCCGGCGGCCAGCGCCTGGGCCTGGCGGCACCGGTGGTGCTGGGCACCCAGGGGCCGGCGCTGATCTACGTGCGCCAGCCGCTGCTGCGCCTCACCGCCACCTTCGACAAGGTGCGCGTGCCCGAGGCCGGGTACCTGGCGCTGCGCCAGGGCAATCACAACATCATCGAGCAGGGCACCACGTCGCTCGGCGATGGCGCCGAGGCACTGGCCCGTCCGATCGGCAAGAGTGGGCTGCGCCTGGCGGCGGCCGTGCCGGATGTCGACGCGGGCCCGCTGGGCCTGTCGGCCATTCCCTGCGCGGTGGTGGCGGTGCTGTTGCTGGCCATCGCGGCGATGCTGCAGTTCGGCAAGGGCAAGGTGCCGCTGCCGCGCCGGCGCGCCGCAGGCAATACCCATCTGGAAGAGGGCCCCACGCTGCGCGAGAGCCTGGAGCAGGTGCCGCTGGCGGTGGTGCCCCCGCCGGCCGAGGGCGGTCCGCCGCCGGTGCCCAGCGTGCCGGGCCAGGACGTGCCGGCCGGGATTTTCCGTGCGTACGACATCCGTGGCGTGGTCGGGCGCGAGCTCACCCCGCAGGTCGCCGCGTTGATCGGCCAGGCCATCGGTTCGGTGCTGCAGGTGCAGGGGCTGCGCGAGATCGTGGTGGGGCGCGACGGCCGCCTGTCCGGTCCGGAGCTCAGCGCCGGGCTGATCGAAGGCCTGCGCCGTGCCGGTTGCGATGTGATCGATATCGGGCTGGCGCCCACGCCGGTGGTGTACTTCGCCAGTTACCACCTGCGCGCGGGCAGCTGCGTGGCGGTGACCGGCAGCCACAACCCGCCGGACTACAACGGTTTCAAGATCGTGGTGGGTGGCGAGACGCTGTCGGGCGATGCCATCACCGAGCTGTACCAGCGCATCCGCGACGGCCACCTGCACGTGGCTGCCGAGCCGGGCAGCCTGCAGGAGCGCCAGGTCAACGCCGACTACATCCAGCGCATCGCCGATGACGTGCAGCTGGACCGCCCGCTCAAGATCGTGGCCGATGCCGGCAACGGCGTGGCCGGCGAACTGGCCCAGCCACTGCTGGAGGCGATCGGGGCCGAGGTCATTCCGCTGTACTGCGACGTGGATGGCACCTTCCCCAACCACCACCCGGACCCGAGCGACCCGGACAACCTGGAAGACCTGATCCAGACCGTGAAGCGTTTCGACGCGGACCTGGGCCTGGCCTTCGACGGCGATGGCGACCGCCTCGGCGTGGTCACCCGCGAAGGCAGGATCATCTACGCCGACCGGCTGTTGATGCTGTTCGCCGCCGACGTGCTGATGCGCAACCCGGGCGCGCTGGTCATCTACGACGTGAAGTGCAGCGGCAAGCTGTCCGATTACGTGCTGCGCAATGGCGGCAGCCCGCTGATGTGGAAGACCGGGCATTCGCTGATGAAGGCGAAGATGCGCGAGACCGATGCGGAGCTGGCGGGCGAGATGAGCGGGCACTTCTTCTTCAAGGAGCGCTGGTTCGGGTTCGACGATGGCCTGTACGCGGCGGCGCGCCTGCTGGAAATCCTGGCGCAGCGCGAGGAGACCCCGTCGGAGGTGTTCGAGGAACTGCCCGACAGCGTGTCCACGCCGGAGCTGAAGGTGCCGGTGGAATCGGGCACGCCGCACGCGCTGGTGTCGCTGTTCGTGGCCACCGCGCAGCTGGAGGATTCGCCGTTCGCCGGCGCACGCCTGGCCACCATCGACGGCCTGCGCGCGGACTTCCCCGACGGCTGGGGCCTGCTGCGCGCCTCCAACACCACCCCGGTGCTGGTGCTGCGCTTCGAGGCCAATGACGACGCTGCGCTGGAGCGCATCAAGACCCTGTTCCGCGAGCAGCTGCAGCCGCTGCTGCCGGGTGTGGCGCTGGGGTTCTGAGGGAAAGGCAGCCGAGCATGGCTCGGCTCTACCTTGGGATTGGCGCGTCTTGATGGGTCACGCCCGTTGATCGCGACGCGCCGGACTGCACGTGCATCGGTAGAGCCGAGCCATGCTCGGCTGCCCTCCCGCCCGAGATCACGATCGTCGGACATGGCGCGCGGGCATTGGCACGCATCGAGATTACGACCGTTGGTCGCGACGCGCGGGCATTAGCGCACATCGGGATTACGCCCGTTGGTCGCGATGCGCGGGCATTGGCGCGCATCGGGATTACGCCCTTTGGCCATGGCGCGCGGGCGTTGGCGTGCATCGAGATTACGACCGTTGGTCATGGCGCGCGGGCGTTGGAACGCATCGGGATTACGCCCGTTGGTCGTGTCGCGCGGGCATTGGCGCGCATCGGTATTACGACCGTTGGTCATGGCGCGCCGGCGTTGGCGTGCATCGAGATTACGACCGTTGGTCATGGCACGCGGGCGTTGGCTCGCATAGGGATTACGCCCGTTGGCACAACGCGCGGGCGTTGGCACGCATCGGGATCACGAGCCTTGATCGCGACGCGCCGGCATTGGCGCGCACCGGGATTACGCCCGTTGGCCATGGCGCGCGGGCGTTGGCACACATCGCGATTACGCCCGTTGGTCACGACGCGCAGGCATTGACGCAAATCGGGCTTACGCCCGTCGATCGCGACGCGCCGGCAATGCCGTGCATCGGTAGAGCCGAGCCATGCTCGGCTGCTCTCCCGCCTCACCCCTTGAACCGCAACCCCACGCCGGGTTCGGTGAACAGGTACCGCGAATCCAGCGCCGAGTCGCCCAGCTTGTGCCGCAATTTCCCCACCAGGATGCGCAGGTAATGCGTGTCTTCCTGGTGCGTCGGCCCCCATATTTCTTGCAGGATCTGCGGCTGGGTCACCACCCGGCCGGCATTGCGCAGCAGCAGCGACAGCAGCGCATATTCCTTGCGGGTCAGAGCCACCGGCGTGCCATCCAGATGCACCTCGCGCCGCACCAGGTCGATATGCAGGTGCCCATCGTCGAACTGTGGCAGCACCCCGTCGCTGGATACCGTGCGCGAGCGCAGCAGTGCGCGCACCCGCGCCATCAGCTCCTGCGTGCCGAACGGCTTGGTCACGTAGTCGTTGGCGCCGTTGTCCAGCGCCCGCACTTTTTCGGTCTCGCTGGCACGCACGGTGAGCATGATCACCGGTACCTGGCTCCACTGGCGCAGCTCGGCCAGCACCTCATGCCCTTCCATGTCCGGCAGCCCGATATCCAGGATCACCACGTCCGCGCCCTCGCTCACCAGGGCTTCCAGCCCGGCCTGGCCGGTGGCGGCCTGCACCACGCGGTAGCCCTGCGCGCGCAGGCTGATGTCGAGGAAGCGGCGGATCTGCGCTTCATCGTCGATCACCAGCACGCGGGCCGGGGGTACGCCTTGGGTGGGGTCAGGATTCGTCGTTGTCATCGGCAGGGTGCGGTTGCAGCAGGGGCAGCGTGATGCGGATCAGGGTACCGCGTCCGTCGCGCCCCGGCAGCGCCTGCACGCTGCCGCCGTGCGCGCCGATCATGCCCTGGCAGATGGTCAGCCCCAGGCCGGTGCCATGCCGGCCGCGGTCACCGCGCTCCACGCTGTAGAACATGTCGAAGATGCGCGCGCGCTCCTCATCGGGGATGCCCGGGCCGGCGTCCAGCACGTCGATGCGCAGCTCGCCCTCCACCAGCCGCGCCTGCACTTCCACCGCCGCGCCGGGCGGGGAGAACTTGGCCGCGTTCTCCATCACGTTGAACACCGCCTGTTCCACCAGCGCCGGATGCACCCAGATCGGGGCCAGCGTGGCCGGGATGTCCAGCTTGAGCTGCACCTCCGGCTGGTAGCGCTGCAGCCGGCGTGCGGCCGAGCCGACCAGCTCGTCCACGCCGATCCAGTCGCGGTTGATCTGCAGGCCTTCGTGGCCCAGCCGGGTCATGTCCAGCAGGTTCTGGATGTAGCGGTCCAGCCGCTCGCCTTCCACCAGGATGGTGTCCAGCAGGGCGCGGCGGTCCTGCGCGTCCATCGCATCGGCATAGCTGCCCAGGCTGTCGGCCGAGCCGATCATCGCCGCCAGTGGCGAGCGCAGGTCGTGCGACACCGAGGACAGCAGCGCCGAGCGCAGGCGCTCGGTCTCGTTGCTCACGTGCGCCTTTTCCAGGTCGGCCACCAGCTGCGTGCGCAGCGCGGCCTGGGCGATGTCGTCCACCATCGCCTCGGCCAGTTGGCGCTGCTCGGGGGTGAGGCGCGGCGCATTCCGCGCGAAGCGCATGCCGGCTACGCCGATGGCGCGGTCATCGCCATCCAGCAGCGGCAGGAACCACCACTCCGCGCCGGCCAGGGTATCGGTGAAGCGGCCGCTGGGCTGGCCGTGGCGGCGCGCCCAGTCGGCGGCGGCCAGGTCGGTCTCGCCGGGCGCGGCGCTGCCGCTGGTGCTGGTGTGCGGGCCGATGCGCAGCCAGGCCGGGGCGTCCATCGCCTGTTCCAGCGCTTCGCGCCCGGCTTGTGCCACTTCTTCGTTGCTGGCTGCGCGGGTCAACTGACGGCCCAGTGCCTGGCGCGCGTTCGCATGCCGGTTGGAGGCGCGCAACGCCAGCACCTGCATGCGCAGCCGCGAGGCGAGCCGGCCAGCCACCAGCGCGGCGGCCAGGAACAGGAAGACGGTGATCACGCCCTGGCGCGCGCTGATGGCGAAGGTGAAACGCGGGGCGATGAAGAAGAAGTTGTAGGCCAGGAAGCACAGCGCCGCGGCGATTACCGCCGCGCTGGTGCGGCTGCGCGCGGCCACCATCACCACCGCCACGATGAACACCATCGACAGGTCGTACAGCCCCACCCAGCGCTCGGCCACCAGCGCCACCAGGCAGGCGATCGCGGTGGCGCCCAGCGCCAGCAAGGTGTCCTGGCCGGTGCTGCGGCTGGGCATCGACAGCCCGGTGCGGCGCGCCCGTGCGCGCGCCTGCGGGGTGCCGATGATGGTGATCTCGTAATGCGCGCCGCGCTGGATCAATTGCTGGGTGAGGGTGCGGTTGAGCATCCGCGCGACCGGGCGCTCGCGGGTGCGGCCCAGCACCAGCGTGGACACGCTGTTGTGCGCGGCGTGATCCAGCAGCGCGTCGGCGATGCTCGATCCGTGCAGCAGTTCGGCCTCGCCGCCGAGGCGGCGGGCGAGGGCGAAGGCCGCGTCGATCTCGCGCCGGGTGTCTTCGTCGTTGCGCCGGCCCTGCACGGTCACCACCGTCCACGGCGCATCGCGGCGCTCGGCGATGCGCCGGCCCACGCGCACCAGGTACTCGCTCTGGCCGCCGCCATCGATGGCCACCAGCACGCGCCGGCGCAGCGGCAGGTTGGCCTCGCCGCGCGCGGCGCGCGTCTCGCGCAGGCTGCTGTCCACCCGATCGGCCGCTTCCTGCATGGCCAGTTCGCGCAGCGCGGTGAGGTTGGCCGGCGAGAAGAACGCCTGCAGGGCTTGGGCGGCCTGCTCGGGCACGTACACCTTGCCCTGCTGCAGGCGCTCGATCAGCTCGCGCGGGGGCAGGTCCACCAGCACGATGTCGTGCAGGCGGTCGAGTACCGCATCGGGCACGGTCTCGCTCACCCGCACGCCGGTGATGCGCATCACCACATCGTTGAGGCTCTCCAGGTGCTGGATGTTGACCGTGGTCCAGACATCGATGCCGGCCTCCAGCAGTTCCTCCACGTCCTGCCAGCGGCGCTCGTGGCGGCTGCCGGGCACGTTGCGGTGGGCCAGCTCGTCCACCAGCACCAGCGCGGGGTGGCGCGCCAGCACGGCGTCCAGGTCCATCTCGCCCAGCACGTGCTGCTGGTAGTCGCGCTGCACCAGCGGCACCTGCGGCAGGCCCTCCAGCAACGCGGCGGTCTCGGCGCGGCCGTGGGTTTCCACCAGCCCGACGACCACATCCACGCCGCGACGCAGTTGTTCGTGCGCGCGGCTGAGCATGCTGAAGGTCTTGCCCACGCCGGGGGCGGCACCGAGGAACACGGTGAGCTTGCCGCCGGCTTCGCGTTGCAGGCGTTCAACCAGGGCATCGGCCTGGCGGGTACGTGGGTCGCTCATGGGTGGCGATTGTGCACCGGCCGCTGCGATCCCCGCATCACGGGGCGGCCTTGAGGTCATCCAGCGCCAGGTTGAGGGTCATCACGTTGACCCGCGGCTGGCCGAATACGCCCCATTGCGGCCCCTGCGTATGTGCCTGCACCAGCGCCGCCACGCGCTCGGCCGGCCACCCGCGGCTGCGCGCCACGCGGGCGACCTGCAGCTGTGCGGCCGCTGGCGACAGCTCCGGGTCCATGCCCGCGCCGGACTGGGTCACCAGGTCGCTGGGCACCTGCGCGATGGCCACGCCTTCGCGCACGGCCACCGCGGCGATGCTGGCCTGCACGCGTTCCTGCAGCGCCGGGTTGGTCCGGGCCAGGTTGCTGCCGGCCGCGGCCATCGGGTCGTAGTTGGCCGCCGACGGGCGCGCCTGGAAGTAGCCATCGCCGGTGAACGGCTGGGCGATCAACTGCGAGCCGCGCACCTGGCCATCGCGGATGAGCAGGCTGCCATCAGCCTGCGCCGGGAACAGCAACCGGCTGGCACTGGTGGCGGCCAGGGCATAGGCCAGGCCGAGCAGCAGCAGGCTGACCAGGCCCAGCACCAGTGCCGGGCGCCACGCGCCGTGCTGCTGTAGGGTGGCCGCGCGTGTGGCAGGGGCGCGCGCGGCGCGGGGCAGGGAGGTTGCGAGTGAGCGGTTCATGCGCCGAATACCGAGACGAGGAAGAGGTCGATCAACTTGATGGCCGCGAACGGCAGCAGCACGCCACCCAGGCCGTACACCAGCATGTTCCGGCGCAGCAGCGCGGTCGCGGTGGCCGGGCGGAAGCGCACCCCGCGCAGCGCCAGCGGAATCAACGCCGGGATCACCAGGGCGTTGAAGATCAGCGCCGCCAGCACCGCGTTGCGCGGGCTGGACAGGTGCATCACGTTCAACGCCGCCATCGCCGGCAGGGTGGAGGCGAACAGCGCCGGCAGGATCGCGAAGTACTTGGACACATCGTTGGCCAGCGAGAAGGTGGTCAGCGCGCCGCGCGTGATCAGCTGCTGTTTGCCCACCTCCACCACCGCCAGCAGCTTGGCCGGGTCCGAATCCAGGTCGACCATGTTGCCGGCTTCCTTGGCGGCCTGCGTACCGGAGTTCATCGCCAGGCCGATGTCGGCCTGGGCCAGCGCCGGGGCGTCGTTGGTGCCGTCGCCCACCATCGCCACCAGCCGCCCGCCGGCCTGTTCGGCCCGGATACGCGCCAGCTTGTCTTCCGGGCGGGCCTCGGCGATGTAGTCGTCCACGCCGGCCTCGGCAGCGATGGCCGCCGCGGTCAGCGGGTTGTCGCCGGTGATCATCACCGTGCGGATGCCCATCGCGCGCAGCTGCGCGAACTTCTCGCGCATGCCGTGCTTGACCACGTCCGACAGCTCGATCACGCCCAGCACGTGGCGGCCTTCGCACACCACCAGCGGGGTGGCACCGTTGCGTGCCACCTGCTCCACGCGGCCCGGCAGTTCCGCCGGCACGGTGCCGCCCAGCTCACGCACATAGGCGCTGATCGAATCGGCCGCGCCCTTGCGGATGCGGCGGCCCCCGTCCAGGTCCACGCCGGACATGCGGGTCTGCGCGCTGAAGGCCAGATAGTCCGCGCGGTCCGGCTCTGCCGTGGTGCAGCCCTGCTCGCGCGCCAGGCGCACGATCGACTTGCCTTCCGGGGTCGGGTCGGCCAGCGAAGACAACAGTGCGGCTTCGCGCAGCTGCGGCGTGTCGATCCCGGCCAGTGCATGGAAGTGCGTGGCCTGGCGGTCGCCGTAGGTGATGGTGCCGGTCTTGTCCAGCAGCAGCACGTCCACGTCGCCGGCCACTTCCACCGCCTTGCCCGACTTGGCCAGCACGTTGGCGGCCAGCGCCCGGTTCATGCCGGCAATGCCGATGGCCGGCAGCAGCCCGCCGATGGTGGTGGGAATCAGGCACACCAGCAGCGCGATCAGCAGCAGCGGGTCTACCTGCACGCCGACGAACGCCCCGATCGCCGGCAGCGTGGCCACCACGATCAGGAAGGTGAGCGTCATCGCCGCCAGCAGCAGGGTGAGCGCGATCTCGTTGGGGGTCTTCTGGCGGTTGGCGCCTTCCACCAGTGCGATCATCCGGTCCAGGAAGCTGTGCCCCGGCTCGGCGGTGATGCGCACGATGACCTGGTCCGACAGCACCTTGGTACCGCCGATCACGCCGCTGCGGTCGGTGCCGGCCTCGCGCAGCACCGGTGCCGATTCACCGGTCACCGCCGCTTCGTTGATGGTGGCCAGGCCCTGCACGATCTCGCCATCGGCGGGAATCAGCTCGCCGGCGCTGACGATCACATGGTCGCCGGGGCGCAGCTCGGCCGCCGGCACCTGGGTCTCGCTGGCACCGGCATGCGCGGCGGCCAGCCGACGCGCGCTCAGGTCTTGCCGCGCCCGCCGCAGCGAGGCCGCCTGGCCACGCCCGCGCGCTTCGGCCACCGCTTCGGCGAAGTTGCCGAACAGCACGGTCAGCAGCAGGATCGCGGTGACCGCCAGGCCGAAGCCCAGCGGTGCGTTGCCGCTCAGGGTGACGATCAGGCTGACCACGGTGCCGGCCATCACCACCGCCATCACCGGGCTGTGCAGCAGGTGGCGCGGGGACAGCTTGATCACCGCATCGCGCAGGGCGCGGCGCCAGCCGGCGGCATCGAGCAGGCGCTGGCGGCGGTGGGAAGAAACGTTCAAGGGATAGGTACTCATGGGAGATGTACTCACGACATCAGGTCTCAGTGCAGCGTCAACGACAGGTGGTCGGCCACCGGGCCCAATACCAGCGCCGGCATGAACTGCAATACGGTCAGGATGACGATCAGCGCGATCAGGGTCAGCGCGAAGGTCGGGGTCTCGATCTGCAACGTGCCGGCCGATTCCGGCGCCCGCCGCTTGGCGGCCAGTTGCGCGGCCACGATCAGCGGGATGATCAGCACCGGGTAGCGGCCCAGCAGCAGCACCAGGGTGCAGCTCAGGTTCCACCACGGGGTGGCATCGCCCAGGCCTTCGAAGCCCGAGCCGTTGTTGGCAAACGCCGACACGTACTCGTAGAACACCTGGCTGACGCCGTGGAAGCCGGGATTGGACGTGCCGGTGATCGCCGGAATCGCCAGGGTCACCGCAGTGAAGCCCAGGATGGTGATCGGCTGCAGCAGCACCAGCAGCGCCAGCAGGCGGATCTGCGGGGTCTCCAGCTTGCGCCCCAGCAGCTCGGGGGTGCGCCCGGTCATCAGCCCGGCGAGGAACACGCCCAGCAGCAGGTACACGATGAACTGCTGCAGGCCGCAACCGATGCCGCCCCAGATCGCGTTGACCAGCATGTTGATCATCGGCACCGCACCGGCCAGCGGGCTGAGCGAGTCATGCATGCCGTTGACCGAGCCGTTGGACACCTGCGTGGTGATCGCCGCCCACAGGCCGGTGCCATCGGCGCCGATGCGCACTTCCTTGCCTTCCATCAGCAGCGGGCTGGCCGCCGTGGCCGAATGGCCTTCCAGCCATACCGTGGCCGCCACCGACACGCTGGACATCGCCAGCATGCAGCCGAACACCAGCCCGGCCAGGCGCCGGCGCCCGGTGAACGCACCCAGCATGAAGATCACCGCGATCGGGATCAGCAGGATGCCGATCAGTTCCAGCGCGTTGGACAACGGGGTCGGGTTCTCCAGCGGCATCGAACTGTTGGGGCCGTACCAGCCACCCCCGTTGGTGCCCAGTTGCTTGGCCGCGACCATCGCCGCGACCGGGCCCAGCGGCAGTTTCTGCGTCTCCATGCCGGCGGCCGCATCGATCGGCGTCGCCTGCGGCCCGGCCGCCAGCGTCGAGGGCACGCCCTGGCTGGTCAGCAGCACCGCCCACAGCAGGCACAGCGGCAGCATGAAGCGCACGCACGAACGCACCACGTCGGCGTAGTAGTTGCCCACGTCCACGCGACGGTCCGCGCTGAGCTGTGCGGCCTGTTCTGCATCCACGTCCTCCGGACGCGCACCGAACAGCGCACGCAGCGTGGCCACGACCAGCGCCAGGCCCATCATCGGCGTCACCACCTGCAGGCCGGTGATGGCGGTCATCTGCGCGAAGTAGGACAGCTGCGCCTGGCCGGAGTAGTGCTGCTGGTTGGTGTTGGTCAGGAACGACACCATCGTGTGCAGCGCCGTGTCCCAGCGCATGTTGGGGATCTGGTCGGGGTTGAACGGCAGCCAGGCCTGGGTCATGAAGACCGCCTGCACCAGCACCGCGATCACCACGTTGCTGAGCACGAAGGCCATCACATAGCCGCGCCAGGACATGCCCCGGGCGGGATTCACCCCCAGCAGCCGGTACAGCGGTTTTTCAATCAGCCCGAACAGCGCATCGCCCCGCATCGGCGCGCCGCGCATCACCCGGGCCAGGTACAGCCCAAGCGGAAAGGCCAGCACGATGCTGGCCAGCAGGATCAACAGGATCTCGGTCATGGTCGGCTCCGGTCAGAACGCTTCGGGCCGAAGCACGACGTACAGCAGATAGGCGGCGGCGACGAGCACCAGCACGCCGCACACCAGGGAAAGCCAGGCAGGCATGGTCGTGGCCTCAAACGCGGGAAGGGAACGCGGCGGCGCAAGGCGCAGCGGCGGTGGGGAACACAGGCAGAAACAGGCTCATGGGACGTCCAGGTGGAACCACTCCACGTCAGGCGCCCATCGTCTGCCCCACCGGCATAAAGGGGCCACGCCCGGCACCACGCCCCAGCGTAAAAAGTGCATAAACAATCGTAGCGCCGACCGTTGGTCGGCTGCTCCTGGCTGCTCCTGGCTGCCCCTTGGCCGCACCCGGCCATCCTGCATCCGGCCGGTCGTGCCGGCCGTTGACCGGCGCCTCATGACCCTGGCCGGAGGCGCGATGCGCCCAGCGGCCGGCAAGCCCCCCGGTCGACACCCACAAAAAAGGCGGCCAACCGGCCGCCTCTCTTGTCCACACCGTCCGCCCGCTCACGCCCGCGGATCGGTCCCCACGCCCTTCAACAACCGATACCGCTGCAGCGTCTCCTCGATCTCCACGTCCAGCGCCTTGCGCTGCGCTTCGAACGAGGCCTGCATGCGCCGCTGCGTCACCAGCTCGCTGTGGCGTTGCTGGATGCTCCTGGCCTGCTTCTCGGCCACCGGCTTGCCAGCCAGCTCGCGATCGCCGGCCGTGCCCAGCAGGCTCACCAACGCCTCGCGCAGGCTGGCCACGTTGTAGCGCGCGGTCTGCACGTTGTTGTCCAGGATCCCGGTGCGCTCGGTGAACACCCGGCGCAGGTCGTCCTCGCTCTCGTAGGTGGACAGCATCGCCTGCTCGGTGCGCTGCCGGGTCTGTTCGGCAGCCAGGTCGAGCTGGCGTTGCGCAGCCACGACCGCCGCCTCAGCGCGCTCTTCCTCGGTCAAGGTGCGCTCCACTTCGCCACGACGCAGGCCGCTGGCGGCGCTGAATTCCTCGCGCGCGCTGTTCACCGCATCCTGCGGCAGGGCATCGCTGCAGATCCGCTCGGCACCCTTGTTCCAGCAGTACAGCTTCTTTGCTTTTGGCTCGTTCTTGCCGCGCTGGGCCTGCGCCGGCAGCGTGGATACGGCCAGCAACAGGCCGATCAAGATGGTCGTGGCGATCCTGGACATGGTTGGCGAGCCCCCTGCTCTCAACGCGTAGGACGGCTGCCGTAACGGGACCGATAGTCCTCCAGCGGCTGCCGGTACCCCACAAGTTCCGGATTTCCGGAGGCAAAATCAAGCAGGTCGGCCAGCGTGGCCACGGCCACCACCGGAATCCCGGCTTCTTCGGCCACCGACTGGGCGGCCGAGCGACGGTCGGTTTCCGAGGCGATCTCCTGGCGGTCCAGCGCCACCACGATCCCGGCCGGGGTGCCACCGGCGTCCTTGATGATGGTCAGCGCCTCGCGGATGGCGGTACCGGCCGTGATCACGTCATCCACGATCAGCACGCGCTTGCCATTCATGTCCGCGCCGATCAGCTGGCCGCCTTCGCCATGGGCCTTGGCTTCCTTGCGGTTGAACGACAGCGGCAGGTCGCGGCCGCGCTGGGCGAATTCACAGGCGGTCGCGGTGGCCAGCGGGATGCCCTTGTAGGCCGGGCCGAACACGACGTCGAACTTCAGCCCGGTGGCCTCCACCGCATCGGCGTAGCAGGCGGCCAGCTGGACCATGAGGGCGCCGGAATCGAAGCGGCCGGCATTGAAGAAGTAAGGGCTCAGGCGGCCCGACTTGAGGGTGAACTGGCCAAAACGCAGGGCGTCGGCGGTGAGGGCCAGTTGCAGGAAACGGTGGCGATGGTCGCTCATCAGGACTCTATTCAATTCATTTGGACCGCAAATCCTAATGCATGGGGGCTTTTTTCGCCCTCCGGGCCCGGCCGGCGCGGGGGCGCAGCCGGCCTTGGGGCCCGGCCGACGCGCGCTGCCATGGCGCATCCCGGCGAGCCGGGGCGGGGTCTTCCCGGTATGCTTTCCCGGTTACCGCTCCAGACCCGGGTCAGCATGCGCATCATCAGTTTCAACGCCAATGGCATCCGCTCCGCCGCCACCAAGGGCTTCCTCGACTGGTTCCGCGCCCAGGACGCCGACGTGCTCTGCATCCAGGAAACCAAGGCCCAGGAAGACCAGCTCACCGACCCGATGTTCCGCCCGGACGGCCACCATTGCTTCTACCGCGACGCCATCACCAAGAAGGGCTACAGCGGCGTGGCCATCTACAGCAAGCGCGAGCCCGACCAGGTCATCACCTCGCTCGGCTGGGCGCCGTTCGACGATGAAGGCCGCTATATCGAGGCCCGCTACGGCAACCTCAGCGTGGTCTCCTTCTATATTCCCTCGGGCAGCTCGGGCGACCTCCGCCAGGGCTTCAAGTACGAAGTTATGGAGTGGCTGCGCCCGATCCTGGCACAGTGGCTGGCCAGCGGCCGCGACTACGTCCTGTGCGGCGACTGGAACATCGTGCGCTCCGCGCTGGACATCAAGAACTGGAAATCCAACCAGAAGAATTCCGGCTGCCTGCCGCCCGAGCGCGACTGGCTCAACGGCCAGTGCGCCGATGCCGGCCAGGCGCTGGACATCGGCGCCGGCCAGGGCTGGACCGACGCCTACCGCCTGCTGCATCCGGAAGGCCAGGACTACACCTGGTGGAGCAACCGCGGCGCGGCCCGGGCCAACAACGTCGGCTGGCGCATCGACTACCAGTTCGTCAGCCCCGGCCTGCGCGATCGCCTGCGCAGCTGCGCGGTCTACCGCGATGAACGCTTCTCCGACCATGCCCCGTTCACGGTGGACTACGCCCCATGACCGACGCGGCCGCGCCGGTGTCCTACAAGGGCTGGGCCGGGATCAAGCGTGCCTTCGGCACGCCCTCGGCACTCACCATGGCCTTCCTCGGCTTTGGCAGCGGCCTGCCGTTCCTGCTCATCGCCTCGCAGACCCTCTCCACCCGCCTGCGTGACGTCGGCCTGGACCTGGGCAGCATCGGCCTGATCAGCCTCGCCAGCTTCTTCTACCTGCTCAAGTTCGTCTGGGCGCCGTTGATCGACCGCTACGCCTTCCCGCTGATCGGCTTCCTCGGCCGCCGCCGTTCGTGGCTGCTGGCCTCGCAGGTGGGCGTCACCGGCGGCCTGTTCGCGCTGGCATTCGTGCGGCCCGATCTGGGTGTCACCCCGCTGGTGCTGTGGGTGCTGGTGGCGTCCTTCGCCGGTGCCACCCAGGACTCGGTGGTCGATGCCTACCGCATCGAGATCGCCCCGGAGAGCGCGCAGGCTGCGCTGGCCGCCACCTACACGCTGGGCTACCGCATCGGCCTGATCCTGGCGGGTGCCGGCGCGCTGTACCTGGCCCAGTTCGAAGGCTGGATCGTGGCATACCTGGCGATGGCCTCGCTGATGGTGCTGCCGATAATCGCCACCCTGGTCTGCCGCGAGCCGGCGCAGCCGGAAGTGCGCATCCAGCGTCGCATCGATTTCTTCGGGGCGTTCTGGCAGCCGATCGCCAGCTTCTTCACCACCAATGGCATCGTCCTGGCGCTGGTGCTGTTGGCCTTCGTCGGCCTCTACAAGTTCCCCGACCAGGTCATCGGCGTGATGGCCGGGCCGTTCTACCTGGACTCGGGCTTCACCAAGGCCGACATCGCCACCGTGTCCAAGCTGTTCGGCGTGTGGATGGGTATCGGCGGGGCCTTCATCGGCGGCATCGCCGTGGCCGCCTTCGGCTTCCGCCGCATGCTGCTGGTCGCCGCCCTCGGCGTGGCGTTGTCGAACCTGGTGTTCCTGCTGATGGCGCACAACCCCGGTCAGCTCTGGGCGTTCTACGCGGCGCTGAGCGCGGACAACCTGTTCCAGGGCTTTGCCGGCACCGTGCTGGTGGCCTTCATGTCCTCGCTGACCGACCGCAATTTCACCGCCACCCAATACGCGCTGCTCGTCTCGCTGGCCAACCTGCCGGGCAAGTTCGTCGGCGGCGCCTCCGGCTATATCGTCGAAGCCACCTCCTACAGCACCTTCTTCATCTTCAGCGCCACCACCGTCATCCCGACCCTGCTGTTGCTGGTCTGGCTGTGGCCGCGCATCCGCGACCGCAGCAGCGCCTGAGCCGGACGGGCCTGTCAGGTTGCCCGGCGCGCCCTGCTGCGCCATGATCCACCCCGTTGTACCGTGGGGGCGGTGCGTTGCCAACGGGGAGAACAATGGTCGATCTGCTGCTGCGGGATCTGGACCCGCTGTTGAACGAACGCATCCGGCGCGTGGCGGTCGCACGCGGCTGGACCCGCGAATACACCTGCATCGCGCTGCTCGAACAGGGGTTGTTCGCCAGCGAACTGGAAGTCCGCAGCGGTTTCCAGAACCCGGAAGTGGACGCCCTCGCCGACGCTATCGCCGCGCTGCAGGCCTTGCCGGACGCCAAAGGGGTGTAACGCAGGGCGGTGGCGCCCCCACCGATAGGGGAGCGATCCGCAGGCGTGCACAAGGCCTCCCACCCCGGTAGAGCCGAGCCATGCTCGGCTGCTCTTGCTCTTGCTCTTGCTCTTGCTCTTGCCCTTGCTCTTGCTCTTGCCCTTGCCCTCGCCCTACGCCGGATGTATCGCCCCCAGGATCCGCGGTCCCCGCGCCCCGCTCACGCTCGGCAGATTCCCCGGCAAGCCGTCCAGCGTCCGCTGCGCCAACCACGCAAACCCCATCGCCTCCAGGTAATCGGGGTCCAGGCCATGCACCGCGCTGGATTCGATCACCACCCCCGGCAACCGCGCCGCCAACCGGCGCAGCAACTGCGGGTTGCGCACCCCGCCGCCGCACACCAGCACCCGCGCCGCCCCCGGCAGGTGCGCCCGCAACGCATCGGCCACCGTCGCGGCGGTCAGTTCCAGCAACGTGGCCTGCACATCGGCGGCGGCGTGCTGGCCGTCGCCCATCGCCGCCTGTGCCCAGTCCAGGTGGAACTGCTCGCGCCCGGTGCTCTTCGGCGGCGGCAGCGCGAACCACGGCTCGGCCAGCCAGTGCGCCAGCAGCGCCTCGTCCACCTGCCCACTGGCCGCAAACGCCCCGTCCGCATCGAACGGCACGCCCCGGTGGCGCTGGCACCAGGCATCCATCAGCGCATTGGCCGGGCCGGTATCGAAGCCGCGCGGCACGCCGTCGCGGGGAATCAGGGTCAGGTTGGCGATCCCGCCCAGGTTGAGGATCGCCCGGTCTTCCCCGGCGGTACCGAGCATGGCCAGGTGGAAGGCCGGCATCAGCGGCGCGCCATGGCCGCCTGCAGCCACATCGCGACGACGGAAATCGGCCACGGTGGTGATCCCGGTCGCCTCGGCAATCCGGTTGGCATCGCCCAGCTGCATCGTGAACGCCGGATCGGCCAGCGGCCGGTGGCGCACCGTCTGCCCGTGCGAACCGATCGCCCGCACCTGGCTGCGCTCCACGCCGCTCAAACGCAGCAGGGCATTGGCTGCCTCGGCAAAGGTGATCCCGATCGCCGCATCGATGCGGCCCAGCGCGTCCAGCGAGCCGATCGCCCCGCCTTCGCCCAGGCCGATCAGTTCGGCGCGCAGCGCCGGGTCCCACGGGTGGGTGTGGCCGAAGACGAAACGACAGCCGCCCGCCTCGGGGAACTGCACCAGTGCGGCATCGATGCCATCGGCGCTGGTGCCGGACATCAGGCCCAGGTAAAGCGGGGTATGCGGATCAACGACAGCGGTCATGGCCGGCCAGTCAAACGGGGTGCGCCCAGCTTCCGCGCAACCCGTTGCCGCCGTCAATGCGCGCGTGGCCGCGCGCTGCCGCGGCCGATCAGCCGCGAGTGCGCTTGCTCGGCTTGGCCACGCTGGCGGTCTGCGTCTGGGCCTGGGTGGCGGCCGGGGCCGCCTGCGGCGCCGGGCTGGCATCGGCGTAGATCAGCTTTTCCATGCCCTGGATACGGGCCAGCGCCGGCGCGGTCTGCGCGCGGAAGGCCACCAGCTCGGCACCCTTCAGCGGCTCCGGCGGCGGCATCGTCACCGACAGCGGGTTGCGATGCTCGCCATTGACGCGGAATTCGTAGTGCAGGTGCGGGCCGGTGGCCAGGCCGGTCGAGCCGACATAGCCGATCACCGTGCCCTGGGCCACGCGCTGGCCGGTCTTGATCGCGCCGAAGCGCGACATGTGCCCGTACAGCGTGGTGTGGCCGCGGCCGTGGTCGAGGATCACCACGTTGCCGTAGCCACGCTGGGTGCCGGCGAACTGCACGCGGGCGTCGCCGGCGGCCATGATCGGGGTGCCGGTGCGCGCGGCATAGTCCACGCCCTTGTGCATGCGCATCTTGCCCAGCACCGGGTGCTTGCGCGCGCCGAAGCTGGAGCTCAGGCGGGCGAACGGGATCGGCATGCGGATGAAGCTCTTCTTCAGCGGTCGCCCGCTCACGTCGAAGTACTCGGACTTGCCGTTGCGGTCGAAGCGGAAGCCGCTGTAGGTCTTGCCACCGGAGGTGAAGGTGGCCGCCAGGATCTTGCTGGTGTCCACCTTCTCGCCTTCGCGCCAGGTTTCATCCAGCACCACGCTGAAGCGGTCGCCCGGCTGCAGGTCCTTGGAAAAGTCGATGTCGTACTTGAAGATCTCGTCGGTCATCGTGGCGATCGCCGACGGCGACAGCCCCGCCTTGCGCGCGGCCACGTACAGCGAACTGGTGATTTCGCCACTGGCGACCACGCGACGGGTGGAGGATTCGCGCTTGATCACCTTCTCGGCGATCTGCCCATCCTTCAGCGACAGCTCCACGCGGTTGTCGGCATCGCGGTCGAAGCGGATCGTGCGCAGGTCGCCGGACAGCGGCAGGTCGAAGGCGATCTCCGCGCCGGGGCGCAGCCTGGTCAGCGCCTCGCGCGCACCCGGGTGCTCCAGCACCTGGTGCATCACCGTGGCCGGGATGCCAGCCTCGTCGAACAGGTTGCTCAGGGTCTGCCCGCGCTGCACCCGCAGCACCTGCCAGCTGTCGCCCGGCACCTGCTTCTGGCGCTCCAGCGACAGCGGCGGCAAGGGCAGGGCAAGGGTCGAGTGGCCCACGGTGTAAGGGGTTTCGATGGTGTGCGAGAAGCCCGGCACGATCGTGGCCACCAGCGCGCCAATGGTGGCGAACAGGCTGGCGTGCATCCAATGACGGCGCGTCCAGCGCTCGTTGAAGGCGGCAGGAAGATGCTGTTTGAGCTTCCGATGCAGGGCGGTGTCGTGGAGGACGTGGAGACGTTCCTTGAAGCGCTGCTTGCGTGCGCGGCCTTGATCGGAATTGAGCATCGTCGGTCTGTTCCTGGCTGGCCCGGGAGCGCGGGCCCAAACGTCGGTAACATAGACAGGTATAAATACCGCGTCAAACCCTTGTGCCCATTGGCTTTTGTGAAGCGCTTGCGGTTAACTTGTACTTAACGTCATTCATGTAAATAAGGCATTGCCGGGAGTTGTCACGTGTCCTCGATTGAAGAAGCCATCGCCCTGATCGGTCGTGGCGCCGACGAAATCCTCAAGTCCGAGGAACTGCGTCAGCGCCTGGAAAGCGGCCGCCCGCTGCGCGTCAAGGCTGGTTTCGACCCCACCGCCCCGGACCTGCACCTGGGCCACACCGTGCTGCTCAACAAGCTGCGCCAGTTCCAGGACCTCGGCCACCAGGTCATCTTCCTGATCGGCGACTTCACCGGCATGATCGGTGACCCGTCCGGCAAGAACGCCACCCGCAAGCCGCTCAGCAAGGACGACGTGCTCGCCAACGCGCGTACCTATGAAGACCAGGTCTTCAAGGTGCTGGACCGCGAGAAGACCGAAGTCCGCTTCAACTCGGAGTGGTTCGGCAAGATGGGCGCGGCCGACATGATCCGCCTGGCCGGCCAGCACACCGTGGCGCGCATGCTCGAGCGCGACGATTTCGCCAAGCGCTATGCGGCCCAGCAGTCCATCGCCCTGCACGAGTTCCTGTACCCGCTGGTGCAGGGCTATGACTCGGTGGCCCTGGAGGCCGACGTCGAACTCGGCGGCACCGACCAGAAGTTCAACCTGCTGATGGGCCGCGGCCTGCAGGAGCACTACGGGCAGAAGCCGCAGATCGTGCTGACCATGCCCCTGCTGGAAGGCCTGGACGGCGTGGCCAAGATGTCCAAGTCGCTCAACAACTACATTGGCATCAATGAGCCGGCGATCGACATGGTCACCAAGACCATGAAGATCGGCGACGACCTGATGTGGCGCTGGATTGAGCTGCTCTCGTTCGATATCAGCCAGGCCGAAGCGCTGGCCCTGCGCGAGCAGGTCCAGGCCGGCGGCCTGAACCCGCGTGAGGTCAAGCTGCGCCTGGCGCGTGAGCTGACCACCCGCTTCCATGACGCGGCGGCGGCCGAACAGGCCATCGCCGGCTGGAACGCGGCGGTGACCGGGCAGGGCGATGTGACCCTGCTGCCGCTGCAGGAAGTGGCGATTCCGGCCGAAGGCCTGCGTATTGGTGCCCTGCTGACGGCTGCCGGGCTCACCCCGAGCAACTCCGAGGCCTCCCGCAAGCTCAAGGAGCGTGCGGTGAAGGTCGATGGCGAGGTGGTGGACGACGCCCAGCAGGTGTTCGTGCCCGGTTTTGAAGGCCTGCTGCAGGTCGGCAAGCGCACCTTCGCACGCGTCTTGCTGGTCGCAGCCTAAGCGGCACAAGGGGTTCCGGACCATCCGGACCCCATCCAGCATGAATGGGAGGGAGGCGAGGTGAAAAAATGTCGTCTACCCCCTTCACAAACGCTCCCGATAGGGACATACTTTCCCTCCCCCGACGCAGGGGTCGCCGCAAGGCGGCAACCGCGAAGGAACAGGACTTCAGCCACTTCGAAAGAAGGTGTTGACGGAAA
>NZ_JBWJPB010000029.1:0-280 GCF_056393175.1 Stenotrophomonas sp. Steno-Z1 | reverse complement strand
GCTGGGCCACCTGCACACGCTGTCGATCTGCAACGTGCCGGAAAGCGCGATCCCGCGCGCCAGCGAGCTGGTCTGTTACACCCGCGCCGGCGCCGAGATCGGCGTGGCCTCGACCAAGGCCTTCACCACCCAGCTGGCGGCGTTGTTCCAGTTGACCGTGGTGCTGGGCAAGCTGCACGGCCGCGTGGACGCCGCCCAGGAAGCGGCGTACCTGGAGCAGCTGCGCTTCCTGCCGGGCAGCGTGCAGCACGCGCTCAACATGGAACCGCAGATCGCGGCT
>NZ_JBWJPB010000028.1:0-332 GCF_056393175.1 Stenotrophomonas sp. Steno-Z1 | reverse complement strand
TGGGCCGAACGCTTCGCGCGCAAGAGCAGCGCGCTGTTCCTCGGTCGCGGCCTGCATTACCCGATCGCGCTGGAAGGCGCGCTCAAGCTGAAAGAGATCACCTACATCCACGCCGAGGCCTACCCGGCCGGCGAGCTCAAGCATGGCCCGCTGGCGTTGGTCGACGAAGACATGCCGGTGGTGGTGATCGCGCCGAACGACAGCCTGCTGGAGAAGGTCAAGTCCAACATGCAGGAAGTGCGTGCGCGCGGCGGCGAGCTGTTCGTGTTCGCCGACCAGGACAGCAACTTCGCCGAGTCCGAGGGCGTGCACGTCATCCGCACCCCGCGCCA
>NZ_JBWJPB010000027.1:0-469 GCF_056393175.1 Stenotrophomonas sp. Steno-Z1 | reverse complement strand
GGCGAAGAAATCGAAATCGTCGGTATCCGTCCGGTCCAGAAGACCACCGTCACCGGCGTGGAAATGTTCCGCAAGCTGCTCGACCAGGGTCAGGCAGGCGACAACGCCGGTCTGCTGCTGCGCGGCACCAAGCGTGACGACGTCGAGCGTGGCCAGGTCCTGGCCAAGCCGGGTTCGATCAAGCCGCACACCCAGTTCGACGCCGAAGTCTACGTCCTGTCCAAGGATGAAGGCGGCCGCCACACCCCGTTCTTCAAGGGCTACCGTCCGCAGTTCTACTTCCGTACCACCGACATCACCGGTGCGGTCGAGCTGCCGGAAGGCGTGGAAATGGTCATGCCGGGCGACAACGTGAAGATGGTTGTCACGCTGATCAACCCGGTCGCCATGGACGAAGGCCTGCGCTTCGCCATCCGCGAAGGCGGCCGTACCGTCGGCGCCGGCGTGGTCTCCAAGATCATCGCGTAAT
>NZ_JBWJPB010000026.1:0-482 GCF_056393175.1 Stenotrophomonas sp. Steno-Z1 | reverse complement strand
GTCGGGATCCAGCTGTCGAGGGCTTCGACCAGCTTGATCACGGCCGGCACGCCGATGTCGCTCTGGTCGCCTTCCAGCGCCAGACGGGCCGAGCCCGCGATGATCGGGGTGTCGTCGCCCGGGAAGTCGTACTTGCTCAGCAGCTCGCGGACTTCCATTTCGACCAGTTCCAGCAGCTCGGCGTCGTCCACCATGTCGGCCTTGTTCAGGAACACGACGATGTACGGCACGCCGACCTGGCGCGACAGCAGGATGTGCTCGCGGGTCTGCGGCATCGGGCCGTCAGCAGCCGAGCAGACCAGGATCGCGCCGTCCATCTGGGCAGCACCGGTGATCATGTTCTTGACGTAGTCAGCATGGCCCGGGCAATCCACGTGGGCGTAATGACGCTCGGTGGATTCGTATTCGACGTGCGCGGTCGAGATCGTGATGCCACGGGCCTTTTCTTCCGGCGCGGCGTCGATCGCGGAGTAATCCTTGAA
>NZ_JBWJPB010000025.1:0-511 GCF_056393175.1 Stenotrophomonas sp. Steno-Z1 | reverse complement strand
GAGCGCTACGACAGCAAGGCGACGACCGCCTCGCTGGAAGCCGGCTACGCCTTCAAGGTGCGCCAGAGTGCCAACAGCGCGCTGTACGTGGAGCCGCAGGCCCAGGTGACCTGGACCGACTTCTCGATGGATGACCACATGGAACGCAACGGCACCCGGGTGCGCAGCCTGGAGGCTGGCGGCCTGCAGACCCGCCTCGGCCTGCGTGTGTACGGGCACAACACCGCCACCAGCGGCAACCGCGTGCAGCCGTTCGTGGGTATCAACTGGATCCGCACCCGTGGCGAAGGCAACTCGCTGGCCCTGGATGAAACCTACCAGGCCGGTGGCCAGCCGCGCGATGTCTACCAGGCCAAGGCCGGCGCCCAGCTGCAGTTGGGAGGGGGCTGGACCGGCTGGGGCGAGCTGAGCAGCACGCGTGGCAAGGGCAGCTACAGCAACTACGGCGGCCAGATGGGCGTGAAGTACAGCTGGTAATCAACCAGCAGAAACGCAGCAAACGACGGGCGCC
>NZ_JBWJPB010000024.1:0-525 GCF_056393175.1 Stenotrophomonas sp. Steno-Z1 | reverse complement strand
CATGTGCTGGGCAACACCGCCGGCCAGACCGGGATCGCGGTCAACAACATCGGTGGCGCCGGCGCGCTCACCCACGACGGCATCCAGCTGGTGCAGGTCGATGGTGTGTCCAACGGCAGCTTCAACCTGGTCGGCCGCGCCGTCGGCGGTGCCTACGAGTACTTCCTGCACAAGGGCGGGATCACCGATCCCACCGACGGCGACTGGTACCTGCGCTCGGCGCTGCCGGTGGATCCGCCGGTCGATCCGGGCACCGATCCGGTGGTCGTAACCCCGCCCGTCGATCCCGATCCGTGCTTCAGCCTGGCCTGCGTCGATCCCGAAGGCCCCTCCCCGTCGCTGGTACAGCGTCCGGAGACCGGCGCCTACCTGGCCAACCAGGCCGCCGCCGTGGGCATGTTCGACCACAGCATGCACCAGCGCCTGGGGGAGCCGAACCTGGCCGAGCGCCTGAAGAGTGACGACCTGCTCGGCTCGGCCTGGCTGCGTACCACCACCGACCACACCCGTTTCAACGCCGCCGAC
>NZ_JBWJPB010000023.1:0-525 GCF_056393175.1 Stenotrophomonas sp. Steno-Z1 | reverse complement strand
GACGCCCTGGGCGGCGCGCAGTTCGTCACCGCCACCGCCGCTGCCCCGACGGTCGCCGCCGACGGCACCTCGACGGTCGCCGCGTTCAGCCTGACCAGCGCGTCGGGCACGGTGTCCTTCGCCGAGCTGAAGCTGACCGAGACCACCACCGCCAAGGCCGGCCAGTCGCTGGCCGCGCACATCAACGCCAAGATCGGCGAAACCGGCATCTATGCCGAAGCCGATGCCACCACCGGCGCCCTGACCCTGACCTCGGTCAAGGACAGCGTCGACAAGGACGGCGCCGTCGTGCAGCTGAGCGGTACCGACATCACGCTGGCCGGCAACACCACGGTCCCGACCAAGCAGTTCGCCGACAAGATCGACGTGTCCACCGTGAAGGGTGCCCAGCAGGCGCTGGAAATCGTTGACAAGGCGCTGAGCTCGATCAACAACACCCGTGCCGACCTCGGTGCGATCCAGAACCGCTTCACCTCGGTCGTCGCCAACCTGCAGACCTCCTCGGAAAACCTGTCCGCGTCGCGT
>NZ_JBWJPB010000022.1:0-533 GCF_056393175.1 Stenotrophomonas sp. Steno-Z1 | reverse complement strand
GACTTGGCGTACTTCAGTGCCTCCATCGTGTCCAGGGTTTCACCGGACTGGGAGATGGTGACGATGAGGTGCCTGGGGTTGGCATACGCGGCGCGGTAGCGGTACTCGCTGGCGATCTCCACGCTGCACGGCAGGCCGGAGATGGATTCGATCCAGTAGCGCGCGGTCAGGCCAGCGTAATAACTGGTGCCGCACGCGAGGATCTGCACGCCCTCGATGCCGGCCAGCACGCGTTCGGCGTTCTTGCCGAACAGCTCGGCCGGGAAGCCACCGGCGTCGATCGCCGCCTCGATGGTGTCGCCCAGCGCGCGCGGCTGCTCGTGGATTTCCTTCTGCATGAAATGGCGGTACGGGCCCAGTTCCAGCGACGCCAGCGACACGTCGGACAGGTGCACGCCACGGTCCACCGGCTGGTTGTGCTCGTCGTACACCTGCACGCCGTCGCGGCGCACGTCGGCGGTGTCGCCCTCTTCCAGGAAGATCACCCGGCGCGTGGCCGAGATGATCGCCGAGACGTCCGAGGCGACGAAGTT
>NZ_JBWJPB010000021.1:0-540 GCF_056393175.1 Stenotrophomonas sp. Steno-Z1 | reverse complement strand
AATGCCCTGGGCGGCGCGCAGTTCTCCAGCGGCACCGCCACCGCGATTGCCGGCGTGGCCGATACCGATACCGATATCGCCGCCTTCACCATCACCGACAGCAAGGGCGCAGTGGTCAACTTCGCCGCGCAGACCGTCAAGAGCGTGGGTGACGTGGCTGCCAACACCGCCGCCAACGGCAAGGCCGTGGCTGCCGCGATCAACGCCAAGATCGGCGAAACCGGCGTTTACGCCGAAGCCGATGACGCCGGCGCCCTGACCCTGACCTCGGTCAAGGACAGCGTCGACGCCGATGGCGCGTTCCAGGACATCGCCAGCACCCTGGCCGGCTTCGCCGCCACCGATCCGGCCGACGGCAAGCAGTTCGCCGACAAGATCGACGTGTCCACCGTGAAGGGCGCCCAGCAGGCCCTGGAAATCGTCGACAAGGCCCTGGGTGCGATCAACAACACCCGCGCCGACCTCGGTGCGATCCAGAACCGCTTCACCTCGGTCGTTGCCAACCTGCAGACCTCCTCGGAAAACCTGTCCGCGTCGCGC
>NZ_JBWJPB010000020.1:0-1010 GCF_056393175.1 Stenotrophomonas sp. Steno-Z1 | reverse complement strand
GGGATCGATCACCACCCGAGGGGTACCCAGGTGGTCCGGCTGCACGTAGGCCACTTCCGGTACGCCAGCACTCGGAGCACTGATCAACGCAACCGGATAGTTGTCCAATCTGATGGTCTGCTGCAGCGATCGAAACGTGCAATTTTGGCAGAAGCGACTCCGTTAAAATTGCTCGGAGAAACGACGCGAGGCTCGCACTCACCCAATCCGACAACCATGCACTGCTGTTTCAGTACGAGCTGCAGGAGGCAACCAAAAAGACTGCCAATCCACCTGACGGCGACCTACTCATCATCAACATTTCAGTGTCATTCTTGTGCCTCGCCTGGCGCGATCATCGAGACCTCGAGGGCTGCCCGCTACAGTGCTATTTTGCTAGCCAGACGTATGTAATGCTGTCTGCAGCATCACTGAAGACACCTCGCACATGGCCAGCCGCCTCTGTACTGCTGAGCTCGACTGCGGCTATGGGCCAAAGCCGACGGCCATCGCCACCACCTTGTTTTGCCGCACGTAGTAGCAGACATTTGAACCATCCTCCTGATAACCACACACACGATCAGCGGGCTGTCGCGGAGCAAGCGGGTTGAAAAGGCCGCTACCCCCTCCGTGGATCCACCTCCCCCGAGCGTCGTCCGTCTTTAGAATATCATTTGGCCCAAAGGCCCTAGGATTGTTCTTGTAAGGGCCGCTAGTTGGATAGACATCGGCAGACTCATAGGGACCTGCCGCACCTGGCTTCGCGCTCCGCGCTACCGAACTTAACGAATCCCAAGATTTGACGACGTTGCCATTGCTGTCCAGGTACACGGTCTGCCCCAGATTTTGATAAGTGACAATTGAGTTCAATCCAAACGGATCAGATTTGGATAGTGGATCGCCCGACACATATCCATAAGTTGAAATGTCACCAGCCAGCCCAATCGGATCGCTCTGGGAATACCGTCCGACCGCCGGATCGTAGTCCCGTTGGTAGTTGTAGAACATCCCACTAGCGTCCGTCGCCTGCT
>NZ_JBWJPB010000002.1:0-854484 GCF_056393175.1 Stenotrophomonas sp. Steno-Z1 | reverse complement strand
CCCCCCCCCCCCCCCCCCCCCCCCCCCCCCCCCCCCCCCCCCCCCCAACCCACCGACCAGCGTCAGCGCCAGCAAAGCCTTGCTTCCACCTGCGCACCGCAAGCCGCGCCCCGTCGCAGCCGGTAGGCTCCTGGGCAAAATAAAGGAGGAGGCCGCCACGCGGCCGGGGGACATTTGCGCCAGGGGCCTACCGGCTGCGACGGGGCGCGGCTTGCGGTGCGACGGACCCGAACGGAGACACCGCCTGGCAGTGCCCACCCCGGCCCGACGGCCGGCACTACCGAACGCCGGGATTGTTGGCCGGCGGCCACCGGCCCGTTCAGGCGACCGTTGCCGCGTCGCCCTTCGCCGGCAGCCCGCGCGCACGGCGGATGATCCGCGACACCGCCGTGCTCATGTCATCGAGCATGGCGTAGATGGTCGGCAGGAACAGCAGGCTGACCACCGTCGAGAACGCCAGGCCGCCGGCGATGGCACGCGCCATCGGGTAGTACGGCGGGCCGTCGCCCAGCAGCTGGGTGTCGGTGAGCGAAATCGGCACCATGGCCAGGATCGCCGTGCCCATGGTCATCATGATCGGGCGCAGGCGCTCGCGCGAACCCTCCACCAGCGCCTGGGTGCGCCCTACCCCGCGCCGGCGCAGGTTGTTGATGTGCTCGATCATCACGATGCCGTTGTTCACCACCACCCCCATCAGCACCAGGATGCCGATGAAAGACATGATCCCGAACGACGTGCCGGTGAGCCAGAACAGCCAGAACACGCCGAAGATCGAGAACAGCACCCCGCTCATGATCGCGGCCGGGAACAACAGCGATTCGAACACCGCGGCCATCACCACGTAGATCATCACCAGCGCGATGATCAGGTTGAACAGCATCTGCTGCATGGCTTCGTTGTCGTTGCCGTAGTCGCCCCCATCGAAGGTGAAGCTGTAACCTGCCGGGAAGCTCATCGGCTTGAGCGTGTCCTCCATGGCCTTGCGTGCTTCCGGGGTGGTGATCTTCTCGGCAAGGTTGGCCTTGATGGTCAGGGTGGTCTGGCGGTTGGTGCGGGCAACCCGGGTGGCCGATGGCTTGATCGAGACGTCGACCAGGCTCAGCAGCGGGACCGAGCGGCCGTCGCCGGTACGCACGGTGAAGCTGGCCAGGTCTTCCGGGCTGCTCTGCTCGGCGCCGGCAAAGCGCACCCATACCGGCACTTCGCTGTCGCCGCGACGGAACTCCCGCAGCGGCGCGCCGCGCAGGGCCAGGCCGACGAAGCTGGCGACCTGTTCGGCGTTGAAGCCGAAGGCGGCGGCACGCTCGCGGTCGACGTGGATGGCCAGTTCGCTGCCCTTCTCGCCATTGTCGATGCGCACATCGCGCAGTTCCTTGCGCTGGGCCAGCAGGGGCACCACTTGTTCGCCGATCTCCTGCAGCATCTTGGTCGAGTCCCCGACCAGCTGCACCTGCACCGACTGGGTGCCGCCACCGCCACCATCCCCGCCCTGGTTGCCGACGATGTAGTCCGCGCGCGCCGAGCGCGGCAGGCCCTTGCGCAGCACTTCCTGCACGGCGGGCAGGTTGTCGGCATGCGCGGCGTCGAAGGTGACGGTGGTGCTGCTGCCTTCCTCTTCGCTGTACCAGGAATACACCTGGGTGATGTGCAGCTTCTCGCGGTTGTCATCCAGGTAGCGCTCGACGCGTGCGACTTCCTCGGACATCTGCCCGTAGGTGTAGGCACCCTTCCAGTTGTAGCCGATGAAAATGTCCTTGCCACCCTCACCGCCGAACATGTCGACCTTGGTCAGCTTCATCGGTACCAGGCTTACCAGCACCACCGTCACGATGCCGAACACGCTCCAGCCCCGGTGTTCCAGCGTCCATTGCAGCAGGCGCGCGTAGCGGCGCTGCAGGCGTGCGATCACCCCGCTCTCCGAATGCACCAGCTTGGGCGTCTGCATGCGGGCCGACAGCATCGGGATCAGGCTGACCGCGACCAGCCACGACGCCAGCAGCGAGACCGAAATGGTGATCGCGATCTGCGCCATGAAGATGCTGATGTTGTTGGTTTCGCCGAACAGGTTGGGCACGAACACGATGCAGTGGCACAGCGTGCCGGCGCTGAGCGCGATGGCCACGTTGCGGGTGCCGACGATCGAGGCCAGCCGCGGCTGGTCGGGCATGCGCTCGCGTTCCTGGTAGATGCTCTCCACCACCACCACCGCGTTGTCCACCAGCATGCCGACCGCCAGCAGCAGGCCCATCATGCTCAGGATGTTGAGGGTGACGCCGGCGAAATACATGAAGCCCAGCGTGATCACGAAACAGATCGGGATCGCCAGGGTCACCATCAGCGTCGACGGCCAGTGGCGCAGGAAGAAGAACAGCACCGTGACCGACAGCAGCAGGCCGACCGCGCCGGCTTCGGCCAGTTCCAGCAGCGAGGAGGTGACCGTCTTGCCCTGGTTGTCGATCACCTTGATCTGCACGTCGCGCATCGACGGCTGCGTGCGGATCGCCTCGACCTCGGCCAGCGCCGCGCGCGAGACCTCCACCAGGTTGGCGCTGCGCTCCTTGTAGATGTCCAGGCCCACCGCCGGATTGCCATCCAGGCGCCGGCCGTAACTCATCCGGGTCGGCTTGAGGCGGATGTCGGCGATATCGCCCAGGCGCAGCCCCCGGGTGTCGATCACCAGGTCGCGCAGCTCCTGCAGGTCGGTGATCTCGCCGACCGGCTGGATGCGCACGCGCTGGCCGTTGTCGTCGATCTGCCCGGCGGAGATGGAAAAGTTGAGCGTGCGCAGGCGGTCGCTGAGGTCGTTGATGCTCAGGTTGTGCGCGGTCAGGCGGTCGGGGCTGATCGCGATTTCCACCTCGTTGGGCGGTGCGCCGGAGATGTTGACCCGGGCCACGCCGGGAATGCGCTCGATGCGCCGCTTGAACTCGCGGTCGAGCATGTCATACGCGCCGGTCAGGTCGGCGCTGCTGGCCAGGCGCACCTTCAGCACCGGCTCGTCGCTGCTGGACCACTTGAACACGTTGTAGCGCTGCAGATCGTCGGGCAGGTCACTGCGGATCGCATCGATGCGCTCGCGCGCGTCGGAGGCGGCGATGGCGATGTCGCGGTCCCAGTCGGTGAACTCGATGAAGATGCTGGCGCCTTCGGAGGTGGCCGAGGAGCGCATGCGCTTGATCCCGGTCATGGTCGCCAGCGCCTCCTCGGTGGGGCGGATGATATTGCGCTCCACCTCTTCCGGGGTGGAGCCGGTGTAGGGCACCTGCACGAACAGGAACGGCGCGGAGATGTCCGGCAGGGCTTCCAGCGGCAGCCGGAACGAGGCGATCAGCCCCACCACCACCAACGATACGAAGCACATGATGGTGGTGATCGGGCGGCGGATGGAGAACTCGGCGATGCTCATGCCGGCTCCTGTGCAGCGCCGCCGGCGGTGGGCTCGGCGTGGCCGGCGTGCTTGCGCCCACGTTCGCGGTAGTAGGCATCACCGCGTCGATCCAGCAGGTCGTACACCACCGGGATGACCACCAGGGTGAGCAGCGTGGACACCAGCAGGCCGCCGATCACGGTGATCGCCATCGGTGCGCGCACTTCGGCGCCCTCGCCCATCGCCACCGCCAGCGGCAGGAACCCGAAGAGGGTGCACAGCGTGGTCATGATGATCGGGCGCAGGCGCGAGCGCGCGCCTTCGACCAGCGCCTGCTGCTTGGGCACGCCGGCTTCGCGCAGCTGGTTGACCTTGTCGATCAAGATGATGGCGTTCTTGGTGACCAGACCCACGAGCAGGATCAGGCCGATGAACACCACCACCGAGATCGGCTTGCCGCTCAGCATCAGCGCCAGGATCGCGCCCACCAGGGCCAGCGGGATGGTGAACAGGATGACGAACGGATGCAGCAGTGACTCGAACTGCGAGGCCATCACCAGGTAGACCAGGAAGATCGCCAGGCCGAAGGCGAAGATCAGCGAGCGCGCCGATTCGGCCAGCTCCTCGCCCTGTCCGCCGATGTGCATCGCCACGCCCGCGCCCAGTGGGTCCTTGGCGACCATCTCCTGCACTTCGCGCACCGCACCGCCCAGGTCGATGTCGCGCAGGTTGGCCGAGACCACCGCCACGCGCGTCTGGTCGGCGCGATGGATCTCGCTGGGGCCGTTGGTGGCGACCACCTCGGCCACCGCGTCCAGCGTGACCGGACGGCTGCTGCCGGGATTGACGATCAAGCGGCGGATGCTGTCCACGCTGGCGCGGTCGCCTTCCTGGGCACGCACCAGCACGTCGATCTTGCGGTCGCGGAAACTGTAGCGGGTGGCCACGTCGCCACGCACCTTCTTGACCACCACGTCGGCGATCTGCCGCGTGGTCAGCCCCAGCGCGCCGGCGCGCTCCTGGTCGAAACGGATCTGGATTTCCGGGAAGCCCTCCTCGACCGTGGACTTGACGTCGGCATAGTGCGGGTTGTTGCGCAGCATCGCCGCCAGCGCCTGGCCGCCGCGTTCCAGCGTAGCCATGTCCTGGCCGCGCAGTTCCACTTCCAGCGGCGTGGAGAAGCTGAACAATGCCGGCCGCGCGAAATCGACCTGCACGCCGGGATGCTGCTGCATCGAATCACGCAGGCGCTCGGTGATCGCCGCTTCCGTGCGCGCGTCGCCGCCACCGGCCATCACCACGGTCAGCTTGCCGATGTTCTCACCGCTTTCGGTGGGGCTGGCATCCAGCCGCGTACCGCTGCCGCTGACGCCGTACAGGGACGCGATCTGCGCATCCTTGGCATGCGCCAACTGCAGCTCGCGGACCAGTGCGTCGGTCTGCTTGAGCGGCGTACCGGCCGGCAGCTTGGCGGTCATCTCGAAGCGGTCCTGGGCCAGCTGCGGGATGAGGTCGGCACCGAGCATCGGCACCAACGCCAGGCTGGCCACGAAGGCCAGCGCGGCCAGGCCCAGCACCTTGCCCGGATGATGCAGGGCCCCGGGCAGCAGCTTCAGGTAACCGCGCTCGGCACCGGCATAGGGCTTCATCGCGATGTCGCTGGCCTTGCGCATGACCGGGCCGATGACCGCGGCCAGGCCACGCCAGACCCGGACCACCGCCCAGGCCAGGCCAAAGCAGCTCCAGCGCACCAGCGCGCCGATGCCACGGCGGCCGCCGGCGACCGGCTTGAGCCAGCGCTGTTGGGGCTGCCATGCGGCCTGCGCGGGCTCTTCCGGGAAGGCGAGCGGCGGGCGGCCCTTGAGCGAACTCAGCATCGGGATCAGGGTCATCGACACCAGCAGCGAGATCGCGATGGCGATCGCCACGGTCAGCGCCTGGTCGCGGAACAGCTGGCCGGCAATGCCGTCCACGAACACCAGCGGCAGGAACACCGCGATGGTGGTGAGGGTGGAAGCGACCACGGCCATGCTCACTTCGCGGGTGCCGACGATGGCGGCCTGCAGGATGCCCAGCCCACGTTCGCGTGCCTTGGCGATGCTCTCCAGCACCACGATCGAGTCGTCCACGACCAGGCCGGTGGCCAGCGCCAGGCCGCCCAGCGACATGACGTTGAGGCTCAATCCCATCTGGCCCATGAAGAAGAACGTGGTGATGATCGAGACCGGCAGCGACAGGCTGATCACGAAGGTGCTCCAGCCGTCACGCAGGAACAGGAAGATGATCAGGATGGCCAGCAGGCCACCGATCACCGCGTCCTTCTTGACGTCGCTGATGGCGTGTTCGATGAAGCGCGACTGGTCTTCGATGGTGGTCAGTTCGGCATCGCCGGGGATCTGGCCCTTGATCTGCTCCAGGCGCGCACGCAGCGCCTCGGCGGTGGCCACGGTGTTGGCGTCGCCTTCCTTGTAGATGGCCAGCTCGACCGCTTCCCTGCCGCCCAGGCGGATGATCGCCTCGCGCTCCTTGTAGCCCTGGCGAACGCTGGCGACATCCTTCAGCCGCACCGGCACGCCGTTGGCGATGGTGGAGGAACTGCTGCTGGAGGCGCTCTGCGCGGCAGAGGCGGCCGCGACGGCCGCGTCCGAACCGGTGGAGGCGGCGATCGCGAACATCTGCTGCATGGCTGCGTCCGCAGCGCTGCCATTGCTGCCCTGGGTGGTCACCAGCAGGTTGCGGATGTCCTCCAGGTCGGCGAACTGGTTGACGGTGCGCACCAGGAAGCGCTGCGAACCTTCCTCCAGGCGACCGCCGGAGATGTTGATGTTCTCTTCCTTGAGGCGCTTGATGACGTTGTCGATCGGCAGGTTGAGCTGTGCCAGCTTCTGCTGGTCGATGTCCACCTGGATCTCGTCCTCCAGGCCACCGCCCACCTTGACCGCGGCCACGCCGGCCACCGGCTCCAGCTTCTTCTTCAGGTCCTCGTCGGCGTAACGGCGGAGCTCGGTGAGCTGGCGCACCGCATCGGTCGCCGAGGCTGCATCGGCCTTGGCCGAGATCACCAGGCGCATGATCGGTTCGGTGGACGGATTGAAGCGCAGCAGCACCGGGGCCTTGGCCTCTAGCGGCAGGTTCAGCGCTTCCATCTTGTCGCGCACCTCCAGGCTGGCCTGGTCCATGTTGGTGCCCCAGGCGAACTCCAGCACCACATCGCTCTGCCCGGTGCGCGAGACCGACTTGAGCTTGCGCAGGTTCTTGACCACGCCCACGGCCTCTTCGACCGGTTCGCTGATCAGGGTTTCGATTTCGGTCGGCGCCGCACCGGTGTACTCGGTGCGCACGGTCAGGGTGGGATAGCTCAGGTCGGGCAGCAGGTTGACCTTGAGGTTGCCGAGGGCGATGAAGCCGAACAGCATCAGCGTCACCGTGCACATGGCGATGGTGACGCGGCGGCGGGTGGCGAATTCCACCAGGCCGCCGACGTGTGCCCCCGGCCGCTCGCCGTGGTGCGGATCGTTGCCGTGGTCGTTGCCGGCCGAGGTCATTGACGGCTCTCCGCCTTCTTCGCCGGTGGCGTTGCGGCGGCGGTGGTAGTCGGCCTGGCACCGATCACCTGCACCGCGGTGCCATCACGCAGGGCCACCTTGCCGGCGGTGACGACCTGGTCGCCTTCGGCCAGGCCGTCGCGGATCTCCACCCACGGGCCTTCGGCGTAGCCCAGCGTGACCGGCACCCGTGCGACCTTGCCGGCGCGCACGCGGAACACCGCCGGCTCGCCGTCGTCGAGCAGCGCCAGGCGCGGCACCACCAGCGCGTCGGCGCGCTGGTCGTAGTCGATCCGGATGCGGCCGAACATGCCCGGCTGCAGGCCCTGGGCATCTTCGCCGAACCCGCTGACCACGCGGAACGTACCGCTGCCGGCGTCGACCACCGGCGAGATGCGGTCGACCACGCCGGGGAACGATTTACCCGGCAGCGCGTCGGCCACCAGCGTCACCGGCTGGCCGGCGCGCAGCGTGGCCAGTTCGCGCTCGGGCACGTTGAGGGTGGCCTCCAGGCGGGAGTTGTCGATGATCCGGAAGATCGGCGTGTTGATCTGCACGAAGTTGCCGGTCTTGATCGAGCGCGAGGCGATCACGCCGGAGATCGGCGCCACCACCGTGGTGTAGGACAGCTCCAGCGTGGCCAGGCGGTACTGCGCGCGGGCGTTCTCCACGTCGTACTTGATCTGGTCGACGTCGGCGGCGCTGACCATCTGCTGGCCGATCAGCTTCTGCGCACGCTGGTAGTTGTTCTCCAGCTTGCGCATCACCGCTTCGCTCTGTGCCACCGCCAGCCGCGCGCGATCCGGGTCCAGCCGCACCAGCGGCTGCCCGGCGCGGACCGGCTGACCCTCCTCCACCAATACCGCCAATGCCACGCCGGAAGTCTTGGCCACCACCTGCGACTCGGCGCGCGCTTCCAGTGCAGCAGTGCCGGTGTAACTGGCCGCCACCGCGCGACGGCTGACGGTCACTGCCTCGACCGGCACCGCGTCCACCGCCTTCTGGGCCTTGGGGTCCTTTTCGGCGGCCTGGGCATCGGCGGTGCCGGTGCCCGCGCCGCAGCCACTCAGCAGCAGGGAGGTAGAGAGAAGCAGGGCAGCGGCGCAGGTTCCGGTGCGGCCGTGCAGGAGAGAAGTTCGCGACATCGTCGTGTCCCTGAAGGATGCGTGGGCAGGTGTGGTAGCAAAGTAATGCACCACGTCACGATCACACCATATCCCAAAGGTCATGGTGACCTGCGGCAACCTCCCTGCGCGGGCCGGTTTCAGCTAGCTGAAAACGCAGGCTATACTCGGGCCAGTTCCGTACCCCACGCCGGAACGACCAGACCCGTACACCGGAAAGGACATCATGCGCCCGCAGCCGCTCGCCGCTTGTCTTCTGGCCGTCCTCCTGCCCCTCGGGGCCGCCGCACAGGCCGCCACTGCTCCTGCAGTACCCGCAGCACCTGCCGCACCTGCCACCGCCCCTGCCGCCGCCGCGCCCGCCCCCCTCACCGGGAGCTTCGACAATGGCCGCGTGCTCGCCTATACCTGCCAGGGGTGTCACGGCATCACCGGCTACAAGAACGCCTACCCCAGCTACCGGGTGCCCAAGATTGGCGGGCAGACCCAGCAGTACCTCAGCCAGGCGCTGAGCGAGTACCGCCAGGGCAAGCGCCGGCATCCCACGATGCAGGCGCAGTCCATGAGTTTCAGCGAACAGGAGATCGCCGATCTCGCTGTTTACCTGTCCACCGTCAAATAAGCGCGCTCATGTCGAAAGCCACGCCCTTCAAGCGTCACGCCATCGCCCTGTCCGTTGCCCTGCTGATGACTGCGTGTTCGCAGTCGCAGGTGGAAAACAGCGCAGATTCCGCCGCCGATCCGGGCCACGCCAGTGGCGAGCACGGGTCCGGCTCCTCCGCCGGCCTGCCCGCCGGTCGCATCGCCGCCGGTGAGGCCCGGGCCCAGGTCAAAGGCAAAGCGACCGGGCAGAGCTGCATCGACTGCCATGGGGCCGACGGCAACAAGCCGATCGACCCGACCTACCCGAAACTGGGCGGGCAATACGGCGACTACCTGGCGCATGCGTTGCAGGCCTATCGGGCCGGCGACCGCCAACATGCGTTGATGACCACGCAGGCAACCGGCCTAAGCGATCAGGACATTGCCGACCTCGCCGCGTATTTCGGGTCGCGGCCGAGCCAGTTGCGGGACCTGCACGGGGTGAAATAACCGCGGTAGCGCCGACCGTTGGTCGGCTGCCTTTCGTTCGGGCGTCATGACCCCCTGAATGGTAGAGCCGACCGTTGGTCGGCTGCCTTCCGTCCGGGCGTCATGACCCCGCGAATGGTAGAGCCGACCGTTGGTCGGCTGCCTTTCGTTCGGGCGTCATGAACCTCTGACGCCAGCCGACCAACGGTCGGCTCTACGGGTGAGGCCTACCAACGGTCGGCTCTACGGCTGAGGCCGACCAACGGTCGGCTCTACGGCTGAGGCCGTCCAACGGTCGGCTCTACGCCGATCACGGGATCAGGCGTCCAGCTCTTCCCAGCGTGCGTAGGCGGCATCCAGCTCGGCCTGCACCTTGCCGAGCTGCTGGGTGTGCGCGGCCATGTCGGCGGCGCTGCGCTGGTAGAACGCCGGGTCGTTCATCGCGGCGGTGAGGCCTTCGACGTCCTTCTCCAGGGTTTCGATCTTCAGCGGCAACTGTTCCAGCTCGCGTGCGTCCTTGTAGCTGAGCTTGCGCTTGGGCTCGGCCGGGGCCGCAGCGACCGCTGCAGCCGCAACGGGCCTGGGCGCCGCCACCGGTGCCGACGCGGCCGCCGCCGCCACGCGTGCGGCGTGGCGCTGCCAGTCGGTGTAGCCGCCGACGTACTCGCCGACCACGCCGTCGCCTTCCATGACCATGGTGGAGGTCACCACGTTGTCGAGGAAGTCACGGTCATGGCTGACCAGCAGCAAGGTGCCGGTGTAGTCGCTCAGCAGCTCTTCGAGCAGCTCGAGGGTTTCCACGTCCAGGTCGTTGGTCGGTTCATCCATCACCAGCAGGTTGGACGGCTGCGCGAACAGCTTGGCCAGCAGCAGGCGGTTGCGCTCGCCGCCGGACAGGCGGGTGATCGGTGCACGCGCGCGCTCGGGCGAGAACAGGAAGTCCTGCAGGTAGGCATGCACGTGCTTGCGCTTGCCGTTGAACTCGATGAAATCGCGGCCTTCGGCCACGTTCTCGATCGCGGTCCAGTCTTCGCGCAGCACCGCGCGGTACTGGTCGAAATAGGCAATCTGCAGGTTGGTGCCGGCGCGCACTTCACCACTCTGCGGCTGCAGGTCGCCCAGCAGCAGCTTGAGCAGCGTGGTCTTGCCGCTGCCGTTGGGACCGATCAGACCGATGCGGTCGCCGCGCAGGATGACGGTGCTGAAATCCTTGACCATCATCCGCTCGCCGAAGGCGAAGGAAATGTCCTTGACGTCGATGACCTTCTTGCCGGAGTTCTCCGCCTGCGCCGCTTCCATGCGCACGTTGCCGCCGAGTTCGCGGCGCTGCGAGCGGTCGTTGCGCATCGCCTTCAGGCGGCGCACGCGGCCTTCGTCGCGGGTGCGCCGGGCCTTGATGCCCTGGCGGATCCAGATTTCCTCCTGGGCCAGCAGTTTGTCGAAGCGCGCGTTTTCCTGCGCCTGCGCGTTCATGCGCTCTTCGCGGCGGCGTTCGTAGTTGGCCCAGTCGCCCGGCCAGCTGGTGACCTGGCCGCGGTCGATCTCGACGATGCGGGTGGCCAGTGCACGCAGGAAACGACGGTCATGGGTGACGAACACCACGCTGCCGTTCCAGTTCTTGAGGAACATTTCCAGCCAGTCGATGGCCTCGATGTCCAGGTGGTTGGTCGGTTCGTCCAGCAGCAGCAGATCCGGCGAGGACACCAGCGCGCGGCCGAGCAGCACGCGCCGCTTCATGCCGCCGGACAGGCGCGCGAACTCCGCCTCGCCATCCAGGTCGAGCTTGGTCAGGGTCTCGCTGACGCGCTGGTCCAGGCCCCAGCCGTTGGCGGCGTCGATCTTGGCCTGCACGGCCGAGAGGGCATCGCCGTCGAAGTCGTCGGCCATGCTCAGGTGGTGGAATTCGGCCAGCCACTGGCCCAGCTCGCCGAGGCCATCGGCCACCACGTCGAAGACGCTGCCGGCGGCACCATGCGGCACCTCCTGTTCCAGGCGGGTGATGCGGACCCCCTGCTGCACGCGGACTTCGCCGTCATCGGGCTTGTGATCGCCGGACAGCAGTTTGAGCAGGGTCGATTTGCCGGCGCCGTTGCGGCCGATCAGGGCGATACGCTCGCCCGGCTCGATCGACAGTTCGGCTTTTTCCAGCAACAAGGGGCCGCCGACGCTGAAGTCGACGTTTTGCAGAGTAATCAGAGGCATCCGCCCATTGTACGGGCTGGCGGTGCGCGGCGTCGCTCAGGCGTGCGCGAAAGCGTCCGGCGGCAGCGCCAGCAGCGCCGCCAACGCCGGCGGCACCTGCTTGCCCGGGTGCCGCACCACCCACAACTGGCGCGACAACGGCGGCAGCGGGGTATCCAGGATGCGCAGGGTGCCCAGTGCCACCAGATCGGCCACGGCATGCCTGGACAGGCAGGCCACGCCCAGCCCCGCCGCGGCCGCCTGCTTGATAGCCTCGGTACTGCCCAGCTGCATTGACCGGCCGAAGTGGTGCAGGTGCGGCAGCAGCGCCTGCTCCACCGCCTCGCGGGTGCCCGAGCCGGGTTCGCGCAACAGCCAACGGGCCGCGGCCAGCGCGGCCAGGTCCGGCGCCGGGCCCTGCGGCGCGCCTGCCGCAGCGACGATCACCAGGGCATCGCGCTGCCACGGCAGCACCTGCAGGCCGCTGTCATGGCAGGGCCCTTCGATCAGGCCCAGATCCACCTCCAGCCGCTGCACCGCCGCGACCACGTCGGCGCTGTTGCCGATGCGCAGATCGACCTGCGCCAGGGGATTGCCGGCGAGCAGCGAGGCGACCCGGGCCGGCAGCAGATAGTTGCCGATGGTGGTGCTGGCGCCGATCCGAAGGTGCAGCGGGGGGCCGCCGGCGCCGGCCTCGCGGCCGATGCCGGCCATCGCCTCCAGCTCGGCGGCACCCACCAACAGCGCACGCGCCGGCCCCAGCAATGCGCGGCCCTGTGCGTTGAGCACCAGCCGGCGCCCAATCCGGTCGAACAGCGGCGCCGGCAGCTGGGTCTCCAGCTCGTTGAGCGCGGCGCTGGTGGCCGACTGCGACAACGCCAACTGCTCACCTGCCGCCGCAGTAGTGCCGGCGTCGGCGACGCCCACGAAAACCTGCCATTGGCGAAGCGTGATGTGCATGCGGCCATTAACCCATTTATCGGGTTGAAATGACATGAATAATCCGTTTTACAGGTTCAACGGACGATTCCATCCTGACGATCTGCATTGATTGGAGTTCTGCCGTGACCACGTCCACCGCCGCCCTGCCGCTTCCGCCCCTTATCCAGCGCTGGCGCGGGCGCCTGCCGGGGCTGCTGCTCGCCCTGCTGGTGGCCGCGACGGCAATGGGCCTGGCCACCCTGCCCTGGTTGCAGGCGCACGGCATCAGCGCGTTGACCCTGGCCATCGTGCTCGGTATCGCGCTCGGCAACAGCGTTTACCCGCGCATCGCCGCGCAGGCCGCGCCGGGCGTGGGCTTCTCCAAACAGTGGCTGCTGCGCGCCGGGATCGTGCTGTATGGCCTGCGGCTGACCTTCCAGGACATCGGCCAGGTCGGCGTGGCCGGTGTGCTGATCGACGCCCTGGTGCTGGCCAGCACCTTCGCGCTGGCCTGGTGGGCCGGCACCCGCTGGTTCGGCATGGATCGCGAGAGTGCGCTGTTGATCGGCGCGGGCAGCGCGATCTGCGGCGCCGCGGCAGTGATGGCCGCCGAACCGGTGGTGCGCGGCCGCGCCGGCCAGGTGACCGTGGCGGTAGCGACGGTGGTGGTGTTCGGCACGCTGGGGATGTTCCTGTACCCGCTGCTGTACCAGCTCAATCTGGCCCATGGCGGGCTGCCGATGGGCGAAGCGGCCTATGGCGTGTTCACCGGCTCGACCGTGCACGAGGTGGCGCAGGTGGTCGCGGCCGGACGCGCGGTCAGCGAGGGCGCCGCCGATACCGCGGTGATCGCCAAGATGGTGCGGGTGATGATGCTGGCTCCGTTCCTGGTCGCGCTGTCGTTGCTGCTGGCGCGCGGCCGTGCGACGCAACCCGGCGCCGGACGCGCGGCGATCGTGGTGCCCTGGTTCGCGTTCGGGTTCGTGGCGGTGGCCGGAATCAATTCGCTGCACGTACTGCCTTCGGCGGTGGTCGCCGCGGCCATCGACGTGGATACGGTGCTGCTGGCCATGGCGATGGCCGCGCTGGGACTGACCACCCACGTCTCGGCGTTGCGCCAGGCCGGACTGAAGCCGCTGATGCTTGCCCTGCTGCTGTTCGGCTGGCTGATCGGCGGCGGGCTGACCATCAACCTGGGCGTGCATGCCTGGCTGGGGTGAGCCCCGGGCCGTGCAACACTACGGCGATGAAATCTGCGCGCGTGCCCCCTGTCGATCGCAGCTGCCTGCGTATCCCCTACCGGCTGCTGCAGCGCTACGCGGCCGTGGATGACGCCGAAGACGACCTGCTTGAACTGGTGCGCCAGGTCGCCGGCGCGGATGCGGCGGTGTGCTGGAATGAAGATATCGAGCATTCCAATCCATGGTTTCACACGCTGATTCTGGACGTCAGCACCAGCCTCGGCGAGTTCAGCCACGCCCAGCACGGCGCCTTGATGGACCGCCTGCGGGCGCTGGATCTGGCCTGAGCCTGGCCGGCACCCGCCCGGCGAGCGGCGCAGCGGGTAGAATGCGCCATGAACGAATTCTCCGAACTGCCCCTGTCGGCCTCGCTGGCGGCGGGCATCGACGCGCTGGGCTATACCCGCATGACCCCCGTGCAGGCGCAGAGCCTGCCGGCCATCCTTGATCGCCGCGACCTGATCGCACAGGCCCCGACCGGCAGCGGCAAGACCGCCGCCTTCGGCCTGGGCCTGCTGCAGGCGCTGGACCCGGCGGTGATCCGCGCCCAGGCGCTGGTGCTGTGCCCCACCCGCGAGTTGGCCGACCAGGTGGGCAAGCAGATCCGCAAGCTGGCCACCGGCATTCCCAACCTCAAGCTGGTGGTGCTCACCGGCGGCATGCCGCTGGGCCCGCAACTGGCCTCGCTGGAAGCGCACGACCCGCACGTGGTGGTGGGCACGCCCGGACGCATCCAGGAGCTGGGCCGCAAGCGCGTGCTCAAGCTCGGCGGGGTGACCACGCTGGTGCTGGACGAAGCCGACCGCATGCTCGACATGGGCTTCGAAGAGCCCATCCGCGAGATCGCCGGGCGCACCAGCAAGGACCGCCAGACGCTGCTGTTTTCGGCCACCTACCCGGATGAGATCCGCACGATCGCGCGCGAGCTGCTGCGCGATCCGGTCGAGGTGACCGTCGAAGGCGCCGACAACGCGCCGGCGATCCGCCACCTGTTCTGCGAGACCGACCTGGCCAGCAAGCAGAAGGCACTGGCCGGGCTGCTGCTCAAGTACAACCCGGAATCGACCGTGGTGTTCTGCAATACGCGCCGCGATGTGGACGACGTGGCCAACTCGCTGCAGCAGTTCGGCTTCTCCGCGCTGCCGCTGCATGGCGAAATGGAGCAGCGCGACCGCGATGAAGTCCTGGTGCGCTTCGCCAACCGCAGCTGCAACGTACTGGTGGCCAGCGACGTGGCCGCGCGCGGGCTGGACGTGCAGGACCTGGCGGCGGTGATCAACTACGAGCTGCCGACCGACATCGAGACCTACGAACACCGCGTGGGCCGCACCGGTCGCGCCGGCGCGACCGGCCTGGCGATCAGCCTGGTGACCGGCCGCGAGCGCAACCGCGCCGACGCGCTGGAAGCGGCGCAGGGCAAGCCATTGGACTGGCAGAAGACCCCCCTGGCGACCGCCCGCCCGGCGGTGCTGCCGCAGGCCGCCATGGAGACCCTGCGTATCGACGGCGGCAAGACCGACAAGCTGCGCCCCGGCGACATCCTCGGCGCACTGACCGGCGACGCCGGGCTGTCGGCCAAGGTGATCGGCAAGATCGACATCTATGCCACCCGCTCGTACGTGGCGATCGCACGCGAGCATGTCGGCCGGGCGATTGCGCGGCTGGAAGCGGGCAAGATCAAGGGCCGTCGGTTCCGCGTCCGCAAGATGTAAGCGACGCGCGGTGGGAGGGCGGCCATGCCCCCGTACACCCGACCGTTGGTCGGCTGCTCCCGCTCCCGTACACCCGACCGTTGGTCGGCTGCTCCCCGCCGTAGAGCCGACCGTTGGTCGGCTGCTCCCGCTCAAGGAGCCACCGGCCAGCGGCCGGCCCTACCGGAGCTGGATCAACGCCAGCCGATCAACGCCAGCCAATCAACAGCAGCCGACCAACGGTCGGCTCTACAGTAGGCGGTGGCATGGCCACCGCGCCGAGGCGTCAATACACCAGGTTGGCCAGCAGCGGCACATCCGCCGCCCAGCGCTCGCGCCCGCCCAGGCCGGCCAGCTCCACCAGCACCGCGGCGCCGAGCACCTCGACCTGCAACTGGCGCGCCAGCGACAGTGCCGCCAGCAGGGTGCCGCCGGTGGCCAGCACGTCATCGATGATCAGCACGCGCGCGCCCGGCGGCAACGCATCGGCATGCACTTCGATGCTGTCGGTGCGGTATTCCAGCGTGTAGTCCTGCTTGAGCGTGCGGCCCGGCAGCTTCCCCGGCTTGCGCACCGGCACGAAGCCCACGCCCAGCACGCGCGCCATCGCCGCACCCAGGATGAAACCGCGCGATTCGATGCCCATCACCGCCTGCAGGTTGGCCGTGCGCCACGGTTCGACCATCGCATCGATGGCAGCGGCGAAATCCTCGCCGTTGGCCAGCAGCGGCATGATGTCCTTGAACAGGATGCCCGGCTTGGGGAAGTCGGCGATGTCGCGCAGGCGGCCGGCCCAGGTGGGCGTGGCGGAAGACTCGGTCATGGGCGGGGAAACCAAACGGGTGGCATAGGGTAAACGCTTCGGCCGGGCACCGCCCGCGACCGACGGCCGCTGCGTTGCTGCGTTCCAGCGATGGCATGGCAAGTTCACGCGTAAATCGCACATCGGTGCGATAATCGCCCTAACCGGTCGTTCACTTCGTTTCCGCGATAAGCAGCGGAACATCCGTCGCGCTGTCGCCAGGCGATGCATGCAGGCAAGGTGACGCCCGACGGTCCCCGCCACGCTGGTCGCGCGCGGGCCTGCCCGCTGCCGGTCGGCAACGGGTTTCCTCTGTAGAGGTTCATGCAACGTGAACGAGAACAACAAACAGTCGGCGACCTGCCGGATCCTGGTCATCCTGCTCGGCGTGCTGGTCATGCTGTTCGGCCTGGCCCTGCTGGTCGGCGGTATCCGCCTGGTACAATTGGGCGGCAGTGTGTACTTCCTGCTGATGGGCGCCGCCTCGCTGCTGGCCGGCGTGTTGGTGGCCGCACGCCGCCCCGCGGGCGCGCTTGTGTATGGCGTGGCCTTCGTGGCCACCGCCGTCTGGGCCGTGGCCGATGCGGGCCTGGAATTCTGGCCGCTGGTCTCGCGCCTGGTGATGCCGGCGGTGCTGGCGCTGCTGGTGGCGCTGGCCTGGCCCGCGTTGCGGCGCGCCCGCGGCGTGCCAACCGGGCGCGGCGCGTACGGCGTGGCCGCGCTGCTGCTGGTCGGCCTGCTCGCCACTGCCGTCTCGGCGTTCCAGCCGCGCCCGGTGGTGACCGCGCAGGGCCAGCGACCGGCCGTGGTGCCGGTGGCCAAAGGCAGCGAACAGCGTGACTGGATGCACTGGGGCAACACCACCGGCGGCACCCGTTTCGCCGCGCTGGACCAGATCACCCCGGACAACGTGGACCAGTTGCAGGTCGCCTGGACCGCACATACCGGCGATGTCCCGCAGAGCGACGGCTTCGGTGCCGAGGACCAGGTCACCCCGCTGCAGATCGGGCAGACCCTGTACGTGTGCACGCCGCACAACCAGGTGATCGCGATGGACGTGGACAGCGGCAAGCAGCGCTGGTCGTTCGATCCCAAGGCGACCGCGCCGAACTGGCAGCGCTGCCGTGGACTGGGCTACTTCGACGCCAGCCTGCCGATCGCGGGCGTGCCGACCGTGGCCGCCGCGGTCGCTGCCCCCGCCCCCGCACCCCCGGCGCCCGCCCTGGCCGCCGCGCCCCCCGCCCCGGCGTTGTGCGAAAAGCGCATCCTGATGACCTCGATCGACGGGCGCCTGTTTGCCCTGGATGCGGCCACCGGTGCGGCCTGCCCGGACTTCGGCGTCAATGGCGTGGTCGACCTGAAGGTCGGCATGGGCGAGATCAAGCCCGGCTTCTACACCCTCACCGCCGCGCCGTTGGTGGCCGGTGAGCTGGTGATCGTCGGCGGCCGCGTGGCCGACAACATCGAGGTCGGCGAGCCGTCCGGCGTGGTGCGCGCGTACAACGTGCGCAGCGGTGCGCTGGCCTGGGTCTGGGACCTGTCCAAGGAGACCCCGGACGTGCCGCTGGATCCGTCCATCCACTACACGCGCGCCACCCCGAACGTGTGGACCTCCATGGCCTACGACCCGCAGCTGGGCCTGGTCTACCTGCCGACCGGCAACACCACCCCGGACCAGTGGGCCGGCGAGCGCACTCCGCAGGACGACAAGTACAGCTCGGCCGTGGTCGCCCTCGACGTCGCCACCGGCAAGGAGCGCTGGGTCTACCAGACCGTGCACCACGACCTGTGGGACTACGACCTGCCCGCACAGCCCACCCTCACCGACGTGCCCGACGGCAAGGGTGGCACCCTGCCGGCACTGCTGCAGATCACCAAGGCTGGCCAGGTGTTCATGCTCAACCGCGCCACCGGCCAGCCGATCACCGAGGTGCGCGACATCCAGGCACCGCAGGGCCACGCCGACGGCGAGCGCTATTCGCCCACCCAACGGCTGTCGGTGGGCCTGCCGCAGATCGGCGCGCAGACGCTGACCGAATCGGACATGTGGGGCGCCACGCCGATCGACCAGATGCTGTGCCGCATCCAGTTCAAGGGCTTCCGCTACGACGGCATGTTCACCCCGCCGGGCGAGGACCTGGCGCTGCAGTGGCCTGGCTCGCTGGGCGGCATGAACTGGGGCAGCGCGTCGGTCGATCCGACCACCGGCTACCTCTTCGTCAACGACATGCGCCTGGGCCTGTGGACCAAGCTGATCCCGCGTGCACAGATGACCACCGGCGCCGGCGGCGTGGAAATGGGCGCGGCCTCGCAGACCGGTACGCCGTACGGCTCGCTGCGCGACCGCTTCCTGTCCAAGCTCGGCATTCCCTGCCAGAAGCCACCGTTCGGCACGTTGTCGGCCATCAACCTGGCCACCCACCAGCTGGTCTGGCAGGTGCCGGTGGGCACGGTGAAGGACACCGGTCCGATGGGCATCAAGATGCGCCTGCCGATCCCGATCGGCATGCCCACCCTGGGCGGCTCGCTGGCCACGCAGTCCGGCCTGCTGTTCTTCGCCGGTACCCAGGATTACTACCTGCGTGCCTACGACAGCCGCAGCGGCAAGGAAGTATGGAAGGCGCGGATGCCGGTGGGCAGCCAGGGCACGCCGATCACCTATGTGTCGCCGACGACCGGGCGCCAGTACGTGGTGATTTCCGCCGGCGGCGCGCGCCAGTCGCCGGATCGCGGTGATTACGTGATCGCCTACGCGCTGCCGACCGCGCACTGAGCCACGCGCGCCACGGTCGCCCGACCGTGGCGCATCGGCTTCGCTTCGCTGCGTGCAGCCTTTACCATGCACGATCACCGAGCACGACACACCGCCATGTCCGCCGTACCTCCCAGCCGTCGCCCCAAGCGCGTCCCTGCCCCGCCGCAGGACCGCGGCCTCAGCCATGAGCTGATGCAGCAGATACAGGACAACCAGGGCGATCCGGATTTCATGACCTCGCTGGGCCGTGGCCTGGTGGTGCTGAGCGTGTTCTCGCAACATCCGCGCGAAGTGACCATGTCGCAGATCAGCACCGAGACCGGGATTTCCCGCGCCGCGGTGCGCCGCGTGCTGTACACGCTGGAGAAGCTCGGTTACGTGGGCGAACAGGGCCGCGGCTTCGTGCTGCTGCCGCGCGTGCTGGGCATGGGCGGGGCGTACGTCGCGTCCTCGTCGATGACCGCCGCCGCGCAGCCGGTGCTGGATGCACTGCGCGACGATGTGCACGAGTCCTGCTCGCTGGGCGTGCTCGATGGCGACGACGTGCTGTACGTGGCACGTGCCGAAACGGTGCGGATCATGTCGATCGGGTTGCGTGCCGGCAGCCGCCTGCCGGCGTACTGCACCTCGATGGGCCGCGTGCTGCTGGCCGCACTGCCGCGCGACACGCTGGAAAGCTACCTGGAGCGCAACCCGCTGCGACCGCGTACCGAGCGCACCGTGACCCGCATGGACGAGTTCCTCGATACCCTGGAGCGGGTCCGTCGCGAAGGCGTCGCCCTGGTTGACCAGGAGCTGGAGATCGGGCTGCGCTCGATTGCCGTGCCGGTGCATGCGCGCAGTGGCAACGTGGTGGGTGCGTTGAACATCGGCACCCAGGCCGGCCGCATCAGCCTGGGCGTGATGCAGTCGCAGCTGCTGCCGCGCCTGCGTGAGGCGGCGCAGCGGCTGGGGACGTTGTTGCAGTAACGCGCCGTTGCGCCTTGCAGGGCTGCCGGCCAGCCGCCGGCCCTTCCGTCAGGGCGCGGGTTCGTTGGCCTGTTCTTCCAGGATCGGCCTGGCCAGTGCGAAGGCATGGTTGGCCGCCGGCACGCCACAGTAGATCGCCGCCTGCAGCAGCGCCTCCTTGATCTGGTCGGCGGTGACGCCATTGTTGCGCGCCGCGCGGATGTGCAGCTTGAATTCTTCGTCGTGGCCAAGCGCCACCATCATCACGATGGTGAGCAACGAGCGCGTGTGCCGTGGCAGGCCATCGCGCGTCCATACCGTGCCCCACGCGGTGCGCGTGATGAAGGCCTGGAACTCCTCGGTGAAATCGGTGCGCGCCTGCAGCGAGCGCTCCACGTGGGCTTCGCCGAGCACGGCGCGGCGTACCGCGAGGCCGGCTTCGTAGCGTTCCTGTTCGTCCATTGGGGATGCCTCTGTTGGGGTGGGCGTGCCGACCCACGGTCGGCACCTGGCCGGTTCAGCGTAGGTGTGCGGCGAGCGCGTCGGTGAACGCACCGGCCGATTCGAGGTTGCAGATGTGGCGGCCCGGCACCGCGATGGCCTGCCCTTGCGCGACGCCGGCGGCGATCGCCGCCAGGTCCGATGGCGGGCAGACGGGGTCGTCATCGCCGGCAATGGCCAGCGTCGGCACCGTGATGCCGGCCAGCGCACCGCGGAAGTCGGCCGTGGCCACGGCATGGCAGCAGCCGATGTAACCGGCCACGCGGGTGGCGACGAAGCGCTGCAGGATGTCGTCCACCACGGCTGGTTGCGCGGCAGCGAAGGCCGGGGTGAACCAGCGTTCGGCGGTGCCCGCGCGCAACGGCTGCAGCCCGTCCTGCTCGACCTGCGCGATGCGCGCCTGCCAGCTCTCGGCCGTGCCGATCTTCGCCGCGGTCGCGGCCACGGTCAGCGTGCGCAGCCGCGCGCCGGCATGGAGGCCGAGCCATTGGCCGGTCAGGCCGCCGATCGACAGCCCGCAGAAATGGCTGCGCTCCACCCCGAGGTGGTCCCACAGGGCCAGCACGTCCGCGCCCAGGTCGGCCACGCTGTACGCGCCCGGCGGCGCGCTGGACTGGCCGTGGCCGCGGCGGTCGTAGCGCAGGATGCGGAACTGCGCGGCCAGCGCGTCCACTTGCGCATCCCACATGTGCAGGTCGGTACCCAGCGAGTTGCAGAAGGTCAGCCAGGGCGCATCCACCGGTCCATCGACGCGGTAGTGAATGCGGTGCAGGGGCAGATCAAGGAACGGCATGCAGTACTCCAGGAAACGGATCAGCCGCGCGCAAGCACGCGGTCGATCCAGGTATCGGCCATGCCGCGCCAACTGTCGGCGGCAAACAACGCCTGCAACTGTGCGGGCGGCAGCTGCGCGGCCACCTCGGGCATCTGCTGCAGGACGTCGCGCAGATGCCGCGACTCGGCCAGCGCACGCCGCGCGGCTTCTTCCACCAGTGCGTGCGCGGCGGCCTTGCCGAGCGTGCCGGCCAGGGTCACCGCCACCGCTTCGGCGTAAAGCAGGCCACCGTGGCTGTCCAGGTGCGCCTGCATGCGCGGGCGGTCCAACTGCAGGCCCTGCACGACCACGCCTACCTGGGCCAGGCTGCCGGCGCACAGGCGCACGATCTCCGGCACGGTCTCCCATTCGGCGTGCCACTGCCCGGCAGCGCGCTCATGCGGCTGCGGCATCGCCGCGAACAGCGTGGACAGCAGGCCCGGCACGCGGGTGGCCGCGGCGATCGCCGCCACGCACCCCACCGGGTTGCGCTTGTGCGGCATCGCCGAGGAGCCGCCTTTGCCCTCGCCGCTTGGCTCGAACGCTTCGGCGACCTCGGACTGCATCAGCAGCACGATGTCGGTGGCGATCTTGCCAAGGGTCCCGGTGAGCAGCGCGAAGGCGCTGCCGAGTTCGGCGATGCGGTCGCGTGCGGTGTGCCAGGGCAGCGCCGGCACCGGCAGGTCGAGCACGTCGCCCAGCGCCAGCGCTACGTCCAGCCCGCGCGACTGCAACGAGGCCAGCGTGCCGGCGGCACCGCCGAACTGCAGCACCAGCGTATCGCTGCGCAGCGCCTGCAATCGTCGTCGGCTGCGCTGCAGCGCATCCAGCCAGCCCGCCGCCTTCAGCCCGAAGGTGACCGGCACGGCCTGTTGCAGCAGGGTGCGCCCGGGCAGCCCGGTATCGCGCTCGGCATCGGCAAGACCCGCCAACGCGGCGCACAGCACCTGCAGCCGCTCCTCGACGCGGGTGAGCGCGTCACGCAACTGCAGGATGGCGCCGCTGTCGATGATGTCCTGGCTGGTGGCCCCCCAATGCACCCAGCGCGCCGCGTCGGGATCGTGCTGGCGCACCTGCGCGGTGAGCGCCTTGACCAGCGGGATGGCCGGGTTGCCAGCCAGCGCGGTGGCCTGGCCGAGCGCATCAAGCGGGTAGTGTCCGGCCTGGCAGGCGGCCTCGATCGGGGCCAGCGCGGCGGCGGGGATCACCCCGCAGCGCACCTGCGCGCGGGCGAGCGCCGCTTCCACGTCGAGCATCGCCTGCACCCGCGCGGCGTCGGTAAACAGGGCGTCCACCACCGGATCGCCAAACAACCCGCCCAGCAGGGAATGCGAATCGTGCATCAAACCAGCTCCATCCAGGACCGGGACAGCTTACCCGCGCCGGCCGTTGGCAGGCGTGGAGGCCACATCAGTAATCGAAGAACACGGTTTCGTGCTCGCCCTGCATGCGTACGTCCCAGTGGTACACGCCATTGCCCTGCGCCTGCGCGATGAGCGTGCCACGACGCTCGGCCGGGACCAGCGCGAGGATCGGATCGGCGGCATTGCCGGGCGCATCGCTGAAGTACAGCCGTGCGCTGGCGGCGCGCAACAGGCCACGCATGAACACCAGCACCATCAGGTGCGGGGCCTGCGCGCGCCCGCCCGGGCCGGCCACGCTGCCAGGCCGGATCGTGCTGAAGGCGAAGCGGCCGTGTTCATCGGTGGGTACCCTGCCCCAGCCGTCGAACGCCGGGTCGTGGTCGGCATGGCGCGGGTCTTCGGGGTGGGCATAGATGCCCTGCGCGTCGGCCTGCCAGATCTCCAGCACCGCATCGGACACCGGCACGCCGACGCCGTCGAAGACCTGGCCCTGCACCTGCACGCGGTCGCCCTGCGCCTGGGCCGGTGCGATGTCGGTGCGGTACAGCGGTTCCAGGCCCAGCCGGTAGTACGGGCCCACGGTCTGCCATGGAGTGGATTGGAAACTCATCTGCTTACTCCCACACGGTCATCTTGCGGCCACGCAAGACGATGTCGAAACGGTAGCCCAGGGCGAATTCGTTCGCGGTGTTTTCCCAGTCGAACGAGGACACCATGCGCGCGCGGGCCTTGGGATCGTCCACGCAGTTGTAGATCGGGTCGTAGGCCAGCAACGGGTCGCCGGGGAAATACATCTGGGTGACCAGGCGCTGGCCGATCCCCTCGCCGTGCAGCGAGAAATGGATATGCGCCGGCCGCCACGCGTTGTAATGGTTGCGCCACGGGTAGGCGCCCGGCTTGATCGTGGTGAAGCGGTAGCGGCCGTGGTCGTCGGTGAGCACCTGGCCAGTGCCGGTGAAGTTGGGGTCCAGGGGTGCATCGTGCTGGTCGCCCTTGTGCAGGTAGCGGCCCGCCGCATTGCACTGCCAGACTTCGACCACGCTGTTGCGGACCGGGCGGCCGTTCTCGTCCAGCACGCGCCCGCTCACCACGATGCGTTCGCCGAGCGGCTGGCCCTTGAAGCCGGCGGTGAGGTCGGCGGCGTGCTCGCCCAGGGTGATGCGGTCCAGGGTCGGCCCGGTCACTTCGGACAGCGTGGCCGGAATCTGGATCGGATCGCGGCCGGGGCCGCGCAGGCGGGTGGACGCATACGGCAGGTGGATGCGCGCCGGCTGGGTGCCGGGATACGGCCTGCGGTAACCGCGCAGGTCAGTGGGATCGCTCATGGCGTACTCCAAGTGGCGGGCGGCCCGGAGGCCGCGGCTGGGTGGCACCGGCACGCTGCCATGCAAGGCGGGCAGCGGCCGTGAAACAGGAAGAAGGCACGCGGTTCACACGCGTTCGATGGCCAGTGCAACGCCCTGGCCGACACCGATGCACATCGTCGCCAGGCCGCGCCGTCCACCGCTGGCCTCCAGTTGGCGCAGCAGGGTCAGCGCGAGGCGTGCACCACTCATGCCCAGCGGATGGCCGAGCGCGATGGCGCCGCCATTGGCGTTCACGTGCGCGGCATCATCGGCAAGGCCCAGCTCACGCAGGCAGGCCAGGCCCTGCGAGGCAAAGGCTTCGTTGAGTTCGATGGCGTCGAAGTCGCCGATCGACAGCCCCAGCCGCGCCGTCAATGCGCGGCTGGCCGGCACCGGGCCCATGCCCATCACCGCCGGCTCCACGCCTGCGCTGGCAAAGCCGAGGATGCGTGCGCGCGGGGTCAGCCCCAGCGCCTGCACCTGCGCGCCGGAGGCCAGCAGCAGGGCCGCCGCGCCATCGTTGATGCCCGAGGCATTGCCGGCGGTGACGGTACCCGGCTGACGGAACAGCGGTTTGAGCTTGCCCAGCGCCTCCATCGTGGTGTCGGCACGCGGGTGTTCATCGTGCTCCACGCGCACGCTTTCGCCGCGCTTGCGGCCCGGCGCATCCACCGCGACGATCTCGCCCTCGAAGAAGCCACGCTGCTGGGCCGCGGCCGTGCGCTGCTGGCTGCGCAGCGCGAACGCATCCTGGTCATCGCGTGAAATCGCGTAGCGCTCGGCGACATTTTCCGCGGTCTGCCCCATGGTTTCCACGCCGTGCAGCTCACGCAGGCGCGGGTTGATGAAGCGCCAGCCCATCGTGGTGTCTTCCAGGATCTGGTCGCGTGCGAATGCGCTGCCCGGCTTGCCCATCACCAGCGGCGCGCGCGACATCGACTCCACGCCACCGGCGATGGCCAGCCCCAGTTCGCCGGCGGCGATGCCGCGGGCCACCGTGCCGATCGCATCCAGGCCCGAGCCACACAACCGGTTGATGGTGCTGCCCGGCACGCTGACCGGCAAACCGGCCAACAGCAGGCTCATCCGCGCCACGTTGCGGTTGTCTTCGCCGGCCTGGTTGGCGCAGCCCAAGTACACCTCCTCGATCAGCGCCGGGTCCAGCTGCGGGTGGCGCGCCAGCAGCGCCTTGATCGGGATCGCGCCCAGGTCGTCGGCACGGATGCCCGACAGCGCACCGGCATAGCGGCCGATCGGGGTGCGGATACCATCGACGATATAGGTTTCCTGCAGGCTCATGTCAGGCTCCTTCACGCATCTGCAGCGGCAGGCCGGTCAGGTCGCGCAGCTGCGCCAGCGTCACCCCGTCGACCATCTCCAGCACGGTCGCGCCGTCCTTGCCCAAGTCGAACACGGCCACGTCGGTATAGACCCGCGACACGCAGCGCAGGCCGGTCAGCGGATAGCTGCACGCGGCCACCAGCTTGCTCTGCCCCTGCTTGGTGAGCAGGTCCATCATCACGAAGACCTGCTTGGCACCGATCGCCAGATCCATCGCACCGCCTACCGCCGGAATCGCATCGGCCGCACCGGTGCTCCAGTTGGCCAGGTCGCCTTGCGCCGACACCTGGAACGCGCCCAGCACGCAGATGTCGAGGTGGCCGCCGCGCATCATCGCGAACGAATCGGCGTGGTGGAAATAGCAGCCGCCGGTGAGCAGCGTCACCGGCTGCTTGCCGGCATTGATCAGGTCCGGGTCTTCCTCGCCGGGCGCCGGTGCGGGGCCCATGCCGAGCAATCCGTTTTCCGACTGCAGGAAAATGTCCTTGTCGGCCGGCAGGAAGTTGGCCACCGTGGTCGGCAGGCCGATGCCCAGGTTCACGTACGCCCCTTCCGGGATGTCACGGGCGACGCGGGCAGCCATCTGTTCGCGGCTCAGGCGGTTCATGCGCGGGCTCCTTCAGCGGCGGATGCAGGCAGTTCGACCACGCGCTGCACGAAGATCCCCGGGGTGACCACCGCTTCGGGATCGAGCTCGCCCAACGCCACCACGGCGTCGACCTGGACGATCGCGCAGCGTGCGGCCATCGCCATCAGCGGGCCGAAGTTGCGCGCGGTCTTGCGGTACACCAGGTTGCCCCAGCGGTCGCCCTGGTGGGCCTTGATCAGCGCGAAGTCGGCGTGCAGCGGGTACTCGAGCACGTAGTGGCGACCGTCGATTTCGCGGGTTTCCTTGCCCTCCGCCAGCTCGGTGCCATAGCCGGTGGGGGTGAAGATCGCGCCCAGCCCGGACCCGGCAGCGTGGATGCGCGCGGCGAGGTTGCCCTGTGGCACCAGCTCCAGTTCGATCTCGCCAGCACGGTAGGCGGCATCGAAATGGTGCGAATCGGCCTGCCGCGGGAACGAACAGATGATGCGTCGCACGCGCTTGTGCTGGATCAGCGCGGCCAGCCCGCTGTCGCCGTTGCCCGCGTTGTTGTTGATGATGGTGAGTTCGCGCGCGCCCTGTGCGATCAGCGCATCGATCAGCGCATCGGGCATGCCGGCGGTGCCGAAGCCGCCGATCATCACCGTGGCGCCGTCGTGGATATCGGCCACCGCTGCGTCAGCGCTGGCCACGGTCTTGTCGATCACTGCATTGCTCCTTGCCGCGCACTGCGATGCACGGCCACGTGCGGGAAGACTCTGGAAGCGACCATGGTGCGGAGCGCGCCCTGCACGGTCAATCCGATATTCGGCCACTTGATTCGATAATCGCACATCATTGTCATTTTCCCCCGGGCACTCAGGTGCGCGTCTGGCCAACGCCGACACGCAGCCCCAGGCACGCCCAGGCGGCCAGCGCCAGCGGCAGCGCGCACAGCACGTACAACGCCGCCGGCGACCAGCCGGCATCGACCAGCAGGCCCACGCTGAGCGGTGACAGGATCGCGCCGACGCGCCCGATGCCAATCGCCCAGCCGAGTCCGGTGGTGCGCACGTCCGCCGCGAACACCACCGGAGCGGCCGCATACAGCCCGGCCATCGCACCGAACAGCGCTGCGCCGATTACGAAGGCAATCGGGAAGGCAATCTCCAGGCGGGTGTTGAAGCCGGCGAACAGCAGCATCGCCAGCATGGCCAGCAGCAGGCTCGCCGCGGTCAACCGCGACAATGCCCAGCGCGAGGCCAGCCAGCCAAACAGGCTGCCGCCGACGATGCCGCCGAGGTTGAGCAGCACCCCGCCGGTGATGCCCTGCTGCGCCGAGACTCCGGCCGAGACCAGCAGCTTGGGCGTCCAGCTGAGCACGAAGTAGAACGCGAACATGTGGAGGAAGAACGCCATCGCGATCAGCACGGCCACCTTGCGCAGGTCGCCGACGAACAGCGCCGCATAGCCCTTGCGCCCATCGCCACGCGCCGGTGCCGGCGGCAGCGCCTGCAAGGCCGGCATGTGCATGCGGGCCAGCAGTGCGTTGAGCCGCGGCAAGGCATCGGCCGGGCGCCGCGCGACCAGGAAGTCCAGCGATTCGGGCAGGCACTTGAGCACCAGCGGGATGCACAGCAGCGAGGCACCGGCCCCGATCAGGAACACGCTGTGCCAGCTGAAATGCTCCAGCATCCAGGCTGCCAGCAGGCCGCCCAGGGTGGCGCCGATGGGGTAGCCGGTGGCCTGCATCGCCACGGCGGTGCTGCGCCATTTCGCATTGGCATATTCGGCGGTGATCACCCCCACGCCGGCCAGCATGCCGCCGATGCCGATCCCGGTGAACACGCGCAGCGCGCCGAGCTGCCAGGCGTTGGCCGCCAGCGCCGAGGCGGCCATGCCGAGGGTGAGGATCACCAGGCAGACGATGATCATCGGCCGGCGGCCCCAGCGATCGGCCAGCGGCGCGAGCAGGAACGAGCCCAGCGCCATGCCGACCAGCCCGGCGCTGAGCATGACCCCCAGCACCTTGCCCGACAGTGCCCAGTCGGCCGACACATGCGGCGCGGTGAAGGCCATCACCATCACATCGAAGCCATCGAGCATGTTCAACAGCACGCAGATGGCGATGGCGGTCCATTGGAAGGAACTCATCCGCTCCAGAACGAGCGGTGGAGCGGAGGCGCTGGCGTGGCTCATGCGGGGGTCCTGCGACGACGTCGTGCGGAAAAAAACATCCGGCGGGGAGGTCTCATCGACCGGCCTGGCTGGAGGCGTGGATCACCTGGAGCACCGATTGCAGTTGATCGACCTCGACCTGGCCCGGCGCCGAGGGCGTGCCGATCATCCCGAAGGTGAGCGCCTGGCCGAAGGTCTCCCCGGCCAGCCGCGAAACCACGCCCGTGCCGCCCATGGACATCGTCAGCAGCGGCTTGCTGCTGCGCTGGCGCACGTCCCAGGTGGCCTGAAGCAGGGTGAGCACGTCGCCGGCGTCCTGCGGCATCACCGCGATCTTCAGCACGTCGGCACCGAGCGCTTCCTGGCGCAACAGGCGCGCGACGATCTCTTCGCGCGCCGGCGTCGCGTGGAAGTCATGGCTGGACATCACCACCTTGACCCCGGCCTTGTGCGCCTGCGCCACCAGTGCGGCCACCCGGGTCGGGTCGCGGAACATCTCCACGTCGATCAACTGGGCGAACTCGCCGCGCAGCAGCGTGCTGTACAGCGCCGCATAGTCGGCATCGCTGATCGGCTTGCTGCCGCCTTCGGCCTGGGTGCGGAAGGTGACGATCATGGGCTTGCCCTGCAGCGCGCGCGCGATGCGCTTGCCGAGCGCGACCAATGCCTTGCCGTCGGTGGCGATGTCCAGGTAGTCGATGCGCCACTCGGCCACATCCGTGGACGGGCTGGCCGCGATCGCGGCGGCCTGCTGCAGGGCGAGCTCGGCAGTGGCCCCGGTGATCGGCACGATGGTGCGTGGTGCCCCCTCGCCGATGCGCAGCGCGCCAACCTGCAACGGGGTCACCGGCACGGGGGCGGCCTGGGCGATGGAAGCGACGCCGCCGAGCATGGCGGCCAGGAACAAGCGGGTGAGTGCGCGCATCAGAAGGTGACCTTGGCTTGCACGCCCAACGCCCACGCGTTGTCGGTGCGGGTGTAGGCGAACGTGCCGGGATTGACGATGTACTGCACGTCCGGGCGGATCATCAGCCAGGGATTGACCTGGATGCTGTAGGACAGTTCGAACAGCTCTTCGGCCTGGCTGAGCTGGTACAGCGGCGAATCCAGCGGCACGCCCATGTCGGCCAGGTTGGCGCGGCGCGCGCCGACCAGGCGGCGGTTGATGTCCGCGCCCACGTACCCCAGCGCGATGCTGTCCTGCGCACGCGCGCCGATGCCCTGGTAGACGCCGCCGAGTGCATACCAGCGGCGGATCTGCGCGGTGTCGGTATCCGAGACCATGTACTGCGCGAACGCGGTGAGCCCGCGCTGCGGGTCGCCGGCTTCGCGGGTCAGGCGCTGCTCGGCCAGCATGTAGGCGCCATGGCGGCCGGTGGTCGGCGAGGTATCCAGCCCGCGCTGGGCCACCCGCGAGGTGTCGTAGTACCCGCCGAACTTGTACACGCCCGGATAGGTACCGCCCTTGGCCGGGGTCCAGGTGACTTCCAGCGGGATCAGCGAACCGGTGGTGCCCGAGACGAAGGGCCGGAACGCGTTGCGTTCGATGTTGCCGCCCAGGTTCGGATTGACCTGGAACCAGCCGGTGCGCACGTTCACCGCCGGGCTGATCTGCTGGGCCACTTCACCGCCCCAGCGTGCGGTGGGATAGTTGTACCAGCCGCTGTTGCCCGACATCGCCAGCGGATGCGCGCAGAAGGCGGCGTTGACGAAGTGGGTCAGCAGGCTGTGCACGCCGAACTGGTTGCCCATCGCGTAGTAGCCCAGCTTGAAATACGACTGGCCGGCGTTGAAGGTCTGGTCGTAGCTGGCCTCGGTGAGGCGGGTGTACTGGCCGCCGTAGGCTTCCTGGATCGGGAAGCGGTTGCCGACCAGGTCGGCCGAGGTGCTGTTGCCGCGGCGGTCGTTGAGGGTCACGTGGAAGGCGCCGCCGTCCCACCCCGCCAGCCGGCCCATGTCCAGGTCGATGCCGACCCGCACCTGCTGTGCGTAGCGCGCGCCGGTGCGGCCATAGCCGCCGTCGACCACGCCCATCGCCTCGCCCACGTAGTCGCCGCGGAAGCGGATGCCCTGCTCGTCCAGCGCGGTGCGGGTACCGCCCCAGTCGCCGGTCAGGGTCTTACCGTCGTAGCGATTGCTGTCCTGGGCCTGGGCCCATGCGGGCACGGACAACGCGGTGCACAGTGCGATGGCCAGGTACGTCGGGGTCGGAGTACGCATCGGGATCTCTCGGGGTCTGGTCAGCGCAGCGACAGCGGCGCGCTCAATGGGGAGGTGGCGCCCAGCGGCGACGTTGCGGTGGCGGTGAGCGTGGCGATATCGGTGGTCGCCGGCAGGGCCAACGTGAAGTGCCCCTGGCCGCGCGCGTCAGTGACTGCCTCGGTGCTGCCCAGCAGGCGTTCGGCCTCGCTGCCGTTGGCGGCACGGTTGCCGAACACCTCCAACTGGTAGCGCTGCCCCGGCACGCCCTGGAAAACGCCTCGCAGCGTGCGCGCGGCACCCTTGCCCTGCACGGCCTGCAGCACCGGCGCGGCCTGGCCCAGATTCGGCACCGGTTGGCAGCCGGTGGTATCGGCCGCGCTGCAGATGCGGGCGCGCTTGGCCGGATCGTTCTCCACCCCACGCCCGCGCGAACCGACGAACGCGGCGTGTTCCAGCCCCGGCACGCCGAACACGATCGCCCCGCGCGTCTGGCCCTTGACGCAGGCGCCACCGGCTTCGCAACGCTCGATCGGCAGCCCGTTGCCGACCATCACGTTCGCGCTGAACCGGTTGGGTGCGCTGACCGGCTGCGGCCGCACTGCGATGCCGATTCCATTGCCGCTGATCGTGTTGCCGTCGACGACGTTGTCGCTGCCGGTGATGCTCAGCCCGATCGAATTGCCGGTGAAGGTGTTGGCGGCGATGTAGTTGCGGTTGCCCCAGTTGATCTGCAGGCCGTCGGAGTAGTCGACGAAGCGGTTGCGCACCACCGTGTTGTCGTTGCCCCACAGGATTTCGATCCCCTGCGACGGCTCCGGGTTGGCGGCGGTGGACTGGAAGAGGTTGTCGGCGACCAGGTTCCAGGCCGCGCCGCGGGTGAGCTCCAGGCCGTCGCCGTTGTCGAGGAACTGGTTGCGCACGATGCGGTTGTGCACCGTCGTGGCGGCGGTGGACTGGCCCTTGCCATCGTCGCCGGTGAGCATGATCCCGGCACCGCCCTTGTTGGCGACGATGCGGTTGTCGTGGATCTCGCTGTGGCTGCTGCGGTTGATCAGCACGCCGATGCAGAAGTTGCGGATCTCCAGCCCGCTCAGCTCGACGCCGCGCGTATCGCGCAGGACCAGGCCGGGCAGCGTGGTGGTGCGCACATTGGTGCCGGACTGGCCCGGCTCGGCGCCCGGGCAGGCATCGGTGCCGGTGCCGGTGACATAGGCCGAGCCGTCGATGGCGACGTACTGGCCATCGTGCGCCCAGGGCGTGCCGACGATCTGCACTGGCCCGACGATCGCCGGCAACGGCGTGGCGGGGCGGATCACGTACGGCGCCTCGCCCACTGCGGCGATCTCGATGCGGTAGCGCCCCGGCGCCTGGTTGGCGGTGCCGATCGCCCAGCGCAGCGAGCCGGGCGCGGCGTCATCGGCATAGCGGTCCACGTGCAGCACCTGCAGCGCCTCGCGCGGCGGCTCGGCCTGGTAGGCCTGGGCCAGCGACGGCAGCAGGGCAAGCAGGGACAGGGAAACGACAGACAGACGGCAACGCATGCGCAGGCTCCGCACAGGGAAAGGGACTCCGGCGGTCTTTCCCCTGCACCTGGCTTCAGTACCGATGGGCACTGCCCTCGCCCGCCAGGGGTGGATCGCGTGGAACGGAATTGAAAGTAGGTTTATCGCACTGCACCATTCAAGTGCGTTTATCGACTGCGCGTGCGATTATCGAACTTATCCGCTACGACCATTGTCGTAGACCGCGGTGCGGCAGCGTCCACCGTCCGTCGGCCGGCCTTGCCGCGCAAGGCCCGGAGCACGCATCCCGGTGTTTTAAGTGTCGATCAGGAACTGCAGGACAGCATCGAGCAGCCGGCCTTGTCGCGCGCCCATTCAGGTCGCTTGCCGGCGTAGTGTTCGCGGCCGGGCTGCAGGTCATACGGATGGCGCAACACCGCCTGCAGCGCGTGCACGCCGGCGAGGTCGCCCTGCTCGGCGCGCTCGATCGCTTCCTGGGCCAGCCAGTTGCGCAGCACATACCGTGGGTTGGCCGCGGCCATCTGCTGCTGGCGTGCCTGCGCGTCCAGCGGGTCGTCACGCAACCGGGCCGCGTACTGCTGCAACCAGGCCTGCAACGCCGGTAGCACGGCATCACGGCGCTCGGCGTTGTAGAAGGCCTCCTCCAGCACCGTCACTGTCGGCGCCTGCGGGTCCACTGCCATCAACCCCCGGAACGCGAGGGTCATGTCCATCTCGCCGTCCTGCAGGATCTGCAGCCAGGCCGCGCGCAGGGCCACATCGTCCTCGCGGCACTGCGCCAACCCGAACTTGGCGGCGATGTCCTCGCGCTCGCGCCGCGCATGGACCGACTGGAAATGGGCCAGGCCCGTGTGCAGCGGGGCCACGTCGTCGAACAGGGGCGACAGGGCCTGCGCCAACCGGGTCAGGTTCCAGTACGCCACCTGCGGCTGGGTACCGAAGCGATAACGTCGGCCCTGCGCGTCGGTGGTGTTGGGGGTCCAGTCCGGATCGTAGTCGTCCACCCAGCCATACGGACCGTAATCGATGGTGAGGCCGAGGATGGACATGTTGTCGGTGTTCATCACCCCGTGCACGAAGCCGACCCGCATCCAGTGCGCCACCATCAGCGCGGTGCGTTCGCAGACCAGGGCGAACCAGCGGGCATGGCGCTCGGTGCCGGCATCGGCCAGTTCCGGGAAGTCGCGCGCGATGCAGGCATCGGCCAACTGCCGCAGCAGCGCCACGTCGCCGCGCGAGGCGGGCAACTCGAACGTGCCGAAGCGGATGAACGACGGCGCGACGCGACAGACGATGGCGCCCGGCTCGGGGCGTGCATTGCCGTCGTAGAACATGTCCCGCACCACGCGGTCGCCGCTGCCGACCAGGCTCAACGCGCGCGTGGTCGGCACGCCGAGGTGGTGCATCGCCTCGCTGCACAGGAACTCCCGGATCGACGAGCGCAGCACCGCGCGCCCGTCGGCACCGCGCGAATACGGGGTGCGGCCAGCGCCCTTGAGCTGCAACTCCCAGCGCGTCCCCGCGGCGGTGACCAGCTCGCCCAGCGAGATCGCGCGCCCGTCGCCGAGCTGGCCTGCCCAGTGACCGAACTGGTGGCCACCATAGTTGGCCGCCCACGGCTGCATCCCTGCATACAGCGCATTGCCGCCGAACACGCGGGCAAAATCGGGGCTGCCGGTGAGATCCGGGCCCAGCCCGAGCAGCGCGGCAACCTCCGTCGACAGTGCCAGCAGCTGCGGGTCGGCGACCGGGGTCGGCAGCACCGACGACCAGGCCGCGCCGCGCACCTCACGCACCCGCGGGCCGGTTTCCGTGTCGCCCGGGAGTGCCTCGATGAAACGGTTGTCGAACTGCAGGGATGGGGTGCTCATCACCACGAAATGGGGGCGCCGCGACGCCCCCGCAAGCTCAGGCGGTGCCGGCGCCCAGGTCCAGCGCCCCGCCCCGATCACTGGCGCGCTGATAGGCCGGACGCTGCTCGATGCGCTGCAGGAAACCCTGCAGCTTCGGGTAGGCCTGCATGCCGCCAGCGCGCGAGGCGGCGGCCTGGATCGGGAAGCTCATCTGGATATCGGCCGCGGTGAAGCGCTCGCCGGCAAACCACGGCGACTGGCCCAGCTCACGCTCCATCCATTGCAGGTGCAGCGTCAGCTGCGGGCCCACGAACCGCTTCATCACCTTATCCACGATGCCGCGGGCGATCGGGCGGGCGAAGAACGGCATCGGCGCCTTGCGCACCCGGGCGAACACCAGGCTCATCAGCAACGGCGGCATCGCCGAGCCTTCGGCGTAGTGCATCCAGTAGCGGTAGCGCAGGCGCTCGCTGGCCTGCGCGGGCAGCAGCTCGGGCGACAGCTGACGGCCACTGTCATAACGGTCGGCCAGGTACTCTAGGATCGCCCCGGACTCGGCCAGCACCAGTGCGTCGTCCTGCAGCACCGGCGACTTGCCCAGCGGGTGGACCTCGCGCAGAGACGGCGGGGCCAGCCAAGTCTTCGGGTCGCGCTGGTAGGTCACGACCTGGTACGGCAGGCCCAGCTCTTCGAGCATCCACAGCACGCGCAGCGAGCGCGAGTGGTCCAGGTGGTGCACTTTGATCATCGACGCGTCCGCAGGGTTCAAAGCGTCATCGTAACCGGCGGGCGGCCACCACGATGTCGTTGCCCGGCACGCGCGCAATAAAAAACGCCGGAAGCTTTCGCTTCCGGCGTTTCATTGCAACCTGACGGTAGCGGGGGGTCGATTAGACCGCCTGCACCTGGTCAGCCTGCATACCCTTCTGGCCCTGCACGGCGACGAAGGTCACCTTCTGGCCTTCCTGCAGCGACTTGAAGCCGGTGCCCTGGATGGCACGGAAGTGCACGAAGAGGTCCGGGCCGCTTTCCGGGGTGATGAAGCCGAAGCCCTTGGCATCGTTGAACCACTTGACGGTGCCGCTCTGACGATCAGACATGTACAAACTCCTGAAACAATAGTTGAAATAATCGCGGCCGCCCATTGTGGGCGCCGAGACTGAGTTGCAGGCGTTGGTAAAGCGGATCGATGAGCAGATCGTGAGATCAACTGCACCAGGCCACGATTCACGGTGACCCTAGCAAACACAGTGTGGGGGACGATACTCGTGTTTTACCGAAAAAGCGATAGCTGGTTTATTCAGCCATCCCCCCGTCCCGCCTGACGCGACAAGGGATTGGCCCATCCTACACCAATTCACCCCGCCTATTCAGACTTTTCCTACCTTAAGATCAGCCAAATGCCCGATTCAAGTTCTGCCACCCGCCGCATCTGGGTCGACGCCGACGCCTGCCCGGTGGTGATCCGGGAGATCCTGTTCCGCGCCGCCGAGCGGGTGACGATCCCGCTGACCCTGGTGGCGAACCACGGACTGCGCGTTCCGCCCTCGCGGGTGATTCGCTTCCTGCAGGTGCCGCCGGGCCTGGACGTGGCCGACAGCGCCATCGTTGCGCGGGTGTCCGCCGGCGATCTGGTGGTCACCCAGGACATCCCGCTGGCTGCGCTGGTCCTGGAAAAAGGCGCCGTGGCACTCAACCCCCGCGGCCAGCTGTATACCCCGGACAACATGGCCGAACGCCTGTCGATGCGGAACTTCATGGAGGAATTGCGCGGCGCAGGCATCCAGACCGGCGGCCCACCGCCGCTGGGGCCGCGCGAGCGCCAGGCCTTCGCGGCGGAACTGGACCGCTGGCTGGCGCAGCGTTCAGTGCGCTGAACGGCAACGGTGCCGCCCGGCCCCCTGACATTGCCACCCGCCGTAGTGCCGGGCCGCAGCGCGCGTACTAGCCGAGGCGGAGGGCGCTGCTGAACCACCTCTGCGCGCCATCCAGCGGATCGGCAAACGCCAGTTCCCGCGCCAGCAGCTGGAGCGGCCCCGCCCCCTCGCCGGGCGCATCCTGGCGCAGGTACGGATACAGGTCGTCGCCCACGATCGGCGCGCCCAGCGCTGCCATATGCACCCGCAACTGGTGCTTGCGGCCGGATTCGGGCTGCAGCCGGTAGCGCCACAGCGGCCCCTCGGCGTCGATCACCTCGATCCGGGTCCGCGCATTGGGCGCACCCTCGGCCTCGGCCATGCGGAAGAACGGCTCCCCCGGCACCAGCCGGCTGTGCCGTTCCAGCGGGAACACCAGCCCGGGCAGTGCCGGGGCCAGCGCCTCGTAGGTCTTGTCGATGCGGCGCTCGCGGAACAGGCGCTGGTAGGCATTACGGGTTGCCGGCCGGGTCGAGAACAGCACCAGCCCCGCGGTCAGCCGGTCGAGCCGGTGCAGCGGCACCAGGTCCGCGTTACCAGTCCGCGCGACCAGCCGCGCCAGCAGGGTTTCGCGCACGTGCCGGCCAGCCGGGGTGACCGGCAGGTAATGCGGCTTGTCGGCCACCAGCAGGTCCGCATCCTGGTAGAGGATGGCGTCGGCGAACGGAATCACCGCCTCGTCGACCACCTCACGGAAGTACCGGATCTCCAGCCCCACCTGCCAGGGCCCGTCCGGGGCCAACGCCCTGCCCTGCGCATCCTGCACCCGGCCACGCGCGAAACGGTCCGCCCATTGCGCGCGGTCGATCCGCGGGAAGCGCGCGCACAGCCCGTCCAGCAGGGTCGGCCACGGCCCAGGCGGCAGCTGCAGGCGGCTGGGCGCGGTCACGCCGGCGCCCCGCCCAGGTCTTGCGCGTCGGCGGGCAGGCGGGCCACCGCCAGCAGCTGCCGCCCCGCCCCGTGGGCGGTCAAGACCACGGCCGCAGGCACGCCGGCACGTGCCACCCGCACGCTGCAGGTGAAGGTGGCGCCATCGATCTGCAGGCGACGGGGACGGGGGCGTGGCATGGACCGGGCAACCAAGGGCGGCAGGCAGCGAAGCGTGCCACCAATGGCGGCGATCCAGAAGCACCGCATCGGACACCCCGGGGGCAAACCACTATCATGGTCCTCTTTGCTCCCGGTATCCCCATGGCCCTCACCGCCACCATCCGCAAGGCCGAACTGCAGATCAGCGACATGGATCGCGGCTACTACGCCAGCCATTCGCTGACCCTGGCCCAGCATCCCTCCGAGACCGATGACCGGTTGATGGTACGGCTGCTGGCGTTCGCGCTGAACGCCGACGACCGCCTGGAATTCGGCCGCGGCCTGAGCGTGGACGACGAGCCGGACCTGTGGCGCCGCGACTACACCGGCGACATCGAGCTGTGGATCGAACTGGGCCAGCCGGACGAGTCGCGCCTGCGCAAGGCTGCCGGCCGCGCACGCGCGGTGCAGCTGGTCACCTACGGCGGCCGCGCGGCCGATATCTGGTGGGATCGCAACGCCTCGGCGCTGAGGAAGCTGGCGGTGCTGGAGGTGATGGACCTGCCGGGTGAGTTCGTCACCGAATGGGGCGCGCAGATCGAGCGCACCATGCAATGGGACGTGCAGATCCAGGACGGCGAAGTGCAGCTGACCTCCGACAAGGCCCAGCTCAGCGTCATCCCCACCTGGCGCAAGCAGAAGCCGCAGGCCTGAGTCCGCTGCGATGTCCGTGATCCGATGCGATGTACTGGTGATCGGCGCCGGCGCGGCCGGGCTGATGTGTGCGCTCACCGCCGGCCAGCGCGGGCGCATGGTGCAGGTGATCGACCATGCCAACAAGGTCGGCAAGAAGATCCTCATGTCCGGCGGCGGGCGCTGCAACTTCACCAACACCGGCACGACGCCGGCCAATTTCCTCTCCGCCAACCCGCACTTCTGCAAGTCGGCGCTGGCCCGGTACACGCCCTGGCACTTCATCGAGATGGTCGAGCGCCACGGCATCGCCTACCACGAGAAGGAACTGGGCCAGCTGTTCTGCGACATCTCCTCCAAGCAGATCGTGCGCATGCTGATGGACGAATGCCAGGCGGCCGGGGTGCAGGTGCGCACCGATTGCGCGGTGACCGACGTCCAGCGCGGCGCCGATGGTTTCCACGTGACCACCGCGCAGGGGCAGTTCCATGCCGCCTCGCTGGTGGTGGCCACCGGCGGCCTGTCCATTCCCAGCCTGGGTGCGACCGGCTTCGGCTACGACCTGGCCCGCCAGTTCGGCCATGAGGTGCTGCCGACCCGCGCCGGGCTGGTGCCGCTGACCCTCAGCGGCACGCACCAGGAACGCTTCAACGACCTCAGCGGGGTGGCGCTGCCGGTGACGGCGCGCTGCAACGACGTGGCCTTCAGCAATTCCATGCTGATCACCCACCGCGGCATCAGTGGCCCGGCGATCCTGCAGATCTCCTCGTTCTGGCAGCCCGGCGACGCGCTGCACCTGGACCTGCTGCCGGGCCAGGATGCCGAGGCCTGGCTGCAGGCGATGAAGCGCGACCGCGGCGCGGCCGAACTGCGCACGGTGTTGTCCGAGGTGTTGCCGCGGCGGCTGGCGCTGCGCCTGTGCGAGCACTGGCTGCCGGACCGTCCGGTCAAGCAGATCGACGCGCCGCAGCTGCGCCAGGCCGCCGCCCTGCTGCAGGCGTTCCCGCTGGTGGCCAGCGGCACCGAAGGCTACCGTACCGCCGAGGTCACCCTGGGCGGGGTGGACACCCGCAAGGTGTCCTCCAGTACGTTCGAATCGCAGTTGGTCCCCGGCCTGCACTTCGTGGGGGAAGTGCTGGACGTGACCGGCTGGCTGGGCGGCTACAACTTCCAATGGGCCTGGGCCAGCGGCCACGCCGCCGGCCAGGTGGTCTGACCTCTCAGTGGATCCGTGACCGGCTACCGTTTGCCGCATGGACGTATCCACACGCATCGTGTATCAAGTTTGCAGTCCGGGGAGTAGTGAATGCAGAACGCGAATGACATCACCGTCCGCCTGCTGATCGTGGATGACAGCGGCGAAAACGCTGAAACCATCGTCAGCACGCTGCGCAACAGCGGCATCGCGGTGCGCCCGGCGCGTCCGCAGCACAGCGAGGAGCTGGCCCAGATCCTGGGCAGCCAGCCGATCGACCTGGTGCTGGTCGCCCCGGCGCAGAGCATCCCGCTGCTGCAGGTGACCCAGCAGATCGCGGCCAGCGGCAAGGACATCCCGATGGTCCTGCTGGCCGAATCGATCGACGAGAACGAGTGGGTCGAAGCCGGGGCCAACGGCATCCGCGCGATCGCCCTGCGCAACCGCCCCGAACACCTGCTGGCGGTGGTGCGCAATGAATGGACCGACCTGCACGCCCGTCGCGGGCTGCGCCGGATCGAAGCGCAGATGCGCGAGACCGAGCGCCGCTGCGATGCGTTGATCTCCTCCTCGCGCGACCCGATCGCCTACGTCCACGAAGGCATGCACATCCGCGCCAACGAGGCGTACCTGGAGATGTTCGGCTACGAGTCGTTCGACGACGTGGAAGGCATTTCGCTGCTGGACATGGTCGCCCCGCAGCACGTGGACGGTTTCAAGCAGCTGCTCAAGTCGATGAGCAAGGGCGAGGCGCCGCCGCCGCAGTACCAGGTGGACGCGCGCAACCAGGACGGGGCGGTGTTCCCGGCCACGATGGAATTCACCCAGGCCAGCTACGAAGGCGAGTCCTGCCTGCAGGTGGTGTTCCGCCGCCGGCGCATGGAGTTCGACCCGGAGCTGGCGCGCGAAGTCGAAGACCTCCGCCAGCGCGACCAGGTCACCGGCCTGCTCAACCGCCCCACCTTCATGCTGCACGTGGAGAACGCGGTGGCCCAGGCCGGTCGCAGCGAAGGCCAGTTCGGCCTGCTGCTGGTCGAGCCGGACCACTACGCCCGCCTGCTGCCGGATATCGGCCTGGATTCGGCCGATGCGCTGATCGCCGCGCTGGCCCGGGTGCTGGCCGACAGCGTCGGCGACGCGGCCCAGGTGGCCCGTTTCGGCGAGCACAGTTTCGCCGTGCTCACCGAAGGCGCCTACGCGCAGACCGTCGCACTGGCCGACCAGATCCGCGACGCCTTCGCCGCGCAGGTGTTCAGCATCGGCGAGCGCTCGGCCACGGTCACGGTGAGCATCGGCGGCGTGCAGGTGGGCGAGAAGATCGCCAGCATCGGCCAGGTGCTGGCCCGCGCCACCGAGTGCCAGCAGGCCGCCTCCGAGCTGGGCAACACCAGCCGCATCTTCGACCCGGCCGCCGTAGACCGTGTCGAGGAAGAGCGCATCCAGCGCTGGGTGGCACGCATTCGTGAAGCCCTGGCCGGTGACGGTTTCCAGCTGCACTACCAGCCGGTGCTGAACCTGCAGGGCGAGGCACTGGAGCTGTACGAGGCCTACCTGCGCCTGGACAACAACGGCGAACTGCTCAGCCCCACGGCGTTCCTGGGCATCGCCGAAGAACATGGCCTGCTGGCCGAGATCAACCGCTGGGTGGTCGCGCATGCCATCAGCGTGCTGGGCCAGCGCGAGCGTGCCGGGCACCCGACCCACCTGATGGTGAAGATCACCCCGGAGTCGTTCAACGATCCGTTGATGGTGGCCACCCTGCGCCGCGAACTGCAGGCGCATGGCGTGCCGGGCGAGCGGTTGTGGCTGCATGCGCCGGAGGCCAAGGTGTTCACCCACCTTCGCAATGCCCAGCAGTTCCTGGCCGACGTGGCCCCGCTGGGGTGCCGGATCGGCCTGGAACAGTTCGGCTCGGGGCTGGACTCGTTCCAGCTGCTGGCCCACTTCCAGCCGCAGTTCCTCAAGCTGGACCGCGACTTCACCCGCGATGTCGCCAGCACCCGCGAGCACGGCGAGAAGATCAGCGAGATCACCACCCGCGCGCAGTCGGCCAACATCCGCACCATCGCCGAGTTCGTCGCCGATGCCAACTCGATGAGCCTGCTGTTCAGTGCCGGCGTGGATTACGTGCAGGGCGAGTTCGTGGGGCCGGCCGGCCCGCTGATGAACTTCGATTTCGCCTGAGGCGTCGCGCCAGTGGTGAAACGAAAGCGCCGGGCAGTGCCCGGCGTTTTCAATGCTGCATACCCTGCCGGATCAGGCCATCTCGACCAAGTTCGGAATCTTCACGTCGGTGGCCACATCCGCGTCGTAATCCACGCCGTCCACGCCGAAGCCGAACAGGCGCAGGAAGTCGGCCTTGTAGCCGGCCAGGTCGCTGATCTCGTACAGGTTCTCGTTGGTCACCTGCGGCCACAGCGCAACCACCTCGCCCTGCACGTCCGGCGCCATTTCCTTGTAATCCGCACGCAGGCGGCCGGCCTCGTCTATCAACGCGACCGTGCGGCCGCCGTCGCTGAGGTCATGGCGCAGGCGCTCGGTCGCGGTGCCGCTATCCTTGCCGCCGTAGACGATGTCATACAGCGTATCGAGCTGCTCGATGCAGCCTTCGTGAGTGCCCTTGGCCTTCATCACCTTGAACAGCAGCGACAGGTACAACGGCATGGTCGGGATGGCCGAGCTGGCCTGGGTGACCACGGCCTTGAGCACCGACACGCGCGCGTCGCCGCCGATCTTCTCCAGCTTCTCGCGCAGGCCCAGCACCTTGGTGTCCAGGTCCTTCTTGGCCGCGCCGATCGAGCCGTTCCAGTAGATGGCCTGGGTGATCTCTTCGCCGACATAGGTGAAGGCGGTGGTCGTGGCGCCTTCGGCCAGTACGCCGGCCTCGAGCAGCGCATCGATCCACATCTGCCAGTCTTCGCCGCCCATCACCGCAACGGTGCCAGCGACTTCTTCCGGGGTGGCCGGCTCAATCGTGGTCTCGGTGATCACTTCCTTGTCGGTATCCAGCCCGCGCAGGGTGATCGGCGCGCCGATCGGCTTGAGCGTGGAGCTGATCACTTCGCCGGTCTTGGGGTGCTTGCGACGCGGCGCGGCCAGGCTGTACACCACCTGGTCGACCTGGCCGAGGTCCTGCTTGATCAGCTCGATGACCTTGGCCTTGACCTCATCGGAGAACGCATCGCCGTTGACGCTCTTGGCGTACAGGCCGGCCTGCTCGGCGTACTTGTGGAACGCAGCGGTGTTGTACCAGCCGGCGGTGCCGGGCTTGGTCTCGGTGCCCGGACGCTCGAAGAACACGCCCAGCGTCGCAGCATCGCTGCCGAAGGCGGCAGTGATGCGCGCGGCCAGGCCGTAGCCGGTGGACGCGCCGAGCACCAGCACCTTCTTCGGCCCGTTGGTGATCTTCGGCTTGGCCTGGATGTACTCGATCTGCTGCTTGACGGCCGCATCGCAGCCGACGGGGTGGGTGGTGACGCAGATGAAGCCGCGCACACGCGGTTTGATGACCATGGAAACCTCGATTGGACTGGCGCAGGCCCAGCCTGCGCGATGAAAAGGGGCGGCGCGCGCCACCGGAGCGGCTGCACGGAACGCATGGGATCGTAGTGCGCGGGGGCGCGTTGCACAACCGACGGGGGTGTATGGCGCGCGGCCTGTCACCCGCCCCTCGCCCGACCGTTGGCCGCATGCTGGGCGGAGAGCAGCCGGGCATGGCCCGGCTCTACCAAGCGAGAGCAGCCTGCGCAGGAAAGCCATGCGCGATGAATGCCACATGCCAGACAAGAAGGGATCGTCGACGCTCAGGAAAAGTGGCCGTCGACTCTACCGTCCGGTTCGCGCCGAACCAACAGAGGATGGCGGGTAGCCCCGTGCAGGACCGTCATGCGCCATGGATGGCGCATGTCGAGCCCCCATGGACGGGTTTACGGCGTGTCCTGCGCGGGGCTGCCCGCCATCCTCCATCACGCGCAACAAGGACGCCGACGTTGGCATTCCAGCCGCTCGCCTTTGACCATGCCCGTGCCGCCCAAAAAGAGAAAAGCCGCGCAGAGCGCGGCTTTTCAGGTCCATCAGCCAACCGATGCCTTACGGACGACGCTCCAGCGCCTCGATGTCCTTCGCCTTCGGCAGCAGGTCCTGCTTGGTCACGCGCAGCGCACCGATGGTCAGCATCGGCACGGCCACCAGGATCGAGGACAGCACCACGATCACCGCGCCCACCATGTGCGTCTCGGCCAGGCCTTCCATCGACGTACCGCCGTACAGGTACAGCGCCAGGGCCGACAGGAAGAACATCACCGCCGTGATCACCGTACGCGACAGCGTCTGGTTGATCGACCGGTTCAACACCTCGAGCGGCTCCACACGCAGACTGCGGAAGTTCTCACGCACGCGGTCGAACACCACGATGATGTCGTTGATGGCAAAGCCCATCACCGACAACAGGCCCGCCAGCACCGTCAGGTCGAACTCGCGACCGATCGCCGAAATGTAGGCCACCGTCACCAGCAGATCGAACAGCGCCACGATGCTGGCCGTGATCGCGAACTTCCATTCGAAACGGAACGCGATGTAGATCAGGAAGCCCACCAGCATGAACAGCGTGGCGTACAGGCCGTTCATCGCCAGGTCCTTGCCGACCTGCGGGCCCACGAACTCGTTGCGCTGGATCGTGGCCTTGTTGTCGTCCAGCGAAATGGCCTTCACCACCGCAGCGGCGGTGCGCTGGTCACTGGCCGAATTGCCGGTGCCGGGCGCGTGCTCACCCTGCGGTGCCAGGCGGATCAGCAGATCGGTGTTGCCACCGAAACTCTGCACCTGGGCACCCTCGAAACCATTGGCCTCGAGCTTGGCGCGGACATCTTCAACGTCCACCTGGCGCTCGAAGCGGGCTTCGATCAAGGTGCCGCCGGTGAAGTCCAGCGCGTAGTTGAAGCCCTTGGTGGCGATCAGCGCGATCGAACCGATGAACAGCAACAGGGTGACCACCATGGCGGCATGACGCCAACGCATGAAGTCGATCTTGGTGTCGTTCGGGAGGATATGCAGCGGAAACAGTTTCATTGTGCGTGTCGTCCCGTCAGATGGCCACGTTCTGGAGCTTCTTGCGACGGCCGTAAATCAGCGTCGCCAGGGCGCGCGATACGGTGATCGCCGTGAACATCGAAGCGAAGATACCGATGATCATGGTCAGCGCGAAGCCCTTCAGCGGACCGGTGCCGAATGCATACAGCGCCACACCGACAATCAGGCCGGTCAGGTTGGCGTCGAGGATGGTGCCGCTGGCGCGGTCATAACCGGTCACGATCGCGGTCTTGCCCGGCATGCCCGCACGCAGCTCCTCGCGGATACGCTCGTTGATCAGCACGTTGGCATCCACCGACAGACCCACCGACAACGCCAGGCCGGCGAAGCCAGGCAGGGTCATGGTGGCGCCGAACATCGACATCACCGCCACCACGATCAGCAGGTTGAACAGCATCGCCAGCGAGGTGATCACGCCGAACATGCGGTAGTAGATGCTGAAGAACACCAGCGTGAACAGGAACGCGTAGACCACCGCGGTGATACCGTTCTTGACGTTCTCCGCACCCAGGCTCGGGCCGACCACGCGCTCTTCCACGAAGTCCATCGGCGCGGCCAGCGAGCCCGACTTCAGCAGCTTGGCCAGGTCTTCGGCTTCCTTCTTCTCCAGGCCGGTGGTCTGGAAGTTCTTGCCGAACACGCCATTGATGTTGGCCACCGAGATCACTTCTTCCTTGACCCGGAAGCTGCGCACTTCCTTGCCATCGACCATGTTCACGGTCGGGATGCGCTCGGTGTAGACCACCGCCATCGGCTTGTTCACGTTGGCGCTGGTGAAGTCGAACATGCGCTGGCCGCCGACGTTGTTCAGCGTCACGCTGACCGCCGCCGCACCGTTCTGGTCGGTGGTGGCCTGCGCGGCGACCATCTGGTCACCGGTCACGATCACGCGCTTGTTGAGCAGCACCGGGCCACCGCTGTCGCGGCGCTGGTAGACCTTGGCCTCCGGCGGGATGCGGCCGCTGGCGACCGCATCCTGCGCGTTGCCTTCCACCACGGCGCGGTATTCCAGCGTCGCGGTGGCACCGATCATGCGCTTGGCTTCGGCCGTGTCCTGCACGCCCGGCAGCTGCACGACCACGCGGTCGGCACCCTGGCGCTGGATGATCGGCTCGGCCACGCCCAGTTGGTTCACGCGGTTGCGCAGGGTGTTGATGTTCTGCTCGATCGCGCCATTGGCGATCTGGTTCAACTCGGCCTCGGGCACCTTGACCGCGATGCGGTTGTCGGTGACCTCATAGCCCAGCGTCGGCTGCGCCTTGGCCATCACCTCGCGCGCACGGGTCACCGCATCGGCGCCGGCGGACGGGCTGATGGTCGCCACGATGCTGTTGTCCGTGCGACGCTCCACCGACTGGTACGCGATGCGGGCATCGCGCAGGCTGGTGCGCACGTCTTCGGCGTAGGCGTCCAGGCGCTTGTCCAGCGCGGCCTTCTGGTCGACCTGCAGGACGAAGTGCACACCGCCCTGCAGATCCAGGCCGAGCACCATCGGGCGGCCGCCCAGCTTGGCCAGCCACTCCGGCACGGTCGAGGCGAGGTTCAGCGCTACCACGTAGTTTTCGCCGACCGTGTCGCGCAGCGTATCGCTGGCGGCGGCCTGCGCCTTCAGGTCGGCCAGGCGGACAATCAGGCTGTCGCCTTCCTTCTCCGCGCCGATCGTGGTGATGTTGGCCTTCTTCAGCTCGGCCAGCACGCGATCGCGCAGGGCGTCATCGATCTGCCCGCCACGGTTGGCGGTGATCTGGACGGCCGGGTCCTTCTGGTAAATGTTGGGCAGCGCGTACAGGGTGCTGAGCGCCAGCACGATCAGGATGACGAAGTACTTCCAGCGTGGAAATTCGAGCATTGCTTGGGTCCCGCGCGGCGCCCGTCCCGGCGCCGCGGTTGTGCTTCGGAAAAGGAGTGGCTCAGTTGGCCGACTTCAGCGTGCCGGTCGGCAGCACGTTGCCCACGGCGCCCTTCTGCACGCGGATCTGCACGTTGTCGGCCACTTCGATGGTGATGAAGTTGTCGCCGATGTTGGTGACCACGCCGGCGATGCCGCCGTTGGTCAGCACTTCGTCGCCCCGCTTGATCTTCTCCAGCATGGCCTTGTGTTCCTTCTGGCGCTTCATCTGCGGGCGGATCATCAGGAAGTACATGATCGCGATCAGGATGATCGGGAACAGCAGCGTGGTCAGACCCATGCCCTGCGGCTGGCCACCAGCGGCTTGGGCGTGGGCGGCGGGAATCAGGAAAGCGAGCAGGTTCATCTTGTGTCCTTGGGTTGGGAGGCGCCCCGCCCAGGTGGGCCGGGGAGTCGCCGCGAAACGGTGGTCAGCCACGAAGTATGCCATGGCCCCGGGAGTTCGTCCTTGGGCCGTTTGGCAGGGTCGGCGCGCCGGCCCGGAGCAGGCGGCAGGCCTTACAGGGCCGGCGTGGCCATGCCACGGGCCGCGTAGAAGGACTCGCGGAAGGCGGCAAAGGTTCCCGCCGCGATGGCCGCGCGCATGTCCGCCATCAGCTTTTCGTAGTAATACAGGTTGTGGATGGTGCCCAGCATCGGTGCCAGCATTTCGTTGCAGCGGTCCAGGTGGCGCAGGTAGGACCGGGTGTAGCCACTGGTGCAGGCGTGGCAGCCGCAGCCCGGCTCGATGGTGTCCATGTCGCGCTCGTAGCGGGCGTTGCGGATGCGTACGGTGCCGAACGAGGTGAAATAGTGGCCGTTGCGGGCGTTGCGGGTGGGCATCACGCAATCGAACATGTCCACGCCACGGGCAACGCCTTCGACCAGGTCCTCCGGCCGGCCCACGCCCATCAGGTAGCGCGGGCGGTCGGCCGGCAGGATCGGGTGCATGTGGTCGAGCATGGCGTTGCGCTCGTGTTCCGGCTCACCCACCGCCAGCCCGCCGATGGCGTAGCCGTCGAACCCGATCTGCTGCAGGCCCTCGGCGGAGCGGCTGCGCAGATCGTGGTGGACCCCGCCCTGGACGATCCCGAACAGCGCCGCGTCGTTGTCCAGCGCGTCATGCGCGTTGCGGCTGCGCTGGGCCCAGCGCAGGCTGAGCTCCATCGAGGTGCGCGCCACCGGCTCGGTGGCCGGGTACGGGGTGCACTCGTCGAAGATCATCACGATGTCCGAATCGAGCACCTTCTGGATGCGCATGCTCTCCTCCGGCCCCAGGAACACGCGGGCACCGTCGGTCGGCGAGGCGAAGGTGACGCCCTGCTCGGTGATCTTGCGCCGATGGGCCAGCGAGAACACCTGGAAACCGCCGGAATCGGTCAGGATCGGCCCGTCCCAGCGCGCGAAGCCATTCAGGCCGCCGTGGTCGGCGATCACGTCCAGGCCCGGGCGCAGGTACAGGTGGAAGGTATTGCCCAGGATGATTTCCGCACCCAGCGCCCGGATCTGCTCGGGCAGGATGCCCTTGACCGACCCGTAGGTGCCCACCGGCATGAACGCCGGGGTTTCCACGGTCCCGCGCGGGAACGTCAAGCGGCCGCGGCGGGCGCGGCCGTCGGTGGTCTGGAGCTGGAACTGGAGTCGGGACATGGAGCAGGATTCGGGCAAATAATTGCCGATTATCGCCGAAAAGCCGCGCGCCTGCCCTGCCGGCCGCCCTTTACCCCTGCGGGAACAGCAGCATCGCATCCCCGTAGCTGAAGAACCGGTACTTCTCCGCGATCGCGGCCCGGTAGGCCTCGAACACCCGGTCCTGCCCGGCGAAGGCCGAAATCATCATCAGCAGGGTGCTTTCCGGCAGGTGGAAGTTGGTCACCATCGCGTCCACGCTGCGGATCCGGTAGCCGGGGGTGATGAAGATCTGGGTCTCCCCGGCATATGGCAGCAGTTCGCCGTCGCGCATCGCGCTCTCCAGCGCGCGCACCACCGTGGTCCCCACCCCGATCACCCGGCCGCCGGCCGCGCGCGTGCGGCGCACCTGCTGGACCAGCTCGGCGCCCACGTTGAGCCATTCGCGGTGCATCACATGGTCGGTCAGGTCATCCACCCGGACCGGCTGGAAGGTGCCCGCGCCCACGTGCAGGGTGACATGGCCGACCTCCACGCCCCTGGCCGACAGCGCCGCCAGCAGCGCCTCGTCGAAATGCAGGCCGGCCGTAGGCGCGGCCACCGCGCCCACTTCACGGGCGAACACGGTCTGGTAGCGCTCGCGGTCGTCCAGCCCCGGCTCGCGCTGGATGTACGGCGGCAGCGGCAGTCGACCGGCATGCAGCAGCCATTGCTCCAGCGCCTCGGGCACGTGGAACTGCAGCACATAGAACTCCCCGTCGCGCCCCAGCACTTCGGCCTCGCCACCGGCATCCAGAGCGATCCGGCTGCCCGGCTTGGGCGACTTGCTCGCCCCCACCTGGGCCCGCGCCTGCTGCGCGCCCAGCAGGCGCTCGATCAGGATCTCGACCCGGCCACCACTGGCCTTCTGCCCGAACAGGCGCGCCGGAATCACCCGGGTGTCGTTGAACACCAGCAGGTCGCCGGGGTTGAGCAGGTCCGGCAGGTCGCGCACGTGGCGATGCTCGAACGCGGCCGGGGCCTGCGGGACCAGCATCAGGCGGCTGGCCGAGCGCTCGGCCAGGGGCGCCTGCGCGATCAGCTCAGGCGGCAGTTCATAGTTGAAATCGGACTTCTTCAAGGGAGCGCACGGCAACGTGTAGGCAATGTCGGCCATTGTACGACTGGCCCTCGGTGGCAATGCGCGATTGGGCGAACGTCGCGCAAAATGCTGCTATGCAACAGTTTTCTGCGGGGTTATCGCGCGAAAAACCGCGTGCTAGCATCGAGATGGAAGTCAGATGCACGAGCAGGAATACCCCGAGCGCGCGCGAATAGACGCGCGTTTTGCATTTCCGCCGTGCCGCCAATCGTTTCAGGAGATCTGCAATGAGCTTCATCGAACGTCTTGCCCCCCTTCGCGCCCAGCCCGGCACCCGTCTCACCGCCGGCCTGGATGACGCCAGCCTCGAGCGCCTCGCCGCGGGCCATCCGCAGCTGGTGGCGGCCATCGACGCCGCCGTGGCCGAATTCGAGCGCGTTCGCGCCGATCTGGGCGACCTGCTGGCGCTGGACGAGCGCGCCCAGATCGACGCGATGCAGGATGGCTTCGTCAATTTCTACGCCGACGATGCCGTCACCCCCTACGTTGCCCTCGCCGCGCGTGGCGCCTGGGTGGTCACCCTGAAGGGCGCGGTGCTGTACGACGCCGGCGGCTACGGCATGCTCGGCTTCGGGCATACCCCCGAGGCGGTGCTGGCCGCCATAGCCGCCCCGCAGGTGATGGCCAACGTGATGACCCCCAGTCTTTCGCAGCAGCGCTTCATCCAGGCCCTGCGCAAGGAGATCGGCCACCGCCGCGGCGGCTGCCCGTTCGCCCGCTTCATGTGCCTCAATTCCGGCTCCGAAGCGGTCGGCCTGGCCGCGCGCATCGCCGACGTCAACGCCAAGCTGCAGACCGATCCGGGCGCCCGCCATGCGGGGGAGAAGATCAAGCGCGTGGTGATCAAGGGCAGCTTCCACGGCCGTACCGACCGCCCGGGCCTGTACTCCGATTCCAGCCGCAAGACCTACGTGCAGCACCTGGCCAGCTACCGCGGCGAAGATAGCGTGATCGCGCTGGCGCCGTATGACGAGGAGGCGCTCAAGCGGGTGTTCGCCGAGGCCGAGCAGAACCAGTGGTTCATCGAGGCCGTGTTCCTGGAGCCGGTGATGGGCGAAGGCGACCCGGGCCGTTCGGTGCCGCCGGCGTTCTATGCCCTGGCCCGCGACCTGACCCGCCAGCACGGCAGCCTGCTGCTGATCGACTCGATCCAGGCCGGCCTGCGCGCCCACGGCGTGCTATCCATCGTCGACTATCCCGGCTTCGAAGGCCTGGACGCGCCGGACATGGAGACCTATTCCAAGGCACTCAATGCCGCGCAGTTCCCGCTGTCGGTGCTGGCCGTCACCGAGCATGCCGCGCAGCTGTACCGCAAGGGCATCTACGGCAACACGATGACCTCCAACCCGCGCGCCCTGGACGTGGCCTGCGCCACGTTGTCGCTGCTGACGCCGCAGGTACGCGAGAACATCCGCGTGCGCGGGGCCGAGGCCGTGCGCAAGCTGGAGCAGCTCAAGGGCGAGCTGGGCGGGCTGATCACCAAGGTGCAGGGCACCGGCCTGCTGTTCTCCTGTGAACTGGCCCCGCAGTTCAAGTGCTATGGCACCGGATCCACCGAAGAGTGGCTGCGCAACCACGGCATCAACGTCATCCACGGCGGCGAGAACTCGCTGCGCTTCACCCCGCATTTCGGCATGGACAGCGACGAGCTGGACCTGCTGGTCGGCCTGGTAGGCCGGGCACTCAAGGAAGGCCCGCGCCGGCAACAGTCGCAGGCAGCCTGACCCCCACGGTCGCCGCCCTCCGCCGTAGAGCCGACCGTTGGTCGGCTGCCGTCACCCCGTAGCGCCGACCGTCGGCCGGCTGCCATCACCCCGTAGAGCCGACCGTTGGTCGGCTGCGGCACCCCGTAACGCCGACCGTTGGTCGGCTGCCGGCACCCCCGTAACGCCGACCGTTGGTCGGCTGCCGGCACCCCGTAACGCCGACCGCTGGTCGGCTGCCGCCACCGATCGCCGATTGGCCTCCACGCCCGTAACGCGCGATAATCACCGCCCGCATCCGCGGAACGACACCCCGTCACGAGACCGGAACACTGGTCATCGGCGGGGCTTTTTCGTTTCCGCCGCGTCAGTTTCTGAACACAGGAAGATCCAATGAAGTCGATTTGCGTTTACTGTGGTTCCAACCCCGGCAGCAAGCCGGTCTACACCGAGCGCGCCATCGCCCTCGGCGATCGCATCGCCCGCGACGGCCTGCGCCTGGTCTATGGCGGCGGCAATGTCGGCCTGATGGGCACCGTGGCCAACGCCGTGCTGGAAGGCGGCGGCAAGGTCACCGGCGTCATCCCCCAGCAGCTGGCCGATTGGGAAGTGGCGCACCGTGGCCTGACCGAGCTGGAAATCGTCGGCTCGATGCATGAGCGCAAGTCGCGCATGTTCGACCTCTCCGACGCCTTCGTGGCCCTCCCCGGCGGCTTCGGCACCATGGAAGAGATCTTCGAGATGCTCACCTGGCGCCAGCTTGGGATCGGCAACAAGCCGTGCGCCTTCCTGGACGTGGACGGCTTCTATGCCCCGCTGATCGGCATGATCGACCGCATGGTGGAAGAGCGTTTCCTGCACCCGGAACAGCGCGCCGACCTCTGGTACGGCTCGGACATCGACGCCATGCTGGACTGGATGCGCGCCTACCAGCCGGCCCAGGCCTCCAAGTGGATCGACGAAAAGCGCCAGGCCGCGTTGCGCTGATCCCCGGATGCGTTGACGAGGAGGTGCCGGCCAACGGCCGGCACTACTTCGCCGCGAACGTCTCCATCGGCGCCGGCCGCCCCAGCAGGTAGCCCTGCCCGTAGTCGCAGCCCAACTGCAGCAGGGTCCGGCGCTGCGCATCGTTCTCGATGCCCTCGCCCACCGTCTCGATGCCCAGCGTGCGCGCCAGCGACAGCACGCCCTGCACCAGGGCGTAGGTGCTCTGCATGTCCTGCCCGTGCAGGCCGGCAATGAAGCTCTGGTCGATCTTCAAGGTGGAGATCGGGAACCGGTGCAGGTAGGACAGCGCCGAGAAGCCGGTCCCGAAATCATCCAGTTGCACCAGCACCCCGCGCTCGCGCAGCTGCTGCAGGATGCGCAAGGTGCGCGGGCCGTCGTCGAGCAACGCCACCTCGGTGATCTCCAGACGCAACCGGCGCGGGTCCGCGCCCGCCGCCTCGATCAGGCCGAACAAGCGCGCGCTGAAGTCGGCCGACCGGAAATGCCGCGGCGACACGTTGACCGACAGGTAGCCTTCGCCGCCCTGCGCCAGCTGCCCGATCACGTCCTCGTACAGCAGCCAGTCGACCTGCTCGATCAGCCCGCTCTCTTCCCCCAGGTCGAGGAATGCGCTCGGCAGCAGCAACCCGCGGCGCTCGTGCTGCCAGCGCAGCAGCGCCTCGTAGCCCACCACCGCACCATCGCCCAAGCGCACGATCGGCTGGTAGTACGGCAGGAAGTCGCGGTTGATGATCGCCCGGCGCAGGTCCGCTTCCAGGTCCAGGCTGCGCAGCGCCTCCTCGCGCATGGCCTCGTCGAACACCGCGCAGCGGTCCTTGCCCTGTGCCTTGGCCCGGTACATGGCCGCATCCGCGTCACGCACCAGCTCCTCGCCGTTGCGATAGCGCGGGTTCCACAGGGCGATGCCCAGGCTGCCGGACGGGAACAGCTCGCGGCCCTGCACCCACATCGATTCTTCGAGCGCCACCAGCATCCGCTGCGAGAAATCGCGCGCGGTCTCCAGCCCGTGTTCGCACTGCAGCAGGATCGCGAATTCGTCGCCGCCCAGCCGCGCCACCACGTCGCCACTGCCGATCATCGACACGATCCGCTTGGCCACCTCGACCAGCATCTGGTCGCCGGCGGCGTGGCCGATGCTGTCGTTGACCAGCTTGAAGCGGTCCAGGTCCAGGAACAGCACCGCAAAGCGCGGGCCGTCGGGCACCCGCGCGCGCGCGATGGCATCTTCCAGCCGATCCAGCAGGTGCAGGCGGTTGGGCAACCCGGTCAACGCATCGTGCATGGCCTGGTGGGTCAGCCGCTGTTCGGCGCGCAGGCGCTCGCCGATCTGCCCGAGCAGCTTGTCGTTGACCTCGGCCAGCTCGCGGGTGCGTTCCTCCACGCGCTTCTCCAGCTCGGCGTGCGCGTTGCGCAGGCGTTCCTGGTCGCGCTGGCGGGCCAGGCCATTGCCGATGTTCTGCGCAACGAAGGTCAGCAGGCGCTGGTCGTGCGCGGTGAAACTCACCTCCGGCGAATAGCTCTGCACCACGATCACTCCCACCACGTCATCGTCGCTGAGCAGCGGCACGCCCAGCCAGCAATGCGAGCGCGCGCCGAACTCGCGGACCCGGCCGGAGGCGCGCAGTGCGTCGATGTGTTCGCGCGAGGCCAGCAACGGCTGGCGGTTGCGCACGATGAACTCGGTGAGCCCCTTGCTGAAAGGACGCGGTGCGCGCGAGGCGTTGTACTCGTCCACCGAATAGACGAAATCCAGCCCGTCGCCGCCCTCGTTGACCAGCGCGATGTAGAAATTGCGCGCATCCAGCAGCGTGCCGACCACGCCGTGCACCTGCACGTAGAACTGGGCCAGGCTTTCGGCGCTCATCGCCATCTCGGCGATGTTGAACAGCGCCAGCTGCAGCTTCTCCGCGCGCCGGCGTTCCACCACTTCGTCCTGCAGGCTGCGGTTGGCGCGCTGCAGTTCCAGCGTGCGCCGCTCCACCTGGCGCTCCAGTTGCACCTGTGCCTGGCGCCGGTCCATCGCGGTCAGGATGTGCTGGGCCACGTAGCCCAGCAGGGTGCGATCGGCCTCGTTGTAGCGCACGCGCTGCTCGTAGCTCTGCACCACGATGGCGCCGCATACGCGGCCCTCGCGCAGCATCGGCACGCCCATCCAGTCCAGGCTCTCCGGGCCACGGCTGGGGTCGTACTCGTCGTTCATCGCCGCCAGCAGTTCGTTGGACGGCCCACTCAACGGCTGGCCGTGGCGCAGCAGCGCGAAGGTCAGGCTGCGCGGCATCTCGTGTTCTTCGTAGCTGCGGTCCGGGTCGGCCTCGAAGGTGTCGCGCTGGTCGGCGAAGTACAGGAACCGCACCCGCCGGCGGATGTCGTCGTACTCGACGATGTAGCAGTTCTGCGCGTACATCAGCGAGTTCAGCACGCGGTGGAAGTGCCGAAGCATCTCGGTCATCTCCAGGTCCGCGCCGGCCAGGTCGGCGATCTCGTACAGCGCCTGCTGCAGCCGCTTGGAGGTCTCCAGGGAGCGGATCTGCTCGCGCTGCCGCGCCAGTGCCAGGGCATCCTGCAGGGACTGCTGCGCGATCGCCCACCAGCCGTCATCCGGCGCGGCGTCCGCCGTCAGCACCCGCACCGCCAGTTCACTGCCCTGGTCCTGCCAACGACGCAACGAACGGTCGGGACCTGCCACATCGCCCAACAGCGACTCCAGCAACGCGGCCGTGCCCTGGGGCGGCGCCGGATGGGCGCGGCAGCCTTCGCCCAGCCCGGGGTCCACCCACGCCAGCGCCACCTGCGCGTCGCCAGCAAGCAACGCGCACAGCGACTGCGCAAGCGCAGCGGATACCACGGCGTCACGATCAGGATGCCCCACGGACGTCACCATCTGGCTGGACAGCATGTTCATCTCTTCTGGCACCGGAGTCCCGGTACCTCCCCTGCCCTGAGCATAGCGCGCCCACCGGGGGGCAATGGAAGCCCGCAACCCCGTTCAGCGCCACCGTACGTTGAACCCCTCATCTTCGCTGCCATCGCCGGCCATGTCGTCCGTTACCCTCGCGCGCCCGCCCAGCTATGCGGAATCCTGCCCAGCGCTTACTCTGTGCGCCGTGGATGCCGCCGCCCTGCCAACCGATGAGTCGCTGATGCTGGCCTGGGCCGGCGGCGAGCTGCGTGCGTTCGACACCCTGTACGCCCGCCACCGCAGCCGCCTGTACAGCTTCCTGCTGCGCCAGCTGCGCGATGCGGCACTGGCCGACGAGATGTTCCAGGACGTGTGGCAGCGGGTGATCGCCGCCCGCGCCGGCTGGCAGCCCGATGCCGCCTTCACCACCTGGCTGTTCCGGATTGCCCACAATCGGCTCAACGATCATTGGCGCGCCGCACGCCACCGTCCGCCCGCCCCCGGCGACGCCGAGGAGCGGGTGGCACGCATGAGCGATACGCATACGCCCGAGTCGCAGCTTTCCGAGTTCGAACAGCGCCGCCAGCTGCAATTGGCGATGGAGCAGCTTCCCGATGAACAGCGTGAGGTACTGCAGTTGCGGCTGGAGCAGGAGCTGAGCCTGGAAGAGATCGCCCAGATCACCGGCGTGGGCCGCGAAACGGTCAAATCGCGGCTGCGCTACGCCATGGACAAGCTGCGTGCAGGGGTGTCCGAATGAACCCGTCCGATCCGCTGACCCCCGAAGAACGCGAACTGGCGCGCCTGCTCGGCCGCGCCGCGCCGCACGCGCCCTCGGCGGCACTGGACGAGGCGGTGCTGGCGGCCGCGCGCGCCGCCGTGCAGCCGCAACCGGTCGCCACGGCGGTGGCGGAAGCGCCGGCGACCGCACCGATCGCGCGCCAGCGGCGTCCGCGCTCGCGCCTGCCGGCGGCACTCGGGCTGGCCGCCTCGGTGGTGTTTGCCGTGGGCATCGCCTGGCAGCTCAAGCCCGATACATCGCCCCCGCCGCCGCTGGCCGAGGGCGCACCGGCCGCTGCGGCGCCGCAGGCTGCCGCTCCCGAGGCGGCTGTCGCCCCGGCAACGGCCGAACGCACACCGGCCCCGGCGGAGGCGTCCAAGCAGGCGACGGCCCCCGCCGCGGCACCACCAGCGCCGGCGGCGCAGCTGGCCACGGACGCGCCGCGCGCGCAGCGCGAGGCCGCGCCCAGGTTGCCCGCACCGGCGGCTCCGATCGTGACCCCACCTGCCCCACCCGCGCCGCCTGCGCCAGCCGCTGCCCCGCGCCAGGACGACGCGCGCGCGGCGGAGGCGGCGGCACCGGTGCTGGACAGCGTAAGCCCCACCAGCGCGCCAGTGCCGTTCAAGGCCAACCAGGCCCCCGTCGCGCCGGTGGCCGCCGAGTCGGCCCGCAGCGCCGCCGGGGTGATGCGTCGCGCGGCGCCCGCCCGGGTCGCCGCCGATGCCCCGGCCAGCGCGGTGGACGCCGCCGTCGATGCCGATGCGCTGCTGCCGCGCAAGCAGTGGCTCACCCGGATCCGCGAACGCCGCGATGCCGGCGACCTGGAGACCGCGCGCGCCAGCCTGGAACGCTACCTGCAGCACTATCCCGAAGCGCGCGTGCCGCGCGACGTGCGCCAGTTGCTGGACAACTGACCCACCCGGGCGTAGCCAGCCCACTACAATGGCGGCAATGCCCGATACGCTCGCCACCGTCGTCAGCCACAGCCTGGAGATCAAGCACAGCCGCTTCATCGCCCATGCCGCGCCGATCGACGATGCCGCTGCCGCGCTGGCCTTCCTGCAGCAGGTGGCGGTGGCCGATGCCACGCACAACTGCTGGGCCTACCGGCACGGCAGCGAGTACCGCTCCAGCGACGACGGCGAGCCGGCCGGTACCGCCGGTCGCCCGATCCTGGCTGCGATCGACGGCCAGGGCTTCGACCGCGTGGTGGTGGTGGTGATCCGCTGGTATGGCGGCATCAAGCTGGGGGCAGGTGGGCTGGTCCGCGCCTACGGCGGCACCGCCGCCGAGTGCCTGCGCATCGCCCCCCGCCTGCCGCTGGTCGCCCTGGCCACGCTGCGGCTGCAGGCCGGCTTCGACGACCTCGGCGCCCTGCACGCCGCCCTGGCCGCCCATGGCGCCGAGAAGCAGGCCGAAACCTTCACCGCCTCCGGGGTGGAGATGCGGCTGCAGCTGCCGGCCGATCAGGCCGACCCGTTGAAAAACCGCCTGCGCGACGCCACCCGTGATCGTATCCGCATCGAAACATGCACCGAACCAGGCCACCTGAATGACTGATACTCCTCCCCCGCCGGCCACGGCGGTACGTCGGCTTGGCAGCCTCGGCACGCTGTGGCCGTTCGTGCGCCGGCATACCGGCCTGTTCGTGGCCTGGCTGGTGGCACTGGCGCTGTCCTCGGTGGCCACGCTGAGCTTGCCGCCGGCGGTCAAACAGATGATCGACCACGGCTTCAACGACAACGGCCAGATCAACCGCGCCTTTGCGCTGCTGTTCCTGGTCGCCGTGCTGCTGGCGCTGGCCACCGCCGCGCGCTTCTTCTTCGTCTCGCTACTCGGCGAAAAGGTGGTGGCGGACCTGCGCAGTCGCCTGTACGCGCACCTGATCGCGCTCGGCGCCGGCTTCCACGACCGCAGCCGCAGCGGCGAACTGGTCTCGCGCCTGACCGCCGACAGCGAACTGCTGCGCAGCGTGATCGGCTCGACCATGTCGGTGGCCCTGCGCAGCAGCGTCACCGTGGTCGGCAGCCTGGTGATGCTGTTCGTGACCAGCCCGCGCCTGGCGGCGTGGTCGCTGGTCGGCATCCCGCTGGCGGTGCTGCCGATCATCATCGGCGCCCGCCGGCTGCGCAACATCTCGCGCGCCAGCCAGGACCGCATCGCCGATGCCAACAGCCTGGCCGCCGAGACCCTGGGCGCGGTGCGCACGGTGCAGGCGCATGCGCGCGAACCGTACGAGCGCGGCCGTTTCAACGCCGCGCTGGGCGAATCGATCCGCGCCGCGCGACGGCGCATCGGTGCGCAGTCGATCGTCACCGCCACCGCCATCGTGCTGGTGTTCGGCGCGATCGTCGGGGTGCTGTGGCTGGGCGCGCACGATGTCATCGATCGCCGCATGAGCGCCGGCACGCTGGGCCAGTTCGTGCTGTATGCCTTGATCGGCGGCGGCTCGGTCGGTGCCCTGGCCGAGGTATGGAACGAGCTGCAACGCGCCTCCGGCGGCATGGGCCGGATCGCCGAACTGCTGCAGGAAGAGGTCGAGATCACCAGCCCGGCCAATCCCCAGCCACTGCCGCAGCCGTTGCGCGGAGAGATCCGTTTCGAGGATGTGGTGTTCCACTATCCGCAGCGCCCGGATACCGCCGCGCTGGAACATTTCGACCTGCACGTGCGCCCCGGTGAGACCGTCGCCCTGGTCGGCCCCTCCGGCGCCGGCAAGAGCACGGTGCTGTCGATGCTGCTGCGCTTCCACGACCCGGCCAGCGGTCGCATCCTGGTCGACGAGGTGGACGTGCGCCAGGTCGACCCGGCCGCACTGCGCGCGCAGATGGCGCTGGTGCCGCAGCAGCCCACGCTGTTTGCCAGCACCGCGCTGGACAACATCCGCTATGGCCGGCTGGAAGCCACTGACGAAGAGGTGCAACGTGCCGCCGAGGCGGCCGAGGCCGATGAATTCCTGCAGGTTTTGCCCGAGGGCTACCTGAGCGAACTGGGCGAGCGCGGCGCGCGCCTGTCCGGCGGCCAGCAGCAGCGCATCGCGATCGCACGGGCGTTGCTCAAGGATGCACCGATCCTGCTGCTGGACGAAGCCACCAGCGCACTGGACGCACAGAGCGAGCGTGCGGTGCAGCAGGCGCTGGAGCGGTTGATGGCCGGGCGCACAACACTGGTCATCGCCCATCGCCTGGCGACGGTACTCAAGGCCGACCGCATCGTGGTGATGGACCACGGGCGCATCGTCGCCCAGGGCACCCACGCGGAGCTGCTGGCCGAAGGTGGCCTGTACGCGGAGCTGGCCAAGCTGCAGTTCATCGATTGATGACGCACCGCTAACGCCGTGCGTTGCATCGTGCGCGGGTCCCAGACCCGCGCTGCAGGAGGTGTTCCATGTCGTTCCGACAGTTCCCCGCCACCGACGCCAACGGCGAAAGCTACGTCATCATCGAGTTCAAGCAGGAGCAGACAGGCGATGCCGCCGCGGCTGCCGCCGAGACCCGCTACGAACTTGCCGACGGTCGCCACCTGGTCCGCGACGGGCGTCAGTACCGCACCCGCGGCGGTGAGTTGACCCTGACCACCTGAGCCCACCCGGCAACCCGACAAAGGTCAAGCAAAATAGTTTGCATCCGGCTGGTCATTTTCTGGCCAGCCTTCTTGACAGCCTTTTCCGGCAAGGGCTGCGCGCGGTTATCCACATGTTTGTGCGCAACTCATCCACACCCCCTGTGGATGAATGCGGCGTTGCAGCAGATCAACGCGACAGCACGCGGCCGATGCCGGACGCATCGATCTCGCCTGCGGCGGCCAACAACGCGGTCGGGTCGCTGCCGGCGATGAAGCCGACACGAAAATGCACCTCACCCGCGGGGGTCCTGGAGGAGTGGATCGAGGCCAGGCTGACCGCGTGGCGTTCGAACACATGCAGCAGTTCGCGCAGCGACCCCGGCCGGTCTTCGGGCAGGTGCACGCTGATCGCGTTGCGTTCGGTCAGATCGGCCAACAGGTAGCCGACCCGTTCGAAGGTGTAGTTGCCCTCGGCCAGCACCGCCTCGCCCTGGCTGTCACGGTTGTCCAGCAGCAGCTGTTGGCGGAAAGCCGCGCGTGCCGCGTCATCGCCCTGCCCGACCTGCTGGCGCAACTGCTGCAGCTGTGCCAGCAGCCGGTCCAGCATGGGCGCGACGTGTGGATTGCCGAACTGGATGTCCTCGTAGATGGCCGGGTTCAATGACAGGATCCGCGCGATGATCGCCGTATCCAGTTCGAACGACGCCGAGCGGTAGGGCATCAGCGCCGGCAGCGCGCCCAGCAACGGCGCGTACTCGCGCAGCACGCCGGCCTGGGCCAGGTGGGTGGCGTGCACCATCGCCTGCACCAGCGCCATCACCTGGTCATGGTGCTCGGGCGTGGCGCGCACGCACTCGGCTTCCAGCGCCGCGCACAACTGCGCGAGCCACGGCTGCCAGCGCGCCAGCCGTGCCTCGCAGACCACCATCACCCGGCCCTTCAACGTAGGTGCCTTGGGCGGCGCGGTCATCGGATGCAACCCCACCACCTCGGCCTGCGAGGCCAGCATCGCCGCGACCGGCGCGCTTTTCACCGACGTCACATCCAGCCACAGGCGTCCGGCCTCGCGCCCGGCCGAGCGCGCCACGTAATCGGCGATCAACGCCGGGGTGTGGCGGATCGGGGCGGAGAAGATCAGCACGTCGGCGCGCTGCAGCAGCACCTCCGGGTCATCCGATTGCGGGTCGGCCGGATCATGCCCGATCACCTCCAGGCCCATGCGCTGCTGCAGGAAACCGCGCAGCCAGCGCCCATAGGCGCCGGCACTGCCGACGATGCCAACGACCGGCGCTGCGCTCACGCCAGGCGCTCGGGAACGAAGCGCTGCGGCAGCGCCAGGGCCGCCGGTGCGGCGGCCAGCACGTCGAACTCTTCGTGGCCGTTGGCCAGCGTGGTTTCCAGCGCCACGTGCACGCCGGCGATCGCACGCGAGATCGATTGCTCGAACGATTCGCCCCGCAGCAGGAAGGCCACCAGCAGCGACATCAGCACGTCGCCGGTGCCGGCCACGTCCACCGGCAGGTGCGGCGAGGACCAGCGCCAGATCGCCTCGCGGCTCACCGCCAGCGTGACCAGTTGGCCCGGTTCGCCGCCCACGCTGTGGGCGAGCACCCACTCCGGGCCGCGCGCCAGCAGCGCCTGCGAGGCGGCGATGGCATCGTCTTCGGCAAGGCTGGGCATGCCGGTCAGGCGGCCCAGTTCGAACGCATTGGGCGTCACCAGCCAGGCGTGTGGCAGCAGGCGCTCGGCGAAGATGGCTTCCAGCCCCGGTTCCACGTAGGGGCCGGTGTGGGTGTCGCCGATCACCGGGTCCAGGCAGTAGCGCAGCTGCGGCGAGGCCGGCAGCACCTGGTCCAGCCAGTCCGCGAAGGCCGCGCCGTTGCCGACGCTGCCGAAATACCCGGAGACCAGCATGCGCGCACGCTGCGGCAACCCGCGCTCGCTGGCGCCGAGCAGCAGCTCGGCGAACCAGTCGGCCGGCAGCACGCGGCCTCGCGTGGTCGGGTAGAACGGCGCGTTGCTGAGCAGCGTGGTGGGCACTTCGGCCACGCGCACGCCCAGCGCGCGCAGCGGTGGCACGGCCGCGCTGTTGCCGGCGTAGCCATAGACCAGCTGCGACTGTACCGAGATGACGTCGACCGGCGACGGACCGTCCGGGCGCTGGCGGCGACCGTGGACCAGGTGGCTTTCGAGGGATTCGTTCATGGCATCGGCACTGTGGGGGCTACCGCGCCATTATCCCCCAACCGCTACGCCGCATCCTGCCCGTCTACCCTGCCGGATCTTCCCGGTACGGGACGTGGGGGTCACGCTGCAACAGGAACTCCCAGGTATCGTTGAAGACCATTGGGTAATGCAGCGGAGGGCGATCGGCGAACCGTTGCGCGTGGACGGGCTGCCCTTCCACGCGGCAGCCGCCCGGCGACGCGAACGCGACCAGCTCGGTGACGATGACATCGCGGGAGGTGCTCTCGGCCGAAAGATGGAGGGCATAGGAAGGATGCGCGGTGATGCTGCGCTTCAACACGACCCGTCCCATCGCGGGCACGTACCAGCGGATGCTGCGCTCCAGCCCCTCGACGGCCGCCGGCCCCTGCCAACGCAGGCCGGTCATATCCGTCGACCTGGGGTTGGACTTTCGCCAGAGTGCGCTGCGCTCGATGCGGTACGCACGAACGCGGCCGACACCAAGCTTGATTGTCTCCAGGGCCACCACCCGACTGCTGCCCTTCTCTTCGTAGTCGTAGCGGTAGGTCCCGTTGTCCCGCGCGACGGCGCCGGGTTCGGCGAACGCATCGTCCCACGCGGCCCCCACCGCAAGCGGGAACCGCAGTATTTCCTTTCGCCCCCGGCGAAGCGGATTGACGTCCGCATAGGTGTCGGTGTGTTCAACGCGCTGCACCCCGTGCCCCACCGTCAGCCGCGTCAGACGCTCCGTCGTTCCCTCCAGGCGAAGGGACGACACAGGATGGTCGGCACCCACCGAATATGTCCATCGCGTGCCAGGCGCCAACTGCAGAGGACGCTCGAGCGTCCCGTCACGCGCATCCAGCGTGCATGTCTCCAATGACGTGGCGGACACCGCGCCCGCACTGAGGGCGGCAGCCACCCCGGCGGCCGACAAGGCGCGGCGTGCAGCCGAAGGTAGTGGTCGAGCGGCGCCGCGGGCGATACGGGTGCGTTTTTTCATCCAGGCAGGGTAGTGATCGCTGCGGGCGCAGTCACCCACACCGGTCGCGATCAGCCCGGGAAGCAGACAGCCTGCACGGGACCACGACGCGATGCGCTTCGCAGATGCCGGGATGCCCTCGTGTGCAATTGGCCTCCCCATCAGGGCGACGGGAAAGAAAGAAGGGTCGTCTCCGCGTCTGAGGGGAGCGGCGTGCTGCAAGGGCCGTCGCAGCGTGAGGGGCCGGCCGCAGGCCGACGCCGGAACAGGAATGGAGCCCCAGCGCCCGACTCACCGACCGCCGTGCCTGGGCTCGAAGCACGCTTCTGCTTGCCCCGCATACGGGCGAAAAAAAGGCCCCCTGTCTCCAGGGGGCCTTCGGTACGACACAGCAACCGATGTCGCTTACGACGTCATCCGGTCCCAGAAACCCTTCACGCCGTCGATGAACGTCGCCGACTTCGGCGAGTGCTTGCGCGCTTCTTCGCCGGTGAAGGTGGTCTCGAACTGCTCCAGCAGCTTGCGCTGCTCGGGGGTCAGGTTGACCGGGGTCTCGACCACCACGCGGCAGTACAGGTCACCTTCGCTGCGGCTGCGCACCGAACGCACGCCCTTGCCGCGCAACCGGAACAGCTTGCCGGTCTGGGTTTCAGCCGGGATGCGGATTTCCGCGTACCCGCCCAGGGTGGCCACGCGCACGGTATCGCCCAGCGCGGCCTGCGAAATGCGGATCGGCACTTCGCAGTGCAGGTCGTCGCCATCGCGCTGGAAGATCGCGTGCTCGCGCACCCGCACTTCCACGTACAGATCGCCCGGCGGCGTGCCGGCCGGACCGGCCTCGCCTTCGCCGGACAGGCGGATGCGGTCGCCGGTATCGACGCCCGCAGGCACCTTCACCGACAACACCTTGTCTTCCTCCACGCGGCCATTGCCGTGGCAGGTCTTGCACGGGTTCTGGATGATCTTGCCGCGCCCGTTGCAGTTGTGGCAGGCCTGCTGCATGGCGAAGATGCCGCGCTGGATGCGGACCTGGCCGTGGCCATGGCACACGCTGCAGGTATCCACCTTGCCGTCTTCGGAACCACTGCCATCGCAGTCGTCGCACTCGGCCAGGGTCGGGATCTCGATGCGGCGTTCCACGCCCATCACCGCTTCTTCCAGGTCCAGCTCCATCACGTAGCCGACGTCGGCACCGCGACGCGCCTGGCGCTGGCCACCCCCGGCACCGCCGAAGATGTTGCCGAAGATGTCACCGAAGATGTCCCCCATGTCCGGGCCACCACCGCCGCCACCGCCGCCCATGCCGTGCTCGAACGCGGCATGGCCGTGCGCGTCGTACATGCGCCGCTTGTTGGTGTCCGACAGGGTTTCGTAGGCTTCCTTGCACTCCTTGAAGGAGGCTTCGGCCGCGCTGTCACCCGGGTTGCGGTCGGGGTGGTACTTCATCGCACAACGGCGATAGGACTTCTTCAGCTCTTCTTCGGTCGCCGTGCGGGAGACGCCCAGCACTTCGTAGTAATCGCGCTTGCTCATGGTGTTGAATCGGGTTCCGGAAGTCGGGATTCGTCAAAGCGGAAGAGCGGAACCAGGTCCGCTCTTGCGCCGGGGCGCCCCGACAAGCTGCGATGCAGTTGCCAGGACCCAGGGGAAACGACGACGGGACGCTGCCTGCGCAACGTCCCGGGTCGGGTCCGGATCAGGACTTCTTGTCGTCCTTGACTTCGGTGAACTCGGCGTCGACCACATCGTCGTGCGCGCCGTTGTTGGCACCAGCATCCGGGCCCGGGGCGGCACCGCCCTGCTCGGCCGCCGCCGAGGCAGCGAACAGCGCCTGGCCGGCTTCTTCCAGCACCTTCGACTTGGCTTCGATCTGCGCCTTGTCGTCGCCCTTCATGGCGGTTTCCAGGTCGGCCAGGGCCGACTCCACCTTGCCGATCACGTCGCCGCCGACCTTGCTGCCGTGCTCGGTGATCGCGGTACGGGTACCGTGGATCAGCGCGTCAGCCTGGTTGCGGGCCTGGACCAGCTCGTGGAACTTCTTGTCTTCTTCGCGGTTGGCTTCCGCATCGGCCACCATGCGCGCGATCTCGTCCTCGGACAGGCCCGAACCGGCCTTGATCTCGACCTTCTGTTCCTTGTTGGTCTTCTTGTCCTTGGCCGACACGTGCAGGATGCCGTTGGCGTCGATGTCGAAGGACACTTCCACCTGCGGCATGCCGCGCGGGGCCGGCTCGATGCCGGAGAGGTCGAACTTGGCCAGCGACTTGTTGAAGCGGGCCTGCTCGCGCTCACCCTGCAGCACGTGCACGGTCACGGCCGACTGGTTGTCCTCGGCGGTGGAGAACACCTGCGAGGCCTTGGTCGGGATGGTGGTGTTCTTCTCGATGATCTTGGTGAACACGCCGCCCATCGTCTCGATGCCCAGCGACAGCGGGGTCACGTCCAGCAGCAGCACGTCCTTGACGTCGCCGCCCAGCACGCCACCCTGGATCGCCGCACCCAGTGCCACGGCTTCGTCCGGATTGACGTCCTTGCGCGGTTCCTTGCCGAAGAACTCGGTGACCGCCTGCTGCACCTTCGGCATGCGGGTCTGGCCACCGACCAGGATCACTTCGCTGATGTCGCTCGAGCGCAGGCCGGCGTCGTTCAACGCCACGCGGCACGGCTCGATCGACTTCTTGATCAGCTCTTCCACCAGCGCTTCCAGCTTGGCGCGGGTCAGCTTGATGTTGAGGTGCTTCGGGCCCGAGGCGTCGGCGGTGACGTACGGCAGGTTCACTTCGGTCTGCTGGGCGCTGGACAGCTCGATCTTGGCGCGCTCGGCGGCGTCCTTCAGGCGCTGCAGGGCCAACGGATCCTTGCGCAGGTCGATGCCCTGGTCCTTGTTGAACTCGTCGACGAGGTACTCGATGACGCGGTTGTCGAAGTCTTCGCCGCCCAGGAAGGTGTCGCCGTTGGTGGCCAGCACTTCGAACTGCTTCTCACCGTCGACGTTGGCGATCTCGATCACCGACACGTCGAAGGTGCCGCCGCCCAGGTCGTACACCACGATCTTGCGATCCTTGTTGTCGCCCTTGTCCAGGCCATAGGCCAGCGCGGCCGCGGTCGGCTCGTTGATGATGCGCTTGACGTCCAGGCCGGCGATGCGGCCGGCGTCCTTGGTGGCCTGGCGCTGGCTGTCGTTGAAGTAGGCCGGCACGGTGATCACCGCCTCGGTGACCGTCTCGCCCAGGAAGGCTTCGGCGGTCTTCTTCATCTTCTCCAGCACGCGCGCGGAGATTTCCTGCGGCGCCATCTTCTTGGCATCGCTGGTCTGCACCCAGGCGTCGCCGTTGTCGTGGGCCAGGATGCCGTAGGGCACGTGCGCGATGTCCTTCTGGACTTCAGCGTCGGTGAACTTGCGGCCGATCAGGCGCTTGACGGCGTAGAAGGTGTTCTTCGGGTTGGTGACGGCCTGGCGCTTGGCCGAGGCACCCACCAGCACTTCGCCGTCCTTGGTGTAGGCGACGATGGACGGCGTGGTGCGGTCGCCCTCGGCGTTTTCGATGACGCGGGCCTTGCCGCCGTCCATGATCGCCACACACGAGTTGGTGGTGCCGAGGTCGATACCAATGATCTTGCCCATGAGGGAGACTCCTGAAAGTTCTGGGAATCCGGCAGTTGCCGGGTTATGAATGGGATGTGTGGGACGCTGCCGGGACTTTCAAGCCATCCACCAAACACAGTGTCCGATGCTGGCAAAACCCGTTCAGCGTCCGCTGGCGATCAATCGCGGGCGACCACGACCAGGGCCGGGCGCAGCAGGCGATCGTTGAGCAGGTAACCCTTCTGGAACACCTGGACCACGCTGCCCGGGGCCGCGCCGGGCGCGTCGACCTGGCTGATGGCCTGGTGGTGGTCCGGGTTGAACGGCTGGCCGGTCGGGTCGAGCAGGGTCAGCCCGTTGTCGGCGGCCACCTTGAGCAGCTGCTTGTAGGTCAGCTCCAGGCCTTCGCGCAGCGGGCTGGGCTCGGCACCGGCGCTGTTGAGGCCGGCGTCCAGGCTGTCGAACACCGGCAGCAGTTCGCCGAGCAGCTTTTCGTTGGCGAAGCGGCGTGCCTGTTCGACGTCGCGGGCCACGCGCTTGCGCTGGTTGTCCAGGTCGGCGCGCTCGCGCAGCGACTCGGCGCGCAGCAGGGCCACCTCGTTGTGCAGGCTGTCCAGCTGCTGCTGCAGGGACGGCTCGGCAGCCGGCTCACCGGCGGGATTCTGGGATGCGATATCGGGCTGATCTTGGTTCATTTCCGGATCCTTGGCGGTGACTCTCCGCCTCCACCCACCCCTATGTGGGCGCGGGGTCGGGATTCAAGAGCCCGGCGGCGGGTTTTATGCCCGATCCCGGGACAATCCGCCGCCCGCCGGGTCCGCCAGCGCCGCCCCCAGCACCTGGGCGGTGGCCTCCACCAGCGGGATCATGCGGTCATAGGCCATCCGCTTGGGGCCGATCACCCCCAGCACGCCCAGCACCTGGCCGCCGGCCGAATACGGCGCGGTCACCAGCGATACGCTTTCCAGCGGCATCACCCCGGTCTCTTCGCCGATGAAGATGCGCACGCCCGGGGCCTGGATGGTGCGCTCGAGCAGCTGCAGGATCTCGCGCTTGCTGGCGAACACGTCGAACAGCTCGCGCAACCGCTCCAGGTCGGACAGGTCCTGCACGCCCATCAGCCGGGTCGCGCCGGCCAGCACCATGTCATCGGCCGGCGGCACCAGCGCCTGCTCGGCCAGCTCGATGCCGTGGGCCAGCAACTGCTCCATCTCCGACTGCGCATCGCGCAGTTCCAGCAACAGCCGCTGGCGGATCTCGGCCAGCGGGCGCCCGGCACAGTTGGCATTGAGGTAGTTGGCCACCTGCTCCAGCTCCCCCGGGCCGAAGGCGCGGCGCGGCTCGATCACCCGGTTCTGCACTTCGTTGTCGGCAAACACCAGGATCGCCAGTACCCGGCGCGCGTCCAGGGCCACGAAATCGATATGCCGGAAGGCGAACTGCTCGCGCCGCGGCGCACTGACCACTCCCACGAAATGGCTCATGGCCGAGAGTAGTTCGGAGGCACTGCCCAGCAGCGCCTGGGTGCCGTTGCCGGTGGCCAGCTCCGTGCGCAGCCGGCTGAGCTCGCCCTCGCCGGGCGGCTGCATCTTGACCAGGCTGTCCACGAACACCCGATAGCCGTGCGCGGTGGGCACCCGCCCGGCCGAGGTATGCGGCGAGCTGAGCAGGCCCAGGTCCTCCAGGTCACCCAGGATGTTGCGGATGGTGGCGGGGCTGACATCCAGCCCGGCCAGTCGCGCCAGCGTCTGCGACCCGACCGGCTCGCCATCCTGGATGTGGCGTGCGATCAGCGTCCGCAGCAGGTGGCGGGCGCGGGGCGCAAGATGTGACGCAGATGGGTGCATGGAATCAGCCTGTGAGACGCCACCTTAGATAATGGCTGCGGGGAGCGAAGGCAAGTCATTGGTGCTGCCGTCCACCCATGCTAGCTTTGCGCGGCTCGAGAACAGACAACCATGCTCAGACATCTATCGATCAAGGATTTTGCCGTCGTCCGCGCTACCGAACTCGAATTCGGGCCGGGCATGACCGTGGTTTCCGGCGAGACCGGCGCCGGCAAGTCGCTGATGGTCGACGCGCTCGGCTTCCTGTCCGGCCTGCGCGCCGACAGCGGCGTGGTCCGCCACGGCGCCGCGCGCGCCGAGCTGTCGGCCGAATTCGCCCCGGAACCGGATGCCGCCGCGCGGCGCTGGCTGCGCGAGAACGAGCTCGACGACGAGGACCAGTGCCAGCTGCGCCGGATCATCCGCGCCGACGGCGGCTCGCGGGCGTGGATCAACGGGCGCCCGGTCACGCTGACCCAGCTGACCGAACTGGCCGCCACGCTGGTCGAAATCCACGGCCAGCATGAACAGCAGGCCCTGCTGGCGCGACCCTCGCAGCTGGCGCTGCTGGATGCCTTCGCCCGCAACGAGGCCGAGCGCGGCCAGGTCCGCCAGGCCGCCGCGCGCTGGCAGGCGCTGGTGGACGAGGCCGAGTCGCTGTCGCGCCAGGGCGATGTCAGCGACCGCATCGGCTACCTGGAGCACCAGCTGGGCGAACTGCAACGCGAAGACCTGGAACCGGCCTCGATCGAGCAGCTCGGCAGCAGCCACCGTCGCCAGGCCCATGCCAGCGCGCTGATCGCCGCCTGCGACGTGGCCGTGGCCCGCCTCAACGGCGACGACGACACCTCGGCGCTGCAGCTGTTGCAGCAGACCCGCCACGAGCTGTCCCGCGTGGCCGAGCACGACCCGCGCCTGGGCGAGGTGGATGCCCTGCTCGACAGCGCCGTCATCGAGCTGCATGAAGCGCTGGTCCTGCTGGACCGCGTGCTGGGCGACCTGGACGCCGATCCCGAGCAGTTCGAGGACATCGAGCGCCGACTGGGCCGGCTGCACGACCTGTCCCGAAAGCACCGCGTGCCGATGGAAAGCCTGGGCGAGCACCGCGACGCGATGCAGGCCGAGGTGGAACAGCTTCGCGGCGCCGACGTGCGCCTGCAGGCGCTGGCCGGCGAAATCGAGCGGGCCGCCGGGCAATGGCAGGTGGTCGCCGACGTCCTCAGCAGCAGCCGCCGCAAGGCCGCCAAGGCGCTCTCGGACACCACCACCACCCTGATCGGCGAGCTCGGCATGGGCGGCGGCCAGTTCCTGATCGAGATCGAGCCGCAGGCGGTGTCCAAACCGGACCCGAATGGTGCCGAACGGGTCGAATTCCTGGTCGCCGCCAATGCCGGCCAGCCGCCCCGCGCGCTGCGCAAGGTCGCCTCCGGTGGCGAGCTGTCGCGCATCTCGCTGGCGATCGAAGTGGCGGCGCTCGACCTGGACGCGGTGCCCACCATGGTCTTTGACGAGGTCGATTCGGGCATCGGCGGTGCCGTCGCCGATATCGTCGGGCACAAGCTGCGGGCCCTGGGCGAAAAGCGCCAGGTGCTGTGCGTCACCCACCTGCCGCAGGTCGCCTCCAAGGGCCACGCCCATTACCGGGTCAGCAAGGCACCGGTGGACGGCATGACCCAGAGCGCGGTGGAAAAGCTGGACACCAAGGCCCGCGAAGAAGAGCTGGCGCGGATGCTCGGCGGCGTGGAAGTCAGCAAGGAAGCCCGCGCCGCCGCCCGCAAGCTGCTGCAGGTCTGACGGCCCGCAGCGGTCGCTGGCCGGCGCTTGGCGGTGCCGGCCAGCCAGGCGCCGCTCACCCCAGCGGCCGTCCCAGGTCGACCCGTTCCACCAGGAAATCCAGCAGGGCGCGCACCCGCAGCGGCAGGTAGCCGCCCTGCCCCTGGAATACCGCGTGCACCTCCTCAAGGTCGCCGGGGTTGGCCTGTTCCAGCACCGGCAGCAGGCGCCCGGCCGCGATGTCGTCCTGTACCTGGAACGCCGCCAGCCGCGCCATGCCCACCCCGCCCAGCACCAGTCGCCGTAGTGCTTCGCCGTCGCTGGCCCGGGCACTGCCGTCGATGGGCACCACCCGGCGCTGACCGTCCACGAGCAGCGGCCAGCCCGACAGCGCGCGCGGGTGGCCGATGTCGAGGCGGTTGTGCGCCAGCAGTGCCTCCGCGCCCTGCGGCAGGCCGTGCCGGGCGGCGTAGGCCGGCGCCGCCACGATCATCATCCGCGTCGCTCCCAATCGTCGCGCGACCAGGCGGGAACTCTTCAACGGCCCGGCGCGCACCGCCACGTCGGTGCGCTGTTCGAGCAGGTCGATCACCTCGTCGGTCAGCACCACGTCCACCCCGACCTGTGGATGCCGGGCCAGGAACTCGGGCAGCAAGGGCAGCAGGAAGTGGTGCCCGAACGGCACGTTCGCGTTGACCCGCAGGCGCCCGCGCGGTTCGGCATGGGCGCTGGCGCAGCGCTCGGCCTCGTCCAGATCGGCCAGCACCCGCAGCCCGCGCTCGTAGAACGCGCAGCCTTCCGGCGTGAGCTGCACCTGGCGCGTCGAGCGTTGCAGCAGGCGCGTGCCCAGCCGCTGCTCCAGCCGCGACACCAGCTTGCTGACCGCCGACGGGCTCAACTCCAGCGAGCGCGCCGCCGCCGAGAAGCCGCCGCTGTCGATGACCCGGACGAAGACTTCCAGTTCGCCGGAACGGTTGATGTCGGTGCCTGCCATGGGATGAATCCAGTTCACAGATGATTGTCCGTGAGCAGTCTAGTTCACAGGTGGCTGGCGAATCACCATGGGGTTCCCCCCCGCCGATGGATCACCCGATGCACGCACTCACCCGCCTTGTCGCCACCACCCTGCTCGCCTCCTCGACCGCCGCGGCGGCCACCGCCGTGCCGTCGCCAGCATGGGTCGCCAGCTGGCAGGCCAGCCCGCAACCGGTCTGGAATGCACGGTTCCTGTTCCCCACGCTGATCCCCGATCAGTTGGCCGCGCAGACGTTCCGCCAGACCGTGCGCCTCAGCCTGGGTGGCCGCCAATTGCGGGTCCGCCTGAGCAATGCGTATGGTCAACAGCCCCTGCGGATCGATGCTGCCAGTGCCGCCGCCGGCCCGGGCCGGACGCCGCTGGCACTCGCCTTCGATGGGCGCGCCGGCGTGGTGATCGGCCCCGGCGAGGAACGCGTGAGCGACCCGCTGGCACTGGCAACCCGCGATCTGCAGGCGGTGCAGGTGAGCGTCTACGTCGCCGGGCGCACGCCCTTGCAGACCTTTCACTGGGACGGCCGGCAGACCGCCGCGTTCGCCGCCGGTGACCAGACCCTGGCCCCGGCACTGACAGACGCGGCAACCACGACCGCCCGCCTGTTCGTCTCGGGGATGGATGTGGAGCGGGCCGCCTGCGCACGCAGCGTGGCCGTGATCGGCGATTCGATCACCGATGGTGCGACCGCCAGCCTGGACCGCGACCAGCGCTGGACCGACCACCTCGCCGCGCGGGTGGCGCCGCAGGGCGTTGCCGTGGTCAACGCCGGCATCTCCGGGGGCCGCCTGCTGCGCGATGGCATGGGCGAGGCCGCCCTGTCCCGTTTCCAGCGCGATGTGCTCGACCAACCCGGCCTCGCCAGCGTGATCGTACTGCTCGGAACCAACGACATCGGCTGGCCTGGCACCGCCTTCGCCCGCACCGAACCGGCGCCGTCGCTGGCCCGGCTGCAGGCCGGCTATCGCAGTCTGGTCGCGCGCGCCCATGCCCGCGGCGTGCGCATCCTCGGCGCCACCCTGCCGCCGTTCGCCGGTGCGCTGCCCGGCACCCCGCTGGAGGACTATTACCAGCCAGACAAGGACGCCCTGCGCCGGCAACTCAACGCCTGGCTGCGCAGCGACAGTCCCTTCGATGCGGTGATCGACCTCGACGCGGTGCTGCGCGATCCCGCCGATCCGGCACGCCTGGCCGCCGCCTTCGATTCCGGCGATCACCTGCACCCCGGCGATGCCGGCAACCACGCGATGGCGGCGGCGGTGGACCTGCAGGCCCTGTTGCCGGACGCCGTCCCGGTGTGCGCACGCTGAAACGCAGGAACCCCGGGCCAGGGCCCGGGGTCCAGTCACGCGATCTGCTGGCCTGCGGCGGTCCGATGACCGGCCGCCGGGCCGTTACCGACGCTTCTTGCGCACATACAGCACCAGCGAGTGCTCTTCCAGCTCGTACCCGTGATCGGCCGCGATCTTGCGCTGCAGTTCTTCGATCTCGTGGCTTTCGAATTCGATGATCTTGCCGCTGTCCACGTCCACCATGTGGTCGTGGTGGCCGCCGCGGTCCAGCTCGTAGACGGCCTGGCCGCCTTCGAAATTGTGCTTCAGCACCAGGCCGGCGGCCTCGAACTGGGTCAACACGCGATACACCGTGGCCAGGCCGATCTCGTCACCATGCTCCAGGAGCTGGCGGTAGATGTCCTCGGCGGTCATGTGGTGCTGGTGGTTCTGGGCATTGCGCTGTTCGAGCAACGCCAGGATCCGCATCCGCGGATGGGTCACCTTCAGGCCGACTTTACGCAGGTCGTGGGTTTCCATAGTTCTCCGTTCATTGGCGATTTAGCGCCAGCTGCCTCGGATTGGGTCGCGGCGACGCGTCGTGAGTGTATCATCGACTGGATTTCCCCAAACGCCCTTTCCGATGCGCAATCTCCTGCTGGTCGCCGCCGTTGCCCTGTCCACCACGGGCTGCGGCATCATCTATAAGCAACCCATTTATCAGGGCAACCTGGTCCGGGAGCAGGCCGTCGGTCAGCTGCAGGTGGGCCAGAGCAAGCAGCAGGTCAACGCGCTGCTCGGCACCCCCTCGATCCCGGATCCGTTCCACGCCCAGCGTTGGGACTACACCGCCAGCCAGCGCGTGAACCGCCTGGGCCAGACCGAAGTGAAGAACTTCACGGTGTATTTCGAAAATGACGCGGTGACCCGTTGGGACGGCGAGTACTTCGCCAACAACGACGCCGACCTGGCCAAGACCACGGTGCGCCAGTTCGGTCGCAACCTGGCCAAGGACAAGAAGAAGCGCGGCGGCCGCTGAGGCGGCAGGCGCATTCAGCTGCCGGCGCGTGCGCGCCGGCGGCGGTTGTCCTTCGGGTCGGCCAGCAGGGGGCGCAGCAGTTCCACCCGGTCCCCATCGCGCAGCAGCTGGAGCGGCCGGGCCAGCAACCCATGCACGGCCAACGCCGGGCAGGCGTCACTGCCGTCCAGCGCGGCAGCGGCGATGGCGTCGGCAACCGTCGCCCCATCGGGGAGCTGCACCTGGCGCGACGCCACGCGGTCGGGCCAGGCCAGTACCACCTCCACGCTGATCACGGCTCAGCCCTGCCCGTCGGCAACGCGCACGAAATCATTGACCATGCGGTCGGCCAGGCCCTGGAAGCCAAGTGCCAGCGCCGGCCCGAGCAGGCGCGAGTTCGGCTCGAACTCCAGGGTCAGGGTCACCTTGCAGGCCTCCTCGGCCAGTGCGTGGAACTCCCAGCGGCCGTGCAGGCGCTTGAACGGACCATCGCGCAGCTGCATGTCGATGCTGCTCGGGCGCTGCAAGGTGTTTTCAGTCATGAACCAGGTCGAGAACGACCCCAGCCCCAGGTCCAGGCGCGCCACCAGGCGGTCCGGCGCGGATTCCAGGATCTGCGACGCCGAGCACCAGCGGAACCGGCGCGGATAGGCCTCGATATCATTGACCAGATCGAACATACGGGCAGCCGAATGTTCGACCAGGGCACTACGGCGGATTGTGGGCATGCGATACAGATGTCAGATGAATCGACCGGGCGTGCCCGAATCGGAGACAATAGGGAAATGAGCAAGAACAACGGCAAGGATAAAGCAAAGGGCGCGACGGCCAACAAAACCATCGCGCTCAACAAGCGTGCCCGTCACGAGTACCACATCGAAGATCGCTTCGAGGCCGGCCTGGCCCTGCAGGGCTGGGAGGTCAAGTCGATCCGCGCCGGGCGCGGCAACATCGTGGACGCCTACGCGTACGTCAAGCAGGGCGAGATCTTCCTGATCGGCGCCCAGATCACCCCGTTGATCCAGGCCTCCACCCACGTGGTCGCCAACGACCGCCGCGAGCGCAAGCTGCTCCTGCATCGCAGCGAGATCGACAAGCTGGTCGGCAAGGTCGAGCGCGACGGTTACACGATCGTGCCGACGGCGATGTACTGGAGCAAGAACAAGATCAAGCTCGAGGTCGCGCTGGCCAAGGGCAAGCAGACCCACGACAAGCGCGACGCCGAGAAGGACCGCGACTGGGCCCGCGAGAAGTCGCGGACCATGCGCCGCCACAACCGCGACGCCTGATGCCCGGCCCGCACGCATCGCCCCGTATCGAGCCGGCCGGTGCCGACGACGCGGCGGCCGTGTTCGCCGGTCTGCGCGCCTTCAACCGTGCCGCCTGCGGGGCGGCGCTGGATGACCAGGCGCTCAACCGCGTGATCCGCGATGCGCACGGAACGCCCTGCGCCGGCCTGGTCGCCGATGTCTACGGCGGCTGGCTGAGCGTGCACGCCCTGTGGGTGGACGAGCGCCATCGCGGCCTCGGGCTGGGGCACGCCCTGCTCACCGATGCCGAACAACAGGCACGCGCCCTCGGGGCGCACTCGGTCATGCTCGACACGTTTTCCTGGCAGGCCGAGGGCTTCTACCTCAAGCAGGGCTACGCGATCTTCGGCCGGCTCGAGGACTTTCCGCCGGGCCACCAGCGGCTGTACCTGCGCAAGCGGCTCTGAGCCACGGCGGCCGGCGCCCTGCCCCGCCGCACCTGCGCGCCACAGCACCGCCGGCAGAGACTGCCGGCGGCTGCGCCGCTCAGTGCGGCGCGGGGTCGAGGAACCGCTTGAGCCGGTTCAGGTCCTTGTCGTGCACTGTCAGCGCATCCAGGAACAGGTTGGCCGCGCCGCGCTGGCTGCGCCGCCCTGCCTCGGCGGACAGCGCCGCCGCCGTCTCCAGCACCTGCGCCGAAAAGGTCCCCCGGCCGGCCCGCCGCACCCGCTCGGCGCCCATCAACAGCCAGGCCGCCACGTGCTCGGCCCAGGCCTTGTTCATGTCGGCGAAGACCTCGCGGTCGCGGCGCTCCTTGGCGCCCACCTGCCCGTCGACGCTCTCCACGGCCAGTCCGGTGCTGAAGGGCGCGGTGGCGTTCTCGTCCTCGGGCAGCGGCACCCAGGACTCCGAGCGACCCAGGTGCATCGAACTGGCCACGCGGCCGTTGGCCAGCTGGAAGGTGCTGCAGCCAAAGCACGAGGACAGCTTGTGCGTCTGCTTGCCCAGCGCCAGCTCGAACGGCTTGCCCTGCGGGTAGTTGCAGCGCACCTCGGCCAGCGCCCAGACCATGCCGTGGCAATAGCCACAGACCTTGCCGCGCCCGTCCCAGCTGCCGATCAGCCCGGTGGGCTCGATCGAGCCCGCCTGCTTGGGCGTGGTCCGTGCCGTGTGCAGGGTGGCCTCGCTGTCGTAGCCGATCAGACCGTGGTACTCCATGCCGTACCGCCAGCGGCCCCCTTCACTGCCGTAGGGGATCAGCCGGCGCACCGAGCTGATCACCTTGGGCACCGTGTTGGCCGGATCGTCGACGATGCCGTAGTAGGCGCCACGCTCGTTGTCCAGGGTGAACTCCAGCAGCTCAGAGGGGCCGCTGCGGGTGATCAGGCCAAACAGCCAGCTCTTCTTGCTGGTCACGATCCTGCTGATGTGGTCGGCCACATGCCGCGACCACTGCACGCTGCCCGCGTGCGCCTTGCCGTCCTGCAACGGCGAGGCGATCGCCAGCTGCAGCGCCTGGCCACCGTCGTAGGTGGGACTCTTGCCGGCCTGCACCACCGCCCCCTCGACCCCGGTCAGCGCGCCGATCCGGTTCAATACGTCCTGCAGGTCGGCCTGCTGCCTGCCCGCGTCCTCATCGCCACTGTCTACGTCCCAACGCGGCGTCTCGCCGCTGCCGAGCATGTGGGTGACGAAGCCGAGGAACACGCACCCGAAGATCACATCCGATTCCAGGCGCGCCCGCGCCGCGTGCGTCCGATCCACTGCCAACGGCTGTCCGTCGATGATGCCCATTCTGGCTCTCCATGAAAGAAAGAAGGGGCAGCGCCGCCCGCAAAGGGGGGCTGGCGGCGCTGCCGTGCCGTGCTGCAGGGAACAGTCACGACACCGCCAGCCTCTACCGCCACCGGCGCGGCGGTTATGCGCCAGGTTGCAGGGGTTTGTCGCGGTCGGGCGGAATGGGGCGACGACGCGGCCAGGCAGCGCGCGAGGCCGCGATTTCCCGCAGCGCACGCACAAGTGTCAGAATCCCCGCCTATTACCCGTCTGGAGCATTGCGTGACACAGGAAATCCCCCAGGACACCGCCCCGAGCGCGGATCCAACCGCCGAGCTCCAGGCCGACGTCGCCGCATATGAATCGATCTTCGCCGAACTGACCCGCGCGATGGATCCGGCCGCGCTGCTCAAGGTGCTCACCTACCTGGGCCGCAACGCCAAGCGCGACGCCTCGGAAAACCAGACCTACGACAGCCTGGAACACCGCCGCCTGATCGCCCGCATCGACGCCCTGACGGTGCAGGTGCAGCCGGAAGCCCGCAAGCAGGCCATCAGCCTGCGCAACGAGCAGAACCACCAGCGCAAGCTCAAGGCCAAGCACCAGGCCGACAGCAAGCGGCAGCGCGAAGGCAAGCGCTGAAGCTCCGCCCGCAGCGGTCCGCGGACGGGCACGGAAGCCCGATCGAGATTCTCAGGGAAGCAACTGCCCGGCCACGTTGCCGGCACTGATCGCGCACCAGAGCGACGCCGTCTGCCGCCCCTAATGAACGTGGCTGCACCGGCCGCCCGCGTGCAGCGCTGCCTGCGGTTCAACCTGGCGGTGCCGCCGGTGGCGCGGACTGACTACGGTCACGGGGCGCCGGCCACGCCGCCGGCGCGCTGGGTGCGGCGGACCGAACCCCTCGGCCCTGCCACGCAGGGCCGTCTATCAGCTGCCCACCGACTCGCGCAGCCCGGCCACTTCCGCCTGCCCCACCGACGCCTCCACCGGCTCCAGCTTGCAGAAGGCCTCGGTCAACACGTAATAGCAGCTGCCGCGGACAAACTGGACCGTGCCGGCAACCAGATCGGCGCGCCGGCGAAGATCGATTACCCCGCTGCGCGCGTTGAAGAGGCGATCACCGGGCGCCAGGTGCAGCGTGCGGAAACTGTCCGGGTTCAACGCCCCCTGCGCCACGCCATCCACTTCGAAGGGCATCGGCGCCTTGCCCAGCGGCGCCAGGAAGCCAGCCTTCGCCCGATACACCACCACGGTGGCTTTGTCCGGTACTGCCTGCACCGGCGCATAAGGCGTGCCGTATTCGAACGTGGCACAGCCGGTAAGCGACAGCCCGACAAGCGCTGCAATGCACAGGGGTTTGATCATGCGGAGCCGCCTCCATGGCGTCCTGGCGAAATTTCAGAAACCTTAACAAAGGGCCCCTCGGATTGGCTACGACGCCCCTGCGCGGCAACGCCGCGCGTGACTGTTCAGCGTCTTTGGAGTAGCATCAGCCCCGTCAAGTAGCGTCTGGGTCGCCAGATGTCTTGCGGTTCTTGAAGAAACCGGGGGTGCATTGGTTTCGACGGGGGTTGTGAAGTTACTTGGTGCATGCCGAGGGGGCAGCTTTCCTCGTTAATCCAGCAGCAAACTTCTAGTTGCCAACGACGACAACTACGGTTCGGACTTCGCAATCGCCGCCTAAACAGCAGCAGTTGCTTTAGTTCTACAGCCGCCTAAGGCGAACCCCCGAACCTACTTGTGCCCGTGCTCGTAGATGTAGGGTCATTATCACGGAACCGGTTGTGATGGCTGCCTGTCAGTCACGACTTAACTAAAGCAGGCTGGTCCTGGGGTGCGCTTTGCACGCCGTGCTGCCACAGGATGAGATCCAACGGTGCGCTAAGCATGTAGAACCGGGGATGGAGTGCCTTCGGACGGCGGTTCAATTCCGCCCACCTCCACCATAGAAGGGTCTGAGAAGACCCAGAGAAGCCGAGAAAGCCTCATAAAACGGGCCTCTCGGCTTTCTTTTTGTCCAAGGCAGTCTGGGGCTATCCGTTGCAGCCTGTGAGACGGTGGGGGTATATCTAGGGGTATCCGCCCTGCCCCAAAACACGATACCCCCCATATGCCCCTGACCGACGTCGCGATCCGTCGTGCCAAGCCGTCCGATAAGCCGCAGAAGCTGGCTGACGGCGGCGGACTCTATCTCCTCATCACCACGGCCGGCGCCAAGAGCTGGCGCTGGAAGTACCGGGTGGCCGGCAAAGAGAAGCTGCTGACGCTGGGCCTGTATCCGGAGGTGACCCTGGCCATGGCCCGAGACGCCCGCGAGGACGCAAGGCGGCTTCTGCGTAGCGGCGTCGACCCGGGCCAGCAGCGGAAGGCTGCCACTGCCTCCCCAACTGGTGCGCCCGAGGACTGCTTCGAGACCATCGCTAGAGAGTGGCTCAGGGGCCGGCCGTGGGTTCCGGACTACCAGAAGAAGGTCGAGGCGTGGTTCGAGAACGACGTGTTCCCGGCCATCGGTGTGCGCCGCGCAGTGGAGCTGAAGGCTTCGGACTTCCTCGCGATTGCCCGGAGGATGGAGGAACGCAAGGCGTTCGAGTCAGCCCACCGGGTGATGCAGAACTGTGGGCAGGTCATGCGGTATGCCGTGGCCACAGACCGCGCCGAGCGGAACCCTGTCGCTGACCTGCGAGGGGCGCTGGTGCCGGCTCCCGAGAAGAACCACGCCGCAGTGGTGGACCCGGTGGAGCTGGGTGGTCTGCTGCGTGCACTGCACGCCTACACCGGAACGCCAGTCGTACGCGCCGCGCTGCAGCTGATGCCCCTGGTGTTCGTCAGGCCCGGCGAGCTACGCGCGGCGGAATGGGCGGAGATCGATCTGGAGGCCGGCCTATGGAGCATCCCGGCCAGCAGGATGAAGATGCGCCAGCCGCATATCGTGCCGCTGGCGCGCCAGGCCGTCGCCGTGCTGCAGGCGCTGAGAGCCACCTTCCCTACCGACTACAGGGGCGCGTACGTGTTCCCCGGACTGCGTACCAATACCCGGCCGATGTCGGAGGTTGCTGTGTTGGCCGCCCTGCGAAGCATGGGCTTCGACAAGGACACGGTGACCGGACACGGCTTCCGTGCGACCGCACGCACGCTGCTGGATGAGGTGCTGGGCTACCGCCCGGACATCATCGAGCACCAGCTGGCGCACGCAGTGAAGGACCCGAACGGCCGAGCGTATAACCGGACCACGCACCTGGTGGAGCGCACGCGGATGATGCAGGAATGGGCGGACTATCTAGATCGGCTGCGCACCGGCAACGTCGTGCGCCTCCGCCCGGATCAGGCGGCCTGATCGTCCTCGAACGAGGAAGCCTCATCTGTGCTGCTACAACGGGCCCAAGTCGGCGATCAAGGATTGGTTTCGCCGCAGCGTCGCCGCAAGGAGCCTCCCGCCTGCCACCACCCTCCCGTTCTCGCGGTTCTCGTGGTCCGCCTGAAGCCGCCCGGCTGCAAGCACCGCTTCGGGCTCAAAGCTATCCGGCTTTCCCCTGAGCGGTTCGCCGGGCGACGCCAGTCCCCCCTGCAGCGCCTGCACGATCACGGGCCGGCCAATGGCGCTCTTCGCGTAGGCAGTGGCCATCATCCGGCCGTTCTTCGGCGACCAACCACCCAGAACGAGCTCCGTGTGTAGGACGTCGCGCGGGATGCCGGCCCGGTCGGCCGCGACGATGTATTCCGGCCACAGCTTCTCGATGACCAGCCCGCACTCCGCCATCAGCTGCTCCATGGTGAAGTCCACACGGAAGCTGGCCTGCAGGCTCAGCTCATAGATGCGAAGAAAGAACTGCGCGGAGCCGCGGCAAGCCAGCACCAGGTTGTGCTGGGGGATCAGCAGCAGCTTGGCGCCGGAAGACGGCTTACCCGTCATGGCATCCTCGACCAACGTGTCCACGGCCACCAGTAGCTTTTCAGGGGTCAGAAGGACGTTGAGGATGCTCATTGGGCAATCCGATTGGCAGAGCGGAACTATTGCGGACTCATTGACCGCTGTCTACCGCTCCGCCTGGGCTCAGACCTTCCGATCGAGACGCAACGCCTCCCTCAAACGTCGCTCTTGTGGCGTCTCGACTGGCGCGCGCTTTGCCCTAGTTGGTGCTGCCGGCCGATCGCCGACTAGGCGCGCTACGGCATCCTTCATCGGCACGCCTTCCAGCACTCGCGTTGCGCACCATCGCTCGGCGTAGCGCTTGCCTTGACTCACGCTGGCGGCCCTCACCTGCTTGTCCTGCCAGAGCTTTCGGCAAGAGAGCGTTACCCAGATGCCATCCGCGCTGGGCCGGACGTTGGCGATCTGCCGACCGTTCCACCACAGCACCCACGATTCGCCGAACTGCACCCAGCCTTGTGGCCGGGATGCGGTCATGAATCCGGGTTGGTCGAAGGGCGGGCGCATGCCGAGCAGGATACGCCCGGGCGTCTCACGCATTGCGACGAGGTGTCGGCGAGACCCGGCTGAGCCGTTCCCGGGTTGAGTGGCCAACGGCCGCTGTATCGTCAGGAACGGGTCGCGCCATTGCGGGTACCGCGTCCGCCGCGCAGTCAACACATCTCGCGACAGCCAGTCCGACCTTCTAAAACCGGAACAGCCCCTCCTCTTTTGGTGTACCACTAGTCCAGGGCCGGACTGCCGTTCTACTATGCGGAACGAACGGAAGCATGGGGGGGAGAGCAATGGGGTTCATCTACGATCCGACAACCGTCCTCAACGAGAGTGACGTCGAGCAAAAGCTGATATCTCCGCTGCTCCTCGCAGCTCAGCCAGAGGGGTTTGGCTACTCGCAGGCGGATTTCAAGACGAAGGCGAGCCTCGCAAAGCTCACCATCGACAAGGGCGCAAGCAAGAAGCTCTACTTTCCCGACTACGCTGTCATCCTCCAAGGGCTTCCACTTCTGGTCATCGAAGCTAAGGGGCCAGGCGAAGAACTCACAGAGGCAATGCGGGAAGCTAGGCTTTACGCCGCAGCAATCAATGGCCGCTACGAATCCGGCTGGAACCCATGTGAGATTGTGATGGCCACTAATGGCGCGGAGATTCGTGCGGGCCACTGGGATTCTGAAGACTACATATCCACAGCAACCGATAGCTTATCAACCGTAGACGCCAGCTTTTCAAGTTTAATGAAGCTCGTATCTAAAGCGGCCGTGCAAGCGCGTTGCGACGCATTGTTAAAGAAAATCAGGCGAGGCACGCAGTACTACACCCCCTTGCAAATGATGGGCGGAAAAAATGTAGCGGAAGAAACGGTTGGAGAAAACTCCTTCGGATCGAACGTCTCAGTTGAATATCAGTACCTTTTTGACCCTCGGACAAATAAGGATCGCGAGAGGCTGGTGACCAATGCGTATGTGCCATCTGTTCAGCGTTCTTCCCACGTTCCGCAGATTGACAAGCTCATCCGGGCGGCCGTCCCCCCGCACATGACCGACGCGACGCCGATCGCAAATACTGGAATTCCCGGAGGCTTGTTCTCTGCGCTAGCTGAGCGACAGCGTCCCGGCGAGCTTTGCCTGCTCATCGGTAGCGCGGGCTCAGGAAAGTCAACCTTTACAGATTACGTTCGCGCTAGCGCACTAGACCAAACTCTATCGATCCGCGGCGACTGGCTCCATGTAAACCTCAACCCAGCTCCGCTTTCTCGCGACCGGATTTACAACTGGCTATTGCAGGAGATCATGTTTGGAGTAGCCAACGCGCATCCTGAAATCGATATGGAGACGCTAGACTTCCAAAGAAAGATCTACTCGAGACAACTTTCCGCAGTCGCCAAAAAACGTGGAAGTCTCTACAAGGAAGGCACCGTCGAACATGCAAACGTCATTAACGAGACACTTAAACAGCTTGAGGAAGATCAAGAACTAACCGCGAAGCAAACGCTTGAGTACCTCTATCGCGACCGTGGCAGACTCCTTATCGTCATACTGGATAATTGCGACAAACGCACGCGTGACGACCAACTATTGATGTTTGAAGTTGCGAGCTGGCTCAAGGAAAACATGTACTGCATGGTGTTCCTTCCGCTTCGCGACACAACCTACGATAATTACCGCGACACAGCCCCTTTGGACACTGTGGTCAAGGATTTGGTCTTCCGAATTGACCCGCCCAGACTCGAGCAGGTCATACAAGCTCGCCTGGAATACGCAAGTAGAGAGCTGCAAACCCAGCACTCAAAATTCTCATACCTTATGCAGAACGGGATAAGGGTCGAGTGTTCACGCGACGAGGTCGGGCAGTACCTATCATCCCTTGTAAGCTCTGTTTTCCAAAACCAGCGATTTAAGACAATCCTCTCCGGCCTGGCAGGGCGAAACATCAGGAAGGGCATTGAAATACTGCTAGAAATATGCAAAAGCGGACACATCCCGGAAGACGAGATACTCAAGGCCAGGACTAAATCCGTCAATCATCACTTCCCTTCGCACTTGATCATGCAGATCCTGTTGAAAGGAAAGCGCAGGTACTACTCAGACAGCAACACGCACCTGAAGAACTTATTCCACTCAGTCGACGGCGAAGAGCTTCCAGACCCGTTCACACGCCTTGCGATTCTTAAATGGCTCCACGAGAGGCGCTTTGAACTTGGCCCCAACCGCAACAAGGGCTTTCACAAAGTCGAGAGTATGCTCGCCGAGCTTCAGGGGCTTGGCTTCTCGTCGGTGTCCCTGTGGGTTGGATTGCGAGACCTCGTTGAAGCGGACTGCGTCATTGCTGAGACATCCTCTTTGCTTTTGGCAGAGGAAGATCTGGTCAGCCTATCTGCCGCCGGATCGATCCATCTCGGGCTGCTTGAGGATGCCCAGTACCTTGCAACAATTTCCGAAGCCGTCAAGTTCAGATCTACGCAGCCGCCGTCCGCCATCAAGACGATAATCAACGGCCAAGGACTTTTCCATGCCGGTTCACGGGAAGGCACGCTTCAAATCTCTAAAGTTCTAGTCGATTATCTGTCTGCCTATTACACGGACTACCACATTAGGCCTGAAGCGCTAAACGCAGACGACGTACGCGATTATGTGAACATGGAACAGATTAAGGCAGTCGTAGAACGCCAAATTGCGAACGCGCCTAAACTTTCGCTTGCCATGGAGATGGAGAGCAAGCTTCCGCTTGGAACAATAGTTCAAGCGAAGATTGTCGCAGTCAGGGGGACGATCACCATCTTGGAGCTTCCGAATGAGTGCTATGGCTACATAAGGTCCAGATCCATTTCGATTCATGCCACACCAAAGAAGGGTGCGTCGCTGAACGTTAAGGTCGGCCGTTGGAATCCCGAGTACAAACGGTTCGAGGTGACCAAGTCATAAGCAAAAAATAAGGGCCGCTATAGCGGCCCTTATCTTCGGTATATATAGTATTAAGTCGGGCGCACCCATGGGGTAGCCCGCATTCAGTCAAATGAGATTACGCATAGGCTCTTGGCTTCCAGTGGGGCGGCACTGTAGAGGTTACAAAGTAACGCAGATAGCGTCTTCTCAATATTACGACGGACCATTTGAGGCGTCAAACTGCCCCGGTTCATCTCTAGGGGCACGGTCAAGGCTACTGCCTTGGCCGTTACGCGATCGTGACACCGTTCACGGTTCTCGCCAACCCCCTCAACTCACACGGCCTCCTCCACTAGCGGCAGGTTAGGAGCTGCCTCCAGCACCCTCCCACCCTTGACCCACACGTTGTACGGAATCCTGCCGCCAAGGTGGCCTATCGCCTTGAGCTGCGCCCCATCGTAGGTAGTGAGGCTACTGGTCCCGTCCCCGTTGTGCGCGGTGACCGTCGCCAGTAAACGGGGCCCGCCATCCACCAGCCCTCCAAATTGGTCCCAAAGGTCAGTTCGCATCGCTGTAGTGCCTCTCCAAGGTGATGGTCTGCTCGACCACGACGCGGCCGCTTTCGCTCCTGGCCACCCAACGCGCAGCTATGCAGAGCCCGTACCACGTCCCCTCTTCTCCACTAACCTGAACGAGGTCCAAAGGGAGCACGCGCCCGGTCTCGCCGGGCTTGAGCGGTAGCGCGAAGAGAGGCAGCACCACCTCTATCGCCGCCTGCTCACCGCGATCGGACAGGATATTGCGCCCCCGCTCGGCCCCCGCTGCGGCCTCGCTGATGAGCGGGCTGCTCACCTGGGGCGCGTAGAGATCGCCTGCACTGCCGGCACGCCGTACCTTGCAGGTGACTCCCTTGCCCTCCAGCTCACCGGTCACGACAACCGCATCGTAGAGCGGCTGACTCTGCACCTGCAGCCCTTCCGAGATGATGATGTCCTCCACCAGTTGGTGGTCCGGCGTCGTGTTTCGCCAGTCCCATGGGCTGGCCGGGTATCTAGGCCGCACAACCAGGCGCCGATCGGCGGGGTCGGACTGCACCACTGCCCCACTGGCGGCCGCGAGCGCGCTGATGGCATCGAGCGGCGCGCTTCCGTCGTAGAACCACGCCCCTCCCGGCACCACCCAATCGACGGTGTTGTAGGCGGCCTCGTATCCCGTATCGAGCAGCTCCTCGGCGACCAACTGCGCCATAGATCGGGCCTCGCCCGCAACCTTTGCCCTCGCAGGTGCATACGGCGCAGCGAGCAAGGCAGTGCGGGAGCGACCAGTGAGCGTAACGGACACCCGCCCGAACTCCCGCTGCTTCCCGTAGCTCTCCACGATCGCGGTCCAGGTGTAGCCGTTGAGCGCGACCTCGATCTGCCGCGGCCCAGCGGCAGTTGGCTTGAGTAGCGCCAGGTGTGTCGGGTCGGCGAGCTCAATGTTGAAGGTGGAGCCCCAGCTATCGACGCTGGTGGCGATCTCAACGGAGGTAATTTCGACGGGGGTCCGATCAGGGATCCGCACCATGGATAGCTCATTGATCACGACGTATGTCCTGCGACGCGGGCGAACGACGTAGCACGCCGCTGTCCCTAGATTGAGGGGAACCAGGCCCGGCGTAGCGACGAGGGCGCAGCCGAGCTGCAGGGCGACGAACCGCCCCGAGGGAAACGCCGGATCCGGATCCGGTACCGGCGGCTTTGGAGGGGGCAGCACGTTCCACGGAACCAGGCGTGCGGGGCCCCATGGCAGCCGGCGCCCCAACCGGCTCGGAGCGGGATACCCCCACCGCATCACCCGCTCAGGGCGCGCCTCCGGCAGATCGCCAGTCCAAGCCAGTCCCGCTCGGCCCAACGCCCTCACCGGTGCGCCCTGCCATTGCGCTGCCCGATCGTGGCGAACCATGCCCAGCAGTTGCCAGGAGAATCGCAATCCGTTGCGCTCCAGAGGCGGCGCTCCCCAAGGGCTTCGCCACCCCACCGAAAGGTCCGGCATGCCCGGGTGCCAAGATGCCAGATGCATCCGGCTCACCCGCGGCGCACCGGCCCAGGACCAATGGTTCGCAGCACGGGCCATTGCGGCAGTCGACCACGCGGCTGCCACGCCTGACGCCGCCGGCGCCCCCTTCGCCCAGACAACGCGACTAGACAGATGACGCTGAGGGGCCTGCGCCCAGGACGAACGTAACGTTGATCGCAGGCCACGGATGACCGGGTCAGGCGGCTCGGGCGGATCGACGTCCCACCCCACGCCCAGGTTGAGAGGCGCGTGACCGGGCTTGGCGACCCTTGGACCAAGATTTAGAGCCGTGTAGCGGCCATCCTGTGCCATCGGTTACTCCATCTTCGCCGGCACAACCCAGTCCTGGATCGCGGCATTGACCTGGCCGGGACCATCGAAGCCGATGACGAAATAGTTTCGCTTCCGCGACAAATCCACAATTTGCCACGTCCCATCCGACTTGCTCGTGGTCTCAGCCACTGCCCGCATCGTCTGGCGGTCGAACAGGACCACCTTGATCGCCGCGGGTACATTGAGCTTCCTCGCTCGTCCGTCGTCGGCGTCGGGATCACTGCTGGTCGGGGCTACGCCGCCCACGAAGCCGTCGCCGGCGTAATCTGCCGGCAACGACGTGTATCGCGATCCGAACCGATTCATATTGCGAGCCACGTTCACTCCCACGGATTGGTCAGGTCAAAGAACACGCCGCTAACAGTCACGCCACCAGGGGCACCAAGCCCCTTCTTGTAGATCCAGCGCGTCCCAGCGGGCATGCCAGGCACGTTCTCAAGAATCTGGCCCTCTGCGAAAACGTTGGTCAACATGCGGTGCAGCCCCGTGTACATTCCAGGCATCAATCCGCGAAGGCCGCCAGGCTCGCGGAGCCAAATCGGCGCGTACAACAATCCTCCAGTTACCGGATCCGGGTACCCGTCCACCAGAGAATCACTGTTGGCACCATAGCCGAACGTCGTGTGACCGCACTCACCGGCCTTGATTACACGACCGTACTGTCCGAGCCTTGCTCCATCAAACGATCGGGCAATGCTAAAACCGCTGGACGAAACCGACATTGCGGAGTTGTGCGGGATACCTTCGTGTGCGTACACGGGATAGGCACCCGTACCGTCGTAACCCGACCAGCTGCCGTGCGTGGTAATTGCACAGCGAGACGGATCAACAGCCATCCTGCTGAGGAAGTCCCCCATGAAGCCGCTGGTGCCGGGAAACGGGTTCGCGGCGTTAACCTGCGGCTCGCGGTAGAAGTAGAGGCACCGCTCGTTGCCGATCGCCCACCACCGACGCGCTACTGTAGGGTTGGCCGTGTTGCACGTAGGCCAAGCAATGCCATTGGCGTAGTCGGCGGGAAGCGGAAACATGTCCGTTCCCTCATCGATACCCGTCATCGAAGAGAATCCGTGCAGCAACGCGCCAAACTGCTGCTCGTTGTTCACTCGAATGCAGTGGCCGCTGCCGGAGACCGGATTACCGCGATACACCCGCCGATTGCCCGAGCTGAACTGGCGAGTCCAACCCAGCCCCTCCTTACGCCCCGCGCCCACCCCATACCCGTCCACCAGGATGGCATCCAACACAGTGATCAGGGACCCGACTGCGGCGGTGAGACCCGGCGCGCCGGGGTCCGCACTGCTATAAACCGTTGGGATCAAACTCATGCTTGAACTCCTGCGATGTTGCCAATGACCTGGAGACGGGCAGAATCCACAACCCCTTCGGGCGCTCCAGGCAGGGTGGTTCGAACCATCCAGATCGGAGCAAGCCCGCCGATGGTGTTGAACCGGACCACGTTGTTCACTGACCATCCGGTTCCCCACCCTTGCCGCCGCATCGTGAAGTACGGGTTTCCCGTCCGAGGATTGATGGGAGCCAGGTCGGTGTTGGTATTGCCACTCGCGATGGTGCCCACCGTCTCACCGATGACCTGGAACTGACTGACATCGAAGAAGCGAATGGCCCACCGCTCAGTGATGGCGTCAGCGTTGGTCACTACCAGCGGGAAATCGGTGTCGTTGTAGGTTCCGCCAGCGGCCCCGCCAATGGCCACATCGCTCCAGACATTCGTCCAGGTGACTTGGTCAAACAGGTTCTGCATCCGGGCCTGAAGGTCGAGCGAGCCGTTGGCCTCACCCAACCGCAGCGCAGTGCTGATCATCGCCTCCCCAGCCGGATAGGTGTGAGTGAGTCCGGTGTTGATCTCGATCTCACCAGTGATTTGCGGCTGGACAACCAACCGTCGATCCTCAACCCGCTCGCTGATCACGATCGGCAGCGTGTACGCGGAAAGGTTCAGCGGGTCGCTGAAGGTCAGATGCCCCACGTCGAGGTCCGCCACATACCATGCGCTCTCGACAGGCTTGCCAGCGCTGTCCCTCACTTCGATCTGCGCCACCCTGCCACGACCGAAGCTGACCTGCTGGCCGGCCACCGGGGCCTGGACCTGATGCTTGGCCGTGTGGTGGATCAATACTGTCTGGCCGGGCTTGAAGGCAGGAACGCGCCCGTCGCTGGGAAGCCGGACGGACTCCAACCCGATAACCACGGCGGAGAGCGGGATGGATCGGTAGACGACAGCTCCGATGTAAACGGAACCGGCGAACACCATCGTGGGCTTCCACACCAGGTCGCCAACGACGCTGGCCGGATCAAACCAGGGCTCGCCCTGGTTTCCAGTGACAGGCACCATCTGGCCGAACTTGACCTTCACCACGCCTGTTTCCCAATCCACCTCGCCCTGAACCATGGCACCGGCCAGCGCACCGTTAATATCGGCCGAAGCAGTCAGGGCGATGCCATCCAAGGTCGTCGCCCGAAGAGTGAACATTCCCGGGCGAAGCGGCGAACCAGGCGCACGGAAGAACATGTACCCCGTACCCGGATCAGCGATGCGTGTCAGCAAAGAGACGACCTGGACGGTGTTGTTGCCGCCGGCGACCCACTGCGTAAGGATCGCCGCCCCGGAAGAGTAGTCGATCGACCCTGCGTAGATGCCTGCGCCGGTCACCGGGTCAACGGAATGGTAGAGCCCGCCATTTCGGTCGACGTAGGTGCGACCCTTGAACGTGAAGCGGACGCTGCCCGGAACGATCGTGTCGCTGATCGTCGGCGTCAGGAGCAGCTCCACGGGCGGCAGCGCCAACACCTCTAATGCCGAGGTCTCCGAGGCCCCTGCCGTCATCCAACCCATCGAGATCATCGACCCGGCCGAGAACTGTGCCAACACGTCCCGGCGGTAGTAGCTAGCCACCTTGAAGCGAAGCTTGACCGTCATCTCGTACACGGGGACCGACACCTCATGCACCATGAACTTGCCGGCCTGCAGGCTCACGACACCAGTTGCGTAGTTGACCGACCCTAAATTCGTAGCGAATGCCTGACCGCCGATCGATACGCCGACCACGTTTCCCTGACCGTCGTCTTTGGCCAGGACCCGCATCACCAGCGGGGCGCTCGGCATGCCGGCCGCGTCTGCCGTGACCGATACCAACCAATCCAGTCGCAGGCTGCCGGCGCGAACCGGCCTGTCGGGTATGACGAACGCGACGACCCCGGCGCCGTCGGGCAACGGCTGCACCGATGCTGCCAATGCCTCGCCACATTCATACTCGCAGGACAGCTGGCTATCCGCGTCCGGCAGCGTGGGCGGCCGAACGGTGACCTCGCCGGTGGCATAGGAGATCACCCCACGATTGACGCCCCCCAGCAGCAGGCCGCCGGCCCCGTCATCCGTGACCGTTTGGTTCACCCCTCCGACGCGCAAGGTCAGCGTCACCGATCCCGGGACAACGCCCGCGTTGCCGAGCAGGAAATGTAGCGATGGCGGCAGAATGCTCACGTCGCCAGTGCGGGCCTCTGCCAAGACAGGCGTTCCCCAGCTACTGATCACGCTGCTATGCAGATCCGGGAGCGCGCCCGTGGTGAGCACGACGGCACCTGTGGCGTAGTTCACGGTGCCGCTACCCTGCCCCGGCTTGCCCACCAGCTGGCCACGGCCGTTATCTGTCAGCCGGATCCACTTCCCGAGCGCACGGTAGTCGACCAGCACCGTGCCCGGCGCCGGCAGCGGAGTCACCTGGAACAGCCAGTTATAGCCTTGGTTGCCCTGCGTGACCGTGATTTCGTCGTTGAAGCCCTGCTCAACGACAGGGCCAGCAGGGGTCGCCGTGATGCTCACACTGGTGTTGCCCACACCATTGGCGTGCACCAGCGCCACCGAGCCCGCAGCGTAGTCCACGCTCCCGGACCACGGAGAGGAACCTGCTGAGGTCAGGCTGCCACTCCCGTCATCCACAAGCTCGACCCCGCCCGCCAGCACCTTGACCGTAGCAACGGCCATGGGAGTGCCCAGGAATCGAACCACGGCCACGCCGGCGCCGAAGGCGCTGGAGTAGCTAAGTCCAAGCGATCCAGCGGGGCCGGACGGCACAAAGCTACTGGTTCCCATGCCGGCCAGCACATCGCTGACCGGCGTTTCCGCGGTGGAGGTTGGAACGATAGGAATGTAGGGCGTATCCACCAACACCGACAGGTCGCCTGGGGCAGCGTTTGCGGCGAGACGCTTGACGCTGTGGTAGCTGGTCGCGTCCACAACGTTGGTCTCGTAGATGCGGGTGGGCGGCTTGGTTGCCGTCTGACGGTGCACTTCTTGGCCGGGAAAGTCATAGGTCAGCGCAGTCACAGTTTCGATGACGATCACGTCGCGCTCGAAGGAACCAGCTTCGTCAGTGAAGACCCGGCTCGTGCGCGAGAGAATTCCCTTGACCCGCACATACTGCTCGTAAGGGGTATATCCCACGCCCGTGACCGCCAAGCAGAGGTTGTCGTTGATGTCCGGGCTCGGCGCCTCTTTCATGCAATAGAACTGAATCGTCATCTGCCCAGCGAAGTGGCCGCTGAGCAGTATGTAGCGCGACTCGACTCCACGGGTGATGTAGCTTTCGACTCGGTTCGCGGCGCCGCTACGAACATCGCTGTAGGAGCCGGTCGCGAACATGCTCACGTGGACGTGGCTGTCCTGCGGCGGGTCCACGATCACCGCGATAGCATCCTTGAGCACGTCGGTGGTGGGCGTATCAACGTGAACAAACAGCTTGCGCAGAGTGCTGCGACCAGTAGTCCGCTCCTCGTCGCCGATGTCGGGGAACAGGTTATTCATCTTCCCGTCCACAATCTCGGCCTGCACCATCCGACCACCGCCGTCAGGATTGTCCGTCGGGCGCTGAGACTGTCGCATTTTGATATCTGTTGCGGAAATGGTCATGGATTACACCGTCATCAATCGAAGCGTGATGGAAAAGAAGTCACCGTCCAGGGCGGGAACGGCAAAGCGGATCGGCTCAGCCTCGATGGCCGGGCCATCGGTACGGCGCCAGGCAACCTCGAAGGTGCGCTCGCCGCCGTTGTGGGCCGGAAGGATGAGCGGCAACGGTGTCAACCTGGGCAGCTCTTCGCTCGCCTGCAGAAGGCGGAGGGTCTGGAGGGCCACGGGCGCGACATAAGCGCGCCCATCGCGCTGGGTTTGCAGCGTGATAGGCCGCCCCGCCTGGAGGGCTGCCTCCTGAACAATGCGCGCCCCAGTCAGACTCGATTTGACGTCCTGGCTCACGCGCCACGCTGTGAACTCATCCGTCCACTGGAGGTCTGCCGGAAGCTCTACGCCGGCCAAGACGATGCGGCTCACCGACCACCCCCACGAATCGACACGCTTTTGCTCCGGGCAATCTTGTCGAGAACGCGTGGGGCAACCATATTGGCAATGCGGTCGACAAACTCTCGCTCTGCGGCTGTCGCGCTCGCGATCACGTCCTTACTGGGTGCGTCCCACTGGATGCGGACAACGTCCGGCTCTCCGGCACCCGATGCCGGGCCTATACGCTTGGCATCCGCTGCCTCCTGGGCCCTGATCTCGGCCTCAGCTGCACGGCGGCGCTCCACAGCATCGGCCTTCGCCGCGCGCTCACGCTCGGCCCGTTTAGCCTCGATCTGGTTTTCAATCTGGAGAACTTCCTCAAGTTCGCTTGCACCCACCAGGTCGAAACGTGAGGCCAGTTCGCGCCGCTTGTCGGCCATCTCATCCATCCCCTTCAGGATCTCCTCCTGTTCTTCCTTGTAGGCCTTCAGGTCCTTCCGCTGGTTGTAGAGCGAATTCCAGATGTTGGCGAACTGCTGAAGGCCGCCAGGACCGTTCATCTGGCTCAGCAGCTCCGAGGTCTTGGTTGAGATCTCACCCATCTGCATCGTGAAGCCCGCCGCAGACGCAGATGCCCGGTCCAACTCACCCGAGGATCGGCCAGCCGAATCGCCGACAGCGTCGATGCTCTGCGCCGCTGCAGCGGCCTGGTCACCCATTTCACCCAACGAGGCGGCAGCAGCATCGCCCCCGCCCTTGACTGTCTGCGTAGCTGCTCGGGCGGTCTGGTTCTGCTGTTCAAGACCGCGGTTGGTATTCAACACAGCCTCACGCATCGCGAGCTGCTGCTCCACCTGTTGCTTGCGCCAGACGTCACTGTCCGCTACTGCCGCCCTGGAGGTGGTCGCGAACGCCGCGAATGCACGGCGCACGTCTTCGATGCTCGCCTTCCCTTGAGCCGCACCCTTGCGGATGGCCTCAAAAGCTTCCTTGGCCGAGTCGCGAGCGGCGTTAAGCGAAGCCTGCGACTGAATTCCGAGACGGCCAAATTCGTCATTCAGCGGGTTCATTGCATTCGTGATTTCCCGAATGCGTGCGTTCAAACCCGACGCGGCCCGCGCGGCCTGGTCGAAGCCCATCCGACCCTGCTCGCCCGCCGCTTTGAGCAACTCTCCGAGCGCCGCGGCCTCGTCGAGGGTGGCGACCTTTCCTAATGCAGCCTTGAAGGCAGCTTCAATCTGCGCTCCAGTCGCCAGGGCATTCTCTGTGATCGCACCGAAGGCTGCAGTCGCGTCCTTGCCGGCGGCGGTGAACTTCAGCCCCATGCGCTCAGCTGCAACACCCAGCTTCTGCAGCCCGTCCTGCAGGGTCTGCTCCAGCACCACGCTGGTTCTCAGGGCCGCGTCAGGCAGGGTCTCGAAGGCCGCCACAGCAGCGGCCTGGAACCGTGACAGCTCCTCGCCGCTGAGCTGCTGCAATGTCGCCATGAGGCCATCGCGCACATTTCGCTCTGCGGCCGCGCCTTGTTCGGCAATGGCGGCCAAGGCGATCGCCACATTGCCAAGAGTGCCGGAATCGGCGAAGTTCAGCCCTTCGAACAGCTGGCGAATCGAACTCGCCGCCAGCTTCGAATCTCGATCAACGCCCTGCAGCTTGTCCACGATCAACTGCGCTTCAGCGCTGATCCCACTGCGCAAGGCCTCAGCGGCGGTTCGGGATGCATCGGCCAACGCGGCATAGCCGCCGCGCACCTCCGCAAGCCGCGCCGAAACCTGTTCGAGCTGCTGCAACTGCGCGTCAGTCGCCAGGCCCATCTCCCTTTGGCGCAGAAGGAAGCCGAACTGAGCGTTGAGGTACTCCCTCAGACCTTCCAGCCGCTTTTCGTAGGAAGCCCGTTCGGCCTCGCCGGCGCGCGCAAGCTGCTCGGCAGTCTTGACAGCGGTATCGCGATAAGCCGTCAGGGAGACGGCAAGCTCGCGCCGGGCGATCGCCTCGCGATACATAACCTCCTGCAACTGCCGGCTGAACTCTCCCGCTTGCTTGGTCGCAGCGCTGTTCTTGGCCAGCTCCTCGCCCAAGGCTTCCCCCATTGACTGGAGACCTTTGGTCGCCAGCTCCAGGCCCAGCAAAGCAATGGTGATCGGCACTGCGCGCGGCAAGGTCTTCAGGATGTTGGCCAGGGAGAGCGCACTCCTCCCGGCAGCGTCCGTAGCCGACGCACTGGCGATCTGCGCGCGAGTGGACGCGATCAACGCGATCCGCCACGTGTTCAGCTGGACGATGGCCTTGATGATGGTGAAGGAGGCGTAGGTCTTCGCCATCAAGAGAATTGCACCGGAGTGCTCGAACACAAAACGCGTCGCGCCCCTAGCCGTATTGGCGAGAACAATGATCGCGTCGGCCGTCTGCTTAGCCCAGCGGGTCAGAGACCCATCCCTCGCAAGGCGGTCGACGGTAGCAAGCATGTCTGTCAGCTGCGCCTTGAAGTAGGTCAGCACGCCTTGGTCGGCGACTTCTTGCTTCCAGTCCTTGAACCGCTCGGTGGCATCCTTCCACAGACCCGCAATCGCGCCTACCTTGGCGGCTGCGGCCGCGCCGCCGTACGACTCGGCGAGTACGTCGAGGATGATCGCTTGCGCTTCAGCCACTCGGCCGGTGGCCTCGAGCTGCTTGATCAGCTGCTTCTGGCTATCCTCCAGGGTAAAGCCCTGCTTGCTCAATGACTCCATGGCCTTCGAGGGGGTCTGAAGCGCCTTGCCCACCACCTCGGCCGATTGCTCCAGGCCTATGCCCAGTCGCTGCGCCTGGTCGATGGTGATCTGCATCGCTTCCGGGAACTGCTGGCCCACGATGTTGGTGTACGACAACAGTCGCACCTGCGCCAAGGTGAGCTGCCCGTCATCGAACAGGCCACCCTGCAACTGCTTGCGCATCGCGGCCAGTTGCTCAGCCGTGAACTCACTCTGGCGGCCGGTCGCCGTCAGCGCCGCCTGCAGCTGGCCCAGCTCCTGCTCTGCGTCACTACCCTCCTCAACGATCGACCGGATGCCGTCAATAACCTTGCCGACGCCAATAAAGCCGAGCGCAGTCGCGAAAATTCCCTTCAGCTTGGACATGACCGCGCTGGTGGCGCTCGCTGCGGCACTCAGCTCGGTTGTCTCCTGAGCGGCCTGATTGGCGCGGTCGCGGTATGCCTTCAGAGAATCCGCCGCCGCTGTGCTAGCCCGCGCCTGCTCTCGGAAGCGCTCATCGCTCTCTTCGATCCGCTGGTTTCTGCGCCGCGCCTCTGCAGCTGCAGCCGCCGATTCCTTGGCCTGTTTCGCGAACGCGTCGGCGGTGCGCAACGCTTCATCACGAAGGCGCTGCTGGCCTTGAACCAACTGCGAGGTGTTGACGCCCAGGTCGCCCAGCTCCTGGTCAGCCTTTACCACAGCTTCCCACTGCTTGGTCAGGGAGGACTGCAGCTTGTCACCCTCGGCGCGCAGCGATCGCTGCGCAGCCATCAGCTCCTTGGCCGGACCCGCCGATTCGCCGATGCGAAGGCTCAGCGCTAGCGCGGCTTTCTGGTTGTCGTTGAAGCGTGTCTCGAGCTCAGCCAAGGTGGCGAGCATTCCTTCGAACGCTTCGGCCTTTTCGGCAGTGGCGCTCAGGTCGGCAAGCCTATCCACCAGCTTGGCGGTGTCGACCACGGCATCCTCAGAGGCCGCCCCCATCTCCAGGAGCGCACGGCGTAGCTCGTCCACGCCCTCGGTGCCACTGGTCTCCAGCACCAACCGGAGAACCTCCTCAAATGCCGTAGTGCTCGCCATCAGCGCGTCCTCTTTCGTGCAAGTTGCAGCTGCCTGACCAGCTCGCTGCCGCGGTACTCATTCATCTGCCGAGCCACGCCGGCCGCTACGACATTTCCTTCCCCAGTAACCATCTGGAAAGCGCTGGGACCGGTCATCACGCGCAGCTTGTTGCGGGGGTCTCGGCCTGATTTCGCCCGGCTATCCCGGGAGAACTGCCGAACCAGCAACCTTCGCTGACCGTTGACCGTGGCGATGAAGGCTGAGTCGTAGGTTTTGCGCGTCCCCGCCTGAATCTCCGCGGTTGCACCGGTAGTCTTACGTCCACCCCATCGTCCGCCGAAGTCAAGCAGCGGCAGCTTCCGAGTGGAGGCGTGCAGTGATAGGAATTCCCCGCCTCCGTCGGCACCAGACCGAACCTGGAACCGCCCCGCGAGATCGCCCACCCGAACGTTGTAGACCTCGCGCACTGCCTTCTTCGCAGCAGGTTCGAACCGACGCCGTACCGAGACGATCGCGCGGGTATCCGCCTGCGCGATCGCCTTGGCACTCACACCCTCGACCTGAGCCGCAAGGCGTGCCAGGACAATGGAGTTCAGACGGGCAGAGGTTCCTGAGAACTTGGCCATCGGTCAGCCCTCGCAACGCGCATCAGCAACCGGCGCCCTCTCGGGCGCCGGCAACCTGGTGCTATGGGCAGCTCCCAGCCGCATCAGTCGGCCGTCTGCTCGTACACCGCGAAGGTGTACAGGGCGGTTTCCTCGGAGCGGAACACCACCGAGCCGGTCAGCGTCACCTGGAGGGGCTCATCGCTGAACCAATCCACGTCGCCGTCGACGGTCAGATCGACCTGCGGGATCCGCAGGAGACCGCTCTCGCCGCTGATCCGATCCTGTACGTCGCCCAGGATCATGAAGGCCTTGTTCGGCACCGCACCACCGTTGATGGCGGTCTGGAGATGGCCATCGAACTCGTAGGAAAGGACGAGTTCGTCGCCATGTGCGATCGTGCCCCCGGCCTTGGGGATCAGCAGGCCCTGGCGGTTGTCGATCACATAGTCGACGCCGGCCTCCAGGGTTGCCGCCCCTTTCTTGACTACGGGCGCGGGCGTGGCGAGCAGGAAGCGGTGGCCGAGATCGATCGGTGCATCCTTGCTATAGGCCGTGACCGCCTGGTCGGTGACCGAGCCGGCGGCGACGGTCGAGGCGACGGCGCTACCGTAGAGCATGCGGGCGAGGATCGCCGGCGGCACTTCCAGGACGCCGACGCTGATGCCGGTGGTGCCGGGGTTGGCGTCGGTGTGGATGATCTGGCCATAGCGGTCATCCCGTCGCTTGCTCTTCACCTCGGTCGTGTCGCCAGCCTCATAGCTGAACGTCAGCGAGCTCTGCTCGAGCGGCTTATTGCCGAACTTATCGTCCGGATCCGGAATGACCGGAATGCGGTTGGCACCGGCGCCGTGTTCGTAGAAACGCAGATCACCGGCAAACTTGCGGACCTTGGGCTGTTGGGCCATGGGGGTTCTCCTAGGGAATGGACACGGGCTGGAAAATCTCGGTCAGACCGGCCCGCGCGGTGATCTGAGCGACAACACTGGAATGGCCCGCGTCATCGGTGACGGCAGCCAACTGCGTATCAATGAGCTCGAACTTGGTAAGCCCCAGCGGTAGGTCTCTCCGATCGAAGGTCAACACACGCACGAGGTCGTGACGCGCGCGATGCACCAAGCGGTTGGGACGCTCCTGATCATCCCGACGCGGCACGCTGAACTCGATGGTCACGCCCACATCGGAGCTGGACTGAGCGCGGCTGCCTGAGGAGAAGCTGATCCGGTCAACAACTATGGCTGTCGCGGCGTCGGCGAAATCTTCGGGCGCGTCCTCTTCATCCAGCAAAATCAGGCCGGCGCCAATATCGGTGAAGAATCCCGCTGTGCGGCTGATCAGACGTACGCGCGCAGCCAAGAACTCAAGCAGTTGCCAGCTCGCTGGTTCTGGCAGATCAGACACGACGCACCAGCCACCGGCTCAGCGAGCCATCGTCGGATACAAGTTCAGCGTTGACGTAGACATCGCCATCGACCAGGAGGCGCCCCTTCTGCACCGGACGAAAGCCATCTGTGCGTACGTAGACGATCTCCACTCGGCCGGCAACGAACTGCTTGAGCCCGCCGATCGTCTCGCAGTCGCGGTCCACGTAGACCTGGCACGGCACGGCGGCACCACCATCCGGCGGCGTGTAGTCGCCTGGATCGGCGATGCCCGCCGCAACGAAGCTGGCATGCAGGCTGGCGTCCAGTTCCGCAAGGAATTCGCGTTGGCTCATTACCCGCGGCCCTCGCGCCGACTGGTGACGCACAGCGCCAAGACCACGCACAGGACGACCACCGCAAAGGCCAGCAGCGTGCTCACGGCTTCACCTCGGTCCCTTGGATGGCGCGGACCTGATCGGCCCGACCGTTGAGACGCTCGATGACGGCGCGGCGTTGCGCGGCCACGTCGAAGCACTGTGCGATCGGGCCCTCGGGGACTGCCTCGGTGCGGGTGAGCGCGGACGGAATGGCGACGTATACCCGGCGCTCAACCACGACCGCCTGCGGTGTCACTGCGCACTGCGCCGGGCCGATCTCCGGCTTGGTGTGGCCACAGGACGCGACCAATGCGGGGATCGCCGCGATCATCAATAGCCGGAGAATGCTGGGCATGATGCCTCCACCTCGGTAAGGGCCAGCGCACAGCGCGTTTCACGCGCCTGGCCGGCATAGCGATTCATGAACTGCTTCAAGGTCCTGTTCGCGTCAGCCTCGCGCGCCTCGGCCTCGGCGAGGGCTGTATCGCTCTGTTGCTTGAGGGTCACTACCTGTCCCTGCGCTGCGCGCAGCTCTGCCTGGAGTACCTCAACCGTTCGGGTGTACCCAGCGTTGGCGGTCGCCAGCTCGGCCACCCGCGTCGTGGCGCCGCCCTTTTCGGCGGCGCATGCGACGGCAGCGCCTTCATACGTGGCGGCTGCTGCGGCTGCAGCCGCGCGCGTAACGAACAGGCCGACCGACAGCGCGATCACGACAACGGCCAGGGCGCCGAGCGCCCACAGCAGCGGCTTTACCGTGAGGGTTGAAAGCAGCTTCATCGCGCACGCTCCGTCAAGACGGCTTCGTCCTCACGCCTACCGCAGAGGCCTGCCTCCAGATTCGTCCCCCGCCACAGGCGGCACATCTGACGAATCTGGCCGGCGACGCAGTGCACGTCAGCACCACGCAGGCAGGTATCGCGGATGGCACGCATCTCGGCGCGAGCCGGGCCGGTCATGGATGCGCCCCGGTTGTAGACCAGGGAAACGAGCGCGCCTTGTGCGTCTGCAGGCAGGGCATCGAAGCGCTCAACGCCGAAGGCACGGCGTGCGCTGGCGTGGTAGCGCGGCAGCGATGCCAAGGCGAACACGTCACGTGCCATTCCGAACGGCACAGTCACATTGCGCAGGTCCAGCACAAGCGGCCGGGCCGCTTGGCCGGTGATTCCGGCTGTTGCCTGGAGCCGGGAAGAAGCATCGTGGGCCGACCAGTCCAGGCCAATCTGCTGTCGGGTCTGGTGGCCGCCGTCATAGCCGATACCCCACGTGACGCCAGAAGCGCCTCCCGGCCAGATTGGCGCTTGGTAGCGCCGTGCGTAGCGGGAGGCGCTTCCCACCTCCCAGCGTACGATCAGCGCCACGGCGGCAGGCGAGACAGTGGCCGCATGCGCGGCATTGGACGCATGCGCGGCATTGGACGACGGCGGCGCCACCTCCTGCACGATCTCCTGCAAGGCGACCACCGCCGGCACCACTGCAGCGGCGGTGGCTTCCTGGACCGTGGCAACCATCGGGCTCGTAGCCTCGGCGACCTCTGACCGCGCCTCGGCGATTCCCGAGGCCGGCGCGGCCGCCGCAGGCGATTGCCCGCAGCCGGCCAGCGCCCAGGCCAGCAGGACACAAGGCAGACGGGCGCTCATCGGGCGATCCAGAAGAACGCAACGAACAGACCGACCAGGAAGAGCCACTCTGCGCGGTCGAGCAGCAGCACCCGCCAAGCCCATGCGTCGCCGGCTCGGGCCGCGTCGTGAAGCCTCTGCTCCTCGGCGACGTTCAGGTCATACAGATAGGTTCGCTTGAACAGCCACGCACCGGCGCATGCGGTTGCCAGGTACGCGGCAGTGATCGGCAGCTGCAGCAGCTGCGCCAGCACGTCCGTGCCGATGGTGCGATCGAGCGCGCCGAGCAGGATCCATCCGAGCAGTGCCAGGAAGACCAGCACCGGCAGCCAGACGACGAATTCCTGCCAGCGATTGAAGAAGGAGAGGATGCGATTCATGGTGTCTTCTGCGCCTGTTCGACAGTGTTGAGACGACGCTCCAGCTCGCTGATGCGCCAGATCACTCCGTTGTCCAGCTTCGCGTTCATAACCTGCACGTCGCTGGTGACCTGCTGGAGCTTCAGGCCTTGGCTCGCCTGGGTGCTGCGGATCTCGTTGAGCATCCACCCCACCACTCCGGTGGCGCCCGATAGGACGACGGGGAGAGCAAAAATGGCGATTTTCAGCGCCACCGATGCAAACTTGCCGTCCATTGCCCGGTCGAGCTGGGCGCTTTCATCAGTGATGCTCATCGATCCCCCTGTTTTCGTAGAAGCTCCACCACCGGACACGCCACCCGGGCATCTGTGTGCGGTGGTGGGCTAACTTTTATGCGCCGCCAGTGCCCGCAGCAGCGGTGCCCGGCGTCAGGCGGACCAATACTTCATCGTCGCCGCCTGCTGCGGGCTCGACCGCATAGCCGAAACCGTTGAAGTCGGTGACACCGCCCGCGGCGGCGATCACCTGTCCGGCCTCGCTGGCCCAGTTGACCGACGCTCCATCGGCGATCACGGCCGTCGGCAGCTTCGGAAGGCGGTATACGCCCTCCACATGAACGGCGATGCGATCACCGATCGCCCCGTCCGTGACAGCGATGCCGAAGAGTTTGCCCTTGGCGACGACACCGCCGCTCTTGACTGCCTCATCGAGCACCACGTCCAGCACGCGGCCGTCCTGATGTGCGTTCTTCATGACTGTTTCCTCAGATCGAAAGGGATACCGATTGGACCGGGGCCGATAGCTGGCCCCGCTCCGGTGTGGTGGATGCTTAGCCCGGGTTGCCCGGGTTCTTGTAGATACCGCGGTAGTCGGCAATGGCCGGCGCGGCATCCAGGCGAACCTTCCAGGCCACACCGTCAACGGTGAAGCCCTGCTCCTGTTCCAGGTAGGGCGACTGGTTGCCGTCCAGGTAGCCGACGACGATGCCGTCAACGAAAGCGGGGTTTGCCAGGCCGTACCACGCCTTGGGATCCTTCTGATCCAGACGGCCGTGATCCCACACCTCGAAGGTATTGCGCACGGTGTTCGGCTCCTTCTCCCCGACACCGGCGCCGACGGCGTACTCCGAGTCGCGCACGGCGCGAGCCCGCAGATTGAGTGCCACCGGCGTCAGCAGGCCCTTCATCGGTACCTGGATCAGGTTGCCATCCTTGTCCGTCTGGAGACGCATCGCCGCCTGCATGGCGCCGACGCTCTCCGTGCTGATCAGCGCAGCAGGCAGCACGTTGCCGTGGTCCGCGCTGAAGAGCAGCTTGCCGTCGGCCAGGCGGGGGTTGCTGTTGATCAGGTCGAAGACGGCTTTCGCCAGCGTCCGGCGAGCAGCCTGGCCCATCTTGCGGGGCACATCGCTGAAGATGCCCAGGTCGTCGTTGATGATGGCCTGGCGGGTGATCGTGAACAGCTTGCCGTAAGTCACGATCTTCATCGCCTGCGACTGGTCGCTGAAGGTTCCCTGCTTGTATTCACCGCCTTCCGGGACGACATCCAGATCCGAGAACGCGCCGAGTCCCACCAGGTTGGTCGGCTTGAAGTCCGGCACGTTGACTGCGCGGGTGAACTGGTCAAAGTTCTCCTCCGCCTCTTGGTAGCCCTGCGCCACGGCGCGGCGCGAGGCGTCGCCCAGCAGTGCCGGGAAGTCGGAGGAGCTGTGCGTGAACGCCATGCCCACGATCTGCATGCGGTCCATGCCGTTGACGTTCGTGCCGGTAGCCTGGACGCACGCACGTGCGATCTCACCCATCGTCATGCCGCGGTACGGATTGCCATCAGTAGCCTGCACCAGGCCGGCGCGCGCCTCGATGGCGTTCGACATGGCAGCCCGGGTCAGGTCACGCTGATCTGCGCCCGCAACGATGCCTGCATTGCCGTTGAGCGGCCGGCCGTTCGAGCCCAGCAGAGCCAGGATGTGGCGACCCGCGTTGTCGGCGGTGACGTTCGGATCGGCAGCAGCGATGATGCTGTTGACGTACTCCGCCACGGCCGGGTTGCTCATGTGGCCCTGGGCAATCGCCTGGATCTCCGTGTTCCGCGTCCGAAGGGCAGTCATTGCCGCCACCACCGGATCCTGCGCCGCCGCGGGCGCGGCGGCGGTGACCGGGGCCTGCGCCGGAGCTGCGGGAGCTGCTGCCGGCGTTGCGGTATTGCCCGCCGCTGCTGCGGTCGCGAGACCGGCACTGGCGAGGATGTTGGCGTACTGCTGTTTCATGGTGGGATCCTCGATATGGCCGATCACGGCCGACTGGCTTACCTCAGGGAGTGAGGCGAAGGTTTGGGGGGAGAGGCTGGCGACGATGTGGCGACGCAACTGCGCGGTCACCGGTGCGCCAGCACACTCGATGGCCTGGAGATAACCGCTGACAGCGACTGCCGCCGCTGCCTGCCACCGGGCACTGGCAACGGGGTCGGCATCCACCACGACATCGGCCAGCCCGGCATCGATTGCCTGCGGGCCGGAGTACCAGTGGTCGGCGTCGTCCGTAAGCAGGCGCTCCATTTCCTCGCGCCTGCCCGATCGGGCGGCGTAGGCTTCCAGCATCGCGTCAGCGTGGGCATCCAGCGCCTCTGCGTTCTGACGGAAGGTGGTCGCAGTCCCGGCCGCGACGGTGCGCGGGCCATGTACCATCACCAGCGAACTAGCAAACACCCGACGCTCATCGCCGGCCTGCAGGATCAGCGATGCAATGGACGCAGCCTGGCCCTCTACCGTCACCACCGTGCGCGCCGGGTGCGATTTCAGCGCGTTGTAGATCGCCATACCGTCGGTGACTACACCGCCCACGCTGTTCAGGCGCACATGGATGGTTGAAGCGGTCACCTCGCCAATGCGCTCGACCAGGTCCAACGCCGAGACGGACTCCTCGAAAAGGTATCCGCCGATTGCGCCATAGATCATGATCTCCGCAGTGTCCGCCTCGGCGTGGACTTGGAAGAGACACGGGCCGAGCTGGTGATCGGCGCCAGCATTGGCGGTGATGGAACGGGTGATGGCACCTGCCAACGGGCTTACTTCACGCATAGTCAGTCGCTCCTGGAAAGGTCGCGCGTCAGCGAGCCGAGCACATGTGCCCGTGCCTCCGCGCCGGTACTTGGCGCCGGGGGCGCAACTTCGCTTGACTGCTGCCGCCAGTCTTCTCGCTGACGCAGCACGTCGGTCGGGTTGTTGCCGTACTGCAGGATGTTCTGCTGCGGGCTGACCCAACCCCGGTCCTCAGCCTCTCCCTTGGCATAGGCCTCTTTCAGAGGGTCGATCCAGGGCATGACCGGACGCACGTAAGTGGACGCAGCCAAGTGGCGCAGCGACCAGCCGCGCGGCAACTTGACCTTGCCCGCCAGCACGCTCGCCTCAATGAAGCGCTGCCGCTGGGGACGCACGCTCAGGGCAATGAAGCGCTCGGCGAGCATGAGGTAGCTGCCCCACTTCTCGACCAACTCCTGCCGCTGGGCCGAATAGGTGCCGTTGTAGTCCAGCGAAAGGCTGGAGTAGCTGACCCCGATTCCACCGGCAGCCGCCCGGAGTTGCTCCTTGCGCCATGTTGCGGCGTTGGGATTCGGGCGGTCGCTGGCAAGGCTCTCGATGGACTCACCGGGCAGCAGATCATCAAAGATCGCACCAGGCGCCATCCGCAGTTCACGTACCGGCAGGCCATCCTGCATCAGCACCCGTCCGCCCAGGCCCTCGTTGCCGCCGTAGTTGCTTCCATCGCCCTTCTTGATCTGGAAGGTCATGGAGGCAGCGACTTTGGCGGCAATCCGCTCGGACTCTTCGTAGTCCTTTACGTCTTCGAAACGGGACATCGAGCTGGCGAAAACACTGATGCCCCGCACCTGGTGCAATCTGCTCAGGTTGGCAATGCAGTGCATGAACTCTGCCGATACGCGCTTGGTCTCTAGACGATTGCCGAGCGGTTCACCGGGGTGCTGTTTGTAGACGTGGAAAGCGACAGAGCGCCCCCACGCGTTGCGCTCGACGCCCTGCAGGATATTCCGGGCGGGGTCATTGAAATCCAGCGGCACTAGGTCGGCCTCCAGCATCTCGATGCTGTAAGGAACGTCAGTGCCATGGGACAAGCCCGGCACGTAGCCGATCAGGTCTTGGTAGAACACGTCGCCGTCCCGGAACCAGCTACGGGCCAGCAGCTGCTGACACGCACCGTAATCGTGCGTCTGGGTGACCTCGGGGCGGTCCCACCATTCGTCCCACAGATCATCAAGCTGCAGGGCCAGATCGCGATTGATCGCTTCGCCCGGCAAGCGCGGCGCCGCAAGCACATCGATGCCCGAGCCCACGGTGTTCTGCACCAGGACATTCAGCGCATTGGTCGCCAGATCGAGATCTCGATCGAGATGCCGGGCCTGATCTCGCAATTGACGGGCGTCCATACCAGCGATCGCGCTGCCACTGCCCCAATCACGGGCGAGCTTGCGGCTCCTCGAAGGACGAGTTACTTCGTGTGCACGGGCTTCCACCCGGGGCGCAATAGCGGGCTTTGCTCGCTCCGCACGATCCGCGGCGGTGGCGGACAGGAGGCGCTCCCGGGCAATCGAGGCGGACGTCATCAGGTGGAACCGCCGAAGTCTGCGTTGGCCCACCCTGCACGGCGGCGGCCCCCGTTAGACCCACGACCCACGATAGCCTGCCACTCGGCGCGGCCGGCGCGAATCTCCGCCAAGTCAGCACGCGTCAGCTGGCGCTCACCAAAGCGAACGCTCTGACTTTTCAGCACGGCAATCTCTGCCTGTGTGTAGAGGTCGAGCATTTGCTGTGCAGTTGTCATGCACATAGTTTGAAGAGCCATGCGCGCCAAGTAACGGCAAAGCAAGGCTAGAGGACCGAAACGCCGCCTTCCTTTTCAATGACTTACCACCTCGTGCGCGCCAGCTTTTGCTGAAGCTGTCAAAATAGTTGTGCAGGTCTCAGCAATGGATCTGCGCATCCCCAAAAGAAGGAGCTTTTAGATGACTGATGATGTGATCAAGCTTGAAAAAGCAGAGCTGGGAAAAACGCCGGTCCCTTGCCTGTATCAGTACGCCTACACGGACCATCCCGGCATCTTCCACCGCTTTGTGGAAGACACGATCACCGATGACGGCAACAACCATTTCCCGGTGACGTACGCACTCGTGGAGGATTCGAAGGGGAAGTTGATGAAGCTTGACCCTGCGATGGTCAAGCTGAACCGATCCAGTTCAGTCTGACGCAGGAGAGCTGGCGGCGCCCTTAATCAGGCGCCGCTTCTTGCTTTGGGAATCCCACCAGGGAAGAGCCTGTTCAACTGCCGACGGGACAAATCGAACTTTAGACATACGGCGCTGGCCGTAGTTCCACGCTCTAGAAGAGCACGGATTTCTGCAATCGGGTACGACCGCGAAATTGTGGGAAAATAGGGCCGCTCACCCGCAAAACAACGCATGACTGAGTCTACAAATGGCTGTGCCATAGCCTCGCTGATGCCGATGTCGTCGCGCATCTTGCTCAGAATGCGGTCCCGCAATTGATCCTCAGCCTCCTTTCGTCTGGCCATTAGAGCCCCCACCCATCGCGCGCGGCTATTCCTGCTGACCTAGGCCGGCTTACCGGAGCCTGTGCGGGTGTCACTGGCGCAGCCGGCGCCGCGGTGACTGAGGATGTTTCACGGGAATCAACTGGCTGATCGAAAAGTCCCTGCGATGCTGGATGGAACTGTTCTTCCAGAGCGGCCCACTGCGAATCCCGGATCACATCCGCCTTTACCGCCGGTGCTAGTGATGCCCATATGGCATATATGGCCGTGTCCAGCTCCTCATTTCTTGCGCCCTTGGGTTTAATCCAAGCGCCGGCATCTTGGTCGAAATACTCGACAGTCAGCCCCTTGAAGTAACGCGCCGGCAGCGCGCCAGGATCAGGGTTCAGAGGGTCGTGCACTTCCTCCCCTCTCCCGCCGGGGAACCGAAGCATACGCGCAGCGATATTCTCATCTCCCCCCTCGCGCTCAGCTTCATCCCTGGCGCCCAGTGCCGCTGTGAGCCAGCCGTAAACCATGTGCTTCAGCACCGATGTTCCAACGCCCCAAACACCAATACTTCGGGCCAGCGTCTTCTCGCGATGGTTCACCTCGGTCTTTGCTGGCCGGTACACGGCACGGTCGGACTTCTTTTCAGCGCGGCCACGCACGAGGTACACCGCCTGCTTAATGAAGCCGCGCGGCGTTTCAATCATGCGGTTGGAACCAGAATTACCCACGAGCTTCTTGACGAACTGCGCCACGGTCTCGGTCCAGTTGCCGCCATCCAACGCTGCCGCGGTGATTCCCATCTCGATCCCCTTCGAGGTGCGCCAGGTGCCCTTGAGGTATTCGTCCAGCGCGTCGTACGTCTCCAGGATGGTCGGATCCAGGTCGATCACGGCGTAGTCGACGACCCAGCGTCGCTGACCGCGGCCTGTGGCAATTACCTGAACCTCGGCCCGGTCGTGCTGGAAGTCGACACCGGCAGTCAACAGGAGGCCGCCAGCCGGAACGATTCCCCTATGGACGCCCGGCTCTGCCAGCTTCGCGACCGCCTCTGAATCTTGCTGCTGCCGTTCGCCCTCAAAGGGCAAACCGAGTTTGAGGTTGTAGAAGCCGGCCTTCTTGGCCTGGTCGCGATCTGCCTCTGCCTTTGCATCAGCAAGATCCTTCCAAGACGGACCCAGCCCAAGGGGCGCATAGGCGGCCCAAGCGTGGAAACTACGATGATAGGGGTCGGCAGCCGGATTTGTAGGCTTCCAGTACGCGGTGCCGCCGAAGCCGCGCTCGGCCAGCATCGTGTCCTTGTGGTACTCGTGGATCACACAGCCGCTCACTTCGCAGGCGAATGTCCCATCCGGCTGCAGACGCTCCACATCGAGCGTCTGCTCGCCGCCGCACTCAGGACACTGCACCACGTACATGCACATGTCGCCCGCCTGGTAGCCGGCCTCGATGGCGCTGGCGCCCGCAATGGTCGGGGTGCATGCACGGTACACCTTGCCACGGTCGCCGTAGGAGCTGGCGCGCGCCTCTAGCTGCTGATCGGCTGGCCCCTGCCCGCCCAGATCCTTCGGATATTCGTCCACCTCGTCCATGAAGATATAGCGGGCGGTGCGCTGCCGCAGCTGATTGCTGGAATTGGCCCAGATCGCCCAGAGCGTGCCACCAGGGAAGTGCTTCTCGAGCGTGTTGTCGGTGGCGAATTTGGCACGCAGCTCCGGCATTTCTTGCACCGCCGGATCAAACTTCGACAGCACCCAGCTCCGGGCCAGGTCCTTAACTGGCTGCGCCACGATCATTGAGTCCGAGCCTCGATCAACGACGTACCCGGTCCAGTTGATTCCGATCTCAGTAGCACCAATCTGCGCTGACTTCATGAAGTCCACGATCCGGACCGGTGAGTGGTCACTAAGGCAATCCATAATCTCGCGGAGGATCGGATTTCGCGCAGTTCGCCACTGGCCGGGCTCTGCTCCCGCGCCCTTGGCGATGATCCGATTAGCATCTGCCCATTCGCTGACCGTTTGACGCGGCGGCAGCTGCCAAGCGCGTTCCCACGCCGAGCACACCACCACTTCAGCATCGGCCAGCACAACATCGTGAGCGACCTGGTCAAGGCTCATCGGTCACCCCCTGCTCATTGAAGGATTCGGCACCGGCATGCAGGGATCGAGCGGACTTTTGCATCTGCTCGGCGACCTTGCGCACCTCCAACTCGAGCATTGATTCCACGGCGCGAGGATCTGATTCTGCAGCCAGCTGCGACCGGAGCCTGCTGGGCAAATTCATCATGCTGTTGAGCGCTTGGCGCACGAGCGTGAACACGGCGCGCTCCACGCCCTTGGTGCGCGTCAGCTCGTTTAGCTGCTCGCCTAGCTCCAGCTCTGCCAACCGCGCTCGCGCCAGCCGTTCGCGGCGCACCGCCTCCTGCACGCTCGGACCGCCGGAGGCGGGAGAAGCGCCAACAGCAGCGGGCGATGGGTTTTCCGCGCCGGGCGTACGATCCCCGCCGCGGAGTGGGTGGGTCAGGTCATTCAGCAGGGCGTCGCTTGCCTGGACGCGGATCGCCTTGCCCTCACAGATCAATTTGCCCTCACGGCGCATGCGGCGAATGTACGAATCGCTGACCTTGCGGTGCGCCGCGTACTCGGCGACGGTCATCAGGTCGGTTCCGGAACTCATGCGGAACCACCGTGTTCCATCGGAACCAAACTTGGAACTCGAAACATGCACGAGGATTGCGCGCTAGCTAACCCGCAATTCGCAAAGCCCAGGAGGACCCGAGGCAAAGGGGTGCGCCGGGGTCCCTGCCCCCCGTCCGCTCGGCTGGCCAGGCTTGGATTCGCGTGGAACATCCCACCTGTCCTCACCGTCCCGACCATCAATGAGAGGTCGGGACGGCTGGAACCGTTGGCGTCATTGAGGTGTCCATAGCGTCCAGACTGTCCATACCTGTTGAGAGCTTTTGAGATTGAGTTGATTGGATGCTGTTCCATGTACGCGCGCGCGATAAGGTCTGGACGGTTGGGACGGCCTTGCGGCACTAGGGGCAAGGTCTGGTCTATGGTGCGGACAGGTCTGGACGAGGAGATAGAGGTCTGGTCAGAAGTTAGGTCCATCGCCCACCTCCACGCGCTTGTCTCGGCTGGCGCTCGCCAGCCAGTCATCAATCGACTCGCCCGCCTTGAACCACCGGGGCTCTCGTCCACCCTCAGGCCACCGTCGCCTGGTGCTCTCCCAGCCAAGCGTCTTCATGATGGCCGCGACGCGCATCTGCTCTGGCCGGCCATGCTTGCCGGGATCCAGGCCGATGGCAAAGGTCAGCAGATCATCGGTGGTCGCCCACGCAATCTCAGTCGCAGTACGCAGGCGCTCAGGATATTTCGATAGATCGGCCCTCATCTCGACCCAGGCCTCCACCCTGCCCTCCCAGCTGTCGCCAACGTAGCGCGCAGCCTGCTCTTCCTTGGCGTCCTCGGGCAGCACCCAGAAGTCAAAGCCCCCCTCGAACAGCCGGACCGCCTCTGCCCATAGCTGATCACGTTGCTCGGTGATGGCATCGATGTGAACGTCGCCATCGGTCCGGACAGGCAGGAAGCGGCGCCCGCCGGTAGGGTCGCGAAGATACTGGTGCTCATTGGTTGTACCCGCGAATACACACTCACGACGGTAGGATCGCGGCACACGCTCATAGGGCGCTCGGAACTTGTCCACACGCCTTGTGATCGCAGTTTTTACGCTCGTTACATCGGCCTTGGAGAAGGAGTCCATTTCGCCGATCTCCACGCCCCAAGCGCCCTGGATCACCTGGTAGAAGTCCTTGCTGCTGGGCGACTCACTGGTCTCAACAAACCACTGGCTGCCGAAGATGGCGCGCAGTGCGCTGGACTTGCGCTTACCCTGCTCGCCCTCCAGCACGAGCATGAAGTCGACTTGCGCACCCACGGAGGGCTGCTTGGGATCAACCCACAGCACACGGGCTACGGCACTCACCATGAAGCACTGCGCTGCGCGCCGGCTGTAGGAGGTGTCTGGCGCACCGAACAGTAGCGTCAGCATCTGCTCCACACGCGGCGTGCCATCCCACTCCAAGGCAGTGAGGTATTCACGGATGGGGTGTCGCCTGTAACGACGCGCTACCGCGATCACAGCCTTCAGCACGAGGTCGTCGCTGCACTTCATCCGGTACCGGTCAGGGTGCTGGAGCCAGGCGGCCAGTTCGTAGGCGTCCGAGTCGATGAACTCTTCCCGGCTACCACCTTGCCACGGCGGATCTCGCTCCAACTTCACCTGGTTGCTGGAGTCATTGAGCCAGAACAGCCTCGCAATGCGCTCGTCGTGCTCCATGATCAAGATCAGGTTGTGGAGCGTTCCCTCGACGTTGTGGTCACGGTTGAAGGTCAGGTGGTCTTTCCAGGCCTCAGGATCCACCCCACCACCGCCTGGCGGTGGCGCACCGCGACCACCGTCGACCACGGTCAATGTCTTGCGCTTTGCCACTGTCATCCCCGTATCGCCCTTTCATGCTCCCGCGCTATGCGCAGGTATTCTTTCGCGCGCTCCCGGCGCACGACGCGCGAGGATTCGTATGGGTTCTCAATTGCGGCCTTGGCAGCGAGCCGGTAGACACGCGCCAGCTCACGATCAGAGAATCTGATGCGCTCCAGTAGCCGACCTCTACGTGACATCAGGCACCACCACGTTGAGTTCGATCACCCGATTTGCGGCCCAAGCTGCGAGTTGGCGTGGCGTCCAGCCGTCCAGCTCGAGCGCATCGGCAATGTCCCAGCCATCAGGCTGACCGCTTACGTCGATCAGGCGGATGGACCTTGCACCTGCACGCGCGCACAGTTGCGCCACGCCTGGTACGTAGTTACCCGCATCGTTACGCCACCCCAACATTGCCCTGCGCCCGGCCGGGTCAGCATCGGGCCACAGCACTACGTCGCGCCCGGCCACCGGTGACCAGTCGCTCTTGCCCACAGCAGTACCACCACCAGCCCACGTGAGGGCGGCATACCCTGCCCACGCGCCAGCGCCAGCCGCGCGACATTTTTCGCCTTCAGGTATCAGGACCGGCGCGTCCGGCTTCGCCGTCAGCCCGTCCAGGCCGCACAACGGCCGAGGTGTTGGGAAACTGACCAGGCACCACTGCTGCTGACCGTCCGGGCCGACGCACCAGGTGACTTGCGGCGTCCATTTCTTGAGCTTCTGCGTGTGTTGGTCGACAAACTCGCAACGCAGGACGTAGCCAAGCAGGCGACCGTCTGCATCGCGGTATGCATCGACACGCGACGGCTTCATCCTGCGCAGCTTCCCGTGCTTCGGGTTCCAGACAGGCACCGTCCATTCGCCGCCAGCCATAAGCGGCGGAACGGCGTCTGGCACTGGCAACAGCGGCACCCACTTCACGTCCAGCGGCTGATCCAAAACCTTGCGAGCCGCGGGGGACACTGGGGCAAACTCCTGGCCGCTCAGCTGCGCGCATGCCTCTTGGAACGTCTGACCAGTGATCTTCTGGATGAAGCCAATGGCATCACCGTGGGCGCCGCAACCGAAGCAATGGAAGAAGCCCTTGATCGGGTTCACGGTAAAGCTCGGCGACCCCTCTTCATGGAAGGGGCACAGCCCGGTGAATTCTCTACCAGCACGCCGCAACTGCACGTACCTGCCGATCACCGTTGGCAGATCAACCGAACTCTTGATGGCTTCGACATCGATGGTGCCGTTGCTCATCGGCGACCATCCTTGCGCGCCGTGCGCCGTTCCATCATGTTCCACTGCATCCGCATGTAGGCAGCAATCCGCTCTCGGCAGCCAACGCCGCCACTGCATATGGCTGGCTTGGGACAATCGACTGGCACGGCTTCGATAGCCGCCTTCCACTCGGAACGGGGTTTACGGCCAATCTCCAGTGCCTGCAGCAGGCAGCAGCTCACGCCCACGGCTCACCCCCTAACTCCAGCTCGCGCTGGGCAGTAGCTCGTCGCTCGTCCTCTCGACGCAGCCGCTCGCGCTCTGCCATCGCCTCATCGCCTACAAGCGCGGGCACGGCGTCGGTTAGGGCACGGGCGGCTTCCTCCATCGCTCGACGGGCAGCGGCACTCATCATCCCTCGCCGCCTGTGCCGTGACCGGGGCGCGCGGAAGGTAGCCACATCATTCACGGCTCAACGCTTTCTTCGCCGCCCGGCAAGCGTTTCGCTCCAGGCGAAAGCACAGGGTGCGAATGCTGCGGGCCAAGTCTTGCATCTGGTCAGCCTCGGCGATGCTGAGGGCGCCATCTGCAACCGCGTCCAAGGTGGTGCCAGACAGCCGACCCGTCATCGTGTGCAGCTGCAGTAGCTTAGTCTGCAACGCATCCATCTCGCTGGGCCACCCGCCCTCCGGTGCTGGCGGCACGAAGTCCACCATCAGGTTGAACTGGCCACCCAGGGAGGCGATCCAGTCGGTTGCGTGCTCTGCGGTGTCTACGAACTGCTGCAGGTACTCCGTGAGCAGTTCCGCCATTTCCATCGAGAGCGACTCACCCGCGAGGCCGCGCAACTTCTTGCGCAGGCTCTCGCCAGTGATGCTCTTTCCGCGCCGATCACTGAGATACGCCGCAGCCGCCTGGACGTTGCCAGGGGCCAAGGAGACGGCGTTGTACAGCGCGTCGCGCCAGTAGAGGTCGGATCGTTGGCAGGTCATGCATCACCCTGAAGTGCGTCGCATTTCATCGTTTCGCCATGCCCGAGCGGCGCGCCAAGATGCGGGCCATGAGCGAGATCATTCTTTTTCAGCATCGGATGCACTTCACCGCGCTGCGCACCTTCGACGTGGAGCGCGGCCTGGGCGGCGTGGTGGCCGTCTTTTTTTCTCCGCAAGGACCCATGCCTACGCATGGGACGCCACCTCCCACCAATGAAGCGGTCGCCCTGCTTCTTGTCGCAGGAGGCGCAGATCAGCCCACTGGTCGGCCGACAACGCCATCCCTTCGTGGTGGCGGGAAGCCAGGTCGAAAACCTCAAGCAGATCGCCGACCTCGCCATTTGTGAGCTCCGGACCCAATGGCAGAACGCTGGCGCGGTTCATGCCGCCACCTCCTTTCCGAAAAGGTCTGGGCGCAAGAGCTGAAGCTGCAACCAGCGAAGCTCCGGCACAGCCTTGTCGTCTTCCCATTGGGAGACAGCGGACCGGGAAATCTCGAACAGGTCAGCCAACGCCGCATCGGTGTCGAAACCGAGTGCGGTCCTTACTGCTCGCTTGGTCAGGGGTCGATTCATGGCGCGCCAAGTATTAAGCGCTCTTATCGTTACGTCAAGCCCTCTTTGCGTCAGGATTGTTAAGCTTCCTTATGCCCAATAGAACTCTCGGTCAGCGCCTCCAGGGCGCCATGCAGGCCGCTGGCTTAGCCAAGCCGGCGGACCTTGCACGGGCGTCGGACACGACGACGGCAACCATCAGCAACTGGCTGAACGACAACGTCGTGCCTGAGCACGTCAAGGCCGTTCAGCTGTTCAAGATTGCTGACGCCGTTGCCATTGACCCGCGCGAACTGCTTATCGGTGAACGCAGCAGCGGCGGCCCATCAGCTCACCCTTCTGCACCGTCTCAACCTGTGACATTGGATGACTGGATAGTTGCCTTCCAGCTGGTGGCCGAGGCTCTCGATGATCGAGGGCTCACGCTTCCACCCAACAAGCGGGCCGAGGTGACGCTGCTAGCGTACGACCTGCTTCAGGAGGGACTGCAACGGGCGAAGGTGCTGCGCTTCGTCCAGGCAGCCGCAGCATGATCGCGGCGAAAGGGGGATTAGGATGTCTCGAGACAAGGTTACGCGGCTACGCCAGTTACTGAGCGAAGCTACACCCAGTACGGCGAAGCCGAGTAATCGGCCTGAAACGGAAGTTGAAGCATGGCGTCGCTTCCACCACTTCGAGAGCTTTCAGGCCCCAGCGCCATTGCAGTCGGACAGCCGCGCCGTTGCAGTTCGGGAGATCACCCGAATTGCTGGATGGTATGGATGGTCTTCGGAGATCCAACGCACGCTGGATAGGGAAAACGTGCTGTTTCTTTCAGCGCTATCGCCCGATGGGCTGCAAGGGTTGCACGATCGAATGAAGCACTTGGAAGACTGCGTTCAACAGGGCCTAGGCGCACCTGATGCGCCCCCGGCCACCTAGCACTCCCGGCTGACGCCTGTTAGCTGCAGGCGTCAATGACCTTCGCCCAGTTTCCCAGATCACGGGCCGCCTCTTTCTGATGGCGGTCCTGAGCTATGCGCTCCTCAGCCATGAATGCCAAGGTCGACTGAACCTCCGACTCCAGCCCGGCCACCCAGAACTCGCGCCCTGGCTCCAGACACTCGGAGAGTTCAAGAGTTCGGCTCTCCCGAGCGAGCGCCTGGAGATCTTTTACCGGCGATGCGAGATGGATACGAGGCGTCCGTTGTGCCACTTGCTGGGCATCACGCCACCTGCCATCAAATTCCGCAATGCGACCCAACGCAGCAGCGCGAACCGACTTCACGTCGGGCTGCAGCCGCATGCTCCGATCCACTCCACCCACGCCTGTAATGGTCAAGTGTTTTGCAGGACGCCACTCCGTCTCAATAGGAGCCTCAGTCTGCGTTCGGGTTAGGTCGAGGCCGATGGAGACAGCGCCACCCAGGACCAAAACACCCGCACCAACGATCACCGTCCACAGCTTCATTGCGCCCCACCCTCTCAAAGCTGCCTCCCGCAGCAGACCCAATGATATCAACGGGCAGCAGAGGCCAATAAATCGGAAGTGCTAAGAGCGCTTGACACCAGTGGTAAAGCGGTCTTAATGTTCACCTGCCGGCACGAGCCGGCGGGCGACCGGCGGGCCGCCCTCTCGGGCCAGCCCCCTCCCCTGCCGGCCCGGCAGACGCCACTCCCCAGGCACCAGGCCCGCCGGCGCCCTCCTTCCAAACGGAGAGCGCCATGTCTTACCGAACCGCTGCCGACTCCCAGCCCTCGGCACCCCTGCCGCTGCGAGCCGCCACCTGCCTGCTGGCGCAGGCCGCTCGCGACCACACGCGGGCCAATGTCCTGCGAGCCAGGAGTGCGGGCGAGCACCGCCGCAACCAGCTGCGCCGCTCGCGCCGCATGGGCGTCCAGAGCCGGCGCGTGGAGGCTGAGTCCCGGGACATGGCAGCTGAGGTGCGGGCATGAACGAAATCGTCCACGCATACACAAGCGACCAAGTTCAGGAGATTGATCTGAGGACGCCGAGCGGTTTAATCCTCCGCATTCGCTACGCCCCGGCGCTCTCCCAGTTCAGCACGTTCTTGACCAAACGGGCGTCGGTTCGCGAGCTCACCCGTGGGAAGTCTGCGCAGGTGGTCCACACGTACGTCGGCGAGCGTAACCAGCTCCCTTCCACACCCCAGCTCGCCGACGGTCAGATCCATTTTTGCCTCGGCTCGGCAACCGTCCAAGTGCATCCGAAGTCGGTCCAAGCGCTTGATGCGTGGCTAGTGCATCTGAACCCACTGAACCTTCAGTCTGCCAGCAAGGCTTTCACGCGGCCTATCCCGGGGGCTGCCGCATGAAGCGCCGGCACCAAGCCGCTTGGGCGCTGCTCGCATTGGTCGCTGCCATCGTGGTGCCGCTGCGCCTGGTGGAGATCAGCCAAGCCCACGCTGATCGCGATGCCGCCAAGGCCCGCATCGCCTCGTCCTCCACGGTTCGGGGGTAAAGGCAATGCAGATCGCGCGTCCCGCCCCCGCATCCATTCCGCTTTGTCGGCCCGGCCATCGGCCGCAAATCGTGACGACCACCGGAGCCCCTACCGGGCATCAGCTGGGCACGCCTTGCCCGGCATTGGTCCATTTCGAGTGCCACCTGTGCCAACGCGCAACAGTTCCGAGCGTCTCGCTCGCGATCGCCGAGCTGCGCTGGACCGATCCGGACCTCGCACGCCAGCTGATCCCCATTTCCCACCTTGCTCGTGCTCGCGGCGCCGTCTTGGCGCGTCTGCCGAACCAGCACGCAGCCTGACCAGGAGCCCGCAATGGCCGCACCTCTCAAGCGCCTCGAACGCGCCGCCCTCATCACCGCAAGCGGCGCCGCCGGGCACGCGCTCAAGCGCACCCGCGGAGGCTTCTACTCGCCCAAGCAGCCCGCCAACGTGTTCACCCGACGCGTCATTAACTGGCTCTACGAACGGGCCCTGATCGACTACGACGATCCGAGCTTCCCCACGCAGGCAAAGCTGACCAAGTCCGGAATGGTGCAAGCCGCCGCGCTGATCGAGCAGGCACGCATTGGCGTGGGCGCACCATGACCCGCGAGTACTTCCTCAAGGTCGCCGAGGCCAAGGCCCGCTACGCCGAGGCGCTGCGCGTGGAGGCGGATGCCGAAGACATGGTCGGCCATGAACACCAGGCAGCGACGTTCCGGCACTTTGCCTCGCAATGGGATGCGCTCGCCGCCTCCTACCGCGCCTCGGCGGATCAGGCGGAGGCGGCATGACGACACCGGCACTGCCCGTTGAGCATTCGTTTCCGACCGGTAACCACGGGACGACGCTGGTGCTGATGGTCTGCGAAGGCTGGCTATGGGCCGGGCTTTACGCCAGCCCCCATAGCGCCACCCCGACAGAGGTCTCAGCCGCCACGGGCCGAACGGCCACGGTGCGAGGCCGTCAGCTTCGCATCGGAGCGGGCCACTACTCCCTTTCTCAAAAATCGCTGCAGGCGGCACATCGTTGGCTTGACCGCCAGGGCGTGACCGTGCGCGACAAAACCCCCAAGGAAACTGCATGACCGCCAAGATTCAACGCCATGGCCGTGCCGCAACGATCCGCGCGCTTCTGCTCGATCGCCCGGCTGGCGCAACCGCCGAGCAGCTTCTGGCCACAGGCATCGATTGCTCGCTCAAGCAGCTCAACAGCTCGCTCGGCGCAATGTATGCCGCCGACCAGGTGCGCGCGAGCACCACGACGGGAAACAGGGTGTGGTTCCTCACCACCGCGATGCGAAAGCTGATGCGGGGTGTTGATGACCAAGCCGCACCACCGGTGGCTGCAGCTGCTCGCCTGGAGCGCCCAAGGCCCACTGCCAGCAACAACAGCACCACGGTGCTGCACAAAGATCAGGAACGCCAGGAATTGGCGCGGCTGATGGCTGATTTCCGGAAGCGAGGCGGCGCCATCCAAGTCCTCGGGACCACCGCTGTTCGCCCAAGCCTGACCCGCCGCCAGATCAACGAAGCGAACGCCGAAGCCCGCAACAGGCGCCTCAGCAAGAATGGAGCAGCCGCATGAGCAACGAACAGCACGCCCCCACCGCCCCCGATGTCGACGCCCTCGCGCTCGACGTGGCCCGCCGATTCACTGAGAAATGGGATCCGCAGCGACGCGCGAGCCTGCAGGTCGCCATCGTCCAAGCCATCCGGGCCGCGCGTGCGCAGCCCGCAGAGCTGGCCTTCAATCTGGACGCGATGCTGACCGCGTGCGTGCCGGGCGGCAGCGTAGTTGACCCCCAGGTGGTCGCCGACAATATCCGGGTGTGGCTCACGCATCACAAGACGGCCGCCTCGACCGAGAAACAGACTCGGGAGATCCGGATCCCGGCGCGCAACAACCTGGATCCGATCAGCGTCTTCGTGCAGGACCAGGCATGGGGCCGTGGCCGCATCGTAGTCACTTGCTATGGCAATGCGTGGCAGGGCTTCTGGGGTGCGATGGGCGACCGCTCGGTCATGCAGTTCGTAGCCCAGTGCGATCCCGACTACGTTGCGGGCAGCCTGCTACAGGGCCGGCAGACTCGGATTGCCAAGCATGAGCGCGATTACACGACCAGGATTGCCGCCGAGGTGATTGCTGAATTCCGCACCCTGATCGACGAGCGGGATGCGGCGCCGGGGGCGGGCCATGGCTAATAACCCGATGATCGATGCGGGCGGTCTAGCTGCGCGGGAGTGCGCCGATGTGCATTTCCGCAGCGGCAACGCCGAGCTGGAAGGCATCTCCCCTGCTCAAGATTCTGCGGCCTTTTTTGGAGGGAACGAGCAGGCCGTCCACCGTGACGCTGTAGTCGAAATTCCCCGCCCCTGCCTCCGTGACGAGCACGACGAAGGTGTGCCCCGAAAGAGTTCCACGGAGGGTCCGGCGCGAGTTCTTAGATGTCATCGAGACGATTTGATGAATGGGCGGCCGCACTTTACGCCGTCGCCTTGCCGCTTGGAAGAGACGAACTCAGATTCCCAAAACGCGCAGCCCACCACCCTGGCCACCGTCAAGCCGCCGCGCGACATGCGCGTGCGCGTCCCCGCCGTCGCGGAAATCAAGGAATGCCCCAATGGCTGATGGCTCCCGCTCCTTCAACTTCCCCTTGCCGCAGCGCTCCCGCCTGCGGCCCGGCGAGATCGTGGTCGACCTGTTCGCCGGCGGCGGCGGCGCCAGCGAGGCCCTCAAGCAGGCCCTGGGCCAAGACCCGGCACTGGCCTACAACCATGATCCCATGGCGATCGGCATGCACGCGGCGAACCACCCGCTCACCAGCCACCACCGCGAGGACATCTGGCATGCGGACCCGCGTGTCGACGTGGCCGGCCGGTGCGTCGGCTGGTTCCACGCCTCCCCGGACTGCACGCACTTCAGCCAGGCCAAGGGCGGCCAGCCGCGCAGCCGGAAGACCCGCGCCTTGTCCTGGGTCGTGCTGAAGTGGATCGGCATGCTGCTGCGCGCTGACCTGGTGAACGGCACCAACACCGCGCCGCGCATCTTCTCCATGGAGAACGTGTGGCAGATCCTGACCTGGGGTCCTTTGGTGGCCAAGCGCTGCAAGACCACCGGGCGCGTGCTGAAGATGGACGGCACCGTAGCGGCGCGCGGGGAGCGCGTGCCGGTCGAGCATCAGCAGCTGGTGCCGGACAAGCGGCACACCGGCCGCACCTGGCGCCAGTTCGTCGCCGCCCTGCGGGCGCTGGGCTACACGGTCGAATGGCGCAAGCTGGTCGCGAGCGACTTCGGCGCCGGCACCAGCCGCGAGCGCCTGTTCCTGCTCGGCCGTCGCGACGGCGAGCCCATCGTGTGGCCTGCGGCAAGCCACGGCACCGCGCCGGGCCAGAAGCCGCGCGTATCCGCCGCCGACTGCCTGGACTTCAGCATCCCCTGCCCGTCCATCTTCGGGCGTAAGCGGGCGCTGGCGGATGCCACCATGCGCCGCATCGCCAAGGGCACCATGCGCCACGTCATCGAAGCGGCGGCCCCCTTCATCGTGCCGGTGACTCACCAAGGCGCCGACCGCGTGCATGCCGTGGGCGAGCCGCTGCGCACCATCACCGCCGCGAATCGCGGGGAGCTGATGCTGGCCATGCCGGAACTGGCGCCATTCATTGCCGAGCACGCCAACAGCAGCCACTCACTGGGCAGCATGCGGGCAGACGAGCCGCTGCGAACTGTCTGCGCCGGGGTCAAGGGCGGCCACTTCTCCGTCGTCACCCCCATCCTCGCCGGCGTCGGCGGCCGGGCCGGGCAGTCCGAGCCGCGCTCGGGCGCCGATCCGCTCTACACGATGACCGCGAAGGCGGACACCGCGCTGGTAGCGCCCGTCCTGGTGCAGACCGGGTACGGGGAGCGAGACGGCCAGGCCCCGCGCGCCCTTGATCTGCAGCAGCCACTCGGCACCGTCGTGGCAGGTGGGGTGAAGCACGCGGTTGCGGCGCCGCACCTCGTGAAGTTCAGGGGCGACAGCATCGGCACGCCGGTGACAGAGCCCGTCCCGACGATCACCTCAGGGGCGGGCGCTGCCCGGCCGGCTGGCGCCGCGCATGCGCTCGGGGTGTCCACCGCCTTTATGGTCCAGGCCGCGCACGGCGAAGGCCGTCCGGGCGGAGTGCAACGCTGGGGCGATGGCAGTAAGTCCGTCAGCCTGCCGGTGGGCACGGTTACTGCGAGCGGCAACGGTGGACACGCGGTTGCCGAGGCCGAACTGGCCCAGCTGTCGCCCGAGCATCAGGAGGGTGCGCTGCGGGTGGCCGCCTTCCTGATCAAGTACTACGGCACCGGCGCCAACGTGCCGAGCCTGGCTGACCCGGTCGATACCATCACCACGAAGGACCGGCTGGCGCTGGTCACGGTAGTGATCAAGGGCACGCCCTACGTCATCGTGGACATCGGCCTGCGCATGCTCAAGCCGCATGAGCTGTACCGCGCGCAGGGCTTCCCGGTCGGGTACATCATCGATCGTACCGCCGACGGCACGCCGCTCACCACCAGCGCCGCGGTGCGCATGGTCGGCAACAGCGTCAGCCCGCCGCCACTGCGGGCCCTGGCCGAGGCAAACCTTGACCCGGCATACATTCCGCTGGCGGTAGCGGCGTGATCGCGGATTTCATTCGCTCGCGACTCTCAATCGCACCCAATCCGTGGCGATCGTCAACGCGGCGCGCTCTGCATCTGCCCGCGTTGCGTGTCGAGCAGCAGTTTCGACCGTTTGCAGCTGCTCGCCGCCAGGACCCGCGATGCGTACGAACCCCCGCCAGTGCGTCCCCCAGGTCTGTGAGAACACACACAGCTCATAGCCCTCCACGTAATTCCTCGACGGCATCAGCCAACTCCGCATGCAAGGCTGGCGGATTGTCCCATCAAACCTCGAAGCCGTCTCGCTGTGCTTCCCTGCAGCAACAAGGGCCCTGCCGATCGGAACCCGTTATGACCCAGCGACACATCAGCCACCCCGAGGGGCTGCCGGCCTGCGCCGTCGGTCACGCCGCGGAATGGGCAGCGAGCCCCGTGCCTTGCACGGTACGGCTAGCTCCAGTCCGGCCCGAGGAGAGCCTCCAACTTCTCCTCCAGTACGCGCTGCGCTTCCAACCGAGACTCCACCGGAACGTCCCAAAGCGTCTGAGCCACGCCACCCGCAACCTCAAATCTCTTCAGCAGTACTTTTCCATGTCCATCTTCCACCGCTCGGACCGACACCTTCCTACCACGCACGTCAAAAACCCAATCGATTTGCCCTTCCACCTCGGCCTCCCAATAGCCAGAGCCACTGCAGTACCCAATGTTGCTGCGACTCCCTGCGGCACGCAACTCCCCGATGCCGTCAGGGACGGTGCACGGCGCCACTGGCTCAAAATCCCAGACTCAAGGTGCCCGCCCATGGCCCAACGACACATCGGCCACCCCAAGGCGCTGCCGGCCTGCCCCGCTGGACAATGTGCGCGCCACACCGACGAACCGCGCCACTTCGCTCCCGCCGACATGGACCAGGTGCAGGTGGCATTAGCCAATTCAAGGCGAACCTCTCGCTGTCCCGCAGAGTCTCCCGCAAAGTCCCGCCGCATGACCACGCACCTCAGAAATCAGTCGCTCAATGCGGTGCAGGAGTCCAAATGACCAACGCCAACGAGATACCCCAAGCACCGCGCCGGCTCCTCCGCTTGAAGCAGGTCCTCGACCGGACCGGGCTACCCAAATCGACCATGTATTCGCGCATTTCGGCCGGAACCTTCCCCAAACAAGTGCCCGTCGGCTCCTCTGTTCGGTGGCTGGAATCCGAGGTCGAGGCCTGGATTCAGGCGTTGGTCGATGAGCGTGACCACCCCGGCCAAGCCGGGGGTACTTCTGGGGGTATCGATGGAATCGACAAGCATCCCGGCCTTGCTGCGTAAGGCCTTTGCCCACCTGTACCGTAGAGCCCACCTCCACCATACGACCGGTCCTTCGGGACCGGAAAGAAGCCGGAAGTTCCTGGTGACAGGGCTTCCGGCTTTTTTATTGCCTGCAGAACGTCCCATGCAATGCCGCGGGGATCGCAAAGCCGTCCATCCGCACCTCCGGCCGGTAGCTGGCCGAGGGTGTGAAGCGGTACTCGCGCGCCAACAGCGCGCACAGCAGGATCAACTGCGCGTTGCCCACCGCCGAGCCCACGCACGAGCGCGACGGGAACCCGTAGGGCACGTAGATGCCGGCGGTGCGGCGGCGGCGCTCCGGCAACCAGCGGTCCGGATCGAACACCTGCGGATGGTCCCAGTGCGCGGCCGAGCGGTGCTGGATGTAAGAGCTCAGTTCGTAGACGCTGCCTTCGGGAATCGCATGCCCGTTGACCTCCAGGTCGCAGACGGCCACGCGGCGATTGTTGAACGGCGTTGAATACAGCCGCATGACTTCCTTCAGGAAGCGCATCGTGCACGGGATGCGCGCCATCGGCAGTGCGTGGATCTCCGCATCGGTGAGCGGCCTGAACTCCGCCTCGATTTTCTCCCGCCACGCCGGGTGCATCTGCAGGGCCAGCAACAGGCACGCGGCCATCATGCCGGGTACGCCGGAGATCGCGATCAGCTGTACCGTCACCAGATAGGTGACTTTATCCAGGCCGATCCGGTCGCGCAGGCCCAGCAGCGGCTGCGCATAATCAAGATGCGCATGGCCGTCGCGCAGCCGGCGCTTGAGTTCGGCCCGGATCGCGCTGGACTCGCCACGGCCGATGAGAAAGTTGCGCAGCAGATGGCGCGTATGGATGACCTGCTCCACCTGCGTGGAGAAACGCAGCCGCAACGCGCACTGCACCGCCGCCTGCTCGCGCTCGGTGAGCCCGTCGATCACCAGCGGGATCAGCGGGAAGGACATGACATTCCACACGGCGGGCATTGCATCGCCCTCGATGCCGCAGACCGCATCGAGGGCGGCGCGCATCCGGCCCTGCAGGGCGCGCAGGGTGTCCGCGCCGGTCAGTTCTGCGCTGCGGGTGGCGATGAGGCTTCGCACTTCCGACCAGCGCACGCGCTCATGGCGGCGGAACAGGTCGGCCAGCGATTCCACGACGAACAACTGTTCCGAGTTTTCCTTGTCGACCCGGCCGGCCAGTTCCGGGCAGAACACGCCGATGCCGCCGGTCTCCAGTTTCAAGACCGGGCCTTCGCGCTCTACGCGGGCGGCCAGGCGCTCGGCGGCCACGCCGCCAACCTGTTGCGTCATCCCTTCCATGCACGCCTCCGGCAAGAAGGGACTCGAAGACGAGTCCCTTCGTCTTGCTACCGTTCAAACCCGTTGGATCAACGGGGAATCAGAACTCGATCCAGAGCGGCCAGGTATTCCACACACTGCTTTTCTCGTTCGGATGAATATTGAGGCTGACGCGCAATGCTCGTGCGAATCGTTTCATCTTTCACTCCTTTGATGGCTGTGCGGGTTTACCGGGAGTATCCCGGCCAGCGCTTGATAACACAGGTATATGGCAGTGTCCAATATGCCGGCAATAATGTGCATGCATCACAGTTTCTAATGATGCGCGGTAACTGCACTCCACCGCGCGCCCTCTACTGCAGCGATCCGCACGCCCACGCCCGCTGCCGGAATGCAGGCATGGGACACGACATCATGGGTGACATCCACGGTCAGGCGGGGAAACTCAAGGCGTTGCTCAAGCAGTTGGGGTACCGCGAGCGCATGGGCGCGTGGCGGCACCCGGAGCGCAGCGCGCGGTTCGTGGGCGACCTGATCGACCGCGGCCCCGGGCAACTGGAAACACTGGACGTCGTGCGGCGCATGGGGGATGCCGGCAGTGCCGACGCGATCATGGGCAACCACGAGTTCAACGGCATTGCCTACGCGACGCAGGGACCCGGAACGGCCCGGCGAACACCTGCGGACGCGCGGCCCGGGCAACCATGCCCGGCACCGCGCTTTCCTCGACGAGGTGGTGGTGGACAGCGCAGTGCACCGGGAGTGGGTGCAGTGGTTCATGACCCTGCCGCTGTGGATCGAAACCGACCAGTTGCGCCGGGTGCACGCCTGCCGGCACCCGGCCTTCATGGCGGCGATCGCCGACCGGCTGGGCCCGGGCAACACCCTCACCCCGGAACTGGTGCCGGCCGCCAGCCGCAAGGACAGCGTGGCGGTCGTCGCGGTGGAGGCGAGCCGCAAGGGCTTGGAGATAGCGCTGCCCGCGCCGGTGTCCTTCACCGACAAGCAAGGCATCGCCCGTCACCGCACGCGCGTGCGCTGGTGGGACAGCGCCATCGCCCGTTACGACCAGGCCACGCCGGTCTTTTTCGGGCATTACTGGTTCAGCGGCAGGCCGGGCGTCATCTCGGCCACGGCCTGCTGCGTGGATTACAGCGCCGCCCTGCCGGGGGAACCGCGGGTCGCCTACCGGTTCGGCGGCGAGGATGCGCTGTGCAGTGACAAGGTGGTCGCGGTACGGGCGTAGCGACGCCGCGCAGCGGCGTCAGTCCAGCATCCCGCCATGCCGCTCCAGCAGTGCGTCGGCCAGCGCCTGGATGGCCTCGCGCTCGTGCAGCCGTTCGAGCCAGTGGCCCGGAATGCCCGCGGCGCCATGGAAGGCGCCCGCCAGCTGGCCGACGATCGCCGCGGTGGTATCGGCGTCATCGCCGAGGTTGGCCGCCGCCAGCACCATGTCGGCGAAGCTGTCGTGGCAGGCGAAACACCACAGCGCCGCCTCCAGGCTGTCCACCACGTAGCCGCTGCCACGGATCTGCTCACGCGGCAGCGCGCGGTAACCTCCGGCGGCGATGGCACCCAGCCGTGGGCTGCTGACCGCCACCGCGCGCAGGTCCAGCACCGCTGCTTTGCCCTGCCCCTGCAAGGCGCGCTCGATCGCCACCGCCAGCAGGCGGCAGGCCTCCAGACACTCGAGCGCGGCATGGCTGGTGCGCGAACTCAGCACCGCCATGTCCTGCAGCTCGGCAGTGCCGGCGTAGCGCAGCACCACCGGGGCCAGGCGCATGATCGAACCGTTGCCGGCGCTGCTGGCGGCCGGGTTGCCGGCCAGCGGCTCGCCGGTGGCCAGGAAGCTGTGCAGGGCCGCACGCGTGGCCACGCCGATATCGAAGCAGCTGCCGGTCGAGCTCCAGTACCCGTGCTGGTACCAGTTGACGTAGCGGTTCATCTGATCGCGCGGGTCGAAACCGTCGCAGCGCACCAGGCTCTCGGCCAGGCACATCGCCATCGAGGTGTCGTCGGTCCATTGGCCCGGCTGCAACTCGAACGGCCCCCCCCCGACCATGTCGGTCAACGGTTCGAAACTGCCGCGCGGCTGGAATTCCAGCGTGGTACCCACCGCATCGCCACAGGCCAGGCCCAGCAGCGCACCGCGATATCGATTCTGTATGTCCATGTCATTTGCTCACGTGCAGGGTGAAACCGCCTCAGTACTGCTCAGGGCAGGGTGAACTTGCGCGCCATGCGCAGCGGCCACACCGAGGTGAACTGCGCGCCGCCGACCAGTCGGTATGCCGCCGACACACTGCGCAGCACGCCGAGGCGTTCGAACACGTCCTTGGCCCGGCGGAAGGTGGGGCGCGGATCGGCGGTAAACATGAACAGGTTGATCTCCTTGGCGCTGACGTCATAGCCGTCCAGGGTCGCCGCACTGCCCAGGGCCGTACGCAACTCGGCTTCCAGGGTGGCCAGGAAGGCCTCGTCGTCCAGCGACGCTCGCCAGAACTTGATTACAAGCTGGTAATCCATCGGGGGGCCTGTTGTTCAAGAAGGGAACCGCCAAGGTTACCCCTCCTTGGCACCGGCTGCGCCGCTCCGGTGCCGACGGCCCCGGGGCGTGCGCGATGACCGGGCAGCGTCGACACCCCCTTGATGCCCTGCCCATCATGCTCGGCGCACTGCGCCTCCCTCCCGGGCGCGCGAGGATTGCCATGACCCCGTTCCGTTCGATCCTGTTGACCGCCCTGCTCGCGGTGGCACCGACCCTGGCCGGCGCCGCCGATACGGTCACCACCACGCCCGTGCACTTCGCCAAGGGCACCAGCAGCGCCACCCTGCGTGGCACGCTTTCCGGTTACGACACGGTGCGCTACACGGTGGCCGCACGCGCCGGGCAGACCATGACGGTCACCCTGGGCGGCAGCGCCAACGCCAGCTTCAACGTGTTCGCCCCGGGCGTGGTGCCCGGCGAGGGCGAGGCGCTCGGCAACAGTGATGAGAAGCGGCGCTGGAGCGATGCCCTGCCCGCCTCCGGCACGTATGTGGTGCAGGTGTACCAAATGCGCGCACAGGCACGGCGCGGTGAAAAGGCCCCGCACACGCTGACGGTGGCCATCCGCTGATCCCGGCGTCGGGCCGGCCCGGCGCGTCCGGTTTTTTCCTCGCAGGGACCTCGGGATGGACTTCCTCAAACTGCTCCGATCGCTGGAAGAGTTCCTCTACGAACTCTGCACCTGGTTCCTGTTTTTCCCGCGCACGCTGTACCGGGTGGTGGTGCGGCCACGGCAGATGGCGCAGTACGTGCATACCGAGCTTACCCAGAAGCTGGAAAACCAGTTCGACGATGCGATCAGCCCGCCGATGTTCCTGATGCTGGCGGTGCTGGTGGCGCACGGGGTGGAGCTGTTGATGCACCAGCAGGTGACCGGGACCGGGCAGTTGTCGCGCACCTTGTTCGGCAACGAGGAAGGCCTGCTGCTGTACCGCTCGATCACCTTTGCGGTATGGCCGCTCATCTGCAGCGTGCACCTGCTGCGGCGCAGGCAGCGGCCGATCACCCGTGAGTCCCTGCGCGGCCCGTTCTTCGTGCAGTGCTACCTGACCGCGCCGTTCGCGGTGGCACTGTCCACCAGCATGGTGTTCGTGCGGCTGCCGGGGGAGCTCTCGACCCAGGCCGGCATTGTCGTGTCGGTACTGTCGCTGCTCTGGTATGCGGTGGTGCAGGCCCGCTGGCTGAAGATGACGCTGCAGCGCTCGTGGCTCAACACGGTCCTGTCGACGGCCTGGGTGTTGCTGCTGGGGATCGTCATCAACAGCCTGATCGGCTGGGCATTGCTGGCCACCTGAGCGGGCGACGCAGCCCTGCGCCCGGCGCTCCAGCCGCCAATGCGTGCAATTCCCCCTGCCCCGTTTCCGTGCGACCCTTCGGGAAACGTTTTCATGGGATGGAGGGATTCCAATGTTGTCTCGTTTTCGTCGTACCGCGCTGCTGGCGCTGATGGCCCTGTCGCTGCCGGCCGGCCACGCCCTGGCCCAGACCGACGCCCCGCTGCGGGTGATGTCCTTCAACGTGCGCACGCCGGTGGATACCGAGCCCGGCCGGCGCTGGGAAGACCGTCGCGATGCGATGGTGGCGCTGCTTCGCGACCAGCATCCGGCTGTGTTCGGCACCCAGGAGCTGGTGGAAAAACAGGCCGACTACCTGGTCGAGCACCTGCCCGGCTACCGCTGGTTCGGCGAAGGCCGTCGGGGCGGCAAGGGCGACGAGCACATGGGCGTGTTCTACGACAGCGCGCAGTTGACGGTGGTCGAGTCGGGCAACTTCTGGCTGTCCGATACGCCGGACGTGGCCGGCAGCATCACCTGGGGCAACCTGATGCCGCGCATGGTCACCTGGGCGCTGTTCCAGCGCCAGGCCGACGGCAAGCGCTTCTACCTGCTCAACACCCACCTGCCCTATCGCGACGAGGATGAGCCGCGCCGCGTGCTGGGCGCACGGCTGATCGTCGACCGCCTGGCAGCGCTGCCCAAGGACATCCCGGTGGTGGTCACCGGCGACTTCAACAGTGAGCCGGGCAGCACCACCTACCAGGCCTTCACCCGCGCACTCGGCGATGCACGCAGGCTGGCCGGCAAGGTCGATGGCCCACGCCTGACCTTCCACGATTTCAGCGGCAAGCCGACCGTGGAGCTGGACTGGATCCTGGTCCGCGGTTTCCGCGTGGACCGTTTCAGCACGCTGGACGACCGGCCCGGCGGCGTGCTGCCATCGGACCACTTCCCGGTGCAGGCCGACCTCCGTTTCCCGGCCGCGCCCGGCCGTTGAGCCGGCGCGCCGGGGGCCACCGCCTTACCGTACGGCGGTGGCCTCGGGAGCGTAGCTGACACGCCAGACCGTGTTGCCGGCGTCGTCGGTGACCAGCACGCTGCCGTCCTTCAGGACCAGGCTGGCCACCGGCCGGCCGTAGACCTGCGCGCTGCCGCCCTCGGCCACGAAGCCGCTGAGGAACTCCTCGGCCTGGCCGCTGGGCGTATCGCCGCTGAAGGGCACGAACAGCACCTTGTAGCCGGACAGCGTGGCGCGATTCCATGACCCGTGCAGGCCCACCAGCGCGCCGCCGCGGTAGCGGGCCGGGAACGCCGTGCCGTCATAGAAGGTAATGTCCATCGCCGCCACGTGCGGCCCCACCGCGAAATCGGGCACGCGGGTTTTCTTGACCAGCGCCGGTGCCTTGCCGGCCAGCCGCGGATCTTCGTTGGCGCCGTAGTACGCATAGGGCCAGCCATAGAAACCGCCTGGCTCTACCTGGGTGATGTAGTCCGGCACCAGGTTGTCGCCCAGTTCGTCGCGCTCGTTGACCGCGGTCCACATGCGGCCATTCTTGAAGGCGATGCCGTTGGGATTGCGCAGGCCGGCAGCATGGATGGTTTCGCCACTGCCATCGGGCCGGATGCGCAGGATGTTGGCGCGGCGTTTTTCGTTCTCCAGCCCATACTCGCCGTTGTTGCTGGCCGAACCCACGGTCACGTACAGGTACTGGCCGTCGGGGCTGGCCACGATGTTGCGGGTCCAGTGATTGTTGTAGCCGCCGGCGGGCAGCGACAGGATCTTGCGGCCCTTCGCGGTGATCCTGGTCTGGCCCGGCTGGTACGGATACACCCAGACGCCGTCGGTGTTGGCCACGTAGAACTGGTTGCCGCGCTGGAGCATGCCGAACGGTTGGTTGAGACCGGCCAGGAAGGTAGTGCGCAGTTCCGGCACGCCATCGCCGTCGGCATCGCGCAGCAGGGTGATGCGGTTGGCGCTGTTGGCCCCGGTCCTCGCCTCGGACACCAGCACGTCGCCATTGTCGAGCAGCGCCATCCAGCGCGGGTTGTCGAAGTCGCGCGCGTAGGCGCTGACCCGGAATCCCGCCGGCGCCGTCGGGGTGCGACCCTGCGACCAACCGATGACCTTGGAATTCACCTGTGCCGAGCGGGTGGCATAGGGCTTGGGCAGCTGTTTGGCGATCGCCTCGCCCGGGCCGACCAGCGGATCGTTGGCGTGTGCACTGGCGGCGGCGGCCAAGGCCAGCAGGCACCCGGCGGCGAGCGAAGTCGTGCGCATCGGCGGTCCTCGTCATGGGCTGTGAGCGGTGGCCGGCAGGATCGCGCAGCCGCCGTGACCGCGGCGGCAAGGGGCGCCCGGGCCACCTCACGCGGCGTGGATGCGCCGGGTGCGATACCGCCCGGATTCCCCCTGGAGACCGCCACCATGGCCCACCGTAGTCGCCTCGCCGGTTTCATCATTGATTGCCAGGACACGCCCGCCGACCAGGCCGCCGCGTTCTGGTCCGCCGCGCTCGGCTACCGGGCCGCGCCGGCCTATCGCGAAGAAGGCGCCGAGTATGCGGATCTGCAGGGCGCGCCGGCGGGATTGAACGTGGAAGTGCAGCGGGTGCCCCATGCCTCGCGGGTGCATCTGGATATCGAGAGCGACGACATCGATGCCGAGGCCGACCGGCTGGAGGCGCTCGGCGCGCGCCGGATCGGGTTCGTCAAACGCTGGTGGGTGATGGAAGCGCCGACCGGCCACCGTTTCTGCATCGTGCGTATGCGCGAGGATGACGGGCGGGCCGCGGCCAACCACTGGGACTAGCGCTCAGTACCGGCGTTGCCGGTGCCCCTCGCCCAGCAGGCGGCTCAACACCAGGTGCTGGTCGCGCGCCTGGCAGATGCGCGCGACCACGGCCAGGAACACGCCTACCAGCAGCACGCCGATGTCCAGCAGTTGATCCGGGAGCCGGCCGAACCCCAGGGCCACCGCCAATGCGGCCAGCACCAGCAGCACGATCACCGCCGGTGACATCGCCGCCCGCGCGCGCAGGCCGGTGATCGACCCGGTGCGCCATCGGTCATGTCCGCCCATAGCGTCCCTCCCTGGAAAAGAGAAATCTTGTAGCACCCGGAGGGATGCGTGCGTCAGGGGCAAAGCCGCCAATGGCGGCATTGCCGACGCGGCGTCTTTGCGAACTCCGACGCCCGACACACGGGAGGGCGGCCAGATGCCGCCCTCCCGTGTCACCTCAACGCAGCGTGCCGGCCACCGCCGGCGGCGCCGCGTCCTGTTGCTGGCCCCAACCCCCCAGGGCCTTGTACACGCCAACCACGCTGACATTGACCGTGGATTCGGCCGCCGCCAACGCATCATCGGCCGCCAGCTGGGTGCGCTGCGCATCGAGCAGGGTCAGGAAGTCCTCGGAGCCCTCGCGATAGCGGATCTGCGCCAGCTGCTCGGCACGTCGTGCGGCCTGCGCCTGCTCGGCAACGATGCCCAGCCGGGCCTGTTGCTTGGCATAGCGGGTCAAGGCGTTCTCGGTGTCTTCCAGTGCCAGCAGCACCGCCTTTTCGTACTCGGCGGCCACTCCGTCGGCCTGTGCCTTGCTGGCGCGCAGCCGCGCGCGCACGGTGCCGAAATCGAACGCGGCCCAGCTGATCGACGGCGTCACCGACCAGGCCTTGTTGGCCCCGTTGACCAGGCCGCTGGCGTCGCCGGACAGGAACCCGACGAACCCGGTGAGGCTGATCCGCGGGAACAGGTCGGCGGTGGCCACGCCGACGCGTGCCGTCGCCGCCGCGAGGCGACGCTCGGCACTGCGTACGTCGGCGCGCTGGCGCAGCAGGTCGGTGGTGTCGCCCAGCGGCAACTGCTTGGCATAGGCCGGGACCTCGCGCGGTTGCAGCAGGGCATCCAGTGCATCCGGACGCTGCCCCAGCAGCACCGCCAGGCGATGCCGCGACTGCACTTCGGCCACTTCCAGCAGCGGGATGTCCGCTTCGATCGCCTTCAAGCGCGCGCGGCTGCTCTGCACGTCCAGCTCGCTGCCCGCACCGAGTTCCCAGCGCGCTTCGGTCAGGCGCTGGGTGTCGCGCAGGTTGACCAGGGTGCGCTTGGCCACGTCGATGCGCTTCTGCGTGCCACGCAGCTCGAAGTAGTTGCGTGCCACTTCCGCCGCCACGGTGACCTGCGCATCGGCGAGGTTGTCCTGCTCTGCACCGAGGTCGGCGCGCGCCGCTTCGGCGGCACGGCGCTGGCGACCGAACAGATCCAGTTCCCAGCCGGCGTCGAAGCCGAGCTGGTAGGTCTCGCTGAAGACGCGCTCGCCGCCAAGGCTGGCGTCGGGCTGCTTGCGGCGGTCGTAGCTGCCACCACTGGTGACGTGCGGCAACTGGTCCAGGCGCTGCTCGACGAACACCGCGCGCGCTTCACGCACGCGGGCCATCGCAATGCGCAGGTCCAGGTTGTCGCCCAGTGCGTCATGCACCAGCTGCTCCAGCACCGGATCGTCGAACTGCGCCCACCAGCTGGCCACCGGCGAGGTGGTGCTGAACACCGGCGCGGCCGCGCCCTGCAGGGTCACCGGCTGTGCCGGTGGCGCCTGGTAGTTGGGGCCGACGCTGACGCAGCCGGCCAGCAGCGCGCTGGTCACGGCCACGGTCAACAGGCGGATCACCATGGCAGCACCTCGCCGAGGTAGGTGAAGCTGCCGTTGGGGCCGTCGGCACCGATCAGCGCCATGCCCACGCTGGAGCGCGCGCCTTCGCTGATCTCGATCTCGCCCTCGCCCGCGTTCATGTCGGTCTTCACGTAGCCGGGGTGCACGGTGTTGACCTTGGTGGTGCTCTCGCGCAGCTCGTAGGCCAGCTGCACGGTCCAGGCGTTCACCGCACTCTTGGAGGCGTTGTAGGCCGGCACCGCGAAGCCGTAGATCGGCGAACCGGGCTGGCTGTGCAGGGTCAGCGAGCCGAGGATGCTGGACACGTTGACGATGCGGCCGGCGGGCGAGGCGTTGATCAGCGGCAGGAAGGCCTGGGTGACGGCGATCACCGCGAACACGTTGGTGTCGAAGGTGGTGCGCCAGGTGTCCAGGGTCTGCGCCGACGGCGCCAGCGTGGGGTCATCGAGCAGGATGCCGGCGTTGTTGACCAGGATGTCCAGGCGCCCGTGGCGCTCGGTGACGGTCTGCACGGCGGCGGCGATGCTGGCGGCATCGCCGACGTCGAGCTGGATCGCTTCCACCGGCAGGCCTTCGGCCTGCAGCTTCAGGGCCTCGGCCACGGCGACGTCGCGCTTGCGCCCGGCCAGCAGCGTGTGCACGCCGGCCTGGGCCAGCTGGCGGACGGTTTCCAGGCCGATGCCGCGGGTGGCACCGGTGACCAGGGCAATCGTTTGGGTAGCGGTATTCATGTGAAAAACCTCGCGGGGGACGGGATCAATGGTGGATGGTCGGTGCGCCGTGGGTCACCAGCTGGCCGCCGCCATTACGGCTGACGAACTTGCGCAGGGCCACGTAGAACACCGGGGTCAGGAACAGGCCGAACAGGGTCACGCCCAGCATGCCGGCAAACACCGTGATGCCGGTGACAGAGCGGACTTCCGCGCCGGCACCGTGGGAGAGCACCAGCGGCACGGTGCCGGCGATGAAGGCGATGGAGGTCATCACGATCGGACGCAGACGCAGGCGGCAGGCTTCCAGCGCGGCTTCCACGATGCCCTTGCCGCCCATCTCCAGCTCGCGGGCGAATTCGACGATCAGGATCGCGTTCTTGCACGCCAGGCCCATCAGCACCACCAGGCCGACCTGCACGAACACGTTGTTGTCGCCGCCGGTCAGCCACACGCCGAACAGCGCGGACAGCAGGGTCATCGGCACGATCAGGATCACCGCCAGCGGCAGCGACCAGCTTTCATACAGCGCAGCCAACACCAGGAACGCCAGCAGGATCGCCACCGGGAACACGATGAAGGCGGCCTTGCCCTGGGTGGCCTGCTGGTAGCTCAGGTCGGTCCATTCGGTGGTCATGCCCACCGGCAGCACCTTGGCGGCGATGGCGGTGAGGTTGTTCATCGCCTCGGCCGAGGACAGCACGCGCGGGTCGGCTTCGCCGGCCAGGTCGGCCGCCGGGTAGCCGTTGAAGCGCAGCACCGGGTCCGGGCCGAAGGTTTCCTTGACGGTCACCATCGAACCGATCGGCACCATCTCGCCACGGTCGTTGCGGGTACGCAGCTTGCCGATGTCTTCCACGCTGTTGCGGAACTGGCCGTCGGCCTGGGCGATCACCTGCCAGGTACGCCCGAACTGGTTGAAGTCGTTGACGTACGACGACCCCAGATAGGTCTGCAGGGTGTCGAACAGCTCGGTCAGCTGCACGCCCTGCGCCTTGGCCTTGACCCGGTCCACTTCGGCATCCAGCTGCGGCACGTTGGCCTGGTAGCTGGTGATCGGGAACGCCATGCCCGGGGTCTGCGACACCGCGCCCTGCATCGCCTGCACGGCGTTCTGCAGCGCACCGTAACCGAGGTTGCCGCGGTCTTCGATGAACATCTGGTAGCCGTTGCCGTTGCCCAGGCCGAGGATCGGCGGCGGCATCATGGCGAAGGCGAAGCCCTCCTGCAGCCCGGCGATCTTCTGGTTGATCTCGGCGTTGATCTGCGCGGCGGTGCGGCCATGGCGCTCGTTGAACGGCTTGAGCGGGATGAACGCCACGCCGGTGTTGGGCGTATTGGTGAACTGCAGTGCGTTCAGGCCGGGGAACGAGATCGTGTGGGCCACGCCCTCGGTTTCCTGGGCGATCTTGGCGACCTTGCGCAGCATTTCATCGGTACGCGCGATCGAGGAGCCTTCCGGCAGCTTCACGCCGGCGATCAGGTACAGCTTGTCCTGGGTCGGAATGAAGCCCGGCGGCACCAGCTTGAAGATGAAGCCGGTACCGACCAGCAGCACCGCGTACACCACGAACACCGCGCCACGCCGGCCGAGGATCTTCGACACGCCGCGCTCGTACTTCTCCGAGCTGGACTTGAAGAAACGGTTGAACGGGCGGAACACCCAGCCGAACAGGCGGTCGATGATGCGGGTCGGGGCATCCTTCGGCGCACCGTGCGGCTTGAGCAGGCGCGCGGCCAGGGCCGGCGACAGGGTGAGCGAGTTGATCGCCGAGATCACCGTGGAGATGGCGATGGTGACCGCGAACTGCTTGTAGAACTGGCCGGTGACGCCGGACAGGAACGCCATCGGCACGAACACCGCGCACAGCACCAGCGCGATGGCGATGATCGGACCGGACACTTCGCGCATCGCCTGGTGGGCGGCCGCAAGCGGGGTGAGACCTTCCTCGATGTTGCGTTCGACGTTTTCCACCACCACGATCGCGTCATCGACCACGATGCCGATCGCCAGCACCAGGCCGAACAGGCTCAGCGTGTTGATCGAGAAGCCCAGCAGGTACAGCGCGGCGAACGTACCCACGATGGACACCGGCACGGCGATCAGCGGAATGATCGAGGCGCGCCAGGTCTGCAGGAACAGGATCACCACCAGCACCACCAGGGCGATGGCTTCGAGCAGGGTGGAGACCACGGCCTTGATCGAGTCGCGCACGAAGATGGTGGTGTCGTACACCGCCTCGTACTTGACGTCGTCCGGCATGGACTTCTGCATCTCGTCCATGCTGGCCATCACCGCGTCGCGGATGTCCAGCGCGTTGGCGCCGGGGGCCTGGAAGATGCCGATGCCGACCGCGTTCTTGCCGTCCAGCTGCGAGCGCAGGGTGTAGTCGCCGGCGCCCAGCTCCACGCGGGCCACATCGGACAGGCGCACCACTTCACCGTCGGCACCGCTCTTGAGCACGATGTCGCCGAACTCCTTCTCGCTGCGCAGGCGGCCCTGCGCGTTGATCAGGGTCAGGAACTGGCTGTTGGGCATCGGCTCGGCACCGAGCTGGCCGGCCGAGACCTGCACGTTCTGCTCGCGCATCGCGCCGACCACGTCGCTGGCGGTCAGGCCGCGGGCGGCGACCTTGTCCGGGTCCAACCAGGCGCGCATGGCGTAGTCGCCACCGCCGAAGATCTGCGCATCGCCCACGCCCTGGATGCGCGCGAGCGCGTCCTTGACGTGCAGGCGCGCGTAGTTGCGCAGGTAGAGGGTGTCGTACTTGCCCTTGGGCGAGGTCAGGTGCACCACCATCAGGAAGGTCGGCGACTGCTTCTGGGTGGTGACGCCCTGCCGGCGCACGTCCTCGGGCAGGCGCGCTTGGGCCTGGGCGACGCGGTTCTGCACCTTCACCGCCGCATCGTCCGGGTCGGTGCCCGGGCGGAAGGTGATGGTCATCTGCAGCACGCCATCGGAGCCGGCCACCGACTTGAGGTACATCATGCCCTCGACGCCGTTGATCGCCTCTTCCAGCGGGGTGGCCACGGTTTCGGCGATCACCTTGGGGTTGGCGCCGGGATACACGGTACGCACCACCACCGACGGCGGCACCACTTCCGGGTACTCACCGATGGGCAACATCGGGATGGAGATCAGGCCGGCGGCGAAGATCACGATCGACAACACCGCCGCGAAAATCGGCCTGTCGATGAAGAAACGGGAAAAGTCCATGGGTGGATTCCTGGGGTTTCACCAACGCCGGCGTGCACGACCCCGGCCGCTGTCGCAGGCGACAGCGGTGGCGGGCTCCCCTGCACGGGGCGCTGGCAGACACGGTAGAGCCGACGGTGGGGTCGGCTGCTATGTAGGGCCGACGGTCAGTCGGCTGCCCTTCACTTCAACGCAACAGCGGGTGCCGCAGCGGGCTGCATGACCACGGCCTTGGCCTGCACCGGCATGCCGGGCATGAAGACCTTCTGCACGCCGTCGATGATCACCCGGTCGCCGGCCTTCAGGCCCTGCTGCACGATGCGCAGGCCGTCGGCGTTGCGGCCCAGGGTGATGTCCTGGCGCTGCGCCTTGCCGTCCTTGTCGACCACGTAGACGTACTTGCGGTCCTGGTCGGTGAGCACGGCCTTCTCGTCGATCAGCATGGCCTGGAACTGGCCACTGCCCAGCAGCTGCACGCGGGCGAACAGGCCCGGGGTGAAGGTGCGGTCGGCGTTGTCCAGCAGCGCGCGCACGCGGATGGTGCCGGTGCTGCGGGTGACCTGGTTGTCGAGGAAGTCGACCTTGCCCTCATGCGGGAAGCCCTCCTCGCCCGACAGGCCCACCTTGACCGGCAGGTCGCTGTCGCGCTCGCTCGGGCGCTCGCCCTTGCGCGCCATCTGCGCGTACCGCAGGAAGGTGCTCTCGTCGGCATCGAAGTACACGAACACCGTATCCAGCGAAACCAGCGTGGTCAGCACGCTGGCGCTGTCGCCGGCGGTGACCAGGTTGCCGGCGGTCACCATCGCGCGCCCGGCACGGCCGTTGATCGGCGCGCGCACCTTGGTGAACTCCAGGTTGAGCGCGGCGGCATCCAGCGCGGCCTGCGCGGCCTGCACGCTGGCACCGGCCTGGTCGGCCGCGGCGCGGCGCTGCTCCCAGGTTTCGGTGGAGATCGCCTGCTGCTCGGAGAGCTTCTTGGCGCGGTCGGACTCGCTGCGGGCCAGCGTGGACTGGGTGCGGGCACGGGCCAGCTCAGCGCGGGCACGGTCGTACTCGGCCTGGTAGCTGCGCGCGTCGATGGTGAACAGGACATCGCCCTTCTTCACCTCGTCGCCTTCGACGTAGTTGACCTTGTCGATGTAGCCGGACACGCGCGGGCGCAGCTCGACGCTCTGCACCGCCTCGACGCGGCCGCTGAATTCATCCCACTGGCTGACCTGCTTGACCAGCACCGGGGCGGCGCTGACCGACGGCGGCGGCGGCATGCCGGCTTCTTCGGCGTGGCCACCGCTGCAGGCGGCCAGGACGGCGGCGGCCAGGACGGACACACCGACCATGGCCAGCCGTCGGGTGAAACGTGGGAAAGTGGAGTTGGAGGTGGTCATGGCATGCATCCGTACGGAGGGGGTGGTGATACGAAATCGGGGGGAAGGCGCAACTAGGGGGCACATCCTGCGACCTGAACCTTGGTAAAGGTCAAGCGGCGCCTGCGGTATCGCGCGACAGCGGGGGAGGCCTGTCCAGGTGCAGCAGGCCACGCGGCAGCTCGGCGTCGCGGGTGTCGCAGCGCACGATGGCGCGGTTGTCGGTGCAGGTATCGAGCAGGGACACCAGCCGCCGCCCGACCAGCAGCGCGCTCGGCCACTCGATGCAGGCATTGGCTGCATTGGTCGTCGTACACACCGGGTTGCACACTTCCAGCATCTGCGCACGCACGCCCAGCGCCTGCGCTTCCTGGTGCAGCACCTGGGCGTACATGCGCGTGGTGGACATGGTGATCGACGATTCGCCGTGGCCGGCCCACGGCTTGAAGCCGGCCGGGCCACCGACCAGCACGTAGCGGCGCACCTGTGCGCCACCGCGAAGCAGCGGCAGCAGGTGGCGCCCGGCGTGCACGTGCGGCATCACGTCGGCCTGCAGTGCCTGCAGCAGTGCATCGCCACTGCGGTCGGTGACGCGGCCGCGGTTGTACGGGCCGCCCATTGCATCGACCACGGCCGCCAACGGGCGCCGCCGCAGCGCCAGGCGTTCGACGAGCGCACGCGCCGAACCATCGTCCCCCAGCGAACCGAGCATCGTTTCCAGCCCGGGCTCGTCGGCGAACTGGTCCTGCAGGGCCGCCAGCCGCCCGGGGTCGCGGCCGACCACCAGGACCGGGCTGCCGGCCTCCAGCAGCGCAGCCACGATGCCCTGGCCGACACTGCCGGTGCCGCCCAGGACCAGGACCTCGGGGGCCAGCGTCCCACTCATGGGACTTTCACTCCCGCGCCCGGGATAATCCCAATTCGACCCAGTTGGTCGAGATGGCGTGAACCCAGTCGCAGGCTACCGCCGCGCTGCATCTTGGCGGGCGGGGTGAACTCGCGGAAAGCCTTGTGCGAGAACGCCGAAGGGCGCTTCTCTACGGTCATGGCCAGCTCCAGCGGGGAGGTGGGGCCGCTGAGTACGCGGCCAAGAATGTTCCGCAACCACATGGCTGGGGTCCTTCATTTCGGGAATGGCGCCAGATTAGTCCCCAAACTCCCCCTTGATTAGTCCGGATTAAGGGGAATAATCGTCCCGTACCCGGCACAATCTTTCGGGCACCCTAGCCCTCCCCACTTCGGATCCCCGTCATGGCACACGATCTCAACGACACGCTGATCTTCGTCAAGGTGGTCGAGCAAGGCAGCTTCATCGCCGCCGCCACCGCGCTCGGCCTGCCCAAGACCACGGTCAGCCGCAAGGTGCAGGAACTGGAGACGCGCCTGGGCGCGCGCCTGCTGCACCGGACCACGCGCCGGCTGGGCCTGACCGAGGCCGGCTCGGTGTACCACGAGCATTGCCAGCGCATCGCGCGCGAACTGGAAGAAGCCGAAGGCGCGGTCAACCAGCTGCAGTCCGGCCCTCGCGGCTGGCTGCGCTTCACCGTGCCCTACTCGATCGGCATCACCTGGATCGCGCCGCTGCTCGGCGAGTTCCATGCGCAGTACCCGGAAATCCAGCTGGACATGCACCTGGGCAACGAGAAGCTGGACCTGATCGCCGGCGAAGCCGACCTGGCCCTGCGCGTGGGTACCCTGCCCGACTCCAACCTGGTGGCGCGCAAGCTCGGCAGCCTGCGCACGCAGGTGTTCGCGAGCCCGGCCTACATCGAGCGCTACGGCGAGCCGCTGCACCCGGACGAGTTGCAGTTCCACCGCATCCTGGCGATGCGCAAGGCACGCAACATCAACAACAACCGCTTCTTCTGGCAGCTCGGCGAGAACGGCGGCGACCTGCGCGATTTCCCGGTCAATCCGCTGCTGGTGGCCAACGACCCGTCCGCGCTGAATGGTGCGCTGGTGTGCGGCGAAGGGTTGCTGCTCACCGGCGATGTGATGGCCAAACCGTTCGTCGAATCGGGCATGGTGCGCCGCGTGCTGGCCGGCTGGACCGGCCCGGAAGTGGACTTCAACGCCGTGTTCGCCGGCGGTCGCCTGGTCTCGCCGAAGGTGCGCGCGTTTGTCGATTTCCTGGTGGCCAAGCTCGACTTCGACGCCAACTACATGCTGGCGCAGTGTCCGAACGCCAAGTTCGCCAAGCAGAAGAGCGAGCAGGCGGAAAAAGAGCTGCAGGCCACCGGCAAGCGGATCCTGGAAACGGTGACCGCGGGCTGACCCACGGCGGAGCGGAACACGGTCGTACCCCCTGAAAACGCCGCCTCCGGGCGGCGTTTTCCGTTCGGCGACGACGCGCGGTTTGTCGCGAACGGCACGATCCCGATTTACACCCTGCGCACTGGTGCAGAAGGTTTTTCAGCGAACCTCGTCACGTCTCGATGCGCGCGGCGGCACTATTTTTGCGCGGCGTCACGCTACACGAGGTCCTGGCGACGCCCCGCGCTTTTTTCTCCACGCCTGACGACTAGCGTCCGCCCCACTCGACCCGGCCACCCCGGCCGGACGCACTGGAGGCGAAGACATGCAACACCCGTTCCGCACGTGCAGGATCCAACCGCGCAAGACCACCCTGTCCCTCCTGCTGATGGCCATGTTGACCCCGCTGCCCGCGCTGGCCCAGAGCACGGTCGGCGACGTCCTCGGGCACGTCCCGGATGCCGCCGGCGGCAATGTCCAGATCCGCAGCGTGGAGGCCGGCACCTCGCGCGAAACCCGCATCACCGCCGACGGCAGGTTCCGTCTGCCGGCCTTGCCTACCGGCCAGTACGAAATCCGTGTCACCCGCGCCGATGGCAGTACCGACCAACGCCAGGTCACGGTGGTGGCCGGGCAGACCACCCAGGCCGATTTCGCCAAGGCCGCCACCCTGGACGCGGTGAACGTGCGTGCCAGCAACGTGGCCCCGATCGACCTCGGCAGCGTGGAGACCCGCACCACCTTCACCGCCGAACAGCTCAACACGCTGCCGGTGGCGCGTGATGTCACCAGCATCTCGCTGCTCACCCCGGGTACGGTGGCCAGCAGCAGCTTCTTCGGGCCGGCCTCGTTCGGCGGTGCGTCGGCGGCGGAGAACAGTTACTACATCAACGGCTTCAACGTCACCAACCTGTTCGACAGCCTGTCCTTCGCCGAGGTGCCGTTCCAGGCCATCGACCAGCTGGACGTGCAGACCGGTGGCTACGGCGCGCGGTACGGGTTCTCCACCGGCGGAGTCACCAGCGTCAACGTCAAGCGCGGCACCAACACGTGGAAAGGCGGGGCCAGCTGGACCACCACGCCGGATGCGCTGCGCGAGAACGCGCCCGACACGCTGCGCACCGATGGCAGCATCCTGCGTTCGTACGACAAGAACCGCCAGTCCGGCGATGTGTTCAGCGCCTGGGCCGGCGGCCCGTTGATCGAGGACACGCTGTTCGTGTTCGCGCTGGGCAGCATGACGCGATCGGACAACACCGCCTTCGGCGGACGTTCGGCCAGCAACCCGCGCAATACGCGCGATCCGGACACGCCCGTGCCGCCCACATCGTTGGCGACGTCCGCGCAGGACTACCGCTCGCGCGATCCCTATTGGCTGCTGAAACTCGACTGGTACCTCAACGACCGCAATCACCTGGAATACACCGGTTTCGACAACCGCCGCCGCTACCAGTACGACTATTACGACGCCGACTACGCCAACGACCAGCCCGGCGCGGCCGTGGACAAGCGCGACTACCGAGGGCGCCTGGAAGGCCGCTCGGGCGGCAACACCAACGTGTTCAAGTGGACCAGCCAGCTCAGCGACGACGTCACCGCCAGCCTGCAGCACGGGCGCATGCGCAACACCAATGGCCAGTACACGATCAGTCCGGATGGACAGCGTGGCGACTACGATGGCGACATCAATGCCGCCGATGGCGACTGCCCATACGTGGTCGACCGCATGCTGGGCAAGCAGGTCGGCTGCGCCGTCAACAGCCAGTTGGGCCTGCGCGCCGGCAGCAACGAGCGCAGCAACACCCAGGCCGACCTGGTCTGGCAGGTGGGCAACCACCAGCTGGGCGGCGGCTACAGCAAGGAAGACTGGACCTCGGTGCAGGGCACGGCCTATTCCAGCGGCGCGTACTGGAACCTCTACGCCAACTATGCTCAGCGCATCAACTTCCGTACCGGTGGCCGCATCGGCGTCAAGCAGGCGTCGTGGTACCTGGAAGACCACTGGCAGGTCAACGACCGGCTGATGCTGTACGCCGGGCTGCGCAACGACTCGTTCGACAACCGCAACGGCAGCGGCGCGACGTTCGTCAAGCAGGACAACATCTGGCAGCCGCGGCTGGGCCTTTCGTGGGATCCCACCGGCGACGGCGACAGCAAGCTGTACGCATCGCTTGGCCGCTACTCGCTGCCCATCGCCGCCAACGTGGCCCTGCGCGCGGCCACCGGGTCGTACTACACGATGGATTACTACACCTACGACGGCTACGACCCGGTCACCGGCAAACCCAACATCACCGGTTCGTATCGCAACGGCAGCGCCGACAGCGTGGTCAACGGCGCCGACGGCAGCACGCCCGATCCGCGCGCGGTCGCCTCCCGTGGATTGAAGCCTTACACGCAGGACGAAGCGATCCTCGGCTATCAGCGGCTGCTGCGATCGAGCAACGACTGGGTCGATGGCTGGACCCTGGGCGCCAAGCTCACCGTGCGCCGGATCAACCAGGTGATCGACGACACCTGCGATTCGCGCTCGCTGTACAACGCGGCCAAGGCCGCCGGCTACGACGTCTCGCACTGGGACAGCGAATGGGAAGTGCCGGGCGGTCTCCCCGGCTGCTGGATCTTCAATCCCGGCAGCGACCTGACCCTGGACATCGACGTGGATGGCGACGGCACGCCGGACACCATCACCGTTCCCGGCAGTGAACTGGGCCCCAAGGCCAAGCGCAGCTACCGTTCGCTGAGCCTGTCGGCGGAGAAGCGTACCGAGCGCTGGTATGCCAGCGTCAACTACACCTGGGCCAAGCTGTATGGCAACTACGAAGGCCTGGTGAAGAGCACCAACGGCCAGGACGACACCGGCACCACCTCGGACTTCGACTTCAAGGAACTGTCCTACGGCGCCGATGGCTATCTGTTCAACGACCGTCGCCACAGCTTCAAGCTGTACGGCAGTTACCAGCTGAGCCCGCAGTGGCAGGTGGGCGCGAATCTGCTGGTGCAGTCGGGCACGCCGATCAGCTGCCTCGGCGGCGGTAACGGTACGTTCGATACCGATTTCGGCTACCGCGGTGTGTTCCATACCTGCAATGTCGGCGAGGACGATCTTTCCAGGGTGGGCAGCAGTGGGCGTACGCCGTGGACGATGTCGGTCAACCCGAACGTGGTGTACTCGCCGGCGGCGCTGCCGGGACTGAGCGTGCAGTTGTCGGTGATCAACCTGTTCAACTCGATCAAGCCGGTGCAGGTGTATGAGACGCGCTACGACGTCAATTCAGCCGGGACGGTGACCGACTACTTCAACTACGGGAAGGCCCGCTACAACACCACGCCACGGTATGCGCGGCTGCAGGTGCAGTACGACTGGTGAGAGCGGCGGTATCCCACAGAAAGGACGCTCCCTCTCGCTATGGGGGAGCGTCCTGTTGCAAGGGCCGTGGCAGATGACGCAGCGCGATATGCGTGTGGCTGGGCAGCCTGGCCGCCGTGTTGATCGGTGCTGTCTCCGCTTTGGCGTTCCGCGCGCGTGAGGGCCCCGTAGCGGCTTGCGGTACGCAGGGGGGAAGCCAGGCTTTGGGGGCAGTCGGTGGGTTGGGCGCTGGGCCCCCATGCCCTTGGAGGCGAAATAAAGGAGGAGGCCGCGCAGCGGCCGGGGGACATTCGCCGGAAAGGGCATGGGGGCCCAGCGCCCGGCCCACCGACAGCCGCGTCCGAAAGGGTGTACCGCGCGTTTCGTGCCTGCGCCCGCGACGGAAGAAAACAAAAAAATGCCGCCTGCAAAGGCGGCATTTTTGCTCCGGCACATGGCCCGAGCCTCGACAACGCCAGATGTTACTGACGCAGCGGAATCACGCGGATCTCCACGCGGCGGTTCTGCGCGCGGCCGGCGTCGGTGCTGTTGTCGGCGATCGGATACGCCTTGCCGGCGCCCAGGGTTTCGATACGTGCGCTCTGCACGCCCTGTGCGGTCAGGTAGGCGGCGACCGAGTCGGCGCGTTCCTTGGACAGGCGGTTGTTCACCGCATCGCTGCCGATGCTGTCGGTGTGGCCGACCACCTCGATCATGGTCTGGTTGTACTCGGCCAGCGTGCTGGCCACGCCGTTGAGCGAACCGTAGAACTGCGGCTTGAGCGTGGACTTGCCGAAATCGAAGGTGATCCCGTCCGGCAGGTTCAGGGTGAGGTTGTCGCCATCGCGGGACACATCGATACCCGTGTTGGCGGTACGTTCGCGCAGCGCGCGTTCCTGGCGGTCCTGGTACTGGCCGATCGCCGCGCCGCTGAGCGCGCCGATGCCGGCACCGATCATCGCGTGCTGGCGACGCTCGGTGGCACTGTTGCCGCTCAGCAGGCCGGCGGCCACGCCCACGGCAGTACCGATCAGCGCATTGCGGCCGGTCTTGTTCTGCTGCTGGGTCGGATTGCCATACGGGTCGGACTGCACGTACGAGCCGCCGGTGGCGCAGGCCGTCAAGGCAGCGGCGGTCATCAGGGCCAGGGCCACGTTACGGGGTGCGGATCGGATCATGGTGTTCTCCTTGGTTACCGGACTACCGGCTTGCGAGCGCCCAGAGGATAAACAGCCGGACGCGATGCCGACATGACGACCCGCGCGGCCATCTTCCCCGCGTTCAGGTTGCTGAGCGGTGCGTACAGGCGCGGCGTCACGCTCCGCCGGTTCGACGGTACGCCGCCAGCGCCGCGTCACGCCCCGCCGCCAGGTCCACCAGTGGCAGCGTGGGATACCCCGGCGCGTGCTCGGCCAACAGGTGCGGGTGCTGCCACGGCGCAAAGCGCGCCTTCAGCGGCAGGGCCGCCAGCTCGGGTACCCAGCGGGTGATGTAACGCGCCTGCGGATCGAACTTCTCCGATTGGGTCACCGGATTGAAGATACGGAAGTACGGCGCGGCATCGGCGCCGGTGCCGGCCACCCACTGCCAGCCCATCGTGTTGTTGGCCAGGTCGGCATCCACCAGCGTGTCCCAGAACCAGCGCGCGCCTTCGCGCCAATGCTGGCGCAGGTGCTTGCACAGGAAGCTGGCCACCAGCATGCGTACCCGGTTGTGCATGTAGCCGGTGGCCCACAGCTCGCGCATGCCCGCATCGATGATCGGGATGCCAGTGCGGCCCTGCTGCCATGCCTGCAGCTGCGCCGGGTTGGGCGCGGCCCAGGTGAACCCGTCGAACCGTGGGTTGAGGTTGTGGTCGGTGGTCTGCGGGAAATGATGCAGCAGGTGGTAGGAGAACTCCCGCCAGCCCAGTTCGCGGATGTAGCCGTCGATGTCGGCATCGCGGCTGGCACTGCGCTCGCCCTGCAGCCGCTGCACGATCTGCCACGGTGCGATCTCACCGAAATGCAGGTGCGGGGACAGCAGCGAGGTGCCCACCCGGTCGGGCAGGTCGCGCTGCTGCCGATAGCCGTTGAGCGCGCCGTCGATGAATACCGTCAACGCCTCCTGCGCGCCGGCCTCGCCCGGCTGCCAGTGCGTCCAGAATTCGGCATCCCACGGCAACGTTGCCGCCAGGCCGAGCGTATCGAGCGCCTCGCCCTGCAATGGATGGGCCGGCAGCGACGCCGGCGCGCGGACCGGCGCGGGCAGCTGCAGGCGGGTCAGTGCGTTGCGCCAGTACGGGGTGAACACCTTGTACGGGCCGCCCTGCAGGGTGGTGATCTCCCATGGCTCCAGCATCAGGCTGCCGTTGTGGCTCTGCGCCTCGATGCCCTGCTCGCGCAGGTCGCGCTTGATCTGCGCATCGCGCGGCTGGGTAGCCGGTTCGTACTTGCGGTTCCAATACACCGCTACCGCACCGGACGCTGCGATCAACCGCTCAAGCTCGGCCTGGCTGTCGCCGCGACACAGCACCAGCGACGAACCACGCGCACGCAAGTCTGCATCGAGCGCGGCCAGCGACCGGTTCAGCCAGGCATTGGACGCGCCACCGGGCGCCCAATCGCCTTCCTCATGCGGCGCATGGATGTAGACCGGCACCGGCACGTGGCCGGCGTCCAGCGCAGCCTGCAACGCCGGGTTGTCCTGCAGACGAAGATCACGGCGGAACCACACCAGCGCTAGCGACACGACGACCGTCCAATGAAAGGAAACAGGGCGCATGATAGCCAGCACGCGTGAAAGACGGTGCCGGGCGCGGCGGCGCCCCTACGGTTGTGCCTTGCCGGCGCGATGGCTAGTCTTCGCCTCCTTCCCTGCAACGACATCGGCCATGCACACACTGCACGCCTCCTTTGCCCGCTTCGGCCCGCTGCATGCGCAGTCGGCAGACCTGTGGCGTGGCGAGATACCACTGCCCACCACGCTGGCGGCGTTCTACGCGCAGATCGGCCCGTGGGGCGAGACCGTGCATGCCAACGTGGGACCGGTCGGCATCGACATCCCGGGCGTCAACGTCTGTTTCCCGCCCCTGCATCGGCTGTGGTCCCTGCAGGCCGGCTATCGGTGGCAAGGCACCCGCGGTGAGCGCCTGGCCGATTGGCCCGACGCCTGGCTGGTGATCGCCGAGCAGAATGCCGACCCCTTCATCTTCGAGCGCAACACCGGCCAGGTCCTGTTTGCCTTCCATGGCGCGGGCCGCTGGGAGGCTTCGGTGCTGACGCAGGACCTGGCGACGTTCCTCGCCGCCCTCGCCGCCATCGGCACGGTGTACCTGGATGCCGGGGACGACCTGGAGGACGACGATGGCGAGCTGCGCCCGGCACACCGGGACGCGGCGCTGGGCGCGCTGGCCACGGTACTGGGCGATGAGGCCGCGGCCGACCGCTTCTTCGAGACGCTGGAGTGGTGAATGCGCCGCGCCGCGTCTTCGCGTGGACGCCATGCGCCCTGCACCCACCCTGCACGCCGCACCCGCCAAGGTGGTGCCCTGCCCCGCCCCAGCCGGCTGTTGCCAAGGCGTAAGCATGGTTCCATCCGCCGGCCCCTGCCCTGCCCCAAGGATGCCGTTGCCATGGCCGTGTTCGCACCCGCTGTTGTCTATTCGCCCGAGATTGAACATCGCGAGGCCGACGAGGAGGAGACCATCGCCGAGCTGGCGACGGTGTTCACCGGCATGGCCCGCACCGTGGCCGAGCATGAAGGCCATGCGCATCGCGCGGTGCACGCCAAGGGCCACGCGCTGCTGAACGGCCGCTTCCGGGTGCTCGATGGGCTCCCGGCCGAGCTCGCACACGGGCTGTTCGCCACCGCCGGCAGCTACGAGGCGCTGGTGCGCCTGTCCTCACCGCCCGCCGAGCAACTGCCCGACAACGTGTCCACGCCGCGCGCCATGGCGGTGAAAATCCTGGGCGCGGACGGGCCGCGCGTCGATGGCGGCGACGAGCTGCACAGCCAGGACTTCCTGATGGTCAACGGGCCCGCGTTCAGCACGCCGGGCGCGCACGGGTTCCTGCGCTCGGCAAAACTGCTGGCCGCGACCACCGAGCGCATGCCGCGGACCAAGCAGGCGCTGTCGGCCACCTTGCGCGGCGCCGAAGCGGCGCTGGAAGCGGTGGGCGGGCAAAGCGCCACCTTGAAGGCATTGGGTGGCGAACCCCGGCATCACCCGCTGGGCGAGACCTACTTCACCCAGGTGCCGTTCCTGTACGGGCCGTACATGGCCAAGTTCTCCTGGGTACCGGTATCGCCGGCGCTGCTGGCGCTGACCGGCGCGCCGCTGCCGTCCGGCGCGGACGCCCAGCGCGAGGCCGTCGCCGCGTTCTTCGCGGACCTGCCGGCGCCGGTGGAATGGGAGCTGCGCGTGCAGTTGTGCCGCGACCTGGAGAAGATGCCGATCGAAGATGCGTCGGTGGCCTGGCCTGAGGCGATCAGCCCGTTCGTCGCGGTGGGCCGCCTGCAGGTCGGCGCGCAGCCGTCCTGGAACGCAGCAGCGGCGGCACGCGAAGACGCCCTCGCGTTTGCGCCCTGGCATGCGCTCGCCGCGCATCGCCCGCTGGGCAGCCTGAACCGCGCGCGCCGCGTGGTGATGGCGGCATCGCGCCAGTTCCGGTCGCAGTTCAATCGCTGCCCACTGCACGAGCCCGGTACGGCGCAGGGCTGAGCGAGGCCTGCGCGCCAGCCACGCGCCTGGTCCGGCGGCGCCGTGTACCGGCGCGCCGATTCCAACGGATTGCGGGTCCGGCTAGGCCAGCGTGGGCGTCGTCATCGTCTCCACCCGCTGCAGCACACCGTCGCGGTCCTGCAGCTGCCCTTGTCCCAGCAACACCTGCAGCTGCGCATGGATCCGCTCGCGCAGCATCTGGCTGCTGCCCTGGAAGCCCAACATGCGGGCCACCGGGGTGGCCACCTCGTCGGCGCGCGCCCCATGCGCCTCGCCGATCAGCGCCAGCAACGCCTGCCGCAGCTCCTGCGGCGGCAGCAGTTCCACCTTGCGCAGCGTGCGCGATGCGGCCGACGACCGGTTGCGAACCACGATGGGCTGGCCGGGCACCATGTAACAGCTCTCCTCGCACGCCAGCGCACCCTCCCGCCCCGCGTGGCGCAGGGCGGCCTGCACCGCCGACTGGATCCGTGCGCCTGCCCGCTGCAGCTGCCACAAGTCGCGCACCCGGGCGATGATTTCCTCCTCATGGATGGGGCCTTCGACCGCCACGATCTTGCCTACCGTCGTGGCCATGCTGCCCAACGGCACCTCGTGCGGCGCCAGACCGGCGTCGCCCGGTGTGAAGTCAGCTTGCACGTAGGCAGGGCCATCGCCGATCGCGGGCGGATCCTGGGCGTCTTCCGCCGCCAGCCGCGCCAGCACGGTGGGCGATGCCGCCGGCACGGCCTGTGCAGCCGCTGCGGCGCCGGCCGCCAGTCGCGCACGTGCCGCGTCCACCGCATCCAGCAACCGCTGCAGTTCCGCGTCAGGCCGCTGGAACCAGTCGGTGCTCCATATGCGATGGATGGCCCAGCCGTGCGCCTCCAGAATCTCCTGGCGCAACCGGTCGCGGTCACGCGCCGACGGCGCGGCGTGGTAGGTGGCGCCATCGCACTCGATACCGAGCAGGTAACGGCCGGGCGCGCTTGGATCGACCACGGCCAGATCGATGAAGAAGCCCGCCACGCCCACCTGGTTGTCCACCTGCAGACCGCGCTGGGCCAACGCATCCTGCACGGCCTCCTCGAACGGAGATTCGGCGGCACGGCCAGCCAGCCGAGGCACCCCCAGGTCGCCGTGCTCGGCGTACTTGAGGAAGGTCTTCAATGCGATCACGCCCAGCCGCGAGCGTTCGTCCACGCGGATGTCGTCGGCGGTGATGCTGGAGAACACTTCGCAGCGCTGGCGTGCCCGCGTGATCAACACGTTGAGGCGGCGATGCCCGCCGTCGGCATTGAGCGGGCCGAAGTTCTGGTACAGCTTGTCATCGCCCTTGGCACGACCGTAGCCGATGGAAATCAGGATCACATCGCGTTCGTCGCCCTGGATGTTCTCCAGGTTCTTGACGAAGAACGGCTCGTGCGGATGCCGTGCGATGTACTGCTCCAGTTCCGGATGCTGGCGGCGAGCCAGCTCCAGTTCGTCGCTGATCGCCTGGCGCTGGCGCACCGACATCGCCCCTACGCCGAGCGTCAGGTGCGGGCTGTGCCGCGCATGCTCGACCACGGCCTCGGCGATGGCGACCGCCTCGACCACGTTCTTGTAGCTGTTGCCACGATCGAACCGGCCGTGTGCCAGGTGGTGGAAGCGCAGGCCGGAGTGGGTGCGCTGCCGATCCGGGCTGGGCACGATGAACAGCTTGCCTTCGTAGAATTCCTTGTTGGATACCGCGATCAGCGATTCGTGGCGGCTGCGGTAGTGCCACTGCAGCATGCGTTGCGGCAGCCCCTTGGCCGCACACAGCGAAAGCACGCTTTCCAGATCGTTGGCCTGCGCACCCGCCTCGTCCGGGTCGACGTCTTCCCCGCCGGACAGGCGGGCGAAGAAAGCCGTCGGCGGCAACTGCTTGTCGTCGCCCACCACCACGATCTGGCGGCAACGCGCGATGGCTCCCAGCGCATCCACCGGCTCCACCTGGCTGGCTTCGTCGATGACCAGCAGGTCGAATTCGATGGCGCCGGGTTCCAGGAACTGGGCCACCGACAACGGACTCATCATGAACACCGGTTTGATGGCCTGGATCGGAGACGCGCACAGCCGGAACAGCCGCCGCAGCGCCATGTGGTTGCGCTTGCGGGCGATCTCGCCACGCAGCGTGCCCAGGGCACCGACGCCGCCGGCGTTGCCCCGCGGAAGCCCGGCATGGTGGGCCTGGGCGGCTTCGATCTGGGCGAGGGCCAGGCGCTGGCGATCCCAGTGGCGGAACTCGGCGACCAGCGTTTCATGTCGCCGGCCATCGAACGCGGCCAGCTCGGGGTAGGCCTGGGTGGCCAGCGTCAACATCTGCAGGTGGAAGGCGCAGCGGAACATCGCCACGGCGGCCTCCACGCCCTGGCCGGTGTCGGCGGCGAGCGCCATCGGCCCCTGGAGTCCGGCAGCGGTGCAACGGCGGGCAATGTCGGCGTAAGCCAGCCACGCCATCAATCCCTCCACGTCGTGTGCCCAGGCCGTGGTCTTCTGCTGCAGCAGCGCCAGGGGCACCTGCTCCAGCGCGGGGCTGCCGAATGCCTCGCCCACCTCGATCTGCAGCGCCTGTACCACCGTCTCGAACGCGCTGCGCAGCTGCGTGCCCGCCGCCCTCGCCTGCCCGGCGGACGCCGCAAGCGCGGGGGCGTTGTCGAGCCCTGCCGCCAACGCGCGCACATCCATCCCGCCGACCGGCTCGGCGTGCTGCACCCAGGCCAGGATCGCGTCTGCGGCGTCCCAGTCGGTTCGCTCGCCCTGCCACACCGCCCCGAATGCAGCGCGCGCGGTGGCGTCGATCGCCGCCAGCGCCTGGCGGGCCTTGCGCGCGGCGATCAGGTCGTCCAGCAGCGCCAGCCGCGCCGCCAGGGGCTTGGGCAACGGCTCCTTGCTGACACTGCGCAACTGGCTGATCGCCTGCCGATACGGCCCGTTGAGGAACCGCAGCAGGCGCCCGCCATGCGCAGCCACCAGCAGGCGCTGTGGCAGCCAGTCGCTCATCCAGGCCACATCGGCCAGCGCCGGCGCGCGTTGCGCAACGATGGTCGCCAGCGCCCGCCCCTGCTGCAGGCCCTCGCGCAGCGACGCCAGGCCCGCCGTCCAGACCCCGGAGGAAATCGTGCCGCGATCAAACGGCGGCGCGCTGGCCAGGGTATCGGCCACCTGGCACTGCTGTGCCAGCACGGTCAGGTTGCCGGCCGGGGCCACGCCGAGCCCGGCCGCGAGCGCAGCGGCGGCGGCGCTGGCCTGCGCCACGGCAGCGGCCAGTGGCGCGCTCCGGGCGACCAGGTCTTCGGCCTCGGTGCGCATCACCGGCGGGTGGCCGATGCCACGCCACGGGTGCGTGTCCGGGTTGCCGATCCCTGGCAGGTGGCCGCACAGCTCGCCGAGCAGCGCGGCGCGGCGGTCCAGTTCGAGCGCAGACCACTCACCGGCGGCCTCCAGCCGGTACGGCGGACGCCCCGTGTGCGGCAACCAGCGCGCCAACATGCCGAGGATGCGGAAGGGGGTCAGCCCGGCGCTGCCCACCGGCAGGTGCATGCGCTGCGCATGGGCGTTGAGCTGGCCGCGCACCTCCTCCAGTTGGCGTACGCCCGCGGCCACGTCGGCCGCCTCCGGCTGGCCCAGTTGCAGCGTCCGGCCCAGTTCCTCGAGCACCGCGCGCTTGTTGGCCTTGTTGCTGTGCAACTCCAGGCACAGCGGCCCCAGGCCCACGTTCTCCAGGCGCCGTTTCACCACGTCCAGCGCGGCCATCTTCTCCGAGACGAACAGCACCGTGCGCCCATCGCCCACCGCCGTGGCGATCAGGTTGGCGATGGTCTGCGACTTGCCGGTGCCCGGGGGGCCCTGGATGACCAGATCCTGCCCGCGTCGAACGGTCTCGATGGCCAGGGCCTGCGAACTGTCGCAGTCCATGACGTGCTTGAGTTCGGCGGCGGGGATGAGCGCGTCGAGGAAGCCCGCGCCAGTGCTGGGCAGGCCGATGTCATCCTCTGCGAAGCCGTCGCCGAGCAGGCCCGCGACCAGCCGGTTGCGGTCGATCTCCTTTCCTTCCGGCCATTTGTCCGGGTCCAGGTCGAGGAACATCAGCAGCTTGGAGAATGAGAAGAAGCCAAGCTGCAGCGCGTTGTCGAGCACGCTCCAGCCGGGTTGGGCGGCGATGCACTCCCGCACGGCGGCCAGGTAGGCGGCGATGTCGAATTCGTCGGTGTCCGGGAACGGCGGCAGTACGATGCCGAAATCGGCGCGCAGCTTCTCGCGCAGCGACAGGTTTTCCTGCGGCTCCTCATCGGCCCAGCGCAGCACGAAGCGCTCGCGGGCGCTGCGGCGCTCCAGCACCACCGGCAGCAGCACCAGCGGGGCACGGCGCTCATCATCCGCGGCGGCAGTGGGTTCGCGGAACTGCAACTGCCCCATGGCCAGGTACAACACGTTCACGCCCTGCTCTTCGAGCATGGTGCGGTACTCGTAGTACATCTCCAGCAGGCGCTTCTGCAGGTGCTCCGAGCTCAGCCGGGTCTGCAGGCGTGCGTCGAGGTGATGCTCGGCCAGCACGCCGGGCTCGCCCTCACCCGGCTGCGGCAGGGGCGGCGCATCCGGGGCCGGTTCCACCGCACCATCGGGCAGCGGCTCTTCGGCATCCTCCGCGCGCACCGCAGCGAAGGTCATGCCCTTCTTCTCGAGCAGGGTCTGCAGGGTCGGCACGCATCGCTCGTCGTGGATGACGATGCTGCGGCTGGACGGCTTGCGCGGCAGGTTCAGCAGTCGATTGCGGTAGGTCAGGTCGAGCAGAACCCGGCGCTGCGCCTGCAGCGTGTCCCTGGTACTCATCGCGATTGCTCCGTTGCTCATCCCGGCCATGATGCCATGCACCGCACCGGTGGACGCAGGCAACGGCGCCCTGCCGGCGCTGCTGCCTTGGCGCCGCGTCGATGCCGACGGCTGCACGTTCCGCTGCGCTTCGCATTTCCCCTGTTGACCTCAACCACGCTTCAGGTCCGATGATGACGGCTCCCCCCGATGGAGTTGTCTTCGATGCCCTACACCCTCCCCGCCCTGCCCTACGCCTACGACGCGCTGGAGCCGCACTTCGATGCGCTGACCATGGAAATCCACCACGCGCGGCACCACCAAACCTACGTCAACAACCTCAATGCCGCGCTGGCCGACGCGGGCATCGAGGCGCTGCCGATCGAGACGCTGATCGCCGATATCGCCGCACTCCCGGAAGGCGTGCGCACGGCCGTGCGCAACAATGGCGGCGGGCATGCCAACCACAGCCTGTTCTGGACCGTGCTCAGTGCCCAGGGTGGCCAGCCGGAGGGCGCGCTGGCGGCCGCGATCGAGCGCGACCTCGGCGGCTACGACGCGTTCAAGACGGCCTTCACCAAGGCCGCGCAGAGCCGTTTCGGCAGTGGCTGGGCCTGGTTGAGCGTGGCCAGCGACGGCACCCTCGGCGTGGAGAGCAGCGCCAACCAGGACAGCCCGCTGATGGGCGCCTACGCCGGCCTGTCCGGCGGCACCCCGGTGCTGGGCCTGGACGTGTGGGAACACGCCTACTACCTGCATTACCAGAACCGCCGCCCCGACTACATCACCGCGTTCTTCGCGCTGATCGACTGGACCGAAGTGGCGCGCCGCTTCCAGGCCGCGGGCGGACGCTGATGGCGGCGGGCCCGGGGCGCGAGTCGGCACCGTTGGCCAGCGCGCCGGGCCTGGAGGCGACCGCGTTGCGCCACGTATTCGGCCAGTATCCGACCGGCGTGGCCATCGCCGCCGCCCGCGATGCGCAGGGGCAGGTGGTGGCGATGACGATCAACTCGTTCAGCACGCTGTCGCTGGACCCGCCGCTGGTCGCCTGGAGCATCGGCGCGCGCTCGGCCGACCTGGCTGCGTTCTGCGATGCCGGGCGCCTGGGCATCAGCCTGCTGTCCTCGGCACAGGAACCGCAGGCGCGTCGATTCGCCGATCCGCTGCTGCGCCGTGCACCGGCCAGCGCCGCCCTGCTCGACCTGGACAACGGCACGCCGCGCCTGCGCGATGCGGTGGGATGGCTCTGCTGCAGGGTGGAACGCAGCCTCGCCGTGGGCGACCACGTGATGCTGATCTGCCAGGTAGAGCGCTTCGCGGTGCAGCCCGGCGAGGCACTGGCCTACCACCGCAGTCGCTACACCCGCATCGATGGGCAGCGCGCATGGACGTGACCGCCCTGCAGCGCCTGCTGGACGGCGGCCGCGACACTGCCCTGCTTCGCCTCAGCCTGGGCAAGGCCCTGCTCGATGCCGGCGAGCCGGGCCAGGCGAGCCGACACCTGCAGCGCTGCGTCGAACTGGACCCCGCCTATTCGGCCGGTTGGAAACTGCTGGGCAAGGCGCGGTTGGCAGCGGGCGATCCTGCCACTGCGGCGCAGGCGTGGCGGCAGGGGATCGAGGTGGCACACACCAACGGCGACACGCAGGCCGAAAAGGAAATGCGCGTATTCCTGCGCCGCGCGATCAAGGCGATGCCGCCGGTGCCCTGAGCCCGGCGGCGGCGACCCACGCAGCTCAGTCGCCCTTGCGCCGCTGTTGCTCCAGGTCGAAGCGCTGCATCGAGGCACGGATCAACGCCTTGGCCTCGGCGGCATTGCCCCAGCCGTTCAACTGCACCGGGTTGCGCCCTGCCGGCAGGTCCTTGTAGACGCGGAAGAAGGCTTCGATGCGCTGGCGCTCGATCAACGGCAGGTCCTCAAGATCGCGGATGGTGGCGTAGGTGGGGTCGAGTTTGTCGGTGGGCACGCCGATGACCTTCTCGTCCTGTTCGCCGTCATCGACCATTTTCAGGAAGCCGATCGGGCGGAAGCGCACGATCACGCCGGGGTGCAGCGGCTCCCGCGTCAGCACGAGGGCATCGAGCGGATCGTTGTCGCCGGCCAGGGTGCGCGGCATCGAGCCGTAATTGGCCGGGTACGCCACCGGCATCGACTGGAAGCGGTCGACATGGACCAGGCCGTCCTCCTTGATTTCGTACTTGGTGAAGCTGCCGGCCGGGATCTCCACGGCCAGGTTGGCCTCGTCCGGAGCGTCCTTGGGCTGCGCGGCCAGGAACGGGTGGAGCACGGCATTGGTGGCCGTGCTGGCGCCGGCCAGCATCAGCAGCGCAGCAGCAAGGGCCGCCAGGGGTACAGCGCGTCGGGTGTGCATCGTCATCTCCAGCATCGGCCGGGCGCGCCTGGGCAGCCCGGCCCGGGGGTCATTCCCAGCAACGGTCGGCACGGCCCTTGAGGGTCTGCGCACGGGTGCAGTCGCGGGGGGCGATACGGCCGTCGGTCAGCTCGGTCTTCTGTTTGCGCCCATTGGCGTCGCGCGTCAACTCGAAGCCGTCATACAGGCGTCCGGTGACGGTACGCGCTTCGTAGCGCAGGTGCTGCGGGTCCAGTTGGAGGACCTGGAACAGCTGGGTGTCCTCGCCGACCGGCGCCATGCTGGCGCGGGCCTGCGCGGACAGCCGGTACTGCTTCGGGCCGGCCACGGTGACGATGAACTGCGGCGTGGCCGCCTGGCCTTCGCCGCGACGACCGTAGGTGTGGTCGTGGCCCTGCAGCACCAGGTCCACCTGGTGCCGGCGCACCACCGGCAGCAGCACGTCGCGCAGCTCGGCGTTCTCGCGGCCTTCGCGCGGGGAGTAGAACGGCTGGTGCAGCAGCACGATGCTCCAGGGGTGCGGGTTGTCGGCCAACACCTTGTCCAGCCACGCGGCCTGCGCCTGGGCGGTGCCCAGGTCCAGCGCCGAGGTGCCGTCAAGCACGGCGATGCGCACGCCCTGGTAGTCGAACCAGTAGGTGCTGGTATCGGCCGCGTCCACGCCGTTGCGCGGCAGCGCGAAGGTCACCGGCCAATGGCGGCCGAGCACCCGGCGTTCCTGCGGCGTGTCTTCGAACTCCTCGAAATACTCGTGGTTGCCGATCGCCGGGGCCACCACGGTTTCCTGCGGCAGCCAGCCGGCCGCGGCGAACCACTCGCCCCATTCGCTGTCGTCCTGGCCGTCACCGCCGCTGACCAGATCGCCAGCGAACAGGCTCAGGCGTGCCTGCGGGGCGGCCTTGAGGCCGGCACGCAGGACGCGCGAGACATGGCTGAGGTTCTTGTTCTGGGTGTCGCCGAAATACAGCAGGGTAAGCGGCTGCGCGGCGCTGCCGGCGGTGCGCAGCTGGTTCCAGGCACTCCACGTGTCCTTGCCCTGCACGCGCCACAGGTACAGCGTATCGGGCTGCAGGCCGTTGACGTCGGCACGGTGGTAATGCGCGCGACCGTTCTCGGTATCCAGCGGCTGCGTGGTGGCGGCGACGCGGGTCGGCGTGCCGACATCCGGCGAGTCGCCGGCCAGCACCCATTCCAGCACCGGCGCGCTGACCGCTGCGTCCGTACGCCAGGACACGCCGAAGCCGCGCGCGGCGTCCTGCGCGGGCGAGGCGACGATGCGGTCGGGGAAGCCGCTGGCCGCGTAGTGGCGGTTGCCTGCCGGTACCTGGGTGTTGGGTTCGGCGGCGGCGGCGGGCTGCTTCGCAGCGGCCGGGCCAGTGCCCAGCAGGATGGCCAGCAGCAGGCCGGCCGTAACGACGGGGGCCCGGCTCATGCGGCGCACTCCAGCGGCAGCGACAGCTGCTTGGCCACGCTGGCCCAGTCGAAGGCGACCACGCCCTGGTCATCGTGCACCGCATACAGCACGCCATGCGGGAAACGCGCCGACGCGGCCTGGTCCAGCCAGATGCCATCGGTGTTGGCCACCGTGTTGCCCTGGAACGCGCCCACGTGCTTGAGCGTGTGCCGGTCGAACAGGTGGAACACGCTGCGTTGCTTGCCCTGCTCGGTGGTGATCCACCAGCCATCCTTGCCACAGGTGCGCAGCATCACGCCTTCGGCCTGCGCCTTGAACGCCCCGCGGCCGAAGGTGGTGCCGCTGAAGCGGCCTTCCAGCGTGTAGACCTTGATCTCGCTGGCGTAGGTTTCGTCTTCCTCGGCGATCAGCAGGCGGTCGTTGGCCGGGTCGCCCCAGATCGACTCGACCACGCGCAGCGCGCCGGCCTCGCTGGTGTCGCCGATGCTGCCCACCAATTGGGCATCCAGCGCGTCGCCATGCAGGGTGAGCGTATAGCGGCGCACGCGTTTATCCAGTTCGGCCAGCGGCGGCAGCACGTCGTTGCCCTGCGCGTCCTCGCCGGCGTCGTAGGAGTCGGTCACGTAGACCTCGTAGCCCTCGCGCTGCTTGTTGACCCACAACCCGTAGGGTTTGCGCAGGTCGTCGGCGGCGAACACGCCCAGCGGGGTGAAGTCCGGCAGCTTCAATACCTGCACGCGGTGGTTGTCGCGCTCCACGATCAGCACCAGGTCGTCGACCACCGCGATGCCGTTGGGGCGCACGAACTGGCCCGGTGCGGTACCGGTGCTGCCCACGTCGCGCAGATGCGCGCCGGTCTGGCCGTCGTAGACCACCAGCTTGTCGGTGGCCTTGGCGGTGGCGATCAACCACTGCCGGCCATCGGCGGTGGTCCAGCTGGCGGGCGAGTCGATGTTGTCGGCCGGGGTCATCGGGGTCAGGAAGGCCTCGGCCACGGTGGCAACCGCGCGCGCCGGTTCGGCATCGGCTGCCGCCTGCGCCGGCGTGGCGGGGCGGCAGGCCGCCAACAGGGCCAGGCTCACGACGGCGACCGCAGTGCGGGTACGCATCACAGGGCCACCTTCAGGCCAAGCGCGTAGGTGCGGCCGTACTCTTCCATCTGCAGGGTGCGCGAACGGGTGCCCTGGTACAGCTCCAGTGGCTTGTCGAGCAGGTTCTGCGCTTCGAGGTAGACGCTCACGTTCGCGGTGATCTTGTAGTCCAGGCTGAAGTCGAGCTGGGTGTTGGGCGCCACGTAGATATCGTACGCGCGGCTGTCGCCCAACGTATCCAGGTACTCACTGCGGTAGACCGCCGCCAGGCGGGTGCTGAAACCGGCCTTCTCATAGCCCACATGCGCGCTGTATACGTGCTTAGATGCACGCGGCAGCATGAAGTCGTCCCCCTCGCGGCCGGCCAGGCCGGGGTCGAAATCGGTATCCAGCCAGGTGCCGCTGGCGCCGACCAGCACGCCATCCCAGCCAGCCGGCAGGAACGCCAACTGCTGCTGCCAGTTGAACTCGGCGCCGTTGACCCTGGCCTTCTCGCCATTGATCACGCGGGTGACCTCATACCCCGGGTACGCCGGATCGTTGTTGCTGACGGTGTTGACGATGTAGCCGTCGATGCGCTTGTGGAACAGGCCCAGCGAGAGGATTCCGGTACTGCCGATGTACTTCTCGATCGACAGGTCGATGTTCGTCGATTCGTACGGGTCCAGTTGCGGGTTGCCGATCCGCACCTCCTCGTCGCCCCGGCTCAGGCCGATGCGCGGGGCAATGTCACCGAACGACGGGCGCGATACGGTCTTGTTCGCGGCCGCGCGCAGCACCCAGGTGTCGCCGGCGTCGTAGCGCAGGTGCAGGCCCGGCAGCACGTTGCTGTAGCTGCGGCTCACGCTGAGCGGGGTCACACTGTAGCTGCGGCCGTTGCTGGCCACGTCCACGCTGTTGCCGGTGGCGCTGAACCGGGTCGCCTCCGCGCGCACCCCACCGATGATGCGCAGCGCGCCGATGTCCCAGGTGCCCATCGCGTAGCTGGCGAAAATATCTTCGCTGGCGGTGTAATCCTCTTCCAGCGAGGCCAGGGCATTACCGCCCAGGTCCTGCGGACGCGCGCTGTACTGCCCGCCATACTGCGCCCAGTACCGGCGCATCGCATCCGAGCTCATGCCCTGGCCCAGGGAGCCGCCGCGGTGGTCGGGGCTGCCGGTGGTCCAGTCCGACAGCGCGATCTCCGGGCCCACGCGCAGTTCGCGCTCGTTGGTGTCCACGTTGCGGTCGCGCCAGCGGCCGAGCAGGCCGAATTTGTAGCTGGACGCGTCGCCGTCAAAGCGGACGTTGACCTGCGCGCTGTGTTCCTTGTCGTCCACCCGCTTGGGCGAGAGCACCACGCGGTCGAAATCGTAGTTGCCGTTGTCCATCCAGCCGGCATCGCCGAGGGTGAAGCCGGGAACGCGGCTGCGCTGGTCGACGGTGGCGCGGGTGTCATCGCCGGCGTACTCGAAGCGCGCTTCCATTTCGTCGTTGACGCGTTCTTCGGTGCGCGTGTAGCCCACCTTGTAATCGACCACCGCGCCGGTCAGGCGGTTCTCGCCACCGACGCTGGCGGCGAAGGTGTTTTCCTTCTTGGTGCGGTAGCGCATGCGCTTCTGGATCGCGTCGGCCGGCAGGTCATCGATGCGGTACTGGCCGTTGCCCAGCGCGGCGACCTCGCCATCGCCGAAGTTGAAGAGGGTGCGCTGGCGGGTTTCGGCATCGTCGAACTGGCTGTACAGCGTGCGCAGGTAGTAGCGGCTGTCTTCGCTGGGGTGCCAGTCGAGGTTGAGGTTGGCACCGATGCGCTTGCGTTCGATCTCGTACTTGCGGCGCTGCAGGCTGGTGGCGAACAGGTCCTCGTCGGCGCCGCCGTCCAACGCGCCGTACTCCACTTCGGTGTTGTCCGATTCGAACGTGCGCTTCTGGTAGTTCACCCCGAGCGCGACGCCGACGGTATCGGCGAATACCTCGCTGTAGTTGAAGGCCGCCTTCGGGCTGGTGTTGCCGGACAGCTGCTGGTGGCTGGCTTCGATCTTGCCGCGCAGGCTGCGCCCGTCGCGGTCGAAGGCCGAGGCCGACTCGACCAGGATCGCCCCGCCGATGGCATCACCGGGCATGTCCGGGGTGGGCGACTTGACCACGCGCAGGCGTTCGGTCGAGTCGGAGGGAATCACATCCAGCGGCGCGGCACGGCTGGCATCCTCCGGCGTGCCGATCGCGATGCCGTCGACGCTGACGCTGTTGAGGTTGGCGTCCAGGCCGCGGATCACCACGAAGCGGCCTTCGCCCTGGTCGCGGGTAACGCTGACACCGGGCAGCCGCTGCAGCGATTCGGCCACGTTCTTGTCGGGGTAGACGCCCATGGCATCGGACGACACGGCGTCCTCGATGGCGTCGCTGCTGCGCTTGAGGTCGACCGCGCGGGTCTGCGATTCCAGCTGCGGCCGCACCTCGACCCGGTCCAGGTCGATCGCCGCAGCGCCGGCGGCAACCGCCCCGGCCTCGGCGGCGAACAGCGACGGGCTGGCCATGACCAGCAACGACAGGCTGATCGCCCGACCCAACGCATTCTGCTTCTGCACGGCTTTCCCCAACGGTGTAAAGATTGGGTCAGCACGGTATGTCCGCGAGGTTGCATGGGCGTGACACTGGGGGCGTAACGAGGGATTGGGGATTTGGGTTTGGGATCGGGCGGTTGGTCGGTTGGTCAGTTGGTCGGTTGGTCGGTTGGTAGAGGCGACGGGGGAATCGCGGTTTTGAGGGTTGGTAGAGCCGAGCCATGCTCGGCTGCTGTCGGCGGCGCGCCGCCTGCCGCGTGGTAGCGCCGAGCCATGCTCGGCTGCTGTCGCCGGCGCGTCGCCTGCCGGGTGGTAGAGCCGAGCCATGCTCGGCTGCTGTTGGGGGCGCGTCGCCTGTCGGGTGGTAGAGCCGAGCCATGCTCGGCTGCTGTCAGCGGCGCGTCGCCTGTCGGGTGGTAGAGCCGAGCCATGCTCGGCTGCTGTTGGGGGCGCGTCGGCTACCGGGTGGTAGAGCCGAGCCATGCTCGGCTGCTGTTGGGGGCGCGTCGGCTGTCGCGTGGTAGAGCCGAGCCATGCTCGGCTGCTGTCGGCGGCGCGTCGGCTGTCGGGTGGTGGCGCCGAGCCATGCTCGGCTGCTGTTGGGGACGCGTCGGCTGCCGGGTGGTGGCGCCGAGCCATGCTCGGCTGCCGTCGGCGGCGCGTCGCCTGCCGGGTGGTAGAGCCGAGCCATGCTCGGCTGCTGTTGGGGACGCGTCGCCTGTCGGGTGGTAGAGCCGAGCCATGCTCGGCTGCTGTCGGCGGCGCGTCGGCTGTCGGGTGGTGGGGAGCGTCGGCTTCGGCGTTTTCTGGCCTGCCGAGCGTCGGCTCCGTCATTGTCTGGCCTGCCGAGCATCGGCTCCGTCATTGTCTGGCCTGCCGAGCATGGCTCGGCACTACCGGAGATCGCGGCTTCGGCTTTCGGCTTTCGGCTTTCGGCTTCGGCTTCTGCCTTCGGCCCCTGGGCTTTGGCTTCGGGTGGCGTTGCGGCAAACTACGGGTCTCCCCTCTTCGTTGCCCCTCCCATGAAAATCGTCGAAGTGCGCCATCCGCTGGTGCAGCACAAAATCGGCCTGATGCGCGATGCGTCCCTGAGCACCAAGGACTTCCGCGAACTGGCCAACGAACTTGGTGGGCTGCTGGCCTACGAGGCCACCGCCGACCTGGATACCGAAGCCCACGCCATGGCCGGCTGGGCGGGCCCGGTGACGGTGCAGCGCATCGCGGGGGCCAAGATCACCGTGGTGCCGATCCTGCGTGCGGGACTGGGCATGCTCAGCGGCGTGCTGTCGTTGATCCCCGCCGCGCGGGTGAGCGTGGTCGGTCTGCAGCGCGATGAGGAAACCCTGCAGCCGGTGCCCTATTTCGAGCGCCTGACCGGCCGCCTGGAAGAGCGCGATGCGCTGATCCTGGACCCGATGCTGGCCACCGGCGGCACCCTGATTGCCACCATCGACATGCTCAAGCGCGCCGGTGCCCGCCGCATCAAGGGCATCTTCCTGGTCGCCGCGCCGGAAGGCATCGCGGCCGTGCAGGCCGTCCACCCGGACGTGGAAATCTTCACCGCCGCGATCGACGCGCGCCTCAACGAGAAGGGCTACATCCTGCCGGGCCTGGGCGATGCGGGTGACCGCATCTTCGGCACCCGCGTGGCCGGCTGATTTTGCCCCCTTGACCGGCGGCTGCCAGTCGCCGCCGGTGTTTCACGCGGCCTAGCCATGTCCCGGCAGAAGCTGCGCACATCCTCAACCCGTGCGTGGAGCTGCGTCATGAAGACCCTGTCCCTGCTGGCCTGCCTACTGCTGCTTGGCAGCCCCCTGGTCGCCAGTGCGGCCACCCCGCAGCAGCAGCGCATGGCCGATTGTTCGGCCAGGAACAAGGGCAAGACCGGCGAGGACTACAAGGCCGCGCAGAAGGCGTGCCTGAGTGCGCCCGCGCCGGCGGCGACCACGCCGCAGGAACGCATGAAGACCTGCAATGCCGATGCGGCCAGCAAGAAGCTGGCCGGCGATGCGCGCAAGACCTTCATGAGCAGCTGCCTGAAGGCGCATTGACCGCGCCCGACCGATGATCCGGTGGTGCCGGCCAGCACCCGGCACCCTGCCGCCGACCCCGATGACGGGGGCGGCCCGCAGCTCAGGCCAGCGCGCGGGCCTTCAATTCGCCCTGCTCGTGGATGGTGCCGAAGCGGCCCTTGTCGTCGCGGGCCACCTGCGCGAGCGCGCACTGCGGGTCATGGGTAAAGAACAGGTGCACGTTGCGCGCCAGTTTGTCTTCCAGGAAGCTGCGCTTTTCGTCGATCAGCAACTCCGCGTTGCGGTCGTACCCCATGGTGATCGGCACGTGTACCCACGAGCGACCAGGGATCAGGTCCGCGCAGAACACCACGCCGCCGCGCGGCTGGCCATCGACCTGCTCGGGGCCGACGATTTCGGCCAGCATCAGGCCCGGGGTATGCCCGTCGCTGAAACTGAAGCGCACGCTGTTGCCGAGCGCCTTCGAATACGGCCCCTCGACGATCTCCAGCCGGCCACTGTCCTGCAGCAGCCCCGGCAGTTCCGGGATGAAGCTGGCGCGGTCGCGCGGGTGCGGGTGCAGCGCCCGCTGCCAATGTTCGGCGCCCACCAGGAAGGTGGCATTGGGGAACAGCAGCTCCGGGCCACGGCCCTCGCTCCACTGCGCAAGCAGCCCTCCGGCATGGTCGAAATGCAGATGGCTGAGCACCACCACGTCGATGTCCTCGTGCTCGAACCCGGCCTCGCGCAGCGATTCCATCAGCACATGGCGCGGCTCCTGCACGCCGTAACGGTCACGCAGTTTCGGCTCGAAGAACGCGCCGATACCGGTCTCGAACAACACCGTCTTGCCAGCCAGCGGGCTGGCCAGCAAGGCGCGGCAGGCCAGCTCGATACGGTTCAGATCATCCGGTGCCGCCCATTTTTCCCACACCGCGCGTGGGGCGTTGCCGAACATCGCCCCGCCATCCAGTTTCTGTGAGTTACCGCGAATCGACCATAGTTTCATGGGTAAATTATCCGGCGCGACGCGTTAAATATTCGCTAGTCGGCTGCGCGGGCGCGCCACGAAAAACCCCGCCGGGTGGCGGGGTCTGGAAAGCGACCGGGCGGGTCGGATCAGCGGCTCGCGGCCGCTGACACTGCCGCGCTGCCCACCGGGTTGCGCGGGTCGCTGCCGCCGCTGAGCACGTTGCTGCGACGGTCCCACTCCACGGTCTGCAGGTTGCCCCAGACGTGGCTGGAACCGCGCCCGCCTTCGGCGCTGTCGCCGGGCAGGTCGATCTTGTGGCCCATCGCCTGCAGCTGCTTGATGGTGTCCACCGACAACGCACCGGTTTCGGCCGAGATCTCGTCCGGCAGCCACTGGTGGTGGTAACGCGGCAACGCGGCCACCTGCTGCGCGGTCAGGCCATCGTCGTAACCGAGGATCCCCAGCAGCACCATGGTGATGATGCGGCTGCCGCCCGGCGTGCCCAGCACCACCACCTTGTCCGGCGACTCCATGAAGGTCGGGGTCATCGAGCTGAGCATGCGCTTGCCCGGTTTGGGCGCATTGGCCGCATAGCCCATCACGCCGAAGGCATTGGGCGTGCCCGGCTTCAGCGCGAAATCGTCCATCTCGTTGTTGAGCAGCACGCCGGTGCCCTTGGGAATCAGGCCCGAGCCGTACAGCAGGTTCACCGTCTGGGTGGCGCCCACGCGGTTGCCGTCACGGTCGATGATCGAAAAGTGGGTGGTCTCGTCGTCTTCCAGCGGGGTCGGGTTGCCCGACAGCAGGTCGCTCGGGGTGGCCTTCTCCGGGTGGATGGTGGCGCGCAGGCCCTGGGCGTAGTCCTTGCTGGTCAGCACTTTCTGCGGAATCTGCACGAAATCCGGGTCGCCCAGGAAGAAGGTGCGGTCGCGGTAGGCGCGGCGCATCGCTTCCACCACCAGGTGGGTGCGGTGCGCTTCATCCATCGACTTCAGGTCCCAGCCTTCCAGGATCTGCAGCATCGCCGCCAGCGCGATGCCACCGGAGGACGGCGGCGAGGCGGTGGTGATCTTCCAATCGCGGTAGTTGAACACGATCGGCTCGCGCAGCTTGACCCGGTAGCCGGCCAGTTCCTCGGCGCTCCAACTGCCACCGGCCTGCTTCACGCCGGCCAGCAGCGCCTTGCCGGTCTGGCCGCGGTAGAAGCCGTCGAAGCCCTGGTCGGCCAGGCGCGTCAGCGTGGCGGCCAGTTCCGGCTGGCGGAACACATCGCCCTCGGCGATCGGCTTGCCATTGCGCAGGTACACCTCGCGGGTGCCGGGGTAGCGCTCCATCACCTCGCGGCGCGAGGCATAGCCCTTGGCCATCCGCGCATACACCGGGAAGCCCTCGGTGGCGATGCGGATCGCCGGGCCCAGCGAGGTACGCAGCGGCAGCTTGCCGTGCTTGCCCGACAGCTCGACCAGCGCCGCTGGCAGACCGGGGATGCCCGCCGACCAGGGGCCGTTGACCGAGCGGTCGCGGTCCAGCTCGCCCTTCCTGTCCAAGAAGGCGGCTTCATTGGCGGCCTGCGGCGCGGTCTCGCGCGCGTCCAGCATCACGTCCTTGCCGGTGGCCGCATCGTGCAGCAGGAAGAACCCGCCGCCGCCCAGCCCGGAGCTGATCGGCTCGACCACCGCCAGGGTGGAGGACACCGCCACTGCCGCGTCGAAGGCATTGCCGCCCTTGGCCAGGATCTCCATCCCGGCCTCGGTGGCCAGGTGGTGGCCGCTGGCGATCGCCGCGCCGTCCGGATGGCTGGCCAGGGAACCCTGCGCGGGTGCGGCGGACCATGCCACCGGGGACCACAACAGGACGAGCAGCAACCAGCGACGCGACAACGTGTTCATTCGGATGGGGGCTCCGCATAAAGTTCGGGATGGTCGCGCTGCAGGCCGTACAACTTCGCCAGCAGGGCGTCCTGGGTTTCCGGGATATCCGGATCGGGATCGATGCATTCGACCGGGCAGACGACCACGCACTGGGGTTCGTCGAAATGTCCCACGCACTCGGTGCAGCGGGCCGGATCGATCACGTAGATGGTTTCACCCATCGAAATGGCCTGGTTGGGACAGGCCGGCTCACAGACGTCACAGTTGACGCAGAGCGCATTGATTTTCAGCGACATGGCGTTACTCCACGCCCGCGCCGGCGGATGAAGGCCGGCCCGCGCCAAGGCGCAGGCCGGTCAACGGCGGCTTCCTCGCGGAAGCCGCCCGGGCCACGCCTTGGGCGCGGCCGCCACTGCACGGGTTACTTGGCTTCTACGAAGATGTATTCGGCGCCGGTCGGCTGCACGATGGCCTGCACGCGGGCGTTGTCCGCCGCCTTGCCGATGAACACCACGCGCACGCCCTTCATCGAATCCGGCGACACGTCCTTGAACACGGCCTGGATCATGTCGGCCATCTTCGCCGACGCCGACGAACCGAAGGCCAGCATGTTGCCCGGCTGCACGCCACGGGCCACGGCCTGGGTGGCGCTCTCGACCTGGCGATCGTACTTGGCGGCGAATTCCGGGTCCGACTCCGGGGAGAGGTAGTACAGGAACGGGCTGTTGGTGATGTTGCCCATGTTCTGCACGGCCACGGCCTGCAGGTACTTCTTCCAGCCGGCGTCATCGTTGGCGTCCGGGGCGACCAGCGCCTGCTGGGCCTCGACGACCGGCGCGGCCTCTTCCTTCTTGCAGGCGGTGAAGGCCAGCGCGAACGACGCGATCAACATGGCACGCATGGTGTTGTTCATGGAATTCCTCCCTTGGTGGTTCTTGGTATGTATGGGTCTGACGGGTATTACGACTGGGCCGACTTCGCTTCGCGGACCTTGCGCAGCGCCTCGAGCACCGACGCCGGCACGAAGCCGGACACGTCGCCGCCGAGGCGGGCGATCTCGCGGACCAGCGACGACGAAATGAAGCTGTGCTGCTCGGCCGGGGTCAGGAACAGGGTCTCGACCTCCGGGATCAGATGCCGGTTCATGCTGGCCATCTGGAATTCGTATTCGAAATCGGAGACCGCGCGCAGGCCGCGCAGCAGGATCCCGCCCTGCACCGAGCGCACGAAATGCGCCAGCAGGGTATCGAACCCGATCACCTCCACGTTGCGGTTGTGGCCGAGGGCGTCGCGCGCCAACTGCACGCGCAGCTCCAGCGGCAACGTCGGCCCCTTGGACGGGCTCTGTGCCACGCCGACCACGACCTTCTCGAACAGCGGCGCGGCCCGGTTCACCAGGTCGATGTGACCATTGGTGATCGGATCGAAGGTGCCCGGGTACACGGCAATGCGGCGGTTGGCCACGGTCATACGGCAGCTACGTGTTGTGATCTGGTGAAAGTGTAGCAGCGGCGCGGCGGTACAGGGCAAAATGGACCTCCCGGGTGCCGCCCTCGCGGTGCAGCAGCCATGGCGCCGGTACCGCCGGCAACTGGTCGGCCGGGCACTCCAGGTAGAGCCAGGCATCGGCGGCCAGGTGCGGGCCCAGCCCGGCCAGCACCTGCGCCCACAGCCCGGCCGCGAACGGCGGGTCCACGAACACGATGTCGGCCTGCCCGGCCGGCGCCTGGCCCAGCCACTGCAGCGCGTCGGCCTGGACCACCTGCACCTGCCCCTCCGCGCCCAGCCTGGCCACCGATTCACGCAGGTGCCGGGCCAATGCCGCGTCGCGCTCCACCAGCGTCGCCTGCCCCGCCCCGCGCGACACCGCTTCCAGCCCCAGCGCCCCGCTGCCGGCGAACAGGTCCAGCACCCGTGCCCCGCCGATCCGTGGCATCAGCCAGTTGAACAGCGTCTCCCGCACCCGGTCGCTGCTGGGCCGCAGCCCCGGCGACAGCGGCACCGGCAATTTCGTCCCGCGCCACTTGCCACCGATGATCCGCACCTGGCCCACGGCCGCCGCCACTGGCTGGCGCGGCTTCATGCGCGGCTCCGGGCGAAGACGGTGGAAAGGGCGGACGGGCGGGAACGGGTCATAGTTACGAAGATCAGGCGATTCATGCCGACATTCTAGGCGGTCCGGCGGTTGTGCCGATCAAGCATCCCCTCACCGGAACCGGGCATCCACGCATGGCGGGGATCTACGGCCGACTCTTGAATTCGGGACAATCCACCCCTACCCCTTGACCAGTCGCCGCGCCGGGCGCGGCATCGTCCAAGGAGCATCGCCACCCATGACCGAGCAGACCCAAAAGCAGACCCTGGGCTTCCAGACCGAAGTCAAACAGCTACTGCAGCTGATGATCCACTCGCTGTACTCCAACAAGGAAATCTTCCTTCGCGAGCTCATCTCCAACGCCGCCGACGCCTCCGACAAGCTGCGCTTCGAAGCGCTGACCCAGCCGGCCCTGCTCGAAAACGACGGCGACCTGCGCATCCGCGTCAGCTTCGATGCCGACGCCCACACCCTCACCATCGACGACAACGGCATCGGCATGAGCCGCGAGGACGCCATCGCCCACCTTGGCACCATCGCCAAGTCCGGCACCGGCGACTTCCTGCGCCAACTCTCCGGCGACCAGAAGAAGGATTCCCAGCTGATCGGTCAGTTCGGCGTCGGCTTCTACAGCGCCTTCATCGTCGCCGACCAGGTCGACGTCTATTCCCGCCGCGCCGGCCTGCCCGCCAGCGAGGGCGTGCACTGGTCCTCGCGTGGCGAGGGCGAGTTCGACGTCGAACCCCTCGACAAGCCCGAGCGCGGTACCCGCATCGTCCTGCACCTCAAGGACGACCAGCAGGACTTCGCCGACGGCTGGCGCCTGCGCGGCATCATCAAGAAGTACTCCGACCACATCGGCCTGCCGATCCAGATGGTCAAGGAACACCACGGCGACGATGCCCCGGCCGAGGTCGAATGGGAAACCGTCAACCGCGCCAGCGCGCTGTGGACCCGCCCGCGCACCGAGATCACCGACGCCGAGTACCAGGAGTTCTACAAGCACGCCGCGCACGACCACCAGGACGCGCTGGCCTGGAGCCACAACAAGGTCGAAGGCAAGCTCGAATACACCTCGCTGCTGTACGTGCCTGGCCATGCGCCGTTCGACCTGTACCACCGCGACGCGCCCAAGGGCCTGAAGTTGTACGTGCAGCGCGTGTTCGTGATGGACCAGGCCGAGCAGTTCCTGCCGATGTACCTGCGTTTCATCAAGGGCGTGGTCGATTCCAACGACCTGTCGCTGAATGTCTCGCGCGAAATCCTGCAGTCCGGCCCGGTCATCGACTCGATGAAGTCGGCGCTGACCAAGCGCTCGCTGGACATGCTCGACAAGCTCGCCACCGACAAGCCCGAGGTGTATGCCGGCTTCTGGGCGCAGTTCGGCCAGGTGCTCAAGGAAGGCCCCGCCGAGGACTTCAACAACCGCGAGAAGATCGCCGGCCTGCTGCGCTTCGCCTCCACCCATGACGCCAGCGGCGAGCAGAGCGTGTCGCTGGCCGACTACGTGGGTCGCATGGTCGAAGGCCAGGACAAGATCTACTACCTGACCGGCGACAGCCACACCCAGGTCAAGGACAGCCCGCACCTGGAAGTGTTCCGCAAGAAGGGCATCGAAGTGCTGCTGTTCACCGACCGCATCGATGAGTGGCTGATGGGTTACCTGACCGAGTTCGACGGCAAGGCGTTCGTCGACGTCGCCCGTGGCGACCTCGACCTGGGCGCGCTGGAAACCGCCGAAGACAAGCAGGCCCAGGAAGAAGCGGCCAAGGACAAGCAGGGTCTGGTCGATCGCATCAAGCGCGCACTGGGCGAGGATGTCGCCGACGTGCGCGTCTCGCACCGCCTCACCGACTCCCCGGCGATCCTGGCCATCGGCGAACAGGACCTCGGCCTGCAGATGCGCCAGATCCTGGAAGCCAGCGGCCAGAAGGTGCCCGACAGCAAGCCGGTGTTCGAGTTCAACCCCGGCCACCCGTTGATCGGCAAGCTGGACCAGGAAGCCGATGCCGCACGCTTCGACGACCTCAGCCGCGTGCTGTTCGACCAGGCCGCGCTGGCCGCCGGGGATACGCTGAAGGATCCGGCCGGCTACGTGCGCCGGCTCAACAAGCTGCTGCTGGAGTTGTCGGCGTAAGGCGACGCGAGACCACCGTGACGGCCGCTGGCCGGCACGGTGGTGGCGCTCGCAGGACCGGGAGGTGCCGGCCAGGGGTCGGCACCTCCCGTCAGCGGGCTGGATCCGGTCTCAGCCGCGCTCGTCCAGCAACGCGCCGAGCATCTGATCGCTGCGGCGAATCAACGTGGCGTTGGCAGTGAAGGCCAGCACCGCGTCCTTCGCGGCGAGCAGGTCTGAGACCGGGGCGCCGGGATCGGGCGCCGCCTCGACCACGCCGGCCTCCACCCCACCTCCGACCACCGAGGTCTGCGCCACTCCGATCCGGGCGGCCCCTTCCACCGATAGACGCGCCACGTTGCTCGCAGCAGCCTGCACCTCAAGGCTCGCGGCACGCATGCCGGAGCTGGCAATGGACATCACGTTCACGCTGCTGCACTCCACGATGCATGGCCGGCGTCCGATGACGCAGGCATCCAAAGCCGTTAACGGCCGCAATCCCAACGTCTGTAGAGCCGACCGTTGGTCGGCTGCCCGCCGACCGTTGGTGGGCTGCCCCCCGATCGTTGGTCGGCCGCCCGCCGACACCGCACCACCCCACGTTCGCACTGCCCTCCAAGGGCGCAGTGGTAGCATATCCCCCTGATTTCAGCGCCGAATCCAATGCTCAGTTTCTTCCGTCGCAAAAAGCCCCAGGACGCTCCGCAGGACGCGCCCAAGACCCAGCACTACTCGGCTGAAGAGCTGGCCGCAGCGTTCCCGCAGGCCAGTGAAGACGGCCCGTCGGCGCCCGCGCCTGTCCAGCCGCCCGCCGCCGTGGTTCCCGGCGTCGCCGTGCCGGTGGCCGCGCCTGCGCCAGCGGCGGTCGCACCGGTTGCGCCCGTGGACGAGGCGCCGCCGGTACTGCCCGTGGTCCCGAAACCGGCCGCGCCGGTCGAGCAGGCACCTGCGGCTCCGACGATGCCGGTTGGAGCGGCCCCCGCTGCACCGGTCGCACCTGTCGTCCAGACCGCCCCGGTCGCCATCGCCGAGCCGATCGCCGCACCGCTGCCGCCGCCGGTCCTGGTCGCCAGCGAGATCGTGCAGGAGGCCGCGCAGCCGCTGGCCAGCGTGCCCGACGACAACAGCGCCCCCGCCGCCGCGCCGGGCAAGCCCGGTTGGCGTGACCGGCTGCGCAACAGCGTCATCGCGCGCAGCTTCGGCGGCCTGTTCTCGCGCAACCCCAAGCTCGACGACGACCTGCTGGATGAACTGGAAACCGCGCTGATCACCGCCGATGTCGGCGTCGGCGCGACCACCGCACTGGTCGAAGGCCTGCGCAAGCGCATGAAGGCGCGCGAATTCGCCGACGCCACCGCGCTGCTCGCCGCGCTGCGTGGCGAACTGATCGCGATCCTGCAGCCGGTCTCCAAACCGCTGGTGATCGACCGCAGCGCCAAGCCGTTCGTGGTCCTCACCGTGGGCGTCAACGGCGTCGGCAAGACCACCACCATCGGCAAGCTGGCCAAGCGTTTCAAGGACGACGGCCACAGCCTCATGCTGGCCGCCGGCGACACCTTCCGCGCCGCCGCCGTGGCCCAGCTGCAGGCCTGGGGCGAGCGCAACGGCGTGGCCGTGGTCGCCCAGGGGCAAAACGCCGATGCCGCCTCGGTGGCGTTCGACGCGCTGCAGGCCGGCAAGGCACGCGGCACCGAGGTATTGATCGCCGATACCGCCGGCCGCCTGCATACCCAGGGCGGGCTGATGAACGAACTGGGCAAGATCCGCCGCGTGCTCGGCAAGATCGACCCGGCCGCACCGCATGAGGTGCTGATGGTGATCGACGGCACGACCGGCCAGAACGCCCTCTCCCAGTTGCGCCAGTTCCACGCCGCGGTCAACGTGACCGGCCTGGTGGTGACCAAGCTGGACGGCACTGCCAAGGGCGGCGTGGTATTCGCGCTGGCCCGCGAGTTCAATATTCCGATCCGCTTCGCCGGCATCGGCGAGCGCCCGGAAGACCTGCGCGTGTTCGACCCGGAAGCCTTCGTCGACGCCCTGCTGCCCGACGCGCTGGGCGGCTGACCCAGGCGCGCGCGCGCGCACGCCACGCGCGTCGGGGTAGAGCCACCCCATGGGTGGCTGCTCGCCCAGGTGCGGCCAAGGCCTCCCACCGCCGCCGCAGCCATCGCCGCCGCAGCCACCCATGGGGTGGCTCTATCCTTCTGCGGAAGCCCCATGCCACGCCAGCCAACCGCCCGCGACCCCGCCCCCACCGACGACGCCTTCGTCGCGCGCCTGCTGCCGTGGTTCGACGGCCACGGCCGCCACGACCTGCCCTGGCAGCACCCGCGTTCGCCCTACCGGGTGTGGCTGTCGGAGATCATGCTGCAGCAGACCCAGGTCAGTACGGTCATTCCGTATTTCCTGGCGTTCCTGCGCGTGTTTCCCACCCTGCCCGACCTCGCCGCGGCCAGCAACGATGCCGTGATGGCGCAGTGGGCCGGGCTGGGCTACTACGCCCGTGCGCGCAACCTGCACGCCGCCGCCCAGCGCTGCGTCGCGCTGCACGGCGGCGAGCTGCCGCGCGATGTCGAGGCGTTGAACGCACTGCCCGGCATCGGTCGCAGCACTGCCGCGGCGATCCTCAGCCAGGCCTGGAACGACCGCTTCGCGATCCTCGATGGCAACGTCAAGCGCGTGCTGACCCGCTACCACGGCATCGAGGGTTTTCCCGGCCTGCCAGCGGTGGAAAAGGTGCTGTGGGCATTGGCCGACGCGCACGTACAGCACGTGCCCGACGCGCGCCTGGCCGACTACACCCAGGCGCAGATGGACCTGGGCGCCACGGTGTGCACCCGCAGCCGGCCGGCCTGCGTGATCTGCCCCCTGCAGGAGGACTGCGTGGCGCGGCGCGAGGGCCGCATCGACGACCTGCCCACGCCCAAGCCCGCCAAGGCCCTGCCGGAACGCGAGGCCACCGCGCTGCTGCTGCGCGATGGCCAGGGCCGCGTGCTGCTGCAGAAGCGCCCGGATACCGGCATCTGGGCGCAGCTGTGGACGCTGCCGCAGGCCGACGCCGGCAGCGACCTGCAGGACTGGTTCGATGCCCACGTGGACGGCTCGCTGGACGATGCCGATGCGCTGCCGGTGCTGGAGCACACCTTCAGCCACTATCGACTGCACCTGCAGGTGCTGGTGCAGCGCGTGCACGGCCTGCGACAGGAGGCCCCGGGCCTGCGCTGGGTCGCCGCAGCCGACCTGCCCAGCCTCGGCCTGCCCGCCCCGATCCGCAAGCTGCTGGCCACCGGCGCCCCGCCGGCCCGGCCCAAGCGCCGTACAATGCGTGGCGCACCACCTTCACCCGAGTCCGAGTAAGCCATGCCCCGCACCGTTTTCTGCCAGTACGAACAACGCGACACCGAAGGCCTGGACTTCGTGCCCTACCCCGGCGAGCTGGGCCAGCGCATCTTCAACGGCATCGGCAAGAGCGCCTGGAGCGCCTGGCTGGCCCACCAGACCATGCTGATCAACGAGAACCGGCTGTCGCCGCGCGATCCCAAGCATCGCGCGTTCCTGGAAACCGAACTGGTGAAATACCTGTTCGAGAAGGATGCGGAAAAGCCGGCGGGTTTCATCCCCGAAGCATGATTCCGGCCGGTACCGACCCTCGGTTGGTACGCGATCGACGGCTCCCGCTTACTTCGCGGGGGCGGCCTGGCCTTCCTCGCGCTCCTGCACCTGCGCCTGGCGCAATTCCTTTTCCGACGCGCGCAGCGCCTGCACATCCAGCTTGCGAATGCTGCCGATGAAGCACGGCATGTTCATCGGGCCCGGCGTCGGGTCGCGCACCAGTACCTTGTCGAACCGCGCGGACACCCGCCCGACCCGGCTGGTCAGGGCGATCGCCGGCGCGTAATCCAGGCCCTGGCAGGGCCCGCGCAGTTCCAGCAGATAACCTTCGCTGGGGCGCGTCCACACCGCCAGCGCACTGTCGCCCAGTTCGGTCCAGCCCGACAACGCGCCGTACAGCGGCATGTCCTGCTGCGGCGGCGCGGCATGGGCGCGGTACAGCGCCAGCCGCTCCTCGCCGCTCAGGCGACCGGTGGTCGCGCAGCCGACCAGGGTCAGGCACAGCGCGGCCGTTGCAATCAGGGTCTTCATGGCGCCTCCAGCAGGGATGACTACGCCGATGATGCACCCATCGCGTGAGGCCGGCGACAGCGTCGCGCCGGCCATTCAGCGGCCAGCTCAGACCTGGCTGTGGGCCAAGGCGTGGAGCCGCCCTTCGCGCAGTTCCAGCACGCGGTCGAGCTTGCGCGCCAGGCTGCGATCGTGGGTCACCAGCACCAGGCTGGTGTGGTACGCCCGGTTGAGTTCCAGCATCAGCTCGAACACGGTGCCGGCGGTCTTGTCGTCCAGGTTGCCGGTCGGCTCGTCGCCCAGCACGCAGGCCGGGCGGTTGACCAGCGCACGGGCGACGGCGGCACGCTGGCGCTCGCCACCGGACAGCTCGCCCGGCTTGTGCTCCAGGCGATGCCCCAGCCCGACCGACTCCAGCAAGGCCTGCGCGCGGTTTTTCGCCGCAGCCACGTCCTCGCCCCCCAGCAGCACCGGCATCATCACGTTTTCCAGCGCGGTGAATTCCGGCAGCAGGTGGTGGAACTGGTACACGAAGCCCAGCGCGCGGTTGCGCAACTGGCCACGCTGGCCGTCGGACAACCCGGACATGCGCTGGCCGGCCACGAATACTTCGCCGGCGGTGGGCGTATCCAGCCCGCCGAGCAGGTGCAGCAGGGTGCTCTTGCCCGCACCGGAGGCACCGATGATCGCCACCGTCTCGCCGGCGCTCACGCTCAGGTCCAGGCCATTGAACACCGGGGTCTGCATGCGGCCTTCGGCATAGGTCTTGGCCAGCCCTTCGGCGCGGATCACTTCATCGCCGCGGTTGATCGGCTCATTCATAGCGCAGGGCCTCCGCCGGCTGGGTGCGGGCGGCGCGCCACGCGGGGTACAGCGTGGCCAGGAAGCTCATGGCCAGCGCGATCACGGTGATGACGATGATGTCCGGGGTCTGCATGTCGGTCGGCAGGCCGGTGATGTAGTAAACGTCCTCGGGCAGCAGCTTGACGTTGAACAGCGTCTCGATCGCCCCGAGGATGCGCTCCAGGTTCAAGGTCAGGGTGATGCCGCCAATCACGCCGGCCACGGTGCCGATGATGCCGATCAGCGAGCCCTGCACCATGAAGACCTGCATCACCCCGCCCGGGGTGAGGCCCAGCGTACGCAGGATGGCGATGTCGGCCTGCTTGTCGGTGACCAGCATCACCTGCGAGGACACCAGGTTGAACGCGCCCATGGCGATGATCAGCGAGAGCAGGATGCCCATCACCACCTTCTCCATGCGCAGCGAGTGGTACAGGTTCGCGTTCTGCTGGGTCCAGTCGCTGACCCGGTAACCGCCGCCGAGGGTGTGGGCCAGGTCCACGCCCACGTCCAGCGCCTTGTCCATGTCATGCAGCTTCAGCCGCACGCCGGTCACTCCGTCCATGCGCAGCACGCGCTCCAGGTCGGCCATGTTGGCGAACGCCACGCCCTTGTCGATTTCGTTGTAGCCGGCCTCGAAGATGCCGCTGACGGTGAAGCGCTTCAGCCGCGGCATCGCGCCGACCGGGGTGCCCTGCACTTCGGCCAGGGTCACCAGCACGGTGTCGCCCACGTCCACGCCCAGCCAGAGCGCCAGCTCCTTGCCGACCAGCAGGTGGTAGCTGCCGGGGGTGAGGCTGTCGAAGCTGCCCTTGACCAGTTTCTGGTTGATCACCGAGACGCCCGGCTCCAGCGCCGGGTCGATGCCCTGCACGATCGCGCCCTGCACGCGCGGCCCGCTAAGCATGGCCTGGATCTCGATGTACGGCGCGGCACCGGCCACGCGCGGATCCTTCTTTGCCGTATCGACCGCGCGCTGCCAGTCCGACATCGGCGCGCCGTCGGTGGTGATGGTGGTATGGGCGGTCATCTGCAACAGGCGGTCGCGGATCTCCTTCTGGAACCCGCTCATCACCGCCAGGGTGGTGATCAGCACGGTCACGCCGAGCGCGATGCCGAGGATGGAGGCCATCGAGATGAAGGAGATGAAACCGTTGCGGCGTTTGGCCCGCAGGTAGCGCAGGCCGATCGAGACAGGAATGGGTTTGAACATGCAGGTACGCCGGACAATTCAGGCTATGGTGCCACTGCCGGACGTGAACGGGAAATGCAGTGTGCGCGGACGGCCAGTCGCAGTTCACGTCGCTGTGCAGGGGACAGCGTATCGGGCCAGAACAGCCGCCAGTGGCGGCGCCCCCGGCAGCGCCAGGCCACCTGCAGCAGCACGCCCCGGTCGGACAGCTGCAGGTCCTGCACCGGCTCGCCATCGACCTGCGCCGGCGCGTCGTCGGGCGGGATCACGATCGAGCGGGTGGGCGCGTGCCAGTAGCGCCAGGCCTGCGCCAGCCCCCAGGCCACCGCCAGCACGGCAGCCGGGCCGTGCCAGCCATCCGGCACTGCCGTGCGGTACAGCGCCCACGGCGCCAGCGCGGTCATCAGCAGCTGCGCGCCGCACTGCCAGCGCGAGGGGCGCCACTCAAGCCGGCAGGGCGCGGATCCGGGCGATGAGCGCGGCAGGCTGGGCATGCGGGCATTCCTCGTAACCCATGAACCAGCGCCACAACTTATCGTCCTCGCTCTCCAGCAGGAACAGGAAAACCTCGCGCTCTTCGGTAGGCGCCTGCAGCCAGCAGCGGTCCAGGTAGCGGCCAAACAGCTGGTCCAGCTCGCGCATGCCACGCCGGCAACGCCAGCGCAGCTTCTTCAGTTCAGTGGCTTCGTCCATCGACATCGCATTCCTCAAGGTGCCGGCCAACCAGGGCCGGAAACAACAGCGGCACCGGACCTTCCGGTCGGTGCCGCCGCGATCGCCGCCGCACGGGCAGCGATGACATGAACCGCCAGGTCAGGCGCGGCGCGCCATCATCAGCTTCTTGATCTCGGCAATCGCCAACGCCGGGTTCAGGCCCTTCGGGCAGGTCCGGGCGCAGTTCATGATGGTGTGGCAGCGGTACAGCTTGAACGGGTCTTCCAGATCGTCCAGGCGCGCACCGGTGTCTTCATCGCGCGAGTCGACGATCCAGCGGTAGGCCTGCAGCAGGATCGCCGGGCCCAGGTAACGCTCGCCGTTCCACCAGTAGCTCGGGCAGCTGGTCGAGCAGCACGCGCACAGGATGCATTCGTACAGGCCATCCAGCTTCTTGCGGTCTTCCGGCGACTGCAGGCGCTCACGATCCGGCGGCGGCGGGGTCTGGGTGCGGATCCACGGCTTGATCGAGGCGTACTGCGCGTAGAAGTGGGTCAGGTCCGGGACCAGATCCTTGATCACGCTCATGTGCGGCAGCGGGTAGATCGGCACTTCGGCCTTGCCGCAGTCGGCGATGGCGCGGGTGCAGGCCAGCGTATTGGTGCCGTCGATGTTCATCGCGCACGAACCGCAGATGCCCTCGCGGCAGGAACGACGGAAGGTCAGGGTCGGATCGATTTCGTTCTTGATCTTGATCAGCGCGTCCAGGACCATCGGGCCGCAGCTGTCCAGGTCGATCTCATACGTATCGGTACGCGGGTTGCTGTCGTCGTCGGGACTCCAGCGGTAGATCTTGAACGTGCGGGTATTCTTCGCACCGCTCTTGGCGGGGAAGTGCTTGCCCTTTCCGATCTTGGAATTCTTGGGGAGGGAAAACTCGGCCATGGCTGTTCTCGTTGGCTCAGGCGGCTCGCGCTGCGATGCAGGCGCGGCTAGCACGGAAGGTGAGGAAGTCGACACCGCCGACCAGCGGCGCGCGCAGCCCCCTGCCCTGGCGGGCAGGAAGGCGTGCTGGCGCTGCGTGGCCGGAGGTCATGCCGCAGGTCTCTTAGTACACGCGCGGCTTCGGCGGCACCACGTCCACGTCCTTGCTCAACGTGTACATGTGCACCGGGCGATAGTCGAAGCTGCACTTGCCGTTGTCGTCGACGTTGACCAGCGTGTGCTTCTGCCAGTTGACGTCGTCGCGGTCCGGGAAGTCCTCATGCGCATGCGCGCCACGGCTTTCCTTGCGCTGTTCGGCCGAGTTAATCGTCGCCACCGCGTTGAGCAGCAGGTTGTTCAGCTCGTAGGTTTCGATCAGGTCCGAGTTCCACACCAGCGAACGGTCGGAGACCTTGACGTCCTGGAAGGAGTCGAAGATCTCGGCCATCTTGCTGCAGCCCTCTTCCAGCGTCTTGCTGGTACGGAACACCGCCGCGTCGTTCTGCATGGTGCGCTGCATGTTGTCGCGGATGACCGAGGTCGGGGTGTCGCCGTTGGCGTAGCGCAGCTTGTCCAGCAGGCCCAGCGCCTTGTCGCACGCGTCCGACGGCAGGGTCTTGTGCGGCGCGCCGGACTTGATGGTCTCGGCGCAGCGGTTGGCCACCGCACGGCCGAACACCACCAGGTCGAGCAGCGAGTTGGAGCCCAGGCGGTTGGCGCCGTGCACCGACACGCAGGCCGCTTCGCCGATCGCGTACAGACCCGGCACGACCGCATCGGGGTTGTCGCCGACCTTGCGCACGACTTCGCCGTGGTAGTTGGTCGGGATGCCGCCCATGTTGTAGTGCACGGTCGGGATGACCGGGATCGGCTGCTTGTGCACGTCCACGCCGGCGAAGATGCGGGCGCTTTCGGCGATACCCGGCAGCTTGTCGTCGATCACGCCCGGGCCGAGGTGGGTCAGGTCGAGCAGGATGTGGTCCTTGTGCTCGCCGACGCCGCGGCCTTCGCGGATTTCGATGGTCATCGAACGCGACACCACGTCGCGCGAGGCCAGGTCCTTGTAGTGCGGTGCGTAGCGCTCCATGAAGCGCTCGCCATTGCTGTTGCGCAGGATGCCGCCTTCGCCACGCACGCCTTCGGTGATCAGGCAGCCCGCGCCGTAGATGCCGGTCGGGTGGAACTGCACGAACTCCATGTCCTGCATCGGCAGGCCGGCACGCATGACCAGGCCGCCGCCGTCGCCGGTGCAGGTATGGGCCGAGGTGGCGCTGAAGTAGGCGCGGCCGTAACCGCCAGTGGCCAGCACCACGCCGTGGGCGCGGAACAGGTGCAGCGAGCCGTCGGCCATGTCCAGGGCGAGCACGCCGCGGCAGACGCCTTCCTCATCGAAGATCAGGTCGAGGGCGAAGTACTCGATCATGAAGCGCGCGTTGTGCGCCAGCGACTGCTGGTACAGCGTGTGCAGCATGGCGTGGCCGGTACGGTCGGCGGCGGCGCAGGTACGCTGCGCGGACGGGCCTTCGCCGTACTTGGTGGTCATGCCACCGAACGGGCGCTGGTAGATCTTGCCGTCTTCGGTGCGGCTGAACGGCACACCGTAGTGTTCCAGCTCGATGATGGCCGGGATCGCTTCGCGGCACATGTACTCGATGGCGTCCTGGTCACCCAGCCAATCCGAGCCCTTGATGGTGTCGAAGAAGTGGTAGCGCCAGTCGTCTTCGCCCATGTTGCCCAGCGCGGCGGAAATACCGCCCTGCGCGGCCACGGTGTGCGAGCGGGTCGGGAAGACCTTGGTCAGGCAGACGGTCTGCAGGCCCTTGGCGGCAAGACCGAACGTAGCGCGCAGGCCTGCGCCACCGGCGCCGACCACGACCATGTCGTACTTGTGTTCCGTAATCTTGTAAGCGGACATCTAATCTGGATTCCTGTCTTGGTGCCTGGACTCAGGCAACGCCGAGCGCAATGCGGGCGACCGCAAAAACACTGACGATCGCGCCGAGCACGGCGATGAACTTCACCGTGGTCTGCAGCGCCAGGGCCAGCAGCGAGTTGTGGATGTAGTCTTCCAGCACGACCTGCAGGCCGAGCTGGGCGTGCCAGAACATCGCGACCAGGAAGCCGACCAGCAGCACCGCGTTCCACGGCTTGGACACCGCGTCGGTGGCGGTCACGTAATCGGCGCCGATCAGGCTCAGCACGAACACCAGGAACCACACGGTGAGGCCGACCAGCGCGGTGGCGGTCAGGCGCTGCATTACGAAGTGCTCGGTGCCGGTCTTGGCAGCGCCAAGGCCACGCACGTTCTTCAACGGGGTACGGAACTTGTTCATGCGGCGGCTCCGACGAACACATAGGCCCAGACCAAGGCGGTGATCACCAGGCTGGCGAAGACGGAGATCCAGCTGCTGCGGACGAACGCCGGGATCGAGAAGCCGATCGCGAAGTCCTGCACGATGTGGCGCAGGCCGTTGCACAGGTGGTAGGCGAAGGACCAGGTCCAGGCGAACAGGAACAGCTTGCCGTACCAGCTACCAGCGTGATCGGTGAAGCAGTTCCAGGAGGCAGGGCCCATCATGAGGGCGAGCAGGCCGCCGGCAATGATCAGGGCTCCAACAGACAGAAAGATGCCGGTCGCTCGATGCAGAATCGAGGTGGCCATCTGGATCTGCCAGCGATACACCTGAAGGTGCGGGGAAAGGGGACGTTCTCTGGCGGCCATTCGCTGGGCTCGTTGTCTCGGCTGGGCGGCGCAATGCCGCGTTGGCTCAATGCTGATCAAAAATCGATGCAGCGTCCGTTTTTCTCCCAGTCTCCATACCGCACCGGATCGAGTCCGCCGCGGCCACCAATTTCCACGGGCACCGCGGGCGTCTCAGGCAGCGGTTGCGCCTGGTCGACCTGCGGGGCTTCGGAGTCGGTATCTGGAGTGGGGGTTGTTTGGCCTATCATGGGTGGTCTCGCAACGCACAAATTTTAGACCCCGTTCACTTGCCTGACAACCTGCCCATGGATTTCACCGGTTTTCCGCGCCTCTCCGGTCACCAGCTGCTCAGTCTGGACGGGCCCGATGCGGCCGTGTTTGCCCACGCCCAATTCGCCAGCGACGTGACCGCCCTGCCCGTCCGGCATTGGCAGTGGAGCGCCTGGCTGAACGCCAAAGGCCGCACCATTGCTGTGTTCCAGCTGATCCGGGTGGACCAGGATCGCATTCTGCTGGTGCTCGCCGACGGCGATGCCGATGCGATTGCGTCGCAATTGCAGCGTTTTGTCTTCCGCCGCAAGCTCAGCATCACCGTGCGCGATGACCATGCCGTGGGCGGCAGCTTCACCGCGCCGGATGCCGCCGCTGGCGCAGCAATCGCCGTCAACGGTGAGACGCTGGAGCTGGATGTGGGCAGCGATGCGCTGCCTCGCACGCTGCGGATCGCACCGCGTGCAGGTACCGCGGCGCTCGACGACGCCGGCATTGCGCTGGCCTGGCGGCAATCGGACCTGCGCTTTGGCGTGCCCCGCCTGGCCGCTGACCAGCGCGAACAATGGACGCCGCAACAGCTGGGCCTGGACCGCTTGAACGGCTACAGCGTCAAGAAAGGTTGCTATCCCGGCCAGGAAATCGTGGCGCGCACCCACTTCCTCGGCAAGGCCAAGCGGGCCCTGCAGTTGCTGCGGGTCGGCGACGGTATCGCCAGCGGCGCGCAGGTGCAGCAGAACGGCGCGGCGATCGGCACGGTGGCCAGCGTGGCCGGTGACCTCGCCCTGGCGGTGCTGCCGCTGGAGATCGCCAGCGATCCGCTGTCGGTGGACGGCCTCGACGCCGCGCCGCTGCCGTTGCTGGACGGGCTGGCCCGGTAGGCATCCCCACGCGGGTCGAGACGTTACACGTCGATGCGCCATCCCAGGCGCGTTGATGGGGGTGCGGGGAGCCGGCCGCTGGCCGGCATCCACCGCACCCTGCCACCTCAGCCCGCGTTCAAGCGCTCGCCGGTCTCGGCGTCGAAGAAGTGCAGCCCCTTCGGGTGGATCGCCACGCGGATGCTCTCGCCGACCTGCGGCAATGCCTGCGGCGCCACGCGCATCACCAGCGCCTGGCCGCCACGGGTCATGTTGACGAAGATCTCGTTGCCGACCGGCTCGATACCGTCGATGGTCGCCTCGAAGCCCGTCGCATCCCCCGCCGCCGCCGGCTGCAGGTGCTCCGGGCGCACGCCCACCGCAACGGTCCTGCCGATCCAGGCCGGATCGACCGTCGCCTGGCCCAGCGGCGCGGTCAACTGCGCTTCCTGCACCGCGATGCCACTGTCCGTGCGCTGCAGCGTGCCGCGCAGTACATTCATCGCCGGGCTGCCAAGGAAGCCGGCCACGAACAGATTGGCCGGGCGGTCGTACAACGCCATCGGCGTATCGATCTGCTGGATCACGCCATCCTTCAGCACCACGATGCGCTGGCCGAGGGTCATCGCCTCGACCTGGTCATGGGTCACGTAGATCATCGTGGTGCCCAGCTTGCGGTGCAGCTGCGCGATTTCGGTGCGCACGCTGTGGCGCAGCTTGGCGTCCAGGTTGGACAGCGGCTCGTCCAGCAGGAACACGGCCGGCTCGCGCACCAGCGCACGGCCCAGCGCCACGCGCTGACGCTGGCCGCCGGACATCGCCTTGGGCAGCTTGTCGAGCATGTCCGTCAGGCCCAGCGTCTCGGCCGCTTCGCTGACCCGCTTGCCGATCGTCGCCTTGTCGTGGCCGCGCAGCTTCAGGCCAAAGGCCAGGTTCTCGGCCACGGTCATGTGCGGGTACAGCGCATAGCTCTGGAACACCATGGCGATGTCGCGGTCCTTGGGCGCCACGTCGTTGACCACCCGGTCACCGATCGTCAGCGTGCCGCCGCTGATCTCTTCCAGGCCGGCGACCATGCGCAGCAAGGTCGACTTGCCACACCCGGACGGCCCGACCAGCACCATCAATTCACCATCGGCCACTTCGAAGGTCGCGCCCTGGACGGCCACCTGGCCGTTGTCGTAGACCTTGCGCACGCCCTGCAACTGCACTTTTGCCATATCACCCATTCCAGTCCGCCCGCTGCCGGGCTGTTGTGCGGAACTGCCTTCGGCCCTCCCGATGGCAGGTCGATGGCGTGGTGCCGCATGACGGCGACCACTGCAATCGAATACAGTCTGCTCATTCTGCCATGTAAACGTTTTCACGTGGCAGTATCCGTTGGTCGGTCATGACCGCGACGCGTCGGGGAGTCCACAGTCTCCCGATCCGCCCGCAACATGCCCCATGATGCGCAGGCGCGTGCCTGTTCATGTTGCCTCTGCAACATCGGACATCACGCCCGGCGAGACCCCCGAGAACATAGACGAGAAGCGATTGACAACGATGTCACCCGGATCTGAAACTCGAGCGATGCACGACACCCTCTTCCTGTTCGGCGCCACCGGCGACCTGGCCCAGCGCTACCTGTTCCCCTCCCTGCTGCGCCTGCTGGGCGACGGCCTGCTGGCGGAAGATTTCAAGATCCGTGCGCTGGCCCTGTCCCCGCACGACACCGAGGGGTTCCGCGAGATCCTGCGGCCGCGCCTGCAGCAGGCCATGCCGATGGCGAGCCAGGACGACATCCATTCGCTGCTGATGCGCATCGATTACCGCTCGGTGGACCTGCGCAACCCGGACTCGGTGGCCGAGTCGGTCAGCGACCTGGTCGACCGCCACTGCGTGAGCTACCTGGCCATCCCGCCGGGCCTGTACATCTCCACCTGCGAAGGCCTGGCCAAGGGCGGCGCCCTGGCCGCACCGCACCGGTTGATGCTGGAAAAGCCGATCGGCAGCGACAGCGCCAGTGCCGAGGAGATCATCTCCACCATCGGCCAGTGGATCGACGAAGACCGCGTGTTCCGCCTGGACCACTACCTGGGCAAGGCCGCGGTGCAGAACCTGATCGCGCTGCGCTTCGGCAACACGCTGCTGGAAGCGGTCTGGAACCGCAACTACATCGAGTCGGTGCACATCCTGGTCGCCGAGAGCGAAGGCGTGGATGGCCGCGATGCCTATTACGCCCGCTCCGGCGCGCTGCGCGACATGGTCCAGAGCCACATCCTGCAGCTGCTGTGCCTGGTGGCGATGGAGCCGCCGGCCTCGCTGGAAGCCGACCGCATCCGCGATGAGAAGGTCAAGGTGCTGCGCGCCCTGCGCCCGCTCGACGCCAAGCACGCCGCGCGCGACAGCGTGCGCGGCCGCTACACCGCCGGCACCATCAACGGCCAGCCCGCCCAGGCCTACCAGCCGCCGGAAGGCAGCGACGTGGAAACCTTCGCCGGCGTCACCGCGCATATCGACAACTGGCGCTGGTCCGGCGTGCCGTTCCACCTGGTCACCGGCAAGCGCCTGGCCGAGCGCACCACCCGCGTGGTGGTTACGCTCAAGCCGGTCACGCATTGGCTGTTCGAGCGGCCGCATCGTCGCAACGCCACGCCCAACCGCATCGTCTTCCAGCTGCAGCCGCAGGAGAACATCGAGCTGGGCCTGATGAGCTCGCTGGCCGGCCCGGAATGGGGCGCGCTGGAACTGCATCCGCTGGAACTGGAACTGTCCGTGCCCACCGGCCTGCACCGCCGCATCGCCTACGAGCGCCTGTTCCTGGACGCCTTCAACGGCAACCACGCGCTGTTCGTGCGCGACGACGAAGTGCGCGCCGCGTGGGCGTGGATCGACAGCGTCAGCGATGCATGGAAGGCCGCCAGCCTGCCGTTGCAGCCCTACCCTGCCGGCGAATGGGGCCCGGCCGAGGCCGCTGGCTTCCTGCCCGCCGAAGTCGATGCCGATGCCGGCCGCAAGGACGGCAACGCATGACGCTGCAGAACCAACCGGTCCTGGTCGCCGATATCGGCGGCACCAACGCCCGCTTCGCCCTGGCCGACACCAGCCTGGACGCACCGCTGCAGCAGGACAGCATCCGCGAATTCGCGGTCGCCGAGTTTCCCTCGCTGGGCGAGGCGGCACAGCACTACCTTGAACAGGTGGGTGCACAGGCCACCCGCGGCGTGTTCGCCGTGGCCGGGCGCGTGGACGGCGACGAAGCGCGCATCACCAACCATCCGTGGGTGATCTCGCGCAGCCGCACCGCGCACATGCTCGGCTTCGACGAGCTGCACCTGATCAATGATTTCGCCGCGCAGGCAATGGCCATCTCGCTGCTGCAGCCGCAGGACGTGGTCCAGGTCGGCGGCGCGGCGTGGGTACCCGGCAAGCCCGGCCAGTCGCGCAACTACGCGGTGATCGGGCCCGGTACCGGGCTTGGCGTGGGTGGCCTGATCCTGCGCCACGGGCGCTGCTACCCGCTGGAAACCGAGGGCGGCCATGTCAGCTTCCCGCCCGGCACGCCGGAAGAAATCCGCATCCTGGAGATCCTCTCCGAGCAGTTCGGCCGCGTCTCCAACGAGCGCCTGATCTGCGGCCCGGGCCTGGTCAACATCCATCGCGCGGTCTGCGAGATGGCCGACATCGATCCGGGCCAGCTGCAGCCGGTGGACGTCACCGCCCGTGCGCTGCACGGCGACCCGCAGGCGATGCGCACGGTGGACGTGTTCTGCGCGGTGTTCGGCGCGATCGCCGGCGACCTGGTGCTGATGCAGGGCGCTTGGGATGGCGTGTTCCTGACCGGCGGCCTGACCCCCAAGATGCTCGACTCGCTGCAGCATTCCGGCTTCCGCCAGCGCTTCGAACACAAGGGGCGCTTCTCCTCGATCATGGCCCGCGTCCCGTCGCTGGCGGTGATGCACCCGCATGCGGGCCTGCTCGGTTCGGCCGCCTACGCTGCCGATGTCGAGCGCGACCTGCAAGGAATCAACGCATGAACACGCTGGACACCTCCGATCGCTTCACGCTGATCCGCCACGGCGATGCCGATGGCTGGATCGAGGCCATCGCCGCGGAAATGGCGCAGGCGCTCAACCAGGACATCACCACCTTCGGCCGCGCGCGCATGCTGCTGTCCGGCGGCACCACGCCGGCGCCGGTGTACCAGGCGCTGGCCGAACTGGACGTGCACTGGGACCGCGTTGAAGTGAGCCTGGTCGATGAGCGCTGGCTGTCGCCGCAGGACCGCGACAGCAATGCCTGGCTGGTCCGCGAGAGCTTCCTCGCGCGTGCCGAAGGCGCGCATTTCGATCCGCTGGTGCGGGTCGGCAAGCCGCTGCCCGAATGCGTCTACACCGCCAACCTGCAGGCCCAGCACAGCCAGGCGCCGTGCCTGAGCGTGCTCGGGATGGGCAACGACGGGCACACCGCCTCGCTCTTCCCCGGCTCCCGCGACCTGGCCCGCGCACTGGAAAGCACCCTGCCCTACGCCGCACTGGACGCCACCGGTTGCCCCGGTTCCAACCAGTGGCCGCTGCGCATCACCCTCACCCCGCACGGCCTCAAGCAGAGTCGCCAGCGCCTGTTGCTGCTGCGTGGCAAGCAGAAGCTGGAAGTGCTCAAGCAGGCGCTGGAAAGCAACAATCCGCAGCTGTATCCCATCCTCAACGCGATCGATCTCGACGGCGCCAAACTGCGCGTCCACTGGTGTGACTGATCTCCTCCGGTGTTGTTCCGTTCGCCTTCTCATAGCCGGTAGCCAATGAGCCTGCATCCCCAACTCCATGCCATCACCCAGCGCATCGTCCAGCGCAGTGTCGCCTCGCGCGCCGCCTACCTTGCCGGGATCGATGCCGCGCTGCGCGACGGCCCGTTCCGCTCGCGCCTGAGCTGCGGCAACCTCGCCCATGGCTTCGCTGCCTGCGGCCCGACCGACAAGTCGCGCCTGCGCGGCGGCGTCACCCCCAACCTGGGCATCATCACCGCCTACAACGACATGCTGTCGGCGCACCAGCCGTTCGAGCACTACCCGGAGATCCTGCGCCAGGTGGCCCGCGAGATGGGCGCCACCGCGCAGGTCGCCGGCGGCGTGCCGGCGATGTGCGACGGGGTTACCCAGGGCCGCGGCGGCATGGAGCTGTCGCTGTTCTCGCGCGATGTGATCGCCCAGTCCACCGCGATCGGGCTGAGCCATGACATGTTCGATGCCAGCGTCTACCTCGGCGTGTGCGACAAGATCGTGCCGGGCCTGCTGATCGGCGCGCTGGCGTTCGGCCACCTGCCGGCGATCTTCCTGCCGGCCGGGCCGATGACCCCGGGCATCCCGAACAAGCAGAAGGCCGAAGTGCGCGAGCGCTACGCCGCGGGCCTGGCCACCCGCGAGGAACTGCTGGAAGCCGAGGCGGCCTCCTACCACGGCGCCGGCACCTGCACCTTCTACGGCACCGCCAACTCCAACCAGACCCTGCTGGAGGCGATGGGCGTGCAGCTGCCGGGCGCGTCGTTCGTCAATCCGGACACGCCGCTGCGCGACGCGCTCACCCGCCGCGCCGGCGAGCGCGCCCTGGAAATCAGCGCGCTGGGCGATGACTTCCGTCCGCTCGGCCGGCTGATCGACGAGCGCGCGATCGTCAATGCGGTGGTCACTTTGATGGCCACGGGCGGCTCGACCAACCACACCATCCACTGGATCGCAGTGGCGCGTGCGGCCGGCATCGTGCTGACCTGGGACGACATGGACCAGCTCTCGCAGCTGATCCCGCTGCTGGCCCGGGTGTATCCGAACGGCGAGGCCGACGTGAACCGTTTCGCCGCTGCCGGCGGTACCGCGTTCGTGTTCCGCGAACTGATGGACGCCGGGCTGATGCACGCCGACCTGCAGACCGTGGCCGAAGGCGGGATGCGCCAGTACGGCCAGGAGCCGGCCCTGCGCGAGGGCACCCTGACCTATGTCGACGGTGTGCGCGAAAGCGCCGATCCCGGCGTGGTGCGTGGCGTGGCCGAGCCGTTTGAAGCGCAGGGCGGTCTGCGCCTGCTGCGCGGCAACCTGGGCCGGTCGCTGATCAAGCTGTCGGCGGTGAAGCCGGAGTTCCGCACGATCGAGGCGCCGGCCGTGGTGGTCGATGCGCCGCAGGTGCTCAACAAGCTGCATGCCGCCGGTGTGTTGCCGCACGATTTCGTGGCGGTGGTGCGTTACCAGGGACCGCGTGCGAACGGCATGCCGGAACTGCATTCGCTGGCGCCGCTGCTGGGGCTGCTGCAGAACCAGGGGCGCCGGGTGGCGCTGGTGACCGATGGGCGTCTGTCGGGCGCGTCGGGCAAGTTCCCGGCGGCGATCCACATGACGCCGGAAGCCTCGCGCGGCGGGCCGCTGGCACGGGTGCGCGAAGGCGACATCATCCGCCTGGATGGTGAAGCAGGCACGCTGGAGCTGCTGGTGGATGCGGCGGAATTCGCCGCACGCGCGCCGGCACCGAACACGGCACCGGCGGCCAACGACCTGGGCCGCAACCTGTTCGCGCTGAACCGGCGCGTGGTGGGCCCGGCCGACCAGGGCGCGATTTCGATTTCGTGCGGGCCGGCGACGGCTGACGGCGATATCTGGAATTACGACGCCGAGTACGACCTGGGCCGTGATGCTGCTGCTGCGGCGGCGCCCCATGAGAGCAAGGACGCCTGAGGCAAACGCAGCGGTGGGTTGTCCTGGCCGAGGCAGCGGTTGGCCCTGATCAGGACACGTCGTCACCCCCTCCATGGGGGCTCGCAAGCGGCTTGCGCGTGTACGCGATCCTGCGCGCACGGCACGGCCAGGGTTGGGTGTCCTGACCAACCGGCCCGACGCCTGCGTCGGGCCCATGCCGCTTGACGGTCCCGACCAGGGCGATCCGCGGCCCTCGGACACATTCCGGCGCGTCGTTTGCGCTGCAGTCACTGAAAAGAGAGAACGAACACATGAGCATCGCCGAACACCAGAAACGCGCCGAATCCCTGCTGCTTGCCGCTGGCATCCTGCCGGTAGTGACGGTGCATACCCTCGATCAGGCCCGTGCGGTCAGTGCCGCGCTGCTGGAAGGTGGGCTGCCGGCCATCGAGTTGACGCTGCGCACGCCGGTGGCGATGGAGGCGTTGGCGATGCTCAAGCGCGAGCTGCCCGATGTGGTGGTGGGTGCGGGCACGGTACTGACGGTGGAGCAGATGCAGCAGTCGATCGATGCCGGCGCAGACTTCCTGGTGACGCCGGGCACGCCGGCGCACATGGCCGATGCGCTGGCGCAGGCGCCGCTGCCGGTGGTGCCCGGTGCGGCCTCGCCCACCGAGATGCTGGCGCTGTATGCGCGTGGTTTCCGGGTGTGCAAGCTGTTCCCGGCCTCGGCCGTGGGCGGGCTGGCGATGATCAAGGGCCTGGCCGGGCCGATCCCGGACCTGAAGCTGTGCCCGACCGGCGGCATCACCGAGGACACCGCGGCCGAGTACCTGGAGCAGAAGAACGTGGTCTGCATCGGCGGCTCGTGGATGGTGCCGGGCAACTGGATCGAACAGGGCCAGTGGGACAAGGTGCGCGAGAGTGCGGCGCAGGCGGCCAGGATCGTTGCGCGGGTGCGCTCGCACTGAGGCCTGCATCGGGGCGCGGCCACGCAGGGCGTGGCTCCACCCATGACATAAAAAACGCCCGGGCATGCCCGGGCGTTTTTTTGAGTGCACCTGTCGTCGGCGGTTACATCGGGCGCGCCGGATCCACCAGGCCGTACTGGCTGGCCATGCGCGCCAGTGCGATGTTGTCGTGGATGCCCATCTTCTCGAACAGGCGCGCCTTGTGCGTGTTGACGGTCTTGGCGCTCAGGCTCAGGCGCTTGGCGATGTCTTCCTGGCGCAGGCCCTGGGTGAGCAGCAGCGCCACTTCCAGCTCGCGCGGGGACAGGGTGTCGAACGGCGACTGGCTGCCTTCCACATTGGACAGCGCCAGGTTCTGCGCGATGCTGCTGCCCAGGTAGCGTCGGCCCATCGCCGCGTCGCGCACGGCACGCAGCAGTTCCTGCGCATCGCAGCCTTTGCCGATATAGCCGGACGCACCGGCCTCGAGCAGCCGCTTGGGCATGGGGCCATCTTCCAGCACCGATACGATCACCACGCGGGTGCCGTGGTCGCCCCGCACCACCCGTTCGGTGACTTCCATCCCGCTGACGCCCGGCAGGTGCAGGTCGCACAACACCACGTCCGGTCGCAGCTGACGGATGTCAGGCAACGCATCTTCACCGGAGTCCGCTTCACCGACTACCTCGATATCGGTCTCGTTGGACAGGATCATCTTCATGCCGGTTCTCACCAGCGCATGATCGTCCACCAGATACACTCGAATCGTCATCCACGCACCTCTTCAAACGCTGCGAACGGGGGCAAGCCTAGCCGCGGGGGTGCGTGATAACAAGGACATGTCCCCCCTGTCGGCGCGTTCTGGTGCCCGCATCACACCCATGCTTGCCTGCCCTTCCCCTAAGCCTTTCACCCCAGGCTTTATCGGTTTACTACACCTATCAGTGTACGCCTGCGGGGAGTGGCGCAATCGGCGCGCCCGCGTCCGCCTGGCTCAGCGCAGGTGCCGCCAGGGGCCCCCGCGTCGAAACATGACCAGGAAGCACCCTACCACCCAAACCAGCGCCGCACACCACCCGGCCAGGATGTCCGACGGGTAGTGCACGCCCAGGTAGACCCGCGACACGCTGACCAGCAGGCTGAACGCAGGCGCCAGCACCAGCACTGGCCAGCGCCAGCGGGTGTTCCAGGCCAGCAGCACCACCGTGACCGCCAGGGTCATCGAGCCCATCGCGTGGCCGCTGGGGAAACTGAATGTGCTTTCCGGGGCGATCGATTCCCACAGGCTGGGCCGGTCGCGCTGGAAGAACTGCTTGCTGCCCATGTTCAACAAGGCCGAGCCGACGAAGCAGATCGCCACGAAACTGGCCTCGCGCCAGCGCTTGAGCGCCAGCAGCACGGCGACGATCAGCACGTCGACCGGGATCAGGAACCACTCATAGCCCAGCTTGGACAGCAGCACGAAAAAGCGGTCCAGCCCCGGCGAATGCAACCCGTGCAGGGTCCACAGAAGCGGCGCGTCGAAATAGAACGACTCCAGCTCATGCACTTCATCGGCCAGGGCCACGAAGGCGGCCAGCGGCAGCAGCACGCCGACGAACAGCAGCACGAAACGCCAGGCGTTCTGGGCCATCCAGTGGCGGAAGCCGGCGGCCGGCTCGGGTGCGGCCAGCGGCGCGGGCTTATCCGACGCTGCGGACATACTTGCGTTCGACGTAATCGTCGATCAGCGCCACGAACTCCTGGGCGATGTTGTCGCCGCGCAGCGTCACGGTCTTTTCGCCGTCCACGAAGACCGGCGCGGCCGGCGTTTCGCCGGTGCCCGGCAGCGAAATGCCGATGTTGGCGTGGCGCGATTCGCCCGGGCCGTTGACGATGCAGCCCATCACCGCCAGGGTCATGTTCTCCGCGCCCGGGTGGCTCACCTTCCATTCCGGCATCTTCCCGCGCACGTGGTTCTGCACCACCTTGGCCAACTCCTGGAAGAACTCGGAGGTGGTGCGGCCACAGCCCGGGCAGGCCGTGACCAGCGGCGTGAAGGCACGCTGCCCGGTGGTCTGCAGCAGTTCCTGGGCCACGATCACCTCGGCGGTGCGCGACTGCCCGGGTTCCGGGGTGAGCGAAATGCGGATGGTGTCGCCGATGCCTTCCTGCAGCAGCACCGCCAGCGCCGCCGAGGAGGCGACGATGCCCTTGCTGCCGATACCGGCTTCGGTCAGGCCCAGGTGCAGGGCGAAGTCCGAGCGCTGGGCCAGGTCGCGGTAGACCGCGATCAGCTCCTGCACGCCACTGACCTTGGCCGAGAGCACGATGCGATCGCGCGGCAGGCCCAGTTCGACGGCGGTATGCGCCGAGTCCAGCGCCGAACGGATCAGCGCCTCGCGCAGCACCCGGCCAGCATCCCAGGGCTGCGCCCGCTGGCTGTTCTCGTCCATCAGGCGCGCAGCCAGCGACTGGTCCAGCGACCCCCAGTTGGCGCCGATGCGCACCGGCTTGTCGTAGCGGATCGCGAACTCGATCAACTGCGCGAACTGGGTGTCCTTCTTCTTGCCGAAGCCGACGTTGCCGGGGTTGATCCGATACTTGGCCAATGCCTCGGCGCAGGCCGGCTCCTGGGTCAGCAGTTGGTGGCCGTTGTAGTGGAAGTCGCCGATCAGCGGGACCTCGATCCCCATCATCCGCAGCTTTTCCACGATGCGCGGGATCGCCGCGGCCGACTCGGGGTTGTTGACGGTCAACCGCACCATCTCCGACCCGGCCCGCCACAACTCGGCGACCTGCTTGACGCTGGCGGCCACGTCGGCGGTGTCGGTGTTGGTCATCGACTGCACCACCACGGGCTGGCCTCCCCCCACCACCACCCCGCCAATGCGGACGGCCTGGGTCTGGCGGCGGGCCCACACGGTGGTGTCGGAGGGTTGGGTCGGTTGGCTGACGGCGTCGTGCATCCCGGCATTTTACCGCGCCGGGCGCGCCGGTGGTGACTGCCTTGAAGCACGACTCATCTGCGGTTTTCCCCGTCACCCGTCGTCGCCCGACCTCACACGCGGCGCAGACGGGCGCCCTCAAAACCGACGGCAGCGCCGAGCCTGCCCAGCCCTCCCCATGCCGCCCCTCCTTCCCCCCATCCTTCCCCCCATCCTTCCCCTTCTCCTTCTAATTCACCCTGCCCTTCCCCTTCTCCTTCCCCTTCTCCTTCCCCGTGCCCTTCCCAATCCCACTGCCGTTGCCGTTGCCGTTGCCGTTGCTCCCCCCCCTTGCGCACCGACCCACTGAAGGGGGTGGGTGCGGGTGGCGTTGCGGGACCGTTTTGCGCCATGGATGGCGCAAAAAGAGCCCCCAGGGAAGGGTTCACGGCGTGTCCCGCAACGCCACCCGCGCCCACCCCAGCCAGCGCAGGCCCGCACTCGCGGCTTCGGCTCTCAAGCTCCAAAACCCCCAAACCCCAAAGCCCGCAGAAGCCTTTAAAAAAACCAAATCCCCCCCGATGCGGCCGATTGTCGCAGGCAGGTCGCGCGCCGAGCGCATAGCATGTGCGTCATGACCGGTACCGACGCCCCCTTCCTCCGTACCCTGTGCAGCCTGCGCTGGCTCGCCGTGGCCGGCCAGGCGGCCACCATCCTCGTCGCCACCTCCGTACTCGGCCTCGAACTCCCGCAACGCCCCCTCTGGGCCGGCGTCGCCGCACTGGCCCTGTTCAACCTCTACGCCCAACTGCGCGTACACCACGCCGACACCGCCCCGGTCACCGCGTTCGGCCACATCCTCGTCGACGTCATCATCCTCACCTGGATGGTCGGCTGGAGCGGCGGCATCGGCAACCCGTTCGGCTCGCTCTTCCTCATCCTGATCGCCCTGGCCGCGCTGGCCCTGCCGCTGCGCTGGACCCTCGCAGTCGCCGCCACCTGCCTCGTCGGCTACGCCGCCAGCGGCATCTTCGGCCTGCCACTGCCGGCCGGCTACTTCACGGCCATGCAGATGCACCAGTGGGGCGTGGTGTGCAATTTCCTGCTATCGGCCACCGTCGTGCTGGTGTTCGCCACCCGCCTGGCGATCGCCCTGCGCCAGCGCGAGCACGAACTGGCCATGCTGCGCGAACGCTTCGTCCGCAACGAAGGCATCGTCGCGCTGGCCACCCATGCCGCCTCCGTCGCCCATGAACTCAACACCCCGCTGGCGACCATGACCCTGCTCGCCGACGACATCGCCGACCAGGCCGACAGCCCGGAAGTGCGCGAAGACGTGGACACCCTGCGCGAGCTGCTGGTGCAGTGCCGCGAACGGGTACTGGCGCTGGCACGCCCCGCCGCCGGCGATGCGCCCGGTCGCGAGGTCGTGACCCTGCCGCAGGTGCTCGAGCAATGGCGGCTGGTGCGCCCGACCATCACCCTCAAGCGCAACGACGACGCCCCGCTGAAGCTGCCGCTGGACCCGGGCATCGGCCACCTGCTGATGGTGCTGCTCAACAACGCCGCCGACGCCGGCGAGAAGGCCGAGCGCCCGCAGGTCGACCTCACCCTGCGCATCGAAGGCGATGACCTCATCGGTGAAGTGCGCGACTACGGCCACGGCTTCGACGCACGCCAGGCCGTCCTGCCCGGCACCCTGTTCAACAGTGGGAAGACCCAGGGCATGGGCGTCGGCCTGGCCCTGTCCCATGCCACCATCGAACGCCTGGACGGCGAGCTGTGGATGCGCCCGGCCAATGGTGCCGGTACCCGCGTCGGCTTCCGCCTGCCCCTGGCCTCCCAGGAGACCTCCGCATGACCACGCCCCCCCTGCCCGCCGCCAGCCATGGCCTGCTGGTTGATGACGACGAACTGTACCTGCGCACCCTGCAGCGCAGCCTGGCCCGCAAGGGCCTGGAAACGGTAACGGCCAGCGACATCGCCTCGGCGCTGATGCTGGCCCGCCAGCAACCGCCCGCCTATGCGCTCATCGACCTGAAACTGGGCGCCGAATCGGGCCTGTCGTTGATCCAGCCGCTGCGCGCCCTGCGCGAAGACATGCGGATCCTGCTGGTGACCGGCTACGCCAGCATCGCCACCGCGGTGGAAGCGATCAAGCTGGGGGCCGACGACTACCTGCCCAAGCCGGCCACGGTGCCGATGATCCTGCGCGCGCTCGGCGAGGAAGACGATGGCCCGGCCGATGATGGCGAACTCGAGCCACCGGATGCGATGACCCCGATCAGTCGCCTGCAGTGGGAACACATCCAGCAGGCAATGCATGAAACCGGCGGCAATGTGTCGGCCGCGGCGCGGCTGCTGGGCATGCACCGCCGCTCGCTGCAGCGCAAGCTGGCCAAACGCCCCAGCCCGGAACGCGACCCGACCCGGTGATGCCGGCCGTTGGTTGGCTGCGGAAACACCGGTAATGCCGACCGTTGGTCGGCTGCTCCTCACCGCAACGTTCAACCCCGCGCGCTGCGCGCGATAGCCGACCAACGGTCGGCTGCGGAAACATCGGTAATGCCGACCAACGGTCCGCGCGCAAACACCGGTAATGCCAACCGTCGGTCCGCTGCGCGAACACCGGTAGAGCCGACCGTTGGTCGGCTGCTCTTCACGGCAACGATCAACCCCGCGCGCTGCGCGCGATAGCCGACCAACGGTCGGCTCTACATCCCTGCAGCCGATCAACAGTCGGCTGCGCAAACATCGGTGATGCCGACCATTGGTTGGCTGCGTGAACACCGGTAATGCCGACCGTCGGTCCGCTGCGCGAACACCGGTAGAGCCGACCGTTGGTCGGCTGCTCTTCACCGCAACCATGAACCCCTGCGCGCTGCGCGCGATAGCCGACCAACGGTCGGCTCTACATCCCTGCAGCCGACCAGCGGTCGGCTCTACGCGCGGTCAGGCGGTCAGGCGTCCCAGGAGCTCCAGCGTCACCGGGTCGGTGATCGCGTGCGCCTCGCCCTGCAGCGCCGGCAGCAGCTGGCTGGCCAGCTGCTTGCCCAGCTCCACGCCGAACTGGTCGAAGGCGTTGATGTTCCAGATCAGCGACTGCACGTACACCGCGTGTTCGTACATCGCGATCAACGCGCCCAGGGCCTGCGGGGTGAGCGCGTCGAGCAGGATCAGCGTGCTCGGGCGGCCACCGGGATACTCGCGGTGCGGATCGTCGCTGCCCTGGCCGTTGGCCAGCGCTTCGGTCTGCGCCAGCAGGTTGGCCATCAGCGCCTGGTGGTTGACCACGTAGGGATCATCGTTGCGCACGCAGCCGATGAAATCGGCCGGGATCACGCTGGTGCCCTGGTGCAATGCCTGGAAGAAGCTGTGCTGCACGTCGGTGCCCGCCCCGCCCCACCACACCGGCACGGTGTCGCTGGCGACCGGGCGGCCATCGAGCTGCACGCGCTTGCCCAGGCTTTCCATCACCAGCTGCTGCAGGTAGGCCGGCAGCAGCGCCAGGCGCTGGTCGTAGGTCATCACCGCATGGGTGGCGTGGCCGAGCAGGTTGCGGTTCCAGATGTCGGTCAGCGCATGCAGCACCGGCAGGTTCTGGTCCAGTGGCGCGGTCAGCGCGTGCTCGTCCATCTGCGCGGCACCGGCCAGCAGCTGCTCGAAGCGCTCGAAACCGATCGCCAGCGCGATCGGGAAACCGACCGCCGACCACAGCGAATAGCGCCCGCCCACCCAGTCCCACATCGGCAGCACGCGGCCGGCGGCGATCGAGAACGCCTTGGCCGCACGCTCCGGGTTGGCACTGACCGCGTACAGGCGCTCGCTGCCGCCCAGCCAGTCATGCAGGATCTGCCCGTTGAGCAGGGTTTCCTGGGTACCGAAGGTCTTGGAAATCAGGATGCCGGCGGTCGTGGCCGGGTCCAGCGTGGCCAGCGTGCGCTGCATGGCGGCGCCGTCCACGTTGGAGACGAAATGCACGCGGAAGCGCGCGCCGGTGACCGGGCGCAGCGCATCGGCGACCAGGCGCGGACCGAGGTCGGAGCCGCCGATGCCGACGCTGACGATATCGGTGACGCCGGTTTTTTCCAGCGCGGCGATCAACTCGCCCATCTGCGCACGCACCGTGGCGGCGGTGGCGAATGCCTCGCCCGCGACCGGTGCGCCGCTGAGGTCGCCGCGCAACGCCGTGTGCAGCGCGGCGCGACCCTCGGTCACGTTGACCGTCTCACCGCGGAACAGGCGCTGGACGCCGCCGGCGACATCGCGCTCGGCGGCCAGTTGCAGCAGTGCGTCCAACGCCGCGCGGTCGTACTTCTGCCGCGCGAAATTGACGTACAACGGACCGACCCGCACGCCCAACGTTCGTGCCCGCTCCGGTTCGGCGGCGAGCAGCGAAGGGATGCTCGCGCCACGCAGGCGCTGGGCATGAGGATGAAGCGGGTCGAATCCGTTGTGCTGTGTCATGCGGCCTGGGTCGGGATGCTGTCGTTGGTGTGGGAGATCTGGTTGTTGCCGTCCACATATACCAACTTCGGCTTGAAGCTGTCAGCTTCTTCTTCGCTCATGCTGGCGAAGGCGGCGATGATGATGATGTCGCCCACCTGCACGTGGCGCGCGGCGCCACCGTTGAGCGAGACCACGCCGCTGCCGGCTTCGGCACGAATGGCATAGGTGGAGAAACGCGCACCGTTGGTGACGTCCCAGATGTGCACCTGTTCGAACTCACGGATGCCGGTGGCCAGCAGCAGGTTGTCATCGATGGCGATGGAACCCTCGTAGTTCAGCTCGGAGTGAGTGACGGTGGCGCGGTGGATCTTGGTCTTGAGCAGGGAAAGGTGCATGGCACGGGACAACGGTAAAGGAAAGGGAAATTCTAGCACCCGCCGGATCGGCGGCAGGTCCTGACCGCCCGGCCCGGTGCGGGCGCTGCCGTTCATTCAGCCAGGCGGGGGCTCCCCGCCCTTGCAGGGCCTGCGCTGCGCCCGTCGGACCACCCGGCCTCACCCGTCGCCGGCCACCGGTGCGCCGTTCTCCGGCGAGGCCGGCTGGCCGACCTCGGCCAGGAAATGGCCGATGATCGCCTCCAGCGCGTCGGCCGGGTCGGCGCTGCCGCGCAGGCCGGCGATGCCTTCGGCCAGCTGTCGGGCGGTATCGGCCAGGATCATCCCCCAGGCCCGCTCTTCCGCAATGCCCAGCGAGGCCTCGTGCAGGCCGATCTTCATCGAACACTGCAGGCCGCGCGCGGCGATCCACACCCGCAGCATCTCCACGGCGTGGTCGTCGGCGAGCGCGGCCGCGGGAATGGGGCGTTCGTTCATCGGGTTTCCGGGGCGGGCCCTCAGAACTCCAGGTTGTCGATCAGGCGGGTGGTGCCGATGCGCGCGGCGATCAGCGCCACCCGGGTGCCATCATTGGCATCGGCCGGCTCGGACAGGTCCGGCAGGCGCAGCACGGCGTAGTCCACCTGGAAGCCGGCGGCCTGCAGCGCCGCCGTGGCATCGGCCTCGATCACGCTGCGGGTCTTGCCGGCGATGAAGCCCTCGCGCATGCCCAGCAGCACCTGGTGGATGCGGGTGGCGACCAGGCGCTGCTCGGCGTTGAGGTACTGGTTGCGCGAGCTCATCGCCAGGCCGTCGGTTTCACGCACGATGTCGCCGCCGACGATCTGGATCGGGAAGGCCAGGTCCTCCACCATCTGGCGGATCACCGCCAGCTGCTGGTAGTCCTTCTTGCCGAAGGCGGCCACGTCCGGCTGGACCTGGTTGAACAGGCGCGAGACCACCGTGCACACGCCATCGAAATGGCCCGGCCGGTGTGCGCCCTCAAGCAGGCCGCTGATGCCCGGCACGTTGACGCTGGCGGCCAGCGCCACCCCGAACGGGTACATCGACTCCACCGTCGGCAGCCACAGGACGTCGCAGCCGGCCTGCTCCAGGCCGGTGGTGTCGGCCTCGGGCGTACGCGGGTAACGGGTGAAGTCTTCGTTCGGGCCGAACTGGGTCGGGTTGACGAAGACACTGGAGACCACGCGGTCGGCGTACTGCCGCGCCAGCGTGACCAGCGAATAGTGGCCCGCATGCAGGTTGCCCATGGTGGGGACCAGCGCGACGCGCAGGCCCTCGCGCTTCCAGCCGTTGACGATGGCGCGCAGGCGGGACAGTTCGGTGACGGTGTCGATCATGAGGCGTAGGCGTGTTCTGCGTCGGGGAAGGAGCCGTCGCGCACGGCGTCGGCGTAGGCACGGACGGCACCGGCCACCGAACCGCCTTCGGCAAGGAAATCCTTGACGAACTTGGGTCGACGGTGGCCGCTGTCCAGGCCGAGGAAATCATGCAGCACCAGCACCTGGCCATCGCACTGCGGGCCGGCACCGATACCGATGGTGGGCACGCTCACCTCGGCGGTGACCTGCGCGGCGACCGGCGTGGGCACGCACTCGAGGACGATCAGGGTGGCGCCGGCGGCGACCGCGGCCTTGGCGTCCTCGCGCAGCTGCTGGGCGGCATCGCCACGCCCCTGCACGCGGTAACCCCCCAGGCGCAGCACAGACTGCGGGGTCAGCCCGAGGTGCGAGCAGACCGGGATCTCGCGCTCGACCAGGTAGCGGATGATGTCCAGCTTGAAGCCGGCGCCCTCGATCTTGACCATCTCCGCGCCGGCCTGGAGCAGGCGCAGCGACGCATCCAGCGCGCGTTCGGGGGTGGCGTCGGCGCCGAACGGCAGGTCGGCCACCAGCAGCGCGCGTTGCAGCACGCGGGCGACCGCGCGGGTGTGGTAGACCATGTCGTCGGTGGTCACCGGCAGGGTCGAATCATGCCCCTGCACCACCATGCCCAGCGAGTCGCCGATCAGGATCAGGTCCACCCCGTTGGCATCGAACGCCCGCGCGAATCCCGCGTCGTAGGCGGTCAACATCACCAGCTTCTGCCCGTTGCGCTTGGCCTCGGCCAACGCCGGGACGGTCCAGGGCTTGCTGTCTGCGTGGGTACTCATGAGCTGATAACCGGTGGCGATAAGCCCCGCATTATCCCCCTATTGGCGCGATCCCGCAGGCCTCGACCCGCATCACAGCATCCCGCACGCGACCCCGTCCCGGAATCACCGCCTCCGGGGCGATCTCGGCCAGTGGCAACAACGCAAACGCGCGCTCATGCAGGTAGGGATGCGGCACCTGCAACTGCGGCAGGTCGATCACCTGTTCGCCATACAGCAGCAGGTCCAGGTCCAGCGTGCGGGGGCCCCAGTGCACGCCGGGCGCGCGGACGCGGCCGAAGCCGCGCTCGATCGCCAGCAGTGCGTCCAGCAGGTCCGCACCGGACAGCGTGGTCTCCAGCAGCGCGGCGGCATTGACGAACGCCGGCTGGTCGAGGTTGCCCCAGGCCGGCGTGCTGTACAGCTGCGAGCGCGCCCGCAAGGTGGTATGCGGCAGCGCGGCCAGCGCCTCGAAGGCATCGCGCAGGGTCTGCGCGGCGTCGCCGAGGTTGGCGCCCAACCCGATGCAGGCCGTGGTCACCGCTTACTCGCCTGCAGCAGCCCCGCCCGGCCGGCGGCGGCGGCGGCGACGCTTGCGCGGCGCGCCGTCTTCGCCTTCGCCATCGGCCTGCGCGGCATCCAGCGCCGAATCCAGCTCCGGGCCGGACTGCAGCTGGGCCTCGCGCCAGAACTCCACGTCGGCGGTGTGCTCGCTGGAGGCGACCTGGCGCAGCACCAGGAAGTCATAGGCCGCGCGGAAACGCGGGTGGGTCAGCGTGCGGATCACGCGCTTGCGCTGGCGCGAGCCGAAGCGACCCTGCAGCAGCCAGATCTCCTGCATGGGCAGCGAGAAGCGGCGCGGCAGCGCGATGGTGGTCAGCTGGTGCAGGGTGACGCGGTCGGCCGCGCGTCGCTGCGCCTCTTCCAGCGCCACGCCCTGCTTCTGCAGGCTGGCCAGGGCGCGGCAGAATGCCGGCCACAGCAGCAACGCGAACAGGAACGACGGCGACACCGGTTCGTCGTTGGCCACGCGCAGGTCGGTGTTGTGCAGGCCCTCGATGACCATCCGGCGCAGCGCACCGCTGCGGTTGCTGCGCAGCGCCGCGGCGCTCTCGGGGAACATCACGTCGAGCAGGCCGTAACGCTCCAGCCCTTCGAAGCTGGCCACGCCGTGCCCGGACAGGAACAGCTTGAGCACTTCCTCGAACAGGCGCGCCGGTGCGGCTTCGCCGAGCAGGTTGGCCAGCCGCGGCAGCGGCTCGGCACTGGCGTCGTCGATCTGGAAACCGAGCTTGGCGGCCAGGCGCACCGCGCGCAGCATCCGCACCGGGTCTTCCTGGTAGCGCTTTTCAGGATCGCCGATGAGTTTCATCAGGCGCGCCTGCACGTCTTCGAAGCCGCCGGTGTAGTCGCGCACCGAGAAGTCCTCGATCGCGTAATACAGGGCATTGCAGGTGAAGTCGCGGCGGATCGCGTCGTCCTCGATGCTGCCATAGACGTTGTCGCGGACCAGCATGCCGTTTTCCATCTCGCGGTCGCCGCTGCCGTCATCTATGTTGGCGCGGAAGGTGGCCACTTCGATGATCTCGCGACCGAACACGACATGGGCCAGGCGGAAGCGGCGGCCGATCAGGCGGCAGTTGCGGAACAGCGCCTTGACCTGCTCGGGCGTGGCATCGGTGGCCACGTCGAAGTCCTTGGGGTTGCCGCCGACCAGCAGGTCGCGCACGGCGCCCCCGACGAGGTAACCGGCGAACCCGGAATCACGCAGCCGGTACAACACGCGCAGGGCGTTGGGGCTGATGTCCTTGCGGGAGATGGTGTGCTGGTCGCGCGGAATCACGCGCAGGCTGAACGGTGATGTAGCAGAAGAATTGATGTTGGCGCTTCCGGTTGAGTTTTCGGGATTGCCCAATGGCATCTAGGTCCATATACTAGCGCGCTGCGCAGTTCGCGACAAAGCCTGCTCCCTTCGTCTAGAGGTTAGGACGTGGCCCTCTCAAGGCTAAAACAGGGGTTCGAGTCCCCTAGGGAGCACCAGTCGCGGTGCAGAAAGCCAAAAACCCCGCCCCGGCGGGGTTTTTGCGTTGCAGGCCGGGCCCGGCTCATCCCTCCATCTGCTCCAGCTCCTTGCCCTTGGTCTCGCGCACGTACCGCAGCACGAAGACGATCGAGACCGCCGCTGCCGCCGTATAGATGCCATACGCCCCGGCCAGGCCGATCCCGGTCAGCAGCACCGGGAAGCTGACGGTAATGGCGAAGTTGGACGTCCACTGCGCCGCGCCGGCCACCGCCAGGCCCGAGCCGCGGATCTGGTTGGGGAACATCTCGCCCAGCATCACCCACATCACCGGCCCCCAGGACATGTTGAAGAACACCACGTAGACGTTGGCCGCGACCAGCGCCAGTCGGCCCATCCCATCGGACAGCTGCAGCCGCCCGCCGTCCAGGGTGCCGCTGGCGAAGGCCACGGTGACCAGGGCAAGCGACACGGCCATGCCCAGCGAGCCGATCCACAACAACGGCCGCCGCCCGATGCGGTCGATCAGCACGATGGTCAGCAGGCACGCCCCGATGCTCAGCGCCCCGGACAGCACGTTGATCAACAGCGCGTCGTTCTCCGAGAAGCCGACCGCCTGCCAAAGCACCGCACCGTAGTAGAAGACCACGTTGATCCCGACCAGCTGCTGGAACACGGCCAGGCCGATGCCGATCCAGACAATCCGGCGCAGCCGCCCGCTGGCCGTGTCGAGCAGGTCCGAGAGCCGCGGGCGGTGCGCCTCGCCGGCCAGCGACCCGTCGATCTCGGCCAGTTTGGCCCTCGCCTCGTCCGGTCCGTACAACCGAGTCAAGACCGCCATCGCCTCGTCCTGCCGGCCCTTCACCACCAGATAGCGCGGACTCTCGGGAATGCGCAGCAGCAACACCAGGAACAGGCCCGAGGGCAGCGCCTGCATCCAGAACATCCAGCGCCAGGCTTCCTGCCCCAGCCACAGCGGCTCGGTCGAAGCCCCGGCGGCGCGCGCCAACAGGAAGTTGCTGAGGAAGGCGCAGAACAGCCCGCTGATGATCGCCATCTGCTGCACCGTGGCCAGGCGCCCGCGATAGCGCGCCGAGGCGACCTCGGCGATATAGGCCGGCGACATCACGCTGGCCGCGCCGACCGCGAAGCCCCCGATCACCCGCGCCAGCACGAATACCGCCGAACTGTGCGCCGCGCCGGCCCCCAGCGCGGACAGCAGGAACATCACTGCGGCGATGATGAGCACCCCGCGCCGGCCGAGCTGATCGCCGAGCCGCCCGGCGAAGAACGCGCCGAACGCGCAGCCGAGCAGCATCGATGCCACTTCGAAGCCGATCCCGGCCTGGCTGGACTGGAAGGTCTGCTTGAGCCCGTCCACGGTGCCATTGATCACGCCGCTGTCGAAGCCGAACAGGAAGCCGCCAATGGTGGCCACGCAGCTGATCAGGACGATGAAGCCGGTGTTCTCGCCGCGGGCGACGGATCGGGGAAGCGCTGTGGACATGGACGCACCTTGCCGGGGAAGGGGGACGGCCGCCAACCGCGCGACCACGGGATGGCCGCAGCGTCGCACAGGTCCGCCCCGCAACACCATGCCGCCCAGCCAGCATGGCCCGGGAACGACGCTCGCTGTCGCGCCGCGCCCGATCCCCACGATCCGTTGCCATCAACGCTGGCAGAATGCCCGACCCGCCGCCGCCTGCCCCGCCCTGATGACGCCTGCCATTTCCGCCACCCCCTCCCTGCTGGTCGACAGCCGTTGTACCCATGGCGAAGGCGCGCTGTGGTCGCCGCGCCGCCAGTGCCTGTTCTGGGTGGACATCAGCGAGCGACGCCTGTGGCAGTACCTGGCCGCCGATGGCAGCCGCCGCCACTGGGACCTGCCCGACCGCCCCGGCTGCCTGGCCGAGGGTGAAGACGGGACGCTGCTGCTCGCCCTGGCCGGCTCGCTGCAACGCGCCGACATCGATGCCGCGGACGGCACCCTGGCGCTGCAGTGGCTGGCCGATGTGCAGCCGGAGCACCCGGACACGCGCAGCAACGATGGCCGCACCGACCGCGCCGGCAACCTGGTGTTCGGCACCATGAACGAAGATCCCGCGCGCGAACCGCTGGGGCGCTTCTACCAGTACAGCGCGCGCCACGGCCTGCGCCCGCTCGACCTGCCCGGCGTGGTGATCCCCAACGCCATCTGTTTCAGTCCCGATGGCGGCACGATGTACTACTGCGACTCGGTGCGCCCGGAAATCTGGTGCTGCGACTACGACCCCGCGCTGGCGCGTTGCCACCGCCCGCGCCTGTTCGCGCGGCTGGAGGACCGCAGCTGGGAACCGGACGGCGCCATCATCGATGCCGAGGGCAGCCTGTGGAATGCGCAGTGGCGCGCTTCGCGCGTGGTGCGCTACGGCGGCGACGGCCGGATCGAGCGGATCGTGCCGATGCCGGTGACCAACCCCACCTGTGTCGCCCTGGGCGGAGCCGACCTGACCACGCTCATGGTGACCAGCTCGCGCCTGGACCACAGCGCCGAAGCGCTGGCGGCCAGCCCGCATGCCGGCGGCGTGTTCGCCATCGAAACCGGCCTCGCCGGCCTGCCCGATGCCCCGTTCCGCTGGTGATCGCGGCCGGCCACCCCCTCCGTTGCAGCGCCAAGTGAGATCCAATCCCGCGCCGACGCCCAACCTGTTCTAGAATTGTCCGGCTTACTGTCGGATTCAGATCCAGCCATGCCTTTTGTCGTCACCGAAAACTGCATCAAGTGCAAACACACCGATTGCGTGGAAGTGTGCCCCGTGGATTGCTTCCATGAAGGCCCGAACTTCCTGGTGATCGACCCGGACGAGTGCATCGACTGCACCCTGTGCGAACCGGAATGCCCGGTCAACGCGATCTTCCCCGAAGACGACGTGCCCGCCGGGCAGGAAGTGTTCGTGGGGCTCAATGCCGAACTGGCCAAGGCCTGGCCGGTACTGACCGTGCGCAAGGACCCGCCCGCCGACGCCGGCGACTGGGACGGCAAGCCGGACAAGCTGCCGCTGCTGGAGCGCTGAGCGACGCAGCGTGCGGCACTGAAAAAGGGCGCCATGGGCGCCCTTTTTCATGTCCGGTAGCGCCGAACCACGCTCCACTACCCCAATCCGGTAGAGCCGAGCCATGCTCGGCTGGCCGATCCGGTAGCACCGAGCCATGCTCGGCCACCCAAATCCGGTAGAGCCGAGCCATGCTCGGCTGCCCCAATCCGTTCGGGTGGCCGGTCCTGAAGCAGCCGAGCATGGCTCGGCTCTACCAACGGGCCTGATCGCGGCGCGCTGCGAGCATGGCTCGGCTCTACCAGGGGGCCCGATCGCGGCGCGCTGCACCCCGGATCGCGGCCACGGACCCGGACAACAACCAGGTCCGCAAGCCCTCTTACGGCGCCAGCTTCGCCTTCAGCTCGGCCAGCAGCTTGGTCGGGGCGGCGCCGGTAGCCGGCAGGCCACGCGGATCGACCGCCGAGACGTAGGCGCCCGCTTCCACGCCGACGACGCGGACCAGGAAGTCGCTGCCTTCATAAGCCACGTCGTAGGAGCCCAGCAGCTGGGCCTTGCTGGCGATCTTCACGCCGGCCACGCCTTCCAGCGCGGTGCCGACCTTGCCGAACACCTCGTCCTTGCTGCCCGGCACGGTGAAGCCGGCCGCGTTGGCCTGCGACGCAGCAGCCGCCGGTGCCGCGGGGCGGGCCTGCGAGGCCAGCGCCGGGACCTGGGCGGCCGCGCTGCTGCCGGGCACGTTCAGATCCGGCGGGACTTCCAGCGGACGCATTTCCGGGGCCAGCGCATAGTCGCCCTTGGCGCCACGCTTGAAGCAGCCGGTGGTGCCCACCAGGGTGGCGGTGGCCAGAATCGCGAAGGACAGCACGCGGAGGGCGGAAACGGATTGACGCATGTGAATCTCCTGGGTGACCACTGTCGATCAGTGGTTGGATAGTGCTTCCAGCGCACCGATGTCGGTGGCCAGGTGTTCGGCAGCGGCATGGTGGGCCGCGGAAAGGGACAGCAGCGGCAGGCGCAGGCCGTGGCCGATGCCGATCCGGCGCAGCAGGTCCTTGACCGGGATCGGGTTGGGCTCCACGCCGCAGAATGCATGGAATGGTTCCAGGCGGGCATCCCAAGCCTCGGCGGCGTCGCGCTCGCCGGCCGCGGCCAGCGCGCACATGCGCCGGTATGCGCCCGGCAGGGCGTTGGAGCCGACCGAAATCAGGCCGTCGACGCCGGACAGGATCGAGCGCGCCGCGGTGCCGTCATCGCCACTGAGGATGGCAAAGTCCGTCGAACGCAGCGCCAGCAACGCCTGCACGCGACCGACATCGCCCACCGCTTCCTTGATGCCCACGATGTTCGGATGGGCGGCGAGCGCGGCCACGGTCTCCGGCAGCATGTCGCAGCCGGTACGGCCGGGCACGTTGTACAGGATGACCGGCAGGCCGCCCTGGTCGGCCACCGCGCGGTAGTGCGCGATCAGGCCTGCCTGGGTCGGGCGGACATACGGCGGGGTCACCACCAGTGCATGGGTCGCGCCACTGGCGGCCGCGCGGCGGGTCTGCTCGATGGTTTTCGCCGTGCCCGACAGGCCGGTCCCGGCCAGCACCGGCACGCGTCCGGCCACGGTTTTCACCGCGCTGCGCAGCAGCTGGTCGTACTCGTCGTCGGACAGGGTCGCGGCCTCGCCGGTCGAACCGGCCACCACCACCCCGTGAACACCACCCTCCAGTTGCAGGTGCAGCAGGCGCTGCCAACCGTCGGGATCCAATGCGCCATCGGCCTGGAAAGGCGTGGCCAGCGCGGTGATGAGACCGGAAAGGGACAAGGAAACGTTGCTCGGAAGAAAGGGGGCACCCGGTGGGCGTAAACGCCGGCCGGATGCAGGTTGCATGTTACTTGCGGGTCGAAAGCACGGGCAAGTATGCTGGACTCCGGCGAACGTGCCGTCGTCGGCCGTTCAGACTCACCTTGTATCACCCGGAACCACCTTGACCGACACCACGCCGCGGCCTGCGCCGACCGAAAACCATCTCCTGATCAACGCCTACACGACGCATCCGGAGTCCCCCCTGCTGCCCGTCACCCGGCGTATCGCCGACAGCGGCTGCAACCTGGTCGATGCCCGCCTGGCCACCGTCGGCCGCGATGTCTCGGTGACGGCACTGGCCACCGGCTCGTGGGATTCGGTGGCCAAGCTGGAAGCCATGCTCACCCGCCTCGAGCGCGAAGAGGGCCTGAAGCTGGTGTGGTACCGCACCGGCGCCAAGCAGGCGCAGTCCAACCTGCTGCCCTACATCGTGGAAGTGATCGCCGCCGACAAGCCGGGGATCCTGTTCCAGCTGGCCGATTTCTTCGACCGCCAGGGCATCACCATCGAGAACCTGCAGAGCACCCGCTATCGCGCGATGCAGACCGGTGCGGAAATGTTCTCCGCGCAGGTCACGATCGGCGTGCCGGCCAACATGCATATCGCGGCGCTGCGCGACGATTTCCTCGAGTTCTGCGACCACCTGAACCTGGACGCGATCATGGATCCGATGAAGTTCTGATCTTTCGCGCGTTCGTCACGGGCGCGCGATGTTTCATGCAAGTGCAGTGACGCACCGCTGTAACAGCTTTGCCCCAGGCTCCGGAAAAAGGACCTCATGAACATCGGCGACACCCTGGACAGATCCACCCTCGATCTCCCGCTGGCACTGTCCGGCGGTGACACCACCACCCTCGGCACGCTCGCCGGCCAGTGGCTTGTCCTGTACTTCTATCCCAAGGACAGCACGCCCGGCTGCACGACCGAAGGCATCGACTTCAACGCCCTGCTCCCGCAGTTCACCCAGGCCGGCGCCCGCGTGTTCGGCGTCTCCCGCGATTCGGTCAAATCCCACGACACCTTCTGCGCCAAGCAGGGCTTCGCCTTCCCGCTGATCAGCGATGGCGACGAAGCGCTGTGCACCGCCTTCGATGTGATCAAGCTGAAGAACATGTACGGCAAGCAGGTGCGTGGCATCGAACGCAGCACCTTCCTGATCTCACCCGACAGTCGTATCGTGCAGGCGTGGCGCAAGGTGAAGGTGGCCGGCCACGCGGATACCGTGCTTGACGCCCTGAAGGCCGCGAAAACCCAGTGACCAACCCGGCACCCCCCAATGGCCATCACCCTGCCCCGCAGGTCGTGATGGCTTGTCCCTGTTCTGCCACCAGGAAATGACGATGACCCGAGGCAAGCGCATCTACGTTCTGGATACCAACGTGCTCATGCACGATCCGACCGCGCTGTTCAAGTTCGAGGAGCATGATGTCTACCTGCCGATGCAGGTGATCGAAGAGCTGGACAACGGCAAGAAGGGCACCACCGAAGCGAGCCGCAACGCACGCCAGGTCAGCCGTTTCCTCAACGAGCTGGTACAGGCGTCGGGCCTGGACAACCTGGCCGATGGCATCCCGCTGCAGCGCCCCAACGGACTACAGCTGCGCGGCAAGCAGAGCGTGGGCCTGCTGCGCTTCCAGACCAGCCACTTCGACGCGGGCAAGAGTTTCGGCGCGGTCATCCCGGACAACGCCATCCTCGGCGCGATCCTGGCGCTGAAGGAGCAGATCCCCGAGATCCCGGTGGTGTTCGTCTCCAAGGACATCAACCTGCGGATCAAGGCGGCGATCGCCGGCATCGTGTCCGAGGACTACGAAAACGACCGCGCGCTCGACGATTTCAGCCTGCTCTACACCGGCGCCACCGAGCTGCCCGACGACTTCTGGAAGAAGCACACCGACAGCCTGCGCAGCTGGAGCGACAAGGGCCGCACCAGTTACGAGATCATCGCCAGCGAAGACGAGAGCTGGCATCCCAACCAGTACGCCTACCTGCCCGGCGACGATGAAGTCGAACTGCGCGTGGCCAAGGTCGACGGCGACAAGGTCACCCTGTCGCTGGTCAATGATTTCCGCCATGGCAGCCATGCGGTGTGGGGGATCAGCGCGCGCAACCGCGAGCAGAATTTCGCGCTCAACGCACTGATGGACCCGGAGATCGATTTCGTCACCCTGCTCGGCACCGCCGGTACCGGCAAGACCCTGCTGGCACTGGCCGCCGGCCTGGCCCAGACCATGGACCAGCAGCGCTACCGCGAGATCATCATGACCCGCGCCACGGTCAGCGTCGGCGAGGACATCGGCTTCCTGCCCGGCACCGAGGAAGAGAAGATGACCCCGTGGATGGGCGCGCTCACCGACAACCTGGAAGTGCTCACCCACACCCAGGAAGGCGGCGCGTGGGGCCGTGCGGCAACCAACGACCTGATCGCCAGCCGGATCAAGATCCGCTCGCTCAATTTCATGCGCGGGCGTACCTTCCTGTCGCGTTACCTGATCCTGGACGAAGCACAGAACCTCACCCCCAAGCAGATGAAGACCCTGATCACCCGTGCCGGCCCCGGCACCAAGATCGTCTGCCTGGGCAACGTCGAACAGATCGACACCCCGTACCTGACCGAGACCACCTCGGGCCTGACCTACGCGGTGGACCGCTTCAAGAACTGGCCGCACAGCGCCCATGTCACGCTGCGCCGTGGCGAGCGTTCGCGCCTGGCCGACTACGCTTCGGAGGTGTTGTGAACCAGTCCCTGTCCCGTGCCGTCCTGCCACTGGCGCTTGCCGCGCTGGTGGCCGCGTGCACGCCCGCCAACACGCGGCCGGGCGCCAGCGTCCCGACCGCGGTCAAGACCGGCCAGTCCTGGGTGGTGACGCGACCGGTCGTCGCCGCCCAGGTGCTCGATACCTGCTCGCGCGACAGTCCCGGCCGCGAGGCCGGGCGGGTCACCGGCTACTGGGCGCCCAGCCGCAAGGAAGTCGAACAGCTGGAGGCAGCCCTGCCGACCCTGGAGGCACAGGTGCCCAAGGCCGTTGATTTCGATCGCCAGTACGTCGGCATCGAAATGAACGGACGCAAGCTGATCTACCTCAATGCCTTCCACCTGCCCGACGATGCCGACATCGATCCGGCGCGCGAGGCGATCCGGGTCTGCGACGGGGGCCGCCAGTTCTGGGGCGCCGTATTCGATCCGGCCAGCGCGCAGTTCACCGACGTCCGCTTCAACGGCGCGCTCGACACCCCCTGAGCCTGCCGTGGCCACGCCCATCCAGGCTCGATGAGCATCCGGCTGCCCACCTGGGTATGGATCGGCGCGGTCGCGTTGTCGTGCGTGGCCGGCATGGTCAACGTGGTCGGCTTCCTGGGGTTCGAACACCAGGCGGTCAGCCACATGACCGGCACCACCAGCCAGCTCGGCATGGCGCTGGCGCAGGGCGACTGGCGCGTGGTCGGGCACCTGTGGGGCCTGCTCATCGCGTTCTGCCTGGGCGCGATGCTCAGCGGCATGATCATCCAGGACAGCGCGCTGCAGTTGGGCCGGCGCTACGGCGTGGTCCTCACCCTGGAATCGCTGTTGCTGCTGGCGGCCATTCCCCTGTTCAAGCAGCAGCAGATCTGGGGCGCATTGGCCGCCGCCATGGCCTGCGGCCTGCAGAACGCCATGGCCACCACCTTCAGCGGCGCGGTGGTGCGCACCACCCACCTCAGCGGCATGTTCACCGACCTGGGCATCGGCCTGGGCCACCTGCTGCGTGGCCTGCCCCTGCCGATCCGGCGCCTCACCCTGAGCGGGCTGATCGTCAGCGGCTTCCTCGCCGGCGGCGTGATCGGCGCAGCGTTGTTCCTCCGCTTCGGCTACGACGCCCTGCTCGCCCCGGCGCTGCTGACCGGCTGCACCGGCCTGGGCTACGTGCTGTACCGGCAATGGGTGCTGCTGCGCCGGCCCTGAAGCAATGCCGCGGCAAACATTGCACAATCAGCGCATGACCCCGCCCGCCCCTGTTTCCGCCCTGACCATCGCCGGTTCCGATTCCGGCGGCGGTGCCGGCATCCAGGCCGACCTCAAGGCCTTCGCCGCGCACCGCGTCCATGGCCTGTCGGCGATTGCCGCCCTGACCGCGCAGAACACGCGGGGGGTGACGGCCGTGCACGTGCCGCCGCTGGATTTCCTGCACGCGCAGATCGAGGCCTGCTTCGCCGACTTCGACATCCATGCGGTGAAGCTGGGCATGCTCGCCAATGCGGAGGTGATCGAGCTCGTTGCCAGCGCGCTGGAGCGCCATCGCCCCACCCACGTCGTGCTCGACCCGGTCATGGTCGCCACCAGCGGCGCCAGGCTGCTGGAGGACAGCGCGCTGCGGGCCATGCGTGAGCGACTGCTGCCGCTGGCCACGCTGCTGACCCCGAACATCCCCGAAGCCGAGCTGCTGCTCGGGCGCACGATCAGCAGCGCCGACGATGCCGAGAACGCCGCCGCCGCGCTGCTCGACCTTGGCGCTGGCGCGGTGCTGCTCAAGGGCGGCCACCTGTATGAAGGCCCGCGCGTGATCGACCGCTATTTCGATGGTGTCAGCCACGAAGAGTTCATCCATGCGCGCTTGCCGGTCGATGCACATGGCACCGGTTGCACGCTGGCCTCGGCCATCGCCGCGCAGCTGTGCCAGGGCCTGTCGCTGCCCAATGCCTGCGAGGCGGCGATCGACTACGTCGCGCGCGGCCTGCAGGGGGGCTACTACCCGGGCCGCAGCGAGGTCCTGGTGATCGACCACTTCGGCGCAGCGCGACCGGCATGATCGACGCGCTCGCCGTACCGATCACCGCCGCCGACGGCCACCGTTTCGAACTGCTCGCCCGGGTACCCGCGCAGCCGCGCGCACACCTGTTGTGGTTGCCCGCGCTGGGCGTGGCCGCGCGCCATTACCTGCCGCTGGCCGATGCCTTGGCCGCACATGGCGTGGCGGTGTACCTGCACGAGTGGCGCGGCAACGGCAGCAGCAGCCTGCGCCCCTCACGCACGCAGGATTGGGGCTATCGCGAGCTGCTCACGCTCGACCTGCCCGCCAGCCTGGCCCAGCTCGCTGCGGGCGCCCCCACCCAAGGCGTCATTGGCGGTCACAGCCTCGGCGGACAGCTGGCCTGCTGCTTCGCCGGGCAGCATCCCGGTGTTTTCCAACGCCTGTGGCTGGTCGCCAGTGGCACGCCCTACTGGCGCACCTTCCCGGCCCCGCGCGGCTGGACCCTGCCGCTGATCTACCGGTTCCTGCCGTGGCTGGCACACCGCCAGGGCGTGCTGCCCGGTCGTCGGCTCGGCTTCGGCGGCACCGAGGCGCGCGGCCTGATCACCGACTGGGCCAAGGTGGGGCTGAACAACCGCTATGCCGGCGCGGGCATTGGCGACGATCTTGAGGCCGGGCTGCGTGGGGTGCGCGCGCGCGCCACCGCCGTGGTGATGGAACAGGACTGGCTGGCCCCGGCCACCTCCATGCACGGCCTGCTGGCCAAGATGCCGCAGACGACCGCCACGCTCAGCGTGGTGTCGCCCGCCGCGCTTGGCGTGCGTGCGGATCACTTCGCCTGGATGACCGCCCCGCAGGCCGTGGCCGCGCTGCTGTTTCATTCATTGGAATGAAGACCTTCACAAAAGCGTTGACGAATGCGGCCTGCATCCGCATAATTCCGCTCCTGTTGACGCGCCCGTAGCTCAGTTGGATAGAGTACCTGGCTACGAACCAGGCGGTCGGGAGTTCGAATCTCTCCGGGCGCACCATCAACAGGTTGCCGGCTCCGCCGCCGGCATCAGCAGTACAACGTGATGTAAATGCGCCCGTAGCTCAGTTGGATAGAGTACCTGGCTACGAACCAGGCGGTCGGGAGTTCGAATCTCTCCGGGCGCACCATTACATCGCGCGGCAGGCCTGCCCTGCCCTCTTGTCGAATGTGGCGACACACCGACGGGAAATACAACCAGACAATGCAAATGCGCCCGTAGCTCAGTTGGATAGAGTACCTGGCTACGAACCAGGCGGTCGGGAGTTCGAATCTCTCCGGGCGCACCATTGCATCGACGAAGACGGCAGCCATCGGCTGCTGTTTTTTTTGCTTCTTCGCTCCCATGCGGGGCAAGCACGAAGCGCCCCTCGGATCTTTTCCCGCGCGGCCGTTTGGCGAGCCGGTGGGCCGGGCGCCGGCCGCCGGGCCCGACCCACCGACTGACACAGGAAGAGCCTGGCTTCGGCATGCGTACCGCAAGCCGCCCCCCGTAGTGGCCGCTACGGGGCCATACACTCGCGACACACCCGGAGCGAAGACACCGCTCGATGCATGCGGGCAGTGTGCCTGGAGCCGGCCAACGGCCGGCACTACCCGACGACGGAACGGCGCATCACCCGCGCGGCGTGGCCGCCACCTGCGCCATCGCCATTCGATCGGCCTCCTCGGGGATCTCCGGCGCCGCGCAGTGCGCGCCGGCATGCGTTTCCTGCGCGAGCCAGTCGTCGACCACCCCGCCCAGCAGATCCACCCGCAACGGCAGGGTGATGTGGTCTTCGCCGCGCATCTCGATGTAATGCACCCGCGGACTCGCCGCCGCCAGCCGTCGCCCCTGGCTCACCTGCACATGCTGGTCGTCCTGGCCATGCAGCAGCAGCACGCAGGCGCGCGTGTCGGCCAGCGCGCGCGTCACATCGACACGATCCAGGTCCAGGTCCAGCCGCTGGCTGGCAGCCACGATGACCTGGTTGATGTCCTGGCCGCCGTAGCGCCAGCGGCCGTAGGCAGCCATCGCCTGCGCCTTCCAGGCGGTCGGCTGCAGCGACATGAGGTGCGGGATCATGCTGCGGATCGCATCACCGGCATTGGCGAAGGACTCCATCGCCACCACGCCGGCAACCTGGTCGCCGAGCTTGTCGGCGGTGAACAGCGCGGTGGCCGCACCGTAGGAGACGCCGAACAGATACAGCGGCCCGACCACCTCCCCGCGCGCCTTCAGCGCGGCGATGACGTCGACCACGTCATCCGATTCGAAGGTCCCGTAACCGGACGGGCCCGCACCGGAATGGCCATGGTTGCGCAGGTCGATGGTGACCACCCGGTAGCCGGACTGCGCCAGCTGCAGCGACCACGGCAGCATCGCATCACCGTTCATCATCCAGCCGTGCAGCAGCACCACCGTGCCGCGCGGCGCCTGCGGCCGGAACGGGTGCGGCAGGTCCAACGCCATGCCGGTACGCAGCGCCTCGCCGTTGTCGTGCTGCTGGGGCAGATACTCATACCGCACCCCGTACTGACCGGGATCGAACGCACGCCAGAAGATCGGCACGCCGGCGCGGCCGGTGACCCGACCATGGCGATTGGGGACGCTGTCCACTGCTTCGGCGATGCGCGGCATGTCCAGCAGCGTGGACACGCCACCGGGCGCGATCAGCCGATCGCTCAGCGAGGTGGAGGCAGCGGTGGAGGTCAGGGAGGAGCAGGCAGCCAGCCACAGGCCGGCCCCGGCCAGCAGCAACAGCAGCAAGCGCTTCATGGGGATAGGGGCGAAAAACCAGACGAGTCCGACAGGTTACCGATGATGCCGGCGGCGCTCTATCGCATCCGGATGACCATTCAATGACAGCGCAGGAGGCATTCAGCCACCTCCCGCTGCGGTGGCTCAGCCCAGCCAGCCCTCCATGGTCGGCCACCAGCCTGCCAACACCGCCGGCCGCTGCATGCGCTCGCGCCACCACGTCAGTGCGGCCCCCTCCTCGCCGGTGCGCCAGGCCAGCCAGAACGTCTCGTCCGGCTTGGGCTCCTCCACCTGTTTGATCACCAGCCTGCCATCCCGCACCGCCTGCCGGACGTACGGCTCGGGCAGGAAACCGAAGCCCAGCCCCGCGCACTGCAAACGGAATTTGCTGACCATGTCCGGCACGGTGACCGTCTCCTGCCCCATCAGCAGCCCGACCGTGCGCGGCAGCAGCCGCCGTGCCGAATCGGCCACGGCGATCGCGCAGTGGGCGGCCAGCTGGTCGCGGCCCAGCGGTTCGGGCGCGGCTGCCAATGGATGGGAGGGCGACACGGCGAACACGAACTGCACCGCGCCCATCGGCTCGACGACATAGCCCCCGCCACTGGGCCCCTCACCCGCCGCACCGACCAGCAGATCCGCACGTCGGTCCAGCAGCGCTTCCCAGGTGCCCGACAGTGATTCACTGATCAGCCGCATCCGGGTCTGTTCCGCCACCGCATTGAAGGCACGCACGCCCTCGGCCAGCAGCGCCGGCACGAACATCGTGTCGACCGCCACCGTCAGCTCGGCCTCCCAGCCGGACGCCACCCGCCGCACCCGCATCTCCAATTCACGGGCTGCCCGCAGCAGATGGCGCCCCTCCTCCAGCAGCGCCTCGCCCGCCGGGGTCAGGTGCGCGCGCGGGCCCACCCGGTCGAACAGCTGTACGCCCAGGTCCTCCTCCAGCTTGGAGACGGTATAGGAGATGGTCGAGGGCACCTTGTGCAGGGCCTTGCCGGCGGCGGCGAACGAGCCGCGGCGGTCGATGGCGTCCAGGATCTGCAGGGCGTCGAGGCTGAGCTTGAGCATTCGAATTTTTCGATGATGGCTTGCGAAACTATCCGTTTTTCAACGCACCGGAGCAAGCGGATACTGGCCGCAACAGGAACGGGACCGGCATACGCCGCCCGGAACACCATCGAAACCATCGAACACCGAGGAGATTCACCATGCTGCAGATCCGCAAGAGCAACACCCGTGGCAAGGCCGACCATGGCTGGCTGAACTCCATGCACACCTTCTCCTTCGCCAACTACTACGACCCGCGCTACACCAGCTTCGGCCCGCTGCGGGTGATCAATGAAGACCGCGTCCAGGGTGGCCAGGGCTTCGGCACGCACAGCCACAGCAACATGGAGATCATCTCCTACGTGCTGGGCGGGGCGCTGGAGCACAAGGATTCGATGGGCACCGGCTCGGTGCTGCGGTATGGCGACGTGCAGCGCATGAGCGCGGGCAGCGGGGTCAGCCACAGCGAGTTCAACCACTCCGCCGACGAGGCGGTGCACTTCCTGCAGATCTGGCTGTTCCCCGACCAGGAGAACATCACCCCGAGCTACCAGGAAACGCATTTCGCGCCGGACACCAAGCGCGGCCAGCTGCGCCTGATCGCCTCGCGCGATGGTCGTGAGGGCTCACTGCTGATCCACCAGGACGCGAACATCTACGCCACGATCCTGGACGGCGACGACCGCGTCCACCTGCCGCTGGCCCCGCGCCGTGGTGCCTATGTGCAGGTTGCCCGCGGGCAGCTGCAGGTCAACGGCATCACGTTGGACACCGGCGACGCACTGCAGGTCACCGACGAGGCGCAGCTGACGCTGGAGAACGCCAACGACGCGGAAGTGATCGTGTTCGAGCTGGCCCTGTAACCACCCGGCCGCAGACGCCGACACCCCGGTTGCCCGGGGTGTCGTTGGTGGCCTGGGTCAGAACCTGTAGTTCAGGGTCAGGCGCACGTTGCGCGGCTCACCCCAGGTGTAGGTGCTGTACCAGCTGAAGATCGTGTAGTAGTGCTTGTCCAGCAGGTTGTTGACGTTGAGCGTCGCCGAGAGCTGGTCGTTGAACTGGTACCGCGCCATCGCATCGAGCAGCCAGTAGGGCTCGGTGCGGTGGACCTGGCTTCCGCCGGTGGCCGGGTTGGTGATCGTGCCGAACGTGCTGCCCTGCCAGCGCGCGCCGCCGCCGAGGCTCCAGCCATCGGCCGCACCGGTGAGGCGGTAGCTGGTGTGCACGCTGAACTGATCTTCCGGCTCCAGCGTGGAGACCTTGGTGGACTGCTGGCGCGCGATCTTGTGCGCGTAACCGCCCTGGATCTGCCAACCTGGCGCCAACTGGCCCGATACCTCCAGCTCATAGCCCTTGGTGCGCACGCCCATCAGGCCTTCATAGGCGATCCCGCCACTCGGCGTCCTGCCGCCGGTCGGCTGCGCGTAGTTGTCCTGCTCCAGCTGGAACACCGCCGCACTGGCGTTGAGGCGACCCTCGTAGAACTCCGCCTTCAGGCCGGCTTCGTAGCTGCGCCCTTCCAGCGGATCCAGCACCCGGCCCTGCTCGTCCTGGTTGCCCTGCGGCTTGAAGATGGTGCTGTAGCTGGCGAACACCGAGAAGTTGCGGTTGAGGTCGTACACCAGGCCGGCGTATGGCACGACCACGCCGCTCTCGTCGGTGTCCGGGGATGTGTAGTTGGCGATGCGGCTGCCGACGATCAGCTTGAGCGGATCGGCCAGGTCGAAACGGCCCACCACATAGGCACCGCTTTCGCGGGTGACCTGGTTGTCACCGTAGCCCCACTGCCAATCCGGCTCGGGTACATCGCCGGTCCAGGCGTAGTAGTCGGCGACGTCACTCACGTAGCCCGGCTGCGGCGAGTAGCCGTTGTTGACCCAGCGCTTGCGCGACACGCTGCCACCGACGACCAGCTCATGCTGCCGGCCGAACCACTCGAACTTTCCGCTGACGTACAGATCGGCCGCGTTGCTGGTGGTCTTGCCGATGTACTGGCCCAGCCACATGCTCACGCCCTCCCCGGTGACCGGATCCGGGTTGCCACCGGCCGCGGCGCCCAGCGAGGCGTCATAGCCGTTGACCTGGTGGTTGAGCTGCAGCTTGGCGACCCAGTCATTGCCGAAGGTGTGTTCCAGCGTGGCGAAGCCGGTGCGGGCGTACTGGCCCCAGCGGCTCCAGCGCGCGCCGTTGTTGAACGCGCGCGGCATGTCGTTGAAGTTGCCTGCACTGTCCAGCAGGGGAATACCGCCCCAGCTGGAGCCTTCCGGATCGCTGTCCTGGTAATCGGCACCGACGGTCAGCAGCGTGCTCTCGCCGAGGTCGGCTTCGAGGATGCCGTAGAACACCTCATTGCTGCGCTGGTAGTGGTCGACGTTGGAATGCTTGTCCTGGTAAGCGCCCACGACGCGGCCGCGCACGCGCCCGCTCCCGGTGAGCGGGCCACCGACATCGACCTCGGCGCGGTAGCTGTCCCAGGAACCGACGCCCAGCGTGGCACTGCCGGCCAGCTCGCGGGTGGGCTTCTTGCGAACCAGGTTGATGGTCGCGCCCGGGTCGCCCATGCCGGTGAGCAGGCCGGTGGCGCCCTTGAGCACTTCCACGCGATCGTAGATGGCCATGTCGCTGAGCGTGTTGCCGGCCGAATACGCCGAATCGCGCGCCATCGGGATGCCGTCGTACTGGAAGTTCTGCACCGCGAAGCCGCGCGCGTAGTACTCGGTGCGCTCGCTGTCGTAGGTGACGATGCTCACGCCCGGCGTGACCTTCATGACGTCATCGATGCCGTTGAGGGCGAAGTCGTTCATTTCCTGCCGCGTAATCACGCTGATCGACTGCGGGGTCTGGCGCGGGCTGAGCACCAGACGGGTCGCGGTGGCGATCGTGCCGGGCGTGTAGGAATCACTGCCTTCCGTCACGGTGCCGAGCTGATTGGCGGTGACCTGCACGGTCTGCAACGTCTGCGCACTGTCGGCGGGGGGCGCATCTTCCGCGCGCACGCTGCCGGGCGCCGTGGCCAGGCCAAGCGCGGCGGACAGCGCCAGTGTCAGGACGGAGGACGACGGGGTGACGGGACGGCGACCGGCAAGGGTCGGGACAACACGCAACGGAGCAACGGACACGGCAACGCCTCCAGAGGCAGGATGGGAATCCTCTGGCGGCGGCTGGAGGTAACGATGGGCCGCATGATGCCGCATCTGCGGCTGCGGCGAAAGGCACCGGCTATCGCTGGATGCTGGGGCGCGCGATTGCGCGACCCTCCACCCGCCGCGTGCACGAACTCAATTGGCCTGGCGGCAGTCGCGCAGATGGACCCGAGACGGCCCGACGTCATCCACGGTGCCGGCCAAGGTCACCCAGTCATTCGGGCGCAACGTCCCGGCCAGGGCAGATTGATCGTCCGCCAGGGTGCACTCGACCGCGTAGTTGGCCCGGTTGCTGTCCCGGCCCTCGCGCAGGCGCAGCACCCCCTTCTTGCGGGTCACCAGATACGCCACCTCCACCGTCTTCCTGTCCAGCGGATCGACCGTGACCGTATAGACCTGCCCATCGATGCGCAGGCGCTGCCCGAGAAAGCGGATCTGCATCGGCTGGTACCCGGCATGCGGCGCCATCTTCCCGGTGAACGCGCCCTTCAGCCCGCTGGCATTGAGCGAGCGCTGCGTCGCCTCGCTCTCCTTCTCCAGCGCGACCGACAACGAGACCGCATCGATATCGATCACCTTGTCCGTGCCGCTGGCGCTGCGGGCCGCCGCGGCGATGGCGGCGCCCTCCTTGCCGGGCTTGAGCGAGTTCAGCAGGCCACACATTGCCGTCCGCGCGTTTTCCGGCGTCATGGTCTGGCCCGGCGCCAACCGTGTCCGCAGCGAGACCTGACCGCCCGCCTCGGCCGTGGTCAGCACCACCAGCGGCGGATTGGCACTGTTCGCCACCAGGTACAGCGTGCCCTTCTTCGGCGTGATCAGGTCGTTGCCGACCACGAACTTTTCCCGCACCGCGCCCGCGCGGACCTGGCCCAGGGCGCTGTCCACCGCCAGGCCCGGGACCGTCACCTGCGCGATGTAGACCTGCCCATTGCGCGCATCGCCCACGATCTGGAACCCGGCGTCGCAGCTGGCGGCGTGTGCCGCCGACGTCGAGGCCAGCAGCGCGATGGCAAGAAGGCGGATCCTGTAATTCGGCATGCACATGCTCCCTGTGGATGGCGTGGAAGGGATTCCTTTCCTGCCCGAGGGCCTGATCTTAAGTCAGCCCGGCGGCACGACACCATGAAGAAGGCCGGGCACCGGAAAGGGTGCCCGGCCTGCCCAGCGCCGACGCAACTCACCCTGCGGGAACGGGCGCATCTTCGGCGATCAGTCGCTCCTGCTTGAGCTCGGCCCACAGCCCGGACGGCACCGCGATCGCCATCGAGGCCACGTTGGCCTGCACCTGTTCGGCAGTGCGGGCACCGGGAATGATCGCCGAAACCACCTCGGGCGCGTCGGCGAACTGCAGCGCCACCGTGCGCAGGTCCACGCCGTGACGGTCGCAGACGGCCTGCACCTTCGCGCGCTTTTCCGGTGCCCACGACGGCACCGTGCCGTCATAGAGATACCGGTCGCGACCGGCCAGATAACCCGCCAACAGCGGCGAACCGACCACCACCGACGCGCCGTGTGCCGCGATCTTCGGAAAGGTCGCATGCAGGGCCTCGTCATGGTCCAGCAGCGAGTACTGGCAGGCCAGCAGGAAGATGTCCGGGTCCGCTTCGGCGATCGCGCGCAGGGCGGGCTCGGGGCGATTGACGCCGAACCCCCAGGCCTTGATCAGCCCCTCCTCGCGCATCCGGGTCAACGCCGGCATCGCGCCCTTCGCAGCCTCGGCGAAACGCTGCTCCCACGGCATCCCGAGATCTTTTTCGTTGTCCGGCGACAGGTCGTGGATGAACACCACGTCCAGCTGCGAGACACCGAGCCGGTTGAGGCTGTCCTCGACCGAACGGCGAACACCATCGGCGGAATAGTCGTAGCGGTAGTGGAACGGCGACGGGTCCTGCCACATCGTGTCCTGCAGTTCGCCACGGGTTGCGGTCAGCAACCGCCCCACCTTGGTGGACAAGGTGTAATCGCGCGCCGGGTGGGTATGCAGATGATGACCATACCGCCGCTCGCTCAGACCCAGCCCGTACCACGGCGAGGTATCGAAACAGCGCACGCCTGCCGCATACGCGGCTGCCAGCGTCTGCTCGCTCTGCGCATCGGTGCTGGCCGCGAATCCGTTGCCGATCGCCACCCCACCTAGCCCCAGGCGGGTCAGCGGACGGTAACGCCCGCCCGGCTGCGCGGGGTTGCCCCGCAATGGCGTCGCCGCCGTTCGGCCCCGGGTGGGCAGCACGCTGCCCGGGCCGGCGGACTGCGCCATCAACGGCGAGGCGGCGAGCGCCGCGGTACCGGCAGCGGCAACGGAGAGGAAGTGGCGACGTGTGTTCACGGCGACTCCTGTTTCTGCGGGGGAAGCAGACAGCTTCGCAGAGCGGCGGTGCAGAGCATGCCTGCGCCGCGTCAAGGCAGCGGCAACAGTTCGCCTTCCCGTCTTGCCGTTGCTCAGCCCTGGTCCGCGCCGGCGGCGAGCAGCATCGACTCGATCTCGCGGTAGCCGCGCCGGCGCGCATGCTGCAAGGGGGTGACGCCGTCACCGTCGGCCAGGTTCACATCCGCCTTCGCGTCGATCAGCTGACGGACGATCTGCACGTGCCGGGGACCGCCATCACTCAGGATGATCGCCTCCAGCAGTGCAGTCCATTGCAGGTTGTTGACGTGATCCACATTGACGCCGGCCGCGATGAGCATCGCCACCGCCTGCACATGCCCGCGTTCGGCAGCCGGAATGAGTGCGGTGCCCCCGTAGCGGTTGGTGCTCTTCAGATCCGCCCCGGCCGCCAGGGTCGCCTGCAGGATCTCCAGATGCCCTCGCGCCCCGGCGTACAGGTACGGGCTGTCCTGGATCGCATCCTTGGCATTCACGTCGGCACCGGCCTGGATCAGCGCACGCGCTGCATCCACGTGGTTGTGGCGGGTGGCCACCAGCAGCGGCGTCGCCTTGGCTGCATCGCGTGCGTCCACCGCCGCGCCCTGCCCCAGCAGCGTCCGCACGGCCGCGTCATCGCCCTTTTCCGCCGCCCGATGCAGGCGCTCGTCCAACGATGCAGCACTGACCGGCATGACCATGCCCATCAGCATGCCCAGGACCACCCAGCCACGTAGCGACATCCGTTGAATCGACATTCTTGCTCCTTACGCCGGCAGCGCCAGGGGATGTCGGCGCTCGACAAGAACGTAGCCGAGTCGCCGTTGCAGCACCAATGAAGAATGCGGATCGAGGTCATGTGCCGTTCGAATAGTCCCGCCGAGCCCCCCTCCCGACGTCATGCGAGGCTGCGCTGTAGTCACTACGAAAACGCATCCCCTGCTGCATCACGCCTCATGTGGCGTGCGTGATCTCGCGCCAGGCGGCGGCGTTCCACCGCGCCGGGCTGGCAGCGGCGGCACCTGCAGCGGGGCGGCGGGTCTGCGCGAGGACTACGGCGATCACTGCTACACCGCCTGCCTGATCGACCCGGATGGGCACAGGATCAAGGCGGTGATCCACGCACCGATCCAGTCGCCCGGCAGCGCGAGCGCGCCCGGCGCGAGCCAAAGAAAAAGGCCTCCGTGCTCGCGCACGAAGGCCTCTTCTACTACTGGCGGAGCGGGAGGGATTCGAACCCTCGATAGAGTTTTAAGCCCTATACTCCCTTAGCAGGGGAGCCCCTTCAGCCACTCGGGCACCGCTCCAGTGTTCTGGTTCCGCCGCTGCCGTGTTTCATCTCAGCGGGGGCGCGAATAATAACGTTTTCCGCGCCCGAAGGTAAAGCCTTAATCCGAAGAATTTTCACTTCCGGATGCATTCGGCTCATCGCCGCGCTGGATCCGCTGGTAAATCTCTTCGCGGTGCACGGCCACGTCCTTCGGAGCGGTGATACCGATACGCACCTGGTTGCCCTTGACGCCGAGCACGGTCACGCTGACCGAGTCACCGATCATCAGGGTTTCGCCTACGCGGCGAGTCAGGATCAACATTTTTGCAAGTCTCCAGGGAACCGGTGGATCTTCCCCACCGGCTCGGCGCCCAGCCAAGGAACGCCACACGACAAAGGGAAAGGATTCGCCATAGTACCGTCAGGCCTCCCGCGCCTTCAAGGAGCAGGAGGCTTCAGGGTGTTCAGATACGGGGGGTGACCCAACCCACGACTGCGGCAAGCGCAGAAGCAAGGGCGGGCCCGTCCTCGCCACCACCCTGGGCGAGATCCGGGCGGCCGCCGCCCTTGCCCCCGATCTGACTGGCGATGTGGGACAACAGTTCCCCCGCCTTGACCTTGCCCATTGCACTGCCGTTCACGCCCGCAACCAGCGCGGCCTTGCCGTCCTGGGTGCCGGCCAGCACGATCACCGCATCGCCCAGCTGCTGCTTGAGGCGGTCCATCGCGTCGCGCAGCGCCTTGGCATCGAAGCCTTCCAGGCGCGAGGCCAGGATCTTGACGCCATTGACCTCCACCGCCGCCGCACCGAGATCGGCGGTGGCACCGGCGGCCTGCTTGGCCTTGAGTGCGTCCAGTTCGCGTTCGAGCTTCTTCTGGCGCTCACCGAGCTGGCGGATCTTGTCGACCACGTCGCCAGCATTGCCGCCGAGCAGTGCGGCCGCTTCACTCAGCTGCGCTTCCTCATGGGCCACGTAATCCAGGGCGCCCTGCCCGGTCACCGCTTCGATGCGGCGCACGCCCGAGGACACGCCGCCTTCGGAGGTGATCTTGAACAGGCCGATGTCGCCCGTGCGCGAGACATGCGTACCGCCACACAGTTCGGTGGAGTAGTCGCCCATCTTCAGCACGCGCACATGCTCGCCGTACTTCTCGCCGAACAGCGCCATCGCGCCGAAGTCGAGCGCTTCCTGCATGCCCATGGTGTGGACTTCAGCGGCGTTGTTGGCACGCACCTGCTCGTTGACCTTGCGCTCGATGACCGCCAGGTCCCCGGCGCTGATCGGCGCGAAGTGCGAGAAGTCGAAGCGGAGGCGATCGGGCGCGACCAGCGAGCCCTTCTGCTGCACGTGGGTACCCAGCACTTCGCGCAGGGCGGCATGCAGCAGGTGGGTCGCCGAGTGGTTGAGAATGGTCGCGCCGCGGCGCTGGCCATCCACCTGGCCGGACAGCACGTCGCCGACCTTGAGGGTTCCCTCGGTGAGCTTGCCCACGTGCCCATGGAACTGGCCCGCGAACTTCTGGGTGTCGCTGACGTCCACCTGCACGCCGGCGCCGGACAGGGTGCCGTTGTCGCCGACCTGGCCACCGGACTCGGCGTAGAACGGGGTCTGCTGGGTCAGCACGATGACGTCGTCACCGGCCTGGGCACGCTCCACCGGGCGGCCGTCCTTGAGGATGGCGACCACGGTGAGGTCGTCGGCCTGCAGACGGTCGTACCCGAGGAACACGGTCGGCTTGAGCGTGGCGACCAGATCGGCCGACAGGGTCACGCCGCCGCCAAACTTGCCGGCCGCGCGCGCGGTCTCGCGCTGGGTGTCCATCGCGGCATTGAAGCCGTCGATGTCCACGGTCAGGTTGCGCTCGCGCGCGATGTCCTGGGTGAGATCGAGCGGGAAGCCGTAGGTGTCGTACAGGCGGAACGCATCCGCGCCCGGGATCACGCCATTGCCGACCTTGGCCGCCACGTCGTCGAAGATCTTCATGCCCGAGTCGAGCGTTTCAGCGAAGCGCTCTTCTTCGGCCTGCAGGGCGCGCACGACGGTGTCGGCCTGCGCCGGCAGTTCCGGATAGGCCTCGCCCATCTGCTCGACCAGGGTCGGCACCAGCTTGCTGAAGAACGGCTGGCGCACGCCCAGCATCCAGCCATGGCGCAGGGCGCGGCGGATGATCCGGCGCAGCACGTAGCCGCGACCTTCGTTGGACGGCAGCACGCCATCGACGATCAGGAACGAGCAGGCGCGGATGTGATCGGCGATCACGCGCAGCGACTTGTTCTCCAGATCGGCCATGCCGGTCAGTTCGCTGGCCTTGCGGATCAGCGCCTGGAACAGGTCGATTTCATAGTTGGTGTGGACGTGCTGCAGGATCGCGGCCAGACGCTCCAGGCCCATGCCGGTATCCACGCACGGGGCCGGCAGCGGTACCAGGGTGCCGTCGGGCTGGCGGTCGAACTGCATGAAGACCAGGTTCCAGATCTCGATGAAGCGGTCGCCGTCTTCATCCGGCGAGCCCGGCGGGCCACCGGCGATGTGGTCGCCATGGTCGTAGAAGATCTCGGTGCACGGGCCGCACGGGCCGGTTTCGGCCATCTGCCAGAAGTTGTCCGAGGCAAACGGCGCGCCCTTGTTGTCGCCGATGCGCACGATCCGGTCTTCCGGAATGCCGATCATGTCGCGCCACAGCGCGTAGGCCTCGTCATCGGTCTGGTAGACGGTGACCAGCAGACGCTCGGCGGGCAACTTCCAGACCTGGGTCAACAGCTCCCACGCCCAGGCGATGGCATCCTTCTTGAAGTAGTCGCCGAACGACCAGTTGCCCAGCATTTCGAAGAAGGTGTGGTGGCGCGCGGTATAGCCGACCTGGTCCAGATCGTTGTGCTTGCCACCGGCGCGCAGGCAGCGCTGGACGTCCGCGGCGCGCACGTAGCTGCGCTTCTCGGCGCCAAGGAATACGTCCTTGAACTGCACCATGCCGGAGTTGGTGAACAGCAGGGTCGGATCATTGCCCGGCACCAGCGGCGCCGACGGCACGATGGTGTGGCCCTTTCCCTTGAAGAATTCAAGGAAATCGCTGCGGATCTGGGAGGTAGTGAATTTGACGGATGCGTTCATGGGGGCTGGCTTTGTGCGGGCCGGCCGGTCCTTGGCACACAGCCCCAATGGCCGGGTGTCGCTGCAGGACCGCCGAAACCACAAAGGGTATCAGGCCCGGAGCCCTCAGTCGTCAGGGTCGTAACGGGTGGCGCGGCGGATGGTATCCCCGTCGAAGCCCCGCCGGGCCAGCAGATCGGCCGCTTTCCGGCGCTGGGCCAGCTCCTGCGGGCCGCCGTCGCCGAAGCGGCGGCAGACCAGATCACGCGCATTCTCGCCCCAATCGCCCTCGAAGGTGTCCATGGCCAGGGCGATCTGCTCGCTGTCCAGCCCGTGGGTCCCCAGTTCGGCGCGGATATGGAGGGGGCCGTAGCCGGTATTGGCGCGGACGCGCACCAGGTTCTCGGCGAACCGGGTGTCGTCCTGCCAGCCGGCCTCGCTCAGTTTGTCCACCGCCGCCACCGCAGCCTCGGTTTCGATGCCCCGGGCCTGCAGCTTGCGGGTCAGCTCCTTGCGGGAGTGCTCGCGCCGCACCAGCAGGCCCAGCGCCCGCTGGACCGGGGTCTGTTCGATGACGCGGCGTTTACGGCGCGGTGCCGGGGCGTCGGAGTCCTGCATGGCAACCTTTCAATCAGATGCGCCGTCCCTGGCGCTCCCCCCGTCGGGGGAATACGGAAACCGCGGGACAGGGCTGGCGTCACTGACGGCGCCGCCCTGCCCCGCAGGAAACTTACTCGTCGGCGTCCTCGGCGTCGTCGCCGCCTTCGCGTGAGGCTTCCGCCGGCTGGAACTTCTCGCGCAGTTCGGCTTCCAGGCGCTGGGCGATCTGCGGGTTGTCGCGCAGGTAGCCGCGGGCGTTGTCCTTGCCCTGACCAATGCGCTCTTCACCGTAGCTGTACCAGGCGCCGGCCTTCTCGACCAGCTTGGCGTCCACGCCCATGTCGATCAGTTCGCCTTCGCGGCTGATGCCTTCGCCGTACAGGATCTCGGTGATGACCTGCTTGAACGGGGGCGCCAGCTTGTTCTTGACGACCTTGATCTTGGTCTGGTTGCCAATGATCTCATCGCCCTTCTTGATCGCGCCGATGCGGCGGATGTCCAGGCGCACCGAGGCATAGAACTTCAGCGCATTGCCGCCGGTGGTCACTTCCGGGCTCTGGCCCGGCATCATGACGCCGATCTTGTGGCGCAGCTGGTTGATGAACACCACCAGCGTGTTGGAACGCTTGATGTTGCCGGTCAGCTTGCGCAGCGCTTGGCTCATCAGGCGGGCCTGCAGGCCCGGCAGCTGGTCGCCCATTTCGCCTTCGATTTCGGCCTTGGGGGTCAGCGCGGCGACCGAGTCGACCACCACGATGTCCACCGAGCCGGAGCGGACCAGCATGTCGGCGATTTCCAGCGCCTGCTCACCGGTATCCGGCTGGGACAGCAGCAGGTCATCGACATTGACACCCAGCTTGGCCGCGTAGATCGGATCCAGGGCGTGCTCGGCATCGATGAAGGCGGCGGTGCCGCCCTTCTTCTGGCATTCGGCGATCGCCTGCAGGGTCAGGGTGGTCTTGCCCGAGGACTCCGGGCCGTAGATTTCCACGACACGGCCCTTGGGCAGGCCGCCGATGCCGAGTGCGATGTCCAGCATCAGCGAACCGGTCGGAATGACCTCGACCGCTTCGACGACGCGGTCGCCCATGCGCATCACGGCGCCCTTGCCGAACTGCTTTTCGATCTGGCCCAGGGCAGCGGTAAGGGCGCGCTTTTTGTTCTCGTCCATCGGAGTGGTCCTTGCAGAGGTCGTATCGGTGGAGGTGCTGTCTTTGGAAGTCTTCTTGGCCATGGGGTCACTTTAAGGCTGGCGTATCGCACAGGCTGAGATTCTGCCCGGCGTTCGGAAAAAAATTATCGGACATCCGTACCAACCTCAGCGGAACCAGAGAATCGCCACAAAAGACCGTGCAGGTAGTGCGTAATGGAAGGATCAGCGGTTGGGGCGCAGCAGGCCGCAGTACAGGCCTTCGATCGCGAAATCCTGGTCGGGCAGGACTTCGATCGGCTTGTAGTCCGGATTGCGCGGCAGCAGGCGGATGCGGTCCTTGCCCATCTTCAGCAGCTTGACGGTGATCTCATCATCGATCCGCGCCACGACGATCTGGCCGGAGCGGGCGTCGCGGGTGCGGTGCACACCGATGAGATCGCCGTCGAAGATGCCTTCGTCGATCATCGAGTCGCCCTGCACCTTGAGCAGGTAATCCGGCGCGGGCGAGAAGAACACCCGGTCCAGCACCACGAAATCGTCCGAGCCGATGTCCGCCCCGATGGGCAGACCCGCTGCGACCCGGCCCAGCACCGGCAGGCGCAGCACATGATCCGGCAGCGCGGGTACCGACAGCGAGGCCGGCAGGCCGTCCTGCAAGGGCGGCGCCTGGACCAGCCGGATGCCGCGGGCCTGGCCGGGGATGCGGCGGATCGCCCCCGCCTGCTCCAGCGCCTCCAGGTGGTACTGGGCGGCGCGCACGCCCTTGAAGCCAAAGGCGCGTGCGATTTCAGTCTGCGACGGCGGTGCGCCATCGGTCTCGATACGCTCGGCGATCAACTGCAGGATCGCCTGCTGGGTGTCGGTCAGTTCCATGGTTAGTAGTATTACTACTAACGGGGTGGGCACGCAAGTGCCCACCGAAGAAGAGCAGGAAGCAATGGGATCATCCCACCCCCACCAAAGCCCTCAGCAGTTCGTAGCCACCGACCGTTGGTCGGTGACCGCGCGCACGCGCGGCAATGCGTGACGGTGCGGTCGTGTCTCGGTTTCGGTCTTGTCTCCGGGGTTTAGCCTATGCAACCCCAAGGGTCAGACGCTCATGGGCGGCAGACGAAGGGCAGCGTCGGGCCGGCGATCATATGAGCCGGCCGGGAAAAGCAGCCGACCAACGGTCGGCTCTACCGAGGTGGGCACGCAAGTGCCCACCGAGGAAGAGCAGGAAGCAATGGGATCATCCCACCCCCACCGAAGCCGTCGTAGCCACCGACCGTTGGTCGGTGGCCGCGCGCACGCGCGGCAATGCGTGGCGGTGCGCTTGCGTGTCGGTTTCTCTCTTGTCTCCGGGGTTTAACCCATGCAACCCCATGGGTCAGACGCTCATGGGCGGCAGACGAAGGGCAGCGATCATAAGAGGCGCGCCGGGAAAAGCAGCCGACCAACGGTCGGCTCTACCGAGGTGGGCACGCAAGTGCCCACCGAAGAAGAGCAGGAAGCAATGGGATCGTCCCACCCCCACCGAAGCCCTCAGCGGTTCGTAGCCACCGACCATTGGTCGTTGACCGCGCGCACGCGCGGCAATGCGTGACGGCGCGGTCGCGTGTCGGATTCGGCCTTGTCTCCGGGGTTTAAGCCGTGCAACCCCATGGGTCAGGCGCTCATGGGCGGCAGACGAAGGGCAGCGATCATAAGAGGCGCCCCTGGAAAAGCAGCCGACCAACGGTCGGCTCTACCGAGGTGGGCATGCAAATGCCCACCGAAGAAGAGCAGGAAGCAATGGGATCATCCCCACCCCCACCGAAGCCGTCGTAGCCACCGACCGTTGGTCGGTGACCGCGCGCACGCGCGGCAATGCGTGACGGCGCGGTCGCGTGTCGGTTTCGGCCTTGTCTCCGGGGTTTAACCCATGCAACCCCATGGGTCAGACGCTCATGGGCGGCGGACGAAGGGCAGCGATCAGGCCGGCGCTCATATGAGGCGCCCTAGCACAAGGCAGCCGACCAACGGTGGGCTCTACGGGGTTGGGTCGCGAGTGCCGAAGGACGGAAGGACGGAAGGCCGGCGGTCATGAGCGCCCCGGGAAAAGCAGCCGACCAACGGTCGGCTCTACGCGTGCTTTGCCGCGCTGGCGGCACGGCGCGGGGGCCTGCGGATCCCGGCGGCGAGAGCCCTACGGGTTCTTGCCGCTGCGCCAGATCGAGAACAGGATCCACACGCCGCAGACGCCGGCGCCGACGAAGCCCGCCACGCCGAGCGCCAGCAGCCAGCGGCTGGAGACGCCGCCCACGCTGTGCATCACGATGGACGAGCCGATGATCAGCGCGGCCGTCACGATGCCCATGACAAGGCGGTTGGCGGCGCGATTGACCTGGTCGCCAAACCCCTGCAACGCGGTGGTTTCCACCTTCAACTGCAGCCGGCCGCGGCGCGCCATCTGCAACAGGCGGCGCACGTCGCGTGGCAGGTCGCCAAGCAGGTCCATCACCCCGACCAGGCTGCGCTTGCCGCGCTTCAGCACGGCACCGGGCGCGTAGCGTTGCCACATCACCCGCTCCAGGTAGGGGCGCGCGGCGCTGGCCATGTCGAACTGCGGGTCGAGCTGGCGCCCCATGCCCTCCAGGGTCAGGAAGGTCTTGATCATCAGCGCCAGGTCGGCCGGAAGGGTCAGCGCGTACTGACGCAGCAGCGTGGTGATGTTGCCCAGCATCAGCCCCATGTGCAGGTCTTTGAGCGGCACGCCGCGGTACTGGTCGACGAAGGTGCTGATGTCCTGCTGGAGGCGCGATTCGTCCACGTCCACGCCGCCGGCCCAGTCCAGCAGCACGTCAGCCACCGACTCCGGCTCCTGGTTGACCAGCCCGTGCAGCAGCTGCGCGACCTGGAAGCGACGTTGTTCGGAGATGGCCCCGACCATGCCGAAATCGATCACCCCGATACGCCCGTCGCGCAGGTAGATGATGTTGCCCGGGTGCGGGTCGGCGTGGAAACAGCCGTCTTCGAGCACCATCTTGAGCACGATATGGGCGCCGCGGCGGGCGAGTTGGACGCGGTCCAGGCCGGCCGCATCGACGCCTGGCAGATCGCGCCCGGGAATGCCGTCGACGAAATCCTGCACGTTCAGGCTTTCGCAGGTCCACTGCCAGTGCACGTTGGGGATCAGGATGTCCTGGCGGCCCTGGAAATTGCGCGCGATGCGCTCGGCATTGCGGCATTCGGCGGCGAAGTCCAGCTCACGGCGCAAGGAGACCTGGAATTGCTGCACCACTTCGGCCGGGCGGTAGCGCTGCAGGTCCGGCAGGCGCGCCTCGACGATCTCGGCCAATCGCGCGAGCAGGCGCAGGTCGGCCTCGATCACCTCGCGGATCCCGGGCCGGCGGATCTTCAACACCACCGCGGTACCGTCCTGCAGCGTGGCGCGGTGCGCCTGCGCCAGCGAGGCGGCGGCCATCGGGGTTTCATCCAGCCACGCGAACACCTCGGTCGCCGGCGCGCCGAGGTCGGCCTCCAGCTGGTCGCGGACCTGGGCGTACGGCAGTGGCGGCACCGCGTTCTGCAGTTCGGAGAATTCGGCGATCCAGTCCGGCGGAAACAGATCCACGCGGGTGGCCAGCACCTGGCCGAGCTTGACGAACGTCGGCCCCAGGTCTTCCATCGCGCGACGCACCCGCACCGGGGCGGTCATGCGCAGCATCTCCGTGTCATTCCAGTGCAGCAGGCGCCCGGCGCGCTCGAGCACGTCGGCCAGGCCGATCCGGCGCACGAGGTCGCCAAAGCCATAGCGGATCAGGACCGAGGCGATTTCCTGCAATCGCCCCAGGTCACGCACGGTTCCCAGCGTTTCCCACATCGGTGCAACTCCTGTCCACGCACACCGTGAGGATGTCACACCGGGGCGAAAATTCCCGTCAGGGCCTGCTGCACGGTTTGCCGGCGGATGGCGTCACGGTCGCCGGCAAACTGGAACAGCTGCGCCCGGGCGTAACCACCGCGCTGCTTCCAGCCGATCCAGACGCTTCCGACCGGCTTGTCCGGGCTGCCGCCGCCGGGCCCGGCGATGCCGGTGACCGCCACGGCAACGCCGGCGCCGGAATTGACCAGCGCGCCGGACACCATCTCCAGCACGGTCTCGCGGCTGACCGCCCCGAACTGCTCCAGCGTCTGCGCGCGAACGCCCAGCAGGCGCTGCTTGGCTTCGTAGCTGTACACCACCATCCCGCAGTCGAAGAATGCCGACGAACCGGCGATATCGGTCATCGCCTTGGCGATCCAGCCGCCGCTGCAGCTTTCGGCACTGACCAGTTGCAGCGAGGCCTGCTGCAGGCGCTGGCCGACCTCTCGGGCAAGGACGCCGAGGTCGGCATCGGTGGGGACGCTCATGGAAATCCTGGTTCATCGGGGGACGGACGCCCCCTTTTTTAGCCGAATTCGACCGTCATGTCCCGTCCACGCGGCGCAACGACGTGTCGCGCCCGTGGAGCTGCCGCCGATCGGCGCGCAGGGCAGCCGGCGCGGGGCCGGCCACCACGGGTTACCACTCGGGCAGCTTCTCCGGCAGCAGCGCGCGGATGGGTTCACCGCCCTCGCCTGCGGCCAGCTTCTCGGCCTCGGCGATCGGCAGGTCGACGTCCAGCAGCCAGCCGTCTTCGTCGGCCTGTTCGCGGCGCACCACTTCCAGCTGGTGCAGGCGCGACCGCAAGCGGCCCGCGCTGGGCGGCAGGCGCAGTTCGCCGGTGACGTGCTGCAGGCCCAGGCGCTTGCCCAGCACCGACTGCAGCAACGGCAGGCCCGCCCCGTCGCGCGCGGAAATCCATACCCGTTCGCGGCGGGCGTCGTCGGGGATGCCGTCCTGCGCGTCGTGGCGGACGTCGGCGCCGTCGATGCGGTCGATCTTGTTGAACACCAGCAACTGCGGCAGGTCGCCCGCCCCCACCTCGGTCAACACTTCGTCGACCTGCGCGATGCGCTCCTCACGGTGCGGATCGGCGGCATCGACGATGTGCAGCAGGAAGTCGGCTTCGCGCGCCTCGCTCAGGGTGGAACGGAACGCGGCGACCAGTTCGTGCGGCAGGTCGCGGACAAAGCCCACGGTATCCGCGAGCACCACGCTGCCGCCCGGCACGATGATCCGGCGCACGGTCGGGTCGAGGGTGGCGAACAGCTTGTCGGCGGCATAGGCCTCGGCGCCGGTCAGGGCGTTGAACAAGGTCGACTTGCCGGCATTGGTGTAGCCCACCAGGGCCACGCGCGGCAGTTCGCTGCGCACGCGGGCACGGCGCATCTGGGTGCGCTGCACTTCGACCTTCTCCAGCTTCTTCTGCAGCTGTTCGACGCGCTTCTGCAACAGGCGGCGATCGGTTTCCAGCTGGGTTTCACCCGGGCCGCGCAGACCAATGGCACCACCGCGCTGGCGCTCCAGATGGGTCCAGCCGCGCACCAGCCGGGTGGCCATGTGCCGCAACTGCGCCAGCTCGACCTGCAGCTTGCCTTCGTGGCTGTGCGCACGCTGGGCGAAGATGTCCAGGATCAGGCCGGTACGGTCGATCACCCGGCGCTCCAGGAAGCGCTCCAGGTTGCGCTCCTGCACCGGCGACAGCGAATGGTTGACCAGGATCAGGTCGGCGCCGGTGGCATCGGCGGCCGCCTTGACCTCGTCCAGCTTGCCGCTGCCGATCAGGATCGATGGACTGGGTCGATCGATGCGCGCGGTCAACGTGGCCGCAATGCTGGCCCCGGCCGAGCGCGCCAGGTCGGTGAATTCTTCCAGCACGTCTTCTTCGAGCCGGCCGGCATGCGGCTGGATCAGGAGTGCGTGTTCGCCTCGCTTTGAACGGTCAAACACGCAGTTCTCCGGTAATACCGAACGGGTTACTCAACGTCGTCTTCACCTTGGACGCCATCGGCGCCACCTTCATTGGACTGCACATAGCCGCCGCCTGGGCCGACCCGCACATTGCGCGCCGGCACCACGGTCGAGATGGCGTGCTTGTACACCATCTGGCTCACCGTATTGCGCAGCAGCACCACGAACTGGTCGAACGATTCAATCGTTCCCTGCAGCTTGATGCCATTGACCAGATACACCGACACCGGCACGCGTTCGCGCCGAAGTGCATTCAGAAACGGATCCTGCAGCGATTGCCCCTTGGACATTGCGAACTCCTGATTATTGTTTTTATGGTCTTCCGGCAGTTCCGCGGCCCCCGCCGCCCACCGGAATCCTTGATGGTACACGGGCCGGAGGGGGGAAGGCGTGGAGTCAGCGTGCGACGAAGGCCGACACCGCATCCGCCAGGGAAGCCTGATCCAGATGGGGGTCGAACCAGCGCACATCAAGCTCCCCCCGCAGCCAGGTCAGCTGGCGCTTGGCCAGCTGGCGGGTGGCCTGGATGCCGCGTTCACGGAACTGGCTGGCACTGCCCTGCCCGTCGAGGAACTCCCACGCCTGGCGATAGCCGACGGCGCGGATGGCAGGGAGGTCCAGCGGCGCGGCCACCCCGGCCATTTCCGGCAACGCACGCAGCGCCCGCACCTCGTCCAGCAGGCCCTGCGCCAGCATGGCGTCGAAACGGGCTTCGATGCGCTGGTGCAGGACGCTGCGCTCGCGCGGGGCCAGCACCAGCTTCAGGGTGCGCACCGGCAGCCGGTCCACGCCGGGCAGCTTCTGCCAGTCACTGATCGGCGTGCCACTGAGCCGGTACACCTCCAGCGCGCGCTGGATGCGCTGCGGATCGGTGGCATGGATGCGCGCGGCCGCGGCCGGGTCGACCCTGGCCAGCTCGGCATGCAGCGCCTGCCAGCCGTGGGCGTTGGCCTCCTCCGCGATGCGGGCACGGGTATCGGGGTCGGCCGGCGGCATCGGCGACAGGCCCTGCAGCAGGGCGCGGAAATACAGCCCGGTGCCGCCGGCCAGGATCGGCATGCGGCCGCGGGCCACGATGTCGGCCACCGCGCGCGCCGCATCCACCGCGAACTCGGCCGCCGAATAGGGTTGCCACGGATCGCGCAGGTCCAGCAGGTGGTGGGGCGCCTGCGCGCGCTCGGCCGCGTCGGGCTTGGCCGACCCGATGTCCAGTCCGCGATAGACCAGCGCGGAATCGACGCTGACGATCTCCCCGCCCAACTGGCGGGCGAGCGCGATCGCGGTGGCGGTCTTGCCCGAGGCGGTCGGGCCCATCACCGCGATCGCCAGCGGGCGGCGGTCGATGCCCATCAGTCCTCGTCCGGCCAACGCGGCATGGCCGGTGCCGCAGCGGCACGCGGCATCGGCACCGCATCCACCGCCGCCCAGACCTTGAGTGCGTCGACGGTGGCCGCCACGTCATGGACGCGCAGGATCGCCGCGCCGCGCTGGGCGGCGATCAGGTGCGCGGCGACCGAACCGGCCACGCGTTCGCGCGGCGCGGCCCGGCCGGTCAGCTCGCCGATGCTGCGCTTGCGCGACAGCCCGGCCAGCATCGGCACGCCCAGTTCCAGGAACCGCGCCGAGCGCGCCAGCAGGATCATGTTGTGTTCGGTGGTCTTGCCGAAGCCGAAGCCCAGGTCGATCACCAGGTTCTTCTTCGCGATGCCCGCCATTTCGGCGGCAAACAGGCGCTCGGCCAGGAACCGGTGCACCTCGGCGACCACGTCATCGTAATGCGGGGTGTCCTGCATGCTGCCGGGCTCGCCCTGCATGTGCATCAGCACCACCGGCACGCCGAGGTCGGCCGCCGCGGCCAGCGCGCCCGGCTGGCGCAGTGCGTGGATGTCGTTGAGCATGCCGGCGCCGGCGGCCACCGCGGCACGCATCACCTCCGGCTTGAAGGTGTCGATGCTGATCGGCACCGTGGTCTGCGCGGCCAGCTGCTCGATCACCGGGATCACCCGACGCAGCTCTTCGTCCAAGGGCACGGGCGCACTGCCCGGGCGGGTGGATTCGCCACCGATGTCCAGCAGGTCGGCCCCCTCGGCCACCAGTTGCAGGCCATGCGCGACCGCGGCTGCCAGCGTGTCATGCGCGCCGCCATCGGAGAACGAATCCGGGGTGACGTTGACCACGCCCATCACGCGCGGGCGATCAAGCCGCAGCACGCGGCCGCCGCAATCAAGCTGGGGGGAAATGTCGAACATGGGCCGGTCCACGAAGTACGCCAGCGCGTAGTTTACGCCGGCGTACCCGGGTACCCGTCAGAAGTCGCCGAGGCGGGCGTTGTCGGTCGGATTGGCCAGCCATTCGGCCAGGTCGCCGCCGATCGCGGTGACCACGCGCTCCAGCACGTCGCAGGAGCCCTTGAAACCACCGAAGGCGCCACCGCGCGAGGTCCGTCGTGCCGTCACCGCGGCGACCTTCTGGCCGTCCTGGAACAGCACGCCACGTGCGGTCGCCGATTTGAAATGGCCTGAAAACGCATTGCCGGCGCTCTGCGCCTCCACCAACTCCAGCTGCAGCACGCGACCACTGCCGGGGCTCACCGGAGCGCTGTCGAACACGATCCGGTTGCCATGCGCGGGCGCACTGCTGCCGAGCGCGCTGGCCAGCTGCGTGCCCATCCGGCACTCGGCCTTGATGTTGTCGGCGATGTAGGCCGATTCGGAAAACGGCACCGGATCCTGCACGTGGATATCGGCCGCCAACGCGGGCGCGGTACAGCACAACAGCACCGCAAGCGCGGCGCACGACGAATGACGCATGGACTTCCCCCTGAAAAGTGGTGGCGCGAGCGCAGGCTGCGAACGGCGCCGGCTGCATCCTGCCGCGCCCGCCGCCGCCATGCAAGCGTCGCTCAGCGTTGCTGGCGGCGCTTGCGATCCACGTACAGGGTTTTGGCGATGCTCAGCAGGATGCCCAGCGCGATGCCGATACCGGCGCCCAGCAGGAAGTTGTCGCGGAACAGGCCGATGCCAACGCCGACAACCGTGGCAATCACCATCTCGGCGGTATGCGATACCGGGGTGGGGGGCGTGGTGGACATGGCAACTCCGCGACGAAGGACAGGAACGAGCGCCGCATTATCGCGCGGAAACGACAAAGGCCGGGTCACCCCGGCCTTTGCCATTCACATCCGCGCCCGCTTACAGCTGCTCGGCGGGACCGGCGATGGGCGGCACCGGACGGGCGTCGCCGCCCTTGTCGTTGTTGTTGCTGCTGCCGCCATCCTTGTTCGACTTGCTCCAGCCCATCGGCGGCGGCGGATCGCGGCCCTCCATGATGGCGTCGATCTGCGGCGCGTCGATGGTTTCGTACTGCAGCAGCAGCTGGGACATGGTGTGCAGCTTGTCGAGGTTGGCCGTGACCAGCTCGGTGGTACGGGCGTACGCCTTGTCCAGGATGCTGCGCACCACTTCGTCGATGCGGCGGGCGGTGTCGTCGGAGACGCTCTTGTGCTGGGTCACCGAACGGCCGAGGAACACTTCATCGTCCTCTTCGCCGTAGGCGATCGGGCCAAGCTCGTCGGACAGGCCCCACTTGGTGACCATGTTGCGGGCCATCTTGGTGGCGCGCTCGATGTCGTTGGACGCACCGGTGGTGACCTTGTCGGTGCCGAAGATCAGCTCTTCGGCCACGCGGCCGCCATAAAGCGAGCACAGCTGCGATTCGATCGCGACGCGGTTCATCGAGTACTTGTCGCCTTCCGGCAGGTACATGGTCACGCCCAGCGCACGACCGCGCGGGATGATGGTCACCTTGTAGACCGGATCGTGCTCGGGCACCAGGCGGCCGACGATGGCATGGCCGGCCTCGTGGTAGGCGGTGAGCGTCTTCTCTTCTTCGCTCATCGCCATCGAACGGCGCTCGGCACCCATCAGGATCTTGTCACGGGCCCGGTCGAAGTGGTCCATGCGGACCTCCTTCTCGCCACCACGCGCGGCGAACAGCGCCGCTTCGTTGCACAGATTTGCGAGGTCCGCACCGGAGAAACCCGGGGTACCACGCGCGATCACCATCGGCTCGACGTCGTCGGCCAGCGGCAGCTTGCGCATATGCACCTTGAGGATCTGCTCGCGGCCGCGCACGTCGGCCAGGCCGACCACCACCTGGCGGTCGAAACGGCCCGGGCGCAGCAGCGCCGGGTCAAGCACGTCCGGACGGTTGGTGGCGGCAATGACGATCACGCCCTCGCCTCCCTCGAAGCCATCCATCTCGACCAGCAGCTGGTTCAGGGTCTGCTCGCGCTCGTCATGGCCGCCACCCAGGCCGGCACCGCGATGGCGGCCGACGGCGTCGATTTCGTCGATGAAGATGATGCACGGCGCCTGCTTCTTGGCCTGTTCGAACATGTCGCGCACGCGGCTCGCGCCGACGCCCACGAACATTTCCACGAAGTCCGAACCGGAGATCGAGAAGAACGGCACCTTCGCCTCGCCGGCGATGGCGCGGGCCAGCAGGGTCTTGCCGGTACCGGGCGGGCCGACCATCAGCACGCCGCGCGGGATCTTGCCGCCCAGCTTGGTGAACTTGGTCGGGTCGCGCAGGAAGTCGACCAGCTCGCCGACCTCTTCCTTGGCTTCGTCGCAACCGGCCACGTCGGCGAAGGTGACCTTGATCTGGTCTTCGCCCTGCAGCTTGGCGCGCGACTTGCCGAAGGACATGGCGCCCTTGGAGCCGCCACCGCCGCCCTGCATCTGCCGCATGATGAACAACCAGAAGCCGATGATCAGGATCACCGGAAGGAAGTTCATCAGGATCGAGCCCAGCGAAATACCGCTGGACGGCTCCTCCTGGACGATTTCCACGTTCTTGCCACGCAGAATGTTGATCAGGTCGCGATCGGGGGGCGCAGTGATGGTGGTCGACTGGCCGCCACGGGTGGTGTAGGAGAGCTGGCTGGTGCCGCCGCGGACATCCCCGGCGAAGGTCACCTTCTGGACGTTGCCGCTGTCCACCTGGTCCAGGAACTGCGAATACGTAGCGCCCTGGGCACTCGCGCCGTTCGGCTTGGGCGAGAAGCTCTGGAACACCACCATCAGCACCACGGCGACGACCACCCATAGCAGGAGGTTCTTGGTCAAGTCGTTCATCCTCATTGGCTCCGGTGTTCCTCTAATTCCTGACGCGATTCGTATGGTTGAGCTTACTTGATCTGCGCGCGTTTGCCCCGCCCCAGGGCATACACCTCGGGGGAGCGCTTGCGGGACGCTTCCGGCTTGCGGATGACCACCTTGTCGTACCGACGGCGCATCTCGCGCACGTAGTCGTCAAAGCCCACGCCCTGGAACAGCTTGATCAGGAACGCGCCACCCGGCTTGAGATGGTTGTCGGCAAAATCCAACGCCAACTCCGCCAGGTGCATCATCCGCGGTTGGTCGACCGCGTCCATACCACTTTTATTGGGGGCCATATCCGACAGCACAAGGTCTACTGGCTGATCCCCCAGCATCGCCTCGAACTCCGATAGGACGGTTTGCTCCCTGAAGTCACCGTGAAGGAACTCCACGCCGGCCAGCGGCGGCATCTCCAAGATGTCCAGGGCCAGCACCCGCCCGGTGTCGCCGATCTGGCGCCGGACCTGCTGGGACCAGCCCCCCGGCGCGGCACCGAGGTCGACCACCACCATGTGCGGCTTCAGCAGCCGGTCACGCTCGAGCAGCTCCTCCAGCTTGTAGGCCGCGCGCGAGCGCATGCCCTCTGCCTGGGCCTTCTTCACGAAGGGGTCGGAAAAGTGTTCTTTCAACCAGCGTTGACTGCTCTTGCTACGGGAAGCCATTGGTAATAGGGCCGGAACGGGTGGTCATGATACCCTGATCGCCCCAGTTAACCGCTTGTTCCTGAATGTCTATTGCCCTGACCTCTGCCCAGACCCGCTTCCTCCGCGGCCATGCCCATGATCTGAAAGCCCTGCTGCAGATCGGCGGCAAGGGGGTCACCCCGGCCTTCCTGGCCGAACTGGACGAAGTTCTGGAACGCCACGAGCTGATCAAGGTGAAGGTGGCCGCCGAAGACCGCGATGCCCGGGACGCCATGATCGCCGAGCTTGCCGCCGCCTCCGGCAGCGCCCTGGTGCAGCGCATCGGCCATGTGGCCGTGCTGTACCGCCCCAGCAAGGAACAGCGCCAGATCGTCCTGCCGCGCGGCTGATCCGGGAATCCGAGATGCAACTGAGCCACGAACTGCCCGATTACGCTTACGCGCTGCGCGCTGCCGATGGCCGCACCGCGAAGGTGAATGACCGCACCCTGGCCAGCAGCTTCGTGCTGACCCCGGACACGCTGATCGAAGCCTGGCCGGTGGCCGATATCTCGGCACTGACCCCGGAACACCTGCAGCCGGTGCTGGCCCTGAACCCCGCGCTGGTAGTGCTGGGTACCGGAGCGACCCAGGTGTTCCCGCCCGCCGCGGTGATGGCCGCCTGCCTCACCCGTGGCATCGGCCTGGAAGTGATGAACAACCCGGCTGCGGCCCGCACCTTCAACATCCTGGCCGGCGAAGGCCGCAAGGTGGCGGCGGCCTTCATCCTGACCGGTTGAAATGCGCTGATTCTGTTCAGAAAAGGCCGCCAATGGCGGCCTTTTTCGTGGGCCGCGCGGGTCCAGCCACCGATGGGTGGCTGCCCCGGCCGATCGGTTACCGCGGCGGCAGGTACAGCAGCGGGTCGACCGGCTTGCCGTTGTAGCGGATCTCGAAGTGCAGCATGTCGCGGGTGGTCCCGGTGCGGCCCATCTCGGCGATCTGCTCGCCCGCCTTCACGCTCTGGCCTTCGTTGACCAGGCGCTTGCGGTTGTGGCCATAGGCCGACAGCCACTGGTCGCTGTGCTTGATGATGATCAACTCGCCGAAGCCGACCAGGCCGGCACCGGAGTACACCACCACACCCGGGGCCGTGGCCCGCACCGGCTGGCCGCTGCTGCCGGCGATGTCCACGCCCTGCTTGGTCACGTCGGCGCCGACGAACTTGCCGACCAGCGCGCCATCGGCCGGCCAGCGCCAAGCGATGTTGCTCTTGATCGCGGTCGTCGGCGACGGCGTGGGCGCCGGCGTGGGCGCGGTGCCTGGACGCGGCGCGGTCACCACCGTGGTGGGCGCGCGACCCGGCGTGGCACCGCCGGGGTACAGCTTCAGCGTCTGCCCCGGGTAGATCGTGTACGGCTCGGCCAGGCCGTTCCAGGCGGCCAGGTCGCGCGGGGTGATGTTGTGGATACGGGCCAGCGCGTACAGCGTGTCGCCCCGCCGTACCACGGCGGTCTGGCCCGGCTTGGCCACCGAGGTCTGCGGCGTGGTGTGCACGCTGCGGCCGCCCGGCGCCGGTTTCACCACGGTGGCGGTGCCGCACGCACTCAGCATGGCCACGGCCAGCACCAGCGTGCCAGCACGCAACCCCCTGCTCAAACGATCAGCACTCATGCGAACTTCGACCTCCAGACTAGCCAGGCGACCAGCGCCACGACCAGCACGGTCGCGATCCAGCCCAGCGGTTCAATCCAACGCCGCAGCGCAGCTTCCGCGCGCGGGCCACCAATACGGATGACCGCGGCCAGCACGAATACGCGCTTGCCCCGGCCGATCAACATGCTCAGGAAGTACTGCGGCAGCGGCACGCCGACGATACCCGATGCCCAGGTGAAGACCTTCATCGGGATCGGCATGAAGCCGCCCAGCACCAGGAAGGTGAACACCGCCCACGGCGACTCGGCCATCTTGGCCTGCACCACCGCGATGCCGCCTTCGATGCTCGGCAGCATCCCCAGCGCGGCGAACACCGGCTTGAGCGCCTCGAAGGCAAAATGCCCCAATGCGTAGCCGACCAGCGCGCCGGCCATCGAGCCGGCCAGGCTCAGCGTGGCGAACCACCAGCCGCGCTTGGGCTGGGCCACGCACATCGGCGCCAGCATCACCTCGGGCATCACCGGGAAGATGATCGCCTCGATGAAGCTCAACACCGTCAAATAGGTGGGCGCGCGCTCGTGCGCGGCCCATTTCATCGCCCGCTCGTACAGCGGACCAAAGATCTTCATGACGCCACGCTCCTGTGAATCAATCCAGCATGCCAGACAGCAGCGGCACGAACGTGACCGGCGCCAGCACCTGGTGTTCGATGCTGCCATCGATGCGGCGGGTCAGTTGCACCAGCGACTGCGCACCCGGCCCGCCGACCGGCGCCACCAGCCGCCCGCCGACCGCCAACTGCTCGACCAGCGCATCCACCAGCGCCGGGGCGGCGGCGGTGACCACGATCGCGTCGAACGGGCCATGCTCGGCCCAGCCGACCCGGCCGTCGTCGTGCTTGGTGCGGATATTCATGCCCAGCGCGCGGAAGCGCTTGCGCGCCTGGCGCAGCAGGTCGCCGATGCGTTCGACCGTGTAGACCTCCAGCCCCAGCGCGCCCAGGATGGCGGCCTGGTAACCGGAGCCGGTGCCCACCTCCAGCACGTTCTTCGGCGCCGACTGCAGCACCGCCTCGGTCATGCGCGCCACCACCCAGGGCTGGGAGATGGTCTGCCCGTGGCCGATCGGCAGCGCGGTGTCTTCATACGCGCGCGAGGCCAGTGCCTCGTCGATGAACAGGTGCCGCGGCACCACGCGGATCGCGTTGAGCGTGTCCTCGTCGGCGATGCCGGCCTCGCGCAGGCGTTCGACCAGGCGGTCGCGCACGCGCTGGGAGGTCATGCCGATGCCGACCGCTTCAGGTTGCAGGCGCAGACGCTGGCTCATGCCGGTCGGTCCAGCGCAGCCGTCAGGCCACCGACCCAACTGGCCACCTTTTCCAGCGCCTGGTAACGGGTGAGATCGACCTGGATCGGGGTGATGGAGATGTAGCCACTGCGCACGGCGTGGAAATCGGTCCCCGGGCCCGAATCCTGCTCGCGCCCGGCCGGCCCGATCCAGAACACCTCGTTGCCGCGCGGGTCACGCTGGGCGATGCAGCCTTCGGCGCGGTGACGGTTGCCCAGGCGGGTCACCTCGAAGCCGCGGATCTGACTCCACGGCAGGTCCGGCACGTTGACGTTGAGGATGGTGTCGGCCGGCAGCGGATCGGCCTTGAGCCGGGTCACGATCTCCACGGCGGCGCGCGCGGCGGTCTCGAAGTTGCGCGGCTCGTGGTTGTGCGTCACCAGCGACATCGCCACCGCCGGCAACCCCAGGAACCGACCTTCCATCGCCGCCGACACGGTGCCGGAGTAGATGACGTCATCGCCCAGGTTGGCCGCGTTGTTGATGCCGGAGACCACGATGTCCGGTTCGTACTCGAGCACGCCGGTGAGTGCCAGGTGCACGCAGTCGGTCGGGGTGCCCGCCACCGAACAGGTGTAGTGGTCGATGCGCTTGAGCCGGATCGGCAGGTCCAGGGTGAGCGAGTTGCTGGCACCGGAGCGGTCGCGATCCGGCGCGAACACCGTCACCTCATGCCCTGCGTCACGCAATACCGAGGCAAGCATCCTGATCCCCGGCGCGTCGACGCCATCGTCGTTGCTGACCAGAATCCGCATCTGCGATTTAACCGCTTGATTTTTCAAGACTTCGATTCCATCACTTTCCAGCGTTGGCGGAGCCGGCGCGGCCCCAGATGGGGCGGGTCGACCGCGCAAGTGCGTCAGCTATTGTGCCGCAAGCGGGCAGATCGGCCTACCCCGGCGACGGTAGGCAGCGGCCGTGCCATGGCAGTAGGCTGTACGCATGTCACATTCTGAAGACGAAGACCCCGCCGCCCTCTTCCGTTCGGCGATCGGTGAGGTCAAGCCGCTGCGCAAGCCGGCGGCCGCGCCGCCGCCCACGCCGAAGCCGAAACCGCGCGCGCGCATGGCCGAACGTGACGACGACGAAGCGCGCGGCGAATTCGCGCGACTGCTGCGCGACAGCGCGCCGCTGGAGGCCGGCGACACCGCCAGCTACCGGCGCGACACCCTGCCGGCGCGGATGTTCCAGCGGCTCAAGCGGGGTCAGTACTCGGTGCAGGACGAGCTGGACCTGCACGGCGCCACGGTAGTGCAGGCGGAAAACCTGCTCCGCCAGTTCCTGCTCGAAGCGCACGCACACGAGTACGGCTGCGTGCGCATCATCCACGGCAAGGGCCTGCAGTCCGATGGCGGCGCGCCGGTGTTGAAGAACCTGGTCGATCGCCTGCTGCGCCAGCGCAACGATGTGCTGGCATTCCATTCGGCGCCGGCCGGGCAAGGCGGCACCGGCGCGGTGCTGGTGCTGCTGAGCAATCGGTAGAGCCGACCGTTGGTCGGCTGCATTCCGCTCCGGCACCAAGACGCCACGCACCGCGCGCAGCCGACCAACGGTCGGTTTACCCGGGTTCGGATCGGGACGCGGATCGGGACGCAGATCGGGTGCGCATCGGGTGCGGACCGGACGCGGATCGGGTTCGGATCGTGCGTGGATCGGGTTCGGATCGTGCGTGGATCGGGTTCGGATCGTGCGTGGATCGGACGCGGATCGGGCGTGGCTCGGGACGCACATCTCGCGCGTAGAGCCGACCGTTGGTCGGCTGCATTCCGCTCCGATACCGAGAAGCCACGCGCCGCGCGCAGCCGACCAACGGTCGGCTCTACCCGGGTTCCGATCGCGGATCGGGTTCGGATCGGGCGTGGATCGGACGCGGATCGAGCGTGGAACGGACGCGGATCGGGCGTGGCTCGGGACGCGCATCTCGCGCGTAGAGCCGACCGTTGGTCGGCTGCATCCCACCCCGATACCGAGAACCCACGCGCCGCGCGCAGCCGACCAACGGTCGGCTCTACCCGGGTTCCGATCGCGGATCGCGGATCGGGGTCGGATCGGGATCGGGATCGGATCGGGATCGGATCGGGATCGGATCGGGATCGGGATCGGATCGGGGTCGGATCGGGGTCGGATCGGGGTCTGGTCGCATCGGGCGCGGATTGGAGCGCGGATCCGACGTGGATTGGCACGCGCCTTTCGCGCGTAGAGCCGACCGTTGGTCGGCTGCATTCCGCTCCGGCACCAAGACGCCACGCACCGCGCTCGGCCGACCAACGGTCGGCTCTACCGGGTCAGGCGTCGGCCTGGCTGGCATCCTGCACCGGGCCCAACTCATGCAGCACGGCGGTGGCATAGCAGCCGGGCGGCAGCGCGAAGCTGAGCTCCAGCACGTCCGGCTGCAACCAGGCGTGCTGCAGCATCGCCGGACGCAGGCGCAGCGCGCGGCGCTCCTGCTTCAGGCGCGCGCCTTCCAGCCCGGTGCGCAGGGCACGTGACTGCTCGTCGTTGATCGCCCCCAACTCCAGTGCGGCAGCCGCACCGGTACTGCGCAGCTCGCCCTCGCCCCACAACGGTCCGCTGGGATGGATGTCGAAACGCGCCAGGCGATCCGCCAGCAGGTCGGTCCACGGCTCGGGGCCGAACACGCTGCGGCTCCCATCCAGCATCCACACCTCTCCGTCCAGCGGGGTGTCCCAGTTGCCCTGCGCGACGCGCTCGGCCAGCACCTGGTTGAACAGCGCCGAGCGTGCCGCCGACAGCAGCAGCGACCGCTGGTCCGGGCGTACGCGTCGGCCGCCGAACATCGCCAGCGCCGCCGGCACGTTGCCGCCGTCGCGCCCGAAGCGCTGTTCGCCGAACCAGTTGGGCAGGCCGCGCGCGGCGATCAGCGACACGCGCTCCTCGATGGCCGCCGCGTCTCCGCGCACGTCGCGCAGCACCAGCTTGAAGCGATTGCCGGCCAGCGCGCCGCGCTGCAGCTTGCGGTTGTGCCAGGTCGCCTCGACCACCTCGATCTCATCGGATGCCAACAAGGCCGGATCCGGCGCGACGCGCTTGGGCAGGTGCACGCTGAAGCGCTGGGTGGTCACCGCATGGCGGTCCTTCATGCCGGCATAACTCACTGCCATTTCCGGCAACCCGGCCCACTTCGCCAGCACCTTGGCCACGTGCACGGTGTTGGCCCCGCGCTTGCGGAGAGTCAGCAGCAGGTGCTCGCCCTCCCCGCTCGGCTCGAAGGCCGGCAGTTCATCGACCTGGAAATCCTCCGGGACGCTGCGGATCTTCGCGCTCAGCAGGGGCGCGCCAAACGCCAGCGGCAACGGGATCACAGCGCCACCAGCAGCACGATGGCCTGGGCGGCGATGCCTTCACCGCGCCCGGTGAAGCCCAGCTTCTCCGAGGTGGTGGCCTTGACGCTGACCGCATCCAGCGCGACCCCCAGCAGCGCGGCGATGCGCTCGCGCATGGCGAGCGCATGCGGGCCCACTTTGGGTCGCTCGCAGATGACGGTGATATCCGTATTGCCGACCTGCCAGCCACGCTCGCGCAGCAGGCCGTTGCAATGCGCCAGGAACTGGCTGCTGTCCGCGTCCTTCCAGCGCATGTCCGACGGCGGGAAGTGCTGGCCGATGTCACCCAGCGACAGCGCGCCGAGCATCGCATCGCAGAGCGCGTGCAGGATCACATCGCCATCGCTGTGCGCCAGCACGCCGCGTTCGTGCGCAACGCGCACGCCGCCGAGCATGATGTGGTCGCCCTCGCCGAAGGCGTGGACGTCGTAGCCCTGTCCGATCCGGACCGGGGGAAAAAGAGCGGTGTTCATGACAAGGACCTGCGGTTGTGGCGCCGCGCGCGGAGGGTCATCCGCGGCGCGAAAGCTCGAATTCGAATCGGGACAGGTCGGCCGGCGTGGTGACCTTGAAGTTGTCCTCGCTGCCTTCCACCAGCAACGGGCGCAGCCCCTGCCGCTCCATCGCCATGGCGTCGTCGGTCACCTCGATCCCGGCGGCGGCGGCCTCCTGCAGCGCGCGCGCCAACTGGTGGCGACGGAACAGCTGCGGGGTCAGCGCACGCCACAGGCGCGCACGGGGTTCGGTGGCATCGATGCCACCGTCATCGCCGGCCCGCTTGAGGGTGTCGCGTACCGGCGCGGCCAGGATCGCCCCTACCGGGTCGTTGCGCCCTACTTCCAGCAGCCGGCCCAGGTCGGCGGCGGCCAGGTTGGGCCGCGCCGCGTCGTGGACCAGCACGAAATCATCGGCACGCACGCTGTCCGGCAAGGCCTGCAGCCCGGCCAGCACCGACGCGGCGCGGGTGGCGCCGCCGGTGCAGGTCAGGATCGGCTTGTCCGCCAGCGACTGCCAGCCCGGCCAGTCGGTGTCGCCCTCGGCGACCACGACCATCACGCCGGCCACGACCGGGTGCGACAACAGGGCCTCCAACGTGTGCGCCAGCAGCACCCGGTCGCCCGCGACCAGGTACTGCTTGGGGGTCTCTCCGCCGAAGCGGGTGCCGCGACCGGCCGCCGGCACCACCGCCCATACCGTGCCCATCAGGGCACCTCCTGGTGCGGTGCATCCGGATCGACCGGCGCCACCGGTGCGCGCGCGGGCGCGACCGGGGCATCTTCGACCACGCGGTAGAACTTCTCGCCGGGCTTGATCATGCCCAGCTCGCTGCGCGCGCGCTCCTCGATCGCCGCCTGGCCTTCCTTGAGATCCTTGACCTCGGCGGCAAGCGCGTCGTTGCGCTGTTGCAGACCGGCGTTGTCACGCTGCTGGCTGGCGACCTGGGCCTCCAGGGCCATCACTTCCCCTGAATTGCCCGGGCCGAACCAGAAGCGGTACTGCAGCCACGCCAGCAGCAGCGCGAGCAGCAGCAGCATCCAGCGCCAGTTGCGCATGGGATCAGCGCTTCAGCGACACAAACGCGTCGCGACCGGCGTAACGCGCACCGGCACCGAGGGCTTCTTCGATGCGCAGCAGCTGGTTGTACTTGGCCACGCGGTCGCTGCGGCACAGCGAGCCGGTCTTGATCTGGGTGGCGGTGGTGGCCACGGCGATGTCGGCGATGGTGGTGTCTTCGGTTTCGCCCGAACGGTGCGAGACCACGGCCGCGTAGTTGGCGTCGTGCGCCATCGCGATCGCTTCCAGGGTCTCGGTCAGGGTGCCGATCTGGTTGACCTTGATCAGGATGGCGTTGGCGGTGCCCGACGCGATGCCTTCCTTGAAGATCTTCGGGTTGGTCACGAACAGGTCGTCGCCGACCAGCTGCACCTTGCTGCCGATGCGGTCGGTGAGCAGCTTCCAGCCGGCCCAGTCGTTCTCGGCCAGGCCGTCTTCGATGGTGATGATCGGGTACTGGGCAGCCCAGTCGGCCAGGAAGTCGACGAACTGCTCGGAGGTCAGGCGCTTGTTCTCGCCCACCAGGTTGTACTTGCCGTTCTCGTAGAACTCGCTGGAGGCCACGTCCAGGCCCAGCAGCACGTCTTCACCGGCGGTGTAGCCGGCCTTGCCGATCGCCTCCAGGATGGTGTCCAGCGCCTCGACGTTGCTGCGGAAGTCCGGTGCGAAGCCGCCTTCGTCGCCCACGGCGGTGCTCAGGCCATGGCCCTTGAGCACGGACTTGAGCGAATGGAAGATTTCGGTGCCGGCGCGCAGCGCTTCGGAGAACGAGGTGAAACCGACCGGCAGGACCATGAACTCCTGGAAGTCGACGTTGTTGTCGGCATGCGCGCCGCCGTTGATGATGTTCATCATCGGCACCGGCAGGGTCACGTCGCGGCCCTTGGCCAGGTACTGCCACAACGCCTGCTTGTTGGACGCGGCGGCGGCATGGGCATTGGCCATGGACACGGCCAGCAGCGCGTTGGCGCCCAGCCGGCCCTTGTTCTCGGTGCCGTCCAGGTCGATCAGGCGGCGATCCAGGGCGTCCTGGTCGGCGGCGTCGTAGCCCTTGAGCGCGTTGGCGATGGTGGTGTTGACGTTGGCCACGGCGTTGCGCACGCCCTTGCCCAGGTAACGGGTCTTGTCGCCGTCACGCAGCTCGACCGCTTCCTTGGAGCCGGTCGAGGCGCCGGAGGGAACCGCGGCGCGGCCGAACGAACCGTCCTCGAGGATGACATCGGCTTCCAGCGTGGGATTGCCACGGCTGTCGAGGATTTCACGGGCGTGGATGCTGCGGATCGTGGTCATAGCGGGCCGGTTACCAGTCAGGAAGGGGAAACGCCAAAAAGTAGCGCTGAAAAGCTGCCGCGTGATTATCGCCATCCACCTGCCGCTTGCCAAATCGGCGTGCGACCTGGCAGGCGGCGCGCGTCTACAACAGCGCAGGAGCGAGCAGCACCGCCAACAGCAGCGCGTCGAGCACCAGCGCGGACACGCCGCCACCGGCCTGGCGGCGCAGGCGCAGGGCCAGCACGCTGGCGATCACGCTGCCCAGCAGCGCGGTCCCGCCCAGCGCCAGGGTGATGTACAGATAGGGCGCGGTGGCCTGCATGGCGTGACTGCCGTCACCGGGCATGCCGACGCTGGCCATCACCAGCACCGTCAGCATGAAGGTGCACACCCAGGCGCCGAAGGACAGCAGCAGTGCGGCCCAGCCCCACGGCCACTGGCGCCAGTGCCGGCGCTGGCGGCGCGCTTCCAGCGCCGCCCACGGGTCCTGGCTCATGCGGGCCGCCCGCACGGGCGGCCGCGCCATGGCGCGGTCAGGCGCCTGCTTCCAGGGCGCCACCGGCCTTGCGCTCACGCGCGGCGCGGATGAAGCCGATGAACAGCGGGTGGCCTTCGCGCGGGGTGGACAGGAACTCGGGATGGGCCTGGCAGGCCAGGAACCACGGGTGCTGGTCGCGCGGCAGCTCGATGACTTCCACCAAGGTGTCGTCCATCGACTTGCCGGCGATCACCAGCCCGGCATCTTCCAGCTGGGTGCGGTAGCGGTTGTTGAACTCGTAGCGGTGGCGATGGCGCTCGGAGACCACGTCCTTGCCGTACAGCGCGCGCGCCAGCGTGCCCGGCTTGAGCCGCTGTTCCTGCAGGCCCAGGCGCATGGTGCCGCCGAGGTCGCTCTTGTCGTCGCGCTTCTCCACGTCGCCGGTGGCGGTGCGCCACTCGGTGATCAGGCCGATCACCGGGTTCGGCGACTGGCGGTCGTTCTCGGTGCTGTTGGCCCCGTCCAGCCCGGCCACGTGGCGGGCGAAATCGACCACCGCGGCCTGCATGCCGTAACAGATGCCGAAGTACGGCACGTTCTGCTCACGGGCGAACTGCGAGGTGAGCACCTTGCCTTCGAAACCGCGGTCGCCGAAGCCGCCGGGCACGAGGATGCCGTCGACGTCCTTCAGCGCGCCCATGTCGGTGCCTTCCAGGTCCTGGGCTTCGAGCCACTTCAGGTTGACCCGCGTGCGCTGGCGCAGGCCGCCGTGCTTGAGGGCCTCGCCGACCGACTTGTAGGCGTCCTGGTGGTCCACGTACTTGCCCACCACCGCGATGGTGACCTCGTCCAGCGGGTGCAGGGTGGCATCCACCGCTGCTTCCCACTCGTGCAGGTCGGCCGGGCCGGCCTTGTCGGCGAGCTTGAGCTGGTTGATGACGATCTCGTCCAGGCCCTGCGCGTGCAGGCCCATCGGGATGCGGTACAGCACGTCCACGTCGGGCACGCTGATCACCGCGCGCTCGGACACGTTGGTGAACTGGGCGATCTTGCGGCGCTCCGAATCCGGCACAACCTGCTCGGAGCGGCACAGCAGCACGTCCGGCTGGATGCCGATCGAGCGCAGTTCCTTGACCGAGTGCTGGGTCGGCTTGGTCTTCAGTTCGCCGGCGGCGGCGATGTACGGCACCAGGGTAAGGTGCATGAACAGGGCCTTCTCCGGCCCACGCTCGGTGCGCACCTGGCGGATCGCCTCCAGGAACGGCAGCGATTCGATGTCGCCGACGGTGCCACCGATCTCCACCAGGGCCACGTCGAAGCCTTCGGTGGCTTCATCCATGCAGCGGCGGATTTCATCGGTGATGTGCGGGATGACCTGCACGGTGGCACCCAGGTAGTCGCCCCGGCGCTCCTTGCGGATCACGTTCTCGTAGATGCGGCCGGTGGTCACCGAGTTCTTGCGGCTCAGCCGGGTGCGCACGAAACGCTCGTAGTGGCCCAGGTCCAGGTCGGTCTCGGCGCCGTCGTCGGTGACGTACACCTCGCCGTGCTGGAACGGGCTCATGGTGCCCGGATCGACGTTGATGTACGGGTCGAGCTTCATCATCGTGACGGTCAGGCCACGGGCTTCGAGGATGGCGGCAAGTGACGCGGCGGCAATACCTTTGCCGAGCGAGGACACTACGCCGCCGGTTACGAAGATCAAGGGAGTCATGGCTGGGGGTGTCCTGTCAGGAAGGGGGAAACGACGCCGGCGCGGGGGGCGACGGACGGCGTGAAGGGGAAAATGGGGGCGATCGGGCCGCTGGCTGCGGGCACTACACGCGCCAGGGACGGGATCAGGGGGGCAGCAGGCAGGCCGGTCGGCGAGGTCGGGTTGGCCGTGCCGGTCGCTGAACGGACCGTCACCTTCTGCCTACCCTGCTGGCGATCGCGCACGATCAGGCCAGTCCATTCGCTGATGGATGACACGTACTGCTCCCGGAAAGCGCTAGTTTACAGATTGGAGGCCACAAGCCCAAGCACTGGCGTGCGCCCTTCACAAAAAAAAGACGCCCCGGCAGTGCCGGGGCGTCCATGACGCGGTCGGAAGGGGTCAGCGCTTCTTCCTGGCTTCTTCCTCTTCTTCCTTCTGCGGGGCCTGTTCGCCCCTGGCCTTCATCTCGGCGGTGGCCTGGGCCCGGCGCTTGGCCTTGGCATCGGCCTCGGACTGCGCCTTGTCGGCCTGCTCGCCCTGCTGCGGCGTGGGCTGGCCCTGTCCGGCGTTCTGGGCCATGGCCAGCGGCACGGCCACGACGGCGGCGGCAATGGCGATGACGGTCAGCAACTTCTTCATGGGGTCACTCCTCGCGGTCTCGGCTTGGGATGGGGTTGCCGGGGGGGCCCGGTTTCCACCACGCATAGTCTATCCAACCCCGGTCGGCCGGCCCCTGAACGTGTGGCGTGCAAAAAAAACGTCCAGACCGCAAACTTCGCCGTCGCTTTGCGCTTTATGAAGACAGATGAACGCCCGCTATAACGCCGCCGATATTGAAGTCCTGTCCGGCCTGGACCCGGTCAAGCGCCGCCCCGGCATGTACACCGACACCGCGCGCCCGAACCATCTGGCGCAGGAAGTCATCGACAATGCCGTCGACGAAGCCCTGGCCGGGCATGCCCGTACGGTCGAGGTCACCCTGTACAAGGATGGCAGCTGCGAGGTCAGCGATGACGGCCGCGGCATGCCCGTGGACATCCACCCCGAGGAGAAGATCCCCGGTGTCGAACTGATCCTCACCCGCCTGCACGCGGGCGGCAAGTTCAACAACAAGAACTACACCTTCTCCGGCGGCCTGCATGGCGTGGGCGTCAGCGTGGTCAATGCGCTCTCGACCCTGGTCGAGGTGCACATCAAGCGCGACGGCAGCGAACACCGCATCACCTTCCGCAACGGCGACCGCGCCACCCCGCTGGAAGTGGTCGGCAGCGTCGGCAAGAAGAACACCGGTACCCGCGTGCGCTTCTGGGCCGACCCGAAGTACTTCGACACGCCCAAGTACAACCTGCGCGCGCTGCGCCACCTGCTGCGCGCCAAGGCGGTGCTGTGCCCGGGCCTGACCGTGAAGCTTCGCGATGAAGCCACCGACGAGCAGGACACCTGGTACTACGAAGATGGCCTGAGCGACTACCTGAAGGCCGAGCTGGGCGAGCGCGAGATGCTGCCGGCCGACCTGTTCGTGGGTCACCTGAAGAAGGAAAACGAGGTGGTGGACTGGGCCCTGGCCTGGATTCCCGAGGGCGAACTGGTCCAGGAAAGCTACGTCAACCTGATCCCGACGGCCCAGCACGGCACCCACGCCAACGGACTGCGCACCGGCCTGACCGAAGCGCTGCGCGAGTTCTGCGATTTCCGCAACCTGTTGCCGCGCGGGGTCAAGCTGGCCCCGGAAGACGTGTGGGACCGGGTCGCCTTCGTGCTGTCGCTGAAGATGACCGACCCGCAGTTCAGCGGCCAGACCAAGGAGCGCCTGTCCTCGCGCCAGGCCGCCGGTTTCGTCGAAGGTGCCGCGCACGACGCCTTCAGCCTGCTGCTCAACCAGAACGTGGAGATGGGCGAGAAGATCGCCCAGCTGGCCATCGAGCGCGCCAGCGCGCGCCTGAAGACCGAGAAGCTGGTGACCCGCAAGAAGGTCACCCAGGGCCCTGCCCTGCCCGGCAAGCTGGCCGACTGCATCAGCCAGGACCTGTCGCGCACCGAGCTGTTCCTGGTGGAAGGCGACTCGGCCGGCGGCAGCGCCAAGCAGGCCCGCGACAAGGACTTCCAGGCGATCATGCCGCTGCGCGGCAAGATCCTGAACACCTGGGAAGTGTCTTCGGGCAGCGTGCTGGCGTCGGAAGAAGTGCACAACCTGGCGATCGCGATCGGCTGCGACCCGGGCAAGGACGACATCACCGGGCTGCGCTACGGCAAGGTGGTGATCCTGGCCGACGCCGACTCGGACGGCCTGCATATCGCCACGCTGCTGACCGCGCTGTTCCTCAAGCACTTCCCGGCCTTGGTGGATGCTGGCCACGTGTTCGTGGCGATGCCGCCGCTGTTCCGCATCGACGTGGGCAAGCAGGTGTTCTACGCGCTGGATGAAGAAGAAAAGCGCACCATGCTGGACAAGATCGAGCGCGAGAAGATCAAGGGCACCGTGAGCGTGACCCGCTTCAAGGGCCTGGGCGAGATGAATCCGCCGCAGCTGCGCGAGTCGACCATCCATCCCGATACGCGCCGCCTGGTGCAGTTGACGATCGATGATGGCGAGCAGACCCATTCGCTGATGGACATGCTGCTGGCCAAGAAGCGCGCCAGCGACCGCAAGCAGTGGCTGGAGAACAAGGGCGACCTGGCATCGCTTGAAGTCTGAGAGTCGCCTGACCGCTGCAGAGGAGCCCGCCATCCCGGCGGGCTTTTTTTTGGGTTTCCTTCCTGATCGAGGGGGCGACTGTTCCAAGGGCCGCAGGGGATCGAGTACGGCGATGCGCGGCTGGACGGGGTGTCGGGATCGGGCGGTGGTTTCGCCCGGGTCTGTCGCGAGCGTGAGGGGCCCGCCATAATCCCCGGACACGACCGGCCGCGTGCCGGCTGCCGACACGGACCTGCATGTACTTCGATTCGACCCTGCAACTGCGCAGCCCGCGGCTGGTGCTGAGCCCGATCCGGGCCAGCGACGGTGCCGCGCTGTTTGCCATCCAGTCCGACCCGGCGGTGATGCGTTACTGGAACCACCCGGCCTGGACCGACATCCAGCAGGCCTATGCGCAGATCCTCGACGACCTGGCTGCGCTGCGGGCCGGCACCCAGCTCAAGCTCGGCATCCGCGAGCATGCCGATGCGCCGTTGCTCGGCATCTGCGTGGTGTTTGCGATCGATGCCGATGCGCGCCGGGCCGAGATCGGCTACCACCTGTCGCCGCTGGCACAGGGCAAGGGCTACATGGGCGAGGCGCTGCGGTGTTTCGTGGAGCACCTGTTCGATGATCGCGGGCTACGCCGGCTCGAGGCGGAGATCGATCCGCGCAACGCGCCGTCGGCACGCGTGCTGGAGCGCATCGGATTCCAGCGCGAAGGCCTGCTGCGCGAACGCTGGTGCGTGGGCGGTGAGCTGTCCGATTCGGCGTTGTACGGGTTGCTGGCACGGGAACGCGGGCGCTGAGGGGATAGCGCGGCGCCGCGCTCGGCGGTGGTCAGTGGCTCGGGCGCTGGGAGAAGAAACGAAAAACCCGCCTTTCGGCGGGTTTTTCTTTGCAGCCGAGCATGGCCCGGCACCGCCGGTTCGACGCGGCTTACGCCCAGCCGAACAGCTCGAACAGGCGCAGGATCAGATACGCACAACCGCCGGCGGCGGGGATGGTCAGGATCCAGGCCCACACGATGCGTTCGATCACGCCGAACCGCAGCGAACGCGGGTTCTTGGCGTAACCCACGCCCATGATCGCGGTCGAGATGCTGTGCGTGGTCGAAACCGGCATGCCGAAATGCGCGGCCAGGGTGAGGATGGTGGCCGAGCTGGTCTCCGCGGCAAAGCCGTGGATCGGGTGCAGCTTCACCATCTTGTGGCCCAGGGTCTTGATGATCTTCCAGCCGCCGGACGCGGTACCGGCCGCCATCACCACCGCGCAGGTGAGCACGATCCACATCGCGATGCCGTCACCGGCACTGGCCTGCGGATGCATGAAGGCCAGCCAGGACGGCAGGTCGTCCAATGCACCGGTGGCCTCGGCGCCGATCAGGGTCATGGCGATGATGCCCATGGTCTTCTGCGCGTCGTTGTGGCCGTGGGCGAAGCCCATGTAGGCGGCCGACGCGATCTGCGCCTTGCCGAAGAACGCGTTGACGATGCGCGGGCGCGCCAGGCGACCCAGCCAGCCGCCGGCCTTGGCCATGCCGGCGATGATCGCCCACAGCAGCAGCATCACCACGATACCGAGCAGGAAGCCGGCGATCGGCGAGGTGATCATCGGCAGGAACACCTTCCACAGCAGGCCCTTGTTCTGGGCCCAGGTGCCGATCCGTTCGGACCAGATCAGCGCATCCCAGTTGTTGTGGGCCGCGGCCAGGCCGGCGCCGCACAGGCCGCCGATCAGCGCGTGCGAGGACGAGGACGGCAGGCCCTTCCACCAGGTGATCAGGTTCCAGATGATGCCGCCGAGCAGGGCGCACAGGATCACCTGCGGGGTCACGTCGACCACGTTGGTGTTGAGCAGGCCCGAGGCGATGGTCAGCGCGACGGCGGTGCCGGTCAGCGCGCCGATGAGGTTCATGAACGCGGCGAGCATCACTGCCCAGCCGGGCGAGAGCACTTTGGTCGCCACCACGGTGGCGATGGAGTTGGCGGTGTCGTGGAAGCCGTTGATGAACTCGAAGACGAGCGCGGCCAGGATCACCACCAGGACAAGGGTCAGCATGCTGTGGCGTCCGTCAGCTGTTCTTCAGCACGATCTGGTACGCCACCACGCCAGCCTCGCGGCAGCGGTCGATGGCTTTTTCCAGGATCTCGAAGAACTCCTTGAGCAGGAACATCTGCAGGTTGTCCAGGCGGCCGGAGTAGATGTCGCGGTACAGCTCGAGCATCAGCCGGTCGGCTTCGTTTTCCAGCGAACGCAGCTTCTCGTTGAGCGCGGTCATCCGGTCCAGGTTCATGTGGCGCAGGTCACCGACCATCTCCACGACCACGCTGGCGGCCTGCTCGAGCATGGCGGCGCGGGGCGCGAAATCGATGTGTTCCAGGTGCTTGGTCGCCAGCGAGTAGCGGTCGGCGAACTTCTCGACCTGCTTGGGGATCTTGTACAGCGCCGAGCCCAGCGCTTCGATGTCCTCGCGCTCGATCGGGGTCATGAAGCTGTCCACCAGCGCCTGGCTGATCTTGTCCGAGGCGGCGCGCTCGCGCAGGCGGGCCAGCTTGAAGGCGTCCAGCGCCGGCTGGCGGTCAGCCTCGCGCAGCATCGCGTGCAGCGCCTTGGCGCTGTCCTGGGCGGCCTGCGCAGCCTCGTCCAGCAGGGTGTAGAACTGTTTGCCGGAGCCGAAAATGGTCTGCAGAGAGAACATTGAGAAACCTATTCGCCGTCGAGGAAGGACGGCACCGGGCGGAATTATGACGGTTTGATGTCCATTGCGGGTACTCCCCCCTGCCCTTCACATCCTGACGCCCCAGTCTGAACGACTCTGGTTGCCTACCTCCCCCGGCCTTTTGTTAAGATGCGCGGGCACCTTCGGGTGCACTCTATGGAAGACGACCCTTACCCTCCGCCGCTCCGCCGCGCCTGCGCGCCCTCCGGATGCCGCCACCGCTTGAACACGCCCTCCCTGCCACCAACCGGGGACGCCGCCCGTGTTTGAACTGATTATCGTCCTGGCCCTGATCCTGCTCAACGGCTTCTTCGCCATGTCCGAGATGTCGGTCATGACCTCGCGCAAGAGCCGCCTCAAGCAGATGGCCAGCACCAGCAAGCGCGCCGAGCGCGCGCTTGAACTGTCCGAGAAGCCCGAGAGCTTCCTGTCCACCGTCCAGATCGGGATCACCCTGATCGGCGTGCTGACCGGTGTGTTCGGCGGCGAGGCGATCGGCCTGGCCATCGCCACCTGGCTGCACGGGCTGTTCCCTGACTTCGTTTACGCCGCCCAGGTCGGCAAGGCGCTGGCGGTGGCCCTGATCACCTTCCTGACGCTGATCTTCGGCGAACTGGTGCCCAAGCGGCTGGCGATCACCCGCTCGGAAGACATCGCCGGCCTGGTGGCCTGGCCGATGGGCTGGCTGTCCCGGATCGCCTTCCCGGCGGTGTGGCTGCTCTCGCACAGCACCCGGCTGGTGCTGCGGGTGCTGGGCCTGGGCAAGGACGAGGCCGCCTCGGTCACCGAAGAAGAGATCCGCATGCTGGTGGCCGAGAGCCACGAGGCCGGCGTGATCGACGCGCATGAGCGCGACATGATGAACCGGGTGATGCGCCTGGGCGACCGCACCGCCGACAGCCTGATGACCCCACGCAACCGGATCGCCTGGCTGGACACCGTGGCCGACCCGGAAAAGAACATCGCCACGATGCGCGAGCACGAGTTCTCGCGTTACCCGGTGTACCGCGACAACGACCAGGACATCGTCGGCGTGCTCGAGGTAAAGAGCCTGGTCACGCGGCTGGTGCGCGATGACCACTCGCTGTTCCAGCACCTGCGCGAACCGCTGTACGTGTCCGAGTCGACCCATGCGATGAAGCTGCTGGAGATCTTCCGCGAGGAACAGCAGTCGATGGCGCTGGTGGTGGACGAGTACGGCGAGATCCAGGGCCTGGTGACCATCAGCGACCTCATGGGCGCGGTGGTCGGACGCCTGCAGTCGGTGGAGAACGTGGACGAAGACGCGCTGGTGGTGACGCGCGAGGACGGTTCGTTCCTGGTCGATGGCTCGCTGTCGATCGAAGACCTGCGCGAACTGATGGGCAATGCCGAACTGCCCGATGCCGAGGACGGCGATTACTACACCCTTGCCGGCATGTGCATCCATTATTTCGGGCGCATTCCGCACGCGGGCGAGTATTTCGACTGGGCCGGCTGGCGCATCGAGATCGTCGACCTCGACGGCGCGCGGGTGGACAAGCTGCTGCTGCGCACGCTGTCCGAAGAAGAGACCGATGACCTCACCGGCTGAGCCAACGCCGCCGGAAGACGGCCGGCCCGCGTACCGCAACGAGGGCATCCGCACGCTGCTGGCCATGTTCGATCATGGCGACCCGGAGCACCGCCTGCTGCTGGGCGAGATCCTGCGCGACCTGCAGCAGAGTGCGTTCGGCGTCTTCCTGTTCGTGGCGATCCTGCCGGCGTTCATTCCGATCCCCGGCGTGGGCGGCGCGGTCAGCGGCCCGCTGATCGTGTTGATCGGTGCGCAGATGCTGTTCGGGATGCGCCGCCCGTGGCTGCCGGGTTTCGTGGCCAACCGCGGGCCCAAGCGCGGCACCATGCATCGCTTCCTGGCCCGCATCGACCGGCCGCTGCGACGGCTGGACCGCTTGCTGAAGCCGCGCCTGCCGGCGCTGCTGGTGCCGCGACCGGCGCATGCGTTCACCGGCCTGTTGCTGATCCTGATAGCGATGCTGCTGTCGCTGCCGATCCCGTTCACCAATTATCTGTTCGGCTTCCAGCTGCTGCTGTTCGCCCTGGCCCTGCTGGAACGCGACGGCATGCTGATGCTGTTCAACTGGGTCGGCGCGGTGGCCGCGGTGCTGTTCTTCGGCTTCAGTTCCGGCCAGCTGGTGAGCTACACGATGGAGCAGGTCCAGCGCTGGTTCTGAGCGACCGGGTGGAGCCGACCATCGGTCCGCTCCACCCCGGTCGCCGGGACGTTACGCCCCCGGCTTGAGATCCACCGTACCGGTATCGGACAACGCGCCCGGATCATCGGTCACCGCCGACAACACGAAATACAGCGCGCTGCCGAGCAGGCCGCCCGGGCCATCCCAGTACTCGGCCGATTCGGCACTGACGTGGATCAGCCGCAGGTTCGGATCGTCCTTGCCGCCGGGGAAGAACACTTTCATCGCCGGCGACCACAGTTCCTCGATCTTGGCGCGATCATCAACGACGCGCGCGGTACCGGCGACGGACACATAGGTGTTGCCCGACGGTGAGGAATAGGAGACGTTGACCCGCGGATTGAGCGCGATCTCGGCCACCTTGGGGCTGTCGGCTTCGGTGGCGAACCACAGGTCGCCGTCGAACTCGACTTCCTGGGTACCGAGCGGGCGACTGTAAAGACGGCCGTCGACGCCGACCGTGGTGAACATCGCGATGTCCACGTCACGGATCATGCCGGCCAGTTGTTTGATGTGCTGTTGGCGATCGTGCTCTGCCATGGGGTAACTCCTGCAACGGGGGCCCCATCACAGCGGATCGGCGGCCACGGCAGCGTGAATCGCAGGGTCACATCCCCTTCGCATCCTTCCCGGGTGGAGCCACGCCATGCGTGGCTGCACCTTGAGCGAGGCGGGGTGACGTCTGCCACGCATGGCGTGGCTCTACCGTGGGGATCAAGCGTTCGCCTGCCACGCCTGCATCGCCAGACCGAACGAGCGCTTGCGCGCGGCGTGGTCATAGATGTTGGCGGTGAGCAGGATCTCGTCCGGCCTGTGGCGCGCGGCGAACGCGGCCATGCCCTCGCCCACCTGGCGCACGTCGCCGACCACCGCGCAGGCCAGCGCGTTCTGCACGCCGAGCTTTTCGTGCGGCTGCCAGAAGGCCTCGATGTCGTCGATCGGCGGCGGGATCAACCCGGGCTTGCCGCGACGCAGGTTGACGAAGCTCTGCTGCTGGGTGGTGAACAGGCGCTTGGCCGCGGCCTCCGATTCGGCCGCCACCACGTTTAAGCCGAGTACCGCGTACGGCGCGGTCAGGTACTGCGAGGGACGGAACTCGCGACGGTAGACGGCCAGTGCCTCATCCATCGCGTCAGGCGCGAAGTGCGAGGCGAACGCGAATGGCAGGCCCATCGCGGCGGCCAGGCGCGCACTGAACAGGCTGGAGCCGAGCAGCCACACCGGCACCGGAATCCCGGCCCCGGGCACGGCACGCACGGCCTGGCCGGCCTGTGCCGGTTCGAAGTAGTGCAGCAGTTCGCGCACGTCCTGCGGGAACTGGTCGGCACTGTCGAAGTAACGGCGCAGTGCGCGCGCGGTGGGCTGGTCTGTGCCGGGGGCACGCCCGAGGCCGAGATCGATGCGGTCCGGATACAGCGAGGCCAGCGTGCCGAACTGCTCGGCCACCTGCAGCGGGGAGTGGTTGGGCAGCATGATGCCGCCGGAGCCCACCCGTATCCGCCGGGTACCGCCGGCCACGTGCCCGATCAGCACCGCGGTGGCGGCGCTGGCGATGCCGGGCATGTTGTGGTGTTCGGCCAGCCAGTAGCGATGGTAGCCCCAGCCTTCGGCGTGCTGGGCCAGGTCCAGCATGTTGGCGAAGGCCTGGGTGGTGTCGCTGCCCTCGCAGACCGGGGCCAGGTCAAGAATCGACAGGTGCATGAACGCGTTCCATCCAGAAAGTATTCCACTGACATGGGGCCGGCGCCGGCCGCGCGCCAGTGCCGATCGCGGGATGCTGATTCCTGCGGTTCGGGTTCGTGAGGTTGCCGGATGAGGTCTGGGCTGCTGGCTGCCTGGCTGCCTGGCTGCCGAGCATGGCTCGGCACTACCTGATACACGTGACCGGTAGTGCCGAGCCATGCTCGGCAGCCCCGCCACCCTCGGCAACCCCGACACCCCCGGCGAACCGCCCTCAGGCCGCCCCGGTCTCCGCTTGATCGACCAGCGGCTTCAGCTCGGCATCCAGCGCCACGCGCTCGTCGAACACGAAGCAGCGGCCGTCGTAGCCTTCGCCACCGACCGCCTCGAAGTAGCCCAGGATGCCGCCGTCGAGCTGCAGCACGTTGTCCATGCCGTCGTTGCGCATCCACAGCGCGGCCTTCTCGCAGCGGATGCCACCGGTGCAGAAGCTGACTACGGTGCTGTCGCGCAGGGCGTCGCGGTGCGGGGCCAGTGCATCGGGCAGGTCGGTGAACTTGGTGATCGGCAGGACCAGGGCATCCTGGAAAGTGCCGTACGCGATCTCCTGGGTGTTGCGGGTGTCCAGCATCACCACCGGCTTGCCGGCATCGTCGTGGCCCTGCCGCAGCCAGCGCTGCACGGTGGCCGGGTCGACCGACGGCGCGCGCGGATAGGCCAGCGGCTGGCCGTCATCGATGCGGAAGCTGATGATCTCCGGCTTGACCTTGGCCTTGAGTCGGGCGAACGGCTGCCTCTGGCTGACGCTGGTCTTGACCCGCAGGTCGGCAAAACGCGCATCGGCCTGCAGGGCGGCGTAGAAGCCGTCGATGCCGGCCTGGCTGCCGGCCAGGAACAGGTTGATGCCCTCGCCCGCCACCAGGATCGTGCCGCGCAGGTCGGCGGCGGTTGCCCGCGCCAACAGGGTCGCGCAGAGCGCGTCCGGGTCGGCGATGGGGGTGAACAGGTAGGCGGCGGTATTGGCGATCATGCGCGCAGTATAAATCGCGCCGACGGCGCTGCCCCGGCCCATCGCACGATGGGTTCAGCCGCGCAGCAGCACGAATGGCAGCAGCACCAGCGCCGCCGCCGCGACCATCCCCAGCAGCACCGCGGCCACGAACAGCGGTCGGCGCTGCAGCAGGCTGCCAAAGGTCTCGGCGGTGCCGTCACGCAGCGCGGCCTCGCGCTCGGCGCGCACCCGCACCCCGCGGGCATCCTGGTACTCGGCCATCAGGGCCCTGGCCCGCGGATGGTCCTGGTCTTCGCGGATCCAGATCCCGCCCGAGGAGATGCCCCAGGGGCTCGGCTCGGTGCGGTAATGGGCGATGCCCGCCTGGTCCAGCAGGGCGGTGACGTCCTGGATTTCATCGTCCGCGACGTTGCGCAGGTTGAGCAGCAGTTTTGACATGCGCCCATGATAGCGCCCGGCGATGCGCTACCCTTGCGTCCCGTTTTTGCATTCCGGAGCCGTCATGCGCCGTCTGCCCACCTACCTGCTCGCCCCCCTGATGCTGCTGGCGCTCGCCGCCTGCACCCCGCCCGGCCCGCCGCCGGGAGGCACGATCACGCAGTTCGAGAAGATCGACACCCAGCCGGGCACCGGCGCCGAGGCGACGCCCGGCAGCAAGGTGACCGTGCATTACACCGGCTGGATCTACAACGAGCATGCCGCCGACAAGCATGGCGACAAGTTCGACAGCTCGGTGGACCGCGGCGAGCCCTTCAGCTTCGACCTCGGCAAGGGCCAGGTCATCAAGGGCTGGGACGAAGGCTTTGCCGGCATGAAAGTGGGCGGCAAGCGCACGCTGATGATCCCGGCGGCGTACGGCTACGGCGACCGCGGTGCCGGCCCGATCCAACCGGGTTCCTCGCTGGTGTTCGATGTCGAGCTGCTCGACGTCAAGCCGAACTGAGCCTGCTGCATGCGTAGTCCAGACAGCCCGGCGCGGCGCGTGGCGATCATCGGCGGTGGTCCGGCCGGGTTGATGGCCGCCGAGACCGTGCGCGCGGCCGGCCACCAGGTCGATGTGTACGAGGCCAAGGGATCGCCGGGGCGCAAGTTCCTGATCGCCGGCAAGGGCGGCCTGAACCTGACCCACTCCGATCCGCAGGCGCTGTTCGTCGCGCGTTATCGCGAGCGGGCCGCCGAGGTGGGCGACTGGTTGGCCGACTTCGACGGCCCGGCGCTGCGCGACTGGGCGCGCGATTTTGGCGTGGAGACCTACGTGGGCAGCTCCGGCCGGGTCTTCCCGGTCGACCGCAAGGCCGCGCCGCTGCTGCGCGGATGGGTACGCCGACTGAAGGAACAAGGCGTGCGTCTGCATGTGCAACACCGCTGGGTCGGATGGGACGCCGACGGCGCACTGCGCCTGGCCACGCCCGAGGGCGAGGTGCGGGTGCAGGCCGATGCGGTGGTGCTGGCGATGGGCGGCGGCAGCTGGCCCGAACTCGGCTCGGACGCGGCGTGGGTAGACCCGTTGCTGGCGCGTGGCATCGACATCGCCCCGCTGCAGCCGGCCAACTGCGGCTTCGACATCGCATGGAGCGACTACTTCCGCGAGCGCCAGGCCGGCGCGCCGTTGAAACCGGTGGTGGCGCACTGGACGGCGCTGGATGGGCAGGCGTGCGTGCAGCAGGGCGAGTGCGTGATCAGCGCCGACGGCATCGAAGGCAGCCTGGTGTATGCGATGGCCGCCGACCTGCGCGACACCCTGGCCCGCGATGGCCAGGTGCAGCTGCAGTTGGACCTGCTGCCGGGGCAGACCGAAGCCCAGGTGCTGGACAAGCTGCTGCGGCCGCGACAGGGCCGCAGTTTCGGCGAACACCTGCGCCGCCAGCTCGGCCTGGGCGGGGTCAAGTCCGCGCTGCTGTTCGAGGTGCTGGGCAAGGACGCCGGGCAGTTGCCAGCCGAGCGCATCGCCGCATCGCTCAAGCGGTTGCCGCTGTCGCCGCAGCGCCCGCGCCCGATCGCCGAAGTGATCAGCAGCGCCGGCGGCGTGCGCCTGGAAGCGCTGGACCGGCAGCTGATGCTGCGTGCGCAGCCCGGCACGTTCTGCGCTGGCGAGATGCTGGATTGGGAAGCGCCCACCGGGGGCTACCTGCTGACCGCCTGTTACGCCAGCGGCCTGCGTGCCGGACGCGGCGTGGTCGCCTACCTGGGGTAGTGCCCGTCGTGGGCCGGCCAGCGGCCGGGGCCCCCTGCGCCGTCATCCGGCCGGCATCAACCGCGCTGCATGCGCACCGAGGCCAGGGCGATGCCGCTGGGGTGCGGGTAGGTTTCTTCGCGGAGGGCCACGAACCCGGCGCGTTGGTAGAACGGCACGGCGTTGAGCGATGCCGACAACACCAACGGCCGGCCCGGATCGGCCAGCGCCTGCATCGCCCCCATCAGCCGCATGCCGATCCCGCGCCCGCCGCAGTCGGGATCCACGAACAACGCGTCGATCTCGTTGCCGTCGCGGTCGATCACCGCATACCCCAGCAGCCGCCCCTGCGCGTCCTCGGCGACGATGCAGCCGCCCTGCGCGATCAGTGCGTGGTAGTGCGCCGGCGGCGGCGAGGCCGACCAGGGTGCGATCACCTCCGGCGGATACGCCGCGCTGCACAGCTCACGCACGCAGCGCGTGCGCAGCGCCCACAACCGGTCGGCGTCGTCCAGCCGGCCCGCCCGCAGCACGGCAGTACCGGCATCCCGCGCTGGCGATGCATGCCCGGTCATCATCGCGACTTGCTGCTGCGCAGCGCCTGGATGCGCGCCGGTGGCTGGAACGAATCGCTGCGCGCATCGCTCCAGTAGTCATGGAAGACCGCGTGGTCGGGCACCTGGCGCAGCAGCTCGCCCGGGCTGAGGTAGCGGTACAGCGACGCCAGCGAGCGGATTTCCACCGGCGACACCCGACGCAGGATGTGCTCGGGCCCCAGCTCGGCAGGATGATTGAGGCCCGCCGCGCACAGCAGGTCGCGCAGCGCGCGCACGGTGTTGTCGTGGTAACGGTGCACGCGGGTGGCCTTGTCGGCGGCGTCCAGGTGGCGCCAGCGGTGCGGGTCCTGGGTGGCGATGCCGGTCGGGCATTTGTCGCTGTGGCAACTCAGCGACTGGATGCAGCCCAGCGCGAACATGAAGCCGCGCCCGGCGTTGCACCAGTCCGCGCCCAGCGCGATGGTCCGGGCGATCTCGAACGCGCTGGTGACCTTGCCCGCAGCGCCGACCTTGATCCGCTCGCGCAGGTCCAGCCCGACCAGCGTGTTGTGCACCAGCAGCAGGGCTTCGTGCATCGGCACGCCCACGTGGTCGATGAACTCGGCCGGGGCCGCACCGGTCCCGCCCTCGGCCCCGTCGACCACGATGAAGTCCGGCAGCAGTTGGGTTTCCTGCATCGCCTTGGCGATGCCGAACCATTCCCACGGATGGCCGATGGCCAGTTTGAACCCGACCGGCTTGCCACCGGACAACTCGCGCAGGCGCGCGACGAACTGCAGCAGTTCCACCGGCGTGCTGAAGGCCGAATGCTTCGACGGCGAGACACAGTCCACGCCCATCGGCACGCCCCGGGTGATCGAGATTTCCTCGCTGACCTTGGCCGCCGGCAATACCCCGCCATGGCCGGGCTTGGCGCCCTGCGACAGCTTGATCTCGATCATCTTGACCTGGTCGGTGTTGGCATTGGCCACGAACTTTTCTTCGCTGAAACGGCCCGCCTCATCGCGGCAGCCGAAGTAGCCCGAGCCGATCTCCCAGACCAGGTCCCCGCCCATTTCCCGGTGATAGGGCGAGATCGAGCCTTCGCCGGTGTCGTGGTAGAAGCTGCCGCGGCGCGCGCCCTCGTTGAGGGCGCGGATCGCGTTGGCCGACAGCGAGCCGAAGCTCATCGCCGAGATGTTGAACACGCTGGCCGAGTATGGCTTGGCGCAGTTCGGGCCGATCAACACGCGGAAATCGCTGTGCGCGATCTCGGTCGGCGCCAGCGAATGGTTGATCCACTCGTAATCCACCGCGTAGGTGCTGCGCAGCGTGCCGAACGGCACCACGTCCATTTCGTTCTTGGCGCGCTGGTAGATCAGCGCGCGCTGCTGGCGCGAGAACGGCACGTCCTCCAGGTCGCTCTGCACGAAGTACTGGCGGATCTCCGGGCCGATCGACTCCAGGCCGTAGCGGAAATGCGCCATCACCGGGTAGTTGCGCCGCAGCGTGCTGCGCGTCTGCAGCAGATCCCAGGTGCCCAGCACGACCAGCGCCGCGCTGGTGCCGACGCCCCAGTACCAGGCCGGCCAGATCGTGGCCAGCCACAGGCAGACCGGGAACAGCAGGATGGCGAGCACGTAGACCAGGTAACGATGCATGGCTTTCCTCGATCAATAACGCCGTCGAGTCTACAACCGGTCGTCGACCACGTCGCGCGGCCAGACCGATTTGACGTCGTACACCACGCCGTCCGGCTTGAGCAGCGCACGCACGCTGCCGGCGTCGAACGCCCGGAACTCGTCGTGCGCCACCGCCAGCACCACCGCGTCGAAGACACCCGGATCGGCGCGCTCCACCCACTGCACGCCACTCTCGGCCAGCACCGCCGGCCCCACCCACGGGTCCTGCACGTCCACCTGCGCACCGCTGGCGCCCAGCGCCTGGGCCAGTTCCAGCGCACGGCTGTTGCGCAGGTCCGGGCAGTTTTCCTTGAAGGTCACCCCCAGCACCAGGATGCGCGCCCCCATCGGTGCCTTGCCGCGTCCTTCCAGCAGGGCCAGCACGCGCTGTGCCACGTGCGCACCGACCCGGTTGTTGACCTGGCGCGCGGTGTGGATCAGGTCCGGGTGGTAACCGACGCTTTCGGACTTGTGCAGCAGGTAGTACGGGTCCACGCCGATGCAGTGGCCGCCGACCAGGCCCGGGCGGAACGGCAGGAAATTCCATTTGCTGCCGGCGGCGTCGAGCACGTCCTGGGTATCGATGCCGAGCTTGTCGAAAATCAGCGCCAGTTCGTTGACCAGGGCGATGTTGACGTCGCGCTGGATGTTCTCGATCACCTTGGCTGCCTCGGCCACGCGGATCGACGGCGCCGGCCAGGTGCCGGCGGTAATGATCGCGGCATACAGCGCGTCCACGACCTCGGCGACCTCGGCGGTCGAGCCGGAGGTGATCTTGCGGATGTCCGGCAGGCGCCGCTGGCGGTCGCCCGGGTTGATCCGCTCCGGGCTGTAACCGCAGTAGAAGTCGTGGTTGAAGCGCAGCCCCGACCCGGCTTCCAGCAGCGGCACGCACACCTCTTCGGTGGTGCCCGGGTACACGGTGGATTCGTAGATGACCAGGTCGCCGGGCTTGAGCACCCCGGCGATCAGCGTGGAGGCACTGCGCAGCGGCCCGAGGTCGGGCTGCTCGAAGGCATCGATGGGGGTGGGCACGGTGACGATGTAGACATTGCACCCCGCCAGCTCGGCCGGATCGGCGCTGTAACGCGCCTGCCCGGCCGCCGCCAGCTCGTGCGGCTCCATCTCCAGGGTGTGGTCATGGCCCTGCTGCAGTTCCAGCACGCGTGCACGGTCGATGTCGTAGCCGAGCGTGGGTTGGTGGCAGCCAAAGGCGACAGTCAGCGGCAGGCCGACGTAACCCAGCCCGATCACCCCGATCCGCGCGTCGGTCGCAGCGCCGATGGCGGCCGCCATCAGCCCTGCCCCCGCGCAACGCAGGAACAGGAGGAGGTGCGGGGACGGCGGGAAAGACTCATGGAGGGCGGCGCCAGGAAACGAATAGCGCAAGCCTAACGCGGGAGGGCCCCGGCCACAAAGAACAAAGCCGCCGCCCGCGGAGAGTACGGACGACGGCCAACAAGTGGTCCAGCTGCGGTTACTACCCTTTCAGAACAGCCTGTCGGAATTTCCGCAGGACCGGTCACAGCTGGTAGACAGATGCTAGGCGACCACCCGTGAGAATCATGTTACGAGGATCGAACCGTTCCGTTACGACCCCAGCATCACCGCGGCAGGTTCGAGCTCGCCCGAGTCGCCGGTCCACAGCGACAGCAGTCGAGCGAAGCCGACCCGCGCCTGGCCATCGACCGGCGCGGCGGCACTGAAGCCATCCCACGGACGGTCGATCATCGCCGTGAGCACTGCCGGCTCGATCGCCGCGGAGGTCATGGTCCAGCGCGGGAAGTGCCGCGCCGCGACCGGCCCGCGCGCCAGTTCGCGCAGGCACAGGTGGCTGCGCGCATTGGCCACGCGCTGGTAGACCGAATCGACCCCGTCCTCGGGGCCTTCGAAATACTGCAGGAAGCGGGTGCCATCGAACATCAGCACCCCGGTGACACCGGCCATCTTGTTGAAGCTGGACGCGGCCGACAGGATCCGATCGATATCCGATGCCTGGATCCCTTCGAAGGCGACGCTGGTATAGGCGATCGCACGCAACGGCATGCAGGTGAAGCCCCCTGTGAACTGCCCTGACTATGCCACGAACCCTGACGTCGGGATAGATGAATACCGTGCGCGGAGACGCCGGCAACCGTGCGCCTCCCGCTCGCAGGATCAGGGCGCCTGCACCTCGTAGCCGGCCTGTTGCAGGCGTGCCAGATACCCCTCGGGCGCTACCAGGGAATGCGCCGGGACGACCGCGAAGGTGGTGCGGTTGCGGGCCAGCGCGGCGCGCGCCACCTGCTGCCATTTGTCCGCCGCCTGCCGGTCCACCGCGGCCAGGCCGCGGCGACGCCCGAACGGGCTCTCGGCGATCGCGCCAACGCAGGCGTCGTACTGGCTTTGCAGGGCCAGCCGCTGCAGCGCCTCGGTGTCGCCCATCGACCAGGCGTTGGCGCGCTCGACCAGCAGCGGCAACTGGTGTTCCACCACATCCAGGGTGCGCTCCAGGCACTGCACATCCTGCAGCGGACTGGCGCGCGCTTCCTTCAGCGCCTGGCGCGGATCATCGACCCGGATCACCACCCGGGTCACCACCGGCTTCAGGCCGCGCGCCTTGTAGGCCTTGTCCAGCACAGCGGAAACCGGCGAGCCGCGGCCGAGCCCGACCGACTTGAGCGCCGCGGTATACAGCCGCGTGGCCGCCACCAGCGGGCGGTCTTTCTCCACGCCCCGGTCGCGTCCCAGGTAACGCTGCTTGAGTGCCAGCCACCGGGTGTAGGTCGCGGCCGGCAGGATTTCCTCCAGGCGCCGTCCCTGCGGATCATGCGCGGCTTTCATCGCCGAAGGCAGCAGGGTCAGCCCCTTGAAGAACCCTACGTCGGCATCCAGCGTCCAGCCCGGCGGCCCCAGTACTTCATCGGCACTGGCCACCACCGCCTCGACCTCGTCGGCGCGCCAGTCCAGCTTGGCCGGCAGGGGCGATACGGTGCCGAGGATCCACAGCACGTGGCCGTCGCGGGCCGTCACTTTCCACATGCCAGGCCCGGGCTGCACCCCCGAGACCACCACCGGTGCAAGGTCGACGACGGCCGCCTGCCCGGCCGCCGCCGGCGGTGCGGGCTGTGCGTTGATCCCCGCCGCGCACAGCATCGCCATGCTCACCGCCACCGTCGTCCTTGCCCACGCCGCGCTCGCCATGCTGCCTTGCCTGTGATGGAGTCGTGCGCAGCCTACGGGGAGCCGGGTGCGGCTGCGTAAAGTTTGCGTTGCCCCTGCCCTGCACGGCCCGGGCGGCATAATGCGACACCGCCCTTCAACGGAGTAGGCCCCATCGACACCCTGCGCAATGCCGAAGCCCTGGCGCGCCGCGCGCATGCCAGCCAGACCGACAAGGCCGGCCGGCCCTACATCGGCCACGTCGCGCGCGTGGCCGCGCGGGTGCACGGCGATGCCGACGCCGAAGCAGTCGCCTGGCTGCACGACGTGGTGGAAGACTGCCCGGCGTTCGCCAACGAGGTGGACGCGTTCCCGCTGCACATCCGCACGGCGGTGGCCTGCCTGACCCGGCGCAAGGACCTGCCAGCCGACACCTACTACGCTGCCATCCGCGCCAATCCGCTGGCACTGAAGGTCAAGCTGGCCGACATCGCCGACAACAGCGATCCTGCACGCCTGCACTACCTGCCGGACGCGATGCGCCAGCGGCTGGCCGACAAGTACACGCACGCCCTGGCCGCGCTCGGTGCCGCGACGACGGCCCCCACCAGCACCTGATCAGGCCGGATCGGGGCCCTGCCGGTAAGGCTCTTCGAACGGGCGGAAGTCGTGCTCGGCGAGCGCATCGGCCACCCACCGGGCCACGCCCGGCAAGGCCAGCACCGCCGCCATGTAGGCCTGCACGCGCGCGCTGACCGGCACCGCGTAGGTCTTCAGCCGCATCACCACCGGGGCAAAGAACGCGTCGGCAATGCTGAAGCCGTCGAACAGCAGCGGCCCGCCGTGGCGCGCCAGCAGTGCCTCCCACAGAGACTGCAGGCGCTCCAGGTCCTCCAGCACCGCCGGCTGCTCACGCAGCACGCGTACGCCCACCGCCGGCAGATGCGCTTCGATGTTCATCGGGAAATGCTGGCGCAGCGCACCGAAGCCGCTGTGCATCTGCGCGCAGACGCTGCGCGCCAGGGCGCGCGTGGCCACGTCCCGCGGCCACAGTGCCTTGTCCGGGAAGCGCTCGGCCAGGTACTCGGCAATGGCCAGGGTGTCCCACACGACCAGGCCGTCGTCGACCAGCACCGGCACGGTCGCCGACGGCGACAGCGCGGTGGCCTGCCGCTTGAACTGCGACGCCGGATCGAAGCTGTCGAAGCGCAGCAGCACCTCCTCGAACGGGATGCCGGCCTGGGTCATCAGTACCCACGGGCGCATCGACCAGGACGAGTAGTTCTTGTTGCCGATATGGAGGGTGAGCATGGCGGCACCGGGCAGGATGGGAATGCCCATGCTACCGGCAACGCAGGACACCGGCAGGCGCAATCGGCCGCGCCATCAGAACCGCCCTGGAATGCGCTATCGTCGTGCGGACACGGCGAAAAGGACACCCGCTCGATGGTCGGTTACCTGCACAGCCTGCTCATTCTTCTTTCGCTCCCCCCCGGCGGCGGCAGAGGACGTCCAAGGAAAGGTCTACGACGCGTTTTCCGTCGTGCAGCACGGCAAGCCAAAGGGCGACGTGTTCGTCTACTCCGCGGCGATGGCCACCGACTCGGACCCGATTGTCATCAGCGTGCAGGGGCGGGACCTAAGACCCCGCGATAAAACGCTCCGGACCGATCTCCAGAAAAACTGGCTGTCGCTCAACGTGCCGGAGCAATTCGAGTTCGAGGACCGCAGCCTGGCCTCCTGCCCACTGCAGCCGGGGCGGCAAACAGCCAGGTGCAACGCCTATGCGTTCCGCGACGGTGACACCGTCCGCACGTTGTATTTCCGCGTGGACAACTGGCCCTGACCGACCGGTGCGTCGGGGTGCTTGCCGCGTTGGTGCCCGGAGCCGGAATCGAACCGGCATGGGGTTGCCCCCGGCGGATTTTAAGTCCGATGCGTCTACCAATTTCGCCATCCGGGCAGCGCCGCGCATAGGGTGCCTGATCGCGCCCGGTTTGGGAATGCAGGCTGCCTCGCCGTGCCGGCAACAGCACCTGCGTGGGGGCGTCGGGGTGGGAGAGAATGGGTACGTTCTCGCGCGGTATCCCTGGCGCAGCCAGCAGGCTCGCCACCGACGGGATTCCAGTCATGGCTGCGCGTTGATCCCGGTAGCGGTCTGGCGCACGTCCGGTGCCTGCGCCTCGGGTGCCGATGCCGCGGTAGTGACGGCATCTTCTTCATCCAACGCGCCGCTCACCGTGGCCGGCGCAGGGTACGGCACTATTGCGCCGGTCGACACCGATGACGCGGCTCAGATCGCCCGCGAGTAGCGCACCGGCTGGTCCGGGCGTGCCAGGTAGCGGTCGAAGCACATGGCCAGCAGGCGCAGCAGGGGCCGGCCGCGTTCGGTGCTGCGCACCACACCGTCGGTGTACTCGGCCAGCCCATCGTCCTGCAGGCGCTGCAGCGCGATCAACGCATCGGCGAAATACACCTCGAAGTCCACGCCGTGGCGGCGCGCCAGTGCACGCCCATCCACCTGCCCCTGGCACATCAACTGGCCGATCAGTTCGGCGCGCAGCGTGTCGTCGGCATCCAGGTGCAGGCCGCGCCACACCGGCAGGCGTCCGGCATCCACCGCGTCCTCCCAGCCCGGAAGGTCGCGCGGGTTCTGGCTGTAGGTATCGCCGATGTGGCTGATCGCGCTCGCCCCCAACCCGACCAGGTCGGTGTCGGCATGCGTGGTATAGCCCATGAAGTTGCGGTGCAGCTGCCCGGCGCGCTGCGCCTGCGACAGGTCTTCCCCGGGCAGGGCGAAGTGGTCCATGCCGATGTACTGGTAGCCGGCCAGCGTCAGGCGGCGCACTGCCAGACCGAGCAGGGCCAGCTTCTGCTCCGGACTGGGCAGCGCCGCATCGGGAATCTGCCGCTGCGCCTTGAACAGGTGCGGCAGGTGCGCGTAACCGTAGATCGCCAGCCGGTCAGGGCGTTCGCGCAAGACCGTTTCCAGCGTCTGCGCGAAGCCCGCCGGGGTCTGGTGCGGCAAGCCGTAGATCAGGTCGACGTTGACCGAGCGCAGGCCGTGATCGCGGCATGCCCGCAGGATGTCCAGGGTCTGATCGACGTCCTGTTCGCGGTTGATCGCACGCTGCACCGCCGGATCGAAATCCTGGATGCCCAGGCTGGCGCGGGTGAAGCCAAGCTCGGCCAGGCCGGCGATATCGGCGCGGGTGACGAAACGCGGGTCCAGTTCGATGGACACGTCGCGGCTGTCGGCCGCGCTGAAGCGGAACCGCTGGCGCAGCCCGTCGACCAGCGCGCGCAGTTGCGCGGCGGCCAGGAAATTGGGCGTACCGCCGCCCAGGTGCAGCTGGATGACCTCGCGCGACGGATCGAACAACGGCGCGATCCGGTCCGCCTCGCGGAGCACGCGCGCCACGTAGGCCACGCCGCGGCCGTGGTCGCGGGTGATCACGCGGTTGCACCCGCAGTAGAAGCAGGGGCTGCTGCAGTACGGCACGTGCACATACAGCGACAGGGCGCGGGCGCGTGCGTTGCTGGCGTGGATCGCCGCGTGCAGCTGCTGCTCGCCGAAGCCGTCATGGAAATGCGGCGCGGCCGGATAGGAGGTGTAACGCGGGCCGGGGCGGTCGTGGCGACGCAGCAGGTCCGGGTCGAAGTGCCAGGCGAGGCCGGCGGCGGCAGGCGGGATCGTGTGCATGCCGTCAGGGTGCGCGCGCGCGGGCAGCCGCGCATTGAGCCAGATCAATCCAGCCGCGGGGTTCCTGCCGGCATGACACCGGCGACCGGCAACTGCGGCCAGCGCAGCATCTGGAAGCGGCGCCAGAAGGTATCGGCGATACGCGTGGCGACATCGTCGGCCAGGCGTTGCATGGGCAGGTTGCCGCTCTCGGCCGTGGTCTGTCGGAACAACGCCAGCCAACGATCGAACAGATCGCGGTCGAGTTCATCCATGGCCATGTGCTTGGGCATCGGCGCGCCGCTGAAACGGCGGGTGCCGCGCAGCATCGCCGACCAGAAATCCACCAGCTGGGCCAGGTGCGCGTCCCAATCGTCCACGCGCGCGGCGAACACCGGCGCCAGGCGCGCTTCGCCACGCACGCGCGCATAGAAATCGTGCACCAGCCGGGTGACTTCCTGCTCGCTGCACAACGCCAGCGAGGGCGTGGGCAGCGCGGTGGCGGACGGGTCCAGCATGGGGGAGTCCTCTGCGGCGGCGGTCCGCGGCGTGTGCAGCGCAGGATGCGCGCGCAGGCCCCTCGGTGCCTTGATCAGGATCAATGTCGGCGCTGTAGTGCCGCCCTAGTCTGTGAGCCTCGACAACCTGCGCGCCGGCGCACCACGACCGTGGCCAAGTATAGCCGCGCCCTGCCCTCCCCTCCTGACCGTGGCCGCAATGACCGACCTGCACCTCCCGCCCGCGCCCAGCCGCCGCCGGCAGTTGATCCAGCAATGGGGCGCCATCCTGTGGCCCAGCTTCGTCGCTGCGGGCCTGGCCTGCATGGTGTTCTTCGCCTTCGTCGATCCCCTCATGCTGCGCGACATCAGCTTCCCGCAGCACGCGCTCAGCCGCGAGCTGGGCTACACGCTGGGCTTCTTCATGTTCTGGGCCGTGACCGCCGCGGCCAGCAGCGTGACCTGGTACCTGTTGCGGCCGATGCGCCGCGACGTCGACGACGTGCCGTTGGGCTGACCATGCCGCGGCGACTGCACCTGCAGCTGGTCGAGCCCGCGACCGCCTCCCCGCCCTCGCCGCGGCCGCGCCGGGCGCTGCGCTGGCGCGCCCTGTTGTCGGCCGCGTTGCTGACCCTGTTCTACCTGCTGCCGTGGCTGCGCTGGGAGGGCCGCCAGGCCCTGCTGTTCGACCTGCCCGCGCGACGCTTCGACCTGTTCGGCCTGACCCTCTGGCCGCAGGACCTGGGCGTGCTGCTCGGCCTGTTGGCGGTGCTGGCCACCGGGCTGGTGCTGCTCACCACCCTGTCTGGCCGGGTCTGGTGCGGGTACGGCTGCCCGCAGACCCTGTGGAGCGCGCTGTTCCGCCGGATCGAGCGCACCACCGCCCGGCATCTGCGCCATCCGCGGCTGGCACGCGCAGCCAAGCACGCGGCGTGGGCACTGGTGGCGGCATGGACCGGGATCACCTTCGTCGGCCTGTTCACCCCGATCCAGGACCTGGTGGACGCCCGGTGGCCGAGCGCGTGGAGTGCCTGGGTCACCTTCTGGGTGCTGTTCTACGCCCTGGCCACCTGGGGCAACGCGGGCTTCCTGCGCGAGCAGGTCTGCATCGACCTGTGCCCGTTCGCGCGGGCCTGCCCCAGCCTGTGCGATGCCGATACCCCGCAGGTGCACTACGACGCGCGCCGGGGCGAGCCGCGCGGCCCGCGCGCGCCCGGCCAAGGGGCCGTAATGCAGCGCGGACGTGGCCTGCTCGATCCGGTCAGCGCCAACGATTACGCGTTTCGCGCCGCACACCCGGCGCTGGCCGGCCCGATGCCGCGCTTCCCCGATGACCGCCTCGGCGACTGCGTGGATTGCGCGGCCTGCGTGCAGGTGTGCCCGATGGCGCTGGATATCCGCAGCGGCCCGCATCCGGATTGCATTGCCTGTGGCGCCTGTGTGGATGCGTGCGACGCGCAGATGCGCGCCTCGGGCTTCCCGACCGGGCTGATCGGCCATGCCAGTCTCAACCGCACCCGCCAGCGCCCCACGCGCTGGCTGCGTCCGCGCACGCTCACGGCGCTGGCCACCCTGCTGGTGCTGCTGGGTATCGGCCTGCATCGGTTGTAAGCACGGGTTCCCCGCGTCTTGCCTGCCATCGATGGATGGCCCGGTCCCCCAACCGGAATCAGCGCGTGCGCGTGGTTCGCGGCGGCACCATCTGCGCCCGCCGGACGATGCCCAGCTGCTCGATGATCAACGCCAGCTCATTGGTGACCTGGGTGCGACTGCGCCCCTTGGGCACCAACCGCTCCAGTACCTGTTGATAGGTCGTCCAGAACTCCGGGCCGCAGCCATGCTTGCTGTAACTGGCTTCCAGCTCGGTGCGCACGCCGTCAGCCAAGTCATGTACGCCGTATTGCATACGACCTCCCTTGGACCTGCCCTGCATCGGAGACGAGCAACCACCCTGTTTGCAGCTTGTCGCGCAAAGACAACAAAGACCCCCGGCCAGCGAAGAATTCACTTGCGATTCACCCGAAATTTGCACGGTCTTCGCACGAAGTCAATCGCCGCGTGGGTCGCAGCCGGAGAAGTCGCTGAATGGTTCATCCCGGTGCGCTCGCGCATAGGCAGCATGCCCGGGGGCGGTGACAGGGTGATGTCAGCGCGGCACGGGCGGCGCGCTCAGCTCCCCAGCCGCCAGGCGCCATACACGCCGATGCCGATCCCGGCCAGCAGCAGCGCCCACACCAGGCCGTTGAAGCGCTTCAGCGCCTTGGCCAGCACCAGCGAGAACGCGATGGCGGCCAGCCCGATCAGCACCCACACCACACCACTCACGTTGCTGGGCGACGCCCAGAACGAACCGGGCGCGCCGGCGGCAAACAACAGGGCCAGAGCCATCAACGCAACCTCTTGGGGGGACCGGCGTCCATCTTGGTCAGCCCATCGTCCTGAACAGGTGAAGGTCCATGGCCCCCGCTGGCAGGCTCATCCCCCGGCGGGGACGGGCGGCGGCAGTTCCAGGGTGCGCACCACCAGCCCAAGCAGTTGGCTCAGCGCACCCTCGGCGGGTGGGCCCTGCTCCAGCCCGCGTGCGAAGCCGGCCCAGTCGCCGGCCGACAACTGCTGGATCAATGCCGGATCCACCGCCAGCCAGCGCATGCCCCAATAGGGAAAGTAGCGCTGCGGCACCCAGCCGCGGCTCAGCTCGGTGATTTCCCCGTGGCTGCGGGCCTGGCGCACACGCTCGTGGACCGCGGCCACGCCGTCCTCGGGGCCTTCGAAGTACTGCAGGAACCGTTGGCCATCGAACAGCAATACCCCGGTGACTCCGGCGAGGGAGTTGAAGCGGGTAGCGTCCTCGACCAACGTATCCAGCATGCTGCTGGACAATCCGGCGGACGCCTCACTGACGTAGGCAATCGCGCGAAGTGGCATCGGCTGTATCCTTGAAATAGGCGGTCATGCTGTCACTTTCAGACAGATGAATAAAGCCGCTGACTGAAGCGTTCAGATAAAGTCAGGGCAGCGACGCGGCGGGCGGCGGTCCAACGCAAAGAGCCCGCTTGCGCGGGCTCTTGCTTGACTCTGGAAGCCTGGACGGGAATCGAACCCATCTCAACGGATTTGCAGGCGGAATCGAATTCAATGACAGCAAGGCTTTCGAGGCCTTGCCACTCCCTCTGCCACTGAAGCGCGTTATTTCATGTAACGACGGTTGCTCTCTTCGATCTTTTCGGCCAATTCATCAGCCAAATGAGCATCGTGCAATTCGAAAATCTGAACAGGAAGCAAAGTAGCCCGCACAACCGACTGACTTAGAGATCCGCCCAAGGCGGCCAGCGTCACCGAGTGAAATAGCGTTGGCAAGCCGCAGAAATAGACTACCAAGTAGACCAGGCTAAGTACGGCTACGGCCAAAGCAAATGCCAACGTTACGGCTTGGGAGACCAAAAGGTAGCGGAGTCGCGCCCCGTATCCCCTGAGAGCCTCCACATCCAGCGCATGCGTGGTGCCTAGGCGCCCAGTAAAGAGCATCAGAGTCACAAGAAAGCCAACAAGCAATCCGCTGAAGGCGAGTACCCCCCCAAAGATAGCCGCAAGTGCACCCTCGCTGAAGCCCATGACCAAGCTGGACGCCAAGGCAGCGGGTATCGCCCCACATCCGAAGACAAGGACACTCCAGAGAATGTTGCGTCGGGCCTCATCTACGGACGGAGAACGAAACGCACCCATTGAACGAACGACCTGAAGCCAAGTCGCCCACTCTGACGGAATGAGTTGATTAAACCGTTCAGTCCACTGTCGCAGAGACCGGCGCATCCGTATTGAACTGTCCCGAGTCATTGATGAGGCGCCACCCATTCCGCGCGATTCGAAGCTCATCCAAATAGCTCCACAAGCCTTCGATTAGTTCACTCATGTGCAAGACACCAGCGTTGTCCATAGTCACGGAGACCTGGAACCGCGCCTTGTAGTTGCCTACCGCACTAATGCGATTTCCATCCCTAAGCTCAAGTGTGATCTTGTCCAGAGGTGAGTCTTCCTCTAACGATTCATTGACAGCATTAACCACATCGTCCGTGTCCAGCGCGTCATTGTCCGGAGACTCCCAGATTGCCGAGAATTTGGAAGCGTTGCCCACTCGGTTCTTGCCAGCTCGTAGCGGTGAGGTCCATCCATCTTCGCCTGGATCGGCACCATCCACCATCCGCAAAAATACCTTCTGAACTCCCCTACCTCGCTGAATCGCCAAACGAAGGTCAGAGTTCGCCACGTCCAGCAACTCTATGGTCGGGTAGGACTTCGCTGGATTTCCGTACCGCAGAAGATTCCGAAACAACCTGCCCAGAAGCTTCTCCACTGCACCAACACCACCGCTGCCCTTTACATTCTCCACAAGCACCGTCTCACCAAGAGCGACGCAGCGACAGATAGTTACAATCTCACGCACCTGCCCGGTCGAATCTCGTACTTGCTCCGTGGTGATATCGGGTTCGTCGGCAGAAAAATCGAGTGCAATTTGATCCGGAGCATGGCCGTTGATATAACTCCCCACCTCGAAATACACGCCACGCTGGTCGCCATGGGGCCGGGCCCCGATTCTGCGGATGAAGGAACAAGCCACGCCGGCATCCAGCACTCCGGTCGGCGGGACGACGGGCCAATGCCGCCTAGACCAGGTGGGCGCCACATTCTTCAGTTCAACTAGAAGCGCATCAATCGGCAATGGCAGGAAATCTCTCCTGCGGCCGGTCTTGAAACGCACCTTCTTCGCGTAAATCGTCTTTAGTACCTGTCTTGACACCTTACCCGCCCCCTTAGCTCCTTGCGAGGGGGGGGATTATGCAGCAAAGCTGACTGTGGCCCGCGAAGCGAGCGTTAGTATTAACACTAAATGAAGCATCCATCTGGAGGCGAAGGGCCGACACTCAACAGCCTGTCGCAGACTTTTATGTTGCTTAAGTTCAGCAAGCGTCAGTCGCTTTTGAACCGGATCCGACTTGGGGGGGACCACCAACCGCCCTACAGCTTGATTGAGCGGGATGCTGGCTGATACCCGACGGCCAAACCGCCGCCCGGCGTAACGCTTGCCCGCTCGGTGCTGGCCCCTTGAGCTTTCTTTTCTGGCCAGCGCTTTCTGCAGCAAAGCGCGACACAGATTCCACCGGCTACGACTGCAAGCTGGCGATCCCTCTGTTGTTGCGCCACAGCCCTAAGCTCTCACCGTGCTGCATCCGGCCTTGGGGGGTGCGCGAGCATGAATTCGGTGGCTTGGCATGGGGAGCATGGCGCGCAAGATGCAGACTGGGACCTCAGATTCCGCGACCGGTCGTCATCGGTCTGAGAAGGTGTCGACGCGGCGCTGCTCAGGCACCCCGGTTGAGTTGCCAACGGCTCCGGATCCGACAGGGATAGGTTGCCCGCTCGGACCTAGTAGTGCCACCAGTGAACTCGACGATGGTCCGTAGGTGGCTTCTGGCGGGCCTGTCGGGGTGCACGCCGCGCAAAGGTAAGCGACCGGGCCGGGGAGCATGGTTCGGGCAACTAGGTCGTGGGAGGACACAAGTCTCTGCTCGACTCAGACAACCTGAGCACGTTCACCGTGATCACCGAGGATAGCAGCGGCGTGTCGGCGGACATTCACGACCGCGTGCCGGTGTGGCGCCGCCCAAGCCAGGCATGGATCGCTGCGGCGCCTCTTCCGGGCCACCCTAGCCTTCTAACTCGCGTCAACGCACTCGGCACATGCTGAAGCGACTTCGCCAGTCATAACCAGTGGCACTAAGGGGAGGCCCCCCGCCCCCGCGAAAGCAGGCATTCCTAACCGGCTGAAAAACCATCAGACACAAAAAAGCCCTGAAGATTCAGGGCTTTAATGGAGGCCTGGACGGGAATCGAACCCATCTCAACGGATTTGCAGTCCGGTGCATAACCACTCTGCCACCAGGCCGGTGACCTTACCGCTTACCCGGGTAATCATACCCCGATAAAACAAGACCCCGAGAACGGGGCCTGGTCTGGATGTGGAGCGGGAAACGAGACTCGAACTCGCGACCTCAACCTTGGCAAGGTTGCGCTCTACCAACTGAGCTATTCCCGCAAAATCAGGCGCGTATCTTACCGAAACCGCAGGTAACACACCAGCCTTTTCACACTTTATTTCACATGCCGACCGGGCGTGCCGATCAGGATGCCCGCGTGCCACCGCGGAGAAAAACAAGGCCCCTGAGGGGCCCTGTCGAAATCTGGAGCGGGAAACGAGACTCGAACTCGCGACCTCAACCTTGGCAAGGTTGCGCTCTACCAACTGAGCTATTCCCGCAGACTTTCGCTTGCCCCGACCGCACCGCACCGTGAGGCGCTGGAGGCTGTCGGCCCATCGACCTGCGTCGAAGGAGCGCTATTGTGTCGGGATTCCTTCACGCCGTCAACAGCCTTGTTCACGAAAAAGGAGCGGCGCGGGAGCCGCCTGCTGCGGCGATCGATTGCACGTAGTTGCATTCCAACGCACGAAGACGCGGGCTAAAACAAGGCACCATCCCCGCCGCTTCACGCCTCCACATGACAACCTCCCTGTCCCGCTCCTCCTGGATAGCGGCAATACTGGTCTGGGCCATTGTCGCCGCCGTATACATCCACGCCGGTTTCCAGCCGGACCATGGACGGCCGCGCTTGATCGACGGTATCGAACCGCCCTACCCGATCAGGGCCGTCAGCGTGCTTTGCGTGGTATCCGCCATCGAGATCGCCATGGTCTGCGCCATGGTGCGGCCCTGGCGCAGCCATCGTCGCTGGCGACGCCTGCTGCTCACTACCGTGCTGATGCTGGCCTGGAGTGTCTACTGGGTCCTGATTGCGATGCACCAGCCACCGGCACAGGGCGCGCATCTTCTGTGGCTGCTTGCCCTGGATGCGTGCCTGCTGATCGCCATGTTCGCGGACGTTGCCGTGTCCCTGTTCAAGCGCCTGTACCGCTGGCGAGCAGCGCGGCGCACGGCGGTGTGACACGGCCTCGGGCCATCCCCCTCCGCTACCCGCCCACCCGCATGCCACGCCGATGGAAGTAGACCTGCTCTGCCGTCCGCCGCATGGCGGCGGACTGCAGGAGCAGGTTGAGCGGCCAGTCCATCTGCAGGTGATCCATCGCCCAGCGCATCAGGCGCTTGCGACGAAACGTGGGGGCGGCCTGCCGGGCGACGGCTTCCGCCGCCGCCCCCTTGCCCCGCAGGTGCAACCCCTCCGCATCGCCGACGGCCCATCCATGGCGCCACGAGGAATGGATGCCGCCGGCCGACAGCGGCGAAACGATTCCCGCCGCATCGCCCGTGAGGATCACCCCGGGCGCGGTGATCGGTCCATCCGGCAGCCCGCACGGCACCAGCCCGGCACGCGTGGCGCTGGGCCGGGCGGAGGTCGGCAGGCCGACCACGCTGCGCACGTGCTGCAGGAAACCGTCCAGGTCCGGCTGCCGTGCGTTGGCCGGATCGTGGCGCAGTGCCAGGCCCACCTGCACGCCCGTCGGGTTCTGCGCGACCCAGCCGATGTAGCCCGGCGCGAAGCGCTTGCTGGCAAAACAGTGCAGCGCGCCGGCTTCGGCAAGCTGCACGCCGGCAAATTCCTGTTCCACACCGTAGAGGGTGTCCCGCACCCGGCCCAGGCCGGTGCGCTTGGCCACGCGCGAAGTCGCGCCATCGGCGCCGATCAGGTAACGCGTCCGCCCGGCCCCCTCCACCCGCCAGCCGTCGCCGTCACGCTGCGCCTGGGTGAACGCCTGGCCCAGCCGCAGGTCCACGCCATTGCCGCGCAATTCGGCTGACAGCCAGCGCAGCAGGTTGGGGGTGTCGGTGGTCATGAAGTAGTACCCGGGCGCAGCCAGCAGCACGCTGCGCAGGTTCGGCGCGTACAGACGCACGCGCTCCACGCGCTGCAGCAGCGCTGCGGGCGCGCGGCCGAGCCAGGTCTGTTCGATCGCCTCCTTCACGATGATGCCGGTGGTATGCAGGCGCGCCCCGGGGTCGGTCTTGCGCTCGAGCACGCACACGCGCAGCCCGTACTGCGCGGCGGCCAACGCGCAGGCCGCGCCGGCGAAGCTGGCACCCACCACCACCAGGTCCCAGTCGTAGGGCGATGCAACGCTCTCCATCGGGCGACTCTCCTCTGCCTGTCCAGGCGCGCAGGATCACGGGCGCCGGCGGAGACGCCATGAAGTGCCGGTGAAGCGGGTATGAAGCGGCATGGCGGATCACCATCGCGCGTGCTGCATGGGACAATCGACGACATGAACACCGGCCTGGACACCATCGTTACCGCACCGGCTGCGATGCGCCCGACACGCGCTGGCCGCTTCAGCCGGGTACTGCGATGCGTGCGCGCGACGATGCGGGGGGTCGCCGTTGCCGTTGTACTACCGGCGACGGCGACGGCGGCGCCTGCCCCGATCAGCGTGCCCCTGACAGATGGCAGCGGCGCACGCCTGCACATCGACAGCGTCCACGGCAGCGCACAGCTGCTGGCGGCCTCCGCAGCGATCCCGCTGCGGATGAACAGCACCTTGCGTGATGCGCTGTCCCGCTCGGACACGGCACTCGTGCTGGGCCGTCACCGCGGCGCGGCCGAACCGGACAACAGCCTGCTGCTGTTCATCAGCGCGCCGTCGCGCCCCGCCGCGCCGATGGGCTATTGCGGCGCCGGGCAGGAAGACGGGTTGCTGTTGCTGGCGGTGCGCGATGGCGCATTGGTGGCGCTGGACGTCATGATGTTGCAGAGCTGCCTGCACTCGATCGCACAGGCCGTGGACCTGGCCGATCCTGCCACCGCCTTCCGTCCCGTGCCAGCGCCCTGGCTGGTGAGCTTTGCCGCCATGCAGGAGGACACCGCCGTGCAGCGCTGCGTCGGCATCCGCGATGAACGGCTGACCGTCCAGGACGATTGCACGGCCGCGCCGCTGGCTGCGCCCTGATCGGTACGGCGCGCGGCACGCCGCGCAAACGAAAAAAGCGACCTTGCGGTCGCTTTTTCGTTTGGCTTCCATGCCGATCAATTGACTGGAAAACCGGTATCTGGAGCGGGAAACGAGACTCGAACTCGCGACCTCAACCTTGGCAAGGTTGCGCTCTACCAACTGAGCTATTCCCGCTTGGGAGGCGAAATTCTACAACCAAATGCGCAGGTGTCAACAGCCCTCAGCCATTCTTTTTCGCCCGTGCGTTTTCCCGTGCCGCACGTTCGTCCTCACGCAGGCTCGGCCATGCCGCATGCAGGTACTGCAGACCGGAGAACAGGGTGAGGATCGAGGCGATCGCCAGGGTCCAGTCGCCGATGTGGAAGACCTGCACGCCCATCCAGATGTCCTGCATCGGGGTATGCGGTGCCACCGAATACAGCAGGCACAGCAGCGCCACCATCTGCGCGGTGGTCTTGATCTTGCCGATCAGCGCCACCCGCACCTTGGCGCGCTGGCCGATTTCGGCCATCCATTCGCGCAGCGCGGAAACGGCGATTTCACGCCCGACGATCACCGCCGCCCAGACGGCCATCCATGCGGTCGGATGGCCCTGCACGATCAGGAACAGCGCGACGGCCACCATCAGCTTGTCGGCCACCGGGTCCAGGAACGCACCGAACGCGGACGCCAGGTTGTAGCGGCGCGCGATCCAGCCATCCAGCCAATCGGTGATGGCGGCCAGGCCGAAGATCGCCGCGGAGGCGAAATTGGTCCATTTGTAGGGGAGGTAGAACACCAGTACCAGCACCGGGATCATCACGATCCGCAGCAGGGTGAGCCAGGTGGGGAGGGTCAACTTCATCGCATCTCTCTACTCGCCCGCCGCGTCGGGCGTGGGCAGTCCATGAAGGTTAGCGTAGATGCGTGCAGCGAGGGCGTCATTGATGCCCTCCACTTTCGCGATTTCCGCTTCGCCGGCGGCCTTGAGCCCGACCAGGCCGCCGAAATGCTTGAGCAGGCTGGCGCGACGGCGCGGGCCGATGCCGGCGATGTCTTCCAGCTTGCTGGTCATGCGCGCCTTCTGGCGACGCCCACGGTGGCCGGTGATGGCGAACCGGTGGGCCTCGTCACGCACCTGCTGGATGAACTGCAGGGCCGGCGACGCCGCCCCGGGCCGCAGTTCGCGGCCGTCAGGCAGCACCAGCGCCTCGTGCCCCGCCCGCCGCTCCACGCCCTTGGCCACGCCCACCAGCATCACCCCTTCCACGCCCAGGTCGGCCAGCGCCGCCTGGGCCTGGCCGAGCTGGCCGGCACCGCCGTCGATCAGCAGCAGGTCCGGCAGCACGCCGTCTTCTTCCACCGCGCGGCGGAAGCGGCGCTCGATGGCCTGGCGCATCGCGGCGTAGTCGTCGCCCGGCTCGATGCCGCTGATGTTGAAGCGGCGGTACTGGCTGCGCACCGGGCCGCTGGCATCGAACACCACGCACGAGGCCACGGTGGCCTCGCCCATGGTGTGGCTGATATCGAAGCACTCCACCCGCTTGACCTGTTCGGCCAGCCCCAGCATCTGCCGCAGGTCCTCACTGCGCGCATGCTGGGCGCTGCGGCTGCTCAGTTCGCTGACCAGGGTGATCTGCGCATTGCGGCTGGCCAGCTCCACATAGCCGGCACGCTCGCCGCGCACGTTCCATTTCAGCTGCACCTTGACCTCGGCCGAGGCCGACAGCGCCGATTCGATCAGGCTGGCATCGGGGATCTCGCGATCGAGCAGGATCTCGCGCGGCGGCGAATGCTCGGCGTAGTACTGCGAGACGAACGCGGCCAGCACTTCCTCGGCGCTTTCCTCGCCGTTGGTGCGCGGGTAGAACGGCCGCGTGCCCATGTTGCGGCCATCACGGAAGGCCAGCAGCATCACGCAGGCGTTGGCGCCCTGGGTAGCGCAGGCCAGCACGTCCAGGTCGGCGGCGCGGCCGTCCACGTACTGGCGGGTCTGCATGCTGCGCAGCGCGGTGATCAGGTCGCGCAGGCGCGCGGCCTGCTCGAACTCCAGCGCTTCGCTGGCCGCCTGCATCTGGGTGCCCAGCTCGCGGCCGAGCTGGTCGCTCTTGCCCTCCAGGAACATCGAGGCGCGTCGCACCGACTCGGCGTAGTCGCCGGCCGGCACCAGGTCCACGCAGGGCGCGCTGCAACGGCCGATCTGGTACTGCAGGCACGGCCGGGTGCGGTTGCGGAACACGCTGTCCTCGCAGCTGCGCAGTTTGAACAGCTTGTGCATCAGGTTGAGCGTGTCGCGCACCGCGGTCACGCCGGGATACGGGCCGAAGTAGCGCCCCGGCACCGCGCGCGGGCCGCGATGCAGCGCGATGCGCGGCCACTCCTCGCGGGTGAGCAGCACGTGCGGATAGGTCTTGTCGTCGCGCAGGGACACGTTGTAGCGCGGCGACAGCGACTTGATCAGCTGGTTTTCCAGCAGCAGCGCCTCGGCCTCCGAGCGGGTCACGGTCACGTCCATGCGCGCGACCTGCGACAGCATCGACATGATCCGCGTGGTCTTGGGCGTGCCGTTGAAGTAACTGCCCACGCGATTGCGCAGCGCGCGCGCCTTGCCGACGTACAGCAGGCTGTCGTCGGCGGCGTACATGCGGTAGACGCCGGGCGCGGTACTCAGGTGGGCCGCGAATGCCTTGCCATCGAAGGCCGGAGCGGTGGACACGGTCATTCGCTGATCGGGACGTCGCTCAGTACGCCGCTGACCGGATCGAAACGCAGCACGGCGTGGGCGTCGGTTTCGGCGATCCACACCGCGCCACCGCCCAGGGCCAGGCCGGCCGGCCCATGCAGGCGGCGCGGCAGTTCCAGCGTGCTCAGTTCACCGCCGCCCAGGCGCAAGGTGCGCAAGCGCCCGTTGCCCGCATCGGCGATCCACAGCAGGGGGGCGTCCGGGCTCAGGGCGATCGCCTGCGGGTGCTGCAACTGCGCCAGCGCGCGCGGGCCATCCTGTTCGCCGAACGACCACAGGCCCTGCCCGACCAGGGTCTGGACAAGGTCGCCGCGCAGCTGCATCGCCCGGATCGACGAGCCCAGCGCATCGCAGACGTACAGCACCTGCTGCACGGCGGCGACCGAGGCCGGCTGCGCGAACGCGGCCAGGTGGCCGCTGCCGTCGCGCTCCTCGATGGCCCCGGAACCGGCGCGCCAGTTCAAGGTGCGCTGGCCGAGGTGGTAACTCCAGATGCGGTTGTCGCCGGCCATGGCGATATGGATCTGGTTGTCGGCCACGGCCAGCCCTTGCGGGTGGTTCAGCGGTACCCGCCGCGGTTGCTCGACCACGCCCTCGATGGGCTCGCCGGGGCGACCGGTGCCGCACAGGGTGTCGACCTGGCCGGTCAGCAGATGGATGCGACGCAGCGCATGGTTGCCGGTGTCGGCCACGTACAGCGCATCGCGCTCGAGGGCCAGGCCCTGCGGCCGGTTGAACGCGGCTTCGCCCGGGCCACCGTCCATGAAGTCGGCGGTGCCCAGGCCGAACTGGCGCAGCACGCGGCCGCCATGACTGCACTCGAGCACCCGGTGGTGGCCGCTGTCGGCGATGTACAGGCGTTCGGTCGTGGCGACCAGGCCCACCGGGAACCGCAACGGCAGGCGCGGCTCGGGATGCAGCTCGCGCGCCGGCTCGGCGTCGGCCGGGCGGCTGCTGTCCTCGCACAGCGCGGTGAGCGCGCGTTCCAGCTCCCCGCCGAACCCGACCAGGCGATCGCGTTCGCGGCCCTGCGCATCCAGCAGTACCAGCGTCGGCCAGGCGGTGATGTTGAAACGGCGCCAGCCATCCCAGTCGGCATCGAGCAGCGCCGGCGCGGTCAGGCCCTGCCGCCGCAACAGCTTGAGCGCCTGCTCCGGCTCGCGCTCGCAATCGAAGCGCGGCACCTGCAGGACCAGCAGCTGGAGCTTGCCGGGGTTGCGCGACTGCCATTGGCCCAGTTCGGCCAGGCGCTGCGCGCACCATACCGAGGCGGCATTGACGAAGGCCAGCACCACCGGCCGACCACGCAGTTCGGTCAGGGTGGTGGGCGTGGCGTTGAGCCACGTGGCGAATTCGGGCAGGTCCTGGACAGGCTGTACGTTCATGCCCCGATTATGCCGGAGTCGGCGTCATGCAATCGTCGTGCCGGCGCCAAAATCGCGGCGGGCATTGTCATCGCCTATCCGGACCCCTGCCCCGGCTCAGGACTGCGCCGCCAGCCAGGCGTCGGCGCGGGCCAGGTCCTCGGGAGTATCGATGCCCGGGGGGAACGCGGCCGGGGTCAGGGCCACGCTGATCCGATGGCCCGCCTCCAGCGCGCGCAGCTGCTCCAGCGACTCCAGCTGCTCCAGCGCGCCCGGCGGCAACGCCGCAAACTGGCGCAGGAAGCCGGCACGATAGCCGTAGATGCCGATATGGCGCAGCCAGTGCGGCCCGGACAACTGCTCGCGCGAGCGCGCGAAGGCGTCGCGGTGCCACGGGATCGGCGCCCGGCTGAAGTACAACGCGTCCAGGTTCTGCTTGCGCACCACCTTGACCACGTTCGGGTCGAACAGGCTCTCGGCGTCGTCCACGGGCGTGGCCAAGGTAGACATCTCCGCACCGCTGCAGACCAGCGCCTCGGCCACCGCGACGATGCCCTCGGCCGGCGCGAAGGGCTCGTCGCCCTGCAGGTTGACCACCACGGTGTCGTCGCTCCAGCCCGCCTGGGCGGCACATTCGGCCAGGCGATCGGTACCCGAGGCGTGGTCGGGCGAGGTCATCGCCACGCGCACGCTCTGCAGCCCCTGCAGGGCGTCGGCGATGCGCACGTCATCGGTGGCGACCCACACCTCGCGTGCCCCGGCCAGCAACGCACGCCGGGCGACGCGCAGCACCAGCGGTTCACCGCCGAGCAGGCGCAGCGGCTTGCCGGGCAGGCGCGAGGCCGCGAAACGGGCCGGGATGGCGACGACGAAATCGACGGATGGGCTCATGCGCAAAACTCTCGGCAGTGAAGCAGGAAATACAGGGCGGCTGGCGCGGCCATCAACGCTTGCCGAGTTTGTCCAACCGGTCCAGCAGGTTGATCCAGAACGCGGCCGGCAGGTCGGCGGCCAGCGGCACGGCGAAATGCCATTCGTTGGCGAACACCTTGCACTTCACCGCGTCCTTCTCGGTCATCAGCACCGGCAGCTCGCTGCCGAAGCGCAGGTCCGACTGCTGGTAGGCGTGATGGTCGGGGAAGGCGTGCGGTACGACACCGATGCCTTGCGCGCGCAGCATGTCGAAGAAGCGCTGCGGATGGGCGATGCCGGCCACCGCATGCACGCGCTGGCCGCGGAAATGCGCGAGTTTGCGAGCCCGCCCTCCGCTGAGCGGCTGGGCACTGTCGATGCGCAGCTGCATCGCCCACTCGCCAAACCCGCACGCCGGCTGCGCGCCCACGCCATCGCTGGCCTGGCCCAGGTTGACCACGCGGAAATCGCAGTCGTTGGCCCGGCTGGCCGGTTCGCGCAGCGGTCCGGCCGGGATCATCCGGCCGTTGCCGTAGCGGCGCTGGGCGTCGACCACTTCGATCTCGATGTCGCGCGCCAGCCGATAATGCTGCAGGCCGTCGTCGCAGACGATGATGTCGCACCCCGCCTCGACCAGCGCCTTGCCGGCCGCCACGCGGTCGGCGTCCACGCGCACCGGCACGCCGGTCTTCCAGGCGATCAGCACCGGCTCGTCGCCGCCGAGGGCGGTGGACGTGCCTGCCTCCACCCAGCGCGCCACGCCCGGCTCCTCACGACCGTAGCCGCGGCTGGCCACGCCCGGCTTCCAGCCGGCCTCGCGCAGGCGATCGACCAGGGCGATGGTCAGCGGCGTCTTGCCGGTGCCACCGGCGGTGACGTTGCCGACCACGATCACCGGCACCGGCAACGCATGCCGCTTCAGCCAGCGCCGCCGGTACAGCAGCCGACGCAATGCGATCGCGGCGCCATACACCGGCGCCAGCAGGCGCGCCGCGAACGGGATCGCGCTGCCGTCGTACCAGTACGACGGCGTGGAGGTGCCCTTGGCCGCCATCAAGGCTGCCTTTCGCGGAACTGCATCTTGTGCAGGTGCTCGTACAGGCCGCCCAGTGCCAGCAGCTCCTGGTGGGTGCCCCGCTCGACGATGCGACCGTGGTCCATCACCAGCACCTGGTCGGCGTGCTCGATGGTTGACAGGCGGTGCGCGATCACCAACGTGGTGCGCTCGGGCATCAGCCGTTGCAGCGCATCCTGCACCAGCCGTTCGGACTCGTTGTCGAGCGCGGCGGTGGCTTCGTCCAGGATCAGGATCGGGGCGTCGCGCAGGATCGCCCGGGCGATCGCCAGGCGCTGGCGCTGGCCACCGGACAGCAGCGCGCCGTTTTCGCCGACCGGCGTCTGCAACTGCTGCGGCATGCGTTCGATGAACTCCCACGCGTTGGCGGCCTCGGCTGCCGCGCGGATCTGTTCCTCGCTGGCGTCCATGCCGTAGGCGATGTTGGCGCCGACGGTATCGTCGAACAGGATCACCTTCTGCCCGACCATCGCCACCTGGCGACGCAGGTCGGCCAAGGGGTAGTCGTCCAGCGCCACGCCATCGAGGGTGATGCGGCCACCGCTGGGCTCATAGAAGCGCGGCACCAGCCGGATCAGGCTGGTCTTGCCGCTGCCGGAGCGGCCGACGATCGCAGTCACCGTGCCGGGCCGGGCGACGAAACTGATGTCATCCAGCGCCACGCCGGTGTCTTCGCGATACCGCAGCATCACGTGCTCGAAACTGAGTTCGCCACGCGATCGGCCGATCTTCTGCACGCCCTGGTCGCGCTCGACCGGCATGTCCAGGATCGAGAACAGGCGCTCGGCCGCAGACACGCCGCGCGCGATGGACGACTGCACGCTGGTCAGGCGGCGCAGCGAGGGAATGATCGCGGTCATCGAGATCATCAGGCCCATGAACTGGCCGGCATTCAGGCGGCCGGCCAGGGCCTCGCGGGTGGAGACCCACACGATCACCGCCAGCGCCAGCGCGGCCAGGAACTGGACCACGCTGGAGGCCGCCGCACGGGTGGTTTCCACTTTCATGTTCAGGCCGAGCATGCGGTTGGCCAGGCGCGCGTAGCGCGAGATTTCATGCGCCTGGGTGCCGTGGACCTTCACTTCCTGCTGTGCGGCCAGCGACTGCTCGGCAGTCTGCGCCATGCTGCCCATGCCGTCCTGGATGCCGCGGCTGATACGCCGGTAGCGCTTGCCCACGAACGACACGATGACGCCGATCAGCGGCACCACCACCAGCATCGCCACGGTCACCTTGACGCTCATCTGCAGCATCACCACCAGCATGGCGATGATGGTCAGGGTGTCGGCGACCAGGGTCTTGAGCGCGTCGGCACTGGCCTGGGTGACCTGCTCGGTGTCGAAGTTCAACCGGCTGACCATCACCGGGGTGGACTCGGCGTCGAAATGCGAGGACGGCAGGTGCAGGTATTTTTCCAGCACCTGCTCGCGCAGGTCGCGGACCACGCTGCGGCCGGTGCGTGCCAGCGCGTAATCACTGACGAACGTGGCCGCGCTGCGGGCCACGAACAGGCCCAGGATGGTCAACGGCAGGATCACCGCCATGCGCGGCTCGGGGTTGACGAAGCCGCGGTTGACCAGCGGCTCCATCAGCTTGCTGAAGTGGTAGCCGGCCAACGCCTCGACCACCATGCCGATCACCGCGGCCACCATGAACACCCAGTAGGCGTTGGTGTAGCCCAGCAGGCGCTTGTAGATCGGCCAGACCGGCGCGTGTTTCTTACTCATGGACCCACCTCCGGCGCGGTAGCGATGGCGATGCGGCGGAAGCCGAGCTGGCCCAGGGCATCCTGGGCGGTGACAACGGCCTGGTACGGGGTGCGCGCATCGGCGCGCAGCAGCACGGTCTGCTCGCGGTCGCTGCCGGCGACGGCGGCGATGGTCTGCTTGACCGCTTCGACGTCGGTGCGCAGCACTTCCTGGTCGTTGATGAAGTAGCGCCCCTCGGCGTTGACCAGCACGCTCAGCGACCGCGGCGGCTCGCTGTTCTCCTGCTGGCTGGCGGTCGGCAGCTGCAGTTGCAGCGTGGAGCGCGCGTCGAACGTGGTGGTGACCACGAAGAAGATGATCAGCACGAGGATCACGTCGATCAGGGGGACCAGATCGATGTGCGGCTCGTCCTGGACCCGGTCATTGCGGATACGCATCCGTCAGCCCTTGGCCGTGACGGGTGCCGCCGGCGCGGCAGCGGGCGCGCGGGCGCCGGTGTTCATCACCCCGGGGCGACCGTCGAGCGCGTCGAGCAGTGCGCTGGCCTCCTGCTCCATCTCGATCACATAGCCGCCGATACGGCCCTTGAAATAGCGGTGGAACATCAGCGCCGGGATCGCCACGATCATGCCGGTGGCGGTGCAGACCAGCGCCTTGCCGATGCCGCCGGCGAGCTGGTTCACGTCGCCCACGCCGTGGTCGAGGATGCCCAGGAACATCTGGATCATGCCGACCACCGTGCCCAGCAGGCCCAGCAGCGGCCCGGCCGAGGCGATCGTGCCCAGGGCGTTCAGGAAGCGCTCCATGCGGTGCACCAGGTGCCGACCGGCATCCTCGATGCGCTCGCGGATCTGGTCACGCGGCCGATTGCGCGCTTCGAGGGCGACCGCCAGCAGCGCGCCCAGCGGCGAGTTGGCCCGCAGCGACTGGATGTGGCTGGGATCGAGCTTGCCGCGCGCGGCCCAGTTGCGCACTTCCTGGCCCAGCCCGGGAGGCAGGACTTCGTTACGCCGCAAGGTCCAGAAACGCTCCAGGACGATCGCCAAAGCCAGTACGCCCAACAGCAGCAGCGGCACCATCGGCCAGCCACCGGCCTTGACCAGTTCCCACACGTTTCAACCCTCCGGCCCATCGGCCGCCTGTTTGACCGCCGATAGAATAGCAGCCGACCGGCTCCGCTCCGCGGCATCCCACCAACGCGGCTGAAAAACCCGCTGTTCACGCACCTGCAGGCCTTCACGCCCCAGCCAGGCACGCAGCGCGCCGCTGTCGCCGGTGTTGAGTACCTCGGCGCCGGCCGCCTGCCACCGCGCCACCACGTCCGCGCGCGGATGCCCGAAGCGATTGCCGTGCCCGGCCGACACCAGCGCCAGCTGCGGCGACGCCGCCCGCACCCACGCCGCGCTGGACGAGCCGGCGCTGCCGTGGTGGGGCACCACCACCAGCGCCGCACGCAGCGCCTGCCGGTCCGCTGCCAGCAACCGCTGCTCGCTGCCCCGGCCGATGTCGCCGGTCAGCAGGATCGCACCGTGGGGCGTGGCGATGCGCAGCACGCAACTGCTCTCGTTGCCCGCGTAGCGCGCCCCGGGGGCAGGATGCAGCACGCTGAACGTCACCCCGTCCCACTGCCAGCGCTGCCCCGCCGCACAGGGCACGTCGATACCGGCCAGCGCCCCGCGCGGTGCATGCAGCGGTGGGTGGCCGAGCGCCGCCTGCACCGCCGGCGCGCCGCCGGCATGGTCGGCATCGCCGTGGCTGAGCAGGATCCAGTCCAACCCGTCCTCACCCAGTGCGTGCAAGGTCGGCACCACCACCCGCTCACCGGCATCGAATCGCCCGGCTGTCGCAGGCCCGGCGTCATACAGCAGGCGATGGGAGCGGGTCCGCACCCAGATGGCCAGCCCCTGCCCGACGTCCATCACCAGCAGCTCGACCTCGCCCTCGCCCGGCCGCTGCTGCGCCGGCCACAGCAACGGCAGGCACAGCACCGCGGCGGGCAATCGGCCGGCCACCCCGCGCGGCAACAGCAGCCAGGCCACGCCGCACAGGGCCGCCGCCAGTGCCCCGGCGCCGGCATGAGGCAGCCACCACAGCGCCCAAGGTGCCTGCGCCAGGTGCCCAAACAACCACCAGCTGGCCTGGAAGCACCAGGCCGCCAGCTGCCACGGCCAGCGCCCCGCCCCGTCCATCAGCGCCTCCAGCACCGTGCCCAGCAACGCCAGCGGCACCACCACCAGGCTCCACCAGGGGATGGCCAGCAGGTTGACCAGCGGACCGGCGCGCGAGGCCTGGCCAAACAGCGCCACCGTCAAGGGCAACAGCGCCAGGGTGGCCACCCCCTGGGCGGCCAGGAAGGTCCGCAGCCAGTGTTGCCTGCGCCCGGGCAGGCACCAGACCAGCCACAGTACCCCGCCAAAGCTGAGCCAGAATCCCGGCGCCAGCACGGCCAGTGGATCCAACGCGAGCATGACCAGCGCGGCCAGGGCCAGCGCTTGCCCGATCGTGCACGGGCGACGGGCGCAGTGCGCGCCGGCCACCACTGCGATCATCAGGACGGTGCGCACCGTGGGCAAGGCGAAACCAGCCACGCCAGCGTAGAGGGCCGCCCCCAGGACGGCGGCGGTGGCGGCTGCCAACGGGCGCGGCCAGCCCCGGGCCAAGGCCGGCCAGCATCGCCAGAGCGCGGCCCCCAGCCACGCGGCGCAGCCGGCCACCAGCCCGACATGGAAGCCGGAGATCGCCACCAGATGGGTCAGGCCAAGCGCGCGCAACGCGTCCCAGTCCGACGGCGCCAGCCCTCGCGTATCGCCCAGCGCCAGCGCCTGGATGAAGCGTGCGCCGTCGCCATCCACCTGGGTCGCGATGGCCGTCGCCATGCGCTCGCGCCACGCAGGCAGGCCATGCGCTGCGCGCAGCTGGCGCGCGCTGTGTGGCGCGCGCACCTGCCCGGTGCCGGCCACGCGCTGCAGCACCGCATGCTGCTCGGCGTCGAAGCCGCCGGGATTGCGCAGGCCGCGTGGGGCGCGCAGGCGCGCCTGGAACTGCCAGTGGGCGCCGGCCATCACCTGCCGCCGCGCCGAGGTGGCGCTTCGCGGCGGGTCGTACCAGCCCAGCGACACGTCCCGCCCCCGCAGCGCCGCCGGCATGGCCGGCGTGGTATCGATCCGGAGCGTAAAGCGGGTACTGCCCGCGCGATGCTCCGGCAGACTGACCACCCGGCCCTGCAGCATCACGTCCACCGGTGGGCGGCCGGCCGGCAGTTGCCGGTCCAGCACCAGACCGCCCTGCCATACGACATGGCCCGCACCCAGCAACAGCACCGCGCAGCACCGTCCGCGCCACGGCCAGACCCAGCCTGCCATGCCCGCGGCGATCAGCAGCAGCGCGATCCACGGCGCTGGAAGCACGGGGGCGAAGGCGGCCGCGCACGCCCCCACCACCGCCCCGGCGGCACAGGCTTTGCCGAACAGCGGGTGTATCGGACGGGGAGCAATGCCGGCCATGGCGGCGCGATCCGCCTCCTTGCATCAGGACGAACGGGCATGCTCGGCGCCTCGCCTCACCCACGCCATCGGCGACGTCGCCGCCATCGGGTGGGCGCTTCCCGCGCATGCCCCGGATCGGCAGATGGCGACCCGCTGCTCACGCCGGATCGGACAAAATCTGTGATGCCGATCAAATCACCGAGCACACCCACTGCAACCGACGTCGCGTGAAGGCGCATCGACAGCGTTGCATCACGGTGCATTCGCCGATAGTGTCCGATCTGCATCCGGCGTGGAGGTGGATGCACCACCCACGCAAACGGAGGTATCCGTGCAGTTGAGCTGGTTGAAAAAGGAGTTTCACCTCAATCTGCGGATTCATCCGGCCGGGGTGCTGTTGGCGATCGCCTACGCCCTCGCCTATGCCGTGGCACGCGGCTCATCGGTCGACCAGATGTACCTGCCCGCCGGCATCCGCGTGGCGGCGCTGCTGCTGTGTCCGCCACGCTGGTGGCTCTATCTCGTGTTTGGCGAGTACGCCTACTTTGCGTACGCACGCGTCCCGATGGTCGGTACGTACGGCGTTGCCTGGGTCGTGATCGCCTCGGCGGTGCTGATGCCCGCGGTGGCCCTGATCATGCACGCGCACCGGCACAGGCTGGCGCAGAACGAAGCGTGGCTGCTGTCGGTGGCCGCCCTGTCGGCGCTGGTCGTCTCCTCGCTCAACCAGGGCCTGGCGTACCTGCTGATGCCCACGCTGCACGAGGCCGTCTCCTGGACGGGCGTGCTGCGCTACATGGTGGGCGACTATCTGGGCATCCTGATGTTCGCGCCACTCGCCCTGCTGTGGCGGCATCGCCACGTGTCGTTCGCGGCCACCCCGCGCTGGCGCATTGCCGTGGTGGCGGCCCTGTCGGCGATCGTCACCCTGGGCCTGCTTGCGGCCCACCTGCCCGATACCGGCGAGATGGCGCTGGCCAAGAACAGCCTCCGTATCGCCATGATGCTGCCTGCCGTGGCCCTGACCTGCCTGTATGGCTGGCGCGGGGCGGCGGTGAGTTTTGCCGCGGTCAACCTGACCCTGGCGCTGACCATGGAGATGACCGGGCGGCCCGGCTCATTCGACGCTACCGCCTTTGTGGCCCAGCAGATTCTGGCCGTGACCGGCACCGCGTTGCTGATGCTGGGCTCCACCATCTCCCATCATTACCACCGCTTCGCATCGCGCGAAAAGCTGCGCGGCCAGGCGGAGTCCTTCGCGCGCACCGGTCACCTGGCCAGCGAACAGGAGCGCCGCGAACGCGCCGTGCAGATGAAGCTCATCGGCGAGGACATCGACCAGTCTTTCCTGCGCGCCGCAGCGCTGCTCAAGCAGCGGGGCGAGCATGCTTCGGCGCTGGACATGCTCACGGCAAGCCAGGCGCAGTCGCGCCTGTTCCGCGAGCAGATCAGCATGGTCTATCCGACCGAGATCGAGTATTCGGGCCTGTTCGTCGCGCTGCGTTCCGGCGGCCTGGCCGGGCTGTGGGAACTGACCTACCGGGTTGCGCGGCCGCGACTGGATGGCGACCCGTGCCAGCTCAGCCTGGGCTTGCAGCTGGCGGCCTACCGCAGCCTGGCCGACGCGGTCGGCGTACTGCTGGATAATGAAACCGGCTACCTGCAGGTACGCGCCCGTTGCGGACGGCGCAGTGGCGTGGCGGGGATCGTGATGACGGTATCGCTGCTGGACGGCAGGCGCCATCTGGGTACCGCGACGGTCCAGCGCGCACAGCAGATCCTGGCGGGGCGCACGCTGGCTTACGGCGGCAGCGCGAGCTGCCGCCGTAACCGTATCCGGCTGTTGCTGATCGACGTGCCGCAGGCTTACCGCGAACCGTCCGGCGCCTCTATGGACCAGATCACGCCACCGGCCGTGCTGTAGGCCACCAGCCACAGCTGCGGCTTGCGGTACACCACTTCCCGCGCAGCGCCTGCCGGAATGGCCAGGTTGCTGCCCGGCAACGAAACCCGGTCCGCATCCACGCCACCGGGCAACGTCCAGAACGTATCGCCGATGTTGCCGACGATGGCCCGCACCGTGCCGGCCTGGTCATTGACCTGCAGATACCAGACGCCATCGCGCTTGAACTCGTACGCACGCCAGTTCGATACCTGGCTGAGGTTGAGCGCCAGCGGCGCGGTTTCACCCAGACCCTTTGCCGCGATCTGACTGCCATGCGGATCAGAGGAGCAGCACGGCCCGGCCGCGCGTGCTTCCTGGATCGAGCCAGTACCGGCAAGCGTCATCCCGCCTGCCACGACCATCATCAACGTCAGCCCTTTGAGCGTCGCCATTTCGTCTCCTTCCCACGGTCAGGTTATCCATCCATTTTCCGATGCAAAGGCATTCCCTCCATCGGCGCGAAGACGCTATCACACCGGTCAGGGGGCGGTCCCGTGTCGAGGTTGCCCGCGGACGCCGGGACGCCCGGGCCTGGCCTGCATCGATGCACGGACGCAGGCATCTGCCGCCGCCGCAGCAGACGGAGGCGATGCGAAACGAATCGATCAAAAGTGTCGCGATCGGCGAAAAACGCGATACCGGCCAGACCGCAGGGCCGGCCGCAGGCGGACATGCGCGGCCCGGAAAAAACAAAAAGGCCAGCACGATGGCTGGCCTTCTTCGTTTCCACCCGCACCTCGCTGGAGGTCGGAGTGGTGGGCGGTACAGGGTTCGAACCTGTGACCCCTACCATGTCAAGGTAGTGCTCTACCGCTGAGCTAACCGCCCGTTTTTACTGCCCTGCCCGGTTGCGATTGCGTCGGGGCAGGCCGCGTATATTACGGACGTCCCCCGGGAAGCGCAACACTTTTGTGAAGATATTTCACAACGAACGGTTCAGCCCAGGCTGGCCTCCTTCAGCTGCCGGATCTGGTCGCGCACGTGGGCGGCGTCCTCGAATTCCAGGTCGCGCGCGTGCTGGTACATCTTCTGCTCCAGCGCCTGCAGGCGCTTGGCGATCTGGGCCGGTTCCAGGGCCCGGTAATCCACCGCCTCCTCGGCCACCCGGCCACCCCGCCCCTTGCCCTTGCCGCGCGACTCCTTTTCGGCCGCCTCCGAACGCGCGCCTTCCAGCACGTCGGTGATCGGACGCAGGACCGACTTGGGCGTGATGCCGTGCAGGGTGTTGTATTCGACCTGCTTGGCACGGCGGCGGTCGGTCTCGTCGATCGCTGCCTGCATCGACCGCGTCATCTTGTCCGCGTATAGGATCGCCTTGCCACGCAGGTTGCGCGCGGCACGGCCGATGGTCTGGATCAGCGAGCCGGTGGAGCGCAGGAAGCCTTCCTTGTCCGCATCCAGGATCGCCACCAGCGACACCTCGGGCATGTCCAGGCCTTCGCGCAGCAGGTTGATGCCGACCAGCACGTCGAATTTGCCCAGGCGCAGGTCGCGGATGATCTCCACGCGCTCGACGGTGTCGATGTCCGAGTGCAGGTAACGCACGCGGATGCCGTGTTCGGTGAGATATTCGGTGAGGTTCTCGGCCATGCGCTTGGTCAGCGTGGTGACCAGCACGCGGTCGCCGAGCTTGATGCGTTCGTTGACCTCGCTCATCAGGTCATCGACCTGGGTACCGACCGGACGGATCTCGACGACCGGATCGATCAGGCCGGTCGGACGCACCACCAACTCGGTGATCTCATCGCCGGCCTCGCGCAGCTCATACGGGCCCGGGGTTGCGGACACGTAGATGCTGCGCGGGCAGCGCGCCTCCCACTCCTCGAAGCGCAGCGGGCGGTTGTCCAGCGCCGATGGCAGGCGGAAACCGAACTCGACCAGGGTTTCCTTGCGCGAGCGGTCGCCCTTGAACATCGCGCCGATCTGCGGAATGGTCACGTGCGATTCGTCGATCACCAGCAGCGCGTCGGGGGGCAGGTAGTCGAACAGGGTCGGCGGCGGCTCGCCCGGCGCCTTGCCGGTGAGGTGCCGGGAGTAGTTCTCGATGCCGTTGCAGAACCCCACTTCGGCCATCATTTCCAGGTCGAACTGGGTGCGCTGGGCCAGACGCTGCGCTTCGACCAGCTTGTTCTGCTCGTACAGCTGCTCCAGCCGCGGCTTGAGCTCGGCCTTGATGGTTTCCACCGCGGCCAGCACCCGCTCGCGGGTGGTGGCGTAGTGGGTCTTGGGGTAGACCGTGTAGCGCATCAGCTTGCGCAGGCTCTCGCCGGTCAGCGGATCGAACATGCTGATCTGCTCGACCTCGCCATCGAACAGCTCGATGCGCACCGCCTCGCTGTCCGACTCGGCCGGGAACACGTCGATCACCTCGCCGCGCACGCGGAAGGTGCCGCGATGCAGCTCGTACTCGTTGCGCGTGTATTGCAGCTGGGTGAGGTGGTTGATCAGGTCGCGCTGGTCGATGCGCTCGCCAGTGGACAGGATCAGGCGCAGCGACAGGTAATCTTCCGGCGCGCCCAGGCCATAGATCGCCGAGACGGTGGCCACCACGATCGCGTCCGGGCGCGACAGCAGGGTCTTGGTCGCGGCCAGCCGCATCTGCTCGATGTGCTCGTTGATCGAACTGTCCTTCTCGATGAAGGTGTCCGACGAGGGCACATAGGCTTCGGGCTGGTAATAATCGTAGTAACTGACGAAGTATTCCACCGCGTTGTGCGGGAAGAACGACTTGAACTCGCCATACAGCTGCGCGGCCAGGGTCTTGTTCGGCGCCATGATCAGCGTCGGCTTCTGCACCTGCTGGATGACGTTGGCGATGGTGTAGGTCTTGCCCGACCCGGTCACGCCCAGCAGCGTCTGCTTGGCGATGCCGGCCTCGAAATTGGCCGTGAGCTTCTCGATCGCCGCCGGCTGGTCGCCGGCCGGTGAATACGGAGAGACAAGTTCGAAGCGATCGCTCATGGTGCCGCCAATTCCCGGGCCCTCCAGTATACCGGGGGCCATGGTGACGGCTGGCTGAGGGGCTGGCCTACCCGGGGGCGCGGCGCGCGCCGATGGGGCTGGGCGGGCCGCCGCTGCAGGCTGGGGGTCCTGGCCCCTGCTGGTGCGACCATGCCCCTGCCACCCCCGCGCGCCGCGCCGCCCCGCCTGCACGGCTGGACCCTGATCGAAACGATGGTGACGCTGCTGGTCCTGGCGCTGCTGTGCGCGGTCGCCCTGCCCGATGTGCGGGCGTTGCTGGACCGCCAGCGCGCTGCCAGCGCGCGCCACCTGCTCAGCACCGACCTTGCCTTCGCACGGCTCTCGGCCCTGCAGCGCCACGAAGAGGTCAGTGTCTGCGCCAGCGCGGACGGACGCCACTGCACCGATGTCGACAGCTGGGGACACGGCTGGATCGTCTACGTCGCGGGGCCGCGCGCGACCACGCCGGCGGCGGCCGGCGACATCCTGCGCCAGCAGCGGTGGCAGCCCCCGGCCGGCTGGCGGATCGTCAGCAGTGCCGGCCGCGGTCGCCTGCGTTATCTGCGCGACGGGCGCGCCTACGGCACCAATCTCTCGCTGCGGATCTGCCGCGATGATCGGCTGCTGGGCCGGGTGGTGGTGAACAACAGTGGTCGCGTGCGCTCGGAAGTACACGATGCGCCCGGCGGCTGTCCGCGCTGAACCGCGCGCCGCGCCGCCGCTGGAGGACAACAAAAAAGCCGCGATTTCTCGCGGCTTTTTCAGATCTGGCGCCCGAAGTTGGACTCGAACCAACGACCCCCTGATTAACAGTCAAGTGCTCTAACCGGCTGAGCTATTCGGGCGGGGAGGCGCATTGTAAAGGTGGTTTTGCCGAAGGGCAACACCCTGTGCGCATCCTGCCGCCCTGCCCCGCTACGCCGGGCCTACCAGCACTCGGACAGCTCGCCGGTGCTGCTGGTCTTGCGGTTGGCCTGGTCCACGCTCAGGGTGCCGCACTTGTCCTTGGCCTGCTCGCCGTCGGGTGTGGCGGTGATCGAGAAACTGGACCCGTCACCCTCGAACACCAGGTTGTAGCGGACCACACCCCCTTCGCGCGGCGACACCTCGACCGGCAGCGCGAAGTTGGCGTAGGTGTTGTTGACCGAGTGGTAACGCTCCGCACGCTGCGCGTACTCGACCATGTCCGCCTTGACCACGCCACGCCGGGTCTTGAGCACGTGCTGCTGGTAGGACGGATAGGCCACGGCCGCCAGGACCGCGATGACCAGCACCACGATCATCAACTCGATCAGGGTGAAACCCGCGCTGCCGGCCTTGTTCCGTAGGGTGTTGCTGTTGTTCATCATGTCCAGGCTTCCGCAGCGTTATTGGATCTGGCGCCAGGATTGGCGACCACACGGATACGGCAGGTACATCGGTTCTGCACCGGCCACGTTGACCACCATCCAGCAGGCACGGTCGTTGGGACCGCCACCGGCGGCCAGTCGCGGCACCACGGCCACACTGACGTCCTTCACCGGTGCGGTACCGCCGGTGTTCAGGCTGGTTGCCGCCGTGCCGCTGCCGTACGGATCGCCGCCTGGCGAGCCGATGCGGGCCTGGTCCAGCGCGGCGACGCCGCTGACCGGATTGAGCCCGAACAGCCAGTTGGAGCCCTCCGTGGAGCAGCCTTCCGCGCCGTTGTTGGGCAGGTAGGTTGGCAGGAAGACCACCCCGGCCGCCACCGCGGGATTGCCGACGAAGCGCTCGCCCAGGCCCGGCAGGAGCACGGTCCAGCCGTAGGCGGTGCCGCCGGTGAACGATGCCGCCTCGATCGAACGCTTGGTGCCGCCGGTATCGGTGGTGACGGTGTAGCTGACCAGGTTGGACGGCGTGATGGTGCTGGTCGGCTGGCCGGCACTGATGTCGTTGACACCATAGAGCGCCTGCTGCGCCGTGTCCTGCGGGTCGTTGCTGAAGGAGAAGCTGCCGGTACCGAACAACAGCATCACCCCGCCACCCGGACCGGTCACGGTGGTCATGCCGCCGGTGATCGGCTGGCGGTACACCTGGCCGCTGTTGCCGTCGGTCTGGCGCGCGGTGGTGAACACCGGCACGGTGACGCTGTTGCTGGAATCTTCCAGGTCGAACTTCCACAGTGCACCGCGCTGATCGGCCGCGTACACGGTGTCGGCGAGTCCGTCACGCCCGCGCACGCTCTCCTGGCCGACCGGCGGGTTGGCCGCCGGATTGGCGCGCAGGCGATCGAGGACGACGATGTTGCCCAGGCCGTTGGTGCCGGCTGGCGCCGTGTTGGAGGCCTCGGTGGCGGTGATCATGCGGACCGCGCCATCGGCCATGTCGACCACGAACAACACGGCCTTGCCGTCGGCGCTGTTGTAGCCGTTGCCGAAGATGGCCTTCCAGGCCACGTCGGTGCCGGACTTCACCGGCACGATGACCGGCTTGCCCAGCACATGGCCGATGTTGGCACGGACGTCGTCCGCGAGCCGGGTGTTGACGTCACTGATTTCCCACAGGCGATTGGTGGTCCCGAACGTCGACGGCGTGGTCACGTCCAGGCCGAACACGGCCCGGCCGCCGGCGCCCGCGGTGCCCACCAGCGCGGTCGCCCAACTGCCACTCAACTGCACGTCGGCCACGGTGATCGGACCATCCACGTAGTAGCGGTGGCGGAACTTCTGGTCGTTCTTGTTGGCGGCTTTGTACGGATACAGCAGGTTGCCCATGTGGCCGAGCGCGGTGCCGGGAATATAGGCGAAGGTCTCGGTGCCCCCGGCCCCGTCGGTGGTGCCATCGCCGCTCATCCCGCCATCGAAGGCATGCAGCATGCCGTCGTTGGCGCCCACGTAGACCATGTAACGGCCGTCCTCGCGCTTGCTGGCCAGGTATTCCGCGTAGGAGGTGGCGAAGTCGGTGCTGATGCGCTGGTAGCCGTAGTCGTCGCGCGGCGAACTGATCACCGGGCTGGAGTTGACGATATCGCCCAGCACCGTGCTGCGGAAGCGGTAGATGCCGTTGGTCTTGCCGACTTCGCGCGAGCGGTCGCCGCGCAGGTAGGCCATCGCGGTGGCGATGTCACCGCCCAGCCCTTCGATCTCCGCACCGCTGCACAGCACCATGTCCGGGTACAGGTTACCGGGCTTGGTGCACAGGTCGTTGAAGGCGATATTGCTGTTGGTGAAGTTGACCGCGTTTTCGCCCTTGGTCGCGACGATGTTGCGGGCCGTCTGCGTCCCCATCTTGGCCGCCGCTTCCCACGCCGTGGTGTACTCGGCGACGCGGGTGTCATCGTTGACCGTCAGCGTCGAGGCGGTCAGGCGGCTGAACCAGTCGGTCTCCTGGTTGGCGACCTCGAAGGTCGGGGTGACCGACAGCGTGCCGGTACCGATGCGCGAGCCGGTCAGTGCCAGGCTGCCGGATGGGGCCGCGCCGGCGGTCACCGACGACAGCACCCGGCGCATGGCCGCGGTGATGTCGGCCGGCGTGCGTGCGTTGATGTACTCGCCGCGGGTATTGGTGGCCGCGTGCCAGATGTCGTCGACCGTACTGCGGTTGTCATTCTGCCGCGACGGCCAGTTGTTGTAGATCGCCGGCGTGGTGTACGGATTCTGCGGATTGTTGGGGTCGTACAGATTGCCGCGCGCGCCCAGGGTGATGCCGTAGAAGTTGATATGCAGGTCTTTGTTGCAATCCAGCGACAGATCGGTGTTGCCCGTGCCGCAGGCCTGCGGGACCGGCACCTGGCCGCGCGGCATGTTGTCGTCGGTACGCAGTGGGTTGAGGTAGTACTGCGACACGATATCGGCCATCGTGTTGCTGTGGCCGTCCTTGAACGGCGCGGTCATCGCGCCATCGATGTTGCCCACGGTCGGACCATCATTGTTGCTGTAGCCGTCGGTGAACAGCATCACCGCGTTCTTCTGGCAGGACAGGCGTACCGGTGCGTTTGCGTCGGTGCGCTGGAACTGCAGGCCGGCGGCATTCACCGCCTGGCGATTGGGCGTGCCACCGCTGGCGGTCAGCGCGATCATCTTCTTGTAGAGCGCGATCTTGTCTGCCGGCGTGCCCATGTTCTGGATCGCCAGCCGCTTGCCGCTGTCGGTGGAGCTGTCGTAGGAGCCGTTGTCGTTGATCTTGAAGTAGCCCACGTACATGTTGTTCACGTCCATGGCGCGGGTCATGCCGGCGATCATGGCGCGGTTGCGGTTGCCGTAGTACGAGAACCAGTTCGCGAAGTTCTGCAAGGCCGCCGTGTTGCCGCTGGCGATCGTGTACTTCCACATGTGGCAATTGGTGCCACACGCGTCGTTGATCTTCTCGCGGGTCACGCCGCTGTAGACAGTCGCATCGCCCGCCATCGCCGGGCGCGGGTCGTTGGTGCCCGTCCAGGGCATGTAGAACGTCGACGGGGTGTACTCCACCAGCGCATAGGCGGAACCGCTGTTCCAGGTGACGCCGTTCCTGTTGGTGTTGAGATTGCCAACCGTGTAGCGATTGCCATTCACCGTGATCGGGTAGTACTGCGTGCCGGCCGGAATCTTCATTCCGTTCTGCATGCGCACCGCATCGGTCGCGGTGGAACTCAGGTACTTGGCCGTCAGATCCAGCGTCGCGGTCTGCCGAGGGTCGATCTTGGTCTTGCCCGTCGCCGCGTTACCATAAGAGGCAATGGTCTCCCTGCCACCGGTCGTGAACACGCCCAGCCATGGCTCGTACTTCACCGAGGGGTCGAAATAGGTCGGGTTGTAGGCGGCCGATCGCGCGAATCCATAGGCATCCAGTGCCGGCAGGCCGAAGTAGGTCATGCCGATGCGCGGACCGGGCGCTACGTAGAAATAACTGCACTCACCCTGCGTCGAGCCACTGCTGTTCTTGATCGTATCCGGCGTGTTCAGCGCACCGTTGGCGGTGAAGAAGCTCTCCCGCGTGCTGCTCCAGCACGCGGTACCGTCCTGCCCCGGGAACTGGGTCTGGAAGGTCATCGAGCCGGAGTCATCCACGGCCATGATGAAGGACGGGGTGGCCGACACCTTCACGTTCATTGGAATCTGCGACAACGTGCCCTGCGCCTGCGCGGCGAACAGCGAATAGGCCAGCCAGCCTGCGCCTGCCACCAGCAGCAGGCCCGAGCCAGTGACGATCTTGGTCTTCCGGGTGAGCATGATGGCGTTCCTCAGAGCTTGAATACGGTGTCGATGGCAGCCGAGCTGGTGCCATCGTTGTTGTTGTCGTCGCGGTCGGACGCGAAGGACGTGATCTGGTAGACGCGGGTCGGCTCTTCGCTTTCGGGCTGGCCCATTTCCAGCGCAGCCTCCCCCTGGATGCAGGTTTCGATCCGGCGCACGTTGACCGCCGGCGCGTCGGCGAGGGCCTGTTCGCCCACCCAGCGGGTCGGGTCATAGCCGTCGTCGCAGAGGCGCTGGATGTCGGCGGGATTGAGGTCGCCGCCGTCACCGGCATTGTTGTCGATCTCTTCGATCGAGCGTTCGGTGTCGCGCACCGAGCGCTCGCTGGCCTGGAAGGCAACGTTGACCGCGCGGTAGTTGGAGGACATGCGCTCCTGCATGCTGGCTACCTGCATGCCGACGATGCCGAGCAGCGAGAGCAGGATCAGCAGCATCAGGGCGATGTACAGCACTGCGCCGCGCTGGCGGGCGGGCGGGGAGAACCGACGAAGGGCGGCAGCGTTCATGGCTCAGTTCCCGAACAGGCGGTTGCGCAGTGCCACCGACACCTCGTACGAGGCGCGGTAGCGGCGGTCATTGGTCTGGGGTGGATTGAAGGCCACCCCGAGCACGCCCAGCTGGGCCACGTCCACGTTGGCCTGCTCGGCCGAGGCCGGTTGCGGGCTGCGCACCAGGATGCCCAGCTGCACCATGCCGACGCGGCGCCATTCCGCCACGGCGGTGGCGTCGGCGGCGGTGCTCACTTCCGAGGCCACACGCTGCACATCGATCACCCCGGTGGGCGGCGCGCTGCTGCTGATCGCCGACTCGGCATCCAGGCCGTACACGAACTGCAGGCTCTCGATGCCCTCGACCATTTCCTCGCCCTGTTCGAACTCGCCGTCACCGTTGGCGCGGGCACGGTACAGAGACGGTTCATTGGCCGTGTTCATGGCCACGTAGTACACCAGCGACTCGGCGCGGTAGACCATCGTCACCGCGTTGTTGGAGGCGTAGTTGACCAGCGAGGTGGCATTGGCGGTGATGGTGTTGCCGTCCAGGGTGCCGGAGAAGATATCCACCCGGCTGCAGTCGGAGACCGCGAACACCGACGGCGTGGTCGCCGCACCGGCCGACAGACGCGCGGCGGCGTCGGAGGCGATGGTGACGGTGGAGTCGGTGCCGTTGACGATGTTCAACACCGGCGAGCCTTCGGCCGCCAGGTAGCGCATGACCAGGATGTCGCTGCCCCCGATCGGCGCAGGCGACAGGCCAGTGATCCCGTCCGGGGTGCTGCCCGCCGCGGCCCAGGTACCGCCGATGGTGAGCGCGTCGCCGGGGGCGGTGCCGTCGGCCTCGTAGCCCTGGATCGGCACGGAGAAGTCCAGCGGGCTACCGTCGCCGCTGGTGATCCCGGCCACGTGGACCTTGATGCTGTCGCCATCCTTGATGACGTGGGCCTGGTCGTTGACGCAGCCCATGTGCCCGGCCATGCGGATGTCGCGCTCGAGGAAGTCCAGCGCGAAACGGGCGTTTTCCTGGGTGCGCGCGGCGCCCTCGGACAGCCGCGAGGCCGCGCGCGAGGCCATGAAGATCTGCACGACGCCGAGCATGAGGATCAGGCTGATGACCATGGCGATCATCATTTCGATCAGCGAAAGGCCGGCGGCGTGGCGACCAGCATTGAACGACGAGCGGCTCATAGGCGGGTGACCAGGGTAAAGGTGGTGGTGCTGTCGGCGTTGTCGGCATCCCAGCGTTCATCGCCCCAGCCGATCCCGACGGTGACCAGGCCATCGACGACGCTGACATCGGCACTGGCCTTGTCGCCCAGCGTCTTGACCACCTGGCACTGCCAGCGCGCCACATTGCTGGAGGTGGCGGTGGTACCCGCGCCCACCGGCCATGCACAGGGTGCGGCGGTGACGTCCACGTCGCCGACGGCAAAGGACGCCGCGCCGTAGTCGCCATCGTTGAGGGTGTCGGTACGCTGCACGCGCATCATCTCGATCAGGTCCGAGGCCAGGTTGGTGGCCTGGGTGCGCTGGCCCGAGCTCTGCACGAAGCGCACGTTCATGGTCTGCAGCAAGGCGAAGCCGAGCAGGCCGAAGGCCAGCACCAGCAGTGCGATCAATACTTCCAGCAGGCTGAAGCCGCCGCTGCCGCGGCGACCATGGAATCCGGAGCGGCGCTTCATGTGCAGGTTCCGTTGGTGGAGCGCACCTGCCCGGACAGGGTCACGGTCAGGGTGCGGGTGGACTCGCCGGTTTTGCATTCGGTGGGCGTCAGGGTGATCGACTGGTCGCTGGCGGCGCGACGACGGCCACGCGGGTCAAAGGCGATGACGTCCGGATCGGGGCTGCCGACCTGCAGTTGCGGGTTGCCCTGGCCGAAGCGCAGGACGGTGTCGCCCGTGCCGAACTCACCGTCGCCGTTGCTGTCGGCCCAGGCCATCATGCCGTCGGTCCAACTGCCATCGCAGGCCGTGCCATCGGTGCTGCCGCAGACGCCGCCACCGGTGTTGTTGCGGATCCCCTCGCTGCGCGCCAGCGACAGCAGGCCGAGCACCTCGTTGTTGGTGGTGCTGAGGCGGTTGTTGCGGATCGAGTTCTGGAAGCTCGGATAGGCGATGGCCGCCAGCACCGAAAAGACGATGAGGGTGATCATCAGTTCGACGAGCGTAAAACCCTTGGATCGGCGTAAAGACATGGAACGCTCCCCAGCGTGATGACACAGAAGATGAACGACCCGCCGCCCGGCGGCAAGCGGCGGCAGGACGAACGGTCGCCCGGGGGCGACGGGCGTCAATGCGTTGACGGGCGGCCGGCGGATCCCGGACGGCGGGGCTCCCCACCCCGCCCTCGCCCGACCCGGTCAGCCGGGCCGGGCCAGCCCGTCGCCGGTCAGGCCAAGACCTTGTAGCAGGGCTGGTACTCGCCGGAAATCTTCATCCGGCGCTGCTCGACGAAGGCGCGCAGCAGTTCGTCCAGGGCCTGCATCATGTCGGCGTCGCCGTGGATCTCGAACGGGCCGAACTGCTCGATGCGGCGCATGCCGTCTTCCTTGACGTTGCCGGCCACGATGCCGGAGAACGCGCGGCGCAGGTCGGCGGCCAGGGCGTGCGGCGGGCGCCCGTGGTGCAGGTCCAGCGCAGCCATCGCCTCATGGGTGGGCACGAACGGCTGCTGGTACTCCCACGGAATCTCGATCGACCAGTTGAAGAAGAACGAGTCCTTCTGCTCCAGGCGATGCTCGCGCACGCGCTTGATGCCGGTGGACATGCGCCGCGCCACGGCGACCGGGTCGCCGATGATGATCTCGTAGCGTTCGGCGGCCGCATCACCCAGGGTCAGGCGGATGAAGCGGTCGATCTGCTCGAAGTACGGTGCGGCCACGGTCGGGCCGGTCAGGATCAACGGGAACGGCAGGTCCTTGTTTTCCTCGCGCAGCAGGATGCCGAGCAGGTACAGGATCTCTTCGGCGGTGCCCACGCCGCCGGCGAACACGATGATGCCGTGGCCGATCCGCACGAACGCTTCGAGACGCTTCTCGATGTCCGGCATGATCACCAGGTGGTTGACGATCGGGTTGGGCGACTCGGCGGCGATGATGCCCGGCTCGGTCAGGCCGATGTAGCGGGTGACGTGCTTGCGCTGCTTGGCATGGGCGATGGTGGCGCCCTTCATCGGGCCCTTCATCGCGCCCGGGCCGCAGCCGGTGCAGATATCCAGGCCACGCAGGCCCAGCTCGTAGCCGACCTGCTTGGTATACAGGTATTCGTCGCGGCCGATCGAATGGCCGCCCCAGCACACCACCAGGTTCGGGTCGCCCGGGTTGAGGATGCGCGCATTGCGCAGCAGCCCGAACACCGCGTTGGTGATGCCTTCGGAAGACTCCAGCTCGGCCGCGTAGGCCGGGCCCATTTCGATGGCCATGTAGGCCAGGTCACGGACCACGGCGAACAGCAGTTCGGCCACGCCGCGGATGATCTCGCCATCGACGAAGGCCATCGCTGGCGCATTGACCAGGTCGATGCGGACGCCGCGATCCTGCTGCGCCACCTGGATGTCGAAATCGGGGTACAGATCGCGCGCCGCGCGCGGATCGTCGGACGCACTGCCACTGGTCAGCACGGCCAGCGCGCAGCGGCGCAGCAGCTCGTGCATGCCGCCGCCGGAGGCGTCGCGCAGGCGCGCCACTTCGGCACGCGACAACACATCCAGGCCACCGCGCGGGTAGATCCGCGCGTCCTGCACCGGCAGCGTCCGCGCCGGGGTTTCGGTGATCTTCATTTCCATTTTTTCTGCTTTCCTCAAGGTTTCCGACTGTACCGCTGCCCCCTTAAAAAGCAAAACGGCCAGGAAACCCGGCCGTTGGATATGTTTCAGCGGCAGCGGGCCGTTTCGGGCGCTGCGGTGCGCGTGTTTGCGCGCAACCGATTGAGAGTACAGGAACTGGCGGCAGGCAGCAAGAAGGCCGTCCTGCCCTGCCGGGGCCATCCGCCCCGACAAACGGAAACGGCCGGGTTTCCCCGGCCGTTCTTTTTCCATTTCCTCTACGTCAGTTCATCAGAACTGGTAGCGGAAGCCCAGCTGCAGCGACCACTGCGACACACCCACGTCGAAGCCGTCAGCGTCGGCGTTGGCGACGGTCGGGGTATCGGCGCCGCGGTAGTTGTACACGTACTTGCCCTGGTACATGCCCTGCAGAGTGGCAACGCGGCTGTCGGCGAAGAAGCCGTAGTCGTAGATGTTGCCCCAGTCCTTGTTGATCATGTTGCCGATGTTCTGGATATCCAGCCAGATCTCCGACTTGTGACCCTTCATGAAGCCCGGCAGCTGCTGGCTGATGCGCACGTCGAAGGTGTTGATCCAGCCGCTGCGGAAGCTGTTCGCGCCCGGGGTGCTGCCTGCGTACTTGGCCAGGTCCGGGTTGGCGGCCAGCCAATCGAAGAAGCTCTTCTCCATCGCGGCATCGGCTGCGAATGCACCGGTGTTGGACAGCGTGCCGAACAGCACGTCGCCCGGGCCCTTCGGCACGTAGAACAGGTCGTTGGCGGTACGGCCGTCGCCGTTGGCATCGTTGACGAACACGTAGCTGTACGGGCGGCCGCTGCGGCCTTCGTACACCAGGCCGATCTTGGTTTCGTAGTCACCGAAGAACTTGTGCTTCCAGTTCAGCGCGCCCGACAGGCGGTCGCGGATCTGGTAGCGCGAGGTGTTCTCGACCGGGGTGTTGGCGTCGAAGGCGTACTGGTAACCCCAACCCGAGCTGGCGGTGGAGCTGGTCAGCGAACCGACTTCGGTCGCATCGGTGTAGGTGTAGCCGATGTTCCAGGACCAGTCGCTGGCGTCGGTCCACGGCTTGGACAGCGACACGGTGAACTGCGAGGTGCGGCCTTCGTCGGTGTTGTTGATCAGGTAGACGTTGTTGTAACGGGCGTCCCTGCCGACACGCGCATCGGCGGTCTGCCACGCACCGACCTTGCTGCCGCTGTAGAACATGTCACGACCGTCCGGCCCCTGGTACTGCACCGGGCCCAGATTCAGGCTCTGGTAGAACAAGCCGTCCTTGACCTTGGTGACCAGCAGCTCGGCCGAGGCCACGATGCCGTACCACGGGGTTTCATGGTCCAGGGCCAGGTTGGCCTTGTAGATCGACGGAAGCTTGAAGTCGTTGCCGACAAAGTTGACGTTCTGGATGGCCGAACCCGGAGCGGTCGGCACCGGCTGGCTGTCCTTGTTCGGATTGAACTTCAGCGAATCGGTGTACTGGTTGTTGCGCAGGCTGTAAACGTTGGTGTTGAAACCGGTCGCCGAGTAGCTGTTGCTGATCCACACCTGCGGGGAGTCACCCTGGAACAGACCCACGCCACCGCGCAACTGGGTCGGGCGATCGGTATCGAAGGTATAGTTGAAGCCGAAGCGCGGCTGCACCAGGAACTTGCTCTCGAACACCTTGCTGTTGTTGTAACCGAAGAAGTTCGACGCAGCGGCGTTGTAGGCCGGCTCCGGGCTGGTGTCCGGACGGTCGGCGCGCAGGCCCAGGGTCAGGGTCAGGTTGTTGTTGACGTACCAGGTGTCCTGCACGAACAGCGCCAGGTTGCTGTAGGTGTAGTCAGCAGCGATCGAGCCCGGGGTGCGCTCCGGTGCGTAGTCGTAGGTATTCCAGCGGCCGGCGGCGAAGTTGTCCAGGCCGTAGAACGTGTAGGTGCCCCACGAGTTGGCGCCGTAATAGTTGTAGATGTCGTTGGTGTCGTAAGACGCACCGAACTTGACGTCGTGATCGCCCAGGGTCAGCGTACCGGCAGCGTAGTAGTTCCACGCCTTGGTGGTCAGGATGTTGTCCTGCGAGTTGACTTCGGTACCCAGGTACAGCGAGTCGCCCGACGGCGCGGTCGGAGTGCCGCCGAAGTAGATGCGCACGCTCGGCGCATCGGTGGACACCGCACGGATGGCCGAGTACTCGCGGTACGAGGCCTTCAGTTCGGTCGAGAAGTTGTCGGTCCAGTCACTGAACAGCTGGGCGACGTAGCTCTCGTTGGTCTTGTTGTGCTGGTACCAGTACGAGTTCAGCGAGGCCGAGCTCGTGGTCATGCCGTTGATGCGCAGCTTGCTCTGGTCGATCTTGCTGTAACGGATGTTGGCACGGTGGTTGTCGCTGATGTTCCAGTCCAGCTTCAGCGCGTACTCTTCCATCGAGGTGTCGCCGTTGCTTTCCAGGCCACCGGCTTCGATGCCGTAACCCTGCGCGATCTGCTGCGCGCGGGTCACGTCGGCCAGGGTGAACTGGCCATTGGCCTTGCCCAGCGGGGTGGTGCTGAGGTCGGCGCCCGGGGCGGCCTGCTCGAACTTTTCGTAGTTGGCGAAGAAGAACAGCTTGTCCTTCAGGATCGGACCACCGACGGTCATGCCGTAGGTCTTTTCCTTGGTGAAACCGTTGAACGGCTGGCCTTCCGGGTTGTCGCCGAACCAGTCGCCGTCACGGTAGGTGCCGTACACCGAGCCGTGGAATTCGTTGGTACCGGACTTGGTCACCGCATTGACGGTGGCACCGGCGGCGGCCGCGATGCTGACGTCGTAGTTGGACAGGTTGATGTCCAGCGCTTCGATGGCTTCCATGGCGACCGGCTGGCGGCGGGTCGGCATGTTGTTGCCTTCCAGACCGAAGGTGTCGCTGGCCGAGACGCCGTCGATGCTGATCGAGTTGAAGCGCGGGTTCTGGCCACCGGCCGAGATCGAGCCCGAGGCGCGGTCGATGAAGGTGACGCGCGGATCCAGGCGCATCAGATCCTGGATGTTGCCGCCGATGGACGGGGCAACTTCGATCTGCTGCTGGCTGAGGTTGGTGCCCGAGCCCATCTTGGTGGCGCTGAACACTTCCGAGCCGGCGGCGACGGCAACCACCTGCACGGCGTCCAGGTTGGTCGCGGCCAGGTCGCCGGTCAGGGCGGCGTTGACGGTACCGGTCTGGTTGACGCCCAGGTACACGCCGTCTTCGGTCTTGGTGCCTTCACCGGACTTGGTGATGGTGATGGTGTACGGACCACCCACGCGCAGGCCGCGCGCGTTGTAACGACCCGCCGCATCGGTGGTCGCACGGCTGACCGTGCCCGACTCGGTGTGCGTGATGGTGACTTCGGCACCGGCAACAGGCGAACCTGAGGCGGACGTGACCTGACCGCCGACACCGGCAGAGGTGCTCTGGGCGAAGGCGGGAGCGGCAGCAAGTGCGGCCACGAGACCAAGGGTGAGCTTGGACATCCGGAGACAACGTGAGTGGGTCATTGGGGAGTAGCCTCGATGCGAGATTGGCGATGGCGGAGAAAAAAACGCGCCCAAGCAGCCTTGCTGGCGGCTGACTGGACTTTTATCTGGGTTCCCTAGCCGAGGGCTGGTTTCAGCCGCAACGGTTAACACTAGATTAACACGGTAGCGCTGGATTGTGACGGTTTGGCGACAAAACACACGCCATCACAACGCTATCGTGACGCCATCTTCACATTCGACCGTGATCGGCTGAATGGGACGCGGGGTGTGCAGGTTAGGCGGGAAACACTGCGGAGATGTGACCGGGGCGGGTTGCCGGGGAGCAGGCCTGCGGCCCGCACGGCCTTGTCAGGCGTCCACGATCTGGCCGCGGTGGGCGGCACCGGCGGCCGAAAGCAGCAGCACCGCGCTGGCGGCGCAGTCGACCGGGTCGCGGGCGCTGCGGTCCTCGTCCAGCGAGAAGGCACGGGCGCGCAGCGCAGTGCGCATCGGGCCCGGCTGCAGGCCACTGACCCGCACCGGGCTGCGGCCGAGTTCGTCGTGCAGGCTGGCGATCAGGCCGCGCAGCCCGTGCTGGGCCGCGCCGTAGCCGCCCCAGTAGGCCTGCCCTACCCGCGCCGGGTCGTCCACGGTGAACACCAGCGCGGCGTCGTCGCGCTGGCGCAGCAGCGGCAGGCAGGCCTGGGCCAGCCACGCCGGGGCGGTGAGGTTGACGTGCACCGCGCGGGCGAAGGCGCCGGGGTCGGCCAGCTCGAAGGGGGTCAGGCCGGCGAAATCGGCGGCGCAGAACAGCAGGCCGTCCAGCCGGCCCAGCTCGGACTGCAAGCGCTCGGCCAGGGCGGCGTAGTCGTCTGGGGTGGCCCCTTCCAGGTCCAGCGGGTACAGCAACGGTTCCGGCCCAACGGCCTGCACGGCGGCGTAGACCCGGTCCAGCCGGCGCGGCTTGCGCCCCAGCAGGACCACGGTTGCACCCGCGGAGGCGCAGGCCACCGCGGCGGCACTGCCGAAGCCGCCGCCGGCACCGGCAATGAGAATGACGCGATCGGCGAGCGATCCAGTCCCGACCGCGACGGACGGGACGGCACTCATGCCTGCGATGCCTCTTCGACGATGCGCTTGAGTTCGCCGGACTCGAACAGCTCCAGCACGATGTCGCAGCCACCGATCAGCTCGCCGTGGATGAACAACTGCGGGAAGGTGGGCAGGTTGGAGAAACGCGGCAGGTTGGCCCGCACCTCCGGCTCCTCGAGCACGTTGACCGTGCGCAGGGCGACGGCGCCGGCCGCCATCAGGGCCTGGATGGCCCGGCTGGAGAAACCGCACATGGGGTACTGCGGGGTGCCCTTCATGAACAACACGAGGGGGTAACGTTCCACTTCGGACTGGATCTGCTGCATCACCGCCACAACGACTCTCCCTGCAGGTGGGACAACCCGACCTGGCCGGTCGGCTAGACTTCCCTCAGCGCCATTGTAAGCCTTCCGGCGCCCCTCTCCCCAATCCGTCGCGAGCCATGCCCCTCGAACTGCCCCGCCTGCCCTACGACCGTACCGCCCTGCAGCCGCACCTGTCGGCCGAGACGCTGGACCTGCACCACGGCCGCCACCATCGCGGTTATGTCGAGGCGGTCAACGCGCGCATCGACGGCACCGAGCTGGCCGAACTGCCGCTGGAGGACATCGTGCGGCAGAGCCAGGGCAGCCTGTTCGATGCCGCCGCCCAGGCCTGGAACCATGCCTTCTACTTCCAGTGCCTGCATCCGCGCGGCGGCGGTGACCCGAAGGACCGCCTGGCCGAACTGGTGACCCGCCACTTCGGCGACATCCGCCGCCTGCGCGAGGAGTTCGACCGCGCCGCGCTGGGCCTGTTCGGCTCGGGCTGGGTGTGGCTGGTGCAGCACCCGACCGGTGCGCTGGCGATCCAGGCCACGCGCAACGCCGGTACCCCGCTGACCGGGCAGAGCAGGCCGCTGCTGGCCTGCGACGTGTGGGAACACGCGTATTACACCGATTACCAGAACGAGCGCGCGCGCTACCTGGAGGCGTTCTGGAAGCTGGTCAACTGGGACTTCGTGGCCGCGCAGCTGCGGGATTGACGCCCAGGCTGCCGGGGGTGTGAGGCGCCGGCGAGTGGCCGGCCCTGCCAGTTTCCTCGCCGTTGGTTCCGCCGCAGTCGGTTTGGGGGGCGCGGGCGCGCAGGCCGCGCGCGCGCGTCAGCCGCGCAGCGCAGCGATCACCGGGGCGACCTGGGCGGTGCGGTCCAGCTGCGCACCGACCGCGTCCAACGCGTCGGCCAAGGCCTGCGCATCGGCGTCGCGCAGCGTGGCATGGCCGACCTTGCGACCGGCGCGCGGCTGCTTGCCGTAGTCATGCCAATGCCCGCCCGGCTGGCCGAGTACGGCGGCCGCCTCGGGCATGGCCCCGAGCCAGTTGAGCATGCAGGCATGGCCGAGCATGCGCGTGTCGCCCAGCGGCAGGCCGAGCACGGCACGCAGGTGGTTCTCGAACTGCGATGTTTCGCTGCCTTCGATGGTCCAGTGGCCCGAGTTGTGCACGCGCGGGGCCATCTCGTTGACCAGCAGCTCATCGCCCCGGCAGAACAGCTCCAGCGCGAACACGCCCACGTAATCCAGGCGCTCGGCCAGGGCGCGCGCATGGCCGATGGCCCGTTCGTGCAGCGCCGGGCTCAACTGCGCCGGTGCCAGGCTGGCCGACAGCACGCCGTCGACGTGCCAGTTGCCGGTGACCGGCCAGGCGCGGAACTCGCCGTCGCGGCCGCGCACGGCCACCACGCTCACTTCGCGATCGAAGGCGACGAAGCCCTCCAGGATCAGCCCGGTCTTCTCGACGTAATCCCCCAGGGTGGCCCAGGCGGCATCGATGTCGGCCGCGCTGCGGATGCGGAACTGGCCCTTGCCGTCATAGCCCAGGCGACGGGTCTTGACGATGCAGGGCATGCCGAACTCGGCCACCCTGGCGGCAAGCTCGTCGCGGCTGCGGATGTCCGCGAACGGCGGCAGCGGGATGCCCAGCTGCTGGAACAGGGTCTTCTCGCTGAGCCGGTCCTGGGCCACCGCCAGCGCATCCGGATGGGGATGCACCGGCACGCGCGCGGCCAGGAAGCGGGCGCTGTGCGCCGGCACGTTCTCGAAATCGAAGGTGACCACGTCCACCCGCGCGGCGAACGCGGCCAGCGCCGCCTCATCCTCGAAGGCCGCCACCTGCAGCGGTGCCAGCTGCGCGCCACAGGCATCGGCAGCCGGGTCGAACAGTTCGAAGCGCAGGCCCAGCGGAGCGCCGGCCAGCACCATCATGCGGGCCAGCTGCCCGCCGCCGAGGATGCCAACGGTCTTCATGGTCATTGACGCGGATCGTCGTGGGCCATGACGTCTTCGGTCTGGCGGGCGCGGAAGGCGTCCAGGGCCTGGCCGATCGCCGGCTGGTCCGAGGCCAGCATGGCGGCGGCGAACAGCGCCGCGTTGGAGGCGCCGGCATTGCCGATGGCGAAGGTGGCGACCGGGATGCCGGCCGGCATCTGCACGATCGACAGCAGCGAATCCATGCCGTTGAGGGCCTTGGACTGCACCGGCACGCCCAGCACCGGCACGGCGGTCTTGGCCGCGATCATGCCCGGCAGGTGGGCCGCGCCCCCGGCACCGGCGATGATGGCACGCAGGCCGCGCCCGCCGGCCTGCTCTGCATAGGTGAACAGCACGTCCGGCGTACGGTGCGCCGAGACCACTTTCACTTCGTAGGGAACGCCGAGCGCATCGAGCTTCTGGGCGGCGTGCTGCATGGTTTCCCAGTCGGAGCGGGAACCCATGACGATGCCGACGAGCGGCGCGGATTGGTTGGGGGTCATTGGCCGTCACCTGCCTTAAAGACGTATTCTAGCCATCTTCCACGCAAGACGAAGAATCCATGGATCGCAAGCTGCTTGACCTGCTGTGTTCGCCGGACACCCGCCAGCCCCTGTCCCTGCTCGATGCCAAGGGCCTGGAGGCACTCAACCGCGCCATCGGCGCCGGCGCCGTGGTCAAGGCCGACGGCAGTACGCAGGCCCTGGCCCTGCGCGAAGCGCTGCTGACCCGCGACCGCAAGCAGGTTTTCCGCGTCGACGACGGCATCCCGGTGCTGCTGGCCGAAGAGGCCATCGCGACCGCCCAGATCGCCGATTTCCCGGAAAAATGAGTCCGGCCGTGCTTGGGGCACCCGATGCCGCCGTGGTCGCGGCCGATGTGGCGCGTGCACTGGCCGAGGACATCGGCAGCGGGGATGTCACCGCCGCGCTGCTGCCCGACCGCCCTGACAGCGCCTACCTGCTGTGCAAGCAGGATGCGGTGATTGCCGGCCGGCCGTGGTTCGACGCCACCCACCGCGCGCTGGACCCGGAGGTGCGCATCGAGTGGCGCGTGGCCGAGGGCGACGCGGTGGTCGCCGGCACGGTGCTGGCGATCCTGCACGGGCGCAACCGCAGCCTGGTCAGTGCCGAGCGCACCTCGCTGAACTTCCTGCAGACCCTGTCCGGGACCGCCACGACCACCGCGCGCCACGTGGCGGCCGTGGCCGGCACCGGCGCGCGCATCCTGGACACCCGCAAGACCCTGCCGGGACTTCGCGTGGCGCAGAAGTACGCGGTGCGCTGCGGCGGCGGCGACAACCACCGGATGGGGTTGTTCGATACGGTGATGCTGAAGGAAAACCACATCCGCGCCGCCGGCTCGCTGACTGCGGCGGTGCAGGCGGCACGGTCGCAGTGGCCGCAGTTGCCGCTGGTGGTGGAGGTCGAAGACCTCGACCAGCTGCGCGAGGCGCTGGCGGTCGGCTGCGAGCGCATCCTGATCGACGACTTCGACGCGGAGATGCGCCGCGAGGCCGTGCGGATCGCCGCTGGCGCGATTCCGCTGGAAGTGTCCGGCAGCGTCGGCCTGGAAGGCCTGCGTGCGATCGCCGAGGACGGGGTGGACTGCATCTCGATCGGCGGGCTGACCAAGCATGTGCAGGCGATCGACCTGTCGTTGAAACTGGGCCCGCCGCCTGGCTGATGCGCGTGTCGACCCGCGGTCGACACCCACCGCTGGGGTCGTGCCGGCCGTGGGCCGGCTCCCCGCGTCGGTCGGGCGCCGGGCAATGGCCGGCGCCACCCGGGCGTGTCGGCGCGACGCGTGCATCCGCCCCCTGCTTTCACGGCACGGGCAGATCGGGTCTGCGAGGCTTGCCCTGCCCCCACCCGGAGAGCGCGCATGCGCCCCTTGCTCCTGCTTGCGTGCCTGTCGCCGCTGGCGACGCTGCTGCCGACCACCGCATCCGCCGCCGAGGTCTGCGATATTCCTCCGCGCTTCGGCCTGAGCCCGCTGGCGGTGAGCGTCGTGCAGACCGCCTGCAACGAACACCGCCTCTGGTACCGCCCCTTCATCGATCGCGATGGCCGCGCGGCCAGCCTGAGCGTGACCGAGGCCGAGGACGTGCACCTGGCCGACAACGGCCTGGTGGCTTGGCAGCGCGTGGTCGGCTACTGGCGGCAGAGCGGCACGCTGTCACCGATGGGCAACCAGCCCGGCGCGTCGAGCTGCATGGCCCCGCCGGGGACGCGCTACACCGACACCGACTGCCGTGCCTTCCTGGTCGACAACCCGTGGTCGGCCGCCTTCATTTCCTGGGTGATGACCCGCGCCAGCGTGCCCGGCTTCACCCGCTCGCCGCGCCACATCGACTACATCCGCGCCGCCTACCAGAATAGCGGGCCGTACCGGATGGCCGATCCGGCGCAGGAAAAACCGGCGCCGGGCGACCTGCTGTGCTACCTGCGCGACCGGCGCGAGACGCTGAGCTACAGCGGGCTGGTGCAGTCGCTGGGCAGCGGCGCGGTGACGCACTGGAAATCGCACTGCGAAGTGGTGATCGCCGCCAACATGGGCGGCGACCACACCCTGTACCTGATCGGCGGCAATGTGATGAACACGGTGGCGATGCGCAAACTCGGCCTGGACCGCAGCGGCCGGATCGAGCTGCCGCCGGCCAAGGCCTCGGCCAGCGATGGGGTCGATCCGGGCTGCACGCCCGGGCGCGAGGAGGAATGCAGCTTCAACCGGCAGGACTGGGCGGCGCTGCTGAAGCTGGTGGCCACCGCGCCGACGACGTTGCCGACGGGCGCCGCGGAGCCGGCGATCCTGCCCGGTACCGGGACGACGGCACCGCCGATGGCAGCCCCGGCTTCCCAGGCACCGATCCGAGCGCCCACCGTGGTGCCGCCGCGTCCGCCGCTGCCGAACGCGAACCCGACCCCGCTACCGCCGGCGAGCCCGACGCCTGCTCCCACTCAGCCACCGACACCGGTCCCGCCACCGCGCACGCCCTGATCGCGATCGCGCGGCTGGCTTGATCCGCACCGCGTTCGTCGCCATCTTGGAGATTCGACCTCCTTGACCGCACCGAGTCGCCGATGCCCAGTTTGATCCTGTTGATGATTGGCGGCGCGCTCGCCTACGCGTTCTGGAATTCCTCGCGGGCCGCCGCCGAGCGCGCCGGTGAACTCGGGCGCAATGCCTGCCGCGCCGCCGATGTGCAATGGCTGGACCAGAGCGTGCATGGCACCGGCCTGCGCGTCTGCCGCAAGCCGAACGGCTGGCTGGGCTGGGAGCGCACGTTCAAGTTCGAGTATTCGCACGACGGCGTGGACCGGCATACCGGGCGCATGGTGCTGCGGGGCGACGAACTGGTGGCGTTCGTGGGGCCGTCGGCGGCGCGGATCAGCGAGATCCGGCGTGGGGTGGATACCAGCGGGGCCGAAGACGTGTGAACCGCCGACCATCGCTCGGCGCCCCAACAAAATGGCCGCCTTGCGGCGGCCACGGATGCGTTACTTGACCACGCGCAGGTGCGGGCGGCCGCTCGGCTTGGGCGGGGTGTCATCCGGCGGCGTCGGGGTGTCGTCGGGTGGCAGCGCATCGTCCGGCCCGGGATCGTGGCCGGGGATATCGTCCGGCAGCGCCATGCCCTGCCCGGTCTCGCGGGCATACACGGCCAGTACCGCCGAGATCGGCACCTGCACCGGGTAGCTGGTGCCGGAGAAGCGCGCCGAGAAGCTCACGCTGTCATTGTCGATGTGCAGGCGCACGACGGCGCGCTCGGCGATGTTCAACACCACCCTGCCATCCTTGACCGCGCTCTGCGGCACCTGCACGCCGGGCATGCCGGCGTCGACCAGGATGTGCGGCGTCAGGTCGTTGTCGTTGATCCATTCCACCAGGGCCCGAAGCAGGTACGGGCGGTGGCTGGTCATGCGGAAAGTGTCTTCTGTCATGGGGTAGAGCCGAGCCATGCTCGGCTGTTTTGATCCGGATTGCCTGCCGCAAGTGTACGCGCCCGCACCCGCGCCGGTCAGCACCCACGCGCCCGGCGTAAAGCGTCGATGCAGTCGATGACCCGGTGGGGCCGGCTCAGCTGGGCAGATCGCGCAGCTTCTTTTCCTGGTCGGTCAGGCTGCGGATGAACCCCGGATGGCGGAAGATGCGGTTGCCGTAATCCTCGATCGACTTGCCGTCCTTGGGCAGCGCCACGTCCAGCGACTGCAGCCGCCAGATGATCGGCGCCATCGCGCAGTCGGCCAGGCTCATTTCCGGATTGAGGAAGAACTTGCTGGCCTTGAACAGCGGTACCGCACTGGTCAGCAGCTCTTTCAGGCGCTTGCGTCCGGCCTCGGCCTGGGTCTTGTTGCCGAGCTGGATGGCCTGCACCTGCGGCACCCAGTCGTGCTCGATGCGCAGCATCGCCAAGCGAATGCGCGCGCGCGAGAGCGGGTCGACCGGCATCAGCGGCGGGTGCGGGTAGCGCTCGTCGAGGTACTCGCTGACCACCGACGCCGCATACAGCACCAGTTCGCGCTCGACCAGGGTCGGCACCGAGTGGTACGGATTGAGGTCGATCAGATCCTCGGGCGGGTTCTGCGGGTCGACCGGAACGAAGTCGTAGGTCACGCCCTTGGCCGCCAGTACCAGGCGCACGCGATGGCACAGGACATCGTCGTTCGAGGAAAACAGCGTCAGGGTGTTCCGCATGCGTACGCTCGCCGCCATCAAAGGCTCTCCAACGACCGGTAACCGCCGGTCGTATCGGCGCCGCCAGCCCATTGCCAGCGGTCGTCACAGTACCCGAGTGTGCAACTGCCCATCACAAAAGCCAATAGGCTGATCGACCCGTGGTCGGATCGATCGATGCTCGGCGGCGCGATGATGCTCAGTGCACGTCCTTCCAGTATTCCTTCTTGAGCAGGTACGCCAGGAAGGTGAGCAGGGCCAGGAACAGGATCACCCACACGCCGAGCTTCTGGCGCTTGAGCGCGGCCGGTTCGCCGGCGTACTCGAGGAAGTTGGTGATGTCGCGCACGTTCTGGTCGTACTCGGCAGCACTCACGTTGCCCGGCTGTTCGATCGTCAGCCCGGTCACCGGCGCGTCGGCGCCGGGACTCTCCGGCTTGCCATGCACGGCGTGCTGCAGGCCCTGCATCTCCCACAACGGGTTGGGCATGGAGGCGTTGGGGAACAGGCGGTTGTTCCAGCCCAGCGGCCGGCTCGGGTCGAGGTAGAACGACTTGAGGTAGGTGTAGATCCAGTCGCTGCCGCGCACGCGCGAGATCAGGCTGAGGTCCGGCGGCATCTTGCCGAACCATTTTTCAGCCTGCGCCTTGGGCAGGGTGACCGGCACCGGCTCGCCGATCGGCACACCGGTGAAGTTGAGGTTGGTCATGACCTCTTCTTCGCTCAGCCCCAGGTCCTGTCCCATCCGCGAATAGCGCAGGTATTTGAGCGCGTGGCAGCCGGAACAATAGTTCATGTACAGCTGCGCGCCGCGCTGCAGCGAGGCGCGGTCGCCGAGGTCGTTGCCGGCCTGCAGCGTCGCACCGCCTTCGGCGGCGCCGGCCAGGCTGCTGGCCAGCATCATGGCGGCCGCACAGGCCAGCCGGACAATCCAGTGGTCAGTCATGCGTGGTCACCCGATCCGGTACCGGTTTGGTCCTGTCCAGCCTGGTCCATACCGGCATGGTGATGAAGAAGGCGAAATACAGGAAGGTCAGCACGCGCCCGACGTAGGTTTCGTGCGCGTCGGTACCCGGGCCCGAGCCGATCACGCCCAGCCAGACGAAGCACACCGCGAACACGCCCAGCAGGGCACGCGACAGCCAGCCGCGGTAGCGGTAGGACTTCACCCGCGCGCGGTCCAGCCAGGGCACCAGGAACAGGATCGCGATCGCCGAGAACATCACGATAACGCCGCCCAGCTTGTTGGGCACCACCCGCAACATCGCGTAGTACGGGGTGTAGTACCAGACCGGCTTGATGTGTTCGGGCGTGACCAGGCGGTTGGCCTCGGTGAAGTTGTCATGCTCCAGGAACAGGCCGCCGAAGGCCGGGGCGAAGAAGATGATGAAGGCGGCGATGACCAGCAGGAAGCCGGCGCCCACCCCGTCCTTGAGCGTGTAGTACGGATGGAACGGGATGCCGTCGGTGGGCGCGGTGGCCGACCAGCGGTTGCCCTTGGGGCCCTTCTTGATCTCCACGCCGTCGGGGTTGTTGGACCCCACTTCGTGCAGCGCCCCCAGGTGCAGCACCACCAGCAGCAACAGCACCAGCGGCAGGGCGATCACGTGCAGGGCGAAGAAGCGGTTGAGGGTGGCGTCGCTGGGCAGGTAGTCGCCCATGATCCATTCGGTCAGGCCGGTGCCGATCACCGGGATCGCGCCGAACAGCGAGATGATCACCTTGGCGCCCCAGAACGACATCTGGCCCCACGGCAGCACGTAGCCCATGAAGGCTTCGGCCATCAGCACCAGGTAGATCAGCATGCCGAGGATCCACACCAGTTCGCGCGGTTTCTGGTAGCTGCCGTACAGCAGCCCGCGGAACATGTGCAGGTAGACCACGATGAAGAACAGCGAGGCACCGGTGGAGTGCATGTAGCGGATCAGCCAGCCCCATTCGACATCACGCATGATGTATTCGATGGAGTTGAACGCCTCGGCCGCACTGGTCTTGTAGTGCATGGTGAGGAAGATGCCGGTCACGATCTGGTTGACCAGGATCAGCAGCGCCAACGAACCGAAGTAGTACCAGAGGTTGAAGTTCTTCGGCGCGTAGTACTCGCTCACGTGCTTGCGGTACACCGGCATCAGGCCGGGGGCGCGTGCGTTGACCCAGTCGGCCACGCCGGTGGCGGTGCGGGTAAGGATGTTGGCCATGATCAAGCCGCCCCCTGCGGGTCAACGCCGATGATGATGGTGTTGTCGTCCTGGTAATGGTGCGGCGGCACCAGCAGGTTGATCGGCGCCGGGACATCCTTGAACACGCGACCGGACATGTCGAAACGCGATTTGTGGCAGGGGCAGAAGTAGCCGCCCTTCCACTGCGGGTCGTAGGGCTCGGGGCGGATCTCGGCGACCATCTCCGGCGAACAGCCCAGGTGGGTGCACAGCCCGACCAGGACCGAGACCTCGGACTTGATCGAGCGGAATTCGGGATTCTGCTTGAGCACGTACGCGGGCTGCTGGTCCTTCTCGCCCGACTCGGGATCCTTCAGGCGGCCGTCCAGGCCGTGCAGCGCCTCCAGGATCGCCTTGGAGCGCTTGACGATCCAGATCGGCTGCCCACGCCACTCCATGACCAGTCGCTGGCCTTCCTGCAGGGCGCTGATATCGGCAATCACAGGGGCACCGGCCAGTTTGGCGCGGGCGCTGGGATTCCAGGACTTGATGAACGGTACCGCTGCAAATCCGACGCCGACCGCTCCGACCACCGCAGTGGTTGCTGAAAGGAATCGTCGACGTCCGGTGTTGACTGGATCGTTTACCCCATCGTTGGCCATCCGGCACTCCGATATTGATTTAGGTAGCTTGAGGCTGCCAGTGGACCGGTGGGGGCCAGTCCACATTGAATCAGCCGCGAGTGTAGCTGAACCGAAGTCGGCCACACAACGCGGTACTACGGAACCACATCACGACACGACATTACGGCATGAAGGCCGGTCAGCGCCATCGGCGCGACGGCTCATTGGGTGGTGGCCTGCGCACCACGATAGCGTTCGGCCAGCTGCGCCACCCGCTTCACGTAGTACTGGGTCTCGCTGTAGGGCGGAACGCCGCCGTGGCGGTCGACCGCGCCTTCGCCGGCGTTGTAGCCGGCGGCGGCCAGGGTGAGGTTGCCGTTGAAGCGCTTGAGCAGCCACGACAGGTATTGCACCCCGCCACGGATGTTCTGCGCTGCGTCATAGGAATCGGTGACGCCGAAGCGGCGCGCGGTGGGCGGCATCAGCTGCATCAGGCCCTGCGCGCCGGCGCGGCTGAGCGCGGTGGGGTTGTAGGCCGACTCGGCGTGGATGATGGCGCGTACCACGGCCTCCTCGACCCCGAACTCGCGCGCCGCGGCGGCGATCTCGGTCTGGAAGGCGGTGGTGTTGAGCCGCACCGAGCCGAAGTTGACCCCGGGGTTGGCGCCACAGGCGTAGCAGCGCTCGATGAAGCTGTAGTGGATGGTGCGGACCTGGCCGAGGCTGGCCAGCTGGGTGGGCCGGGCGCTGGTGTAGTGGCGCACCCCGTCCTTCATGTACGAATAGACCTGGCCGTTGACCACGCGCCCGGCCTTGCCGGTGCGCGCGGCCGGGGCCGCCGCAGGCGCCGTCAGCACGGTGGCCGGCTGGGCCAGGGCCGTGGCGGTGAGGGCGACGCCGGCGCTGGCCCCGTCGGCCGGGGGCTGCGCCGGGGGCGTGGCTGCACTGGCGGTGACGCTCGGGGCCGGCGCTGGGGCGGCAACGGCGGCCGGCACCTGGCGCCGCGGGGCGGTGCGGTCGGGGCGGTAGCTGCTGACCACGCTGCAGGCCGCCCCGGAGATGCGCTTGCTGACGTAGCTGGGCACGCCGTCGCCGCCGACACACTTGTACAGCGTGCCCGCACTGGCCGGCATAGCGGTCAGCGCAGCCAAGGCCAGCGCAAAGATCCCCAAGATCCCCTTCATGGGCGCGAGTGTCCCAAGTTAACGGAGCGTTGCCAAGTCCTTCACGCCCCGGCGGCCCACGGCTCCCTTCCCGGCTACAATGCGCGGCTACTCCGCAGCCTTTCCGGCTGCCTGCCCGCCCACCCGACTGGAATAAGCGCCATGACCGGGACGCCAGCTTCGACCGTGCCGACTTCGGCCGGCTCCGCCCTGCCTGCCTCCGCCTCGCCCGATTCACCCCGCCCCGACCTGATCCCCCTGCCCGGTAGCCGGCCGCAGGTAAACGGCCCGGTGCGCGGCAAGCTGTACATCAAGACCCACGGTTGCCAGATGAACGAGTACGACTCGTCCAAGATGGCCGACGTGCTCGCCGCCGCCGAAGGCCTGGAGCTGACCGACGACCCGGCCGAGGCCGACGTGCTGTTGATGAACACCTGCTCGATCCGCGAGAAGGCCCAGGAAAAGGTGTTCAGCCAACTGGGCTACTGGAAGGCGCTGAAGAACAACGGCCGCGGCGTGATCATCGGCGTGGGCGGCTGCGTTGCCTCGCAGGAAGGCGAGGCGATCATCAAGCGGGCCCCGCACGTGGACCTGGTGTTCGGCCCGCAGACGCTGCACCGGCTGCCCGAACTGATCCGGCAACGGCGCGAATCGGGCAAGTCGCAGGTGGACATCAGCTTCCCGGAGATCGAGAAGTTCGACCGCCTGCCGGAGCCGCGCGCCGAAGGCGGCTCGGCCTTCGTGTCGATCATGGAGGGGTGCTCCAAGTACTGCTCGTTCTGCGTGGTGCCCTACACGCGCGGTACCGAGGTGAGCCGCCCGTTCGAGGACGTGGTGGTGGAAGTGGCGCAACTGGCCGCGCAGGGCGTGCGCGAGATCAACCTGCTGGGCCAGAACGTCAACGCCTACCGTGGCCCGTATGGCGACGGCGAGTTCGCCGACCTGGGCCTGCTGATCCGCACCATCGCCGAGATCGACGGCGTCGGCCGGATCCGGTTCACCACCTCGCACCCGCTGGAGTTCAGCGACTCGCTGGTGGACGCCTACCGCGACGTGCCCCAGCTGGCCAACTTCCTGCACCTGCCGGTGCAGGCCGGCAGCGACCGGGTGCTGTCGGCGATGAAACGCGGCTACACCGCGCTGGAGTTCAAGGCCAAGATCCGCAAGCTGCGCGCCGTGCGCCCGGACATCTCGATCAGCTCGGACTTCATCGTCGGCTTCCCCGGCGAGACCGATGCCGATTTCGAAAAGACCATGACGCTGATCGAAGACATCGGCTTCGACCACAGCTTCTCCTTTATCTACTCGCGCCGTCCCGGCACCCCGGCCGCGGACCTGGAAGACACGATCAGCGATGCCGAGAAGCATGCGCGGCTGTCGCGCCTGCAGGCGCGGATCAACGCGCATGCCGCGAGCATCTCCGAGAAGATGGTCGGCACCGTACAGACCGTGCTGGTGGAAGGCCCGTCGCGGCGCGACCCGAACGAGCTGACCGGCAAGACCGAAAACATGCGCTCGGTGAACTTCCCGGGGCATCCGCGCCTGGTCGGGCAGTTCGTGGACGTGGTGATCACCGAGGCGTACAGCAATTCGCTGCGCGCACGGATGGTGACGGCCTGACGGCCTGACGGCCTGACGGCCTGACGGCGCGTGCCGGCCACTGGCCGGCTGCACCTCGACGTCGAACGCAGGCCGGCGCATCGCAGCGCCGGCCTTCAGCGGCGCCGGTCAATCCAGGCGCTTGCGGAACCGCAGGATGGCCAGGGTCATCATCACCGCGATGAAGCCCAGCAGGGCCAACACCTCCGGCCACAGCTCCCACCAGCGCGCGCCGCGCAACATGATGCCGCGCACCAGGCGCAGGAAATGGGTGAGCGGCAGCACCTCGGCCAGCCACTGCACCGGGCGGGGCATGCCGGCAAACGGGAACATGAAGCCGGACAGCAGGATCGACGGCAGGAACACGAACATCGTCATCTGCATCGCCTGGAACTGCGACTGCGCCTTGGTCGAGATGAGCAGGCCGAGCGCCAGGTTGGCGGTGATCAACAACATCGCGGCCAGGTAGACATCCAGCACGCTGCCACGCACCGGCACGTCGAACAGCCACATGCCCAGCAGCAGCACCAGGGTGGTCTGGATGAGCCCGATCACCGCATAGGGCAGCACCTTGCCGATCATCAGTTCGCTGCTGCTCAAGGGCGTGGCGATCAACAGTTCCATGTTGCCGCGCTCGCGTTCGCGCACGATCGCCACCGCGGTGAACATCACCATCGTCATGGTGAGGATGATGCCGATCAGGCCGGGCACGATGTTGATCGCCGAGCGCCGCTGCGGGTTGTAGAACGCCACCACGCTGACCTGCCCGGCACTGCCGACCGCGCCGGCGCGCAGCGGCCGGTCGTTGGCCAGCGGCTGGGACTGCAGCGGCACCTGGGCCAACTGCACCGCCGCGCTCTGCACCACCGTGTCGCTGCCGTCGACCAGCACCTGCACCGCTTCGCGGCCCTCGTAACGACGTCGCTCGAAGTCCGGCGGGATCACCACGCCGATGCTGATCCGGCCTTCGCGCAGCGCGTGCATCAGCGCGTCCGGGGTGTCCACGCGCAGGGTCGGGGTGATCACGTCGGTGGCGACCATGTCCATCAGCAGCGCGCGCGAGGCCGAGGTATTGGCCTGGTCGGCGATGCCGGTGTCGAGATGGCGCAGGTTGAGGTTGATCGCATAGCCGAACAGCACCAGCTGCATCACCGGGATGCCCACGATCATGGCCAGGGTGACGCGGTCGCGACGCATCTGGCGCAGCTCCTTGAGCACGATCGCCCACAGCCGGCGCGGCTTCATGGCGCCGGCACCGATGCCGGCGCGTCCTCGCGGCCGCGGGTGGCCGAAACGAACACGTCTTCCAGGTTGGCGGCCACCTGCGTCACCTCCGCGCCCTGCCCGTCGCCGCGCAGCGCCTGGCGGATCCGCTCCTCGCCTTCGCCCGGGTGCGCCAGCAGCACGCGCAGGGTGTTGCCGATCTGGGCCACGCTGAGCACCCCGGGCAGGCCGGCAAGCAGGCGCTGTGCCTGGCGCGGCTGGCGGGCCATCACCGCCAGGGTGCGGCCCTGCAGGGCGGCGGTGAGTTCGGCCGGGCTGCCGTCGGCGACCAGCACGCCCTGGTCGAGGATGGCCAGGCGATGGCAACGCTCGGCCTCGTCCATGTAGTGGGTGGAGACCAGCAGGGTGGTACCTGCGTCGGCCAGGTCGAACAGTTTTTCCCAGAAATCACGCCGCGACTCCGGGTCGACCGCACTGGTGGGCTCGTCCAGGAACAGCAGCTCCGGCTGCTGGATCACCGCACCGGCCAATGCCAGGCGCTGTTTCTGGCCGCCGCTCATGGTGCCGGCCAGCTGCTTCTGCCGGTCCTGGAAGTGGTACTGCTCGACCAGTGCGTCGATGCGCTGGCGGGCCGCCGCGCGCGGGATGTCCTGCACGGCGGCGAGGAACTCCAGGTTTTCGCGCACGCTGAGGTCATCGAACAGGGAGAAGCGCTGGGTCATGTAGCCGATGCGCCGGCGCAGGTCTTCCGCCTGCTCGGGAATGCGCAGGCCGAGGACGTCGATGTCGCCCTCGCTGGGCGTGAGCAGGCCGCACAGCATGCGGATGGTGGTGGATTTGCCCGACCCGTTCGGCCCGAGAAACCCGTACACCGTGCCAGCCGGCACGCTCAGGTCCACATGGTCGACCGCCACGAGCGCGCCGAAGCGCTTGGTCAGCCCGCGCGCACGGATGGCGAGGGCGTCCTCGCCCTGGCCAGGGCCCGCATCGGCAGCGGCAGCAGCAGGCGGCACGGTGTTCAGAACCGCACCTGCAGGGGCATGCCCGCCGGCAGGTTGGCCATGCGTGCCGGGTCGTTGTCCGCGCTCAGTTCGATTTCGGCCAGCCAGCTCAACCGCGCGGCATCGCCGCCGCTCAAGGCGTAGTACGGGGTGAAGCCTGGATCGCTGCGGATGCTGCGCACGCGGCCGGACAGCGTGCCGTCGCGGCCCTGCAACTGGATGTGCGCGGCCTGCCCCACCCGGACCTGCAGGCGCAGTGCCTGCGGCAGGTAGACACGGGCATAGGGGCGCTCACCCACCAGCATCACCACCAGCGGCGCACCAACCGGCGGCTGGTCGCCGAGCTTGTAGGGCAGCGCGTCGACCAAGCCATCGCGCGGGGCCAGCAGGTCCAGTTTGCGCAGGGTCACCGCCTGCGCGGCAGCCTGCGCCTGGGCGGCCTGCAGCGCCGCTTCGCCCTGCGCCACCTGTTCCACCCGGGTGCCGTGCTGCAGCGCCAACAGCGCCTGCTCGGCCGCGCGCACCGCGCCCTGTGCATTGCCGGCGGCGGCGCGCGCCCGATCGACGTCGGCGGCCGCCACCAGGCGCTGGCGCCCCAGGGGTTGCAGGCGCGCGTAGTACGCCGACGCATCGGCCGCCTGCGCGCGCGCCGCGCCCAGCGTGGCCTGCGCCTGCGCGATGTCTTCGCTGCGCGGCCCATTGCGCAGCTCCTGCAGCGCCTCGCCCGCCTGCTGCGCCTGCGCCTGCAATGCCTGCAGCTGCGCCGCCGTGCGGGTGGGTTCCAACTGCAGCAGCGCGGCGCCGGCGCGGACCCGTTGGCCTTCGCGCACCTGCAGGGCCACGATGGTTTCCGCCGCCGGTGCCGGCACGCTGATGCGGTCCCATTCCAGCGTGCCCAAGGCAACCGGGTCATGCTCGGCACAGGCCGCGGGCAGCACGAGCATCGCGGCCAGCGGCAGCCAGCGGAGGGACACCCATGCATGCCTGGACATCGGTCGGCCTCGGCGGAGGAGATGCGTCGTCACCTTGCGCACACCTCCGTGAAGGCGGGGTCAGCGCAACGCGGGCATGGTCATGAAATGATCACGCCGCCGCAACCCTTGCCACCGTTGGGGCGCGCTCGCTTATCCACATGTTTCTCCAGCAACCACCCACAGTGGCTGTGGATGAACGCGGCATGCGTGGCTGTTTTTTGACCATGCGCGCCTACGCCTTGCGGCAGTAGGCCGCACGCAGGCTATCCACAGGTTGCTGCGGTGCCGTTGCACAGCCACTGTGGAGAACCCGGCCCGGTAGCGGCCACCGTACCCGCGCGCTACCCTGTGCTTCCTTTCCCTATCCTGTGGCCCGGTCGCTTCGACCGCTGGCCGCCACACGCAATGACGGCACTGTCCCAACGCGACTTCACCCTGGACCCGGAAGACACCGAGCGCCTGGCCAACCTGGCCGGTCCGTTCGACGAGCACCTGCGCCAGATCGAACTCAAGCTCGGCGTGGAAATCGCCAACCGCGGCGCGGTGTTCCGCGTGACCGGCCCGCGTCGCGTCGCCGAAGAGGCGCAGATCCTGATCGAGGCGCTGTACAAGGAAGCGGGCGAGGTGGTGTTCGACAACCATGCCATCCACCTGCGCCTGAACCAGGCCAACCTGGATCAGGTGGTGGAACGCGCGTACGAAGCGCAGGACGTGACCATCAAGGTCAAGCGCGGCACGGTGCGTGGACGCGGGGCCAACCAGGCCCGCTACCTGCACCAGATCACCACCCACGACATCAACTTCGGGATCGGCCCGGCCGGCACCGGCAAGACCTTCCTGGCCGTGGCCAGCGCGGTGGAGGCGCTGAACGAGTCGCGCGTGCAGCGCCTGATCCTGGTGCGCCCGGCCGTGGAGGCCGGCGAAAAGCTGGGCTTCCTGCCCGGCGACCTGAGCCAGAAGGTGGACCCGTACCTGCGCCCGCTGTACGACGCCCTGTATGAAATGCTGGGCGTGGAGAAGGTGATCAAGCTGCTGGAGAAGAACGTCATCGAGATCGCGCCGCTGGCCTACATGCGCGGGCGCACCCTCAACGATGCCTACGTGATCCTGGACGAGGCGCAGAACACCACCGTGGAGCAGATGAAGATGTTCCTGACCCGGCTGGGCTTCGGCTCGACCGCGGTGGTCACCGGTGACCTGACCCAGACCGACCTGGCCAAGCACGTGAAGTCGGGGCTGCGCGATGCGATCGAGGTACTGCGCGACGTGGACGGGGTGAGCTTCACCTTCTTCGAGGCCCGCGACGTGGTCCGCCACCCGCTGGTGGCACGCATCGTCAGCGCGTATGACCGCCGCGACCTGCAGCAGCTCAAGCCGGGAGCCGAGTAAGCACCATGCCCGCGCAAGCGCTGCTGTTTGGCTATGCACTGGCCGCACTGGCGACCGCCGGTGCGAACGTTGGCACGCCCCCGCCTGCGGAGCCCCAGCGCGTGGACACGCAGCAGACCATCACCCTGCCCTGTCTGTCGGTGCGGGTATCCAACAGCGTATCGGTCGCCGTTTCCGAGCCGCTGCTGCAGCGCTATGTGGCCGCGCGGCCGACCGGACCGGGGCCGCGCGAAGCGTACGAGCAGGACCGCATGGCGCGCATCTGGGGCGACCGGGCAGAGGCACTGCTCCGACTGGATACCGATGCCACCGACCGCCATGGATGCCGCAGCCTGCCACGCGAACACATCGCTGATGCCCAGTACCTGCTGGGCCACGTGTTGCAGGCCGGCCAGGCGATGGTCACGGTGGACGGGCGTGGGCGCCCGGAAGCGGCGATCATCATTACCGGCGAGAACGGTTGCGAAACGCGCCCCATGGCCATCCAGAGCTATCGATTGGAAAATGGCACCCCGTTCTTCCACCTTGTCACCTGTGTTGTTTGATTACCCGGAATTGCCCGTCATGACCAAAGGTCCCATCCGCCTCGATGTCGCCGTCAGCTACGCCCTGCCCCGTGCCGGACTGCCCTCGGCGGTGAGTTTCCGCAAGTGGGTTGCCGCCGCGCTCAAGGGCCGCATCCGTGAGGCCGACCTGGCCATCCGCCTGGTCGACGCCAAGGAAGGCCAGTCGCTGAACCGGCATTACCGGGGCAAGGATTACGCCACCAACGTGCTGAGTTTCCCGGCCGAGGTGCCCGAAGGCCTGCCCAAGGGCGTGAAGTTCCCGCTGCTGGGCGACCTGGTGATCTGCGCCCCGGTGGTGGCGCGCGAGGCCGACGAACAGGCCAAGGCGCTCAATGCGCACTACGCGCACCTCACCGTGCACGGCGTGCTGCACCTGCTGGGCTGGGACCACGAGGACGACAAGGAGGCCGAGGCGATGGAGCAGTTGGAGCGCGACATCCTGGCCGAACTGGGTATCGACGACCCCTACGCCAACGAGCACTGAGCCGCCACGGCGCTGACCCACGGACCTGCGATGACTGCTTCGAAGACCCTCTGCCTGGGCCTGCTGGCCCTGCTCCCGGCCGCCGCCCCGGCCGCTCCGCTGGACCTGGCCGCCTTGATCGAATGCCGCCAAGGCCTGGCCGACTACAGCGCTGTGGCCCCGGTGGTGGCCGACCCGCTCAAGGCGGTGGCCGCCGGCCTGCAGCCATTGCCGCAGTCCAACCAGTTCATGAGCGAGTTCCGCCTGGCCACGCCCCTGACCGTGTTCGGCCAGCGCACCGAATACGTGGCGGTGGCCGGGGCCAGCATCATGGCCATCCTCGACCTGGCCGACCCGCGCCCGCTGGCCAGATCGCTGGCCCTGGAGGACGGGGTGGACACCCCGGACAAGTTCATGGCCGGGCGCGAGCTGGTCAGCCGCGATGTCACCGACCCGCGCACCGGCGAGCCGATGATCGAATCGGTGATCCTGAGCCTGTCCACGGTCAAGACCCACCCCGGCAAGACCCTGGCCGGCTGCACCTACAGCCTGGACCTGCCACCGGAGGAGGAACCGGCCCCCGGCGCTGCCCCGGCTCCCGCCCCTGCCCCGCCGGTCCCTTCCAAGGCATGAATGCGGGCGTGGGCGGCAGGCGCTGACAGCGCCGCGCATCCTGCTAGACTGAATCCAACGCCCGGCTAGCCGGGTGCCTTTTTTTCCAGAGATGTCTGAAGACGACAGTAGTGGCTCCAACCTGGAGCAAAATGAAAAGAAGCGGAGCTGGCTCGAACGCCTGACCTCTGCCTTCTCCGGCGAACCCCACACCCGCGACGAGCTGGTGGCGGTCCTGCACACCGCGCAGGAGGATGGGCTGATCGCCGCCGATACCCTGCGCATGATGGAAGGGGCCATCGCGGTCGCCGAGCTGACCGTGGGCGATGTCATGATCTCGCGCTCGCAGATGGTCTCGCTGCCGGTGGAGGCGCCGTTCCTTGAGCTGATGAAGCAGGTGGTCGAATCCGGCCATTCACGCTTCCCGGTGCATGGCGACAACAAGGACGACATCCTCGGCGTGCTGCTGGCCAAGGACCTGCTGCGCGGCGTGGTGGCCGACAACGGCCCGGCCAACGTGCGCGAACTGCTGCGCCCGGCGGTGCTGATCCCCGAAGCCAAGAAGCTCAATGTGCTGCTCAAGGAGTTCCGGCTCTCGCGCAACCACATGGCGATCGTGGTGGACGAGTACGGCGGCGTGTCCGGGCTGGTCACCATCGAGGACGTGCTGGAACAGATCGTCGGCGAGATCGACGATGAGCACGACGAGGCCGAGGACCACACCGCGCAGATCGCCATCCAGGCCGACGGCCAGTACGTGGTCGATGCGCTGACCGCGATCGAGGACTTCAACGAACGCTTCGGCGCGACCTTCCCCGATGACGACTACGACACCATCGGCGGCCTGGTCACCGAGGCGATCGGCCACTTGCCCGAGACCGGCGACGAACTCAGCCTGGACCGCTTCGTGTTCCGGGTGGCGCGCGCCGATGCGCGCCGCGTACAGGCTTTCCACGTGACCGTGCTGCCGGCGGACACGGACAACGAGGATTGATCCACACCATGCGGCCCCTGCTCAATCGGTGGCCGTCGTGCCGCCTGCTGTTCCTGTCGTGGATGCTCACCCTGGCCAGCCTGCCCCTGGCGGCGCTGGCCCAGCAGGGCGCGGCCCCGGTGCCACCGCCGGCGGCCGCCGCCGCGAGCGCCGACGCCGCGCCGGTCCCGCAGATCGGGGTGCTGACCATGCAGCCGGGCGAAGTGTTCTTCGAGCGCTTCGGCCACGACGCGCTGGTGGTGCTGGACCCGACCAGCGGCACGGCCACCTCCTACAACTTCGGTTACTTCGACCCGGGCGAGACCGACTTCGTCGGTCGCTTCATGCGCGGGGAGATGATGTATTACCTGGTCGCCCTGCCGCTGGACGAGGACCTGTCCTACTACCGGCATAGCGGGCGCGGCGCCAGCATCCAGTGGCTGGACTTGACCCCGGCGCAGGCGCGGGCGCTGGCCGATGGGCTGGCCGAACGCGCCAAGCCGGAGAACGCGCGCTACCGCTACGATTACTACACCGCCAACTGCGCCACGATGGTGCGCGACACCATCGACCGCGCGCTCGGTGGCGGCCTGCACGCGCAGCTGTCCGGGCGCTCGCGCGGCAATACCTATCGCAGCGAATCGGTGCGGCTGGCGTCGCCGTCGCCGTGGATGTGGCTGGGCTTCGACATCGGCCTAGGGCCGTTCGCCGACCAGCCGCTGTCGCGCTGGCAGGAGGCCTTCGTGCCGATGCGCCTGGCCGACGCGCTGCGCCAGGCACGCAACAGCGAGGGCCGCCCGCTGGTGATGGCCGAGACCGAGCTGCTGGAGCATCACATCGACCCGGAACCCAAGGAAGCGCCGCGCCACTGGTGGCCGTGGCTGCTGTGCGGGCTGTTGGCCGCTGCCGGCGTGCTGGCCCTGCGCCGGCGCCAGCGCCTGCTGGGTGGCATCGCACTGCCGCTTTGGCTGTTCTGCGGCATCGCCGGCGCCCTGCTCACCTACCTGTGGGGCTTCAGCGCACACCAGGCCGCGTGGGCCAATCGCAATCTGCTGGTGCTGTCGCCGCTGTGCCTGCTGCTGGTGCCCGGCGCGATCACCCTGCTGCGTCGGCGCGTTCCGCGTGCCTGGTTCCGCATCCTGCTGTGGGCCGTTGCGCTGCTGGCGGCGCTGGGCCTGGTGCTGCACTGGTTGAGCCTGCAGGCGCAGGTCAACCTGCAATGGATCGTGCTGCTGCTGCCGGTGCACCTGGCCCTGGCCTGGGTGCTGGGGCGTCGTGACCCGTCCATCACGGGCCGCTGACGCACGATGCTGCCCATGGAAAGCACCACCGCACCCGTCAATCCTCCCTGCGTCATCAACTGCGTGCACTACGATGACCAGGGCAAGCGCCACGACATCAGCCTGGACGCGATCAGCGATGTGATCGAAAGCGGCAACGGCTTCGTCTGGGTCGGCCTGTACGAGCCGGCCGAGAGCGTGCTGCTGAAGCTGCAGGAAGAATTCTGCCTGCACTCGCTGGCGATCGAAGACGCCCGCAACGCGCACCAGCGGCCCAAAGTGGAGTCGTACGGCAACTCGCTGTTCGTGGTGGTCACCACCGCACAGATGGTGGACGAGCGCATCCAGTACGGCGAAACCCACGCCTTTCTCGGCCCACGCTTCCTGGTCACGGTGCGGCATGGCGCCTCGCTGTCCTACGCGGCCCCGCGCGCGCGGGTGGAACGCGAGCCGGAGCTGCTGCGCAGGATGGGGCCGTCCTACTGCCTGTATGCGGTACTCGATTTCGTGGTGGACAACTACCTGCCCATCACCCAGCGCTACCGCGAGACACTGGAGCTGCTGGAGAAGGACATCTTCTCGGACAGCTACAAGCGCCAGACCGTGGTGCGCCTGTACGAGTTGAAGCGCGAGCTCAACAAGATGCGCATGGCCGTGGCGCCGCTGCAGGACATGCTGGCGCAGATCAAGCGTTACCAGGGCGACCTGGTGCCCGACGAGGTGAAACTGTACCTGCGCGACGTGCATGACCACGCAGTGCGGATCAGCGATGTGATCGACACCCTGCGCGAAATGCTGGGCACCGCGCTGAGCGTGAACCTGTCGCTGGTGACGCTGGCCCAGGGCGAGACGGTGAAGCGACTCGGCGCGTGGGCGGCACTGCTGGCCGCGCCGACGCTGATCACCAGTTGGTACGGCATGAACTTCAGCCACATGCCCGAGTTGAACCAGCCGTGGGCCTATCCGGCGATGATCGTGGGCGTGGGTGCGGTCTGCGTGGGCTTGTACCGCCTGTTCAAGCGCGTCCACTGGCTATGAGGCAGGCGACTCCCTGCGCCCCGTAGTGCCGGCTGTTGGCTGGCTCCCGGCAGCGTCGGCTCCACGCGGCGCAGGCTGCCAATTCGGGGGAGCCGACCCACGGTCGGCTCTACCGATGTGGAGGGCGCGGCCGCGCGCCTCCGGTCAGGCGACGTAGACGGTCTTGATGTTCATGAACTCATGGATGCCGTGGTCCGCCAGTTCGCGGCCGAAGCCGGAGCGCTTGGTGCCGCCGAACGGCAGGCGCGCGTCGCTCTTGACGATGGCATTGACGAAGGCAGCGCCGCATTCGAGCTGCTGGGCGAGCTTCTCCGCACGCACCGCATCGCCACTCCACACGCTGCCGCCAAGGCCGAAGGTGGTGTCATTGGCTACACGCAGCGCTTCCGCGTCGTCGCGCACGCGCAGGATGGCCGCGGCGGGACCGAACAGCTCTTCTTCGTAGGCCGGCATGCCGGGGGCCACGTTGTCGAGGATGGTGGCGGGATAACCGGCGTGGCTGCCCGGGACCGGCTCGCCACCGAGCAGCAGCGTGGCGCCCTTGGCGACGCTGGCCTGTACCTGCTTGTGCAGCTCCTCGCGAAGATCGGCACGGGCCATCGGGGCCAGCGTGGTCGTCTCGTCCTGCGGGTCGCCGTAGACGCGTTTGGCGGCGGCGGCCACGAACTTCTCCACGAACGCATCGGCGATGGCATCGACCACGATGAAACGCTTGGCGGCGATGCAGGTCTGGCCGCTGTTGTCGAAACGCGACTTCACTGCGGCGGCGACGGTCTTGTCCAGGTCGGCATCGTCGAGGACGACGAAGGCATCGCTGCCACCCAGTTCCATCACGCACTTCTTCAGCTGGTCGCCGGCGTTGGCGGCGATCGAACGCCCGGCCCGCTCGCTGCCGGTGAGGGTGACCGCCTTGACGCGCTTGTCGCGCAGCACCTCGGCGGCCTGGTCGTTGTCGATGTGGAGCACGTCGAATACACCCTCGGGCAGTCCGCCATCGCGGCACACGGCGAGGATGAGGTCGGCGCACTGGGGGACGTTGCTGGCATGCTTGAGCAGGGCGACATTGCCGGCCATGAATGCCGGGGCAAGGAAGCGGAACACCTGCCAGATGGGGAAGTTCCAGGGCATCACCGCGAACACGCAGCCGATCGGCTCATAGCGGACGTAACTGCGCTGGGCTTCGGTGTCGATGATCTGCGGCTTGAGGTAGTCGGCGGCGTGGTCGGCGTAGAACTCGCAGGCCTGGGCGCACTTGTCCACTTCGGCCAGGGCTTCGGCCTTGAGCTTGCCCATTTCGCTGGTCATGGCCTGCTGGATGTCGCCCTTGCGTGCGCGCAACTGGGCAGCGATGCCCCGCAGGATGGCGCCGCGGGCCTGCAGGGTCTGCGCGGACCAGCTCGGGAAGGCGGTGGCGGCGGCGGCGAGGCGCTGTTCGATCTGCGCGGCATCGAGCAGTTCGTGGCGGTAGGTCACCTGGCCGGTGGCGGGGTTGACGATCTCAACGGTCATCGCGGTACTCCGAAAGACAGGCGCTCATTGTGCGCCGGGGCCTGTGAGCCGGATGTTGCCGGATGCGTCGGGAAGGCTGTTTGGGTTGCGACATGGGGTCGCAGGTTTGGGTGTATGCGGGAAGCAACGTTTCACTGGCGTGTGGTTGGCACGGTGCGGGTGGGATGCACAAAGCAACGTTTCACTGGCGTGTGGTTGGCACGGTGCGGGTGGGACGCAGAAAGCGACGTTTCACTGGCGTGCGGTTGGCACGGTGCGGGTGGGATGCCGGGACACGCCGTGAATCCAGCTCCGCGGCCCGGCCCGGCCGCTGGCGGCTGTGCGTTCAGTCGCATGCGAGGCGGTGCCTCGCAAGCAATGCGCCTTCACCCATGGAGGCTCGCGGGCGCCATCCATGGCGCCCGACGGTCCCGGCATCCCACCCGCACCGTGCCCAGACAGTTGGCCGGGGCCGGATTGAGAGCAAGCGCCGGCCGGCCGTTTTTGGGGAGAGGGAGCGAAGAGCAGCCGGGCATGGCCCGGCTCTACCGGTTGGTCGTGGTTTGAAGGCTGCGTGCAGCCGGGCATGTGGCCGGGGCCGGGTTGAGAGCAAGCGCCGGCCGTTTTTTGGGAGGGGGAGCGAAGAGCAGCCGGGCATGGCCCGGCTCTACCGGTTGGTCGTGGTTTGGAGGCTGTGTGCGGCCGGGCATGGCCCGGCTCTACGGGTTGGTCGTGGTTCGGAGGCTGTGTGCAGCCGGGCATGGCCCGGCTCTACGGGTTGGTCGCGGAGGCTGCGTGCAGGCGGGCATGGCCCGGCTCTGCCGTGGGATCAGTACAACGTTGAACGGGTACAGCCGGGCCATGCCCGGCTGCTCTTGAGGCCCTCCCCAGCGCCAACGCAGCATCCGCCCCGCTGTTGCTCTGAAAAGACCAGCCGCCCCACCCTACCCTTTGTCCTGCAACGCCATCTGCATGTCGCGCTGGCGACGTTTCTCGCCGCGCGCGGTAACAAACCAGCCCACCACCGCCGCGATCGACACCGCCAGCACCATCAACGTGGCCAGCGCGTTGATCTCCGGCTTGATCCCCATCCGCACCGAGGCGAACACCTTCATCGGCAACGTCGTCGAATTCGGCCCCGCCACGAAACTGGCGATCACCACATCGTCCAGCGACAGCGTGAACGCCAGCAACCAGCCGGCGACCAGGGCAGGCGCGATGATCGGCAAGGTGATCTGGAAGAACACCTTCAACCGGCTCGCGCCCAGGTCCATGGCCGCCTCTTCCAGCGACCGGTCCAGCTCCTGCAGCCGCGAGGACACCACCACCGTCACGAACGACAGCGTAAATGTCACATGCGCGATCCAGATGCTGGTCACCCCGCGTGCCGGGAAGCCCGGAATGCCGCCCATCGCCACCAGCAGCGTCATCAGCGAAAAGCCCAGGATCACCTCCGGCATCACCAGCGGCGCGGTAATCAGCGCGCCGAACATCGTCTTGCCCGGGAAGCGTTTGAACCGCGTCATCACCATCGCCGCCATCGTGCCCAGCACCGTCGACGCGCATGCCGTCCAGAATGCCACCTCCAGGCTGATCCACAGCGCATCCAGGATCTGCCGGTTGTTGAACAGCTCCCCGTACCAGCGCGTGGAAAAGCCCGACCACACCGTGGCCAGCTTCGATTCGTTGAACGAGTAGATCATCAACAGCAGGATCGGCAGGTACAGGAACGCAAATCCCAGCCCCAGCACCGACCACCCCAACCAGCGGCTGCCGCGCACCATGCTCATAGCAGCTTCCCTTCCAGCTCACGCTGCTGGACCCGGTTGAACAGCAGGATCGGCACCAGCAGCAACAGCAGCATCACGATCGCCACCGCCGAGGCCGTCGGCCAGTCGCGGTTGTTGAAGAACTCGCCCCACAGCACCCGCCCGATCATCAGCGTATCCGGGCCACCCAGCATCTCCGGGATCACGAACTCGCCCACCGCCGGGATCATCACCAGCATGCAGCCGGCGATGATGCCGGTGCGCGACAGCGGCAACGTGATCCGCAGGAACGCCTGCCACGGCCGCGCGCCCAGGTCGTAGGCGGCCTCGAGCAGGCGGTTGTCCAGCTTGACCAGGTTGGCGTACAGCGGCAGCACCATGAACGGCAGGTAGCAGTACACGATGCCGATGTAGGCGGCGGTCGGCGTGTACAGGATCTGCAGCGGCGCATCGATCAGCCCCAGCTTCAGCAGCAGCTGGTTGAGCAGCCCGTTGCGGTCCAGGATCCCGATCCAGGCATACACCCGGATCAGGAACGAGGTCCACGACGGCAGCACCACCAGCATCATCGCCACGTTGCGCGCGGCCGGCGACATCCGCGAAATCACATACGCCATCGGGTAGCCGATCAGCAGCGTCAGCAGCGTGGCGATCACCGCGATCTTGATCGAACTCAGGTACGCCAGTACGTACTGGCTGTCCTTCACCAGCGCCGCGTAATTGCCCAGGCTGAGCTTGAGCGAGAACGCGCCATCCACGTACTCCAGCAGCCAGGTGTACGGCGGCGAGCCCACCTGCGTGCGCGCGAACGAGATCATCAGGATGATCACGAACGGCACCGCGAAGAACAGCAGCAGCCACAGGTACGGCGCGGCGATCACGCTGCCGCGGGTACCGGGGAGCCAACGCTTCCAGCCGGCGGCGTTCATGCGGTGAGCACCACGCCGTCGTTGTCGCGCCAGCACACCCACACGCTGTCGCCCCAGGTCAGTCCGTCGCTGGCCCAGCGCTGCGAGTTGGCGAAGTTGGACAGCACCTTGGCCCCGCTCGGCAGGCGCACGTGGTAGACCGAATGGCTGCCGAAGTAGGCGATATCCTCGATCACGCCCTGTGCCTTGTTGGTGTCCCCGGCCGGCTCCTCCTTGCCGATCATCACCTTCTCCGGGCGCAGCGCGAACGCCACCGGCTGGCCTTCGTAGCCGGTGATGCCGTGGGCCACGTAGATCGGCGCCGGGAAAAGCGGCGTACGCACGGTGACGTACTCGGGCAGGTCCTCGTCGATCACCCCGTCGAACAGGTTGACCGACCCGATGAACTCGGCCACGAAGCGGTTGGCCGGCTGCTCGTAGATTTCGTCCGGCTTGCCCACCTGCTGGATCCAGCCGGCGTCCATCACCGCGATGCGGGTGGCCATGGTCATGGCCTCTTCCTGGTCATGGGTGACCATCACGCAGGTCACCCCCGAGGTCTCGATGATGTTGACCAGCTCCAGCTGCATCTGCGAGCGCAGCTTCTTGTCCAGCGCGCCCATCGGCTCGTCCAGCAGCAGCAGCTTGGGTCCCTTGGCCAGCGACCGCGCCAGCGCCACGCGCTGCTGCTGGCCACCGGACAACTGGTGCGGCTTGCGCTTGGCCAGCTTGCCCAGCTGCACCAGCTCCAGCATCTCGCCCACGCGCGTGCGGATCGCATCGCGGGCCAGGCCGTCCTGCTTCAGCCCGAAGGCGATGTTCTGCTCCACCGTCATATGCGGGAACAGCGCGTAAGACTGGAACATCATGTTGATCGGCCGCTGGTACGGCGGCAGGTCGTTGATGCGCTGGCCGTCCAGCTCGATGCTGCCCTTGGTGGGCGTCTCGAAGCCGCCCAGGCAGCGCAGCAGGGTCGACTTGCCGCTGCCCGAGCCGCCGAGCAGGGCGAAGATCTCGCCCTTGCGCACGTCCAGGCTGACATCGTCGAGGGCGACGAAGCCGTCGAATTCCTTGCGCAGCGCGCGGATGGACAGATAGCCCGGGTCGAGGACCGGCACGACCTCGCCTTCCGGCTTGGCATCAAATGGCATGGGGAGCGGCTCCGGGAGCGGCGGCAGGACGGGGGGAGCATCCCATTTTACCGGTGGTGGCGGCGTCATGTGCGACCGGATCGGGCGGCCTGCCCTGCCGCCCACCGGCGGGACGATCCCCTGAAACGACGACGCCGGCACGGGGCCGGCGTCGCAGGGGCGGTCAGCGACCGGTCTTCACCTCGGTCCACAACCGGGTGTAGAGCTTGTCCACCTCCGGGGTGTTGATCGAGTAGGTGAACATCTTGGCGGCCACGTCGGCCGGCGGGTAGATGGTCGGGTCGGTGCGGATCGCCTCGTCCACCAGCGCGGTGGCCTGGGTCACCGGGTTGGCGTAATGGATGAAGTTGGTGTTGGCCGCGGCCACCTTCGGTTCCAGCAGGTAGTTGATGAAGGCATACGCGGCCTCCGGGTGCTTGGCATCCTTGGGGATGGCCAGCATGTCGAACCACTGCGGGGCGCCTTCGCGCGGGATCGAGTAGGCCACGGTCACGCCATTGTTGGCTTCGGCGGCGCGGTCGCGGGCCTGGATGATGTCGCCCGACCAGCCCACCACCAGGCAGGTGCCGCCGTTGGCCAGCGAACCCACGTACTGGGAGGAGTGGAAATTCTGCACATACGGGCGGATGCCCTTGAGCAGCGCGGCGGCCTTTTCCAGCGTGGCCGGGTCCTGGCTGTGCGGATCCTCGCCCAGGTAGTGCAGCGCGATCGGGATCATGTCCGAGGGCGTGTCGAGGATGGTGATCCCGCAGTCCTTCATCTTGCCGATGTTTTCGGGCTTGAAGATCAGGTCCCAGCTGTTGGCGATGTCGGTGCTGCCGCCGAAGCGCTGCTTGAGCATGTCGACGTTGTAGCCGATGCCGGTGGTGCCGATCATGTACGGCACGCCGTACTGGTTGCCCGGGTCCTGCTGGGCGATGCGCTTCATCACCTCCGGATCGAGGTTGGCCAGGTTCGGGATCTTGCTCTTGTCCAGCGGCAGGAACACGCCGGCCTTGATCTGGCGGCCGAAGAAGTTCAGCGTTGGCACCACCACGTCGTAGCCACTGTTGCCGGCCAGCAGCTTGGTTTCCACCATCTCGTCGCTGTCGAACACATCGTAGGTCACCTTGGTGCCGGTGGCCTTTTCGAAATTGGGGATGGTGTCTTCGGCGATGTAATCGCTGTAGTTGTAGACGTTCAGCACCTTGCTGTCGTCCTGCTTGCCGCCGCCACAGGCGCTGAGTACGGATACGGCAATGCCGAGGGTGAGGATTCGCAGCTTCATCGGACTCTCCACAGGTCAGGTGCGAGATGGGGGAACCGGCAGGACCGGTACGACGGGTGCCAGCCTACCGGGCACGCCCGCATTTTCCCAGCACGCCGCCCTCACGGCCATGCCGGACCTGGCGGGACGGCGCACTCAGACATTGAGCAGCAGGAACTCGCGCTCCCAGGAGCTGATCACGCGGAAGAAGGTCTCGTACTCCTTGCGCTTGACCGACACATAGGCGCGGCAGAAACGCTCGCCCAGCATCTCGCGCAGCTCCGGGCAGCCTTCCAGCCCGTCCAGCGCCTCGCCCAGCGAGCGCGGCAGGTCGTAGCCCAGTTCCTTGGCGCTGCCGCTGATCGGGGCGGTCGGCGAGCCCTGCTCGCGGATGCCCAGCAACCCGGCGGCCAGGGTGGCGGCCATGGCCAGGTAGGGGTTGGCGTCCGAGCCGGCGAAGCGGCTTTCCACGCGCATGTTCTCCGGGGTATCCAGCGGCACGCGCAGGCCGCAGGTACGGTTGTCGAAGCCCCAGTGCACGTTGCTCGGCGAGACCTCGCCGAACACCAGCCGGCGGTAGGAATTCACGTTCGGGGCGAAGAATGCCATCGCCATCGGCACGTATTTCTGCAGGCCCGCCAGGTAGTGGCCGAACAGCGGGCTGAAGTCCTCCCCGCCGTGTTCACCGGTGAACACATTGTGGCCGTCGCTGATGCGCAGCAGGCTCTGGTGGATGTGCATGGCGCTGCCCGGTTCGTTCTCCATCGGCTTGGCCAGGAACGTGGCGTAGACGCCGTGGCGCATCGCCGACTCGCGCATCGTGCGCTTGAACAGGAACACCTGGTCGGCCAGGTCCATCGCGTTGGCGTGGGTGAAGTTGACCTCCAGCTGGGCCGCGCCGGATTCGTGGATGAGCGTGTCCACGTCCAGCTTCATCGCATCGCAGTAGTCGTACATCAGGTCGAGGATCGGGTCGAACTCGTTGACCGCATCGATCGAGTAGGACTGGCGCGCGGTCTCCGGGCGGCCGGAGCGGCCGGCGGGCGGCAGCAGCGGGAAGTCCGGGTCGGTGTTCTTCTGCACCAGGAAGAACTCCAGCTCCGGCGCCACCACCGGGCGCAGGCCCAGTTCGGCATAGGCGTCCAGCACCCGCCGCAGGACGTTGCGCGGGGCCAGCTCGTGGGGCTCGCCATGCTTGGTGTAGCAATCGTGGATGACCTGCGCGGTCGGGTCGGTGGCCCATGGCACCATGCGCACGGTGTCCGGGTCCGGGCGCAGGATCATGTCCGAGTCCGACGGCGAGGTCAGTTCGTAGTAATCGTCCGGGAATTCACCGGTGACCGTGGTGGCGAAGATGCCCTCGGGCAGGCGCGTGCCGTAATCGTGCGAGAACTTGTCGGCGGGGATGATCTTGCCGCGCGCGTTGCCGGTGATGTCCGGCACCAGGCACTCCACCTCGGTGATGCGCCGTTCCTTGAGCCAACGCAGCAGCGCGCTCTCCTCCGGCACGGGCGGCGCGGCGGCCTTGCGCGAAGGATTGGCCGCCTTGCGCGACGGGGAAGCGGTTTTGCGCGAACGCGTTCGGGTGGTCATGACCGGTCTGCTTTGCAGGAGTAACGGCGACAAGCATCGCCGAAGGCTTGGAAAATACGGTGATGGAACGGGGTGTCGGTGACACGCCATTCCGGATGCCACTGTACCCCGAGCACGAAGGCATGCGCGTCGCTGCGCGCGGCCTCGACCAGGCCATCGTCGGCGCGGGCCTCCACGCGCAGGCCCGCGGCCAACCGATCGATGCCCTGCCCGTGCACCGAATTGACCGTGACCGCAGCGGCCCCGGCCCAGTCCGACAGCCACCCGCCCTGGACCAGCCGCACCGGGTGCGCCGGCGCATACTGCTGCTCGACCGGTGCGTCCGGATCTTCGCGGTGGTCCATCAGGCCGGGCACCGCGTGCACGCGCTGGTGCAGGGTGCCGCCGAGGGCCACATTGAGTTCCTGGAAGCCGCGGCAGATGGCCAGCACCGGCAGGTCGCGGGCGAGTGCGGCCTGCAGCAGCGACAGCGCCGTGGCATCGCGCGCGGGATCGTGCAGGTTGCCCGCCCAGCTGGGCGCGCCGCCGTAGTGATGCGGCTCGATGTTGCTCACCGCGCCGGTCAGCAACAGGCCGTCGAGGCGGTCCAGCCAGGGCTCGGCCGGCAGCGGCGGTTGCAGGCTGGGCAGCAGCACCGGGGTGGCGCCGGCGGCCAGGCACAGCGCGCGCACGTATTTTTCGCCCGCCACGGCGAAGCGGTGGTGGCCCAGCGTCGTGCTGTCGGTCGGCAGGCCGACCCAGGGGGACGAGACCATGCGTCATGCTCGGATGACCTGCGCGCACGTTACCGCCGGCGTGCGACCGGACGCAACCGACGGTGGGCCGTCACATGCCTGCGCGCGTGCCTGCGACAGACTGTCCGCTGTTCCGGGGCCGGGTTGCTGGCATGCTGTCGCCATGAGTGCCGTTTTTTCGGGCCGTTCCGGCCAGGACCACGTTGCCAGCTGGTACGCCGACAGCGTGCCGGCGCAGCCCCTGCGTGCGCCGCTGGCGGGTGATGTGGACACCGACGTGTGCGTGCTCGGCGCCGGCTACACCGGCCTGTCGGCGGCCCTGTCGCTGGCCGAGCGCGGCTTCCGCGTGGTGGTACTGGAGGCGCAGCGGGTCGGCTGGGGTGCGTCCGGGCGCAACGGTGGCCAGGCCATCGTCGGCTACGGCTGCGAGGTGGACACGCTCGAAGCGCTGGTCGGCACGGACGATGCTCGCCACCTGTTCGACTTTTCGCGCGAGGGCATGGCCCTGCTGCGGCATCGCCTGCAGCGTTACCAGATCGACTGCGATTGGCGCGACGGCCATGCCAGCGTGCCGATCCGCCCGCGCCAGGAACGCACGCTGCGCGCGGGCATGATCGAACTGGCCGAACGCTACGACTATCCGCTGCAGTGGTGGGACCGCCAGCAGCTGCGCGAGCAGCTGGACAGCCCGCGCTACAGCGGGGCGATGTTCGATGCGGCCAGCGGCCACCTGCATCCGCTCGCCTATGCGCAGGGGCTGGCACGCGCCGCTGAACAGCAGGGGGTGGTCATCCTGGAACAGTCGCCGGTGCTGCAGCTCATCCGCGGCCCGCGGCCGCAGCTGCGCACCGCCCACGGCAGCGTCAGCGCCGACCACGTGGTGATCGCCGGCAATGCGCTGCTGCAGGGCATCGCACCGGAACTGGAAGCGCGGATCATGCCGGTGGGCACCTATATCGGCGCCACCCCGGTACTGGGGGCCGAGCGGGCGCGCGGACTGATCCACAACGACATGGCCGTGGCCGACGTCAGCTGGGCGCTGGATTACTTCCGGCTCAGCGCCGACCACCGGCTGTTGTTCGGCGGACGGGCCAGCTACTCGGCGCTGCCGCCGCCCGGGCTGCGCGGGGTGATGACCCGGCGCATGCACCAGGTGTTTCCGCAGTTGGCCGATGTGGCCATGGAGCAGGTCTGGGGCGGCTACGTGGACATCACCCGCAACCGCGCGCCCGATTGGGGCCGCCTCACCCCCAACGTCTACTACGCCCAGGGCTTCTCCGGCCATGGCGTGGCCGCGACCGGGCTGGCCGGGGCAGTGCTGGCCGAGGCCATCGCCGGGCAGAACGAACGCATCGATGTATTCGAGCGCATTCCCCACCGCCGCTTCCCCGGCGGCCGGCTGCTGCGCACGCCGCTGCTGGTGGCGGCGATGTCCTGGTACAAGCTGCGCGATGTGTTGTGGTGAAGGTGGCTGGAGATTGAGATAGCCATCTCATTTGTAAAACGCTGAGCGGTGTGACCACCGGCACGTCGCCGCCTCATCCGATTCTGATAATCGCCGTCTGCAATTGCATAAACCGACTTCCGCCGATACCGTCCTGTCTGAACGGAATAGTCCAGTACATGGACCGTGGCTGGGCACGAACGGGAGGGAACGCGTGCAACTGGATTGGTGGAAAGATGGGCTTCAAGTAAACCTTCACATTCGTCCGGCTGGATTCGTGTTGGCTGCTGCGTATGCCATCGCCTGCTGGGCCGCGCGCCAACTTTCACTGGATCAGTTCTACCTACCCGCGGGCGTTCGCGTAGCAGCGGTCCTGTTGTGCCCGCCGCGGTTTTGGCCGTATCTGTTGCTGGGCGAATACGCCTACTTCATGCAGATGCGCTACCCGATGGTGGAAAAGTACGGACTTACCTGGGTGATTCTGGCATCCGCCAGTTTGATGCCGGCAGTAATGCTGGTAGTGCGCTTGCACCGAAAGATGATGGCCGCAACCAAGACCATGTGGCTCATTTCCGTCGCAGCAGCATCGGCGGTCGTGGTGACATCGCTGAATATCGCTCTGTCCGAACTACTCTGGCCCATTCCCCCGGAAATGCCGGCAGCCACCGGTATTGCCCGTTACATCGTAGGTGACTTCATCGGCATCCTGACGGTTGCCCCCCTTGCCCTGCTCTGGGCACGCCGACATGCGGAACCGGAGTGGACCACCGCATTTCGCAGGCAGACCCTTGCGGCTCTATCGCTGATGCTGCTGCTCGGGCTTTCCGCCATGTTGATTCCACCTGAATCAGCAACGGCGAAGACCAGCGTGCAATTGCTGATGGCCGTCCCTGCGATTGCACTGACGTGCCTGCACGGCTGGCGTGGCGCGGCCATTGGGGTGCCGGCGCTGAACCTGATCATTGGGCTGACTACCCCGGGCCCCTATCCGTCATCATTTGATCCTGCATCCTTCGCCACCCAGCAGGTCATGGCGATCGCCGGTGCGGCGCTGTTTGTGCTGGGCGCGCGCATCACGCATTACTACCACCGTTACCGCATTCGGGATGTCAATGAGAAAAATGCGATCAAGCTAGCCAGGAGCTCGCACAGGGCCAGCGAAATGGATCTGCGCGAGCGTGCCATCCACCTGAAGAAGCTGGGTGATGGCATCGACATGTCTCTCACCGAAGTGGTGAACTGGCTCAAGCAACAAGGCCACCATGCAATCGCAACCAGTCTCCTGCATACCTCGGCCGTGCACTCGCGCCAGTTCCGCGAGCAAGCCAGCATGGTGTACCCCACCGCACTTGAACAGGTGGGTTTGTATGTGGCGCTACAGGCGGGCGGCGTGCGCGAGGCGTGGGACCTCACCCACCGGGTCGTTCGCCCTCAACTGACCGGTGACCCGTGTCAGTTGAGCATTGAAGTTCAGCTTGCCACTTACCGCGCACTCACAGACAGCGTGTCGCTACTGCTGAAGCACGAATCCGGACAGATCCGGGTTCAGGCACGGTGTGGTCGATTCGGAGGAAGGAGCGGAATACTGGTCACGGTGGCGTTACTGGATGCCAAGCGCGCGCTTTCCGGAGCAACGGAAACACTGGCCATGGAGCGACTGGCGGGCCGAATACTTGCCTATGGCGGCGTTATCCATTGCCGCCAGAATCGAATCAGGATGGTTCTGATGGAAGGCCCGACAAGAACCCCGTCCGAAGTCAAGGATTACAGCGGATTCGCGCCCATCGGGGCCGCTGGCAGTGACAACCATCAGGCGCTGACCTGAGGCCCGCCCGACAAGGGAACCTGCAGGTGGGCTGCGCCACCCGCAGGTCATTTCTCCATCAGTCGAGGGCTTCAACCGACCACAGGACACCTGCTCCACTGCGATAGAGGACCAGGGCAAACGTCTGATTCTGGTAAACCAGGGACCGCACTGCATTGGCAGGGGCCTGGATGGGCCCTTCCGGCAACGACACCTGCGCGGAACTGTCCCCTGCCGGCAGGACCCAGAACACGTCATCCGCGTTGCCGATGATCAACTGTACTCGTCCTGCCAGATCATTCACCTGGTAATAAGTGATCCCATCCCGCTGAAATCCATACAGGCGCCAGCCGGGGTCCAGGCTCAGGTTGAGAGCAAGCGGCTGGGACTGACCCAGGCCTCGCTTTGCGAGCTGTACGCCATGATTATCGGACTGTGCCGATGCGAACATCGGTACCGCAGCCAGGATCAAAATGCCAACTGCATGTCTAAAATGGGAAATCCGCACATTAGCCTCCAGGTCGAGTTTAGCGAGGGGTACTCCGACGACAGTATCTTCTGCCGCCCGGGGGTGAACAACGACGCACGTTGCGGGCCATAGGACGGCTGGAAGCCACGGGTAGCCAGGCCGGGCAGCTGACGACGCCAGCGATACTACCGCTATAGATGGAAGGGTTCGGGTCCGGCCCGGGCTTTTGACACAAATCCGATGACCGCCCGGGTCGCAGCAGACGACCACCGTCGCATCGGGCTCAGGCAGTCAGATCCAGGCGTCCGACATCCACCCTAAAGTTGCATGTGAAATCGCCGCTAACTCTGCCGACCCACTCGAATCCGAGCGTACGCCACATGCCGGCACTGTTGCAGGGCGCTTTCGACAGCGACCCCGGTGATGCCCTCCCCCAGCGGATCCTGCTGGTGGAAAACTCGCGCACGTTCACCAGCATGCTGGGCGAGGCCATCGAACAACGGCTGGAGCTGCCGGTGTCGGTGGCGACCAGCCTGGCCGAGGCCGGCCGGCTGCTCGACCAGGAGCAGGGCTGGTTCCTGGTGCTGACCGGGCTGGTGCTGGCCGACGGCGACCGCGACACGGTGGTGGAGTTCTTCGTCTCGCGCGGCCTGCCCACGGTGGTGGTCAGTGGCGTGTACGACGAAGACCTGCGCAAGCGCGTGCTGCAGCAGCAGATCATCGACTACGTGCTCAAGAACACCCCCGGCAGCGTGGACTACCTGGTGTGGCTGGTGCAGCGGCTGGAACGCAACCGGCGCATCGCCGCCCTGGTGGTGGACGACTCGATGTCGGCGCGGATGTACGCGGCCTCGCTGCTGCGCATGTACGGCCACACCGTGTACGAAGCCGCCGACGGCGCCGAAGGCCTGAAGGCGATCGAAGCGCACCCGGCGATCCGCCTGGCCGTGGTCGACCAGGAGATGCCGGGCATGGAGGGGGTGGAGTTCACCCGCCGGCTGCGCACCCTGCGCTCGCGCGACAAGGTCGCGGTGATCGGGATCTCCGGCAACACCGACCCGTCGCTGATCCCGCGCTTCCTCAAGAACGGCGCCAACGACTTCCTGCGCAAGCCGTTCTCGCGCGAGGAGTTCTTCTGCCGGACCTCGCAGAACGTGGACCAGCTGGAGTTGATCGGCACGCTGCAGGACCTGGCCACCCGCGATTTCCTGACCGGGCTGCCCAACCGGCGCAGCTTCCTGGAACAGAGCCAGCGCCAGTTGCCGCAGCTGCACCTCAACGACGCGCTGGTGGCGGTGGCGATGATCGACATCGACCACTTCAAGCACATCAACGACACCTACGGCCACGAGGCCGGCGACGATGCGCTGCGCGCGGTGGCGGCGGCCGTGGCCGGGCATGCGCGTGAGCAGGACCTGATCGCGCGGTTCGGCGGCGAGGAATTCTGCCTGCTGGTGCCGGGACTGGAAGAAGACGAGGCGCTGGGCTACTTCGAGATGCTGCGCGAGCGCATCGCCGCGCTGGAGGTGATGCTTGGCGAGACCACCCTGCGCATGACCGTGAGCATCGGGCTGTGCTGCCTGCGCCCGCAGCGCGATTCGCTGCACCGGTTGATCTCCGAGGCCGACCGCCAGCTGTACCTGGCCAAGGCCGGGGGCCGCAACCGGGTGAGCTGCACCAGCGTGGCCAGCGCCGCCCGGGAAGCGGCCCTGGTGCCTTGATCGAGATCAACGCAGGCCCGGTGCCGGCCACCTAGAGTCGTTCCCAGTTGAACATCACGGGGAACGCACCATGGCACTTCTGGTCTGGCAGGACGACCTGAACATCGGCATCGACGTCATCGACCACCAGCACATGCGGATCGTGGAGATGCTCAATCACCTGCACGTGGCGCAGACCAGCCTGCAGCGGTTGGCGGTGGCCGAGGTGATCGACGAGCTGGTGGACTACACCCTGTCGCACTTCGCCTTCGAGGAAGAGCTGATGGAAGAAGCCGGCTACCCGTTCTGCGCGGCGCACAAGCGCGTGCATGAGATTTTCATCAAGCGCGTGGCCGAGTACCGCCTGCGCTTCCAGGCCGGCGAAGACATCAGCGACGAACTGCGCACCATGCTGTCGCGCTGGCTGTTCAATCACATCCGGGGCGACGACAAGGCCTACGCGCCGCAGGTCAAGCTGCACCTGAACCAGTTCGCCCGCGAGCACCAGCAAGGGGGCTGGCTGGGACGCACGCTCAAGCGCTTCTTCCGCTGAGCGCGGCGCGGCGCCCCATCGCCAGCAGCGCCAGGATGGTGACCAGCGCAGTCAGGCACAGGTAGTAGCCCACCGCGAGCAGGCCGAAGCGTTCGGCCAGCCAGGTAGCCACGTAGGGCGCCGGTGCCGCGCCGAGGATGCCGGCCAGGTTGAACGACAACGACGCACCCGTGTAGCGCACCTGCACCGGGTAGATCTCGGCCAGGAAGGTGCCGCAGGGGCCGTAGGTCAGGCCCATCAGGAACAGGCCCAGCGACAGGAAGCCGAGCACCATCCACGGGCTGCCGGCCTGGAACAGCGGCGCGAATACCACCCCGAAGGCGAGGATCAGGCCACTGGCCACGATCATCGTGCGCCGCGTGCCCCAGCGGTCGCCATACAACGCCGACAGCGGGATGCCCGCGGCGAAGAACAGGATCCCGACCATCTGCAGCAGCAGGAACTGTTCGCGGCTGTAGTGCAGCACCGTGGTGCCGTAGCCCAGGGTGAACACCGTCATCAGGTAGAACAGCACGAAGGTGGCGAAGGCGCCGAGCGTGCCCAGCACCAGGGTGACGCCGTGATCGCGGATGACCGTCCACATCGGCAGTTTGACCCGCTCGTTGCGGTCCAGCGCCGCCTGGAACGCCGGCGTCTCGTGGATGTTCAGGCGCACCCACAGGCCGACCGCGACCAGCAGCGAGCTGGCCAGGAACGGCACGCGCCAGCCCCATTGCAGGAAGTCGGCGTCGCTCATCGCGCGACCGAGCAGCAGGAAGATGCCGGCCGACAGCAGGAACCCCAGCGGCGCGCCCAGCTGCGGGAACATGCCGTACCAGGCGCGCTTGCCCGGCGGCGCGTTCTCGGTGGCCAGCAGCACGGCCCCGCCCCACTCCCCGCCCAGCCCCAGGCCCTGGCCGAACCGGCACAGCGCCAGCAATGCCGGGGCGAGGATGCCGATGCTGGCGTGGGTGGGCAGCAGGCCGATCGCCACGGTGGACACGCCCATGGTCAGCAGCGCCGCCACCAGCGTAGCCTTGCGCCCGATCCGGTCGCCATAGTGGCCGAACACCGCCGAGCCCACCGGGCGCGCGATGAAGGCCACCGCGAAGGTCGCCAGCGATTGCAGCAACGCCGCGCCATCGCTGCTTTCCGGGAAGAACAGGTGCGGGAACACCAGCACCGCGGCGGTGGCGTAGATGTAGAAGTCGAAGAACTCGATGGTGGTGCCGATCAGGCTGGCCAGCAGGATGCGGCGGGGCGAATTGGCGGCAGGTGCGGCAGGAGTCGACATCGGGTACACGCAAGGAGGCAGCTGCCGGATTCTGCCACGCGCCCGGCCCGGCGCGAACGATGGTTGCAGACGTGACGGTCGGGCTGTGACCGCGCCCGCAACTGGCACACCCGCGCGGAACTCCCGGCACGACCCGCGGTCAGAGCAGGTCGATTCCGTCAGGATGGACAGGGAATGTCGTCATCGATGCAGTCCCCGCCTGCGCCACGCTGGAGCCGGCCCTGCGCGATCGCGGTAGTGATCGCCGTACACGGCCTGTTGTTGCAGGTGCTGCTGGCGCCGGCCCCGCCGGCAGGCATCGGCGAGCACGACGACCGGTTGCGCATGCGCTGGCTGCCGCGCCCCGAGCCGGTGCCGCCGCCGGCGCTGAAGCGGCAATCGGCCGCCGCGACTGCGTCGACGCCACGGCCATCGGTGCCCGCGCCGGCCCGTATCCAGGCCGCTGCCTCCCCTCCCGTAGCGGCGCCGGCGGCACGGCCGCTGGACCTGCGCGTGCCGGGGCTCGGGCCGGGCCAGGATGGCGTGGACGCGGCCACCTTCGTCGCGCCGGTCATCGGGCGGCGCGAGGTACACGCCGCCTTCGCGCCACCGCCCCGCCGCTTCCGCATGAAGCGCGGCCTGACCCCGGAGCAGCTCGTGCAGGGCATCGCGCAGGCCCTGCAGATGTGGCCGCCGGGCTACGTCGTCGATCCCTGCCGGCTGAGCAACGCGCAGGTGGACTATTTCCAGAACGCGGTGGACGAGCGCGACCGCGACCTGCTGCGCGAGGCGCTGGTCAGCCAGCGCCAGGACTGCTGAGCGGGCTCACTCGCCCAGGTGGATCCAGGTGGCCTTGATCTCGGTGTACTTGTCGAAGGCGTGCAGCGATTTGTCGCGGCCGATGCCGGACTGCTTGTAGCCACCGAACGGCGCGGTCATGTCGCCGCCATCCCATTGGTTGACCCAGACGCTGCCGGCACGCAGTTGGCGCGCCACCCGATGCGCGCGGCCCAGGTCGCGCGTCCACAGGCCGGCGGCCAGCCCGTAGCTGGAATCATTGGCCAGGCGCAGCGCATCGGCCTCGTGCTCGAAGCCAAGCACCGCCAGCACCGGGCCGAAGATCTCCTCGCGGGCGATCGCGTGGCCTGCATCGACCTCGTCGAACACGGTCGGCTGCACGTAGCTGCCACCGGCCACCACCTCCACCCGCTTGCCGCCCAGCAGCAGGCGCGCGCCCTCGGCCTGGCCGCGGTTGATGTGCGCCAGCACGTGCTCGGCATGGGCCGCATCGACCAGCGCGCCCATCGGCGCGTCCGGGTCGAACGGATGGCCCGGCTGCATGCGCCGCGCATGGGCCAGCACCCGGGTCACGAATTCGTCCTGGATGGAGCGCTGCACCAGCAGCCGCGAGGCCGCGGTGCAGACCTCGCCCTGGTTGTAGAAGATGCCGGTGGCCGCCGCCTGCGCGGCCTTGTCCAGGTCCGGCGCGTCGGCGAACACCAGGTTCGGGCTCTTGCCACCGCATTCCAGCCAGGTCCGCTTGAGGTTGGACAAGCCCGCACACTGCAGCAGCCGCCGGCCCACTGCGGTGGACCCGGTGAAGGCCAGTGCATCCACGTCCATGTGCAGCGCCAGCGGCTCGCCGGCGCGCGTACCGTCGCCGGGCAGCACGTTGAACACGCCGTCGGGGATGCCGGCCTCGGCGACCAGCGCGGCCAGCCGGATCGCACTCAGGGGCGAGCGCTCGGAGGGCTTGAGGATCAGCGAATTGCCCGCCGCCAGCGCCGGGGCGATCTTCCAGCAGGCCATCAGCAACGGGAAATTCCACGGCACGATCGCGGCGACCACGCCGACCGGCTCGCGACTGACCAGGCCCAGCGTATCCGGCGCGGTGGGGGCGATCTCGCCGTACACCTTGTCGATCGCCTCGGCGGTCCAGCGCAGGCAGCGCACCGCGCCGGGCAGGTCGCCCTGGCGCGCGTCGCGCACCGGCTTGCCCATGTCCAGGCTTTCCAGCAGGGCCAGCTCGTCGGCATGTTGTTCGACCAGGTCGGCCAGGCGCAGCAGGATCTTCTTGCGCTGCACCGGCGCGGCGCGCGACCAGTGGCCGGCGTCGAAGGCACGCCGCGCGGCAACCACCGCGCGCTCCACGTCGGCGGCACTGCAGTCGGCCACCTGGACCAGTACGCGGCCGTCGATCGGGCTGATGCAGGCAACGCGCGCGCCATCGGCGGCATCGACGTACCGTCCATCGATGAAGGCCTGCGCATGCACCACCAGTGCGTCGGCCTGGGCCTGCCATTCCTCGCGGGTGCGGACAGTCGTCATCACGGTCTCCAGCAGCGGTATCGGCCCCCTTTATACCCAGCGCGCCGGCCCCGCGCCGTGACGCATCTGCGATAGAGTCGTGACCATCCGGTCCCTGCGGAGTTGCCGATGCGCCGTGCCGAAAGCCCGTTGTCGTCCCTGTCCCAGCAGCGCCCCGAGTCGCTGGAGGCGTTCTGGATGCCGTTCAGCGCCAACCGCCAGTTCAAGGCCGCGCCACGCCTGCTGGTGCGGGCCGAGGGCATGTATTACCACGATGTCGACGACCGCCCGATCCTGGATGCCGCCGCCGGGCTGTGGTGCTGCAATGCCGGCCACGCCCGCCCGCGGATCGTGCAGGCCATCCAGCAGCAGGCCGCCACGCTGGACTTCGCCCCGCCCTTCCAGATGGGCTCGCCATTGCCCTTCGTGCTGGCCCAGCGGCTGGCCGCGCTGGCCCCGGCAACGCTCAACCACGCGTTCTTCAGCAACTCCGGCTCCGAAGCGGTGGATACCGCGATGAAGATCGTGCTCGGCTACCACCGCCTGCGCGGCGAGGGCCAGCGCACGCGCTTCATCGGGCGCGAAAAGGCCTACCACGGAGTCGGTTTCGGCGGCCTGTCGATCGGCGGCCTGCCCAACAACCGCAAGCAGTTTGGCGCGTTGCTGGCCGGCAGCGATTTCCTGCGGCATACCCTGGACCTGCAACGCAACGCGTTCAGCCCCGGCCTGCCGCGCCACGGTGCCGAGCTCGCCGAGGACCTGGAGCGGCTGATCGCGCTGCATGATGCCTCCACCATTGCCGCGGTGTTCGTCGAACCGGTGGCCGGCTCGGCCGGGGTGATCCTCCCGGCCCCGGGCTACCTGCAACGGCTGCGCGAAATCTGCGACCAGCACGGCATCCTGCTGGTGTTCGACGAGGTCATCACCGGCTTCGGCCGGGTCGGCAACGCCTTCGCCGCGCAGCGCTTCGGGGTCACTCCGGACCTGATGACCCTCGCCAAGGGGCTCACCAACGGCGCGGTGCCGATGGGCGCCACGCTGGTCTCCGATGCGGTGCATGCCGCCTACATGCAGGGCCCGCCGGCGGCGATCGAGCTGTTCCATGGCTATACCTATTCGGCCCACCCGCTGGCCTGCGCGGCCGCGTTGGCCACCCTGGACACCTACGCCGAGGAGCACCTGTTCGAGCGCGCGATCGAACTGGGCGAGTACTGGCAGTCGGCGCTGCACAGCCTGCGCGGGCTGCCGCACGTAATCGACATCCGCAACTTCGGGCTGGTCGGCGCGGTGGAACTGATGCCCCGCAAGGATGCCCCGGGCGCGCGCGGCTACGAGGTGTTCGAGCGCTGCTTCCGCGACGGCGGGCTGCTGGTGCGCTGTACCGGCGACGTGATCGCGCTGTCGCCGCCGCTGATCATCGACAAGGCGCAGATCGACCGGATCGTGGAGATCCTGGGCGACATGATCAACGCCACCGGCTGAGCCTGAATCCCCGGGCGACGACGGCGACCGCCGCGATCCTTACAATGGTCGGTCACGTTTCGCTCGCGTACCGGATTGCATGGACATTGTCGTCAAAGAAGAACTCAAGGCCTACATCGATCCCCTGACCCCCGACGAGCACGACGCCCTGGAGCGCAGCATCCTGGCCGAAGGCTGCCGCGATGCACTGGTGTTGTGGGGTGATGTGCTGGTGGACGGACACAACCGCTACGGCATCTGCCAGAAGCACGGGCTGCCGTTCCAGACCGTGCAGAACACGCGCTTCCAGTCGATGGACGACGTGCACCTGTGGATGATCGAGCAGCACCTGGGCCGGCGCAGCGTCTCGGACTTCCAGCGTGGCGTGCTGGCCCTGCGCAAGCGCGACATCCTGGCCGAGCGCCACCGTATCGAGCAGGCCGAGCTGCAGAAGGAAAGCGACGGCGAGATTGCCGATGCCGCCGTGGCCAGCGATGAAGACAGCCCGCCGTGGGCACCGGCCCCGAAGGTCAGCCGTGCCGACATGGCGCGCGAGGCCCGCCTGAGCAGCAGCCAGGTGACGATGATCGAGCGCATCCACAAGCAGGCCGCGCCGGAGCTGGTCGAAGCGGTCAAGACCGGCGTCATCTCGATCAGCGCGGCCGCGGCGGTGGCCGACCTGCCCGAAGAGGAGCAGCGCGCGGCGGCGGTCGGCGGCAAGGACGAACTGAAGCAGGCGGCCAAGCGCGTGCGCGAGGCCAAGCGCAAGCCGCGCAAGCCGGTGCAGGAGGTGCTGCACAGCGCCGATGACGGCATGGAAATCGACCCCAGCCGGGAGGCCGAGATCGCCGAGGCGCTCACTGCGCTGGGCGAAGGCCCGGCCGAGCTGCGCCAGCGCGTGATCGCCCTGACCCTGGAAAACGACGCCCTGCGCCAGCAGCTGGCCGCGCTGCGCAGGCAGTTGGCCGAGGCCTGAGGTCGTGCCGGCCGTTGGCCGGCACCCGCCTCAACGCTCGTCGGGATGAGCGTGGTTGCCGGCCAACGGCCGGCACGGCGGTACTTCGTCGGAGGGGGTGCGGCCGGCACCACCGAACGCTCATGCGGGGATGGGTAGACTGGACCGATGACGCCCATCTCATCCCCCGACCCGCGCCGCGCCCAACTACGCCGCCTCAAGCTGATCGCGCTGGCCATGCTGCTGGCGATGCTGGCCGGCTTTGTGATCAGCCACCTGCAGGGCGAACGCGGCATCTGGGCCTGGGTCTCGGCCTTCTGCGAGGCCGCCGCGGTGGGCGCGCTGGCGGACTGGTTCGCGGTGGTGGCCTTGTTCCGCCGTCCGCTCGGCCTGCCGATCCCGCACACCGCGATCATCCCGCACAGCAAGGAGCGCATCGCCGACAGCCTGGCGGTGTTCGTGCGCGACCAGTTCCTGGAACCGCAGGCGCTGTTGGCGCGGTTGCAGGTCTTCGACCCGGCCAGCCGGCTCGGCAGCTGGCTGGCCGATCCGGCGCGCTCCAGGCTGCTGGCCGACATGGCCCGCGGCTGGGCCCTGCAGGCGCTGGATTTCCTCGACGAGGCCGCGGTCCGGCGCAGCATCCAGGGCTTCGTGATCCAGCAGTTGCGGCAGTGGAATGCCGCCGCGACCGCCGGTGAACTGCTCGGCCTGCTCACCGCCGACAACCGTCACCAGCGCGTGCTCGATGAAGGCCTGACCCGGGTCGGCGAGTGGCTGGACACCCCCGCGGTCAAACAGCGCGCCTCCGAACTCATCGTGCGCTACATCCAGCGCGAATGGCCCAAGCTGGCCAGCACGGTGAACTGGGTCAAGCCGATCGACGAGATCGGCGACAGCCTGGCCGAGCGCATGGCGCACGCGGTGCTGGGCGAGCTGCAGCAGATCCTGGCCCAGCCCGAGCATCCGCTGCGCCGCGACTACGAGACCTGGCTGGCCGACTATATCCAGCGCCTGCGCAGCGACCCGGCGCTGGCTGGGAAGATCGACCAGATCAAGCAGCAGGTGATCGACCACCCGGCCGTGCAGGACTATGTGCAGGGGCTGTGGGAGCGCATCCACGCCAGCCTGCGCGCCGACCTCTCCAGCGAAGACTCCGCGCTCGCCGGCCACCTGCGCCGCAGCCTGGCCTCGGTCGGCCAGGCCCTGCAGGACGATCCCTCGTTGCGCGAGGCACTCAACCAGCACCTCATGGACGGCGCCGAACGGCTCACCAGCCGCCTGCGCGAGGGCGTCACCCAGCACATCGCACAGACCGTCAAGGGCTGGGACGAGCGTCACCTGGTCGAACAACTGGAACTGAGCGTCGGCCGCGACCTGCAGTTCATCCGCTTCAACGGCACCCTGGTCGGTGGCCTGATCGGCCTGCTGCTGCACGCGCTGACGGTGTGGATGCACTGGTAGCACGGCCAGCCGGTTGACGAATTGACCGGGTGTTTTTGTGAAATGGTTCGCGTATTCTGCCGCGCATTCCGGGCCGGAGTGGCCCACAGGGGGAATCATGCGACGAACCATTTTCGTGCTGGCGCTGTGTGCGCTGGCCGGCAGCGCCCATGCCGGGCGCGTCTACAAATGCCTGGCCGGCGGCCAGACCAGCTACCAGACCGTGCCCTGCGCGCCCGAGCACGATACCGGCGTGACCCGGCCGATCACCAAGGACCCCAACCTCACCTGGGAAGAGCGCAGCCGCGCCCAGCGCGAGCTGTACGACGCGCGCCGGCGCATGCAGGCCGACGCCGGCCGGGGCCAGCCGGCGGTGCGTGGCACCGTCATCGATGGCGCGGTGGACCCGGAGAAATGCGAGGACCTGCGCATGCGCCGCGAGATCAGCGAGGCCTTCGGGCGCGCACCGCCGCCGCGCATCGACGACGAGATCAAGAAGGCGTGCGCGACGCGCTGAGCGCCCGCACCGCCGCCACCAGCGCGTCCATCTGCGCCGGCGTGCTGAAGATGCCCGGGGTGGCGCGCAGGCAGGCACCGGAGGCCAGCCCGTCGCGCGGCACCACGAACACACCGGACTGCCGGACCATGCGCTCGGCGGTGGCCGTGTTGGCGGCCATGCTGGCCTGCCCGCGCAGGCGGAAGGACGCGATCGCGCTGGACAGGCGCGGATCGGGCGATGCCAGCAGTTGCACGCGATCGTCCCCGGCCAGCGCCTCCAGCCAGCGGTTGCGCAGGTACAGCAGGCGGGCGCGCTTGTTGGCCACGCCGATCCGCTGGTGCAGTTCAAGCGCGACCGGCAGCGCCAGGTAGGCGGCGAAGTTGACCGTGCCGGTGTGGATGCGGGTACCGATGTCATCGTGGTCGGCTTCGCCCATGTAGGGGTCGAGGTCACGTACGCGGCCACGACGCACGTACATCGCCCCCATCCCCACCGGCGCACCGATCCACTTGTGCAGGTTGATGCCGACGAAATCCACGCCGAGTGCGCGCAGCGGCGTCTCCACCTGGCCGATGCCATGCGCGGCATCCAGCATCACCTCCACGCCTGCGGCACGCGCCATCGCGGCGATCTCGGCTACCGGCAGCAGCATGCCGTTGCGGTGGTTGACCTGGGTAAGCAGCAACAGCCGCGTGCGCGGGTAGCGCGCCAGCGCCTGGCGATAGGCCTCGATCACACTGTCATGGTCGAATGGCTCGGGCAGCGCGATGTGCTGCACCTCCACCCCGCGGCGCACCCGCAACCACTGCATCGCCGCGATCATGCTGTCGTAGTCGGTATCGGCGTACAGCACGCCGTCCCCCGGGGCCAGCGCGTTGTAGCCGCCGATCAATGCCTGCATCGCCTCGGTGGCGCCGCGGGTGAGCACGATCTCATCGGTGTCCACGCCGAGGGCGTCGGCCAGCTGCACGCGGGCCTGGTCGAACAGCGGCGGGAATGCCAGCCGCCCGAACCAGGCGTTGCCGGCGTTCACCGTGGCCGTGGCCTGCTGGTACGCCTGCAGCACCGGCCGCGCCATCGCCCCCCAGTAGCCGTTGTCGAGCATGACCACCTGGTCGGTGAGGTCGTACAGCGCGCGCACCTGCCCCCACCAGGCCTCGTCACCGGCCAGTTGCGCAGGCGAGCGCCCATCGATTGCAGGCAGCACCACCGGATCGCTCATCGATTTTCCTGCTGTGTTCGGAGACGCCAGTATGGCCACGCCGGCGTGTCGAACCCATGCAGGACGCTTGCCGAACGAAATGATAATGACTATCATTCAGGCAATGGGTGTACGCCCAGCCCATCGGCCCCGACGGCACCCTGCGTGCCTCGCCGCCTGCGCCCCGCGTACATCCCCTGCTTCGATTCCGTACCTGCCGGTGTTGCCGCCGGCAACGTGGCGTCGCGCCCGGCGCGGCCCGCAATGGATTGCATTGACGCCACTTCACCCCTTTGGAATGCCTGCCATGTCTGCCGCACCTGCCTCGCCGCCGTCCCGACCGTCGCTGCTCGCCCTTGCCCTGCTCGCCGCGCTTGCCGGGCATGCCCCCATGGCGCTGGCAGACGCCGCGCCGGCCGACGCCACCACGCTGGACACGGTCAAGGTCACCGCCGACGGCGATATCCCCACCTCGTACACGGTCAAGCAGGCGCGCACCGCGACCAAGCTGGACCTGTCGCTGCGCCACACGCCGCAGTCGGTGACCGTGGTCACCCGACAGCGCCTGGATGACATGGGCCTGTACGCGCTGTCGGACGTGATGGGCCAGGTCACCGGCGTGCATGTCTCGGTCACCGACAGCGAGCGCATCAGCTACATCTCGCGTGGCTATGCCATCAACAACTTCCAGATCGACGGCATGCTCAACACGTTCGGCGGGTCGCTCAAGACCAACACCGACAGCGTGATCTACGAACGCATTGACGTGGTGCGCGGCGCCACCGGCCTGACCACCGGCGCCGGCGACCCCTCGGGCACGATCAACATGGTGCGCAAGCGCCCGACCACCGACGTGGCGATGAGCGCCGGGCTCACCGTGGGCCGCTGGGGCAACCAGCGCCTGGAAGCGGACATCGGCGGCCCGATCGCGCTGGAGGGGCGCGTGCGGGCGCGTTTTGTCGCCGCCAAGCAGCAGAGCGATTCGTTCCGTGATGTCTACGCGCTGGACAAGGACGTGTTCTACGGCATCGTCCAGGCCGACCTCGGCGACCGTACCCTGCTGGAAGTGGGCTATGACTACCAGTCGCCCAGGACCACCGGCGTCACCTGGGGCGTGGTGCCGTACTGGGGCGCCGATGGCAAACCGGCCAACCTGCCGCGCTCGACCAACCTGTCCGCCACCTGGAGCAGCTGGCCGATCGTGGAGAAGACCACCTTCGCGCGGCTGGAACAGCAGCTGGGCAACAGCTGGTCGCTCAAGGCGGCCGCCACCCAGGCCAAACGCGATACCGACGGCGACGTCTGGTACGGCGCCTCGGGCTATCCGCGCGCGGACGGCACCGGCGTGTCCGGCTTCATCTCGCACTTCGCCGAGCGCAGCCGGATGAACGTGTTCGACCTCAATGCCAGCGGCCCGTTCCAGCTGTTCGGCCGCGAGCATGAGCTGGTGGTCGGCATCGGCCAGTCGGTGCGAAAGGGCGAAGTGCCCGCCGCCGACTACGACTACACCGGCGCCTACGACCAGGTCCCGGACTGGCGGCATTGGACCGGCGATGTCGCCCCGCTGCCGGTGACCCGTTACGACTGGCTGTCCTCGGAAAACGAACTCAAGCAGAAGGCCGCCTACCTGGCTGCGCGCCTGCAGTTGGCCGACCCGCTGCTGGCGGTGGTCGGCGCGCGGTACGGCAGCTGGGAAACCCGCACCTGGGCCTACACCCACGACGAGGCCGGCAGGCTCACCGGCACCACCCGCGGCGGCTACAAGCCCGACGATTCGCTCACGCCCTACCTGGGCGTGATCTACGACGTCAGCCGCGATCTCAGCGCCTATGTCAGCTACACCGACATCTTCCAGCCGCAGAACTACCGCGACCGCAACAACAGCTACCTCGAGCCGGTGGTCGGCGACATGTGGGAAGCCGGCCTGAAGGGCGAGTTCTTCGGCGGTCGCCTCAATGCGTCGGCTGCGGTATTCAAGGGCGAGAAGGACAACGTGGCCGAGGTGGACGATTCGGTACCGCCGGGTGCATTGCCCGATGGCACCGATGCCTATCGCTCCACCGGCAAGGGCAACAAGGTCAAGGGCTGGGAGCTGGAAACCCAGGGCAGCATCACCGAGACCTGGAACATCTCCGGTGGCTTTGCCCACACCACCGTGCGCAACCAGGCCGGCGTGGCACAGAACACCACCAACCCGGTGGACACCTTCCGCCTCAACACCAGCTGGCGCCCGGGCGTTGCGGGAAACCGGCTGTCGCTGGGCGGCGGGGTGACCTGGCAGAGCAGGATCTACCGCAACAGCACCAAGCCCCGCGCCGATTACCTGACCAGCGGCCGCACCGAATCGGCGCTGATCACCCAGGACGCGTTCTACCTGGTCAACGTGTTCGCCGGCTATCGCTTCACCCCGAATTTTTCGGCGCAGCTCAACATCAACAACCTGCTCGACAAGAAGTACTACAGCAACGTCGGTTTCTACAACGGCGTGTACTGGGGCGAGCCGCGCAACGTGATGGCGACCCTGCGCTGGACGCTGTAACCGTTCTCCAAGGGAACGTTGCCCTGTGCAGCGACACGGCCATGGACGGCCACTATTCCATGCATCACCGGCCGCGGCCGGTGATGTCCGTTGATCGACTCTACATTGCAGGTTCCCGTGGACAGCACGCCTGACGCCAGCTGGTTCAGCCGTTTCGGACGTTTCTTCGCCCGCCCCTGGTCGGGGGTGCTGTCGCGCTCGCTGGCCGCCATCTTCGGTGGCTATGCGCTGGCGGCAACCTGTTCGATGTTCTTCGCCGTAGCCCTGCCGATCGCGCGCGGGCAGGCCGTCCTGACCGGCATGATGGTGGCCATCGTGCTGTGCGCCTGCGCGGCCCTGTGGGCCTTTGCCACCCGCACCGCGCTGCGCGCCTGGGTGGGCATCGCCCTGCCGACCGCCGCGTTCTGGATCGGCATCGCCCTGCTGAGGACCAGCGCATGAAGAACGGATTCCGCCAGTCGATGGCCTGGCTGCACACCTGGACCGGGTTGCTGGTCGGCTGGCTGCTGCTGCTGATCTTCATGGCCGGCACCGCCAGCTACTACCGCGAGGAGATCAGCCGCTGGATGCGCCCGGAACTGCCGCGCAGCACGGTGTCCAGCGAGGTTGCCGCCGAGCGCGCGATCGCGTTCCTGCAGCACAAGGCACCGCAGGCCGAAAGCTGGAACGTGACCCTGCCCGACCCGCGCAACCCGGCGATGCGGATGTTCTGGCGCAACCCCGAATCGATGGTCAAGCCACCGGCCGAGGGCGAGAAGCGCCGTCGCCGCGGCGGCGGCCGCTTCGGCGACGCCACCGTCGACCCGGGCACGGGTGAGGAAGTGGCCGCGCGCGAAACCCGCGGCGGCGATTTCTTCTACCGCCTGCATTTCGACCTGCACTACATCCCGGTGCTGTGGGCCCGCTACCTGGTCGGCTTCTGCGCGATGTTCATGCTGGTGGCGATCATCACCGGGGTGATCACCCACAAGAAAATCTTCAAGGACTTCTTCACCTTCCGCAAGGACAAGGGCCTGCGGTCGTGGCTGGATTTCCATAATGTCAGCGCGGTGATGGCCCTGCCCTACCACGCGATGATCACCTACACCGGCATCGTCACGCTGATGTTCATGTACCTGCCGTGGGGGGTGAACGTGGCCTACCCCAAGGACGAGGAGGCGTTCTTCAGCGAGGCCTTCGCGCGCCTGGCCGACATCGACACCCCGACCGAAGGCACCGCCACCGCGCTGCCGATCCAGCAACTGCTGGACACTGCGCGTGCGGAATGGAAGGGCGCGCAGGTCAGCGGGTTCACGCTGTACCACCCGGGCGGCGCCAATGCGGTGATCGATGTGTACCAGCGCGACGGCAAGCGCCTCTCGGTGGATACCCCATCGCTGCGCTATGACGCGGTGAACGGAACCCTGATCGAGGCCAGCCCGCTGTCCGGTGGCGCCATCCAGACCCGCGGGGTGATGTACGGCCTGCACCTGGCGCGCTTCGCCGATTGGGGGCTGCGCGCGCTGTTCTTCGTGTCCGGGCTGATCGGCTGCCTGATGGTGGCCAGCGGCGTGGTCCTGTGGGCGGTGAAGGAACGGCCCAAGCATGCCAAGTCCGGCAGGATCGGCGTCGGCCTGCGCCTGGTGGACGCGCTCAACATCGGCGCGGTGGCCGGCCTGCCGATCGCGTTTGCGGCCTACTTCCTGGGCAACCGGCTGTTGCCCGTGCAGCTTGCCGAACGCGCCGATGCGGAAGCCAACGTCTTCTTCTACGCATGGGGCGCGGCGCTGCTGGCCGCCTTCCTCTGGCCGAAACGGCTGATGTGGGCATGGCAGCTGTACCTGGGCGCGGCGCTGTTCGCGTTGATCCCGGTGGTCAACGCGCTCACCACCCACGCGCACCTGGGCGTGACCCTGCGGAACGGTGACTGGGTGCTGGCCGGGTTCGACCTGGTGATGCTCGCCTTCGGTGCCGTGTTGGCGTACTGCGGCCTGCGCATGCAGCGCTGGCAGCCGGCGCTGAGCGCGGCGGAAAAGAAGAAGCGCCAGGCGGCCGCGGCGGCGGCAACCAAGGCCCAGGCAAGCGCGGGCACGGAGGTCAACGCATGATGCTGCTGGCGATCGCCGTGTGCTTCTCGTCCTTCACCGCGTTGTCGCTGGCGATGGACAAGCACCAGCTCGACCTGCACGGCAAGGCGGCAGCCACGCCTGCGCGCATGCGGCTGTGGCGCTGGCTGGGCTGGACGCTGCTGGTGCTGGGCTTCGGGCTGTGCGTATGGGACCACGGCTGGGCCGCCGGCCCGGTGCTGTGGCTGGGGGCGATGACGGTCAGCGGCATGCTGATCGCCTTTGGCCTGTACCCGTTCCGACCGCGCTGGATCGCGCCGCTGGCGTGGGTGTTGCCGCTGGTGGGACTGGTGGTGGCGGTGGTCGCGCGCTGAGGGAGCGCATATCGGCTGTGCTAGCATCAAAGGATGGAGATGGCAGGACACTTGCAAAGGATCGCGGATACGTCCTATTTCTCGCGCATGGGCCAGCCGATACCGTTAACAGAGGGTGTTTGCGTCGCATTGTCCTTGGCCGAGGCGATGGAAGTCATCGAGGACGGTGCCTTCGACTGGATGCCATCTTCGCTGGAAGACGTGGATCCATTTCATGGTCCGCAGGCGACGCCCGTCGAGCTGCTGCAACCACGCCGACAGCTCAATCGCGCCTTGATGCGCGCCCTGTCCGCCCATGCACACGACAGCCTGCGGGTAGCGCCACACGACTTCCATATCGTCGCACGCAATGCTGCGATGTACGGCTATCGCCACTGGATCCTCGAACGTCACCTCGGCCTGCCGCCCCACTGGCAGCGCGTGATTGACTGGTACGAGCGCGGACATTGGCCGGTGGGTCATGCACCAGGGCAATTGCTGGTGGTGTAACGCGGTGCTTGTGGGAGGTGAGAACGCATCGCTGGGACCCAGCCACGCATGGCGTGGCTCTACCTTCAGATCGATCCCTGCGGCGCCCCCGCCGCACCCTCACGGGCGTCGCCGCATCGCGATCGCTTGTCAGGGAACGAGTGAAAACATGTGCGCGTCGGCAGGACGACCGTCGATGACCAGTCGATTGCGTGCCACGCCCTCGCGAAACGCGCCGGCCTTCTCCGCCACCCGCTCGCTGGCGAGGTTGCCCACCGCCACCACGATCTCCACCCGTTGCAGGCCTAGCGGCCCGAACGCCTGGGCAGCCAGTGCCCGGACAACGCGGGGCGCCACGCCCTGGCCACGGCACGACTGCCGCACCCAGTAGCCCAGGTTGCAGAACCGGGGATCATGCTGGATCTTGTTCAATCCCGCGCCGCCGACAAACGCGGCCGTGTCCTGCTCGAATATTCCGTACTCGCAGGCCGAGCCTGCCGCCCAGCCATCGCGACAGGCCTGGAACCACTGCAGCGCCTGGTCGGCGCTGTAATCGGCTGAAGACCACGGCATCCAGCGCTGCATGCCCACGGCCGACTCGCGCACCGCCGCCGCGAACGCGGCGGCATCGGCCTCCTCGAAAGGACGCAGGAGGAGGCCGTCGGCGTGGAGGGGGCGATCGTCCATGGCGGCCCCGTCCGTCATGCGCCGTAGCGGCGCAGTTCCCAGGCGCGATGGATGCGCGGGTTGCGTTCGAAATCCTCACCGATGGTGTCGGCGGAGATCTCCTTGCACTCGGCGAATTCCCTGATCGCGTCTTCGTCCAGCTTGAAACGGCGGAAGTTGTTGGAGAAGTACAGCACGCCCTCCGGACTCAACCGCGCCACGGCCGCGCGCAGCAGGCGCACGTGTTCGCGCTGCACGTCGAAGTCTTCGGCGCGCGCGGAATTGGAGAAGGTCGGCGGATCGCAGAAGATCACGTCGAAGCGATGGCGCTCGGCTTCCAGCCAGGCCAGTGCATCGGCCTGGATCAACTGGTGGGCGCTGCCGCCCTTGCCGTTCAGCGCCAGGTTGTCGGCGCACCACTGCAGGTAGGTGCCGGACAGGTCTACGCTGGTGGTCGATGCCGCGCCGGCCACCGCGGCCTGCACGCTGGCCACGCCGGTGTAGCAGAACAGGTTGAGGAAGCGCTTGCCGATCGCTTCCTGGGCCATGTGCCAGCGCAGCGGGCGATGGTCCAGGAACAGGCCGGTATCGAGGTAGTCGAACAGGTTCACCCGCAGCAGCGCGTCGTTCTCGCGGACCAGCACGAACTCGCCGCGCTGTTCGAAACGACCGTACTTGCTGCCGCCCTTGCCGCGTTCGCGCGACTTCAGCGCAACCTGCTCGGCCGGGACCTGGAACACCTCGCGTGCGGCCGACAACAACTCGTTGCGACGGCGGCGCACGTCCACGTCGGGGATGGTCGCCGGCGCGGCATATTCCTGCACGTGCAGGAAGGTGCGGCGGGCGCCGGCATCTTCTTCGTACACGTCGATGGCCGCCGCGTACTCGGGCAGGTCGGCGTCGTAGACGCGATAGCAGGTGATGGCCTCGCGGGCGCGCCAGTTCTTGAACTTCTTGATGTTCTTGCGCAGGCGGTTGGCTACCATCTGCGCGCCTTCGCTGAGCTCGCGCGGCTGGCCGGCGTTCTCGCGCTGCGGCACCGCGATCGGGTCGCAGACGATCAGCGCGCACTCGATCGCGCCATTGAACAGCTGGTACTTCTTGTTGGCGCGCAGGCCGGTGGCGAAGGCCAGGTCGGCACTGCCGCACAACAGGCTGGCACGCCACTGCGGCACCGCTCGCTTGAGCGCGTCGCCCAGGCGCCGGTAGAGCACCGCGTCGGCGGCCAGGCGCTCATCGTAGGGCGGGTTGCAGACGACGCAGCCGGTCTCCTGCGGCGGCACCTGCACGTCGGCGATGTCGCGCACGCCGAACCAGATCGCATGCGCGACCCCGGCGGTTTCCGCGTTCTGCTTGGCGGCATGGATCGCATGCGGGTCCACGTCGCTGCCATGGATCACCTGCTTGAGCGCGGCCAGGCCGGCCGTCTCGCGCGCGCGCGCGTCGGCCAGCAGGGTGTTCCAGGCGTCGCGATCAAAGCCCAGCCAGCGGCTCGGCGGGATGCTGCCGTGGCGCTGCAGGCCCGGGGCGACGTCGGCGGCCATCAGCGCGCCTTCGATCAGCAGCGTGCCGCTGCCGCACATCGGGTCGAGCAGGCCGCCGCCTTCGCGGTGGATCTTCGGCCAGTTGGCGCGCAGCAACACGGCGGCGGCCAGGTTTTCCTTCAGCGGCGCATCGTTCTGCGCCATGCGCCAGCCACGGCGATGCATCGGGCCACCGCCCAGGTCGATCGAGATCGTGGCCCGGCCCTTGCGCAGCGACAGGTTGATGCGCACGTCGGGGAACTCGGTGTTCACCGACGGCCGCTCCAGGCCCTGCGAGCGCAGGCTGTCGACCACGCCGTCCTTGACCCGCTGCGCGGCGAAGCGCGCGTGGGTGATCTCGGTGCCGGACACATGCGCGTCCACCGAGAGGGTCAGCTCGGGGCTGATGTGCTGCTCCCACGCCATGCCCGACACGCCCTGGTACAGCGAGCCTTCGTCGGGGCAGTCGAACTCGGCCAGCGGCCACAGCACGCGGCTGGCCAGCCGCGACCACAACACCACCTGCAGCGCCTGCGGCAGCTCGCCTTCGGCGTTGACGCCGGCGATGGTGGCGGTGGCCTTGTCCAGGCCGAGCGCCAGCAGTTCGTCGGCGAGCAGGTACTCCAGGCCCTTGGCGCAGGAAACAAAGAATTTCACGGAATCGGTATCGCAGGTCAGCGGAAGGGGGTGCCCTCGGGCACGGCACGCGGCCTGGCGCAGGCGCCAGGAGGGGCATTGTACGTGACCGGGACGGAATCGCCGGGATGCGGCCGGGCACGGCGCCGGACGCGAGCCGTCCCAGGCGCCGGACGCGGGTGATGCCGGCCGTGGGCAGGCGCCCTCACGCCCCGGTCAAAGCGACCGCAGCAGTTCCTCGAACGCGGTCGCCGACGCGGCCACGTGGTTGTTGAGGCAGTGCCCGTCATCGACCAGCAGCAGCCGCGCCGAACGCGCCTGGGCCCAGGCGATCACCTGGGCGGCCGGGATCAGTTCGTCGTGCCAGGCGTGGACCACGCTGGTGGGTACCTTGGCGGCCTCCAGCGCCGGCATCGGGCCCATGCTGGTGGGCGGCACCATCAGGAACAGGCCGCGGGTGGGCACCTGCAGCGACGCGATGGCCGAGATGTAGGCGCCCAGGCTGGAACCGGCCAGCACCACCGGGCCCTCCGCCGCCGCCTCGGCCGCCCGCGCCAGCAGGCGCTGCAGACGGGCGCGCACGTCGCCGACGCTGCTGACCTCGCGCATCGCATCCAGGTCGGTGTAGTCGGGGCGTTCGTGGGTCCAGCCCAGGCGTTGGGCGACCTCGGCCAGCGCGGTCACCTTGGTGGCGTCCGGGCCGCTTTCAAAGCCATGGGAGAGGATGCAGTGGCCGCGGCTCATGCGTGCACCGGGCGGGCTTGGATGTGGGCAGTCATGGCGGAATGCTAGCATTCGGCGCATGCCCGACCGCACCCCGCCACCGATCGCCCAGCAGCCCCTGCCCTACCAGGACAGCCTGCTCGCGCGCGCCCCGGAACAGATCGACCTCGTGGTGATCCACTGCACCGAACTGCCCGACCTGGCGATGGCCCGCGCGTACGGCGAGCGCGTGCTGTATGCCAGCGGCAGCGGCAACAGCGGGCATTTCTACATCGACCGCGACGGCAGCATCGTGCAGTACGTCGCACTGGAGCGCGTGGCCCACCATGTCAGTGGGTTCAACCCGCGCTCGATCGGCATCGAGCTGGTCAACCGCGGGCGCTATCCGCACTGGCTGGACTCGCGCCACCAGGCCATGGACGAGGCCTACCCCGATGCGCAGATCGCCGCGTTGATCGACCTGCTGCAGCACCTGTGCCAGGCCGTGCCAAGCCTGCGCCACATCGCCGGCCACGAGTGGCTGGACACCCGCGAGGAAGTGGCCAGCGACGATCCCGAGCGGCGCGTCCCGCGCAAGCGCGATCCCGGACCGTTGTTCCCCTGGCCGCGGGTCCTGGCGGCGGCACCGCTGCAGGAACTGCGCGGCTGATCAGGCGCCGGTGGCAACCGGGCGCGAGGCATCGCCGACCCAGCCGCTCCACGAATCAGCGTAGACCCGGGCACCGTGCAGGCCGGCCACTTCCATCGCCAGCAGCAGGTGGCAGGCAGTGACGCCCGACCCGCACATCAACACCACCTGCTGCGGATCATGCGCGCCGATCAACGGTTGCAGGGCCGCGCGCAGCTCGGCCGCCGGGCGCAGGCGACCGTCGTGCACGTTCAAGGCGAAGGGCCGGTTGACCGCGCCAGGCACATGCCCGGCCACCGGGTCGAGCGGTTCCACCTCACCACGGAAGCGCTCGCCGGCGCGCGCGTCCAGCAACCAGCCGGGGGCGTGTTTCAGCCGTGCGGCGATCTCGTCCACCGAGGCGATCTGGCGTTGGTCGAAGCGGCCCGGGTAGGCCGGCAACGGCGTCACGTCCGGCAGCGCCGGGGTGAGCGGCTGCCCTGCCGTCGTCCATGCCGCCAGCCCGCCATCCAGCACCGCCACGCGGGTGTGCCCCAGCAGGCGCAGCAACCACCACAGCCGCGCGGCGGCCATGCTGCCGTCGCCGGCGTCGTACACGACCACCTGGGTGTCCGGCGCTATGCCCCAACGGCCGACGGTGGCCGCGAATGCGTCGCTGTCGGGCAGCGGGTGGCGGCCGTGGCCGACCTTGTCCATGTCGGCGAGGTCGCCATTGAGGTCGGCATGCAACGCACCGGGGAGATGCCCCTGCGCATACGCCTGTGCACCCGATGGGGGATCGGCCAGCGAGGACCGCGCATCCACCACGCGCACCGCGGTGCTGGCGGTGGCGCGCGCATCGATGACCCGGGTTCCGTCGCGGCCCAGCACGTCCGCAAGCGCGGCCGCATCGACCAGGGTGGTCCAGGTGGGAACGGCGGCATTCATTCGGTCTGCTCCAGGCGACGACGCAGGTTGTAGAGGATGGCGGCGGTCGCGCCCCAGATGCGCTGGCCGGGCCAGCCGTATTCGAGGACGTGGCGGACGCGGCCGCGGTGGTTGATCTCGATCTGGTGCAGGTTGGCCGGCTCCATCAGATAGGCCAGCGGCACTTCGAACACGTCGGCCACCTCTTCCGGTTGCGGTACCGCCACGAACGCAGGATCGATCACCGCCACCACCGGCATCACCCGGTAACCGGTGATGGTCACGAACGGATCCAGGTACCCCAGCACCTGCACCTGCCCGGGCGACAACGCGATTTCTTCCTGGCTTTCGCGCAGCGCCGCGGCCACCGCATCGCGGTCGTCCGGCTCGGTACGTCCGCCGGGAAAACCGACCTGGCCACCGTGCTGGCGCAGGGTTTCGGTGCGCCGGGTCAGGATCACCTGCGCGCCACTGGCGCGCGGCACGATGCCGGCCAATACCGCCGCCTCGACCGGTGGCCCCGGGGGCAGCAGGTCGCTCAGTTCGCTGCGGTTCCAGCCATCGCCAGCAGGCGGTTGATCGAGCGGGTGCAGCGCGCGCAGCAGGCGTTCGTGCTCCACCGGCGAGCCATGCAGTGCCTGCCGCAACTGCTCGCGCAGCGGCAGCGCGTGCTGCATGAGGTGGTTCTGTTCGTGTCGACTCATGGTTGACCAGCGGGTGATTTCATCCACGCTGCGCAGGCAGCCCGCGCAGTATCCGGCGCGGTCCAGTGCGCAGAGGCCGATGCAGGGCGTGGGTATCGCATGGGTGGGACGTTCCGTGGGATTCACCGGGCAACAGTAGCGCGATTGGCGGGCGGATGCGGCGACGGCGGTCGATGCCGGAAACAAAAAACGCGCCGGTAGAAACTACCGGCGCGTTCTGGTTGACCGCTGTTGCTTACTTGACGCTGATCAGCTTGATTTCGAACTGCACGGCCACGTTCGGCGGGAACGGGGTGCGCGGGTCGGCACCGTAAGCCTGTTCCGGCGGCAGGGTGACTTCCCACTTCGAACCCGCCGGCATCTGCAGCAGCACTTCGCGCATGGCCTTCATTTCGACTTCGCTGACCTTGATCGACGGAATCTGCTGCGCCGGGCGCGCATCGGTCGGACGGGTGCCATACGGGTACGGGCCGGCGACTTCCAGCTGCACGGTGCTGGCCTGGGTCGGCTTGGCGCCCTTGCCGGCTTCGATCACGCGGTACTGCACGCCGCTCGGCAGCGCCTGAACGCCGGCCTTGGCCTTGTTGGCGGTCAGGAACTGGGTGCTCTTGGTCTTGTTTTCAGCGGCAGCCTTTTCGTACTCGGCCTTGGCGGCCTGGGCACGACCCTGCTCACGCTTCTGGAAGGCTTCGACGGCCGGCTTCAACTGCTCAGCCGTGATCGACGGCTGCTTCTTGGCGTAGGCATCCTGCAGGCCCTTCACCACCGAGTTGATGTCCAGCTGCTCGCCACGCGAGGTGAGTTCAGCCAGGTTGTTACCGTAGTCGTAACCGAAGTAATAGCTCAGCTTGCCCTTTTCGGACGAGGTGTCCTGGGCGAAGGCATTGCCCGTCAGGGCCAGGGCCGCGACGGCGACCGCGATAGAACGCAACTTCATCAAACTTTTCTCCAGGGGTGGTAACTCAGGACGCGTTGGGCCGCCCTGAGGCGACGGGTTAGGATAGCCGCCGCAACGTTGAACCGCCACTAACGACGCAGGCTCTGACCTGACTTCGTTTCAAGAGTTCAACATCACTTTTTTTTAACGTTTTTCAGGAGCCCCGCCGTGGTCGACGCCCCCATCGCCCCCGCCCCGGTCCAGATCGCCGACGACGGCGCGGTCCGCACCGTCACCGTGAACCGCCCGGACAAGCTCAACGCGCTCAACCGCGCCACCCTGGAGGCCCTGGACGCCGCGTTTGCAGGCGCCGCCACCGACCCGGGCGTGCGCGTGGTGGTGCTGACCGGGGCCGGGCCGAAGGCCTTCGTCGCCGGCGCCGACATCGCTGAAATGAACGGATTGAGCCCGGTTCAGGGACGTGACTTCTCCCTGCTGGGCCAGCAGCTGATGCGCCGCATCGAACGCATGCCCAAGCCGGTACTGGCCCGGATCAACGGTTTTGCGCTGGGCGGCGGCCTGGAACTGGCCATGGCCTGCCACCTGCGCATCGCCGCGGACACGGCCAAAGTGGGCCAGCCGGAGATCAATCTGGGATTGATCCCCGGCTTCGGCGGCAGCCAGCGCCTGCTGCGCCTGTGTGGCCGCGCCGCCGCGCTGGAACTGTGCCTGCTGGGCAGCCCGATCAACGCCGCACGCGCCCTGCAGCTGGGCATCGTCAATGAAGTGGTGGGCGTGGAGGCACTGGACGCACGCGTGGCCGCACTGGCGTCGCAATTGGCCACGGCCGCGCCGCTGGCGCTGCGCGGCATTCTTGACGCGATCCACGTCGGCGGCGAGTGCGCGCTGGGCGAAGGGCTGGAGTACGAGAGCGCGCAGTTCGGTCTGATGTTCGCCACCGAAGACATGCGCGAAGGCACCGCGGCGTTCCTTGCCCGGCGCCCGCCGGTGTTCCAGAACCGCTGAACCATGCCGCACGCCGATCCCGCCCTGCCCGTGCGCCTGCTGCACCTGGTGCTTGAAGACGACCTCGACGCCGCGCTCGACGCCGGGCTGATGGACTACGTGCCGCAGCCCGGTGACGTCGACCTGCTGCCCGGACACCCCGACCTGCCGGCGCGCCTGTTGCATGCCCAGCAACAATTGCAACGCGCCTGGGCCGCGCGCGAACGCTACCGCCAGCGCAGCCAGCGGCTGGCGCGTCGCGCCGCCGAACGGGACGCGCGGCGTGCGCCTCCCGCGCCCACCCCTGCATTGAAACCCGCCCTGCCGCCCGCCGCCGCCGCGATCCTGGCGCGCGCCAAAGCCAAGGCCGCCGGAAAAACCCCTTGATGAGTACCGTGAAGACATCCGCGCCGGCCAAGCCTGCGCCGCGCAGCGCGCGCATGCCCCGGGCCGACGTGGTCGAAATGTTCACGCGCCTGCGCGAACTCAACCCGCACCCGAAGACCGAACTGGAGTACAGCTCGCCGTTCGAACTGCTGGTCGCCGTCACGCTGTCGGCGCAGGCCACCGACGTGGGCGTCAACAAGGCCACGCGCAAACTGTTCCCGGTGGCCAACACGCCGCAGGCGATCCTCGACCTGGGCGAGGACGGCCTGAAGAAATACATCGCCACCATCGGCCTGTACAACGCCAAGGCCAAGAACGTGATCGCCGCCTGCGCGCTGCTGGTGCAGCAGCACGGTGGCGAGGTGCCGCGCGACCGCGCCGCGCTGGAAGCGTTGCCCGGGGTCGGGCGCAAGACCGCCAACGTGGTGCTCAATACCGCGTTCGGCGAGCCGGTGATGGCCGTGGACACCCACATCTTCCGCGTCTCCAACCGCACCGGGCTGGCCCCGGGCAAGGACGTGCGCGCGGTGGAGGACCTGCTGGTGAAGGTGATCCCGGCCGAGTTCCTGCTCGATGCCCATCATTGGCTGATCCTGCACGGGCGTTATGTGTGCAAGGCGCGCAAGCCGGACTGCCCGCAATGCGTGATCCACGACCTGTGCCGGTTCAAGCAGAAAACCGCCGCCTGAGGCGCGGTCGCGACTGCCACATCCGCGCAACCCGGCCGTCATCTGCGTCGGGCATCAATGGCGGGCCCTGACGTGGCTGGGCCCCGGCCGGCCGTCGGTTTGTCCGAAACTGTCATATTTACGCAATCTTCACTAACTAGCCTGCGCAGCAACTTCCCACCTGCCTGCAAGGCTCTCCATGAAACTGCATCGCCAACTCCTGACTGCGGCCGTTGCGGCTGCGCTGTTCGTCCCGGCTGCACACGCCGAAGTGGCCATCGACGTGATCGGCGGCTCGGAGATCACCTTCGAAGGCCTGGTCCAGGCTGACGGCAACTGGTTCGACAACGACCTGACCGACCTCAACGGCGGCGATGCCGGCAACGGCAAGGACAGCGAGTTCGAACTGCGCCGCGCCGAGCTGGTGCTCAAGGGCAAGGGCCCGGGCAACATCGAGTGGGTGGTCGGCTATGACGCCAAGGCCGACAAGTTCCTGGACACCAACCTGAAGTACAAGCTGGCCGGCAACGCCAACCACTTCGTGCAGTTCGGCCAGTTCAAGCAGCCCAACAGCCTGGAAGAACTGTCCAGCACCAAGAACAACGACTTCATCTCCAAGGCCGCGGTCACCAACACCTACGCGGTGGCCCGTCGCCTCGGCGGCGCCTACAGCATCGGCGACAACAACTGGTCGGTCACCGCCAGCGCCTTCGGTCGCGAGCTGACCCGCAACCTGGCCCACGGCAGCGGCTATGGCGCGCGTGGCACCTGGGCACCGATCAACGACAAGGGCCAGGTCCTCCACTTCGGCCTGAGCTATGTCGACTACGACACCGACGCGGACACCCTGCGCGTGCGCGCCCGTCCCAATGCCGACCTGGCCACCGCACGCCTGGTCGACAGCGGCAACCTGGTCGACACCGACCGCGTCAGCACGATCGGCGCCGAAGCGATGTACATCGGCGGCCCGTTCAAGGCCCAGGCCGAGTACTACACCAGCAAGGCCAAGCGCTACGCGCACGACAACTACAGCAGCGACGGCTACTACGTCAGCGGCCTGTGGAACATCAGCGGCGAGACCTGGGGCTACAAGGGCGGCACCCCGACCACCGGCCTGCCGGACGAGCCGGGCCGTGGCATGTGGCAGCTGGGCGCGCGCTACGACCACATGGACCTCAACGACGGCAACCTGGCGGCCAACCCGGTCGCCGGTCGCCCGCCGATCGTCGATGGCGTGCTGGGCGGCAAGATGGACATCTGGACCGTGGGCGTGAACTACTACTGGCGCTCCAACACCAAGTTCGCCCTGAACTACGTGATGGTGGACAGCAAGAAGTACAGCTCCACCGCCCGCACCTTCGTCAACGACGACCCGAACATCCTCGAAGCGCGCCTGCAGTTCTTCTGGTAAGCGTTGCGGCAAAGGTGTGACAGAAAGGGCGCAGCTTGGGCTGCGCCCTTTTTTGTGCCCCTGTAGAGCCACCCCATGGGTGGCTACGTTCCGCTCCGGCACCGCGTGCAGCCACCCACGGGGTGGCTCTACCTGTCCGGCACCCCGTGCAGCCACCCGTGGGGTGGCTCTACCGCCGCGGAATGCGCGGGTATGCTGGGCGCCCCTGCCCATGGATGGAATCCGATGCGTATCGCCCTGTCGCTGTTGCTGGCCGCCGCGTGCGGCGCTGCCCTGCCCGCCCACGCGCAGGACTGCCACGACGCCCGGGCGGCGGCGGAGGAGGCGTACGTGGGGCGGGCGGACCACGTGCTGCCTGATCGCTCCGGCTACAGCCGCGACACCGCCGCCAGCGTCTGCCGTCGATGGCCGGCGCGCCCCGAGCTGACCCTGCTGGCAACACCGGTGTGGCGCGATGGCGGCGACAACGATTCTCGCGATGGCGATGTGGAGGTCATGGTGATCGACAGCGACACGCTGGCACCGCGCGCGTGGACGGTGCTGCCCGGTGCGTTGGACAGCGATGCGATCTTCTTCGACGGCATGCAGCTGGATACCGCGCGCTACCAGCTCGCGCCCGGCACGCTCGCCTTCGGGCTGCGCGTGCAGCGACGCAATGGTTCCGGCCCCAATCCCTTCAGCGAAGAGCAGCTGCAGCTGCTGGCACTGCAGGCAGGCGCGCTGCGCGTGCTCGGCGCACCGATCGTCGTGCGGCGGTTCCAGGCCGAATGGGACACGCGCTGCGCCGGTGAGTCCACCGAGGTGTCACGCACCGTGGCGGTCGGCCCCCAGGCAAGGAACGGCCTGGCCGACCTGGTCCTGCGCGAACGCCGGGTCAGCACGCGCAGCTGGATGGACGGCGAAGACTGTCACGACCAGGACACGCCGGTGGAAGGCGAGCGCCGCGTGCTGCGCTATGACGGTCGCCAGTACACGGTTCCGGCGGCCCTGCAGCCGCTGTGACCGGCACCCCGGGATGCATGTAACCAGGCCGTCATATGACAGTCGCTGCACTGTCATCGAATGGTTATGGAATGAGCGCCGGGCGGGACACCCCGCACCGTCATCCATCCCAGGAGCCACCCCGTGATCCACGCCTTCAAGTCGCGCGCCGCCGTTGCCGTCCTCGCCGCGTCGTCCGTGTTCGCCGCCAACGCCGCCGATGTGACCGGCGCGGGCGCCTCGTTCATCTACCCGGTCATGTCCAAGTGGTCGGCCGACTACAGCACCGCGACCGGCAAGAAGGTCAACTACCAGTCGATCGGTTCCGGCGGCGGCATCGCCCAGATCAAGGCGGCGACCGTTGATTTCGGCTCCTCCGATGCCCCGCTGAAGCCGGAAGAACTGGCGGCGGCCGGCCTGGCCCAGTTCCCGTCGGTGATCGGCGGCGTGGTGCCGGTGATCAACGTGGCCGGCATCGCCCCGGGTGCGCTGAAGCTGGATGGCCCGACCCTGGGCAACATCTTCCTGGGCAAGATCAAGACCTGGAACGACCCGGCGATTGCCGCGCTGAACCCGGGCGTGAAGCTGTCCGACGGCAAGATCACCGTGGTGCACCGCTCGGACGGTTCGGGCACCACCTTCAACTTCGTCAACTACCTCTCCAAGGTCAACCCGGAGTGGAAGAGCAAGGTCGGTGAAGGTACCTCGGTGCAGTGGCCGGTCGGCATCGGTGGCAAGGGCAACGAAGGCGTGGCCGCCTACGTGAAGCAGATCAAGGGCGGCATCGGCTACGTCGAACTGTCCTACGCACTGCAGAACAAGATGTCCTACGCGGCGATGAAGAACGCGTCGGGCAAGGTGGTGCTGCCGAGCGATACCTCGTTCGCCGCCGCGGCCGCCAGCGCCGACTGGGCCAGCGCGAAGGACTTCTATCTGGTCATGACCAACGCCCCGGGCGCCGACGCATGGCCGATCACCGCCACCAACTTCATCCTGGTGCGCAAGCAGCCCAAGAACGTCGCCAACGCCAAGGCCACCCAGGACTTCTTCCGCTGGATCTACAAGAGCGGCGACGCCCAGGCCAAGCAGCTGGACTACGTACCGCTGCCGGACACCCTGGTCAAGCAGATCGAGACCTACTGGTCGCAGAACCTGAAGTACTGAGTACCCCTTGCAGGTGCCGACCGCGGGTCGGTACGCAGGGCGGGTAACAACGAGGCAATGGCGGCGGCAGGTCCTCTCTCCCCCTGCCGCCGCCGGGCGCGGATCGAAAGATCCGCGCCTTTTCTTTTTGTGGTTCTTTTCTTTTAAAAACGGAAAGCGCAGAGCAGAGCCAAGCAGAGCCGAGCAGAAAACGTCTTGCTGTGTTGGCTCCGGAGGCTGCGCGGGTGGGGGTGGGTAGTCGGGTCACGCTGCAAGTACGTCCATGCAAGCTCCACCATCGCATCCATGCGATGGAGGGCCCCGGCTACCCACCCCCACCCGCCCCCGACAGTTTTCCGGTTCTCACAGGGGAGCAGACGCGCTGCCTCATGCAAGTGACGTGTTTGGGAATGCGCCCGCTCCGACGTCAGTGACCGTGTGGTTGTTGGTAGTGGTTGTTGGCTGTGGATGTTGGTGTACCCATGGCCACCGGCCCACTGTCTGGGGCGGGGGTGTGTGGGTTCGCGGGACCGTCGTACGCCATGGATGGCGTACGCGAGCTTACAAGGATGTACTTGCAGCGTGTCCCGCGAACCCACACACCCCCGCCCACCCAAGCCGCACCCTGCACCCGCCGCTTCCCGCTTCCCGCTTCCCGCTTCCCGCTCCAGGATTTTGGGCAACCCCAAGTCCCAAGGGCCAACCCAGCACGTAGTTGCCGCGTGCCCCCCCCACACCCCACACCCCCGCCCAGCCAAGGCGCACCCTGCACCCCGCGCTTCATGCGTTCCGCTTTGGAATTTTCGGGAAACCCACGCCCCACAAGCCCTCCACGTGCCCCCGGTCACACCGTCATACGGCTGTAACAAAAACATCATTTCATAGCAGCGTCGCCGGAGAGACCGGCCCCTATCCCGCTACGGAGTGACGCATGAAACTGCACACGGCTGGCTTGACCGCCCTTTCCCTGGCCATCGCGCTGGGCCTTTCCGCCTGCAAGCCGGGCGCCGAAGGCCAGGCCAGCGCGCCGGCCACCGATGCTCCCGCCGCGGCCCCGGCCGCCGGCGACAAGCTCACCGCCGAAATCTCCGGCGCCGGCGCGTCCTTCATCTTCCCGCTGGTGTCCAAGTGGTCGGCCGACTACAACACCGCCACCGGCGCCAAGATCAACTACCAGTCCATCGGCTCCGGCGGCGGCATCGCCCAGATCAAGGCCGGCACCGTCGACTTCGGCTCCACCGACAAGCCGCTGAGCAGCGAAGAACTCGCCCAGGCCGGCCTCGGGCAGTTCCCGTCCGCCATCGGCGGCGTCGTCCCGGTCGTCAACATCGAAGGCCTCGACGCCGGCAAGCTGCGCCTGAGCGGCGCGCTGCTGGCCGACATCTTCCTGGGCAAGGTCAAGACCTGGAACGACCCGGCCATCGTCGCCGCCAACCCGGGCGTGAAGCTGCCCGACGGCAAGATCACCCTGGTCCACCGTTCGGATGGCTCGGGCACCACCTTCAACTTCTCCAACTACCTGTCCAAGGTCAGCCCGGACTGGAAGAGCAAGGTCGGCGAAGGCACCTCGGTGCAGTGGCCCGACGGCGTCGGCGGCAAGGGCAACGAAGGCGTGGCCTCCTACGTGAAGCAGATCAAGGGCTCGATCGGCTACGTCGAACTGGCCTACGCCCTGCAGAACGGCATGCCCTACGCCTCCATGCAGAACGCCGCCGGCAACTGGGTCCAGCCGACCGCCGAGACCTTCGCCGCCGCGGCCGCCAGCGCCGACTGGGCCAGCGCCAAGGACTTCAACCTGGTCATCACCAATGCCCCGGGCGACCAGGCGTGGCCGATCACCGCCACCAACTTCATGCTGATGCACAAGCAGCCCAAGGATGCGCAGCGCAGCAAGGACACCCTGGCGTTCTTCAAGTGGGCCTTCGAAAACGGCCAGAAGCAGGCCAACGAACTGCACTACGTGCCGCTGCCGGCTGAACTGGTGACCCAGATCGAGGCGTACTGGACCGCTGAATTCAAGTGATCCAGAGCGGACCCGCGCACTGCGCGGGTCCGCTGCTTCGCACCATGCCACCGTTCTGCCAGGCCCGGCCTGGCACTACCTCACCTCATTTTGGGCCCCAGCCTTTGCCATGAATGCCATTGCCCAGCCAGTCCCCGCACCGTCCACCCGCGACCTGCGCGATGCCCGCAACGACAAGCTGTTCCGTTGGGTGCTGATCGCCACCGTCATCCTGGTGCTGGCCGCCCTGGCCTGCGCTGCGCTCTCGATGCTGTGGGGCGGTCGCCATGCCCTGCAGGAACAGGGCCTGAGCTTCTTCTACTCCTCCGAATGGAATCCGGTCGAGAACAAATTCGGCGCCCTCGCCCCGATCTACGGCACCCTGGTCACCGCGTTGATCGCGATGGTCATCGCCGTACCGGTGAGCTTCGGCATCGCCTTCTTCCTCACCGAGGTGGCGCCGCGCTGGTTGCGCGGGCCGATCGGTACCGCGATCGAACTGCTGGCTGGCATCCCCTCGATCATCTACGGCATGTGGGGCCTGTTCGTGCTGGTCCCGGTGATGACCGAGTACGTCACGCCCACGCTCAACGAAACCCTGGGCGAGTGGCCGATCATCGGCCCGCTGTTCCAGGGCCCGCCGCTGGGCATCGGCGTGCTCACCGCCGGCTTCGTGCTGGCGATCATGGTCATCCCCTTCATCTCCTCGGTGATGCGCGAAGTGTTCCTCACCGTGCCGACCCGCCTGAAGGAATCGGCGTATGCGCTGGGCTCCACCAAGTGGGAAGTCAGCTGGGACATCGTGCTGCCCTACACCCGCTCGGCGGTGATCGGCGGCATCTTCCTCGGCCTGGGCCGCGCGCTCGGCGAAACCATGGCGGTGGCCTTCGTGATCGGCAACAGCGTGCGCCTGTCGCCGTCGCTGCTGGAGCCCGGCACCACCATCGCCGCGCTGATCGCCAATGACTTCGGCGAAGCCACCGAAACCTACCGCTCGGCGCTGCTGCTGCTCGGCTTCGTCCTGTTCATCGTCACCTTCGTCGTACTGGCGATCGCCCGCCTGATGCTGATGCGTCTGTCCCGCAAGGAGGGCAACTGATGTCCGCCGTCGTCAACACCGCTTCCCAGCCGCTGTACCTGCGCCGCCGCATCGTCAACGTGGTCGCGCTGCTGTTGTCCTGCCTGACCGCCCTGTTCGGCCTGTTCTTCCTCGGCTGGATTCTGTGGACGCTGGCCTCCAAGGGCCTGGCCGGGATCAACCTGGACCTGTTCACCAAGATGACACCGCCGCCGATGCAGGACGGCGGCCTGGCCAATGCGTTCTTCGGCAGTGCCGTGATGTGTGGCCTGGCGATCGCGATCGGCACCCCGCTCGGCGTGCTCGCCGGCACCTGGCTGGCCGAGTACGGCAACTTCCGCAAGGCCGGCACGGTGGTCCGTTTCGTCAACGACATCCTGCTGTCGGCGCCCTCCATCGTGCTGGGTCTGTTCGTCTACACCCTGTACGTGATGCAGACCGGCGGGCAGTTCTCGGCCTTCGCCGGTGCGCTGTCGCTGGCCTTCATCGTGCTGCCGGTGGTGGTGCGCACCACCGATGAGATGCTGCGCCTGGTGCCCTCGCAGATGCGCGAAGCGGCGCTGTCGCTGGGCATCCCGCAGTGGAAAGTGACCGTGCAGGTGCTGTACCGCAGTGCCGCCGCCGGCATCGTCACCGGCATCCTGCTGGCGCTGGCCCGCATCTCCGGCGAGACCGCCCCGCTGCTGTTCACCGCCTTCGGCAACCAGTACTGGAACAGCAACGTGTTCCAGCCGATGGCCTCGGTGCCGGTGGTGATGAACCAGTTCGCCGGCAGCCCGTATGAATCCTGGCAGACGCTGGCCTGGGCCGGTGCGCTGGTGCTGACCGTGTTCGTCCTGCTGGTCAGCCTCTCCGCGCGCGGCATCCTGCTGCGCAACCGTATCTCACATGACTGACCTTTCCGCGGACCTCGCCATGAACGACCTCTCCAACGCCGTGCCGATGCAGCGCATCGTGGTCCCGGCCTCGCATGAAAGCCTGCAGACCCCGGCGCCGATCAAGCTGGCCGCGCGCGGGCTGGACTTCTACTACGACAAATTCCACGCCCTGAAGAACATCGAGCTGGAAATCCCCGAGAAGCGCGTCACCGCGCTGATCGGCCCGTCCGGCTGCGGCAAGTCCACCCTGCTGCGCATCTTCAACCGCATCTACGCGCTGTACCCCAAGCTGGAAGCGCGCGGCGAAGTGCTGCTGGACGGGGAGAACATCCTCTCGCCGAAGTACCCGATGAACCGCCTGCGCAGCAAGGTCGGCATGGTGTTCCAGAAGCCGGTGCCGTTCCCGATGACCATCTTCGAGAACGTCGCCTACGGCATCCGCCACCACGAAAAGCTGTCCAAGGCCGACATGACCGTGCGCGTCGAACAGGCGCTGCGCCAGGGCGCGCTGTGGGACGAAGTGAAGGACAAGCTCAACCAGAGCGCGCTGGGCCTGTCCGGTGGCCAGCAGCAGCGTCTGTGCATCGCCCGCGCCGTGGCCCTGCGCCCGGACGTCCTGCTGCTGGACGAACCGACCTCGGCGCTGGACCCGATCTCCACCAGCCGCATCGAGCAACTGGTCGAAGAGCTCAAGCACGATTACACCATCGTCATCGTCACCCACAACATGCAGCAGGCCGCGCGTGTGTCCGACTACACCGCCTTCATGTACCTGGGCGACCTGATCGAACACGACCGCACCGAAGTGATCTTCTCGCAGCCCAACAAGCAGCAGACCGAAGACTACATCACCGGCCGCTTCGGCTGATTCCGGCCCGCCCACGAACCTCTGGATAGAACCGCATGAGCATTCCCAACGACCACATCGTCAAAAGCTACGACGAAGAGCAGCAGCGCCTGGTGGCCGAGATCGTGCGCATGGGCGAGATGGCCGTCGCCCAGCTCGAGGCGTCCATGGACGTCATCGAAAAGCGCGACGACCACGCCGCCCATCGCATCATCGCCAACGATGAAGCGATCGACGCGCTGGAACAGCAGATCAGCCACGACGTGATGCGCCTGGCGCTGCGTGGCCCGATGGCCCGCGACCTGCGCGAGATCCTCGCCGGCCTGCGCATCCCGGCCGACATCGAACGCATCGGCGACTACGCCGCCAACGTGGCCAAGCGTTCGATCGCGCTGAGCAAGGTGCCGCCGCTGCCGCAGATCGAAGGCCTGCGCTCGCTTGGCCGGCTGGCCGCCGAGCAGGTTCGCCGCGCCATCCAGGCCTACCGCGACAACGACGCCGCCGCCGCCCTGGCCCTGCGCGATGACGACGCGCGCCTGGACGCGCAGTACACCGCGCTGTTCCGCGAGCTGCTGACCTACATGATGGAAGACCCGCGCAACATCACCCCGTGCACGCACCTGCTGTTCATGGCCAAGAACCTGGAGCGCGTGGGCGACCATGCCACCAACATCGCCGAGAACGTGTGGTTCCTGGTGCACGGCGAGCAGGTGCTGCCGCCGCGCGCGAAGGCCGACGAAACCAGTGGCGAACAGTTGTAAGCCGTTCGCCCCGCCCGATACACGTCGTTACAGGCCGATACCCGCGTATCGGCCTTTTTAATTACCTGTTCATGCAGAAAATCCGAGTCTGGAGCTGCGGTTGAAACCCACCGCTCCCGGAAGGATCTCCCCCATGAAACGCCTGCTCGCCGCCACCTTGTCGTTGACCCTTCTCGCCAGCGGATCGGCCTTTGCCGGCCCTGACCACCAACCCGATCGCGACAACCGCGACCGCCACGGGCAACAGGACCGCAACCACGCCAACTCGCGCGGCCACGACCGGCACGAGCCGCCCCGTCGCGGTGGCCACCTGCAGCGCGACCATCGCGGCGACTACGTGCGCGACTACAAGCGCCACGGCCTGCGCGCGCCTGGCCGTGGCCAGCAATGGCGCCATGTCGATGGCCGCTACGTGCTGATCGCCGCCGCCACTGGGTTGATCGCCGACGTGGTGCTCAACGGGCGCTGAGCCCGGGCCGTTGGTGTGATCTCCAGGAGCGCCGGGCAACCGGCGCTTCTTTCGTTTGGGGACCGCCCGGATGTTCCCCACGCGCCGCCAATCCGGCATGCTCCGCAGGCCTCTCTCCGGCCCCGTGCCCTTCCAAGGATTCCCTGCATGAACAAGACCCGCCCCCGCATCGGCCTGCTGACCTGCGCCACGTTGGCCGGCAGCCTTGGCATGAGCGCGACCGCATCGGCGCTGTCGATGACCGATCTGGTGCAGGGCTATGCCTTGGCCACGCAGGCCGCGCCGAAGACGGCCGACAAGGCGGCCGAGGGCAAATGCGGGGAAGGCAAGTGCGGCGCCGGCACGACCACGGCGGCGGCCGGCAAGGGCGCCGAGGGCAAATGTGGCGAAGGCGCGTGCGGGGCCGACAAGGGCAAGACCACACCCGCCCCGGCGCCCAAGGCGGGCGACAGGAAGGGGGCCGAAGGCAAGTGCGGCGAAGGCAAGTGCGGTGCCAGGCACTGATCCCAGCGCTGAACCCGCCGCCCTTGGCCCAGCGTCGCTGCCCGCGGCGGCGGTGGGGCTGGGGCTGCGCCGCGCGCTGCTCGATGACCTGGACCGTGCACCGGCCGGCGACATCGACTTCCTCGAATGCGCGCCGGAAAACTGGATCGGCCTGGGGGGCATCTGGGCCGAGCGCCTGCAGGCACTCGGCGCACGCTATCCCCTCACCTGCCATGGGCTGTCGCTGTCGCTCGGCGGCAGCGCACCGCTGGACATGGATTTCCTCGACCAGGTAGACCGCTTCCTGCGCCGGCACCAGGCGGTGCTGTACAGCGAACACCTCAGTTACTGCAGCGACGACGGCCACCTCTACGACCTGCTGCCACTGCCGTTCACCGAGGAAGCCGTGCGCCACACCGCCCACCGCATCGCCCAGGTGCAGGACCGCCTCGGGCGCCGGATCGCGGTGGAAAACGTATCGACCTACCTCACCCCGCACGCGGCGATGAGCGAGCTGGACTTCACCCGCGCGGTGCTGGCCGAGGCCGACTGCGACCTGCTTCTGGACGTCAACAACGTCTACGTCAACGCCACCAACCATGGCTTCGATGCCAGCGCCTACCTTGCCGGCCTGCCCGCCGAGCGCGTGGTGTGCATGCACGTGGCCGGCCACTTCGATGCGGCGGCCGACCTGAAGATCGATACCCATGGCAGCCCGGTGACCGATCCGGTCTGGGCCCTGTTGCGCGACGCCTGCGCCCGTTTCGGGCCGCGCCCGACCTTGCTCGAACGCGATTTCAATATCCCGCCCTATGCAGAGCTGCGCCAGGAACTGCACCAGGTCCGGCGCATCCTCGACCGCAGCGCAGGTGAGGTGGCGGCATGAGCGACACCCTGCGCGCGCAGCAGTGGGCCCTGACCGCGCACCTGCGCGATCCGCAGCACCAGGCGGCCCCGGCCGGGCTGGACGAGACACGCCTGCAGGTCTATCGCGACCTGCTGTTCAACACCCTGCAGGCGCTGTTGGCCGGCAGCTTCCCGGTGCTGCTGCAGGTGCTGGACGACGACGAATGGGCGGCGCTGTGCCGACGCTATTTCGTCACGCACCGCTGCGCCTCACCGCTGTTCACCGAGGTGGCGGCCGAGTTCGTCGCCTGGCTGCAGGCGGCGGACGATCTGCCCCGGCCGTTTCTTGCCGAACTGGCGCATTACGAATGGGTCGAACAGGCCTTGCAGGGCCTGGATGCGTCACCGTTGCCGGCGCCGGAGCCGGGCATGGATCCGTGGTCGACCCGGCTGCGACGCGCGTCGCTGGCCTGGCCGCTGGCCTACCGCTGGCCCGTGCCGCAGCTGGGCCGCGCTTGCCAGCCGGCTCTCGCGCCCGTGCATCCCACCTTCCTGCTCGCACGCCGCGCGCCGGACGGCACCGTCGTGTTCTCCCAGTTGAGCGCGCTGGCCTGGCAACTGCTGGAGCAGATGGACACCGCCCCACCCCGCAGCGGCGCCGAGCACCTGCAGCAGCTGGCAGACCAGCATGGCCTGGCCCTGCAGGATCTGGAACCGGACGGTCGCGCGCTCCTGGCGCAACTGCTTGCCGCTGGCGTGATCGGCGCCGAACAGTCGGCCGGTTGCTGACACGCAGCCGGCCCTGAAACGGCCCGTTCAAGCTGCTCTGGTAGACTGCCGCGATGACCGAAGACCTCCCCCAGCCCGCCGCGACCGCCGCGGACGCCACTGTTTCGCCCTCCCTCGCCCAGCGTTTGATGGCAACCCGCTTCCGGGGCTTCCTGCCGGTGGTGATCGACGTGGAGACCGGTGGCTTCGACTGCAACCGCAACGCGCTGCTGGAAATCGCCGCGGTGCCGATCGAAATGGACGACAACGGCCTGCTCTACCCCGGCCAGACCGCCAGCGCGCACGTGATCCCGGCCGAAGGCCTGGAGATCGATCCGAAGTCCCTGGAGATCACCGGGATCATCCTGGACCACCCGTTCCGCCTGGCCAAGTCCGAGAAGGACGCGCTGGACCACATCTTCGCCCCGGTCCGGGCAGCGGTGAAGAAGTACGGCTGCCAGCGCGCGATCCTGGTCGGCCACAACGCGCACTTCGACCTGGGTTTCGTCAATGCCGCGGTCAACCGGGTGGGCCACAAGCGCAACCCGTTCCACCCCTTCAGCGTATTCGACACGGTGACCATGGCCGGCATCGCCTACGGCCAGACCGTGCTGGCACGCGCGGCCACCGCCGCAGGCCTGGGCTGGGATGCCGACGAGGCGCACAGCGCCGTCTACGACACCGAGCAGACCGCCAAGTTGTTCTGCACCATCGCCAACGCGTGGCCGCGACCGTAGAGCCGACCGTTGGTCGGCTGCTCGTCAACGCCAACCGCCTGCACACTCCCCATCGCGCTCAGCCGACCAACGGTCGGCTCTACGGGTATATCGATCATCTCGCGCAGCCGACCAACGGTCGGCTCTACCGGCGTATCGATCATCGCGCGCAGCCGACCACGGTCTATGGCGAGGCCGTGCTCTTACGCGCGGTCACCGCCGCGGACTTGGGCTGGGATGCCGACGAAGCGAACAGCGCGGTGTACGACACCGAGCAGAACGCCAAGCCGTTCTGCACCATCGCCAGCGCGTGGCCGCGACCGTAGAGCCGACCGTTGGTCGGCTGCTCTTCAGCGCCAACCGCCTGCACATCCCCATCGCGCGCAGCCGACCAACGGTCGGCTCTACCGGTGTATCGATCACCGCGCGCAGCCGAGCACGGTCTGTGGCCAGACCGTGCTCTTACCTGCGGCCACCGCCGCGGGCCTGGGCTGGGATGCCGACGAGGCGCACAGCGCGGTGTACGACACCGAGCACAACGCCAAGTCGTTCTGGACCATCGGCACCGCGTGGCCACGACCGTAGAGCCGACCGTTGGTCGGCTGCTCTTCAACGCCAACCGCCTGCACAACCACCATCGCGCGCAGCCGACCAACGGTCGGCTCTACGGATGTATCGATCATCGCGCGCAGCCGACCAACGGTCGGCTCTACGGGTGTATCGATCACTGCGCGCAGCCGACCAACGGTCGGCTCTACGGGTGTATCGATCATCTCGCGCAGCCGACCAACGGTCGGCTCTACCCGATTGCGGTGCGGTCCCGTCCCTCGCTCTTGGCGCGGTACAGCGCACGGTCGGCGCGCTGGTAGAGCAGCATCGGGGTGCGGTCGGCGGCATCCAGTTCGACCAGGCCGGCGCTGAAGGTCACCTTCAGGCCCGGCACGCCGGCCCAGTCCGGATGGTCATGGAACAGCCCGCGCAGGCGCGCGCAGACCTGCGCCGCTTCCGCCAGGCGGGTGTCGTTGAGCAGCAGGGTGAACTCTTCGCCACCGGTACGCGCCGGCATGTCCGAGTCGCGACAGGCCGAGGCGATCACCCGCGCCACCTCAACCAGCACCACGTCGCCCACGCTATGGCTGTGCTGGTCGTTGACCTCCTTGAAGTGGTCAATGTCCAGCACCACCAGGCACAGCGGATGGCCACTGCGCTGCGAGCGGGCGAAATCGCGGGCCAGCGCCTCGTCGAATGCGCGCCGGTTGGGCAGCCCGGTCAACGCGTCCTCGCGCGCCTGGCGGCCGAACTGCTCGGCCTGCACCGCCAGGCGGTCGGCCAGTTCGGTCTTTTCCTGGTTCAGGGCCTGCAGGTTGACCGTCTGCGCCTGCAGGTCGCGGGTGGCCTCGTCCACCATCCGCGCCAGGCGGATGTTGCTGGTCTTGTAGCGGTTGATCAGGTAGCGGTACAGCGCGACCAACCCGGCCAGCAACAGCAGGGCGGCGATCGCCTGCACGCTGCGGCGCTGCCACAGGAATGGTTCGACGGTGAACTCCCACACCGCTTCGCTGTCGCTCCAGCTACCGCCCGGGTGGGCCGCCGATACGTGCAGGGTGTAGTCGCCGGGCGGCAGGCCGATGAACTCCACGCTGCGCTGCTGGCCGCGCTCGATCCAGCCGTTGTCCAGGCCGGCCAGGCGGGTGCGGTAGCGGATCCGCTCGGACATCAGGTAGCTCAGGCCGACATAGCTCACGCTGAGCCGGCGCCCACCGGGAATGCGGTTGTGGTCGCTGCCCTGCCAATGCAGCGGCTTGCCATCCACCAGTACGTTCTCGATCACCGCCGGCGGGGCGAGGCGCTCGCGGAAGCGCTGCAGGCGCAACGGGTCGACCATGCTCAGGCCACCGGCGGTGACCACCCAGAACGTCCCGTCCTGGCGCAGCAGCGCCGACGGCCCGGAACTGCCGTTGGCCTGCGAGTTGGCCATGCCGTCGATTTCGTTGTAATGCTCCACCTCGACCCGCTTGGCGCGGCCGTCGGCGACCTGGTTGAGCATGGCCATGTCGGTGCGCAGCACGCCCCGGTTGCTGCTGATCCAGACATTGCCGACCCGGTCGGGCACCAGCTGGAAGACCGTGTCCACCGGCATGCCCTGCTCCAGGCCGACCCGCGCCAGCGTGCCGTCTTCCCAGCGGTACAGGCCGCGATCACTGCTGATCCACATCGCATCGCCGATCTGCTGGAAACCGAACACGCTGCGCCCGCCTCCCAGCGGGGCCAGGTCGATGCTCTGCACGTGGTCGCCGCGCAGCACCTTGATCCCTTCGATGGTGCCGATCCACAACGCGCCATCGGCGTCGTGCGTCATCGCCGTGATCAGTCCACCGGGCATCCCCGGCAGGTCGGGCACGTGCACGCCGCTGCGGTCGATCCGCACCACGCCCTTCTGGGTGCCGGCCCACACCGCGCCGGCGCGGTCCACGCTCATCGCGCGGATGTTGCCGCCGGGCAGGCCATCGGCCGTGCCGTAGATGCGCAGCGTGCGCCCGTGGGAGTCCAGGCGGAACACGCCATCGCCGAAGGTGCCCACCCACAGGTCGCCGTCGTGGTCCTGGGCCAGGCTCAGCACCGAGGGAGTCTTGCCGCCACTGTTGTGCAGCCGTACCGGCACGAACCGGCCCTGCGCATCGCGCCGGTCCAGGCCGTTGGCGCTGCCGATCCACAGTTGCCGGTCCTGGTCCTCCAGCACCGTGCGCACGTAGTCGCCGCTGAGCCCATCGCGCTCGGTGAAGCTGCTGAACAAGGTCTCGCGCAAGCGGTACAGGCCGCCGTTGGCGCCCACCCAGATGCTGCCTTCGGCGTCTTCGCGCAGGCTCACCACCCGCCCTCCGGGCAGCGACAGCCCGTTCGGCAGGCGCTCCAGCCCATGGCGGGACAAGCGCAGCAGGCCCTGGTTCTCGGTGCCCAGCCACAGGTCGCCGTGCCGGTCCTGCAGCATCGCGGTGATATGCATCACCCCGGGCAGGCGGTGCTGCAGCTGCGGCAGGCCGTCCTGCATGCGGTAGACGCGCTCGCCGGCCACGATCCACATCACCCCGTCGGGCGCGCGGTACGGCCACACCAGGCCGCGGCCCAGCCCGAAGCTCTCCGGGGCGCGGCGCAGCACGCCGTCGTTGTCGCGCACCACCAGGCCATCCAGCGTGCCCACCCAGACCCGGTCCTGCGCATCCACCACCAGCTTGGTGAAGCTCATCGCCATCGGCACGTCCGCCGGTGGCTTCTGGTACTGGAAGGTGCCGTCCGCGCCGAGGCTGCCGATGCCCTGGCCCTCGTAGAGCAGCCACAGGCGCCCGTGGCTGTCCATCTGCATCGCCTGGATCAGGACCTCCGGCGCGCCCGGGGCATGTTCGAACACCTGCCAGCGCCCGTCGGTGCCGCGCCGGGTGACGTTGCCACGCGAGTCGCTGATCCACAGCGCGCCGGCGCGATCGACGAACAGCGCGCCCACGCCGTTATCGCGCAGGCCCGGCTTGGTGCTGCGGTCGAAGACGGTGAAATCCAGGCCGTTGTAGCGCACCAGGCCTTCCCACGTGGCGAACCACAGGTGGCCTTCGGGCGTCTGCGCAATGTCGCGCAGCGAGTTGTGCGGCAGGCCGTTGCGCGAGGTCCACACGTCGATGGCGTAATCGCGCAGCGGCGGTGGCCCGTCCTGGGCCGACAGCGGCCAGGACATCAGCCCGCACAGGCACAGCCACAGCAACGCCGCGCCGACGCGCTGCAAGACCTTTCGTTGTGCCGGCCGCCACCGGCTACCGCCTCCCCCTTGGCCCATCGATCAGGACCAGCCGGGGTGGGCAGGACAGCAGGCAACAGGCGGCGATGCACTCCAATGGCAACCGACGGGCAAAGACGCGCTCATGCAGGACAACGCGGTGGGGTTGCCCATAGTAGGCAAAACCGCACCACTTTGTGTCCACGTCGTTCAGGCGTGGCGGGTGCCGCTGGCCCGCAGGCTGGCCGGCCACTCCACCACCGCCTCCAACCCGCCCTTCGGGTGGTTGCGCAGCTTCAGCCGGGCACCGTCCTTCTCGGCCAGGGCGCGGGCGATGGTCAGGCCCAGGCCGGCACCGCCGGTCGCGCGCGAGCGCGAGGTCTCCAGCCGCACGAACGGGTCGAACACCGCCTCCAGTTCGTCCTCGGCCAGGCCCGGGCCGCTGTCGCGGATGCGGACCACCACCTTGTCCGCGTCCTGCTCCACGCTGACCCGGGCCGATTGGCCGTAGGTAACCGCGTTGTCGACCAGGTTGGAGAACAACCGGTGCATGGCCAGCGGGCGCAGCATCAGCACCGCCCCGCTGGGCCGGTCGAAGCGCACGTCGGCACCGGCTTCCACCGCGTCCTCCACGATGCTCTCCAGCAGCGAATCCAGGTCCAGCGCGGCGCGCTGCTCGGCGCTCTCGGCACTCCGGGCCAGCTCCAGGCCCTCGCGGATCAAGGCCTGCATGGCCGCCAGGTCGCCGATCAGGCGCTCGCGCAGGGCTTCATCGCCCACGTTCTCCAGCCGCAACCGCAGCCGGGTCACCGGGGTCTGCAGGTCATGGGTGATGGCCGCCAGCATCTGGGTGCGCTCCCCCAGGTGGCGCTGCAGGCGCTTCTGCATGGCATTGAAGGCCTCGGCGGCGCGCTGTACCTCCAGCGGCCCGGTCACCGGCATCGGCGCGCCCTGCAGGTCATCGCCGAGTGCGGCCGCCGCGGCGGCCAGGCGCTGCAGCGGCGCGCTGGCCATGCGCGCGACCACGTAGGCCAGCACCGCGATGGCCAGCACCAGCAGGCTCAGGAACAGCGGGTCGACGGCCAGGATGCCGTTGTGCGCCACCGCCGGCGAATCCAGCGCGAGCTGCAGCGGGGTGCCATCGCTCAGGCGCAGCGCCACCATCCGGCATTTGGGCGGGATGAAGGCGGGGTCACTCTCGCGCGGCGGGCCGTTGCGCGGCTTCTTCGGGTGCGGCAGCTCGGGCAGCCGCGGCAGGCAGGAGCGGAACGAAGTGAAGGCAACCTGGCTGCTGGCCACCGGCCCGGGGCGGTCGTCCAGCACCTCCATCAGCGCGGTGTCCGGGCGCCCCACCCGCGCGCCGGGCGGCAGCCGCCGCACGCTCGGGCCACCGCTGTCGAGCAGGCGGTCGCGCAGCTCGGGGTTGCCGTCGAGCATGTTGACGAAGCCCTGCAGCCGGTCGGCGATGCGATTGAGGTTCTGTCGCTCGAACTCCTGCTGCCGCTTGGCGCTGGCCAGCATCGTCGCGCCGATCGCGGCCACGCTCATGCCCAGCAGCAGGATCACGAACAGGCGCCCCACCATCGAGGCGAAGAACCGGCCCAGGCGTCTCATTCCAGGGTCACCGCCGTGGCCAGCACGTACCCTTCATTGCGCACGGTCTTGATCAACCCGTCGCTGCCGCCATCGTCGGCCAGCTTGTTGCGCAGCCGGCTGACCTGCAGGTCGATCGCGCGGTCCTGGGATTCGTAGCTGCGGCCACTGCTCAGCGCCACCAGCTGTTCGCGCGAGAGCACCTTGTTGGCGTGCCCCACGAACACCCGCAGCAGCCGGAACTCGGCACCGGACAGGACTACCACGCGGCCATCCGGATCCAGCAGGTGGCGGTGCTCCAGGTCGAAGATCCAGTGCGAGAAGCGCGCGCGCCGGATCGCCAGCGGCTCCAGGTTGGCCGGCAGCGCTTCGGTACGGCGCAGCACGTTGCGGATACGCGCCAGTAGTTCGCGCGGCTCGAACGGTTTGCCCAGGTAGTCGTCGGCCCCCATTTCCAGGCCCAGCACGCGGTCGATCGGCTCGCTGCGCGCGGTGAGCATGATCACCGGCGTGCTCGAGCGCGCGCGCAGGTCGCGGCACAGGGTCAGGCCATCTTCGCGCGGCAGGTTGAGGTCGAGCACGATCAGGTCCACGTGCTCGCGCTCGAGCACCTGGCGCATGGCCTGGCCATCGCTGGCGGTGCTGACCTGATAGCCGGCACGGCCGAGCTGTTCGGCCAGCAGGTGGCGGATGTCGTGGTCGTCGTCGACGATCAGCAGTCGATGCATCGGATTGAGAGTCTCCATGCGGCCATGATCCCCTGTCGGGAGCTGAACCGCATCCAGTGGTTTGCGTACGCGTGTTTCAAACAAGCCGCTCGACACACAACGACATAAGAAAGCCACGCTGCGGTTACGCCCCGACACACGATGAGTGTTGAGCCAGCGCGGAGGGGTCTTCACAATGCTGACAACGCCGCACGCCGGCCTGCCGAGTAGACGATCATCGTGAAGCCCCGCCTGCCCACCACCCGTCGCGGCCGCCTGCTGCTGTCGATCATCGTCCTTGTCGCGGTGGCCGCGATTGTCGCATGGTACCTGCGCAAGCCGGCTGCCCCGGCCCTGGCCACCACCGCGGTCACCCGTGGCGACATCGAGCAGACCGTGGAAGCCACCGGCGTGATCGATGCCTACAAGCTGGTCAGCGTGGGTGCGCAGGCCTCCGGCCAGATCAAGTCGTTGAAGGTACAGCTGGGCGATACCGTCAAGGAAGGCGACCTGATCGCCGAGATCGACGCCACCACCCAGCAGAACCAGGTGCTCAACGCCCAGGCCACGCTGGACCAGGTCAAGGCGCAGCGCGCGGTGCAGCAGGCCAGCCTGCGCGAAGCCGAGCTGGAGTTCGCGCGCCAGCAGCAGATGCTGGCCGCCGAGGCCACCTCGCGTGCCGAGTACGACGCCGCCGACGCCAAGCTGAAGACCGCCCGCGCGCAGATCCAGTCCTACGACGCGCAGATCAAGGGCCGCGAGACCGAACTGGCCACCGCCCGCGCCACCCTGTCCTATACCCGCATCACCGCGCCCATGGATGGCACCGTGGTCGCCGTGGTCGCCGAGGAAGGGCGCACGGTGAACGCCAACCAGACCGCGCCGACGATCGTGATGCTGGCCCGCCTGGACCTGGTCACGGTCAATGCCGAGGTCTCCGAGGCGGACGTGGTCAAGATCAAGGCCGGCATGCCGGTGTACTTCACCACGCTGGGCGAGCCGGACCGCAAGTACCACGCCACCCTGCGCCAGATCAATCCGGCGCCGGCCTCGATCGCCAACGACAGTTCGTCCAGTTCCAGTGCGTCCAGTTCCAGTTCCAGCAGCGCGGTGTACTACAACGCGTTGTTCGACGTGGAAAACCCGGACGGCAGCCTGCGCATCGACATGACCGCGCAGGTCTCGGTGATGCTCAAGCAGGCCAAGGGCGTGCTGACCATCCCGGCGGTGGCGCTGGGCCCGAAGACCCGCGATGGCCAGTACATGGTGCGCGTGGCCGACGCCGACGGCATGCCGGCCCCGCGCAAGGTCAGGATCGGCATCAACAACGGCGCTACGGCCGAGGTGCTGTCCGGCGTGGAGGAAGGCGAGAAGGTGGTGGTCGGCGAAGGCGGCGCGGCCGCGGCCGCGGCCGGCAGTGGCGGCGGCGGTGGCCGCGGCGCCCAGGTCCGCATCGGTGGCCCGGGCATGGGTGGGCCGCGTCGATGAGCCCGGCGTCGAAAGACATGCCACTGCTGCGCCTGCGCGACCTGCGCCGCGAGTTTCCCGCCGGCGATGAGACCATCGCCGTGCTGCGCGACGTCAACCTGGACATCGCCGCCGGCGAGATCGTCGCCATCGTCGGCCAGTCCGGCTCCGGCAAGTCCACGCTGATGAACATCCTCGGCTGCCTGGACCGCCCCACCCGCGGCAGCTACCAGGTAGCCGGCCGCGAGACCGGCAGCATGCTGCCGGATGAGCTGGCCGAACTGCGCCGCGAGCATTTCGGCTTCATCTTCCAGCGCTATCACCTGCTCGGCGACCTCGACGCGCGCGGCAACGTGGAGGTGCCGGCGGTCTATGCCGGCAGCCCCGCCCCCGTGCGCACCGCGCGCGCCGAACAGCTCCTGCAGCGGCTGGGCCTGGGCGATCGCATGCAGCACAAGCCCGGCCAGCTTTCCGGTGGCCAGCAGCAGCGCGTGTCGATCGCACGGGCGCTGATGAACGGTGGCGAGGTGATCCTGGCCGACGAGCCGACCGGCGCGCTGGACACCCGGTCCGGCGAGGAAGTGATGGGCATCCTCGGCGAGCTGCACGCCGAAGGCCACACCATCATCATCGTCACCCACGACATGAGCGTGGCCGAGCACGCCCAGCGCATCATCGAGATCCGCGACGGTGAAATCATCGCCGACCGCGCCAACCCCAACGCACCGACCTATCGTGCCCAGCGCGACGCCACCGTGGCCGCCGGCAAGGGCCACAGCTGGCGCGCCGCGCGCGACCGCTTCACCGAGGCATTCCGGATGGCCTTGCTGGCGATGAATGCCCATCGCCTGCGCACGTTCCTGACCATGCTCGGCATCATCATCGGCATCGCCTCGGTGGTCTCGGTGGTGGCCCTGGGCAATGGGTCGCAGCAGCAGATCCTGCAGAACATCAGTGCGCTGGGCACCAACACCATCGACGTCTACTCCGGGCGCGGCTTCGGCGACATGCGCTCGGCGCGCGTGCAGACCCTCAAGGCCAGCGATTCGGACGCGCTGGCACGGCAGAGCTATGTGGACAGCTCCACCCCGAGCGTCTCCTCCTCGGTCACCGCGCGCTACCGCAACCAGTCGGCCACCGCGCAGGTAAGTGGCGTGGGCGAGCAGTTCTTCCGGGTCAAGGGCGTCACCCTCAGCCAGGGCAGCTTCTTCGATGGCGATGCGGTCAAGGGCCTGGCCCAGGTGGCGGTAATCGACGAGAACACGCGCACCCAGTTCTTCCCCAACGGCGCCGATCCCATCGGCCAGGTGATCCTACTCGGCAACGTGCCGGTACGGGTGATCGGCGTGGCGCAGCGACAGAGCTTCGGCTTCGGTGGCAGCACCAGCCTGGGCGTGTGGGTGCCGTACACCACGGTGATGTCGCGCATGCTCGGCCAGAGCTATGTATCCAGCATCACCGTGCGCGTGGATGACAGCACGCCGATGGATGCAGCGCAGGCGGCGATTTCCAAGCTGCTGATCATGCGCCACGGCACCGAGGACTTCTTCCTCAGCAACAGTGCCGAGATCCGCGAGACCATCGAGCAGACCACCCGCACCATGACCCTGCTGATCAGCGCGATCGCCGCGATCGCGCTGCTGGTGGGCGGCATCGGGGTGATGAACATCATGCTGGTGTCGGTGACCGAGCGCACCCGCGAAATCGGCGTGCGCATGGCCGTGGGCGCGCGACAGAGCGACATCCGCCAGCAGTTCCTGATCGAGGCGGTGCTGGTGTGCCTGCTCGGCGGCCTGCTCGGCGTGGGCCTGTCGCTGCTGGTGGGCTGGCTGTTCGGCAAGTTCGCCCCGGATTTCCAGATGGTGTACTCGACCGCGTCGATCGTCGCGGCCTTCGCCTGCTCCAGCCTGATCGGCGTGGCGTTCGGCTTCCTTCCGGCGCGCAATGCCGCCCAACTTGATCCCGTGGAGGCGCTGGCGCGCGAATGATGATGGTCCTTTCTCCGCTTACCCTCGCCCGCCTTCGCCCACTGGCCCTAGCCTGCGCCACCACGCTGGCGCTCGGCGCCTGCGTCAGCACCGGGCACTACCAGGTCGATGCACCGACCGTGCCGGCCGGCTACGGGCGGGGCGATGCGGCACGCAACGCCCCCACCGAAACCGTGGACGCGCTGCCGCATGCCGCCAGCACCGATGTGCGCGACGACCCCTGGTGGCACCAGTTTGGCGACCCGGGCCTGGACCGGGTGGTCGAGCGCGCCCTGGCCGCCAACACCGACCTGGCCTCGGCCGGGCTGGCCGTGCAGCGCGCACGCCTGCAGGCCGGGCTGGCCGACAACGCCTTGTGGCCGCAGCCCGGCGGCAGCGTCGGCAGCAACGGCAGCCGCGCCATCGACCAGCGCGCCGACTGGAGCCGTAACAGCTCGGCCAGCGTGTCCCTGCAGTGGGAAATCGACCTGTGGGGCCGCCTGCGCACCCAGCGCGACATCGCCCAGTGGGAGGCGCAGGCGCGTGAGGAAGACCTGCAGAACACCGCGTTGCTGGTGGTCGGCGATGTGGCCACGCAGTACTGGACGCTGGCCTTCCTCAACCAGTCGATCACCGCCGGCCAGGCCAACCTGGCCCGCCTGGAGCGCACCCGGCAACTGGTCCAGGCGCGCTTCGACGCCGGCGCGGTGTCGCGCCTGGAGGTCCGCCAGGCCACCCAGAGCCTGGAAGCGCAGCGCGCCGCGCAGAGCGCGCTGGAGCAGCAGCGCGTGGCCAGCCGCAATGCCCTGACCGTGCTGCTGGACGGGCAACCGTGGCCGCTGGACGAAGAGCCGCAGCAACTGCGTGATGGTGGCCGCCCGGTCGTGGCCGAAGGCCTGCCGGCCGACCTGCTCGGGCGGCGACCGGACCTGCGCGCGGCCGAGCTGCGGCTGCGCAACAGCCTCAAGACGATCAAGGTGACCGCCACCCAGTACTACCCCGCGCTGAGCCTCACCGGCAGCGTCGGCAGCGGCGCGACGTCGTTGTCCAACGTGCTGGAAAACCCGGTCGCCACGCTGGGCGCCGGCCTGTCGCTGCCGTTCCTCAACATCCGCCAGGCGCAGTTGAACACGCGCATGGCCGGCACCGACTACCAGATCGCGGCCAACGAGTTCCGTCGCACGCTGTATACCGCGCTGTCGGAGGTGGACAACGCGCTGTCGGCCCGCGAGCAGTTCGCGCGCCAGGTAGCCTCGTCGCAGGCGTCGTATGACGAGGCGGTGGAGATCGAGCGGATGTACGAAGTGCGTTACCGCGTGGGTGCCACCGACCTGCGCACCTGGCTGGAAGCGCAGCAGACCCGCCGCGACGCGGAGCTGTCGCTGGCCTCGGTGAAGCAGAAGCAGCTGATCAACGATGTGACGCTGTTCAAGGCGCTGGGCGGCAGCGCGGGGTAACCGTAGAGCCGACCGTTGGTCGGCTGCTCTACGTACCGGGTCTGCAGCCGACCAACGGTCGGCTCTACGTATCGGGTGTGCAGCCGACCAACGGTCGGCGCTACGTACCGGGTCTGCAGCCGACCGACGGTCGGCGCTACGTATCGGGTCTTCAGCCGACCAACGGTCGGCGCTACGTACCGGGTCTGCAGCCGACCAACGGTCGGATCCACGTATCGGGTCTTCAGCCGACCAACGGTCGGCGCTACGTATCGGGTCTTCAGCCGACCAACGGTCGGCTCTACGCATCGGGTCTTCAGCCGACTAACGGTCGGCTCTACGTACCGGGTCTTCAGCCGACCAACGGTCGGCTCTACGTACCGGGTCTTCAGCCGACCAACGGTCGGCTCTACGTACCGGGTCTGCAGCCGACCAACGGTCGGCTCTACCGGCGCGGTTACAGACCGCGCTGGCGGACGGCTTCGAACAGGCTCACGCCGGTGGCGACGGAGACGTTCAGGCTTTCAATGTCGCCCGGCATCGGGATCTTGACCAGGCTGTCGCAGTTCTCGCGGGTGAGGCGGCGCAGGCCGTCGGCTTCGCCGCCCAGCACTAGCGCCACGTTGCCCTTCAGGTCGATCGAATACAGCGAGGCGGTGGCTTCGCCGGCCAGTCCGTAGATCCACACCCCCAGCTTCTGCAGATCCTTCAGGCAACGCGACAGGTTGGTCACCGCCACCACCGGGATGCGATCGGCGGCACCGGCCGAGGTCTTGCGCACGGTGGCGTTGACCGTCGCGGACTTGTCCTTGGGAATGATCACCGCGGTGGCACCGGCGGCAGCCGCGCTGCGCAGGCAGGCGCCGAGGTTGTGCGGGTCCTGCACCTCGTCGAGCACCAGCAGCAGGGCCTTGCCCTCGGCGGCCTCGACCAGGCCTTCCAGCTCGTTTTCGCTATAGGTACGTGCGGCCTGGTAGCGCGCGGCAACGCCCTGGTGGCGCACCGAGCCGCCCACGCCGTCCAGCGCCTGGGTGTTGACCTTGCGCACGTCGATGCCCTTGCGCCGCGCATTCTCTTCGATCTCGACCAGCCGCGGATTCTTCGCGCTGGCTTCGATCAGCACCTCGCGGACGTTCTCGGCATCGTTCTCGATCGAAGAGGCGACGGCGTTGACGCCGACGATCCACTGGCTTTGCTTGCTCATTGCGGGGGCACGACCGGTACAGGGGGTGGTAATGGTAGAGCATCAAGGCCCGCCCTGCCCTGCCGGGCGTTCACTCCCGGCCGCGCAGGGACCGCTGCCCCCTCCGCGCCGGCCGCGTCCGCGGGCGCCCACGCGCCCCGGCCAGGCCCTGCCTGCCCCTGATCATGGCGTGTCATGGTCAGGGTGCTGGTGCGAGACCAGGCCCTGCAGCAGCGCCATTTCCGGATCGTCCTCGTCGCGGATCACGGCCAGGGCGCCCAGGCCGTCCACGAACGGCAGCTTGCTCTCCACCCCGTACTGCACGGTCGGCGGCAAACGGGCCGGCGCATCGAAGGCCCCGGCGGCGATGGCCATGCCGTCGGGCGCCTCGTAGGTCAACGGCGTGCCGCAGTCCGCGCAGAAACCGCGCTTGACCAGGTTGGACGAGGCGAACCGGCGCGGCTCGCCCCGGGTCCAGCGGAAGTCGACCTGGCGCACCGACACCAGCGGTGCGTAATAGGCACCGAACGCCTTCTGGCACATCCGACAGTGGCAGATCGAACTGTCGGTCAGCGCACCGCGCACATGGAAGCGGACCGCGCCGCACTGGCAGCCGCCGCTGTACTGGGGGGTGTCGTCGGGCATGGCATGCGCTCCGATCGGTGTGTGCAGGGTGCGGCCCAAGCGGATGCCGACCCAGGGTCGGCACCGGCACGGGCGGGGTACCGGCCGGAGCCGGTACGCGCGTCGGTCAGTACTTCTGCTTCTGGCGCTTGGCGGGCTGGCCGCGCGGCGGCAGCTCGGCCACCTCGTCGTCCTTTTCCTCGACCAGGCGGAAGTCGATCTTGCGCTCCTCCATGCTGGCCTTGAGCACCAGGATGCGCACCCGGTCACCCAGGCGGTAGGCCTTGCCGCGGCGTTCGCCGCTGAGGGTCTTGCGGGTAGCGTCGAACTGGTAATAGTCGTGCGGGAGCTGGGTCACGTGGACCAGGCCGTTGACCTTGGATTCGTCCAGTTCCACGAACAGGCCGAAGCTGGTCACGCCACTGATCACGCCGTCGAACTGACCGCCGACGTGCTTTTCCATCCACGCCGCGCGGTAGCGCTCGTCGACTTCGCGCTCGGCCTCGTCGGCGCGGCGCTCACGCTCGGAACACTGCAGCGCCAGTGCGGCCATCTCGCGTGCCGAGTAGGTGAACTTCTCCACCGGCGCGCCGCTGAGGGCATGCTTGATCGCGCGGTGCACCAGCAGGTCGGGGTAGCGACGGATCGGCGAGGTGAAGTGGGCGTAGGCGTCCAGCGACAGGCCGAAGTGGCCCTGGTTGTCCGGCGAATACACCGCCAGGCTCTGGCTGCGCAGCAGGACCGATTCCAGCAGTGCCGCATCCGGGCGCTCGCGCACCTTCTTGAGCAGCTTGGTGTAATCGCCCGGCTGCACCTTCGACCACGGCGGCAGGCTCAGCTTGAATTCCTTGAGGAACTCCAGCAGGTCGTCGTACTTGGCTTCCGGCGGCTTGGCATGGTCGCGGAACGGCGCCGGCACCTGCTTGTGCAGCAGGTAACGGGCGGCCTGCACGTTGGCCGCGATCATGCATTCTTCGATCAGCTTGTGCGCATCGTTGCGCACCAGCATGCCGGCCTGGGTGACCTCACCGGTGTTGTCGAGCACGAAGCGCACTTCAGACGACTCGAACTCGATCGCGCCGCGCTTGGTACGCGCCTTGGCCAGCACCTTGTACAGCTGGTGCAGGCGCTCGACCTGCGGCAGCACCGCGGCGATCTGGTTGCGCACGGCCGTGTCGTTCTCGCCGACCGCCTGCCAGACCTGGGTGTAGGTCAGGCGGGCGTGCGAATTCATCACCGCCTCGTAGAAGCGCGAATGGACCACCTCGCCCTCGCGGCTCACCTGCATGTCGCAGACGAAGCACATGCGGTCGACCTTGGGCATCAGCGAGCAGATGCCGTTGGAGAGAGTCTCCGGCAGCATCGGCACCACGAAGCCCGGGAAGTACACCGAGGTGGCGCGCTTCTGGGCTTCATCGTCCAGCGGGGTGCCGGGGCGCACGTAATTGGACACGTCGGCGATGGCCACGACCAGGCGGAAGCCGTCGGCATTGGGTTCGCAATAGACCGCGTCGTCGAAGTCCTTGGCATCCTCGCCATCGATGGTCACCAGCGGCGTACTGCGCAGGTCCACGCGGCCGCCGATCATCGACGGCTCCACCACCAGCGGCACCGCCGAGGCCTCGTTGAGTACCTCCTGCGGGAACTCGAACGGCAGCTCGTGGCCATGGATCGCCGTTTCCACGATCAGCGAAGCGGTCAGCTTGTCGCCGAGCACCGCGATGATGCGGCCGATCGGCGGGCGCCGCGTATCCGGCGCCTGGGTCAGCTCGCAGACCACCAGCTGGCCGTCGCGGGCATCGCCGGTCTGGTCGGGCGGGATCTGCACATTGCGCTGCACGCGCTTGTCGTCGGGGACCACGTAATTGATGCCGAACTCGACGCTGAAGCGGCCGATCAGGCGGGTCATGCCGCGCTCGAGCACGCGGGCGATGCTGCCCTCGCGACGGCCACGACGATCGATGCCGGTGACGTTGGCCAGCACGCGGTCGCCATGCATGACCTTGCGCATTTCATACGGCGGCAGGAACAGGTCGTCGCCGCCCTCCACCGGGCGCAGGAAGCCGAAGCCTTCCGGGTTGGCGATGACCACGCCGGTGATCAGGTTGGTGGCCTGCACCGGGGCGAAGCCGCCGCGGCGGTTCTGTACGAGCTGGCCGTCGCGCACCATCGCGCCCAGGCGTTTGCCCAGTGCATCGGCGCGATCCGGTTCGGTCAGGCCCAGGTGGATGCCGATCTCCTCGGCGGTCTGCGGGCCGTCGCAGCGGTCCAGCAGCTGCAGGATCGCCTCGCGGCTGGCGATGGGCTGGGCATAGCGCTCGGCCTCACGCGCCGCGTGCGGGTCGATCACGTTCATGTCGGCGGTACTCGGGTGCGGGCGTCGGCGGGTCGGGATCGGCGCGCCGGTGTCCGGCTTCGGGCCGCCGCGCTTGCCGCCCCGCGGCGGCGCCGGGGTGTTCATCGATTCGGGCATCCACGGTGGCAGCTTGCCGGCCTTCTTGGCGGCAGCGCGGGGCTTGCCCGACGGACCGGCAGCCTGGGGCGCCGGGGACTTGGGGGCTTTCGCGCCCCGGGTCGGTTTCTTTGGTTTCATTGGCCTCCATGGTAACCGCTGATGGTGTGCAGAACCGGTCTAGGCAGATGCGGATGCAGGTTTGTGAAGAAATTTAACAAAAGCGTTGACAAGCCCCGGCGGCATCGCCACAATTCGCCTCCTGAGTCGCCCAGGTGGCGGAATTGGTAGACGCACTAGCTTCAGGTGCTAGCGGGGGCAACTTCGTGGAGGTTCGAGTCCTCTCCTGGGCACCATGACTCAGACAATGATCAAACCCGCGCAAGCGGGTTTTTTCGTTTCTGCCCTCCCGCACCGCGCGGATCAGGCCTGCGGGTCGTAGTAGCGGCGGGCCAGCCCCGCCCGTCCCGGGAAGTACTTGAACCACGGGCGGGCCGCATCGACCACCGCGGCCACGTCCGCATGCGCCATCAACCGCGCCACGTACGCCGACAGCGCGGTATGCGCGTCGGGCAACGGCACGTAGGCCACGGCATAGAACAGGGCGGGCGCCGCGGCGCAGTCGGCCAGGGTGAACGCCTCGCCGGTCAGCCAGCGCCGCCCCTCGAGCTGGCGATCCAGCAATGCGTAACTTTTGAGCAGGGTGGCCCGCGCCGCCGCCGTGGCCTGCGCATCCCCCTGCGCGTCCGGCTGCAGCAGCGCGGCGGTCAGCGCCTGCATCGGGGTCATGACGTAGAAGTCGCAGAACCGGTCCCAGAACCTCACCGCCAGCGCCTGCGCCGGATCCGCTGGAATCAGCCACGCACCGTCGGCGGCATGGTGGAGCTGGAGGTACTCGATGATGATGCTGGTCTCGCCGATGGGCGTGCCCTGCTCGATCAGCAGCGGCATCTTGTCCAGCGGCCACAGTGCCCGGAATGCCGCGCGCTCGACCGGGTCGCCGAGGTTCGACAGGCGCGTGTCCAGCGCGACGCCGAGCACGCCGGCGGCGATGAGCACCTTCTGGCAGCACGAAGACAGCGGGTGGAAGTGCAGGATCGGGGTGTCCATGGGAACGCCTTGCTGCGGGGTACGACGAGTATTTTGAGTGGCCGCATGCGGGGTCAAGCCGCGCCGCGGCAGCGCTGGCGCCACCCGGTGTCGATAGCGGGGCAGAATGCGTTGACAGGCCTGCAATGCTTCCGCATAATTCGCCCCCTGAGTCGCCCAGGTGGCGGAATTGGTAGACGCACTAGCTTCAGGTGCTAGCGGGGGCAACTTCGTGGAGGTTCGAGTCCTCTCCTGGGCACCATGACTCAGACAATGATCAAACCCGCGCAAGCGGGTTTTTTCGTTTCTGGCGTTGGCTGACGTTGGACTGGGACGCCATGCCTCACGCGGCATGTGGAGCGGTGAAGCAGCGTCGCGCCAGCATCGAAATTTCCCGCGAAATGCTGTTGACACAATTTCAGTTCTCCCGCAGAATTCTCCTCCTGAGTCGCCCAGGTGGCGGAATTGGTAGACGCACTAGCTTCAGGTGCTAGCGGGGGCAACTTCGTGGAGGTTCGAGTCCTCTCCTGGGCACCATGACTCAGATAATGATCAAACCCGCGAAAGCGGGTTTTTTCATGTCTGGGGTTTGGGGTTTGTTTCTTTTTTTAGAAGCCAAGGCCAGAGCCTGAAGCCAGAGCCCAGAGCCCAGAGCCCAGAGCCAGTGCGTTGCGTTTGTGCCTGCGCCGGGCTGGGCGGGGATGTGTGGGTTCGCGGGACACGCCGTGAATCCATCCGTGGAGGCTCGCGTACGCCATCCATGGCGTACGACGGTCCCGCGAACCCACACACCCCCGCCCCAGACAGTGGGCCGGTGGCCAACGTACAAGACCTAACGCGGTAGAGCCGACCGTTGGTCGGCTGCCTTGCTGCCTCGCTACTTGCTGCCTGTTGCCTGTTGCCTGTTGCCTGCTGCTTTGCTGCTTTGCTGCTTTGCTGCCTGCTGCTTTGCTGTTGGGCTGTTGGGCTGTTGGGTTGTAGAGCTGTTGGGCTATTGGCCGTTCGCTCTTCGTCGCGCACCGACTCACTTTCAAGGGCGGGTACGGGTGGGTTGGCGGGACCGTAGAGCGCCATGGATGGCGCGAACGAGCCTACAGGGACGTACTTGCGGCGTGTCCCGCCAGCCCACCCGTACCCGACCAAGCCACGAGAAATACAGACGATGCGCTGTTGCTCTGCTGTTGCTCTGCTCTGCACGTGCTCTTCGCAGCCAACATGAAAAAAACCCCGCCTTTCGACGGGGTTTTGTTCGTTTCAGCTCAACTGCGGATCAATGCCCGCCGGCCGACGCCGCGCCCGCGCCTGCACCGAACGGTGGTTTGGCCAGCCACAGGAAGGCGATGATCGCCAGGAAGATCCAGCCCAGCAGGAAGAAGATGTCGTTGAAGCCCATCTGCGATGCCTGGTGGTTGATCATGTTGTTGAGCACGGCCGCGCCATGCTGCAGGTCGCCCTGCCCCATCGCCGCCACCTGGTCCTGCATGCCCGGCTGGTAGGCCGAGATGTGCTCGGTCAGGTCGGCGTGGTGTACCTGGGTCCGGCGCGCCCACAGCCAGGTCGTCAACGACGCCGCGAAGCTGCCGCCCAGCGTGCGCAGGAAGGTGGCCAGGCCCGAACCCGCCGCGATCTCGCGACCGTCCAGGTCCGACAGCAGGATCTGCAGCACCGGCATGAAGAACAGCGCAACGCCAATGCCCATGATCAGCTGGACGCCGGCCACGTGCGCGTAGTCCACCTGCAGGTTGAAGTCCGAGCGCATGAAACTGGTGAAGGACAGGAACACGAACGCGAACGAGGCGATCATGCGCATGTCGAAACGCGAGGCGTACTTGCCCACGAACGGCGTCATGATCACCGGCAGGATGCCGATCGGCGCCGTCGCCAGGCCCGCCCAGATCGCGGTATAGCCCATGTCGCGCTGCAACCATTGCGGGATCAGCAGCGAGACGCTGAAGAATGCCGCGTACGCCACCACCATCGCCAGCGTACCGGCGCGGAAATTCCGGTGGCGGAACAGCTTCAGGTCGACGATCGGGTCCTTGTCGGTCAGCTCCCAGATCAGGAACACCGCCAGTGCCACCACCGCCACGCAGGCCAGCACCACGATCTTGGTCGAGGAGAACCAGTCTTCGTCGTTGCCCAGGTCGAGCACTAGCTGCAATGCGCCCACGCCGACCACCAGGGTGATCAGGCCGACGTAATCCATCTTCGGCTTCTCGATCTGCTCGGGGCGGCCCTTCAACTGGCTGCCTACCACCATCGCGGCGAAAATGCCCAGCGGCACGTTGATCAGGAAGATCCATTCCCAGCTGTAGTTGTCGGTGATCCAGCCGCCCAGGATCGGGCCGCAGATCGGCGCGACCACCGTGATCATCGCCAGCAGCGCCAGCGCCTGCCCCCGTTTCTCGCGGGGGTAGATCGAGACCAGCAGCGACTGCGTGATCGGATACATCGGGCCGGCCACGAATCCCTGCAGCGCGCGCGACAGCACCAGCATGCCCATGCTCTGGGCCAGGCCGCACAGCAGCGAGGTGACCACGAAGGCCAGCGTCGCCCAGACGAACAGCTTGCGTTCGCCGAAGCGACGGCTCAGGAAGCCGGTCAGGGGCAGCGCGATCGCGGTGCTGACCGCGAACGAGGTGATGACCCAGGTGGCCTGCTGCGAACTGGCGCCGAGGTTGCCGGCGATGGTCGGCAGCGAGACGTTGGCGATGGTGGTGTCGAGCACCTGCATGAACGAGGCCATCGCCAGGCCGACGGTGCACAGGGCCACGCTGGGCGGCAGGAAACCGGCGGCCGCACCTGGCGCCGACGGTGCGCCCGGGGTGCCGGGCGCGGCGGGAGCTTGTGCGGACATGGCGGCCTCAGTTCGCCTTGGCCTGCTGCGGCAGGTTGCCCTGGATGATCGTATGGATCACGTCATCGGCGCTGTGCAGCTGCTTGGCGTAGACGTCGGTGTCGAACACCTGGCCCTTGGCGAACTGCGTCGGCAGCACGGTGCCCTTCTGGTCGCGCAGGCTCACTTCGGCCTTGATCGACAGGCCGATGCGCAGCGGGTGCTCGGCCAGCTGCTTGGGATCGATGGCGATGCGCACCGGCACGCGCTGCACGATCTTGATCCAGTTGCCGCTGGCGTTCTGCGCCGGCAGCAGCGAGAACGCCGAGCCGGTGCCCAGGCCGAGGCTGTCGATGCGCCCCTTGTAGGTGACATCACCGCCGTACAGGTCCGAGCGCAGCTCCACTTCCTGGCCCAGGCGCATGTGGCGCAACTGGGTTTCCTTGAAGTTGGCTTCCACCCACATCTGGTCGGTGGGCACCACCGCCATCAGCGCGGTACCCGGCTGCACGCGCTGGCCAACCTGCACCGAACGACGGGCGATATATCCGCTGACCGGGGCGACGATGCCGGCGCGGGCGTTGTTGAGGTAGGCCTGGCGCAGCTGCGCGGCGGCGGCCTGCACGTCCGGCTGGGTGGCAATCACGGTGTCATCGACCAACGCATTGCTGCGCTCGAAGGTTTCGCGCGAACCGGCCACGGCCGCTTCTGCACCGGCCAGTTCGTCGCGGGCGTGCGCCAGCTCTTCGTTGGAGATCGCGCCGGTGGCAGCCAGGTCCTTGCGGCGGTTGAAGTCCTCGCGGACGCGCTTCAAGGTCACCTGGCGGGCGTTCAGATCCGCCTGCGCGCCTTCGACGCTGCGATACAGGCCGCGGGTCTGGCGCACGGTCTTGGCCAGGTTGGCTTCGGCCTGCTGCAGTGCCACTTCGGTGTCGGCCGGGTCCAGCTGCACCAGCAGCTGGCCGCGCTCGACGCGCATGCCGTCATCGGCGTTGATGGCCACCACGGTACCGGCCACCAGCGGGGTGATCTGGACCTGGTTGCCCTGCACGTAGGCATCGTCGGTGTCTTCGAACCAACGGCCGAACATGAAGTACCACAGCGCCAGCGCGGCCAGCAGCAGCACCACGATGACCAACAGGCCGCGCAGCAGCTTGCCGCGACGGGACGGAGCTGCCGGGGCGGCAGCGGGAGCGGATGTCTGGCTCATGGGAGGCGTCTCAGGAATGCGTGGAATCAGGGGCGGTGGCGAGCGTGGCGGTGTCGCCGGACGGGGTGAACCCACCGCCCAGCGACTGGCTCAGCCGTACCGAAACAAGGATCTGGCGGGACTGCAGTTCGGCCAGCCGCTGCTGGGACACCAACAGCTGCTCTTCGACCACCAGCACTTCAAGGTAGCTGCCGATGCCGGCGCGGTAGCGCTGCTCGGCCAGGTCGTGGGCGGCGCGGGCGGTATCCACCGCCTGCTGCTGCGCGGCGGCCTGGCTGGCCAGCGAGCGCACCGCATTGACCTGGTCGGCGACGTCGCGCAGCGCGTTGACGACCGACTGGTTGTAGTCGGCCACGGCCAGGTCGTACTGCGCGTCGGTCTTGTCCAGGTTGGCGCGCAGGCGGCCGCCATCGAAGATCGGCAGGCTCAGCGCCGGGCCCAGGAAGGCGAAGGTGGAGCCGCTCTTCAGCAACTGGTCCACTTCACTGGAGACCACCCCGCCGAGGGCCGTCAGGTTGAGGCTCGGGTAGAACTGCGCCTTGGCCGCGTGGATCTGGCGGTTGGCCGCCTCCACGCGCCAGCGCGCCGCCACGATGTCCGGGCGCCGGCCAAGCAGCGCGCTGGGCAGCACGCCGGGCAACTGCAGCGCCAGCGGGCTGAGTACGCGCGGGCGCTCGATCTGCAGGCCACGGTCCGGCCCCTGCCCGACCAGCGCGGCCAGCGCGGTGCGGGCCTCGTCGATCTGCTGCTGGGCGGCCTGTTGCTGCTGCTGCGCGGCCGGGATGCGGGCTTCGGCCTGGCGGGTCTGCAGGTCGCTGTCGATGCCGGCTGCGCGCCGTTGCCGGGTCAGGTCCAGGGTCTTCTGCGAGCGCCCGAGCTCTTCGCTGGCCACGTCGAGCAGCGTGTAGGCATAGCCCAACTGCGCATACGCCTCGGTGATCGCGGCGGACAGGTTCAGGCGTGCGGCCTGTGCATCCACTTCGGCGGCATGGCCGCTGTCCACGGCCGCTTCCCAGGCGGCGCGCTTGCCGCCCCACAGGTCGATGCCATAGCTGAAGCTGAGATAGGCCTGGCCGCTGCCGGCATAGCTGCCCCCCAGTTCGTCGCCGACCATCGATTCGGGCAGGCGCACGCCGGTGTAGCCGCCGGAGGCGGACAGGCTGGGCAGCCGCTCGGCATGGGCGGTGCCGATCTGGGCGCGGGCCTGGCGCAGGCGCGCATCGGCCGCGTCCAGGCCCGGGTTGCGCTGCAGGCCTTCGGCAATCAGCGCGTCCAGCTGGGGGTCGCCCAGCGCGCGCCACCAGTCGGTGGCCGGCCAGCCGGGCTGGCTCAGGCCGTCGGCGGCCAGGGTGCGCTGGGTCTGCAGGCTGTCGGCGTCGAGCAGCGTGGCCTGCGGTTGCAGGCCGCGGCTGCTGGCACAGGCGGCCAGCGCCAGGGCCAGCACGGACACCAGCACCGGGCGCAGCGGACGCAGCGGGGAAGTGCGATCAGGGGAGGAGGTCATGGCGTAATCAGCGAGTCACGTACACGGGTCATGAGGGAAAGCAGCTGCGCGCGCTCGTCGGAGGACAAGTCGCGCATCGCGTCGTCGATGGTCTGGTCGCCGCGCTGCTTCAGCCGGGCCCACAACTGGCGGCCTTCTTCAGTCAATACGATCTGCAACGCCCGCCGGTCCTGGGCATGCGGCTCGCGCCGCACGCAGCCCATGGCTTCCAGCTTGTCCAGCAGGCGGGTCACCGCGCTGGGCACCTGGTCCAGGGCCTGGGCCAACTCGTTGGCGGTGCACGGGGCCTTGACCGAGAGCACCTTCAAGCCGAGGTAGTGGGTGAACCCAATGCCGAGGTTTTCCTCGGCCATCGACGTGTCGAGCTGACGGACCAGGCCGTCGCGCACCTGGCGCAACAGCAGCCCGAAGCTGGGAGGAGTGGATTCAGGGCAGATCATCATGGGGGCGCACTTTACTTCCAGAAAATATATTTCTCAATGGAAATATTCAATCTGGAACCAAATGCTGTGTTGCAACATCCAGAACAATGCGGGGGGGGCTACCTTAAGGGCCCATTCCGGTGGCCCGGTATTACAATCTGGACAATGAATAACGTTTTCAGGCCAGAGGACGCCGTTGCCCTCCCCCCTGCCCAGGTGCGGCACGACGTGCTGGACTGGCTCGAACGCGACGACGGCCTGGCCGTGCTGGGCTTCCAGATCGAGAGTGCGCGCGGGCTGGACCGCGAAATCGACTGGCACCAGCACCGCCGGGCGCAGCTGATCAGCGTCGAGGCCGGCCTGCTCAACATCCGCACCCGCCACGGCAACTGGTCGCTGCCGCCCGGCTGTGCCGGCTGGATGCCGCCCGGCGAGCCCCACACGGTGGGCATTTCCGGTCCGCTGCGCGGGTGGGGCCTGATCGTCTCGGCCGAGATGGCCCACGACCTGCCCGACCAGCCTTGCGTGGTGGCCATCTCCGACCTGCTGCAGGCGCTGGCCGTGCGGGTGACCCGCTGGGCGCCCGCGGCCGCGGCCGACCTGCGCCAGCAGCACATGATCGAGGTGCTGCTGGATGAGATCCGCAACGCGCCGCGCCAGCGCATGCACCTGCCGATGCCGCAGGACCGCCGCCTGCTGCGGATCGCCTCGCAGCTGATCGCCAACCCGGCCGACGGCCGCAGCCTGGAACAATGGGCGCAGTGGGCCGGGTTGTCGCCGCGTACACTGACCCGGCACTTCCGCGACGAGACCACGCTCAGCTTCGCCCAGTGGCGCCAACAGGCCCGCCTGGCCGACGGCCTGCGCCGGTTGTCCGATGGCCGCAGCGTGTCCGATATCGCGCACGCGCTGGGCTTCAGCAGCCCCAGCGCCTTCGTGACGGTGTTCCGCCGCCACTTCGGCTGCCCACCCGGGCGCTACCTGGCACGCAACGGCCAGCCCCTCAATCCAACGCGCGGCTTGGCATCCCCGGCCGCATCCGGATAATCGACCGCCTGCGAGGGCGACAGCCGTCGCCGTCCCTTGCCACAGGTAACAATCCCGCATGACCGATCTTGCCCGCCCCGCCTTCCACGGCTTTGAACAGCTGCCCCTGCGCGAGTACGCCGAACGGGCGTACCTGGACTATTCGATGTACGTGGTGCTCGATCGCGCACTGCCGTTCATCGGCGACGGCCTGAAGCCGGTGCAGCGCCGCATCATCTATTCGATGAGCGAGCTGGGCCTGAATGCCGCCTCCAAGCCGAAGAAGTCCGCGCGTACCGTGGGTGATGTCATCGGTAAGTACCACCCGCACGGCGACAGTGCCTGCTATGAAGCGCTGGTGCTGATGGCCCAGCCATTCTCCTACCGCTACCCGCTGATCGAAGGCCAGGGCAACTTCGGTTCCACCGACGACCCGAAGTCGTTCGCGGCGATGCGCTACACCGAATCCAAGCTCACCCCGATCGCCGAAGTGCTGCTGGGCGAAATCAACCAGGGCACGACCGACTGGACCCCGAACTTCGACGGCACCCTGGAAGAGCCGACCTGGATGCCGGCGCGCCTGCCGCACCTGCTGCTCAATGGCACCACCGGCATCGCCGTGGGCATGGCCACCGACGTGCCGCCGCACAACCTCAACGAGATCGTCAGCGCGCTGCTGCACCTGCTGGACGATCCGGACGCGACCGTGGCCGACCTGTGCGAGCACGTCAAGGGCCCGGACTACCCGAGCGCAGCGGAGATCATCACCGCGCCGGCCGACCTGCGGAACATGTACGAAACCGGCTACGGCAGCGTGCGTGCGCGCTCGACGTTCTTCAAGGACGGCAGCAACATCGTCATCAACGCGCTGCCCTTCCAGGTTTCGCCGTCGAAGGTGATCGAGCAGATCGCCGCCCAGATGCGCGCCAAGAAGCTGCCGTGGCTGGAAGACATCCGCGACGAGTCCGACCACGCCAACCCGGTGCGGGTGGTGCTGGTGCCGCGCTCCAACCGCGTGGATGCCGACCAGCTGATGGGCCACCTGTTCGCCACCACCGACCTGGAGCGCAGCTACCGGGTCAACCTCAACGTGATCGGGCTGGACGGGCGTCCGCAGGTGAAGAACCTGAAGATGCTGCTCAGCGAGTGGCTGCAGTTCCGCGGCACCACCGTCACCCGCCGCCTCAACCATCGCCTGCAGAAGGTGGAGCGCCGCCTGCACCTGTTGGAAGGCCTGCTGGTGGCGTTCCTCAACCTGGATGAAGTGATCCACATCATCCGCACCGAGGACGAACCCAAGGCCGCGCTGATCGCGCGCTTCGCACTGAGCGACGACCAGGCCGAATACATCCTGGAAACCAAGCTCAAGCAGCTGGCCCGCCTGGAAGAAATGAAGATCCGTGGCGAGCAGGACGAACTGGCCAAGGAGCGCGACAAGATCCTGGCCATCCTGGACAGCAAGGCCAAGCTGAAGAAGCTGATCCGCGACGAACTCACCGCCGATGCGAAGAAGTTCGGCGACGCGCGCCGTTCGCCGCTGGTGCAGCGTGGTGCCGCGCAGGCGATCGACGAAACCGAGCTGGTGCCGAGCGAGCCGATGACCGTGGTGCTCTCGGAAAAGGGCTGGATCCGCGCGGCCAAGGGCCACGACATGGACCCCTCCACCCTCTCCTACCGCGAGGGCGATGCGCTGCTGGGCGCGGTGCGTGCGCGCAGCACGCAGCAGGTGGCCTTCCTGGACAGCGAAGGGCGCGCCTACTCCACGCTGATCCACACCCTGCCCTCGGCACGTGGCAACGGCGAACCGCTCACCGGCCGCTTCTCGCCGGCGCCGGGCAGCCAGTTCCTGACCCTGGCCAGCGGCGAGAACACCACCCGCTTCGTGCTGGCCTCCACCCACGGGTATGGCTTCGTCACCCGCTTCGAGAACCTCACCGGGCGCAACAAGGCCGGCAAGGCGATGCTCAACCTGACGTCCGGCTCGAAGGTGCTCACCCCGGCGGTGGTCGCCAATCCGGAAACGGACCGCATCGTGGCGGTGACCAGTTCGGGCAACCTGCTGGCGATCGCCGCCAGCGACCTGCCGGAACTGGACAAGGGCAAGGGCAACAAGATCATCGACATCCCCAAGGCCAAGCTCGCCACCGAGCGCGTGGTCGCGGTGGTCTCGGTCGGCCCGGGCAACACGCTGCTGGTGCGCAGCGGCACGCGCACCATGAACCTGTCGTTCAAGGACCTGGAGACCTACCTGGGCACGCGCGCCACGCGTGGCCACCTGCTGCCGCGCGGCTGGCAGAAGGTGGAAGGGTTGGCGGTGGAATGACCGCAAGCAAACGGCGCAGATGAAAAAAAACGGCCGGGGAAACCCGGCCGTCTGCGTTCCCCACACCCCCACTGCGTTGCGCCGGGCTCTGCCCGGCCGCATCTGCCGCGCGTTGCGCGGTTGCCGAGCAGAGCCCGGCACTACGCTACGTGCCTGGAAAACGAAACAGCCGGGAATCCCCGGCTGTTTCGTTTGTCGGCTGGCTGGCAGTTGCTGGCGGGCGGACGAGGGCTTCTGCAGCGTGCTGGCGAAAGCTGGCTGGCGAGCAGAACCCGATGACGGGGCGGTGGATCGTCACGCATCCAGGACACCGTCTGGAGAAACAGCCCCCTTGGAATCCAAGGGGGCGCGCCGACAGGCGCGGGCATGTGGAAGGTGATACGCCGGGGCCCGCGATGTGCGCAGCACATCGTGGGGCTGATGCGCGTAGGCGCGTCAGTGCGCGGCCGTACCCTTCGCATCCATCTTGCTGGTCTGGTACAGCGCCAGGCCGATCCGCTTGATCAGGCCCAGCTGCTGTTCCAGCCACCAGGCATGGTCTTCCTCGGTGTCCTTCAACTGCACCAGCAGCATGTCGCGGCTCACGTAATCCTGGTGCTGTTCGCACAGCTTCATGCCGGCGGCCAGGTTGTTGCGCACGCTGTACTCGGTGTCCAGGTCCTTCTGCAGCATCTCTTCCACGGTCACGCCCGGCTCGAAGGCGTGCGGGCGCATGTCCGGGTTGCCACCGAGGAACAGGATCCGGCGCAGCAGCGCATCGGCGTGCTGGGTCTCTTCTTCCATCTCGTGGTTGAGGCGCTCGTACAGCGCCATCAGGCCCTGGTCCTCGTAGCGACGCGAATGGATGAAGTACTGGTCGCGCGCCGCCAATTCGCCGCGCAGCAGCTCCTTCAAACACGCGATGACGTCCGGATTGCCTTTCATGGGGGTGCTTCCTGGTGTATCGATGGGCGCCATGGTGCCCCATCCAGAAATCCAATGATCTAATCGGAATCACTTGCAGTTGCGCTTCGCCTGGCCTGCACATGGCCCTCACAGCCCCTACAATCCAGGGCACAACGTCAACGGGAGGCGCTGCATGCGTCGCTGGCTCACGCGGGTGCTGTGGCTGTTGCTGGTGCTGGTGTCGCTGCTCATCGTTGGCACTGTCTGGTTGCTGCGCGGCAGCCTGGCCCCGCTGGAGGGCGAGCAGCGCGTCGACGGGCTGCAGGCCCCGGTCAGCGTCAGCCGCGACGCGCTGGGGGTGGTCACCATCGATGCGGCGAACCAGCGCGACGCGATGCGTGCCCTGGGCCTGGTGCATGCGCAGGAGCGCTACTTCGAGATGGACCTGATGCGCCGCAGCGCGGCTGGCGAGCTGGCCGAGCTGTTCGGGCCGGCCGCGATCCCCGCCGACCAGCGCATGCGCGTGCATCGCCTGCGCGCCCGTACCCACGCTCACCTGGCGCACGCGGTCGGTGCCGACCCGCAGGGAGTGCAGTCCTACGTGGCCGGGGTCAACCAGGGCCTGGCCGACCTGCGTGTACGCCCCTGGCCCTACCTGCTGCTGCGCCAGGCGCCGGCGGCCTGGACCGCCGAGGACAGCGTGCTCGCCGGGCTGGCGATGTACGCCGACCTGCAGGACCCCGGCAACCAGACCGAGCTGGCGATGGCGCGGATCCGCGCGGTGGTGCCGCCGGCGCTGTATGCGCTGCTCAGCCACGACGGCAGCGAGTGGGATGCACCGCTGTTCGGGGCGGCACGCGGCAATGCGCCGTTGCCGTCGGCCGCACAGCTCGATCTGCGCGCCGATCCACGCTCGCCGCCCACCGCGGCAGCCCCGCCGGCCGAGCAGGACGTCAAGGGCAGCAACAATTTCGCCGTGGCCGGCGCACTCACCGCCGATGGGCGCGCGATCCTCGCCGACGACATGCACCTGGGCCTGCGCGCGCCCAACCTGTGGTTCCGGGTGCGGTTGCGCTATGCCGACGCGCAGGCCCCCGGCGGCAAGGTCGACGTCAGCGGGTTCTCGCTGCCCGGCCTGCCGGCGATCGTGGTCGGCAGCAACGGTCACGTGGCATGGGGCTTCACCAACAGTTACATCGACAACGCCGATTTCATCTCGGTGCCGGCCGACGCGCCGGGTGGCGGGGACGGCATCCGCACCTACGAAGAGCGCATCCGCGTGGCGGGCCAGCCCGACACCGTGCTGCGGGTGCGCGAAACCGCCTGGGGCCCGATCCTGCACACGCGTGCCGACGGCAGCGGCGATGCCCTGCGCTGGACCGCGCAACTGCCGGGCGCGGTGCGCCTGGATTTCGCCGACATGGCACGCGCGGCCGACCTCGACGATGCCCTGCACATTGCCGATCGCGCCGGCATCCCCACCCAGAACCTGCTGCTGGCGGACCGCCATGGCCGTATCGCCTGGCGCCTGATCGGTGCGCGACCTGACCGCGCCGCCGACTGCGCACCCGCCAGCGGCGCGGCGCCGGTAGCCGCGCAGTGCGCGCCGTGGCCGATCCGCAGCGATGCCTCACCGGCCTTGGTCGACCCGGCCAACCATCGCCTGTGGACCGCCAACGGGCGCGTGCTGGATGGCCAGGCGCTGGCGGTGGCCGGCAATGCCGGCTACGACCTGGGCGCGCGCGGCCGCCAGATCCGCGACGACCTGCTGGCCAGGGAACGCTTCAGCGAAGCCGATCTGCTGGCGATCCAGCTCGACGACCGTGCGCTGTTCCTGCAACGCTGGTGGGTGCTGCTGCGGCAGGTGGTGGCGCACAGCGACGACCCGGCGCTGAAGCGGCTGGACGTGGCCACCCGGCACTGGGAGGGGCACGCGTCGGCCAACGCGGTGAGCTACCGGATCACCCGCGGTTTCCGCGGGATGGTGCTGGACAGCGTCTCGACCGGCCTGCTCGCCCCCGCGAAGCGACGCCTGGGCGATGACTACCTGGAACCCCGCCTGGCACAGATGGAAGGGGTGCTGTGGCCGCTGGTCAGCGAACGCCCCGCGCACCTGCTGCCACCGCCGTACGCGAGTTGGGATGCGCTGTTGGCCGATGCGGCCAAACGCCTGGAGGCCGACCTCGCCGCGCAGGGGCCGACGTTGGCCGACCGCACCTGGGGCGAGCGCAACACCGCGGCGATCTGCCACCCGGTCAGCCGCGCCCTGCCCGACCTCGCCAGGCGCTGGTTGTGCATGCCCGCCGACCGCCTCCCCGGCGACCGCGACATGCCGCGCGTGCAGGGCCCGGCATTCGGCGCGTCACAGCGCATGGTGGTGTCGCCCGGGCACGAGGCCGACGGGGTGATCCACATGCCCGGCGGCCAGAGCGGGCACCCGCTGTCACCGTTCTGGGGGGCCGGGCATGCGGACTGGGTGACGGGCGCGCCGACGCCGTTCCTGCCAGGACCGACGGTCTACACCTTGACGCTGCAACCGAGGTAGCGCCACGCCATGCGGGGCTGCCCCCCACGCGGCCACCGGCTCCACGCCGCGCGCGTGCATCCGGGCCGGTCAGCGCTTGCCGCGCTCCATCCAGCTCAACAACGGGCCGGTCATCGCCGTGGTCACCAGCGCCATGATCACCAGCACGGCGAACAGGCGATCGCCGAGGAACCCCAGTTCGTAGCCCAGGTTGAGCACGATCAGCTCCATCAGGCCACGGGTGTTCATCAGCGCGCCCAGTTTCCATGCCTCCTGGCTGTCCATGCCGGCACTGCGCGCCGCGCTCCACGTGCCAAACAGCTTGCCAAGCGTGGCCACCGCGATCACCACCAGGCACAGCAGCAGGTCGCTGGCCTGCAGCGCATCGCCCCGCATGCGCAGGCCGGTCATGGCAAAGAACAACGGCAGCAGCAGGGTCACCGCGAAGGGCTCGACCCGGCTGGCCACGGTGTGGCGCAAGGTGGCATTGCCCGACACCGCCACGCCCGCGGCGAATGCGCCAAACAACGCGTGGATGCCCAGCATTTCGGTGACCAGCGCGCACCCCAGTGCCATCAGCAGCATCACCAGCAGCCAGCGGCCTTCCTGCCCGGCCACGATGACCTGCCGCGAGAACCACGGCCGCACCACGCCCAGCATGAGCCCGACGAACAGCACCACGCAGCCCAGGTTGATCGCCGCCGGCACCCAGCCCTGCGCCTGTGCGGCGGCCACGATCAGTGCCAGCAGGCACCATGCGGTGGCATCGCCCAGCGCCGCGCAGGCGATCGCGGTCTGGCCCAGCGGCGTGCTGGTCATGCCGCGGTCGGCGAGGATGCGCAGCAGCACCGGGAACGCGGTGATGCTCAATGAAATCCCGACAAACAGCGCGAACCCGGTGAAGCCGATCCCGCGCGGCGCATGCGCGCCGTACAGCCAGATCGCCAGCGCCACGCCCAACACGAACGGCACCGCGATCCCGGCATGGCTGACCACGAAGGCGAAGCGCCGACGACCGCGCAGGCCGCCCAGGTCCAGCTCGGCACCGGCCACCAGCAGGAACATCAGCACGCCCAACTGACTGAGCAGGCCCAGCGAGCCCAGCGACGCGGCAGGAAACAGTGCACCGTGCACCTGCGGCAGCAGCGCGCCCAGCACCAGCGGGCCCATCATCAGCCCGGCGGCCATCTCGCCGATCACGCCGGGCTGGCCGAAGCGCCGGAACAGCCAGCCGGCGCCCTTGGCCACCAGCAGCAGCACCAGCAGTTGCATGAGGAACAGGCCCAGCGGCGCATGCAGGTGGGCGGCCCAGTCGGCGCCGAGCGAGGCGTCGGCACGGCTGACCTGCGCGGTCACGCTCGGGCCGGCATACCGCGCCAGGCCCAGGCCCACCAGCAAGGGCACCGCCACCCACCCCAGGTAGCGCCATGCCAACCCGCTCCGACGCATCCCGCCGCTGCTCTTCAATTCCATTACCGATCCCCATCGATTGAGGGAGCGATTCTACGGGGTGGCGCGGCGTACGGCAGTCCTCTTTCCACCACGGCGCGCCAACGCCGTGGTGGCCCTCCTGCGATCAGGCCAGCGCCTGCTCGTGCACGCCGGCTACGGCGCGGCCGGACGGATCGGCCATCGTGGCGAAACTGGCATCCCAGGCGATCGCCGCGGGCGAGGAACAGGCGATCGACTTGCCGCCCGGCACGGTCTCCGCCGCCGCCTGGGTGGGGAAGTACTGCTCGAAGACGTGGCGGTAGTAGTACGCCTCCTTGGTCTGCGGCGGGTTGTGCACGAAGCGCTTGTCGGCCGCGGCCATCACCCGGTCGCTGACCTGCGTTTCGGCATGCGCCTTGAGCCCGTCGATCCAGCCATAGCCGACGCCATCGCTGAACTGCTCCTTCTGTCGCCACAGGATCGAGTCGGGCAGATAGCCTTCGAAGGCCTCGCGCAGTACCGCCTTCTCGATCCGGCGCGCGCCCTGCGGGCCCTGCCCGACCATCTTGTGCCGCGCATCGATGCGCATGGCCACGTCGAGGAACTCGCGGTCCAGGAACGGCACGCGCGGTTCCACGCCCCAGGCCATCATCGACTTGTTGGCGCGCAGGCAGTCGTAGTTGTTGAGCGCATCGAGCTTGCGCACCAGCTCTTCGTGGAACTCGCGCGCGTTCGGCGCCTTGTGGAAGTACAGGTAGCCGCCGAAGATCTCGTCGCTGCCCTCGCCGGACAGCACCATCTTCACCCCCATCGCCTTGATCCGGCGCGCCAGCAGGAACATCGGGGTGGACGCGCGAATGGTGGTGACATCGTAGGTTTCCACGTGCCGGATCACCTCCGGCAGCGCGTCCAGGCCTTCCTCGAAGGTGTATTCGAAGCCGTGGTGCACGGTGCCCAGCGCCTCGGCGGCGATGGCGGCGGCGGCCAGGTCGGGCGAGCCCTTCAGGCCGATGGCGAAGGAGTGCAGGCGCGGCCACCAGGCCTCGCTCTGGTCGCCATCCTCGATGCGGTGGCGGGCGTAGCGTGCGGCCACCGCGGCCACCAGCGAGGAATCCAGGCCACCGGACAGCAACACGCCGTAGGGCACGTCGGTCATCAGCTGGCGGTGCACCGCGCGCTCGAACGCCTCGCGCAGTTCGACCCGGTCGGCCTCCACGCCTTCCACGGCGTCATAGTCGCGCCAGGGGCGCTCGTAGTAGCGGGTCAGGGTGTCGGTGGCGCTGTCGTACCAGTGGCCCGGCGGGAACTGCGCGGCATCGGCGCAGATGTCCACCAGCGACTTCAGCTCGGAGGCCACCACCAGACGCCCGTCCTTGTCATGGCCCCAGTACAGCGGCACCACGCCGATCGGATCGCGTGCGATCAGCACCCGCTGCCGCTCGCGATCCCACAACGCGAAGGCGAAGATGCCGTTGAGGCGGTTGAGGAACGAGGCCGGGCTGTCCTGGCGGTACAGCGCGTTGATCACCTCGCAGTCCGAGCCGGTCTGGAAGGCGTAGGGCTGGGCCAGTTCGGCCTTCAGTTCGCGGTGGTTGTAGATCTCGCCGTTGACCGCCAACGCCAGTTGGCCGTCCTCGGACAGCAGCGGCTGCGAGCCGCCGGCCGGGTCGACGATGGCCAGCCGTTCGTGCACCAGGATGGCGCCGGCATCGACATACACCCCGCTCCAGTCCGGGCCACGATGGCGCTGGCGCTGGGACAGGTCCAGCGCGTGGCGGCGCAGCGCCGGGAGGTCGTCACCGACCTGCAGGCCGAAAATACCGAAGATCGAACACATGGGAACAGCTCCTGATGATGGGGGAATACACGTATTGCAGGCATTCGACCGGCCACCCAGGCCCGGAAGGGGTAAACCCGGGCCACAAAAAAACCCGCATCGGTCGATGCGGGTTTTCTGGGGTCCGGGCGTGTTGCTTGTACTAGCCCTGGTCGCAGTCCCGCATCGGCCGCGCACGATTATTCGCGCGCAGATTGGTGCGGTTGGTATTGCTGACAGCGGTGGCCGGGAACGAGGACATGGACCGACCGTAACCGGCTTTTGGCAGCGGCGCAACTGTTGCGATGGCAACCAAACCGACCACCGCGGGCAACCCGGCGCTGCGGGACCGGGCGATAATCAGCGCCCTTCCGCATCACCTGGCCGGCATGATCCCCCGCATCGGACGCATCGCTTCACGCCCGGCCGGCATCGCCCTGGCCCTTTCCCTCATTGCCTGCAGCAGCGCCCCGCCACCGACGCCGGCCAGCATCGTGCAGTCGATCGAAACCAAGGCAGCCGATGGCAGCTTCGAGGGTGCCTGGGACGCAGCCAGGACCTTTGAAACTTTCAACGACCCCCGCGCGGTGACGTGGTACGAACGTGCCGCCGCTGTCACCCCGTGGAGCGTCCACAACACCCAGGCCGAAGAAGCCCTGGGCCGGATCTGGACCCACGGCGAGCTGCTGCATGGCACCGGCCCGAACATCGTGCAGGGCACCGCCTTGCGCGCCTCACCCCGAAAAGCCGAGCGGTGGTACCGCACTGCCGCCGGGCACGGCAATCCGATGGCCATGCTGATGCTGGCCAAGGTCCATCGCGAACACGGTGACGCGGTCAGCGCACTGCGCTGGGACCTGCGCGCAACGATCTACTTCCACATGCCATCCGAATCCTCGCGGCTGCCACAGGCGATCGCGGCGCAGGCCGATGGCACCCTGCATCCCCTGGTCGTCGACATCCAACGGCGTGCGCAGCGCGGCGATGCCGACGCCCAGGTGGATCTGGGCGCGATGTACGAACTCGGGATGGGCCTGCCGCGCGATGGCGTGGACGCACTGCGCTGGTACCGCCTGGCCGCTGACCAGGGCAATGTGTACGGGCAGTATTTCAGCGGGTTGCTGCTCGGCCGTGGCCGCGCAGGCGTGACGCGCGATCTGGACGCCGCCGCCGGCTGGTTCGCAAAGGCCCATGCGCAGAGGTTCTACCTGGCCGGCGAGCCCTATTGGCGCGAGCGGATCAACGCGCCGTTCTGGACCTTCGACTGACGCCGGACACCCAGGATAACCACCCGGTAGAGCCGACCGTTGGTCGGCTGCACGTGTCGCCCCACGTGTCTGCACCCACGGCAGCCGACCAACGGTCGGCTCTACGTCGGAGGGAGCCGCGGGATGTGCGCCGGTGACGCTGTACACACTCCGCCGCTGCCTTCAAGACTGCCGCCTGTGCCCCCCATCATCCAGAATGACCGCATGAACACCGCCACTTTCCGCGATGAATCCATCACCCGCACGCGCATGCAGGCGATCATCGCCGCGCATCCGCGTGCAGCCGTCTTCGAGGGTTGCACGTTCGACCACGGCGACTTTTCGCGGCTGGACATGGATGGATTCCAGTTCAACCAGTGTTCGCTGGCCGGCGCCAACTGGCTGGCGGCATCACTGGAAGAAAGCCAGTGGCACAAGTGCCGCGGCGGCGCGTGCGACTTCAGCGCGGCGCTGTTGAGTGACGCGCGGTTTTCGCATTGCGACCTCAACAACAGCCACTGGCGCCGTGCAACGTTGTCCTCGGTGCAGTTCGCCGACTGCAAGCTGACCGGTGCGCACCTGCAGGAGGTGACCGGGTGGGCGCTGGAATTCCGCGACTGCCTGCTGGTCAGCGCCGACCTGCGCGGGCTGTCGTTCCGCAAGGCGCAGTTGGAGGGCATGGATTTTTCCGATGCCGAGCTCTCCGGCTGCGACTTCCGCGATGCCGTGTTCAACGGCGGCAGCCTGCGCAATGCGCAGACCCGGCTGACCCGCTTTGAAGGCGCGGACCTGCGCGGCACCGATATCAGCGGGCTCAACGTGATGGACGCCAAGCTGTTCAAGAAGGCGGTGATTTCACAGCGCCAGGCGGCCGCGGCCCTGGCCGCGTTCGGGCTGATCGTGGCCTGACCCGGGCGTCGCGCCGGCCCGTGCCGGTGATGGCCGGGCCGACGCCGGCACCGGCCAACGGCCGGCGCCAGGTCTTTCCTGGCTCAGGCCAGCAGGCGTTCGATCAGGCGCAGGTACAGCGCCGGCAGCTGTTCCAGGTCGGCCACGCGCACGTTCTCGTCGACCTGGTGGATGCTCGCATTGACCGGCCCGACTTCGATGCACTGCGCGCCCAACGGCGCGATGAAGCGCGCATCGGAGGTGCCACCGCCGGTGCTCTCTTCCGGCGGTGCCCCGGCGAATTCGCCGAGCACCTCGCGCGCGACCCGGCGCAGGGTGCCTTCCGGCGTATAGAACGGCTCACCGCTGCGGTGCCAGCCGAGCGTGTAATCCAGCGCATGCCGGTCCAGCAGCGTGGCGATCTCCCGTTCCAGCGCGGGGGCGTTCCAATGCGGGTTGTAGCGCAGGTTGAACAGCACCTGCAGCGCGCCGGGGATCACGTTGTTGGCCCCGGTCCCGGCGTGGATGTTGGACACCTGCAGGCTGGTCGGCGGGAAGCTCTCGAAGCCATCATCCCAATGCCGGGCGGTCAGTTCCGCCAGCGCCGCGGCGGCCAGGTGGATGGGGTTGCGCGCCTTGTCCGGGTAGGCGACATGGCCCTGCACCCCCTTCACGGTGAGCGTTGCCGACAGGCTGCCACGACGACCGACGCGCAGCAGGTCGCCGAGCACCGCGGTGGACGACGGTTCGCCGGTGATGCACCAGTCGATGCCCTGCCCGCGCGCGCGGAAGATATCGGCCACCCGGCGCACGCCGTCGATGGCATCGCCCTCCTCGTCGCTGGTCAGCAGCACCGCCAGGGTGCCGGTGTGCTTCGGATGGGCGGCGACGAACTGCTCGGCGGCGACCACGAACGCGGCGACGCTGCCCTTCATGTCGGCCGCGCCGCGCCCGTACAGCACGCCGTCGCGGATCTGCGGGTCGAACGGATCGCTGGTCCAGGCCGAGACCGGCCCGGTCGGCACCACGTCGGTATGCCCGAGCAGCACCAGCACCGGCGCACCGTGCCCGTGCGTGGCCCAGAGGTTGTCCACTTCGCCCAGGCGCAGGTGTTCGCACTGGAAACCCGCGCGCTCCAGCCGCGCGGCGAGCAACGCCTGGCAGCCGGCGTCGTCGGGGGTGACCGACGCGCGCGCGATCAGGTCGCAGGTCAGGGCGACGACGTCGTTCACGCGTCCACTCCGAAGCGCTGCTTGAAGCCGTTGTCCGAGAAGCCCTGGGTCATCACGCCATCGGCACTGACCACCACCGGGCGCTTGATCAATTGCGGGTACTCGCGCAGCAGCAGCTTCCATTCGGCGTCCGAATCGGCCGCCCTGCGGTTCTCCGGCAACTGCCGCCACGTGGTGGAGGAGCGGTTGATCAGCGCGGGAAAGCCGCCGGCCTGGCGGGCCCAGTCGATCAGCGTCTCGGGCGAGGGTTTCTGGTCGCGGTAGTCGATGAAGGTGTACGGCACCTGGAAACGATCCAGCCACTTGGTGGCTTTCTTGCAGGTGTCGCAGTTCTTCAATCCGTACAGGGTGGTGGTCATGGCGCGGCGTGCAGCATCGATCAGGAAGGACGCGCTGAGGATGTCACAACAGACGTTCGGACACGACCCGGAACGGCACCTGCGGCACCCGGAAACAGAACGCATCGTCCAGCGCCACGCCCATCGCGGCCAGGTGCGGGCAGGACACCGGCCCGTCCAGCTGCAACGGCTGCACCGCTGCCAGCGCGATCGGCAGGTCGATGCGGGTCAGCGCCAGCCGGCCATCCGGGGCGACCGCGAACGCGGCGTCCTGGCAGGCCAGGAACGCCATCGCCCGGGCCGCATCGCCGAAGGCGCCGGCGGCCCACGCCGCCGGAAGCGCATCGGCGGGCCGCACCCGCGCCCGCAGCATGGGCGCACTGCCCTGCCCCGGTTCGATCAGGGTGTGGCCGCCGTGCGCATCCACGGCATGCTCGAACCGCGCGGCCAGGTGCGGTTGCATGGCATCGCTCCACAGCCGCGCGCCCACCGCATGCACCACGCTGTCGATCACGTTGCGATCGAACAGCACGCGCGGCTCGTCCGACCGTGCGTCGGCAGCGTCCGGCAGCACGTACCAGCGCCAGTTGCTCTGCAATGGCGACGGGAACAGACGACGCAACGGGCCGGCCAGGGCCGGCCCGAAGTGGCCATGACGGTAGGTCAGGATCGTGTAGGGGGTGCGCCCGTCATGCACGAACAGCCGGTGGCCGGGCGGCGGCGGGGGCGCATGCCGCGCCTCCACCCACCAGCTCAGGTACACCACCTCGCGCACGTCGCTGACCAGCGGCGGCACCGGCACCACGCCGGTCAGTGCGCGCCGCGCGGCGGTCAATGCCGTGCAGGCCAGCAGACGCTGCAGCCCGCGTCCCGGCCACCCGGCAACCGGGTGGCGGTAGCGCGCTGCCTGCGCCAGCGCGGGCAGCGGCGTGCTCAGTCGGCCAGGCCGCGCAGCAGGTCGTTGACGCTGGTCTTGCTGCGGGTCTTGGCGTCGACCTGCTTGACGATCACCGCGCAGTACAGCGAGTGCGACCCGTCCTTGGACGGCAGCTGCCCGGACACCACCACGCTGTACGGCGGCACCGAGCCGTAGCTGATTTCGCCGGTGGCGCGGTTGTAGACGCGGGTGCTCTGGCCCAGGAACACGCCCATGCCGATCACGCTGTGGTGGCCGACCACGAAACCTTCCACCACTTCCGAACGCGCGCCGATGAAGCAATGGTCTTCGATGATGGTGGGGCTGGCCTGCAGCGGCTCGAGCACGCCGCCGATGCCGGCGCCGCCGGACAGGTGGCAGTGCTTGCCGATCTGCGCGCACGAACCGACCGTGGCCCAGGTATCGACCATGGTGCCCTCGCCCACGTAGGCGCCGATGTTGGTGAAGCTCGGCATCAGCACCACGTCCTTGCCGAAGTAACTGCCGCGACGGGCGATCGCGCCGGGCACCACGCGCACGCCGGCGCGACGGAACTTGGCCTCATCGAAACCGGCGAAGCGCGATTCCACCTTGTCCCAGAACGGCGCCGGGCGCGCGTCGACCACGGCCATGTCGTTGACCCGGAAGTACAGCAGCACGGCCTTCTTCAGCCATTCGTTGACCTTCCAGCCACCGTGGCCATCGGGCTCGGCGACGCGGAATTCACCGGTTTCCAGGCCGTCGATGACCCGGCCGACCAGCGGCTTGGTCGAGCCTTCCAGTTCGTGCAGGGTGAGCGTGGCACGGCGCTCGAAGGCGCTTTCGATGCCGAACTTCAGTTCTTCAACGCCCGGGGTGGCCGGCTTGCGCAGCGACTTGCGGGCGATGGTGGCATCGCGGCTGGCGCTGCGCTTGGCCGCGCTTTCGGCCGGGGTGGCAACAGCCTTGGTGGCCGGCGCCTGCTTCGTCGCGGCCTTCTTCGTCGCGACCTTTTTCACCGCCGCCGGCCGGGTGGCAGGCGCGGCCTTGGGGGCAGCAGTCTTCTTGGCCGCTGCAGTCTTGGCAGCGGTCTTCTTGGCGGGCTTGGTGGCCATCAGTGGGGGTCTCCGGCGTTTCGATCAGGGTCCAGGCAGGCCAGCATCGCGTCGTGCAACTGCTGCCTGGCGGATTCGGTAAGGGGGTGGTCGTGCTCGTCGCTGATCACGAACATATCTTCGGCGCGCTCGCCGAAGGTGGCGATGCGTGCGTCATGCACGCGCAGGCGCTGGTTGCGCAGCACGAAGGCCACGTCGGCCAGCAGGCCGGGGCGGTCGGGCGCGACCAGGCTGAAACGGGTGCCCGGGTTGCCGTCGCTGCCATCGCGGAACTCGATGCGGGGGGCAAAGCGGAAATGCCGCAACTGCCGCGGAATCACCCGTCGCGACGGGCGCAAGCGAGTCAGGTCGCCGGCCAGCGCTTCACGCAGGGCAAGTTCCAGCCGCTGTGCGTTGCCATCGGCGAAGCTGTCGGCCGGGGTCACTTCGAAGGTATCGAAGATGGTGTCCACCGGGCCATCCAGCACGCGCGCACGATGGATGCCATAGCCCTTGCGGTCCAGGGTCATCACGATCGCGGCGAACAGGCCATCGCGGTCGGGCGAATGCACGAACACTTCCAGCGCCTGGTCGTCGGGGGTGATCCGACGCACCTTGACCAGGGTCTGGCCCTGCTTGACCGGCACCAGCGCCGCGGCCTGCCAGGCCAGCTGCTCCGGGCGCAGGCGGATGAAGCTTTCATCCGGCATCACGGTGAACTGGCGCTCGATGGTGGCATCGTCGTAACCCCGCTCACGCACCAGCTGGCGCACCGACTCGCGCGCCTCGGCCACGCGCTCGGCGGCCGGCATCTGGTTTTCCAGCCCGTCGCGCAGTGCACGGCGCGCAGCGAAGTACAGGTCGGCCAGCAGCCGGTCCTTCCAGGCGTTCCACAGTTTCGGGCTGGTCCCGGCGATGTCGGCGCAGGTCAGCAGGTACAGGTAATCCAGACGATCGCGGCTGGCCACCAGCGTGGCGAAGCGGTGGATCACCTCCGGATCGGAGATGTCCTGCTTCTGCGCGGTGACCGACATGCGCAGGTGCTGCTCGACCAGCCAGGCCACCAGTTCGGTGTCCGAACTGCTCAGCGCAAGCGCCTGGCAGAAGGCGTGCGCATCCACCGCGCCGAGTTCGGAATGGTCGCCACCGCGACCCTTGGCGATGTCATGGAACAGGCCGGCCAGCAGCAGCAACTCCGGCTTGCGCAGGCGCGGCCACACCTCGTGCGCGATCGAGAACCGCTCGTCGGCGCGGCTGCTGGCGAACAACCCGATGTTCCGCAGCACCATCAGGGTGTGCTGGTCCACCGTGTACACATGGAACAGGTCGAACTGCATGCGCCCGGAGACCTGCGCGAACGCGGGGATCCACTGCCCCAGCACGCCCAGGCGCGCCATCCGTGCCAGCGTGTCCACCGCGCGCGGACTGCGCAGCAGGGCCAGGAACTGCTCGCGTGCGGCCGGGCTGGCATCGGTATAGGCGGCCAGCTCCGGCAACGCTTCGGCCAGCGCGCGCGCGGTCAGCGAATGCAGGCCGCGCACCTCCGGGTTGTAGGCCCAACTGGAGAACAGCGCGAACACCTGCTCGATGTCGCCCTGCGGCCACGCCGGGTCGTTGGCGGCCAGGTAGCCGCGGCGCAGCGAGAAGCCGACGCTGACCGGCTCGGGCACCGCTTCGCCGTCGAACTGTTCCTCGAAGCGCTGCAGCAGCCGATCGCTGATCCGCCGCACCACGGTGGCACTGCGGTAGAAGCCCTGCATCATTTTTTCCACGGCCAGGCTTTCGAGGTCGTCCTCGAAGCCCAGGCGTGCCGCCAGGGTCTTCTGGTAATCGAACCGCAGGCGTTCCTCAGGCCGGTTGGCGACCAGGTGCAGGCCGAAGCGCAGCCGCGCCAGCGCGCAGCGCTCGCGTTTCAGCGCGGCCGCTTCATCCGGCCCCAGATGGCCCAGGCCGACCAGCGCCTCCAGGTCGCGCACGCCAAAGGCGCGCAACGCCATCCAGCCCAGCGTATTGAGATCGCGCAGCCCGCCCGGGCCGTCCTTGATGTCCGGCTCGAGGTTGTCGGCGGTATCGCCGAAGCGCTGATGGCGGGCCAGCAACTCCTCGCGCTTGGCCAGGAAGAAGGCACGCGGCGACCACAGGCCGTCCACGTTCACCGCCGCCTTCAACGCCGCACGCGCGGCCTCGTCGGCGACCAGCGGGCGTGATTCGATCAAGGCGGTGAGCACGGTCTGGTCGTCGCTGGCCTGGGTGCATTCGGCGGGCGAACGCACCGCATGGCTGACCGGCAGGCCGCAATCCCACACCAGCGCGAAAAAGCGCGCCAGCCCCGATTCATGCCGACGCTGCTGTTCGGGCGCGCCGAGCACCAGCACGTCGATGTCCGAACGCGGGAACAGTTCGCCGCGCCCGTAGCCGCCCACCGCGAACAGCGCCAGCCCCGAGCCGGCGGGCAGGCAGCGCTGCCAGGCCAGCCGGATCAGGTGATCGGCCGCGCGCGCACGCAGCGCAAGCAGGCGCTCGATGCTGTCGCCCTGGTCGAAGCGGCGGTACAGCCGCGCATCGGTCTGCTGCAGCGACTGCCGTGCCAGCGCCGCCCAGTCCGGGTCGGCGACGGAGTCGGCCGGCGCGTCCAGCATCGGGCTCGCCGGCAGCATGCTCAGACCTGCGATTCGCCGGGCGAGAGGGTCAGCACGTCCACGCCGGTCTCGGTGACCGCGATCATGTGCTCCCACTGCGCCGACAACTTGCGGTCCTTGGTCACCACGGTCCAGCCGTCGGGCAGCACCTTGTTGTACCGGGTGCCCTCGTTGATCATCGGCTCGATGGTGAAGGTCATGCCCGGCTGCAGCACCAGGCCCTGGCCCGGGCGGCCGTAATGCACCACCTGCGGCTCATCGTGGTAGACCTTGCCGATGCCGTGGCCGCAGTACTCACGCACCACGCTGAACCGCTCGCCTTCGGCCAGGGTCTGGATGGCATGGCCGATATCGCCGAGCGTGGCGCCCGGCTTGACCGCGCGGATGCCGGCCCACATGGCCTGGTAGGTCGTATCGACCAGACGCCTGGCCATCGTCGACGGGGTACCTACGTAGTACATGCGGCTGGTATCGCCGTGCCAGCCGTCCTTGATCACGGTGACGTCGATGTTGACGATGTCGCCGTCCTTGAGGACCTTGGCTTCGCTGGGGATGCCGTGGCAGATCACGTTGTTGACCGACGTGCAGACCGTCTTCGGGAAGCCACGGTACCCGACGTTGGCCGGCGTGGCCTTCTGCACGTTGATGATGTGGTCGTGGCAGATGCGGTCCAGCTCTTCGGTCGTCACGCCAGGCTTGACGTACGGGGTGACGATGTCGAGCACCTCGCTGGCCAGGCGGCCGGCGATGCGCATCAGTTCGATTTCCTCGGGGGTTTTCAGATTCACGCTCATGTCGACCATTATCGCCGATCCGGGGCCAATCTGAACGGGATCGGGTGGAACGCTGACAGGCGGGGTTTGGGCTGGGGGCAGTGTCAGGTTCCTGAACATATGTGATGGCAGTCACGCAACGCCAGATCGTGCCGAAAACGGCCATTGATTTTTCCTAATCTCACGGCTTCGCAACAAGTTCCTCCCTATAACCGGGGTGACCCCCGCAGTAGCAGTCCCGGCAGCATCGTGTTGTTCAGCAAGGACATCCGTCCAAGGAGCATGCCCATGCGATTCCTCCGCACGACCATACTGAGCCTGGCCCTGTCCGGCCTGGCGGCGCCCGCCTTCGCGGCCGACACCACCACCTTCAACGTCAAGATCATCATTACCAAGGCCTGCACGATCACCGCCGCGGCCGCCACCGACGTGGACTTCGGCTCGGCACTGTCCACCGCCACCACCCCGTCCAACGCCCAGGGCACCATCACCGCCCAGTGCTCGGCGCTGACCCCGTACACCGTAGCGCTCAACGCCGGCGCCAATGCCGGCACGGCCAACGACGTGACCACCCGGCGCATGAAGAACACCGACGTCAGCGTGACCGCCAACAACTTCGTCGGGTACCAGTTGTATCGGGATGCCGCCCATACCAACGTGTGGGGCACCACCACCGGCACCAACACCGCCGCCGGCATCGGCACCGGACTGGCGCAGACGCTCAATGTCTACGGCCAGATCGCCAACCCCAGCGTCAACAATGCCGCCGCGGGTAACTACCAGGACACCATCACCGCCACCATCACCTACTGAGGTCCGCCATGCCGATTTCCGCAGGGCCTGGCCCTTGGCGGTTCGGGTGCGCGGCCCTTGGCTGGCTGTGGCTGCTGATGGGGAGCGCCACCGCCGCAAGCCTGCAGGTCGCCCCTACGTCGCTGCAACTGACGCCGCGCCAGAACGCCGACGCGTTGTGGCTCACCAACAGCGGCACCACGCCGGTCCAGGTGCAGGTGCGCGTGTTCGAGTGGCGCCAGGACACCGGCCAGGACCAGCTCCTGCCAACCACCGCGCTGCAGGTCAGCCCGCCCATGCAGTCGCTGGCCGCCGGCCAGCAGCAGTTGATCCGGGTAGTGCGCAGCGATCCCACGGCGCCGACCACACAGCGCGCCTACCGGGTGGTGGTGGACGAACTGCCCAGCGTGGACCCGCGCCGCACCGGCATGCAGTTCGTGCTGCGCTACTCCATGCCGGTCTTTATCCAGCCGGCCGGCGAGCAGCCGCTCAAACACGCCCTGCAGGCGCGCGTGGCCCGGCTCGCTGACGGGCGCCCGGCCCTGGAGGTGCACAACAGCGGCAACAGTTACGCGCAGCTGGCCGACATCGGCGTGGGCACGGCGGAACGGCCGCAGATCATCCATCCCGGCCTGATCGGCTACGTCCTCGGCGGGCAGACCATGCGCTGGCCGCTGGAGGTTCCGGCGGCCCGCCTGGCGGGCGCCACGTTCTCGGCAAAGATCAATGGCGAGTCGGCCCAGACGCCACTGCCCGTCGCGCCAGCGGCTCGCTGAGGCCTGCGTGCGGATGCTGCTCACCGCGACGCTGGCACCGTGCGCGGCGATGGCCGCCGACGCCGACATCGGCGCGTCCGGGGAAGCACTGCTGCCACCGCCCACGCCGCTGACGGCCGCGCAGACGCTGTACCTGGACGTCACCCTCAACCAGACCCCGCGCGGCCTGCTGCCGTTCACCGAACTGCAGGGCCGGCTGATGGCGTCGGCGGCAACCCTGCGCCAGCTCGGTTTTTCGGCGCGGGGCGAGGAGCCGGTCGCGCTGGACCAGCTCAGCGGGGTGGTGGTGCGCTACGACGCCAGCCTCCAGACCCTGGCCCTGGACGTGCCGCTGGACCAGTTGTCGCTGCCGACCACGCGCCTGGAGCGTCCGACCGACACCGCGCCCGCCGCCGCGGCCTCGCCCGGCGCGGTGCTCAACTACGACCTCTACGGCAGCCACAACGAAGGCGGCGGCAATCTTGCCCTGACCACCGAAGTGCGCCTGTTCGGGCTGGGCAGCGGCGTGTTCGAGTCCAGCGCGCTGCTGCGCACTTACCAGGACCCGGCCGACCACCAGTGGCGCGGCGAAAGCGTGCGCCTGGATACCGCCTGGCGCCTGGACTTCCCTGATTCGGCGGTGACCCTCAGCGTCGGCGATTTCTACAGCGGCTTCGTCGACTGGAGCCGGCCGGTGCGCATGGGCGGCGTGCAGATCGGGCGCAACTACGGCCTGCAGCCGTACCGCGTGCTGACCCCCACGCCGACCTTCCTCGGCGAAGCGGTCGTGCCCTCCAACGTGGAGCTGTACGTGGATGGCCTGCGCCAGTACAACGGCGAGGTCCCGGTCGGTCCGTTCCAGCTGGCGGCCCAACCGGGCATCAACGGCACCGGCAACGCACAGGTGGTCATCACCGATGCGTTCGGCCGCATGCAGACCCTGGACTTCGCCTTTTACGGGGCGCAGCAGCTGCTCGCCAAGGGCTTATCGGACTGGTCGGCCGGGCTCGGCAAGATGCGCCGCGACTACGGGATCCGCTCGTTCGGCTACGAAGCGCCGGTGATCGGCAGCGCGACCTGGCGGCATGGCGCCAGCGACCAGTTCACCGCCGAGGCGCACGTCGAGGGCGGCGGCGGGGTGATCAATGGCGGGGTCGGCGGCTGGTGGCTGCTGGGCGGCGCCGGGGTGCTCAACGCGGCGTATGCGCACAGCCGCCTCGACGGCCTGCAGGGCGGCCAATACGCGCTGGGCTACAGCTGGAACAACCGGCGCTTCAACATCAACCTGTCCACCCGGCGCAGCCATGGCGACTATCGCGACCTGGGCGCGCTGCAGGACACCCTGCCGCCGGACATCAGCGAGCAGGCCACGCTCGGCCTCAACCTGCAGCGGGCCGGCTCGTTGAGCGCCAGCTACCTGCGCCTGCGCTACCCCGACGGCGAGGACAACCGCTATGCCAGCCTGTTCTGGTCGCGCAGCTTCGGCGACCGCTGGTCGGCCTACCTGTCCTTCAACCAGAACCTGTCCGACCGCGAGGACCGCAGCGCCTACCTCTCGGTCTCGGCCGCGCTGGGCCGCAACCGCCAGAGCAGCGTGTCGGCACAGCGCAACGGCGAGCGCATGACCTATGTCGCCGACCTCTCCCAGCCGGTGCCCGGCGATGGCAGCCAGGGCGGCCATGGCTGGCGCGTGCAGGCGCGTGGCGGCGACGATGGCGGCGGCGGGCTGGCCGAGCTGGGCTGGCTCAACCGGGTGGGCCGCTACTCGCTGGGCTACGCGCGCCAGGGTGAGTTCGACTACGGCTACGCCAGTGCCAGCGGCAGCGTGGTCTGGATGGGCGGGCACCTGTTCGCCGCGCGCGAGGTCTCCGACGCCTTCGCCGTGGTCTCCACCGACGGCCATCCCGGCATCCCGGTGCGGCTGGAGAACCGGCTGATCGGCAGCACCGACCGCAACGGCCTGCTGCTGGTCACCCCGCTGTTGTCCTGGCAGCGCAACCGGCTGTCGATCGACACCCTGGACCTGCCCGCCGACATGCGCGCCGACCGCGTGGATACCTGGGTCACCCCGCGCCAGAGTGCCGGGCTCGGCGTGGATTTCGGGCTGCGCCGCACCCAGGGCTGGAGCGTGGTCCTGCACGATGCCAGCGGGGCACCGCTGCCGGTGGGCAGCAGCGTGCGGCTGCCCGGCGGACGCAGCGCGACGGTCGGTTATGACGGGGAAACCTACCTGGAAGACGTGGCGTTGCCGGCCGACCTGCAGGTGCAGGTGCCGAACGGGCACTGCCGCGTGCACGTCGCGCCCACCGTCACCGCAACCTCGCCGGGCGCCACGCGCATCGGCCCACTGCGCTGCCTGCCGGCGCCGGCGCCATGACCGCCGCGCTGCGCCTCGCCCTGCTGCTGGTCATCGTGCTGGGGGGCCACGCGGTGCCGGCGCGCGCGGACACCACCTGCACCGCCACGGCACCGACGACGCTGGCGTTCGGCACGATCACCAATGGCGCGGCCAGCCCGACCAACGCCATGACCAGCTTCACCATCACCTGCAGCACCGCCGCGCTGAGCATCCTCGGCAGCGCCAGCGTGCGCGCCTGCCTGAAAATCGGCACGGGCAGCACCGGCACCAGCGTGCTGCCGACCCGCAGCATGACCAACGCCACCGCCGACCCCATGGCCTTCCAGCTGTACACCAATGCCGGGCGCACGACCGTATGGGGAGCCGTTCCCGGCGGCTCACCGCCGGCGGCGATCGTCACGCTCAGCTATGCCGTGCCGCTGATCACCGGCGGCAGCGGCGCGCAGAGCGTCACCCTGTACGGACAGGTGCCAGCCGCGCAGGTGCTCTCGGCCGGCAGCTTCGCCAGCAATTTCACCGCGGCCAACGTCAGCCTGGAATACGCCTACAACGAGAGCATCATCGGCACCGCGCAGCCGCCGGCGCTGTGCACCACGGCCAGCGGCGTGAGCGGCCACAAGACCGCCGACAGCGCCTTCCCGTTCACGGTCAGCGCCAACGTGCTGCCCCAGTGCAGCGCCTACGTCACCACCGACATGGACTTCGGCAGCAATGCCGGGGCGATCACCGCCAACCTGGACCGCACCTCGACGATCGGGCTGACCTGCATCAACCGCACCGCCTACAGCATCGGCCTGGGCAACGGCCAGAACGCGCAGGGCACCACCCGGCGCATGCGCTTCACCGCACCGGACAACAGCGTCTACTACATCCCCTACGAGCTCTACCGCGATCCGGCCCGCTCGCAGCGCTGGGGCACCACCGTCAACACGGACACCCAGGCCGGCACCGGCAACGGGGCGGCGCAGACGCTGACGGTGTATGGGCGCGCCCCACCCACCACGGGCGCGGTTCCGGCGCAGGGCAGCTACAGCGATGTGATCACCGTCACCATCACTTATTGACCCAATAGACACATTTGCTCAAGCGGCTGCGATCCCGGCCGCTAACGGTCGCATCCCCCGCTTTGCGACGCCCGATGTCCCCGCGCCCGTCCACGCTTGCCCTGGCCTGCCTGCTGAGCCTTTCCGCGGGCGCCCCGACCGCCCAGGCCCGGCCCGCCGGCAGCGCCGCGCTGCGGGTCGGGGTGCGGATCATCGCCGACTGCGCCCGCGCCGGTGCGTCGGCCGATCCAGCCTGCCGCCCCGCGCACCAGCGCAGCGACGGCCGCGCCCCGGTTCCGGCCCAGGTGAGTGCGTTGAGCCCGCCCGCACCGCCCACCAAGGCCGGCCAGGCGCCGCGGGTCACGGTGACCTACTGATGCGATCGCTGCTGGTCGTCGCGCTGTCGGCGCTGGTGCCGTTGTCCGCGCGTGCCCTGGAGATCAGCCCGCTGAGCGTCTCGGTCCCGGCCGTCCCCGCGCACGCCGAGCTGTGGCTGGCCAATCCCGCCGGCACGCCATGGACCGGCCAGGCCCGGCTGTACCGTTGGGAGCAGGACGGCGACCAGGAGCGGCTGCAGGCCGACGACACGCTGGTGGTGAGCCCGGCCCAGCTGCGCATCGCGCCCGGCCAGCGCCAGCGCCTGCGGGTGGTGCGGCTGGGTGCCGCGCCGGCGGCGGCCGAGCAGGGCTATCGGCTGGTGATCAGCCCGGGCGCGGACGCCAGTGCCGATGCCACCCGCGTCTCCCTGCCGGTATTCCTGAAGCCGCAGGCGCCGGCGGCACCGTCCTCGCGCCTGCGCGTGGCCCTGGCCGGGGGGCCGTCGGCGCCGCTGCTGCGCCTTTATAATGACGGCGATGGCCACGCCCACCTCGCCGACCTGGTGTTCGTCGATGCGCAGGGCCGGCGCCACGCCCTGATCGACGGGTTGGCCGGCTATGTCCTGCCGCGCAGCACCCGTGGCTGGCCATTGCCCGCCCGTCCCGAGGGTTACGCCGGGGGGCGTTTCCGCGCCCGCCTGGACCACGCCGGCGAGGCCGACCTGCCCGCCGCCGCTGGCAACATTGCGGGCAGCGCCCCGGGCGGGCTATAATCGACCGGATTGCTGCCGCCTTGGCGCGGCAATACGTCAACACCGGACGTCACCGGTGAATCCACACCTGCCGCCCATATCCGTGCCGGGGTGCTCCGCGAGGAGTTCGGCCACGGAAGCGACAGGGAAGCCAAACCCCGGAACCACCCGCCTTGCGGCGGACCGCCCAACTATTCCCCGTGGCGGCCGGTTCCCCATCAGGAGTTACTGCAATGCCCCAGGTCACCATGCGTCAGATGCTGGAAGCCGGCGTCCATTTCGGCCACCAGACCCGTTACTGGAACCCCAAGATGGGCCAGTACATCTTCGGCGCCCGCGGCAAGATCCACATCATCAACCTGGAAAAGACCGTTCCGCTCTTCAATGACGCGATGAACTTCATTTCCAGCGTTGCGCAGAAGCGCGGCACCATCCTGTTCCTGGGCACCAAGCGCAGCGCCCGCGAGTCGATCCGTGAAGAAGCCGAGCGTTGCGGCATGCCCTTCATGAACCAGCGTTGGCTGGGCGGCACGCTGACCAACTTCCGTACCGTGAAGCAGTCGGTTGCCCGCCTGAAGGAACTGGAAGCCGGCGAAACCGACGGCAGCTTCGACAAGCTGGTCAAGCACGAAGTGCTGGGCCTGCGTCGCGAGCGCGACAAGCTGGAAGCCTCGCTGGGCGGCATCAAGGACATGAACCGTCTGCCGGACGCGATCTTCGTCATCGATATCGGCCACGAAGACATCGCCATCAAGGAAGCCAAGAAGCTCGGCATCCCGGTGATCGCCGTGGTCGACACCAACTACAACCCGGAACTGGTCGATTACGCGATCCCGGGCAACGACGACGCCATCCGCGCTGTGCAGCTGTACGCCCGCGCCGCTGCCGACGCCGTGCTGGAAGGCAAGGCCGCTGCGCCGCACGCCGCTACCGTGCGTGAGGAAGAGTTCGCCGAAGCCGGCGCTGCCGACGAAGCCAAGCCGGCCCGCCGCGCTCCGGCCAAGAAGGCCGCTGCCGCTCCGGCTGCCGACAAGGCTGGCGAAGCCCAGGCCTGATCCAGGCCCCCGGCGGGCGCCACGCGCCCGCCGCTGCTCCTGTCCGCTGCCGACGGCGCGACGACAGGACACTGTCACACGGGCCGGCCACCATGCCGGCCCAACCCCTTTCTTTCGTGAGGAAATCCCGTGGAAATCACTGCTTCCCTGGTCAAGGAACTGCGCGAGCGCACTGGCGCCGGCATGATGGAGTGCAAGAAGGCACTCACCGAAAACGGCGGCGACATCGACGCCTCGGCCGAATGGCTGCGCAAGTCCGGCCTGGCCAAGGCCGACAAGAAGGCTGACCGCGTGGCTGCCGAGGGCATCATCGTGGCGGCACAGGACGGCAACAAGGCCGTGCTGGTCGAGATCAACTCCGAAACCGACTTCGTCGCCAAGGACAGCAACTTCCTGGACTTCTCCAAGGCCGTTGCTTCGGTGGCCCTGAGCTCGGGCGCCGCCGACATCGACGCGCTGAAGGCGGCCAAGCTGCCGTCGGGCGAGACCGTCGAGGAATCCCGCGCCGCGGTGATCGCCAAGGTCGGTGAGAAGGTCGACGTGCGTCGCATCGTGCGCCTGGAATCGGCCAACAACGTCGCTGCCTACGTGCACGGCGGCCGTATCGGCGTGCTGGTGGAACTGGCCGGTGGCGACGCCGAGCTGGCCCGCGGCCTGGCGATGCACGTGGCGGCGATGAACCCGCCGCACAACAAGGCGGCGGACGTGCCGGCCGAGTTCGTTGCGAAGGAAAAGGAAATCGAACTGGCCAAGATGACCGACAAGGACAAGTCCAAGCCGGCCGACATCCTGGAAAAGATCATCAGCGGCAAGATCGCCAAGATCGTCAACGAAGTGACCCTGTACGGCCAGCCGTACGTGCTGGACACCAACCAGTCGGTCGAGCAGGTGGTCAAGGCTGCCAACGCCGATGTGGTCGGTTACAAGCGCCTGGCCGTTGGCGAAGGCATCGAGAAGGTGGTGGAAGACTACGCCGCCGAAGTGATGAAGCAGGCCGGCCTGGCCTGATCCACCACGCTGTCGCTTCGGCGATGGCGGGTGATTCGCTTCAACGAAAAAACCCGGCTTCGGCCGGGTTTTTTTGTGGGTGGTTGTTTTTTTGAAGCGTTGAAGCGTTGAAGCGTAAAGCGCAGAGCTGGCTTCCTTGCTGTTTGTGGTTCCGTGCGGGCCGGCAGGCTTACCCCCTGCCGGGACACGCCGTGAACCCATCCATGGGGGCTCGTTGGGCGCCATCCATGGCGCCCAACGGTCCCGGCAGGGGGTAAGCCTGCCAGCCCCGACATGGTGCCGCGGACGGATGGATGGGGGACAGCGGGGCTTTGGTTCTGCTGTTGAAGCGGGCTTGGTCGATTGGTCGATTGGTCGATTGGTCGATTGGTCGATTGGTCGATTGGTCGATTGGTCGATTGGTCGATTGGTCGATTGGTCGATTGGTCGATTGGTCGATTGGCCGATTGGCCGATTGGCTGAGTGGCCGGGTGGCTGAGTGGCCGGGTGGTCGGCGTGGTCGGTATCGTTGGTTTGTGGATGGGTTGGATGGGGAGATGAGGTGTGGTTTTGGGGTGGGATATCGAGTGGTCCGGAGCAGCCGACCAACGGTCGGCTCTACCCCCCATCTCTCGACGAATCCACCACCCCATCCACCATCCACCATCCCCTAACCACCCGGCGGCCGGAAGGCCAACCACCGTGCGGCCCCCAACCAACGACCAATCACTCGCCAGCCATTAACCACCCACCACCACGGACTCACTCGTCACCACCCAACACCACTGACTCACCAGCCACCTCCCCACAGCAAACCGCCCCCCCCCCCACCGCCCCCGGCTGTTGCCGTTGCCCTCCCAACGCGCCCGCACATTGTCGGGGGTTGGTGCGGGTGGGCTGGCGGGACCGTTGGGCGCCATGGATGGCGCCCACGAGCCTCCAGGGATGGATTCACGGCGTGTCCCGCCAGCCTACCCGCGCCGACCCAACCCGCAGCACCGCGGCGCCGCAGTTGCAGTTGCAGTTGCAGTTGCAGTTGACGTTGAAGTTGAAGTTGACGTTGAAGTTGAAGTTGACGCAAAAAAGCCGCGCGCCAGCGCACATCCCCCCCACCCTCACCCCTTCGACTGGAACGTCACTTCCTCGTACGGCTGCACCACCACCCAGCCCTCGCCCGCGAAACGCATCTGCAGGCTCTCGCCCGACCCGCGTCCCACCAGCGTCCCCAGCGAAATGTCGGTCACGATCTCCGGCACCAGCGACCCCGACCAGGCCACCGTCGCGTTCGGATCGGTGAACACCGGCCCGCCCTGCGCCGTCACCGGCAGCGTCATCGGCTCGTAGTGCGACGTCATCGCCACGATCCCGTGCCCACTCAGCTTCACGTTGAACAGGCCGCCGGACAGCATCCCCGCCACCTTCTTCATCATCGTGATCTTCGACGCCACGCCCGTCTCGAACGCCAGCACATCGTTGCCGTTGACGAAAATCGACTCCCCCGCCAGCCGCACCAGCGTCACCTGCTTGCCCGCATCGGCCAGGTACACCCGGCCCTGCCCCTCGACCTTCATCAACTGAAGGCCCTCGCCGCTCACCATCTTCTTCAGCAGCGTACCCAGCCCCTGCTCCAGCAGCCCCTGCCGGGTGAACTTCACCCCGCCCTTGCGTGCCACCATCGAGCCGGCCTTGGCCCATACCATCCCATCGACCCGGACCTCCAGCATGTGCGGGCTTTCCAGCTCGAAAGCATCGGCACTGACGTCCTTCTCCTGGGTGGTGGACAGAAATTCCTGCAGCGTCTTGACCGCCATGTGGTGCGCCTTCCTTGTGAATGAACCGCGCATGGTAGCGCTACGCGGCCCGCAACGCCGCGCCGGGCCGCAGCCGAGCCCTCCGACCCTCCCCCTACGCCGGCGAATGTGTTACCAAGGGCGCGACGAACACACCCGCCGCGATCTGCCCACCGGGCTTGCATGGCATGGCGCATCACCATCGTGATGCCCACGCCAGCGTGGAGCCCAGGGCAGGAATCAACGCTCAAATCTGTGACGGACTCCATGTATTCTTGCCACAACACACACATCATCCCGCCATGCCTCCCGAGCTGACAGCCGCCCTGGCGCTCTGCCGCAACCTGCCCTCGCCGCCAGGCATTGCCCTGCGCATCATCGAACTGGCGCAGGACCCGGAAGCGGACATCACCACCGCCGCCGACATCATCGCCATCGACATGGCCTTGAGCGCGCGCATGCTGCGCATCGCCAACTCGCCCCTGTATGCCAGCCGCCGGCGGATCGAGAACCTCGGCCAGGCACTGACCATGCTCGGCCTCAACGCCACCGTCAGCCTCGCCCTGGGCTTCACCGTCACCCAGGGCCTGACCGCACCGGGCCGGGGCCAGGACCTGCGTGAGCGCGCCTGGCGGCGCAGCATCCTCAGCGCCCTGGCCGCCAGCCTGCTCGGCCAGGCCCGTGGCCTGCGCAAGGCCGAGGAACTGATGCTGGCCGGCCTGCTGCAGGACCTGGGCATCCTGGTGCTGGCCCAGTCGCAGCCGGACACCTACCTGCCGCTGTTGCACCAGGCCACCGACAACGACGCGCTGGTCGCGCTGGAACGCGAGCACCTGCAGTCCAGCCATGCCGACGTCGGCGCCTGGGTGGCCGAGCAATGGGATCTGCCGCGCTACCTGGTGGACAGCATCGCGCGCAGCGAGTCGCCGGCCGCCGCCGAAGACACTTTCCAGGCCTGCGTGGCGCTGTCCGGCGCGGTCGCCGACATCTGGCTCAACGCCGACGCCGATGCCGCGCGCGAACACGCGCTGCAGCAGGTCAACGAAACCCTGCAGCTGGACAGCGCCCAGTTCGACCAGGTGCTGGCCCGCATCGGCGAGGCCCTGCCCGACATCAGCGCCCTGTTCGAAACCACCCTGTTCTCGCCCTCGCGCGTGCAGCAGCTGATCGACCACGCCCAGGAACTGGCCACCCTGCGCAACCTGCGCGAAATGCAGGATGCCGCCCTGGCCCGGCAGCGTGCCGACGAGTTCGAGGCCCGCGCCAACCGCCTCGCCGAGCAGGCCCACCGCGATGCGCTCACCGGCGTGCTCAACCGCCGCCAGCTCGAGGCCGTGCTGGAACAGGAATTCCTGCGCGCCACCCGGCACGGCTGGCCGCTGTCGGTGGCCTTCATCGACCTGGACGACTTCAAGAAGATCAACGACGCCCACGGCCACCTGATGGGCGACCAGGTGCTGCGCGCCTTCGCCGGCAAGCTGCAGGAACAGCTGCGCAACAGCGACACCGTGGCCCGCTTCGGCGGCGAAGAGTTCATCGCCCTGCTGCCCAACACCACCGAGCTGGTCGCGCTGGACGTGGTGCGCCGGGTACTGGCCAACATCGTCAACACGCCCATGGCCGAAGTCCCCGACGGCCCCCTGTTCGTCACGTTTTCCGCCGGCGTGGCGACCCAGGGGGGCTACGAGCGTTTCGCCGATGTTCAGGACCTGTTGAAGGCGGCCGACGACGTCCTCTACCGCTCCAAGAACCTGGGCCGCAACCGCGTCATCGCTCGCTCTCCGGGTACCGCCCCGGCCTGACCGGGGCGCCCCGCCGGCCGTGGCCGGGGCCCTCCCGGCCGCCGCCGCAGTGCAACAAGTTTTCTCACGGTGCGACCCGGCTTCCAGTAGAATTCCCGCGTTTTCCACGCATCCAGAGGCCACCATGTCCAATCTTTCCTATCGTCGCATCCTGCTGAAAGTTTCCGGGGAGGCACTGATGGGGGATGAGGACTACGGCATCGACCCGAAGGTCATCAACCGCCTCGCCCGCGAAGTGATCGAAGCCCAGCAGGCCGGTGCCGAAGTGGCGCTGGTGATCGGCGGCGGCAACATCTTCCGCGGCGCCGGCCTGGCCGCGGGCGGCATGGACCGGGTCACCGGCGACCAGATGGGCATGCTGGCCACCGTGATCAACGCGCTGGCCATGCAGGACGCGCTGGAGAAGCTCGGCGCCAAGGCGCGGGTGATGAGCGCGATCAAGATCAACGACGTGTGCGAGGACTACATCCGCCGCCGCGCCATCCGCCACCTCGAAAAGGGTCGCCTGGTGATCTTCGCCGCCGGCGTCGGCAGCCCGTTCTTCACCACCGATTCCGGCGCGGCCCTGCGCGCGATCGAGATCGGCGCGGACCTGCTGCTGAAGGCCACCAAGGTCGACGGCGTGTACGACAAGGACCCCAACAAGTACGCCGATGCGGTCCGTTTCGACAGCCTGACCTACGACGAAGTGATCCGTCGCGGCCTGGAAGTGATGGACACCGCCGCCTTCGCCCTGGCCCGCGACAGCGACCTGCCGCTGCGCGTGTTCGACATGGGCCAGCCGGGCGAGCTGCTGAAGATCCTGCACGGCGAGAACATCGGCACCCTGGTGAAGGGTCGCGACCCGGCAGCCTGAACGCGGCACGCGCCGCTCCCCCGGGGAGCGGCCGCTGGCGGCAGCGATAAGGCGGCCAGGCCCCGTATTCGCCTATAATCGCCCGATTACCGGTTACATCCAGGATTCGGGCGATGCTCAACGAAATCAAGCAGGACGCGCAGACGCGCATGGCAAAGAGCATCGATGCTCTGAAGCACACCCTCACCTCCATCCGCACCGGCCGTGCGTCCCCGGCCCTGCTGGACCGCATCACCGTCAAGGCCTACGGCACCGACACCCCGCTCAACCAGGTGGCCTCGATCAGCGTGTCCGAAGGCCACTCGCTGGTCATCACCCTGTTCGACAAGGGCATGATCAAGGACGTCGAGAAGGCGATCTACGCCTCCGACCTCGGCCTGACCCCGAACGTGGCGGGTACCGTCATCCGCCTGAACCTGCCGCCGCCGACCGAAGAGCGCCGCAAGGAGCTGGGCAAGCAGGTGCAGAAGGAAGGCGAAGGCGCCAAGATCGCCATCCGCAACATCCGCCAGGACGCCAACAAGGCGATCGCCGCGCTGATCAAGGACAAGGCGATCAGCGAAGACGACAAAAAGCGCGGCGAAGACGACATCCAGAAGCTGACCGACAAGTCCATCAAGGACGTCGACAGTGTCGTGGCCGAGAAAGAAAAGGAACTGATGGCGGTCTGAGCCCCATGTCCCAGGCCCCGACCACCCCGACCCTCGCGCCGATCCCGCGCCACGTTGCCATCATCATGGATGGCAACGGGCGCTGGGCGCAGAAACGACGCCGCCCGCGCGTGATCGGCCATCGCGCCGGCGCGCGCGCGGTCAACCGCACCATCGACTTCTGCCTGGAGCGTGGCGTCGCCGCGCTGACCCTGTTCGCCTTTTCCAGTGAAAACTGGGGCCGGCCGAGCGAGGAAGTCGACGCGCTGATGAAGCTGTTCCTCAATGCGCTCGACCGCGAGGTGGACGAACTGCACCGCCGTGGCGTGCGCGTCCGCTTCATCGGCGAACGCGAGCGCTTCGGCGCCGCGCTGGTCAGCCGCATGCAGCTGGCCGAGCAGCGCACGGCCGACAACCGCGCGATGACCCTGAGCATCGCCGCCAGCTACGGCGGCCGCCAGGACATCGCCCGGGCCGCACGCGAGCTGGCCGCGGACGTGGCCGCCGGCCGCCTGCTGCCCGAACAGATCGACGAGGCGATGCTGTCCAGCCGGGTCGCCCTGGCCGACCTGCCGCCGCCAGACCTGTTCATCCGCACCGGCGGCGACACCCGCATCAGCAATTTCCTGCTGTGGCAGCTGGCCTATACCGAACTGTGGTTCACCGACGTGCTGTGGCCCGAGTTCGACGCCGCCGTCCTGCAGCAGGCGCTCGACGCCTACGCCGCACGTGAACGCCGCTTCGGCCTGACCAGCGCCCAGATCGCCGCCCTGGCCACCGAGACGTCCACCCCATGACCAAGACCCGAGTCATCGCCGCGCTGATCATGGCGCCGGTCGCCATCCTCGCCATTCTCATGCTGCCCACCCAGTGGCTGGCCGCCGCCGCCGCCGCCGTGTTCCTGATCGGGCTGTGGGAATGGCTGAAGCTGGCCGACGTGGACGACACCCTCGCCCGTACCGTGCTGCTGGTGCTGAACCTGTTGCTGATGGTGCTGATGGTATGGGCCGGCGACGGCTCGCTGGTGCTGTACCAGATCGCCGCGCTGGTCGGCATCGCCTGGTGGCTGATGGCGCTGCTGTGGCTGCGCTTCTTCACCTTCGGCGCCAGCCCGAGCAGCCCGGCGCGCGCGCTCAAGCTGCTGGCCGGCACCCTGGCCATCGTGCCGGCATGGGCCTCGCTGGTGCTCATCCACGCCAGCGGCGACAACGGCCACCTGTGGCTGCTGACCGCGCTGGCGGTGGTGTGGGCCGCCGATTCGGGCGCCTACTTCGCCGGCCGCACCTTCGGCCGCACCAAGCTGGCGCCGCGGATCAGCCCCAACAAGACCTGGGAAGGCCTGGGCGGCGGCATGCTCGCCGGCCTGATCGTCGCGCTGGGCTTCGGCTGGCTGGCCGGCATCGACGGCGGCCACGTGGTCGGCCTGGTCGTCACCGCCGTGGTCACCGTGTTCGCCTCGGTGCTGGGCGATCTGTACGAGAGCCTGATCAAGCGCCACGCGGGCGCCAAGGACTCGGGCCACATCATTCCCGGCCACGGCGGCGTGCTGGACCGCATCGACGGCGTGCTCGCCGCGCTGCCGGTGTTCGCGCTGGGCAAGGAAATCTTCGGATTCTGACCATGGATGCCGTCAACGCTCCCCGCCGGGTCGCCGTGTTCGGCGCCACCGGCTCGATCGGCGCATCCGCGCTGGATGTGATCGCGCGCCATCCGGACCGTTACCAGGTCACCGTGCTGGCGGCGGGCCGGCAGGTGCAGGCGCTGGTCGCGCTGTGTGCCGCGCACCGCCCCGCGCACGCCGTGATCGCCGACGAGGCCCTGTATGCCGCGCTGCGCGATGGCCTGCGCGATGCCGGCCTTGCCACCGAGGCCCACGCCGGCGCCGCCGCGCTGGATGCCCTGGCGGCCAGCGACCAGTGCGACACCCTGGTCGCGGCGATCGTCGGTGCCGCCGGGCTGTCCTCGACCTTGGCCGCCGCCGCGGCCGGCAAGCGCATCCTGCTGGCCAACAAGGAGTCGCTGGTGCTGGCCGGCGAACTGCTGATGCGCCAGGCCGCCGCGGGCGGCGCCGAGATCATCCCGATCGACAGCGAGCACAGCGCCATCTTCCAGTGCCTGCGCTCGCGCGATGCCAGCCTGGACGGGGCCGGCGTGCGCCGGATCCTGCTGACCGCCTCGGGCGGGCCGTTCCGTGGCCGCAGTCGCGCCGAGCTGGCGCAGGTCACCCCGGCCCAGGCCGTGGCGCACCCGAAGTGGTCGATGGGGCCGAAGATCTCGGTCGATTCGGCGACGTTGATGAACAAGGGGCTGGAGGTCATCGAGGCCCACCACCTGTTCAACGTGCCCGGCGAGCGCATCGAGGTGTTGGTGCACCCGCAGAGCTTGGTCCATTCGCTGGTCGAGTTCATCGACGGATCGACCCTGGCCCAGTTGGGGCTGCCGGACATGCGCACCACCCTGGCCGTCGGCCTGGGCTGGCCGCAGCGGATCGAATCGGGCGTCGGCGGGCTGGACCTGCTGCGCCAGGGCCGGCTGGATTTCGAGGCCCCCGACAACGACGCCTTCCCCTGCCTGGGCCTGGCCTGGCAGGCAATGGCCGCCGGCGGCACTGCCCCGGCCATCCTCAATGCCGCCAACGAAGTCGCGGTTTCAGCGTTTCTTCAGGGAAAGACCGCTTTCCTTGCCATTCCGGCGCTGGTCGCTAACGCTCTGGCAACACTGTCGGTGGAGTCCGCCGATACACTGGAGGTCCTGCTGGCCGCCGACCAGCGCGCCCGCCTGATCACCCAAACCGCCATCGACCACGCCTGAATGCCCTTCCCGCCCTTCTCCAGCATCGTCGCCCATGGGTGAGTTCATCCGATCCGTCTGGTGGATGATCGTCAGCCTTGGCGTGCTGGTGACGTTCCATGAGTTCGGCCATTACTGGGTCGCACGGCGCTGCGGGGTGAAGGTGCTGCGGTTCTCGGTCGGCTTCGGCCGGCCGCTGTGGATGCGCCGCAACCGGGCGGGCACCGAGTTCGCCATTGCCGCGATCCCGCTCGGCGGCTACGTGAAGATGCTCGACGAGCGCGAGGTCGAGGTGCATCCGCATGAACGCGGCCAGGCCTTCAACCACAAGACCGTCTGGCAGCGCATTGCCATCGTCGCCGCCGGGCCGGTCGCCAACCTGCTGCTGTGCATCGCCCTGCTGTGGGCGATGTTCGTACTCGGCCGCCAGGACTACTCGGCCACCATCGGCCGCACCACCGGCATGGCACAGGCCGCCGGGCTGCAGGCCGGCGACCGCGTGCTCAGCGTGGACGGCCGCAGCGTGGCCACCGCGGGCGAGGCCAGCATGGCCCTGACCACCGCGGCGATGGACCGCCACGACGCCCGCATCGAGGTGCGCGACAGCCTGGACCAGGCCCACACCCGCAGCCTGCCGCTGTCGCAACTGCCCGCCGGGTTCAACGAGCGCCACGTGCTGGCTTTGGCGGGCGTGGGCTGGCTGTCCTCGCTGCAACCGGCACTGGTGGACAAGGTCCTGCCCGATTCGGCCGCCCAGGGCGTGGTGATGCCCGGCGACCTGATCGTGGCCATCGACGGCCAGCGCATCGAAGGTGCCGACCAGGTGACCCCGCAGATCCGCACGCTCGGCGAGCGCGGCGGCCCCGGCATGGTCGAGGTGCTGCGCGGCGGCGAACGGCTGGCGCTGGAGCTGACCCCGCGCCAGGGCAAGGACGCGCAGGGCGCGCCGGTCTGGCAGCTGGGCATCGGCTTTGCGCAGGCCAGCGCCCCGGCCTATGACGCCAAGCTCCAGTACGGGCCGCTGGCCGCGCTGCCGGCGGCGCTGCGTGAAACCGCGCGGATGGCCGGCGACTCGCTGGGCATGATGCGCCGCATCGTGACCGGCAACGCCTCGCTGCAGAACATTTCCGGCCCGGTCACCATCGCCCGGGTGGCCAACGTCTCGGCCCAGCGCGGGGCCGACTGGTTCCTGTATTTCCTGGCCCTGCTGTCGCTGAGCCTGTGCATCATCAACCTGCTGCCCATCCCCATCTTGGACGGCGGGCACCTGCTGTATTACCTTATTGAGTTGGTCAAGGGCAGCCCGCTGAGCGAGCGCGCCATGGCCGCCGGGCAGTACGTGGGCCTGGCGCTGCTGGCCGGGCTGATGGGACTGGCGTTCTACAACGACATCCTCAGCCTGCCGCTGCGATGAACTTTTTCCCTTTTGTCGTCGTCTTATGCGCCGGCATCCCGCAACATTGCATTCGACTCCAACCGGACGTGACATGACGCGACTCCCCAATCGCCGCCTGCTTGCCCTCGCACTCGCCGCCGGTTTCGGCGTGCCCGCCCTGGCGCAGGCAGCCGAGCCCTTCACCGTCAGCGACATCCGTGTCGATGGTCTGCAGCGCATCACCTCCGGTACCGTGTTCACCTACCTGCCGGTGGAACGTGGCGACACCCTGACCGACAGCAAGGTCGGCGAGAGCATCCGTGCGCTGTACAAGACCGGCTTCTTCGAAGACGTCCAGGTGGCCCGCCAGGGCGACATCCTGGTGGTCACGGTCAAGGAACGCCCGGCGATCAACAAGCTGACCGTCACCGGCAACAAGGACATCAAGAGCGACCAGCTGCTCAAGGGCCTGAGCGACATCGGCCTGAGCGAGGGCGGCACCTTCGACCGCCTGAGCCTGGACCGCGTGACCCAGGAACTGCGCCGCCAGTACAACGACCGTGGCAAATACAACGTCGACATCACCCCGACGGTGAGCCCGCTGGACCGCAATCGCGTGGACATCACCATCGCGATCAAGGAAGGCAAGGCGGCCAAGATCCAGCACGTCAACCTGGTGGGCACCGAAAAGTACCCGGCCGAAGACATCCTGGAGACGTGGGAGTCCAAGGAGCACAACTGGGCCTCGTGGTACCGCCGCGATGACCAGTACTCCAAGGAAAAGCTGTCCGGCGACCTGGAAAAGCTCAACTCCTGGTACCTGGACCGTGGCTACGTGGACTTCAGCATCGACTCCACCCAGGTGTCGATCAGCCCCGACAAGCGCGACATGTTCATCACCGCCGGCGTGACCGAGGGTGAGCAGTACAAGATTTCCGACATCAAGGTCACCGGCGACACCATCCTGCCGCAGGCCGATGTCGAGCGCATGGTCATCCAGAAGTCCGGCGACACGTTCTCGCGTGCCCTGCTGGAATTCAGCTCCGACGCGATCACCAACTCGCTGTCCAACATCGGCTACGCCTTCGCCAAGGTGAACCCGATCCCGACCAGCAACCGTGCCGAGCAGACCGTCGCCATCAACATGCAGGTCGTTCCCGGCCCGCGCGTGTCGGTGCGCCGCATCACCTTCAAGGGCAACACCCGCACCTCCGACGAAGTGCTGCGCCGCGAAATGCGCCAGTTCGAGAACAGCTGGTACTCGCAGGCCGCGATCGATCGTTCCAAGATCCGCCTGCAGCGCCTGGGCTACTTCGAGTCGGTCGACGTGGAGACGCCGCCGGTCACCGGCAGCAACGACCAGGTCGACGTGGTCTACAACGTCAAGGAAACCACCTCGGGCAGCTTCGTGTTCGGCCTGGGCTATTCGCAGTCCTACGGCATGACCACCTCGGTGCAGCTGTCGCAGAACAACTTCCTCGGCGGCGGCAACCGCGTGTCGGTCGAAGCGTCGCGCAGCAGCTACCTGCAGCGTTACGGCTTCAGCTACACCAACCCGTACTTCACCGACGACGGCGTCTCGCTGGGCTACAACCTGTCCTGGCGCGAGCTGGACTACTCCGACTTCAACACCGCGCAGTACAACAGCACCAACGGTGCCGCGCAGGTAGTGTTCGGCGTGCCGATCACCGAGAACGACACCGTCTCGCTGATGGTGGGCATCGACAGCAACCAGATCACCACCTATCCGGGCTCGACCCCGCAGTCGATCATCGACTACATCAACGCCGTCGGCCGCAAGACGTTCCACTCCTGGCGCAGCGAGCTGGGCTGGGCGCGCGATACCCGCAACGACTACTTCATGCCCACCCGCGGTACCTACCAGCGTGTCGGCCTGGAAACCACCCTGCCCGGCTCGACCGTCGAGTACTACAAGCTGAACTACCAGTTCTCCAAGTACTGGCCGATCATCCCGTCGCTGGTCATCAACACCCGCGCCGAAGTCGGCTACGGCGACAGCTACGGCAAGGACATGTCCGCCGTGGTCACCGAGCCGGACGGCACCACCCGCGTGGTGACCGCCTCGGGCCTGCCGTTCTTCGAGAACTTCTACGCCGGCGGTACCAACTCGGTGCGTGGTTTCGAAGACAACACGCTGGGTCCGCGCGAAGTGACCCGTGGCTACCCGAACGGGCAGCCGCTGGGCGGCTCGCTCAAGACCGTGGGCTCGGTGGAAGCCTACTTCCCGCGTCTGTTCGACAGCCCGTCGGCGCGCATCTCGGCCTTCGTCGACTTCGGCAACGTCTACAACGGCGTGGACAACTTCAAGGCCAACGAGCTGCGCGTGTCCACCGGTGTGGCCCTGCTGTGGCGCGCCCCGGTCGGCCCGATCTCGATCAGCTACGCGTTCCCGCTGAAGAAGGAAGACGGCGACGAAATCGAGCGCCTGCAATTTACCTTCGGCGGTCAGTTCTGACCGTCGAAGGTAACCCAAGGTTTGCGTTGCAAACCTTGGGGCCCGTCCTGCCTCCTTAACCCCGCGCCTGTCGGCGCGCCCCCTTCAACAAGAAGGGGGCTCTCCACTAGATGCGGTACGCATTCGCCGGGCTTTGCCCGGCGTTTTCGTTTTTTGGGTGGGGAATGATCGGTGCCGAGTCGGGCTGGGCGTGATCGTGGCTCGGTACCGCATGGGGTGCGTATCGACCCTTGCTTGGTACGAATGCCCGGGATCAACGGGAGCCGGCCAGCGGCCGGCACTCCTCGTCCGCGCTGGCACCGAATCGTCCGGGCCGTGGCGGGGCGTCCTGGCCTGGGCCGTTGGACTGATGGATGCCGCCCACCAGCACCCATGGACGGGCTTTACGCCTGTCCTGGACGTGGCTGACCGCCATGAGCCCGCGCGACAGCCGCCAGGGCGCCACGCCACCACTAGCCGGCCAATGTCCAAAACCCCGACCCGCATGACCGTTTCGGCGGCGCACGGTAAACTCCCCCGGTGAATACTCCTACCTACTCCGCCCAGCAACTCGCCGAGCAGTTTGGCCTGCAGGTCCATGGCCAGGCCGATACCGCCATCCATGGCGTGGCCACGCTCGCCCATGCCGGCCCCGGCCAGCTGACCTTCCTCGCCAATCCGCGCTACCGCTCCCTGCTGGCCGACAGCCAGGCCGGGATCGTGGTGCTGCGCGCCGAGGACGCCGATGCCGCCCCCGGCACCGCGCTGATCGCCAAGGACCCGTACACCACCTTCGCCAAGATCGCGGCGCTGTTCGACATCGCGCCATCGCGACCGCCGGGCATCCATCCGAGCGCGGTCATCGACCCCAGCGCCCAGGTGGCCGCCAGCGCGCATATCGGCCCGTTCGTCAGCATCGGCGCCGGCAGCAGCGTCGGCGAGAACTGCATCATCGGTGCCGGCAGCATCATCGGCGAGGACTGCCACCTGGATACCGGCTGCGAACTGATTGCCCGGGTCACCCTGGTTACCCGGGTCAGGCTCGGCAAGCGCGTCCGCGTGCATCCCGGTGCCGTGCTCGGCGCCGACGGCTTCGGCCTGGCCATGGACGCCGGCGCCTGGATCAAGGTGCCCCAACTGGGCGGCGTGCGCATCGGCAACGACTGCGAGATCGGCGCCAATACCTGCGTCGACCGTGGCGCCCTGGAAGACACCGTGCTCGACGACGACGTGCGCCTGGACAACCTCGTGCAGATCGCGCACAACGTCCAGATCGGCTCGCACTCGGCCATCGCCGGCTGCACCGGCATCGCCGGCAGCGCCAAGATCGGCCGCTACTGCCTGCTCGGTGGGCATGTCGGCGTCGTCGGCCACCTCGAGATCTGCGACAAGGTCGTCATCACCGGCAAGTCGGTGGTGCGCAACTCCATCCATGAGCCGGGCGAGTACTCGTCCGGCACCCCGTTGACCGACAACCGCACGTGGCGCAAGAACGCCGCGCGCTTCAAGCAGCTGGATGCCCTGGCCCGTCGCATCCTGTCTGTGAGCAAGGAGAAGGAATGAGCCACGACCAGAAGATGCCTGACATCAAGCAGATCCAGGCACTGATCCCCCACCGCTATCCGTTCCTGCTGGTCGACAAGGTCATCGCGATCGATTACGAGAAGCGGACCATCATCGCCACCAAGAACGTCAGCATCAACGAGCCGTTCTTCCAGGGCCACTTCCCCAGCCAGCCGATCATGCCCGGCGTGCTGATCATCGAAGCCATGGCCCAGGCCGGTGGCGTGCTGACCCAGTTGACCCTCGGCCGTGACGCGCAGTCCAAGCTGTTCTACATGGTCAAGGTGGACAAGGCCCGCTTCACCAAGCAGGTAGTGCCCGGCGACGTGCTGGAAATGCACGTGGAGATCAAACGCGTCATCCGCAACATGGCGGTGTACGACTGCGTGGCCAAGGTCGACGGCGAGGTGGTCGCCTGCGCCGAAGTGCTGTGCGCCGGCACCCGCGAATGACCCAGGCAGGAGACCTGCAATGAGCAACAACGCCCCTCTCATCCACCCTACCGCGGTCATCGACCCGTCGGCGAGATTGGCTGCGGATGTGCGCGTCGGTGCGTTCTGCCTGATCGGCGCCGATGTCGAGATCGGCGCCGGCACCGAGGTCGGCCCGCACTGCTCGATCCACGGCCCGACCCGGATCGGCCGCGACAACCGTTTCATCGGCCACGCCGCGATCGGCGGCGAGCCGCAGGACAAGAAGTACAACGGCGAGCGCACCCAGCTGGTGATCGGCGATGGCAATGTCATCCGCGAGTTCGTCACCATCAACCGCGGCACCGAGGGTGGCGGCGGCATCACCACCGTTGGCGATGACAACTGGATGCTGGCCTACACCCACGTGGCCCACGACTGCCATGTGGGCAGCCACTGCGTGTTCTCCAACAACACCACGCTGGCCGGCCACGTCACCGTCGGCGACTACGTGATCATCAGCGGCTTCGCCGGGGCACATCAGTTCTGCCGGATCGGCGCGCATGCCTTCCTGGGCATGGGCGCGCTGACCAATGGCGACGTGCCGCCGTTCACCATGGTGGGCAGCGACTCGCTGGGTCGCCCGCGCGGGATCAACAGCGAAGGCCTCAAGCGCCGCGGCTTCGATGCCGAGCGCATCGCCAGCATCAAGCGCGCCTACCGCACGCTCTACGTGGCCGGCCTGCCGTTGGCCGAAGCCAAGCTGCAGCTGGCCGAACAGGCCGAGCACAGTGCCGACGTCAAGGACCTGCTGGACTTCATCGAGCACGCCGAGAGGCCGCTGCTGCGATGACGGCGCCGGGCGGGCACCTTCCAGCGGGCACGACCGCCGAGATCATCGACCTGGCGACGGCGGCCGATGCCCTCGAGCGGGTGGTCCACGCGCATGGCTCGACGCGGCCGGTGCGGATCGCGCTGGTCGCCGGCGAAGCCTCCGGCGACCTGCTCGGCGCGGGCCTGGTGCGCGAGCTCAAGGCGCGGTTCCCGAATGCGGAGTTCGCCGGCATCGGCGGCGATGCGATGCGCAGCGCCGGCTGCCAGACCTGGTTCGATGCCAGCGAGCTGGCGCTGATGGGGCTGACGGAGATCCTGCGCCACCTGCCGCGGCTGTTGAAGCTGCGCGGCGAGTTCCGCACGCGGGCGCTGGCATGGGAACCGGACGTGTTCATCGGGATCGATGCGCCGGACTTCAACCTGGGCGTGGAGCGCTGGCTGAAGGAACGCGGGATCACCACGGTGCACTACGTGAGCCCGTCGGTGTGGGCCTGGCGCGAGAAGCGCGCCGAAAAGATCGGGGCCAGCGCCGACCTGGTGCTGTGCCTGTTCCCGATGGAGCCGCCGATCTACGCCAGGCACGGTATCGATGCCCGCTTCGTCGGGCATCCGATGGCCGACGACATTCCCCTGCACAGCGACCGCGAGCAGGCGCGCGCGGCGCTGGGCCTGCCATCCAACGCGAAAGTGCTGGCGGTGCTGCCGGGCAGCCGGTTGGGTGAGATCGGCCGGTTGGGCGGGCCTTTCTTCGAGGCGGCCTGGCAGGTATCCGAGCGCATTCCGGGGCTGCACGTGGTGGTACCGGCAGCCAACCCGGCGTGTCGCCAGTTGATCAGCGAGCAGTTGTCGCGCTCGGCGTTGCCGGTGGCGTACTCGCACCTGCTCGATGGCGATGCGCGCAACGCGATGATCGCTGCGGACGTGGTGGTGCTGGCGTCGGGCACGGCGACGCTGGAGACGATGCTGGTGAAGCGGCCGATGGTGGTGGGGTACCGGGTGGCCGAGCTGACCTATCGGATCGTGAAGGCGCTGGGGTTGATCAAGGTGGACCGTTTCGCGCTGCCGAACATCCTGGCGGGCAAGGACCTGGCGCCGGAGTTGATCCAGCACGACTGCATCCCCGACAAGCTGGCCGCGGCGATCCTGCAGTGGTTCGACCACCCGCAACGGGCGATCGACCTGCAGGACACTTACCAGCGGCTGCACCTGCAACTGCGGCAGGACGCGTCGGCGCGTGCGGCCGATGCGGTGGCCGAGTTGCTGGCGCGCAAGGCGGCGGCGTGAGCCGGCGCCACGCAGCGGCGGCGTCGCTGGCGCTGTTCGACGGGGCGGCACTGGCGACGGTGGCGCCCCGCTATGTAGCCGGGGTGGACGAGGCTGGGCGTGGTCCGTTGGCGGGACCGGTGGCGGTGGCGGCGGTGGTGTTCTGCCCGGACCGGCCGCGCCTGAACGGGCTGGATGATTCCAAGCAGTTGACGGCGGCCCGGCGTGATCAGTTGTTCGACCGGATCCAGGAACGTGCGCTGGCCTTCCACGTGGTGATGGTGGAGGTGGGCGAGATAGACGCATTGAACATCTACCAGGCGACGATGCTGGGGATGCGGCGTGCGGTGGAGGGGGTGGCGCACGTGGCGCAGTTCGCGCGGATCGACGGCAACGTGGTGCCCAAGGGGCTGCCCTGCCCGGCGCAGGCGCTGGTGGGCGGCGACGGGCTGGACCGGGCGATCATGGCGGCGTCGATCCTGGCCAAGGTGAGTCGCGATCGTTTCATGTTGGGGCTGCACGCGCAGCACCCGGAGTACGGGTTCGACCAGCACAAGGGCTACGGGACGCCGGCCCATCTGGCTGCATTGCGTTCGCACGGCCCCTGTCCACAGCATCGGCGGAGTTTCGCGCCGGTGCGGGCGTGTTTTGAGGACGGGGTTGTGTTGGCGGGGTGATTTGGTTTTTTTAAGAGCCGGAGCTGAAAGCTACAGCTACAGCTACAGCCAGAGCCAAGGCCAGAGCCAGAGCCAGAGCCTGATTGCCGGTGGTTACGGGTTGAGGGGGGCACGGTTGGGTTCGCGGGACACGCCGCAAGTACGTCCATGTAGGCTCCTTTTGCGCCATCCATGGCGCAAAACGGGTCCCGCAAACCCAACCGTGCCCCCCTTCGACAGATGATCGGTGCGCAGGGGTTTTTAGGAGCAGGTCTTGGGGGCGCTGGGAAGCAGGGGATGGGTCGATATCTGGGGATTATGCAGACGCGGAAGCTGAGTCTGGTCTGGCTCTGATTTTTATCTGGGTCTGTTCTTGATCCGCGTTTGGATTTGGATTTGGATTTGGATTTGGATTTGGGTTTGGATTTGGGTTTGGATCTGGATTTGGGTTTGGGTTTGGATTTGGGTCTGGATTTAGATCTGGGTTTGGATTTGGGTTTGGATTTGGCTTCAGGTGCCGAGCAACGCTCGGCACTACCTCCCCCTCCCCCCACGGGGGCGCCTCTCTCACCCCTCGACCAAGCCGCTCCGGCTCCTGGCTCCGCTCCTGCTCCTAGCTCCGCTCCTGGCTCCGCTCCTGCTCCTAGCTCCGCTCCTGGCTCCGCTCCTGCTCCTGGCTCCGCTCCGCTCCTGCTCCTGGCTCCGCTCCTGCTCCTGCTCCCGCTTCCCCCATGCGCCCCAGAGATGTGTAGAGGGGTGGTGGAGGCAGGGTCGCGGGACCGTCATGCGCCATGGATGGCGCATGTCGAGCCTACAGGGACGTACTTGCGGCGTGTCCCGCGACCCTGCCTCCGCCACCCCACCCTCAGCACCAGCATAAGACAGGCGCCGTTGCTGTTGCCGTTGCTGTTGCAGTTGCAGTTGCAGTTGCAGTTGCCGTCAGCCAATCGCCCCCAGCACCCGCAAAACCAACCCTGAAACCTGAACCCACCCCGCAACGCCCGCCGCCCGACCTGGCCTGTCAAGCCTTGTCCGTCCCCGCCCGCGCCGCTACCCTGACCGGGCATTACATTGGCCCGGCATGTCCACTTCCCGTTTCGTACATCTCCACGTCCACACCGAGTTTTCGCTGGCGGATTCGACCATCCGTGTCCCCGCGAAGCCGGATCAGGCTGACCCGAAGAAAGCCAAGCAGGCCAACCTGCTCAGCCGTGCGGTCGAACTGAAACTGCCCGCGCTGGCAGTGACCGACCTCAACAACCTGTTCGCGCTGGTCAAGTTCTACAAGGCCGCCGAAACCGTTGGCATCAAACCGATCGCCGGTGCCGACATCATGATCGCCGAAGAGGGCATGACCCCCTGGCGCATGACCCTGCTCTGCCGCGATCGCGACGGCTACCTGAGCCTGTCCCGCCTGCTCACCCGCGCCTGGATGGAAGGCCATCGCCCCGAGGGCGGCGTCGCCGTGCACCCGGAGTGGCTCAAGGCAGGGTGCCACAACCTCTTTGCGCTCGCCGGCCGCGACAGCCTCGCCGGCCGCCTGGCCAGCGAAGGCCGCCACGACCTGGCCGAACAGCAGCTCGCCGACTGGCAGCGCGTATTCGGCGATGGCCTGCACCTGGAGCTCACCCGCACCGGGCGCGATGGCGAAGAAGCCTTCAACCAGTTTGCCCTGCTCGCCGCCGGCCAACGCGGCCTGCCGGTCGTTGCCAGCAACGACGTGCGCTTCCTGCAGCCGGAGGATTTCGCCGCCCACGAAGCACGCGTCTGCATCTCGTCCGGCCGCGTCCTCGACGACCCCAAGCGCCCGCGCGACTACAGCGACCAGCAGTACCTCAAGTCCGCCGAGGACATGTGCGCCCTGTTCGCCGACATCCCCGATGCGATCGACAACACCCTCGCATTGGCCGAGCGCTGCAACATCGAGATGCGCCTGGGCACCTATTTCCTCCCCAACTACCCGGTGCCCGAAGAGGAAACCCTCGACAGCTGGATCTGCGCCGAGTCGCGCAGGGGCCTGGAAGCGCGCCTGGAAAAGAACCCGCTCGCCGAAGGCAAGACCCGCGCCGACTACTTCGAGCGTCTGGAATTCGAGCTGGCCACCATCATCAAGATGGGCTTCCCCGGCTACTTCCTGATCGTGGCCGACTTCATCCAGTGGGGAAAGAACCAGGGCATCCCGATCGGCCCCGGCCGTGGCTCCGGTGCCGGCTCGCTGGTCGCCTGGGCGCTGCAGATCACCGACCTCGACCCGATCCCGTACAACCTGCTGTTCGAGCGGTTCCTCAACCCCGAACGCGTGTCGATGCCCGACTTCGACATCGACTTCTGCATGGACCGTCGCGACGAAGTCATCGACTACGTCGCGCGCAAGTACGGCCGCGAACGCGTCAGCCAGATCATCACCTACGGCACCATGGCCGCCAAGGCCGTGGTCCGTGACTCCGGCCGCGTGCTCGGCTTCCCGTATGGCCTGGTCGACGGCGTCTCCAAGCTGATTCCCAACATCCTGGGCATCTCGCTCAAGGATGCGATGGGCGAAGGCAAGGACTCGGAAATGGCCTCGCCGGAGCTGATCCAGCGCTACCAGAACGAGGACGACGTCCGCGACCTGATCGACCTGGCCCGCCAGCTCGAAGACCTCACCCGCAATGCCGGCAAGCACGCCGGCGGCGTGGTGATCGCGCCCGAACCGCTGGCCGAATTCTGCCCGCTGTTCGCCGAACACGATGAAGGCGGCCGCGGCCGCAACCCGGTCACTCAGTTCGACAAGAACGACGTCGAAGAGATCGGCCTGGTCAAGTTCGACTTCCTCGGCCTGCGCACGCTGACCATCATCGACTGGGCGGTCAAGGCGATCAACAAGCGCCACGAGCGCGCCGGCATCCCGCCGGTGGACATCACCGCGCTGCCGCTCGACGACGTGGCCACCTACAAGGACATCTTCGCCAACGGCAATACCGGCGCGGTGTTCCAGTTCGAATCCTCGGGCATGCGCCGCCTGCTCAAGGACGCGCGCCCCGACCGCTTCGAAGACCTGATCGCGCTGGTGTCGCTGTATCGCCCCGGCCCGATGGACCTGATTCCCTCCTTCAACGCGCGTAAGCACGGCCAGGAAGAAATCATCTACCCCGATCCGCGCACCGAAGCGATCCTGAAAGACACCTACGGCATCATGGTGTACCAGGAGCAGGTGATGCAGATGGCGCAGATCGTGGGCGGCTATTCGCTCGGCGGCGCCGACCTGCTGCGCCGCGCGATGGGCAAGAAGGTGCCGGCCGAGATGGCCAAGCACCGCGAGATTTTCCGCGAAGGCGCGGCCAAGGACGGCGTGGGCGAAGCCAAGGCCGACGCCATCTTCGACCTGATGGAGAAGTTCGCCGGCTACGGTTTCAACAAATCCCACGCCGCCGCCTACGCGCTGGTCAGCTACCAGACCGCCTGGCTCAAGCGCCACTACCCGGCCGAGTTCATGGCGGCCACGCTGTCCTCGGACATGGACAACACCGACAAGGTGGTCGGCTTCCTGGCCGAGGTGCGCAACCTCGGCCTGACCGTGCTGCCGCCGCGGGTGAACGAGTCGGCGTACATGTTCGAAGCGTCCAGTGCCGACACCATCGTGTACGGCCTGGGCGCGATCAAGGGCGTCGGCCAGGGTGCCTGCGAGGCGATCGTGGAGGAACGCCAGCGTGGCGGCCGCTACGCCTCGCTGCTGGATTTCTGCATGCGGTCGGAGTCGGGCAAGCTCAACCGGCGCACGCTGGAAGCGATGATCAACTGCGGCGCGATGGACGGGCTCGGCAAGAACCGCGCATCGCTCATGCTGCAGCTGCCTGAAGTGCTCAAGGCCACCGACCAGATGGCGCGCGAGAAGGCCTCCGGCCAGAACTCGCTGTTCGGCGCGCCCGACCCGGTGACCACCGCGATGCAGCTGGAACTGCCCGAGGCCAAAGAGTGGGCGCTGGGCCAGCTGCTGGAAGGCGAACGCGAAACGCTGGGGTTCTACCTCAGCGGCCACCCGTTCGACCCGTACGCCGATGACGTCAAGGAGCTGGTCGGCACCGACCTGGGCATGCTTGAGAAGCTGATCCCGCCGGCGCGCCCGAGCAAGGATGGCGAGAAGCGGGCCTGGCGCCAGGAGACCCCGGTGATCCTGGCCGGCTTGGTCGTGGGCGTGCGCCGCAAGGGCGAAAGCCAGATCTTCATGCAGCTCGAAGATGGCAAGGGCCGCGTGGAGTGCAGCGCGTTCACCGATGGCCTGGCCGAGTTCGGCCACCTGATGACCAAGGACCGCATCCTGGTGGTCAAGGGCGGCCTGCGCGAGGACGAGTTCAACGGCGGCTACGCCCTGCGCATCCGCCAGGTCTGGGACTACGAAGACATCTGCGCCAACTACGCCACGCGCCTGTCGCTGCGGCTGGACCTGCGCCAGGACAGCGCGGTGTGGACCCGTGTCAACGCGCTGCTCGACCGCCACCGCCCGGGCCGCACGCCCCTGCGCCTGGACCTGCTGCTCGGTTCCGAACAGGGACCGGTGGCCGGCATGCTCGACGTGGCCGGCGATATCGCCGTGCGCGTGGACAGCCACCTGGTCGACGCGCTGCGCGCCGACCCCGCCGTGCGCACGCTGAAGGTGCGCTACAGCCCACCGTGGGCAAACTGACCCGCGCCATCCGTTCGACAGGTACCGTGTTTTGATCAAGCGTTTCGCCGTGCTGCTGCTTGCAGCCGTTGCCATTGCCGGCTGCTCCAGCCCGTCCCAGACCTTCGAGATCGACAACCCGGGCGACGTGCCGCTCACCCTGCGTATCGACGGCAACGAACTGCCGATCGCCGCGCACGCCTCGCGCCCGGTCAAGCTCAAGCCCGGCGAGCACCACCTGCAGAGCCCGGCACTGGGCGATGTGCGGTTCATCGTCTACGCCCGCGGGAAGGGCGGCCTGATCAACCCGACGCTGGCCGAGTACGTGATCGCCAGCGAGATCTACGTGACCGACCCGGACAAGCTCAAGCACTTCGGCACCCCCAACCAGCACATCGAGCTGGGCGGCGTGGGCTTCGACGGGCCCTACAGCTTGACCCACGCGTTGTTCATCGACCATGCCTGGAGCTTCGGCGTGCGCGAACCGTTCCCCGACGAACAGACCGTGGCGCACGTCGACGCGACCGGCGGTCGGATCAGCACCAAGATCTTCACCGCCCCGGACTTCATCGCCTATGTCGAGGCCAGCCGCGGCGAGCCGGGCGCCTACCGCCGCCAGCAGCCGGCCGGCTACCAGGCCCCGGTCTTCACGCTGGAGCCGGCACCGGCCGCCTTGCCCGCGCTGGCCCCGGCCTTCGAGGCCCATGCCGCCCCGCTGCGCGAGCTGTATGCGCGCTACCTGAAGGCCACCACCGCCGACGCCCAGCTGCAGCTGCAGCAGGAGGCCTTCCAGGCACAGATGGCCTTCACCGCCGCCACCGCACGCCTCGGCGCCGATCTGCCGGTGGAGGCCAACACGGGCTACAACACCTTCGTGCAGACCCGCGCCACCCTGATGGGCAGCGCCGCCCTGGTCGTGCCCTGAGCTGACTGGCGCCCCCCGCCCCGCTGCGCTACCTTCGGTTTCCAGACGACGGCGTACGGGGCTTTTCGGCGCATTCGGCTACACTTTCCCTCTTTTCTTCACGACGGTTTCCGATGAATCCGAACTACCTCGACTTCGAGCAACCCATCGCTGATCTGGAGGCGAAGATCCAGGAACTGCGCAGCGCCAGCGCCGGCCCTGCGGTCAATGTCGAGGCCGAGGTGAACGCCCTGCAGGACAAGCTGCGGGTACGTACCGCGCAGATCTTCCGCAACCTGTCCTCCTGGCAGGTCCTGCAGCTGGCTCGGCATCCCTCGCGCCCGTACACCGCCGACTACATCCGCATCATCTGCGATGAGTTCCAGGAACTGGCCGGCGACCGTGCCTTCGCCGACGACAAGGCGATCATGGGCGGCCTGGCGCGCATCGGCGGCCGCTCGGTGATGCTGATCGGCCACCAGAAGGGCCGCGACACCAAGGAAAAGATCAAGCGCAACTTCGGCATGCCCAAGCCGGAGGGCTACCGCAAGGCGCTGCGCCTGATGAAGATGGCCGAACGCTTCGGCCTGCCGGTGCTGACCCTGATCGACACCGCCGGCGCCTGGCCGGGCATCGATGCCGAATCGCGCGGACAGTCCGAAGCGATCGCGCGCAACCTGCTGGAGATGGCCGAGCTGAAGGTGCCGGTGATCTGCACGGTGATCGGCGAAGGCGGCTCCGGTGGCGCCCTCGCCCTGGGCGTGGGCGACCGCACCGTGATGCTGGAATACAGCGTGTACTCCACGATCACCCCCGAAGGCTGCGCCTCGATCCTGTGGAAGGACGCGGGCAAGGCCAAGGACGCGGCCGAGCAGCTGGGCATGACCGCCCCGCGCCTGAAGGGCCTGGGCCTGATCGACAAGGTCGTGCGCGAGCCGACCGGCGGTGCGCACCGCAACCCGAACCAGATGGGCAAGCGCCTCAAGGCCGTACTGCTCAACGAACTGGACGCGCTGCAGAAGCTGTCGGTGGACGAACTGCTGGCCAGGCGCTACACCCGCCTGCGCAGCTACGGCACCTACGAAACGGTCTGAGCCACCCCAGCAGTGCGCCACGAAAAAGCCGGACGCCAACGCGCCCGGCTTTTTTCATGCGCGGCCCCATGCGCGGGCCCATGCGCGGGCCCACCATGTGCGACACCCGTGCCCGGCCCCATGCGCGGGCCCCCATACCTGGTCGGCTATCGCGGTGCCCGACCCAAGGCAGCCGACCAACGGTCGGCTCTACCGATCCGGCGTCGCCCTCACGGGCGCAGCAGCACCTCGCCGTTGCGGCCCGGCTCGAGGCTGGCCTTGGCGGTATCGACCATCTCATCCAGTAAATCCGACGGGCCCACCATGCGCGGCCCCCATGCCCGGCCCCTATACCTGGTCGGCTATCGCGGTGCCCTACCCAAGGCAGCCGACCAACGGTCGGCTCTACCGATCCGGCGTCGCCCTCACGGGCGCAGCAGCACCTCGCCGTTGCGGCCCGGCTCGAGGCTGGCCTTGGCGGTATCGGCTATCTCATCCAGTAAATCCGACGGGCCCACCATGCGCGCCCCCCATGTCCGGCCCCATGCGCGGGCCCCCATGCGCGACCCCATACCCGGCCCCGTGCCCGGGCCCCCTGCGCGGCCCACCATGCGCGACCCCGATGCGCGGCCCCGATGCACGGCCCCGTAGAGCCGACCGTTGGTCGGCTGCCGTTGCCGTTGCCGTTGCCGTTGCCGCAGCCGTCGCGGCGACCCAACCGCTGACGCGGCCGACACCGCCCCGGCCGCCCCTCAGAACGGCTTGGCAATCACCAGCCACACCACGCCGATGAACAGCACCAGCGGCAGCTCGTTGAACCAGCGCAGCGCGCGCGAGGACGGCAGCGGGCGGCCGCGCACGTTGCCCTTGAGCAGGCGCCCGGTCCACGAGTAGTACACCAGCAGCAGCACCACCAGCCCCAGCTTGGCATGCAGCCACGCGGCCGCCCCCGGCGCGACCATGGTCGGGAAATCCGGGATCACCTTGTAGCCCAGCCACAGCACCAGGCCCAGGATCAACGCGATGCCGAACATCATGTGGCCGAACCGGTACAGGCGCAGGCCCATCAACTGCAGCCGCTCGGTCACCGGCAACTGCCCGGCCGTCTCGCTGAGGTTGACCAGGATCCGCGGCAGGTAGAACACCGCCGCCATCCAGGCCACCACGAACAGCAGATGGAAGGTCTTGACCCAGTAATAGCTCTGCATGCGCTCGCTCCGGCGGCTGGCGTAGGTTGTCGCGCATTCTCGCATGCCCGGGGGGCACCACTGCCGGGGCGCCGGCGCGACCCATCGACTCACCCCGGCCCCCATCGCGCGGCACTACCCGTACGATAGGCGCCGTTTTCACGACTTCGCATGATCGCCATGGACAAGACCTACGACGCCACCTACTTCCAGCGCTGGTACCAGGCCGACCAGGCCGGTGGCGCCGCGCGCCTGGCGCGCAAGGTCGCCCTGGCCGTGGCCAGCGCCGAGTACTACCTGGAACGCCCGATCCGCAGCGTGCTGGACATCGGCTGCGGCGAAGGGGCATGGCGCGCGCCGTTGCTGAAGCTGCGCCCGCGCGTGCAGTACATGGGCTTCGACAGCAGCGCCTACGCCGTGCAGCGCTATGGCCGCAGCCGCAACCTGCACCCGGCCCGGGTCGGCGATTTCGCCTGGCTGCGCCCGTGTGCGCCGGTCGACCTGCTGGTCTGCTCGGACGTGATGCACTACGTCCCCAGCCGTGAGCTGCGCCCCGCCCTGGACGGCTTTGCCGAACTGACCGGCGGCGTGGCATTCCTGGAGGCGTTCAGCGCCGAGGACGAGTTCGACGGCGACCACGAGGGCTTCCAGGCCCGCCCCGCGCGCTGGTACCGCCGCCAGCTCACGGCGGCCGGCTTCACAGCCTTGGGCTCGCACTGCTGGCTGTCGCCGCTGCTGGCCGGGCACGCCGCCGCGCTGGAACGCGCGGATCGCTGAATCTCGATAACAACTGAGACAAGCCCCGCATTAAGGCGCCGATCCCGTCGGTGCGCTATGCTGCGCGGCAACATAAGACCATACATATTCGGACGCCATGCTCTATCAGCTGCATGAGTTGACCCGCAACATGCTCGCCCCGTGGGTGCACCAGGCCCAGGCCAACGCCAAGTTCTTCGCCAACCCGGGACACTGGTGGTCGCAGATGCCCGGCGCCGATCGCCTGTCCGCGGTGAATGAGCTGTTCCATCGCATCGGCAAGGATTACGAGAAGCCCGAGTGGGGCATCAACGAAATCGAGGTCGAGGGCGAACGCGTGCCGATCGTGGTGCACGAGGAGGTCAGCAAGCCGTTCTGCAAGCTGCTGCGCTTCAAGCGCCACAGCAACGAAGCCGAACAGCTGCACACCATGCTCAACCAGCCGTTCGTGCTGGTGGTGGCGCCGTTGTCGGGCCACCACGCCACGCTGCTGCGCGATACCGTGCGTACGCTGCTGCGCGACCACCGCGTGTACGTGACCGACTGGGTGGACGCGCGCATGGTGCCGGGCAGCGAGGGTGAGTTCGGCCTGGACGATTACATCGCCTACGTGCAGGAATTCATCCGCCACCTCGGTGCGGAGAAGCTGCACGTGGTGAGCGTGTGCCAGCCGACCGTGCCGGTGCTGGCGGCGGTGTCGCTGATGGCCAGCCGTGGCGAGCCGACCCCGCGCACGCTGGTGATGATGGGCGGCCCGATCGATGCGCGTTGCAGCCCCACGGCGGTCAACAACCTGGCCACGCAGAACCCGTTGTCGTGGTTCGAGAACAATGTCATCCACACCGTGCCGGGCACCTACCCCGGCGCCGGTCGCCGGGTGTATCCGGGCTTCCTGCAGCACGCCGGGTTCCTGTCGATGAACCCAAGCCGGCACTTCAGTTCGCACTGGGATTTCTACGCCGACCTGGTCAAGGGCGACATGGAAGATGCCGACGCGCATCGCCGCTTCTACGACGAGTACAACGCCGTACTCGACATGCCGGCCAAGTACTACCTGGACACCATCGAGGTGGTGTTCCAGCAGTTCCTGCTGCCGCGCGGCGAGTGGGTCGTCAACGGCGAGCGCGTGGATCCTTCCGCGATCACCGGCACCGCGCTGCTGAGCATCGAAGGCGAGCTGGACGATATCGCCGGGCTGGGCCAGACCGAAGCGGCACAGGCGCTGTGCAGCGGTATTCCGGCCGAGCATCGCGAGCATTTCATCGTCGAGGGCGCCGGCCACTACGGCATCTTCAGCGGGCGTCGCTGGCGTGAGACGGTGTACCCGAAGGTGCGCGATTTCTTCGCGGCGCATGCGCAACCGGCCACTGCCAAGCCGAAGAAGGCGGCCAAGATCGCCAGCAACGTGACCCCGCTGCGGCGCAAGGCGGGCTGACGCACGGTAATGCCGGCCGTCGGTCGGCGGCGCTTTCGTTGCGCATCGCGTGGCGCCGGCCAACGGCCGGCACGCCACGGTTGCCCGTGCGGATCAACGGTCGGCAGCTACAGCCGCACCAGCAGGTGCTTGGCCATCATCCCGTGCAGGCGGCCGATACCGCGCGCCAGGTGCAGGGTGGCGAACAGCAGCAGCATGCCGACCACCGCCAGCAGCGGAGTGATCCAGAGCGGCAGCATCTGGGTGCCGTCGATATGGATCCCCACGTACTCCGGGGAGATCAATGCCGCCACCGGTGCCCAGATGAAGCCCAGCGATATCGACAGCAGCGTCGTGGCGATCGTGAAGTAGACGATGCCGAGCGGCAGCATCAGCACGAAGTACAGCAGGGTCAGCCAGGTGCGGCCATCGGTGAACATGTCGCCGATACGCTGCAGCCAGCTGCGGCTGCGGTCGGTATAGGCCGGCCGTCGCGGCATGCGCTCGCCCAGCAGGGCTTCCACCAGGCGCCCTTCCAGCAGCGACAGGCCGCGCACCGAGCCGAAGAACAGCACCGCCACGGGGATGCCGATGATCAGCACCAGCAGCCCCAGCGACAGCGACAGCCCGGTCACCACCCAGGTGAAGAAGAAGATGCCCGTGGCCAGCGACAGCAGCATGTAGAACAGCGCGCCGTAGGTGCGGGCGTCCAGCGCGACACCGAAGAAGCGCGCGAGCACGCCGCGTGGCTTTGGCGCCGGCGAGGGGGGCGGCGCGACGTTGCCCGTCGCGGCCGCCATCCCGCTGGCGACGACCGCGCCCTGCCGCACTGGGGCCGCGCCGGCCGACGGCGTGCGCAGCGCGCGGTTCACGGTGATTTCGGTTTCGCGATAGATCTCGGCGACCTCCTCCGGCGCGCCATAGCTGCCGGCGACATCGGCGATCACCTCGGCCTCGCTGCGCCCGGGCTGCGCGGCCAGTTCCGAGCGCAGGTATTCCTCGGCGTCGTACAACGCGTCCTGCACCATCGCCGGATCGGCGTCGTGCAGGGCCGCGCGCAGCTGCGCCAGGTAGTCCGGGATGGTGGTGGGCAGGCGGCTGCCCGTCGTGGTCTGGTCGTTCATTGCAGTACCCCCTCCAACACGGAATCGACGGAATCTCGGGTGGCGCGCCAGGCCTGGCTCCACTGCTCCAGCACCTGGCGGCCGCGTTCGTTGATGCGGTAATAGCGTCGCGGCGGTCCGGCCATCGACGGTTCGACATGGCTCTCCAGCAACCCCGCGCCCTCCAGGTTGCGCAGCACCGGGTACAGCGCGCTCTGCTTGCCGCTCAGCACGCCCTCGCCGACCCGCTCCAGTTCCTTGGCGATCAGGTAGCCGTAGAGCGGCTCGCCGGCCCTGGCCAGCACGGCGAGCATCGCCAGGGACACGGTGCCGGCGCTGAGCTCCTTCTGGAACTTCTTCAGGTAGACGTCGTCATCGGACATGGCCGGGTCTCCACTACGTTGAAGTCAACACTAGTGTGAAGTCCGGTATAGCGAATGTGCCCTTAGTCACCGTGCCGGGGGACAGGGGGGGCGGCGGGGTGGCGGCCCGGTAGCCGCTTCACGCAGAATCAGGCGACATTCCTGATCGGGTCCGCCATGTCGCTACGTCGCCCTGCCCTGCTCGCCCTCGTCCTGGCCTGCGCCTTGCCCGTCGCCGCCAGCGCGGCCACGCCCTACCGCAGTCCACAGCAGATCCTGGACGCGTCGCCGGCCAGCGACTGGCGCATTCCCGATCCAGCCAACCTGCTGTACATGAACCTGGACAAGGGCCAGGTCATCATCGAGCTGGCACCGGCCTTCGCGCCGCAGCACGTGGCCAATATCCAGACGCTGGCGCACGAGCACTTCTGGGACGGCGAAACCGTGTACCGGGCGCAGGACAACTTCGTGGTGCAGTTCGGTGATATCGATGCCGACGATGCCGCCAAGGCCAAGCCACTGGGGTCGGCCCGGCGCAAGCTCCCGGCCGAGTTCCAGCGCGACAGCAAGGGGCTGAAGGTGAGCGTGCTGCCCGACCGCGATGGCTGGGCGGACCAGACCGGGTTCGTCGATGGGTTCGCGGTCGGCCAGGACCGGCGGGACGGCAAGACGTGGCTGGCGCACTGCTACGGCACGCTGGGCGCGGGCCGCAGCAACGAGGAAGACAGCAGCATCGGGGCGGAGCTGTATGTGGTGACCGGGCAGTCGCCGCGCCAGTTGGACCGCAACATCACGGTGGTGGGTCGGGTCCTGCAGGGGATGGAGCTGCTGAGCGCGCTGCCGCGCGGGCCGGCGCCGATGGGTTTCTATGCCGACGCCGCGCAGCGCACGCCGATCCGCTCGATCCAGCGCGCGACGGACGTGCCGGCGGCCGAGCGGCCGACGCTGGAGGTGCTGCGCACCGAATCCAAAACGTTCGCCGATGTGGTGGAGGCGCGCCGCAACCGGGTGGATGATTTCTACAAGCGGCCGGCGGGGCATATCGACCTGTGCAACATCGCGGTGCCGGTGCGGTAACGGAGCGGCATCGCGCGGGCATGCACGGGTACAGCCATCCCATGGGTGGCTGCACGCGGACCGGCCGGGCTACCGCTTCTGCGAGGCCGCGACGCTGCCGAGGATCAAGACGCCGGCCACCACCATCGCCCAGGTCACCGCCTCGCCCAGGAACAGCCAGGCGAACAGCGCGCCGAACATCGGCACGAGGTAGGTGACGGTGGAAGCGCGGGCCGGGCCGATGCGGGCGATGAGGCGATAGAACATCAGGAACGCCAGACCGGTGCAGACCACGCCCAGCGCGACCGCGCACGCCCAGCACAGGGTCGGGATCGGGGTGGTCGGCCAGTGGGTGAGCGCCATCGGCAGCAACGCGACGGCCGCGCAACCGAGGGTGGCGCCGGCCGAGGCGGCGGGCGGCAGGCCGGTCATGTGCCGCTTGACCAGGTTGACGCCCAGCCCATACAGCAGCGCGGCCACGGCACCGGCCACCACTGCCGCGCCGATGCTCAGGCCCGAGACCTTGGCGGTGGCCAGCACCACCACGCCGGCAAAGCCGACCAGCAGGGCGATGGCCCGGCGCATGCCGATCTTCTCGCCGAAGAACAGGAAGGCGATCAGCGCGGCGAACAGCACCGTCATGGCGTTGCAGATCGCGCCGATGGCGGCCGGGGCGCGCTGCGCGGCCCACGCGAACAGTACGAACGGGATGGCCGAGTTGATCACCCCGATCGGCGCCAGCCACAGCCAGCGCCGGGCCGGGAACCGGTCGCGCGCCTGCCACAGGAACGGCAGCAGCACGAGCGCGCCCAGCAGCAGGCGCACTTCCACCAGTGCGTACGGGCCGAAGGCCGGCACCGCGACCCGCATGAACAGGAACGAGCAGCCCCAGATCGCGCCGAGCACGGTCAGCTCCAGCGGCGTGCGCCAGTCGCGCTCGAGCGCGGCGCTGGCCGTCGGCACGCCGCTCATGGCCGGCCCCCGGACCACAGGCGGATGCGCGGCTGGGGAACGTTCGCGGACGACAACATGGGGGCGGCTCCGGGGGACAGGGACACAGGATCCGCCTCCCGGCAGAGGCCCACAAGCGCGTAGTATCCGGGCAAGCCACAAATCTGATTTGGGTCTTGACCATGTTGCTGCGCCCCGCCCTGCTCCCCGCCCTGGGGGTGTTCGCCGTTGCCGCCCGCCACCAGAACTTCGCCCACGCCGCCGAGGAGCTGCACCTCACCGCGAGCGCGGTCAGCCACCACGTGCGCAAGCTGGAAGACCTGCTCGGCACGATGCTGTTCCAGCGCCATGCACGCGGGGTGCGGCTGACCGCCGAAGGCCGCCAACTGGCCGACGCGGCGGCGGCGGCGCTGGGTGATCTCAACGCGGTCGCCGGCAACCTGCATCCGCACGCGGACATCGTGCCGCTGCGCATCACCACCATCCGCTCGCTGTCCTATTGCTGGCTGGTGCCGCGGCTGGCGCGGTTCACCGCGCAGCATCCGCAGGTGCGCATCGAACTGCAGACCAGCACCGAGCTGGTCCGCTTCGACGAAAACGGGCCGGAACTGGGCATCCGCTATGGCCTGGGGCAATGGCCGGGATTGCGCGCGCACCACCTGATGGACGATGAACTGTGCCCGGTTGCGTCGCCGGCGCTGGCCGGGGTGTCGGCACTGCACGAACCGGCGCAGATCGCCGCGCTGCCGCTGATCAGCGACATGTCCCCGCAGGGCTGGCGCGACTGGTTCCGTGCCGCCGGGGTGCGCGGGCTGACGCTGCCATCGCTGCACACCTTCAGCGACAGCACCGATGCGATGCGTGCGGCGGTTTACGGGATCGGCGCCGTGCTGGCGCGCAAGCACATCGCCCAGCCCTACCTGCAGCGCTACGAGCTGGTGCGCCTGCCGGGCCCGGCACTGAAGGCGCGCTACGCCTATTACGTGGTGCACGCCGAACACCGCCCGCTGAGCCCCACCGCGCTGGCCTTCATGGACTGGCTCAAGCGCGAGGCGCTGGACGAACGCACGCCGATACCGGCACTGCCGGACGAGCTGCTCGGCCGCCCCTGAGCCCCAACGAACGTTTCAACCCGTCCTCACCCGGCCTTGTCCACGCGCTGGCTAGGCTGGAGTTCCTTTCCCCCAAGGCGCATTCCATGGCCCTGTTGCGACTCCGAATTACCGGCACCGAAGACGACGCACGTGCCATCTCCGACCTGCTGCAGAGCATCGAGGGCATCGAGCATGTCGAGGAGACCGACGACCTGATGCCCCACATGGACGACGACGATTCCAGCTCGGCGGGCCTGTCCGACGACATCGGCCCGGGTACCCACGAACTGGAAGTGGAAGTAGGCAACGCCCATACCGCCCAGCGCGTGCGCGATGCGGTGCAGGAGCTGGCGCTGGAACTGGATGTGTTCGTCGAGTACGAGAACGACGAAGGCTGATGCGCCTGCGGTGCCGGCCAGGCCGGCACCGCATGGGCGTTACTCAGCCGGCACGCGCGGCGCGACGCTGGCGCCGACGCCACAGCCTCAACCCGATCCAGCCGAACAGCCACGCGATCAGCGCCACCGGCAGCAAGGCGGCCACGGCGCGGATCACGAAGGCCACGCTGGTGGTCAGGATCGTGCCGGACTCACGCAGCGCCTCGCCGATTTCACTGCGACTGCGCTGCCCCGATGGCGTGTGGAACTGCATCGTGACCAGTTGGGTATCGATGCGGCGCCGCTGCTGGGCGGCCTCCTTGCTGGCCTGCTCGACGCCGGCTTCAATCTCGGACAACCGCTGGGTGATCACCAGCAGGTCGGCCATCTTCACGTCCTTGTTGTCCTGGTAGGCCAGCAGGCGCTCGTGCTCCTTCTGCAGGCGCGCCTTGGTCAGCGCGGTGTCGGCCACCTGCTGGGCCAGGTCTTCGGCATGGGTGTTGCGCGAGGCCACTTCGCCGCCCTGCCCGGCCAGCCCGATGATCGCCTCCACGCCCTTGGGTGCGATGCGCACGCGGATCGACCCGGTTGGGTACTCACCGCCCTGCTGGCCGACCTGCAGCACCGCGCAGTCGCCGAAGCGGGCGGCCTGGCAGGCATCGGCGATCGCCTTCACGCGCGCACCGATCTGCGCCGCGTCCAGCTGGATGTCGATGTCATGCTCGTAGGCCAGCGACGCGCCATCGGGCGAGGCCACTGCGCCGGCCCCGCCGGCAGCACCATCGGCGGCACTCTGGTGCTTGCTGCAGCCGGCCAGGGCCAGCAGCAGCATCCCTGCCAAGGCGCCCGCGTGGCGCCCGTTCGTCCGTTTCATCTACTTGCTTGCTCCGTCAAACCGCGTGATCGTGAGCCCATCCAGGTCTACCCCGGGCAGGCAGCGTACATTGACCGCCACCATCGCCTGCCCGCTGCGCGGGTCCACGCCCTCGCTGAACGGGGCAACGCCGCACGTGCGGCAATGGTGGTGCTCCAGGTGGTGCTGGTTGAACTGGTAGGTGGCCACGTCGGCCGCGGCCGTCTTCAGGTCCAGCGCGGCGCGCGGCCCGAACCACAGCAGGCCGCCGCGCCGGCGGCACAACGAACAGTTGCAGTCCAGCGCCTCGCTGATCGGCTCGGGGGCCTCGACCACGAATGCGATCTGCCCGCAATGACAGCTCCCTTCGTACTGCATGGCACGCCCTCCGGCTGGAAAGGGCCATGGTAATCCAATGGCACGGGTGCGATCGGGCGGGGGGGCCTATGCTCGGCGATTGACCACAGCACAGGATCGCCGATGCGCCAGCATCTTCTCGCCCTCGCCCTGATCGCCGCCCTCGGCGGTTGCCAGCAGGCCGATGCCCCGCCCGCCCCGACCGGCACCGCGGCGCCCGCCAGCGCCGGTGACGCGGCGGTCGATACCGCCTTCGCCGATCTTTCCAAGCGCGCCCTGGACACCTGGATGCAGCTGTCGCCGATCAGCGCCACCCAGATCGGCGACCACCGCTACGATGCCGAGATCGACGACCTCAGTGCCGCCGGCCAGCAGAAGATGCTGACCGCCTACAAGGCCCTGGTCGCCGACCTCGACCGCATCGACGTGAGCAAGCTCTCGCGCGAGAACCAGGTCGACGCGGCGATCCTGCGCAACCAGCTGCAGTCCGAGATCTGGACGGCCGAGGTGCTGCAGTCGTCCAAGTGGGACCCGCAGATCTACAACGGCATGGCCGGCAGCGCGCTGTACGGACTGATGGCGCGTGAGTTCGCGCCGCTGCCCGAGCGCCTGAAGGCGGCCACCGCGCGCATGGAGAAGCTGCCGCAGATCTTCGCGCAGGCGCGCGAGAACCTGGACCCGGCGCGCGTGCCGAAGATCCACGCCGAGACGGTGGCCAAGCAGAACCGCGGCATCCTCAGCATCGTCGATACCTTCATCACCCCGCACATCGGCGAGCTGCCGGCCGAAGACGGCAAGCGGCTGCAGGCGGCGATCGACGGCCTGAAGAAGGCGGTCGAGGAGCAGCAGACCTGGCTGGACACCACCCTGGTGCCCAACGCCAAGGGCGACTTCCGCATCGGTGCCGAGCTGTACGACCAGAAGCTGAAGTTCGCGCTGAACTCCTCGCTGTCGCGCGCGGAGATCGGCGAGCGTGCGCGCGCTGAACTGCAGCGCGTGCGCGGGGTCATGTACGGCATCGCGCAGACCGTGCTGAAGGACAAGCCGGGCGCGCCGGCGCTGCCGGCCAACCCGACCGACGCGCAGCAGCAGGCCGCGATCGAGGCGGCGCTGGAACTGGCCTACGCCGACAAGCCGGCGCGCGACAAGGTGGTGGACGATGCGAAGGCGGCGTTGGCGCAGTCCACCGAATTCGTGCGCAAGCATGACCTGATGACGCTGCCCGATTCGCCGGTGGACATCATCCTGATGCCCGAGTTCCAGCGTGGCGTCGCCGTGGCCTACTGCGATTCGCCCGGCCCGCTGGACAAGAACCTGAAGACGTTCTACGCGGTGTCGCCGATTCCGGACGATTGGAGCGACAAGCAGGTCGATTCGTTCCTGCGCGAATACAACAGCCGGATGATCCATCTGCTGAGCATCCACGAGGGCACGCCGGGGCATTACCTGGAAGGCTGGCATTCGGGCAAGTTCCCGTCGACGCTGCGCGCGGTGCTGCGTTCGGGGCTGTTCGCAGAGGGCTGGGCGGTCTATACCGAGCGGATGATGCAGGAGCAGGGTTACCTGGACAACGATCCGCTGTTCCACCTGGTGCAGCTGAAGTTCTACCTGCGCACCATCTCCAACGCGATCCTGGACCAGGGCGTGCACGTGGACAACTGGAGCCGCGAGAAGGCGATGCAGCTGATGACGCACGATGCGTTCCAGCAGGAAAGCGAGGCGTCGGGCAAGTGGGTGCGCGCGCAGTTGACGTCGGCGCAGTTGCCGACCTACTTCGTGGGTGCGCAGGAGCACTTCGATACGCGCAAGGCGATGCAGGACAAGCTGGGCGCGAAGTTCAACCTGAAGGCCTACCATGACCAGATGCTGTCCTACGGCGCACCGCCGGTGCGTTTCGCGCGCCAGCTGATGCTGGACCAGCCGATCGAGTAAGCACTGCCTCGTTCCTCGTCAGACAGGCAAGCGGCCCGGGGTGACCCGGGCCGTTTTTTGTTCTTCTCCCCTCTGATCAGGCGTGGTTTGTTGCAAGAGCCGTCGCCGAATGAGCACGACGCTACGCGCGTGCACGGATAGTGTCGGCGACGTGTGGGTGATCGGGTGGGTGTCTTCGTTCCGGGCTACCCGTGGGCGTATGGGCCCCGCAACAGCCGGTAGGCCCCTGATGCGAATGTCCCCCGGCCGCCAAGCGGCCTCCTCCTTTATTTTGCCCAGGGGCCTACCGGCTGCTACGGGGCTCGGCTTGCGGTAAGCAGGCCGTAGCCAGGATTTTCTGGGGTCCGTCGGTGGGTCGGGCGCTGGCCCCCCATGCCCTTGGAGGACCCCGGTCGTGCCGAGCCATGCTCGGCAAGCAGCAGCAGGCCCCCTCCCCGGTAGTGCCGAGCCATGCTCGGCAAGCAGCAGGAGGCCGACGCCGGGGACATTCGCCGGAAAGGGCATGAGGGCCCAGCGCGGGCCCACCGTCCCCCGCGCCCGGAACGGGTCAACGTGCGCTTCTGCTTACCCCGGATAGGGGCGATGGCCTCCTATTTTGCCGACGCCTGCCGCCCCTGCGGTTGGCGTCGGCGAGCGCCGGACCCGCGCGCAATCACCACCACATCCCACCCGGCCCTACGCGTCGGCGGCCACGAATCCACCGGTCTGGCGTGCCCACAGGCGCGCATAGAGACCACCGGCGGCCACCAGTTCGGCGTGCGTGCCGGTTTCCACGATCCGGCCCTGGTCCATCACCACCAGCCGGTCCATGCGCGCGATGGTGGACAGCCGGTGCGCGATCGCGATCACCGTCTTGCCGGCCATCAACTCGTCCAGGTTGTCCTGGATAGCGGCTTCCACTTCCGAATCCAGGGCCGAGGTGGCTTCGTCCAGCACCAGGATCGGGGCATCCTTGAGCAGCACCCGGGCGATGGCGATGCGCTGGCGCTGGCCGCCGGACAGCTTGACGCCGCGCTCGCCCACATGCGCGTCGTAGCCGGTGCGGCCTTCGCCGTCGCGCAGCGTCTCGATGAACGCCTCGGCACGCGCCTTGGCCACCGCGCTGCGCAGCTGCGCCTCGGTGGCGTCCGGGCGGCCGTACAGCAGGTTGTCGCGGATCGAGCGGTGCAGCAGCGACGTGTCCTGGGTGACCACGCCGATCTGCCGGCGCAGACTCTCCTGGGTGACGGCCGCGATGTCCTGGCCATCGATGCGGATATGCCCGCTTTCCAGGTCGTAGAGCCGCAGCAGCACGTTGACCAGGGTCGACTTGCCCGCGCCCGATGGACCGACCAGGCCGATCTTCTCGCCGGGCTTGACGTCCAGGTTGAGCCCGGCCATCACCCCGCCGGCCTTGCCGTAGTGGAAATGGATGTCATCGAAATGCACGCCGCCCCGCGCCACCACCAGCGGCACCGCATCGGGGCGGTCCTGCACGGTCAGCGGCTGGGAGATCGTGGTGATGCCGTCCTGCACCGTACCGATGTCCTCGAAGATGCCGTTGATGGTCCACATGATCCAGCCGGACATGTTGTGGATGCGGATCACCAGACCGGTGGCCAGGGTGATCGCGCCGACGGTGATGTGCCCGCCGTTCCACAGCCACAGCGCCAGGCCGCAGGTGCCCACGATCAGGAAGCCGTTGACGATGGCGATGGTCACTTCCAGCCCGGTGGTGACGCGGGTCTGGCCGCGGTGCTTGACCGCCAGTTCCTGGATCGATTCGGCCACGTAGGCCTGCTCATGCCCGCCATGGGCGAACAGCTTCAGCGTGGGAATGTTGGTGTAGCCATCGACGATGCGGCCCATCGCCTTGGAACGCGCTTCGGAGGCGATCCATGCGCGTTGCTTCGCCCGTGGCACGAAGTACCACATGATCACCGCGTAGGCGGCCATCCACAGCCCGAGCGGAATCATCAGCCGCCAGTCGGCCTGCGCGAACAGGTACAGCGCGGTGCCGGTGTAGACGATGATGTACCACAGCGAATCGACCATCTGCACCGCCGACTCGCGCAGCGACGTGCCGGTCTGCATGACGCGGTTGGCCATGCTGCCGGCGAAGTCGTTCTGGAAGAAGCTCAGGCTCTGCCGCACCACGTAGTTGTGCATCAGCCAGCGCGAGCGGTTGCTCAGCCCGGGCACGATCGCCTGGTTGACCAGCAGGCTGTGCAGCGACACCAGCAGCGGCCGCGCGATCAGGGTGATGCCGGCCATCCACAGCAGTGTGTTGGCATGGCGGTCGAAAAACCCGCTGCCGGGCTGCTCGGCGACCATGTCCACGATGCGGCCGAGGAAATCGAACATCGCCACTTCCACCAGCGCCAGCAGCAGACCGCCGATCAACGTGGCCAGCAGCACCGGCCACACCGGGCGCAGATAGTGGATGTAGAACGGCACCACCCGGCGCGGCGGCATGCGGCCGTCGAGGGGCGGAAAGACCGGAATCAGCGACTCGAACCAGCGGAACATCGCAGTGCACCCGAAACAAAACAGGCCGCGATTATCCCACCACGGCCCGTTCTTTTACTCGCGCCTCCATCACAGGTCGGCGGCGGGGTTCAGCCCTTGGCGTCGGCCACGACCGGGACGAACAACAGGTCCTGGAAATCGAAGCTGAAATCGGTGAGCGAGGAGATCGCCTGCATGCGCATGTCGCGTACCTTGCCGTCCGGGTCCAGGCTGAAATTCACGAAGGCATCGGCATTGAGCGAGCGGTCGTCCCAGCGCACGATGAAGGTGTCGTGCTGCCAATGCTCCAGCGTGCCGACCAGCTGGGCGGTCTTGCCGAAGCGCAGGCGCAGCGTGCGCCCCTTCTGCTCCACGGCCACGTCGCCATACCAGGCATCGCGGTAGCCGCCGGCATACCCGGCAAGCGGCAGCGACGGCCGGGAGCTGGCGTCGCGCGCAGCCTGGTGCCTGGCCCAGCCCTCGTCGGCCTTGTCCTGTGCCTTCGCCACGGCGGCGGCATACGCGGCCACCCAGTCGGTCTGCGGCGCCTGCAGATACGCGTCGAGCACCTCCATGGTGATGGCGTTGAAGGCCGCGCCCACTTCCTGGTTGGTCAGCACCACGATGCCCAGCTTCTGTTCGGGCACCAGGGTCACCCGCGAGACCATGCCCGGCCAGCCGCCGGTGTGCCAGACCAGCTTCTGGCCGCGGTAATCGCTCAGGCTCCAGCCTTCACCATAGCCGGCGAAGTTGGGTTTGGCCGCTGCCAGTTGCGGCACGCTCGGCTCGGGCACCGCCTGCGGGGTGATCATCTGCCACATGCCCTGCTGGCTCTTGGCGCTGAACAGCGCCTGCCCGTTTTCCAGCGTTCCGTGCGCCAGCTGCACGTTCATCCAGCGCGCCATGTCATGCACGCTGGAATAGATGCCACCGGCGCCGGCATTGTTGGACCAGGTCAGCGGCGCGACGGTACGCAACGTGCTGAAGTCGTATTTGGCGTGGCCGACCGCGGCGTTGTCGCCGGGCTTGAGATGGTCGGCGTTGTAGCGGGTACCGTCCATGCCGACCGGGGTGAAAATGTGCTGCTGCAGGAAGTCGGCGTAGGACTGCCCCGAGACCTGCTCGATCACCTGCTGGGCCACTGCGTAGAGGATGTTGTCGTACGCGTAACGGTCGCGGAAGCCCGCCTTGAGCGGCACCTTGGCCAGGCGCTGCACCACCTCCTGGTTGCTGTAGCCGGTGGTCGGCCAGAACAGCAGGTCGCCCGCCCCCAGGCTGAGCCCACTGCGGTGCGAAAGCAGGTCGCGGATGCGCATCTCGCCGGTGACGTACGGGTCGGACATGCGGAAGCCCGGCAGGTGGTCGATCACCCGGTCGTCCATCTTCAACCTGCCCTGCTCGGCGAGCAGGTTCAGCGAGGTGGCGGTAAAGGCCTTGGTGTTCGACGCGATCGCGAACAATGTATCGGCCTGCACCGGGGCCGGCTTGCCCAGCTCGCGCACGCCGTAGCCGCGCTCGAGCACCACCTGCCCGTCCTTGACCACCGCCACCGCGATGCCGGGCACGTCGAACTGGCTGCGCACGCGTTCGACAGTGGCATCCAGCCGCTGCAGTTCCGTCGGCACCGCTGCCGACGCCAAAGGTGCGCATGCCAGCAGCACGACGCCTCCGATCCAGGATGTGTTCAAACAGTGTCTCCGGTTGCATGTCGCGGGGGCGTTGAGGCCCGACAGGGGCCCGGCGCCGGGTTTCGCACGATGGTAACGCGGGCACCGGCAGGCTCGCCTGTGCCAGAAGGAGGCCCGTTTCCGGAGACCCGCATGACCGCGCCCGCCGATACCGTATCGACCGTCATCCCGTGCCTGCGCTACCGCGACGCGCATGCGGCCATTGCGTGGTTGCAGCGCGCGTTCGGCTTCCACGCGCAGGCGGTGTACGCCGACGGTGACGTGGTCCACCACGCACAGCTGGTGTATGGCCACGGCATGGTGATGCTCGGCTCGGTGGACAACGCCAGCGAATGGGGGCGCTACAGCGCGCACCCCGACGAGGTGGGCGGCCGCCAGACCCAGAGTGCCTGCGTGATCGTGGCCGATCCGGATGCGCATTACGCGCGCGCGGTCGCCGCCGGGGCGCAGGTGGTGATCGACATCGCCGACCAGGCCTATGGCGGCCGCGGCTACGCCTGCCGCGACCTGGAAGGCTACCTGTGGTGGTTCGGCAGCTACGATCCCTGGCGCGCGGCCGCCGGCGGCGCATGACCGCGGCACCCGGACGCATCCGCACCGGCATCGGCGGCTGGGTCTTCCCGGCCTGGCGGGGCGGCACCTTCTACCCGGCCGGCCTGGCGCAGCGCGAAGAGTTGGCCCATGCCAGCCGCGCACTGGGCTGCATCGAAATCAACAGCACCTTCTACCGGGCGCAGAAACCGGCGGTCTACGCGCAGTGGCGTGAGCAGACCCCGCCCGGCTTCCGCTTTTCGGCCAAGGCGCCGCGCACGATCACCCAGACCCACGACCTGTCCCGGGTAGGCGCACGGGCGGAGGCGTTCATCGACGGGATCGTGACGCTGGGCGATCGGCTGGGCCCGCTGGTCTGGCAGTTCGGCGATACCCACCCGGCCGCGGCACCGGAGTTCGACGGCTTCCTGCAGGCGCTGCCGCGCGAGGCCGACGGCCACCGGTTGCAGCACGCCCTGGAGGTGCGCAACCCCGCCGCGTGGACGCCGGACCTGGTCGCCGTGGCCCGCGCGCACAACGTGGCGCTGGTGTTCAGCAGCTCCAACGATTACCCCAGCTTTGCCGATCCAACCGCTGATTTCGTCTATGCGCGGTTGATGCACGCGCGCGCCAACCTGCGCGCAGGCTATCCGGAGCGGGCGCTGGAACAATGGTGTCTGCGCGCGATGCGCTGGGCACGCGGGGACGACAACCCCGACCTGCCACATGTCGCCGCCGAGGCGCCCGCACGCGGGCCGCGCGAGGTCTATGTGCTGTTCATTGGCGCGGCCAAACAACGCAATCCAGGCGCGGCGATGGCGCTGCGCGAGCAGTTGTCCCGCGTCGGGGCAACGTAGCGCCGACCGTTGGTCGGCTGCCTTCAGCGTTTCGCACCAGATCCCCATCGACCCAAGGCCGGCGTGCCGACCACCCGCTGCGTATCGACCCGACGGTCGATCGTTACCGCCGGGCGGATACGGCGCTGCGCGCGCCGAGCCGCGCATCGATCCGCCACAGCAGCGCGCCGAACGCGGCGAAGGCCAACCCGACCACCAGCGCGTTGCGCGCGACCGTCGCCGCGCCCAGCGCGGCCAGGTCCAGGAACGGATACGGGTACTGCCCGGTCCAGCGCCCCACCAGCAGCGCCCAGCCCAGGTACAGCGCCGGGAACAGCATCGCCCAGGCCAACTGGCGCGCCTGCAGATGACCGTGCGGTCCCACCACCCAGCCCAGCAGGTACAGCACCGGGACGGCGTAATGCAGGCCGGTGTCGGCCCACCACTGCGCCCCCTGCGGATGCCACAGGGGGCGCAGCACCAGCACGTAGACCAGCCCGGTAATGCCGATGTACAACGCCACTGCGGCACTCGCTGCGGGCGCGGCCATGCCGTCGCCGCGCCCACGCAGGCGCGCCAGGCACACGGCGGCCACGCCGATGTTGCTGAGGATGGTGAAATAGCCGAGCAGGCGCAGCAACGCCTGGCCGGTGCCGGCTGTGGCGCCGACGGTCTGCAGCAGCAGCGCGTACTGCAGCACCAGCGATGCGATGGCGGTGAGCGCGGTGATCCCGGCCAGGGCGCGGGCGCGCGGGGACGGTGCGGGGAGCGGTCTGGTGTTCATCGGCGCAGGATGCCACGCCGGCTTGAACCTGGGGTGGATGGATCGCGGTGGCGGGCGGCTTGCCGCACAATAGCGGGATGCCGATGACCGACACCCGTAAAGCGCTCCTGCAAATCCACTTCTGCGTGCTGCTGTGGGGCATTACCGCCATCCTCGGCAAGCTCATCACCCTGCCCGCGTTGCCGCTGGTGTGGTGGCGGATGCTGCTGGTGGTGGCCATGCTGGCCCTGGTGCCGCGGGTGTGGCGCGGGCTGCGCCAGTTGTCGCCGGCGCTGTTTGCCGGCTACTGCGGCGTGGGCGCACTGGTTGCCCTGCACTGGCTCACCTTTTATGGCGCGGTGAAACTGGCCAACGCCTCGGTGGCGGCCACCTGCATCGCGCTGGCACCGGTGTTCACCGCGGTGATCGAACCGTGGGTGGCCAAGCGCCCGTTCCAGCTGCGCGAACTGGCGTTCGGCATCGCGGTGCTGCCGGGCGTGGCGCTGGTGGTGGGTGGCGTGCCGCATGGGATGCGCCTGGGGGTGTTGATCGGCGCGCTGTCGGCGCTGCTGGTGGCGGTGTTCGGCTCGCTCAACAAGCGCCTGGTCAGCCATGCCGACCCGCTCACGGTGACCGCGCTGGAACTGGGCGCCGGCACCGTCACCCTCACCCTGCTGGCGCCGCTGCTGCCCTACCTGCTGCCGCCGCTGGCCAGCCCGCTGTGGGTGGTCCCCAGCCTGCACGACGGCCTGCTGCTGCTCGCCTTGGCCGGCCTGTGCACGCTGCTGCCGTTCGCGCTGGCGCTGGTCGCGCTGCGCCACATCAGCGCCTACACCTCCCAACTGGTGACCAACCTGGAGCCGGTCTACGCGATCCTGCTGGCGATGGTGCTGCTGAGCGAGCAGCGTGAGCTGACGCCGCTGTTCTACGTGGGCGTGGCGATCATCGTCGGCGCGGTGTTCCTGCACCCGTTGTTGAACCGACGCAAGCCGGTGCAGCACCCGGAGATGCTGGGCACCGCCGAGGCGCACAACGTCGCCGATTGAGGCCGCCGCCGCGGCCCGGCCCGGTGCCGATGGCTACCGCGCGGGCCAGTACCAGGCGGGGGCGTCCAGCAGGCCCTGGCCGACCATCCGGGTCTGGCTGAGTTCCTTGTGCAGGCCGATGCGCTGGCAGGCCGGGTCTTCCTGCACTGCCGCGATCAAGCGGCTGGCATGCGACACCACCCACAGCTGGCTGCGCGCACTGGCGGCGACGATCAAGCGCGCCAGCGCCGGCAGCAGGTCCGGATGCAGGCTTGTCTCCGGCTCGTTGAGCACCATCAACGGTGGCGGCCGCGGCGTATGCAGCGCGGCGATCAGCAGCAGGTAGCGCAGGGTGCCGTCGGACAGTTCCGCCGCCGCCAGCGGACGCAGCAGGCCCGGCTGCTGGAATTTCAGGTGCAGCCGGCCTTCGTGCGGTTCGATGCGCACCTGCGCACCGGGAAACGCATCGTCCAGCGAGCGCGCCAGGGCCTGCGGATCGCCGATCTCCACGATGGTCTGCCACGCCGCCGCCAGGTCGTGGCCGTCATGGCTGAGCACCGGCGTGCGGGTGGCCAGCGGTGCCTGCCGCGCTGGCGCGTGCGGATCGCTGCGGAAATGATCGTAGAACCGCCAGCCGCGGATCGACTCGCGCAGCGCCAGCACTTCGGGCATGCGCTGCGGATCGGCCAGTTGGGTAAACAGGGTGTCGAATACCGACAGGTGCTCGTCCATCACGTCCCACTGCCGGCCATGCCGGCGCCGCACCAGCGCGCCGCGTCGCTCGACCAGCACGTTGGCGCTGCGCAGGAACGGCCCGGCCCAGATACTCTCGCATTTGATCTGCGGGTCCAGGTCGAACATGGACCCGCCGCCCACCGGCAGCCCCAGGTCGATCGCATAGCCGAAATCCTCACCGGCAAACCCGAGCCGCAGCGCGACCGATGGCGCGTGGGCTTGGCCCTGCACGGGGATCTCGCCCCGCACCATGCGTTGGTCGATCCGGCTGGGCCCGGCCCACAGCGCCGAGCCCAGCCCGCCCTCGCGCGCCAGCGCGGCGGCAACCCCGCCCTGCGCGGTTTCGGCCAGCAGGCGCAGGGCCCGATACAGGCTGGATTTGCCGCTGCCGTTGTCGCCGGTGACCAGGTTCAGGCGCCCCATCGGCACGACCAGGTCGTACAGCGAGCGGTAGTTGGCGATGGCCAGGGTCTGCAGCATGGCGAGGTCAATGGCGGGTTGGGGCACCAGCATGCCGCAAGGCGGTCGCAGGGCCTGCGAACGCGCGCTCAGTCGGCGCGCAGCACGCGGTTGCGGCCCTGGTGCTTGGCCTGGTACAGCGCCGCATCGGCGCGCGCGAGGGTTTTCTCCACGCTGTCGCCGTGACGATGCGCGGCCACGCCGATGCTGATCGTCAGCGGGATGCCCAGCGGCAGGTCGGCCACGGCCATGCGCAGGAAATCGCATTGCAGCTCGGCCGTGGCCAGCGCGGTGTCGGGCATCAGCACCACGAACTCTTCGCCGCCGTAGCGCGCCGCCAGTCCCTGCCCGGCGAAATGCGCACGCAGCAGGCGGGCCAGTTCGGCCAGCACGTGGTCGCCGGTGGCATGCCCGTAGAGGTCGTTGACGCGCTTGAAATGGTCGATGTCCAGCAGGGCCACGGCGGTCTGCCGGGGCTGGCCGTCGACATCGCGGATCGCCGTCTCCAGCGCCGCACTCATGGCACGGCGGTTGGGCAGCCCGGTCAACGGATCGGTGCGGCTCTGTTCGGCCAGGTCGGCGTTCTGCTGTTCCAGCAGGCTGTTGTACTCGGCCAGGCGCTGTTCGTACCACGCCCGGTCGCGCATGTGCTGCTGGATCTCATGCGCATAGCGGCGCAGCTCCATCACCAGCGAGACCTGCCGCGACAACGCCGACAGTGCCTTGGCCTGCTCGGGGCGCAACTGCCCGGGGCGGGCGTCGAACACGCACAGCGTGCCCAGTGGCAGGCCGTCCAGGCTCAACAGGGGCGCGCCCGCGTAGAAGCGCACATGCGGGTCCTGGACCACCAGCGGGTTGTCGTGGAAGCGCGGGTCCTGCGACGCGTCTTCGACCACCATCACCTGGTCCGGCTGCAGGATCGCGTGGCCGCAGAAGGACACATCGCGGCTGCCCTCGCTCACCTCCACCGCCTGGCGTGCCTTGAACCACTGGCGATCGCGGTCGATCAGCGTCACCGCGCCCATGCCGGTACCGCACAGCGCGGTGGCGATGGTGACCAGATCCTCGAACGACCGTTCACTGGGCGTGTCCAGGATCTGGTAGCGCTGCAGCGCCTGCAGGCGCTGTTCTTCGTTGTCCGGCTTGGACGGCTTGATCATCGGGGCAGGCGCGGTCGTTGTGCCCGCGCAGTCTAGCCCGAGTGCCGGCTCAGCGCGTGACGCGGGGCATCACCATTCCAGCTGTTTGGGCAGCAGGCCCTTGAGCTCGGCATCGGTGAGATTGCGCCACTGGCCGGGCTTGAGCGCGCCCAGCTTGATGTTGTCGATGCGGACCCGGCGCAGCTGGGTGACGCGGAAGCCGAAGGCCGCCGCCATCAACCGGATCTGCCGGTTCAGGCCCTGCTGCAGAGTGATCCGGAAACCGAACTTGGCCAGCTTGCTGGTCCGGCACGGCAGCGTGGTTTCGTCATGGATGCGCACGCCGCGCGCCATGCCGCGCAGGAACTCGTCGGTGACCGGCTTGTTCACCGCCACCATGTATTCCTTCTGGTGGCCATTCTCGGCGCGCAGGATCTGGTTGACGATGTTGCCGTTGCTGGTGAGCAGGATCAGCCCTTCCGAATCCTTGTCCAGCCGGCCGATCGGGAAGATCCGCTGTTCGTGGCCGACGAACTCCACGATGTTGCCCTTGACCGAGCTTTCGGTGGTGCAGGTGATGCCCACCGGCTTGTTCAGCGCGATGTAGACGTGCTTGCGGCCGCCGGCCTTTTTCGCTTCGCGCGCGCGCAGCGGCTGGCCGTCGACCAGGACCACGTCGCCCTCGCCGACCACCGCACCGGTGCCGGCCGGATGGCCATTGACGGTGACGCGGCGCTCGCCGATCAGGCGGTCGGCTTCGCGGCGGGAACAGAAGCCGGTGTCGGCGATGTGCTTGTTGAGTCGGATAGTCATCGGCCCATTATCCGGCAAACCCGGGCCGCGCAGGGCAACCGTGGTTCAGGCCGGTTGCCGGTCACCGGCGGCCACCGCCTGTTCGGCGTCGTAGACCTGGTTGCGGCCGGCGCGCTTGGCGCAGTACATGGCGTGGTCGGCGCGGCGCAGCAGCGAGGCGAGGTCGTCGCCGTCGCCACGCAGGACCGCCAGGCCGATGCTGGCCGAGACCTCCAGGCCGGGCACCGCCAGGATCGCGGTGACCGCCTGCACCTGTCGGCGCACGCTCTCCAGGCGGGCCAGCGCGGTGGCCCGGTTGGCGCAGGGCAGCAGCACCAGGAACTCCTCCCCGCCCATCCGGATCACATCCTCGCGGTTGCGCACCGAATCGCGCAGGTTGCGCGCCACCGCCACCAGCACCTGGTCGCCGACCTCGTGGCCGAACTGGTCGTTGATGTCCTTGAACAGGTCGATATCCAGGAACCCGATCGCCAATGGCTGGTCTTCCTGGCGCGCCCGGTCCAGGTACTCGGCCAGCAGGCGCAGCCCGGCACGACGGTTGGGCAGGCCGGTAAGCGCATCGGTATCGGCCAGCTGGCGCATCTCGTCGCGCTGCCGGCGCAGCCGCCCCAGGCGCAGGTTCAAGGCGTAGGCGGACATCATCAGGAACCAGGTCGCCGACAGTTGCAGCGTTTCGATCCGGTAGGCCACCAGCCACTGGGCATGCAGCGCGTCGGCGATGATCATGCCCCACCACGGCACCAGCGCGCTCAACCCTGCCAGCGCGTAGCGGTCGCGCTGCAGCACGCCCCAGACCCCCGCCGCCAGGCACACCACGCAGCCGAGCACGAACAGGTGTTCCAGCCCCGCGGCCAGCCAGGGCAACACGGCGAAGTGCAGCCAGGGCACCACCAGGCCGATGCCGAACATCCCCCACAGCAGCACGTGCTGGACCGGCCGCGAGCGCGGCCAGCGGCGGTCGCCACCGCACAGGCGCCACAGCACCGGCAGCAGCACGGCCTCGGTGAAGGCGCTCAACGACACCAGCCACCACGAGGCGCGGTTGTGGACCGGGAGCCACGGTTCCGGATACCCGCTCAGGCCGCCCAGCACCGCCTGCCACAGCACGAACAGCAGACAGATGGCCACGTAGAGCAGGAACGACCGGTCCTTGGTGGTCACATAGCCCATCAGTGCCGACAGCGCCAACGCGATGACCACCGCGACACAGGCCGCGCGCACCAGCAGCCGCGCGGTGTCGTCCTGCTGCACCGGACTCGGCCCGCCCAACTGCACGGTGGGGATCCAGCGCGGCTTGATCGGTGCGGCCCAGGACACCACGATCGGTTCATGGTCCCCGGCCTTGGGCACCACCACCATGCCCACGCCGGCGCGGAAGCGGGAATCACGGGTGCGCGCGTCGTGCATGCTGCCGCAGATCTGGCGATCGCCATGGCTGATCCGGACTTCGCCGGCCAGGACCCCGAACACATCCACGGCCTGCGGTTCGCCGGACCAGCCCCTGGCCGGGGCCGGCACGTGTAGGATCTGCTGGTGGCGGGCCAGGACCTCGGCCGTACAGGCGCGCTGGGGCGTGCGCTCGGCCGTCGCCGCGCCCAGCAGCAGCACGTCGGTGCCGGCGCGGGCGGTGGCCGCGTCCAGCGTGGCGCCGAGGGCCGCGTGCGGCAGCCACAGCCACAGCAGGGCCAGCAGCACCAACGCCGCGCCCTTCCCGACCCTCCCGCCGTGCCTTGCCCTCACGCCCTGCCCCGCCCTCGATGCCGCCACGCAGGTTGCGCGCCGCCCCTGGCCGCGATTATCGCCCGAACCTTGCCGTTTCACGCGCCACGCCGGCCGTGCAGGCCAGGCCGATGGCCTCATTGCAGTCCGGGATGTCGCTCCGAAGCCGCACCGGTGCGCGCCGGCCACAGCGCCGGCTGGGTCATCCGCTCCAGCGCGACCGGGCGTTCGATCGCATACCCCTGCAGGCCGTCCACGCCGAGCAGTTGCAGCTGCTCGGCGACCTCGGCCGACTCCACCCACTCGGCGATCACGGTCATGTGCAGCTCGCGGCCGATCTCGGTGATCGCGCGCACCGCCGCGCGGCTGACCGGGTCGACGTCCATGTCGCGGACGAACACGCCGTCGATCTTGAGCATGTCCGCGGGCAACTGGCGCAGATAGCCGAACGAGGACAGGCCGGACCCGAAGTCGTCCAATGCCACGCGACAGCCACGCGCCTTGACCGCCTCGATGAAGCTGCGGGCCTGGGCCAGGTTGCTGATCGCCGCGGTTTCGGTGATCTCGAAGCACAGCTTGCGGGCCAGGCCCCGGTTGCGTTCGAGCAGGTCGCAGACGAAGGCCAGGAAGGTCGGCTCGGCGATCGACTGCGCCGACACGTTGACGTTGCACAGCCCCAGTCGCTGCACATGCGCCGGACACACCTGCAGGTGGCGGAACAGCAGCCCCAGCACGTGCCGGTCCAGCGCCATGCCCATGCCGTAACGCTCCACCGCCGGCATGAACTCGCCGGGCGTCTGCAGCAGGCCTTCGGGGCTGCGCATGCGCACCAGCACCTCGTAATGCAGGAACCCCGGATCGCCGATCCGCTCGATGCGCTGGGCGTACAGCAGCATGCGGTTCTCGGCGATCGCACTGGACACCGAAGCAAGGCGCTCGGCCTCCTGGCGGCGCTCGTCCAGCGCCGGGCGGCTTTCGTTGTAGCAGTGCACGCGGTTGCGCCCGGCTTCCTTGGCGGCGTAGCAGGCACTGTCGGCCGCGCTCATCAGCCAGTTGACGTCCGTCGCCTCGCCGGTGACCTCGACCACGCCCACGCTGCAGCTCACCCGCGGGCTGCCGTCGCCGTGCTGCACGCTGGCCTGGCCCAGGCTGCGCACGATCCGTTGCAGCACCTGCTTGGCCTCGTCCTGGCCGGCGTTGGCGAGGAACAGCGCGAACTCATCGCCGCCCATGCGCCCCACCCAGTCGCCGTCGCGCACCGCCCCGACCAGGTAGTCGGCGAAGTTGCGCAGCAGCTGGTCGCCGGCCGCGTGGCCCAGCCCGTCGTTGACCAGCTTGAAGTAGTCCAGGTCGATGTAGCACAGGCTGTGCACGCCGCCGTGGCTGCGCACGTCCAGCAGCGCCTGTTCAAGCAGGCGTTCGATCTCGCGGCGGTTGATCAGCCCGGTCAGCGGGTCGTGGCTGGCCTGGTGCTCCACTTCACGCGCCAGCGCGTGGTTCTGCGAGACATCCTCGACGATGGCGAACACGGTGGGCTCGCGCCCCGGCGTGCGCACGATGGTGCCGCTCCAGCGGCCCCACAACAGCCCGCCGTCGGCGCGCTGGAAGCGCAGTTCGCCCGGGCGCAGCTGGCGTACCCAGTCGATCCGCCCGGTCTCGTCCAGCACCAGTTCGCCGTCCACCAGCAGGTCCTGCAGCTGCATGCCCAACAGCACCTCGCGGCGATGGTCGAGGATATCGGCGATGGCCTGGTTGGCCTCCAGCACCGCGCCGGCCTGGTCGAGCTTGAGCATGCCGACGGTGGCCTGGTAGAAGGCGGCGCGGAAACGGCTTTCCTGCTCGAGCAGGTCGCGCCGCACGCGTCTGGACAGCATCACCGCCACCACGGTGATCAGCAGCACCGACAGTCCTCCCACCAACAGCGTGGTCAGGCGCACGATCGAAGCGGTACGCAGCAACGACAGCGAGAACGCCTTGGCCTGCGCCTGCAGGCTGCGATCGAGCGCGTGCAGGTGATCCTGCAGCGCCTGCCGCTGGGCGGGCGGTGGCGCGCCGCGGGCATGCATCGCCGCCGCACGCCCGGCAATCTGCGACAACTGCTGCAGCCCGGGGTCGGTCTGCCGCCACAGCCGCACCGCATCGCGGAAATAGCCCAGGTGGCCCAGATAGCGGAAGGAAAAGATCAGGCGGTTGATGTCACCGGGGGCATTGCCGCCCTGCAGGAACCCGCGCCGGGCGCGGCCCAGGTCGGGGTCGGCCTGCTCCAGCGCCTGCCGCGCATCCAGGTCGCCCAGCGGTACCGCCAGCGCGCTGCGGGCTTCGGCCAGGTCGGCCGGGTCGCCGCTGTTGATGTAGCGGCCCAACGCGAAGCTGGCCTGCTGCTGGCTGCGCGACCAGTGGCTCTGGCCCACGATCCACGCGGTCGAGGCGGCCTGCAGCTCCTGGATCACGGCCGAGATGCCCACCAGGCCGATCGCCATGCCGGTCAGCAGGACGAAACGCAGGGTCAGTCCCCGCGTGGGATACGGAACTGCCGTCGCACCAACATCCTTGCCAGTTGCCAGCATCGCCGATCTCCCCGGGGAACCATGGAGTGGATAGCACGTCCCTGTCGCAGAGCGGTCAGGCTAGATCGGGGAATGTTGACGCCGTGCGAAACCCGGCGGCCAGGGCCCGGCCGGTCCCGGAAACGACAACGCCAGCCCGGAGGCTGGCGTTGCAGGGACCGCGGGAGCGATCAGCCGTTGCGCGGACCGCGCGGCTTGAAGCCGTCACGACGCGGCGGACGGTCGTTGCCGCCCGGGCCGCTGCGCGGGCCACCCGGACCACCCGGACCGCGCGGCTTGCCACCGAACTTCGGCTTGAAGGCCGGGCGCGGCGACGGGGTCAGGTCTTCACCCGGCTCCACCTTGCGCATCTGAAGCTGCTGGCCGGAGACCCACACCTTCTTCAGGTGGGTCAGCAGGTCCTGCGGCATTTCCGCCGGCAGGTCCAGCACCGAGAAGTCGTCGTGGATGTCGATGCGGCCGATGAACCGGCTTTCCAGCCCGGCTTCGTTGGCGATCGCGCCGACGATGTTGCCCGGCTTCACGCCGTGCACGTGGCCGACTTCGATGCGGAAGGTTTCCATGCCCGGCTCGGCGGCACCGCGCGGGACGATGTCACGGCGCGGAGCGCGTTCGAAACCACCGTCGGTGTTGCCGAAGTCGCCTTCCGGACGCGGCGGACGCGGGCCACGGTCGTCTTCACGACGCGGGCCACGCTCGAAGCGCGGCTCGAAACGGGCCGGGCGCTCGCCACGGTCGTTGCTGCGCTCGTTGCGCTGGTGCGGCGCACGCTCTTCACGGGCGCCACGCACCGGCGGGGTCAGCAGGAACGGCGAATCGCCCTGCAGCAGCTTGGCCAGCGCGGCGGCAATCTCGATCGCCGGCACGTTCTTTTCGCCTTCCAGGCGCTGCAGCAGGTCGCGGTAGAACTCGGTGCCACCGGCATCGAGCGCGTCGCTGATGCGGCTCATGAACTTGCTGATGCGGGTGTCGTTGACCGCGTCCACGCTCGGCAGCTGCATCTCTTCGATCGGCTGGCGGGTGGCGCGCTCGATCGCACGCAGCATGCCCTTCTCGCGCGGGGTGGCGAACAGGATCGCGTCACCGGTGCGGCCGGCACGACCGGTACGGCCGATGCGGTGCACGTAGCTTTCGGTGTCGTACGGGATGTCGTAGTTCAGCACGTGGCTGATGCGCTCCACGTCCAGGCCACGGGCGGCCACGTCGGTGGCCACCAGGATGTCCAGCTTGCCTTCCTTGAGCATGCCGATGGTGCGCTCGCGCTGGGCCTGCTGCATGTCGCCGTTGATGGCGGCCGCGGCCAGGCCACGGGCCTGCAGCTTCTCGGCGAGCTCTTCGGTGGCCGCCTTGGTGCGCGAGAAGATGATCATCGCGTCGAACGGTTCCACTTCCAGGATGCGGGTCAGCGCGTCCAGCTTGTGCATGCCACTCACCCACCAGTAGCGCTGGCGGATGTTGGCCGAGGTCGTCGTCTTGCTGACGATGGTGACTTCGGCCGGGTTCTTCAGGTAGGTCTGCGCGATGCGGCGGATCTGCGACGGCATGGTGGCCGAGAACAGGGCCACCTGGCGGGTCTCCGGCAGCTTCTTCAGCACGGCCTCGACGTCGTCGATGAAGCCCATGCGCAGCATTTCATCGGCTTCGTCCAGCACCAGCGTCTTCAGCTCGGACAGGTCCAGGGTGCCGCGGTCCAGGTGGTCGATGACCCGGCCCGGGGTGCCCACGATGACGTGCACGCCACGGCGCAGGGCCTGCAGCTGCTGGCCGTAGGGCTGGCCGCCGTACACCGGCAGCACGCGGAAACCGGGGATGCCCGAGGAATAGGTCTGGAACGCCTCGGCGACCTGGATGGCCAGTTCGCGGGTGGGCGCCAGCACCAGCACCTGCGGCTTGGTCTGGTTGAAATCGAGGTTGGACAGCACCGGCAGCGCGAAGGCCGCGGTCTTGCCGGTGCCGGTCTGCGCCTGGCCGAGGACGTCGCGGCCTTCCAGCATGGCCGGGATGGTGGCCGCCTGGATCGGGGACGGCGTTTCATAGCCGACGGTGGCGACGGCCTGCATCACAGCGTCGGACAGGCCGAGGTCTGCGAACAGCAGCGGCGCGGAGGTTTCTTGGGACATGGGGAACTCCAAAGCACTGCCGATTAAAGGGGGCAGTGAGATAAAAAAGGGGATGGTCCGCGCTTTGGGCGCCCTTTCTTATCGCGTGCCCTGGCGCTGCTCGGTCGGAGGAGAATTCACTCGCTCAGGGCGCGATGATACCGCATCGTTCCTGAACAACGTGTACAGATTCTCGCCGGGATGCCGTTTCTGGCGCGTGCTGGCGCACAATACGCGCCCTCTTCCGGCCCGGGCCCCCTCCGCGCCCCTTCCCAGGATACCCGCTCCATGCAGACCCTCGAATTTGAACTGGACAGCGACTACGTCGAGCTCAAGCAGTTGCTCAAGCTGGCCGACCTGGTCACCAGTGGCGGCGAGGCCAAGACGGTGATCGCCGATGGCCAGGTCCTGGTCGACGGCGAGGTCGAACTGCGCAAGGCCTGCAAGATCCGCGGCGGCCAGGTGGTGCAGTTCGCCGACACCACCATCAACGTCATCGCCGATACCGACGCCCCCTGAGCCGGGTCAGGCCCGCGCCTCGCGCTGGGTGAGGTGGGCGGCAATCAGCTGGCGGAACGGGGCCACCCCGTGCGCCAGGCGCAGCCCGGCCTTGCGCAGCACCCGTGCCGGCAGGCGGTCATCGGTGTACAGCGTGGCGATCGCATTGGTCGCCTCGTACAGCGGCCGCGAGGCCAGCCGGTGGCCACGCTCGTAGGCGGCCAGCCCGGCCGGCGCGGCGATGTCGCCACCGCGCGCCGCCGCCCGGGCCAGCACCGTGGCCAGCCGGTGCTGGCCGAGCAGGCCCAGGTTGAACCCATGCGCGGTCACCGGATGCATGCCCACCGCGGCATCGCCGATCAACGCGCAGCGATCACCCACGAACGCATTGGCATACACCGCCACCAGCGGATAGGCCGACGGGCGTGCAAGCGGCCGCATGGCGCCCAGCCGGTGCTCGAAGAACGTGGTGATGCTGCGCCCGAACGCGCCCTCGTCCTGCGCCATCAGCGCCTCGATCTGGCGTGGCGGCAGGGTAATCACCGCCGAGGCCTGCGCGCCATTGAGCGGCAGCAGGGCCATCGTGCGCCCATAGCCGAACCACTCCCAGGCGGTGTGCTGGTGCGGCACCTCGATCTGCATGCGGCACACCAGCATGGACTTGCCGAAGTCGCGCAGGCGCGCGCCGATCCCGAGCATGCGCCGGGTACTGGAGAACCGGCTGTCGGCCGCCACCACCAGCCGCGCTGCCAGGCGGCGGCCATCGGCCAGCGTCACCACGCTGCGTTGGGCGCCGGCCACCACGCTGCGTTGGGCCCCGGCCACCACGCTGGCCACCCGCGCCTCGTCCAGCACCTGCAGGCCGGGCTGGCCCTGCACGCTGGCCCAGGCCGCGCGCCGGATGAGGTGGTTGGGCACCAGCCAGCCCAGGTCACCGCCGGTGCGCTGCGTATCGGCGAAGGTGAGCGCGAACGGTGAGCCGCCGTCGAGCACCTTGGCATCGCGTAGCGGGGAAATCTCGGCCGGGTCCAGCCGCGCCCAGATGCCCAGCGTGTCCAGGATCTGCCGCGAGGCATGGGTCAGCGCGATCTCGCGGCCATCGGCGGCAGCCTCCGCCAGCGCCGCGCGCGGCTGCTGCTCGACCAGGGCGACGCTCAGGCCACTGCCGGCCAGCGAGCGGGCAAAACACAGCCCGGTCGGCCCAGCCCCGACCACCACCACGTCCACCGTCTGTTCCGTCATGCACTGCGCCTGCGCGCGTCCGTCCGACATGTCCCATCCTGCGGTTGCTCGTCCGGACCAGCTTAACGCCGCTGCCCGCGCCGCTGCCTTGATCTGGATCAGCAGGGTCGGCGCCGGTTCACCGCCGCCTAGCGCAGCGACCAGGCCAGCAGCACGATGCCGACCAGCGAGGCCAGCCATACCAGGCTGCGCACGTACGGCACGCCGGCGGCATACAGCGGCAGGTAGACCACGCGCGCCCAGAAATACAGCTGCGCGGCCAGCGCGGTCAGCCCGTCCTGGCGCTGGGTCAGCACCACCGCCAGGACCGCGGCGGCGAAGAACGGGAAGGTCTCCATGAAGTTGGCCTGGGCCCGCTGCAGGCGCCCGGTCAACGGCCGCACGGGCGGATTCTGGCCGTCGCGTGCCGAGGCGTTCCACTGCAGGCCGCGCTCGCGGGTGACCGCCGTGGAGGCGGCGAACAGATGCACCAGGCCCAGCACGATCGACCACACCAGCATCTGGATCTCGATACCCATGGCGGTTTCCTCAGGGAGTGGCGGCGCGCACGCTGTAGCCGGCCAGGCGCCAGACGCGGTCTTCATCCAGGCGGAAGGAGACCAGCTCGCGCACCGGCTGGGCGCTGTTGGCGAACCGGGTGGGGAAGCTGACGTTGATGTACAGCCCCTCGGGCACGGTCGCGCCCGGCGCGTACTTGACCCGGGTCACCACCGGCTGGCCACGCGCGGCCAGCGCGCCCAGGCGCTTGCGGTCGGCGCTGATCTGGGTGACGAACGCCTGCTCGGTGACCGACTTGCGGGCCACGGCCGAGGCGCCCTTCCATGCCTCGGCGGCGCGGTTGCCGTCCACCAGCTGTGCCACCTGCAGGGCCGCCGCACTCATCTCGGCGTCCTGCTTGTGCACCTGCGCCTGCTGCGCCGGGGTCAATGCCGGGCGTGCCGCCGGCGCGGGCGCCGCGGACGGTGTCGGGCGCGCCGGTGCCGGTGCCGGGGTGGCAGGCGGCGGGGTCTGGGCCTGGGCGACGGCGGCAAGCAGGAACGAGGACAGCAGCAGCGGAACACGCATCAGGGACACCGTTGGCTGGAAATAACCGCCCCAGTCTACGGGAACCCCGTGAGTGGTCCGTCAGTTGCGCTCGGCGGCGTCCGGCGGCGGCTGGCCGGCGTCGCTGGCGGTGCGCTCCACCGGCGGCTCACGCGACGGCGGCGCCTGCGACGGCAGCAGCGTGGTCACGTCGATCTCCGACAGCGGGCTCTCGTCGGGGCAGCTCGCGTCGGGGAAACCGTAGCGCTGCTTGAGCGTCTGCCCGCAGCTGTTGACCGCTTCCAGTTCGCTGCCGTCGCGCTTGCATTCCTGGTCGAAGGCAACCAGGAATGCATCCTTGCGCCGCACGAAATCATCGCCGCATTTGCGCATCTGCTTGATCCGCTCCAGATCGTCCTGCACCGCATTGGTGCCGTCCAGGCCGAACTGGCGCAGCTCCTCGCTGCTGAGCAGGCGCAGGCTGCGGTTGGGCACGGTCATCATCAGGTCGGCCACGCCCACCGCCACGCCATTGCGCTGCAGGTAGTCCTTGACGTTGTCGTAGACCTCGTGGAGTTCGCGGTTGAGTTCGGCGCGCGAGGTCGCCTTGGAGCTGATCCGCATCATCCGATGGATCCCGACCTTGCCGGCGACCAGCCGGTTGTCGCCGGCGGCCAGCACGAACACGCAGGCGCTGTGGCAGACCGAGCCCTCGCGGATCCAGATGGTCCAGTTGGATTCGCCGATGCGGTCGCCGGCCACGATCGCCGCTTCGACCTGCCCGCCACTGGAGTCCAGGTCGAGGATGCGCTTGGAGATGCGCTGCGCGTCGGCCACCACCGCCAGCCGCGCGACCAGTTCGGAAAAACCGGGATTGATCTTGCCCACGTAGCGCACGCGCACCAGGCCGCGGTCGGCGCAGGGCGCCAGCGCCGCATCGATGCTCGCCCGATCCAGTCGTTCCAGCGCGAGGCCGTCGCCGGCCTCACCGGCGTAATCGGTATCGCAGCTCACCCAGGCCTTGCCGTTCTCCAGCGCCGCCTCCGGCCACCCCTGGTCGCCGCGCTTGGGCGGCGCGGGCACCGGCGCCGGGGCATCGGCGGCGTTGATCGACACCATGTGGTCGCCGTCGGCGGCCTGCGCGCGCACCGCCTTGTCGGCGGCGGTGACATTGCCCGGATTTTCCAGCTGGCTGCAACTGGCCAACCCCAGGCACAACAGCGGCAACCACCACGACTTGAGCGACATGAACAACCCGGTACCCGTACAGAGAAGCGTGCGCAGCGGCACGTGTGCCCACAGTCTAGTGTGCCCGGCCAGCCCGGCGGCAACCTGCCCTGAACCACACGGTCCCGGCAGCGCATTGATGTCCGAATATGGCGAGCCTGGCCTGCGCCCCGGGCATAGACTGGCCGCCATGGAGACCGCCCTGCCCCTGGACTACGCCGCCTGCGAAAGCGCCCGCCTGGCCCGTGATGCGCGCTTTGACGGCGTGTTCTTCACCGCCGTGCGCAGCACCGGCATCTACTGCCGGCCGGTCTGCCCCGCACCGCCACCGAAGCCGCGCAACGTCGATTACTACCCCACTGCCGCCGCAGCCGCGGCCGCCGGGTTCCGGCCTTGCCTGCGCTGCCGCCCGGAACTGGCACCGGAGGCGCAGGATGCGCTCAGCAGTGAAACCCTGCAGCGCGCCCTCGCGCTCATCCACGACAGTTTCCTGCAGGATGCGCCGGTGGCCGAGCTGGCCGCGCGGCTCGGGCTGAGCGCGCGCCAGCTGCAACGCCTGTTCGTGGCCCGGCTCGGTGCCGCGCCGGCGCAGATCCACGCCACCCGCCGGTTGTTGCTGGCCAAGCAGCTGCTCACCGAGACCGCGCTGCCCATCACCGACGTGGCCCTGGCCTCGGGCTACAACAGCCTGCGTCGCTTCAACGCCGCCTTCGTCGACGGCTGCGGCATGCCGCCCACCGCGATCCGTCGCCAGCGCGGCAGTCTCGACGCCGGCGCGTTGACCCTGCGCCTGGGCTACCGGCCACCGCTGGACTTCGCGGCGATGCTCGACTTCCTGCGCCGCCGCTCGATCCCGGGCATCGAGTGCATCGGGCCGGACAGCTACCAGCGCGTGATCGGGCCGCCCGAGCGCCCCAGCGTGATCCGGGTCAGCGCCGACCCGAAGCGATCCGAACTGCTGCTGCAGCTCGGCCAGGTCGACCCGCGCGCCATTCCCGGCATCGTGCGCCGGGTGCGCCGGATCTTCGATCTCGATGCCGACCTGCGCATCGTCCACGCCACGCTGGGCAAGGACCCGCTGCTGGCGCGTGGCATCGCGCAACGCCCCGGCCTGCGCGTGCCCGGCGGCTGGGATGGCTTCGAAGTGGCGGTGCGTGCGGTGCTGGGCCAACAGGTCAGCGTTGCGGCGGCCACCACGCTGGCGCGCCGCGTGGTCGATCGCTTCGGCGGCGCCCTGGACGGCATGCCGGAGGGCCTGGACCGCCAGTTCCCCACCCCGCAGGCACTGGCCGATGCGCCGCTGGAAAGCATCGGCCTGCCCCGCACCCGCGCGGCCACGGTGCGCGCAGTGGCGGCCGCCGTGGTCGATGGGCGCCTGGATTTCAGTGCCGGCCAACGCCTGGAAACCTTCGTCGCACGCTGCGTGGCGCTGCCCGGCATCGGGCCGTGGACCGCGCACTACATGGCGCTGCGCGCGCTGGCGCTGCCCGATGCCTTCCCCGCCGGTGACCTGGTACTGCAGCAAGTGCTCGGCGGCGACACGCGGCTGAGCGAGCGGGCCACCGAAGCGCGGTCGCACGCGTGGCGGCCGTGGCGTGCCTATGCAGTGCTGCACCTGTGGTACCTGTCCGCCCCCTCTCCTGGAGACCGCCCGTGACCCTGCTCTACGACACCTTCGACAGCCCGATCGGGCCCCTCACCGTGGCCGGCGACAGCCAGGGCATCCACCACATCCTGTTCGAGAACAACCGCTACGACGCCAAGGGTCGCGAACACTGGCAGCGCGATGCGCATGCGCTGCGCGATGCGCGTGGCCAGTTGCTGGCGTACCTGGCCGGGCAACGCCAGCGTTTCGAGCTGCCGCTCGCCCCGCACGGCACCGACTTCCAGCTGCGCGTGTGGAAGGCACTGGCCGACATCCCGTTCGGGCACACCTGGAGCTATGTCGACCTGGCCCGCCATATCGGCCATCCCACCGCGAGCCGCGCCGTCGGCGCCGCCAACGGGCGCAACCCGCTGCCGATCGTGCTGCCCTGCCACCGCGTGATCGGCAGCAGCGGTGCGCTTACCGGCTTCGGCGGCGGGTTGCCGACCAAGGCCGCGCTGCTGCAGTTGGAAGCGCGGCGGGAATCGCTGTTCGCCTGAGCGCACGCCTGCCATGCGGTGTCTTCGCCGCGTCACCGCCGCGAACTATCATGGCCGGATGATTTCCGTCCGCCTTTCGCTGGCGCTCGCCGCCGCCCTCGCGCTGACCAGTTGTGCCAGCGTTTCCCCCACCCCGCCACGTGATCCCGGCGCGCCCGTTGCCGCGGCCGCCGCGCCAACCCTGTTGCTGGTCTCCATCGACGGTCTGCGCGCGGACATGCTCGATCGCGGCATCACGCCGAACCTCTCTCGCATCATCGATGGCGGCGTGCGCGCGCGCTGGATGACGCCGTCGTACCCGTCGCTGACCTTTCCCAACCACTACACGCTGGTGACCGGCCTGCGTCCGGACCACCACGGCATCATCCACAACAGCATGCAGGCCGAGGAGCTGGGCACGTTCCGGCTGAGCAAGCGCGAAGCGGTAACCGACCCGCGCTGGTGGGGCGGCGAACCGATCTGGGTGGGGGCGGAGAAGGCCGGCGTGCGCACGGCCACGTGGTCCTGGCCAGGGAGCGAGGCGGCGATCCAGGGCGTGCGCCCAAGTGCGTGGCGCGTGTACGACGCGAGCGTGCCGCTGGACGACCGCGTGGACCAGGTGCTGGCCTGGGTCGGGCGCAGCGACGCGCAGGCACCGCGCCTGGTCACCCTGTACATGGAACAGGTGGACCATGCCGGCCACGACCACGGCCCGGATTCGCCCGCGTACGCCGCGGCCGTCGTCGAGGTGGATGCGGCCGTGGGGCGGCTGCTGGACGGCCTGCAGGCCCGCGGGCTGGAGGCGCGGACCAACGTGATCGTGGTGTCCGACCACGGCATGGCCACTGTCGCCGAAGGCCACACCATCGCCGTCGAGGACATGGTCGATCCGTCGATCGCCAAGGACGTGTCGGTGGGGCAGTCGATCGGTTTCGCGCCGTTGCCGGGCAAGCGCCGCGAGGCGGAGAAGACCCTGCTCGGCGCGCATGCGCAGTACGATTGCTGGACCCGGCAGACCCTGCCGGCACGCTGGCACTACGGCAGCAACCCGCGCATTCCGCCGATCATCTGCCAGATGCACGAGGGCTGGAACGCGCTGAGCCGCGCCAGTATCGCCAAGCGCACGCCCGGCAATCGCGGTTCGCACGGCTACGACAACGCGCTGCCGTCGATGCGTGCGGTATTCATTGCACGCGGTCCGTCGTTCAAGCAGGGCCAGACGCTGCCGGGGTTCGACAACGTGGATGTCTATCCGCTGCTGACCCGCCTGCTCGGCATCCCCGCTGCGCCCAACGACGGCGACCCGCAGACCCTGCTGCCGGCGCTGCGTTGATCGCGCACGAGGCGCCGCGACTGCGCTGGGGGCCGTGATCCGGACCTTGATCCGGCCCTGGAAAAACGGCAAAAAAAAACGCGGCGCAAGCGCCGCGTTTTCTTCGACCCGCCAGGCGGGATCAACCGGCCTTGGCGACAGCCTTCTTGGCAACGGCCTTCTTTGCCGGTGCCTTGGCAACGGTCTTCTTGGCGACCGGCGCAGCTGCGCCCACGGCCACCTTGCTCACCGCGTGCGAGCGCGAATTGCCGTAGCTGGCGTTGTAGCGCTTGCCCTTGGCGGTCTTGCGGTCACCCTTACCCATGTCGTCAACTCCTTAGTCTGAAATCTGATAACCCCGTACTGACACGGGTTCGGCGGGGCCGCCCTCTCAGGCGCCCCCGCGCACGATCTGAAAGCCTACCACAGCGCCTCAATGCGCACAGCTGGCGTCATGGATGTGGCCGTGGTTCAGGCGCAGGTTCACCAGGTGGGCCACGCCCACCAGCACGCCGCCGAGCGTCATCACCACCGCATGCGGCACGGCTGAATGGTGCAGCGGGTCGTATAGCAGCCCGGCCCACAACGCGACCAGGCCGGGCACCAGGAAGCCCAGCGCGCGCAGCGCGCCGTGGCGCCGATAGCCCCAGACCAGGCTGAACAGCCCCAGCAGGGTCACGAAGCTGACCAGCGCCAGTTCCACGCCGTCGCCCAACCAGACCGACAGGCCCAGCGATGGCGCGGCGGCCAGCAGGACCGGCAGCAGGGCGCAGTGCACCGCGCACAGCAGCGAACCGGTGGCACCGAAGCGATCCAGCAGATGACGGACTCGAGCGAACAGGGGCATGACTTCCAGCAGGGTCGGCGAAGCGTTATGGAATAATATAACATCAATCCCGCGCGCACTCCCGCACTCCGCTCCTCCCCCTGTACCCCCGTGTTCAGCCCCACCCGATGGGATTCGCGCGCCCCACCATTGATACATTGTAACAATTGACGACGGACCCTCTGCCCATGCGTTCTTCCCGCTCCCTCCAGCCCCACGCCCTGTCCCTGGCACTCGCCGCCGCGCTTCTTCCTTCGCTGGCGCTGGCCGCCGACGACGCGGACGGCACCCGCGACCACCACCTGACCGAGCTGTCCGCGGTGAAAGTCACCGCCTCGCCGCTGCAGAGCGATGCCGAATCGCTGGCGCGCCCGGTCGACGTGCTTGCCGGCGAACGCCTGGACGAACAGAAGGCGGGCACCCTGGGCGACACCGTGGCCAAGCTGCCCGGCGTGCAGAGCACCTTCTTCGGCCCCGGCGTCGGCCGCCCGATCATCCGCGGCCAGGAAGGCCCGCGCGTGGCCGTGCTGTCCAACGGCATGGGCAACATGGACGCCTCCACCGTGAGCGCCGACCACGCCACCAGCATCGAGCCGTTCCTGGCCGACCAGATCGAAGTACTGAAGGGGCCGGCTACGCTGCTGTTCGGCAGCGGCGCGATCGGCGGCGCGGTCAACGTGGTCGATGGCCGCATCGCACGCGAACTGCCCGACCGCCCGCTCAGCGGCCGCGCCGAACTGCGCGGCAATTCGGTCAACGACGAGCGCAGCGGCATGTTCCGCCTGGATGGCGTCAACGGCAACTGGGTGCTGCATGTGGACGGCCTGGTGCGCAATGGCGATGACTACCGCATCCCCGGTTATGCGGTGATCGATGGCCTGGAAGACCACAGCGGCCACGACCATGAGGAAGGCGACACCGATGAACCGCGTCGCGGCCGCCTGGACAACAGTTCCGTGCGCACCCGCGCCGGCGGCGTCGGCGCCACCTGGCTCGGCGAAGGCGGCTACTTCGGTGCGTCGGCCAGCACCTACCGCACCAACTACGGCATCCCCAACGGCGCGCACGTGCATGCCGACGACGACCATGACCACGATCATGACCATGGCGACGAAGAGGAAGAAGGCGACGAGCACGACGTACGCATCGACATGGTGCAGAACCGCTTCGAAGCCAAGGGCGGCATCTACAACCCGACCTCGTTCCTGAAGAACATCAACCTGCGTACCGCCTACACCGACTACGAGCACGTGGAACTGGAGGCGGGCACGCCGTCCACGCGCTTCACCAACCGCGGCATCGAAGGCCGCCTGGAAGCGGTGCAGCAGCAGATCGGCGGCTGGGACGGCGCGTTCGGCCTGCAGTTCGGCAACGGCGATTTCGGCGCCAGGGGCGAGGAAGCCTTCGTGCCGGATACCAGTACAAAGAACATCGGCCTGTTCGTGCTGCAGGAAAAGCAGTTCGGGCCGTTCAAGCTGGAACTCGGCGGCCGCCACGACCAGGTCAAGCTGGACCCGACCGGCGACTACCGTGCGCGGACGTTCGATGCCACCAACCTGTCCGCGGCCGGCATCTGGACGCTCAACGACGCCGTGGACCTGCGCTTCGGCGTGGACGGCTCCGAGCGCGCACCGACCAACGAGGAGCTGTACGCGGCCGGCGCGCACATCGCCACCCGTTCGCTGGAGATCGGCGACGCCGACCTGAAGACCGAACGCGGCCAGCGCGTGGAACTGGGCATCCACACGCACAGCGACCGCGTGGAATTCTCCGCCTCGATCTACCAGACCACGTTCAAGAACTTCATCTACCTGGCCGAGACCGGCGTGGTCGAATCGCTGCCGGTACGCCTGTGGACCCAGCAGGACGCCACTTTCAAGGGCGCCGAGGCCGAAGCGGTGTTCCACCTGTTTGAAGGCGTGGCCGGCGACTGGGACCTGCGCGTGTTCGGTGACTACGTCAAGGCCGAACTGGACGGCAGTGGCAGCCGCAACGTGGACATCGCCGTACCGCACGGCGACCACAACCACAACTACACCGTGGAACTGGCCAACACCGGCTACCTGCCGCGCATCTCCCCGGCCCGTGTCGGTGCCGACCTGCGCTGGTCCCGGGACGGATGGCGCGCGTCGGTGGGCGCGGTGCGCTACAGCAGCCAGAAGGACGTGGCCCAGAACGAGGAGCCGAGCAACGGCTACACGCTGGTGGACGCACACCTCGCCTACCGCTGGGACCGCTCGGACAGCAACAGCTACGAGGTGTTCCTGGACGGCAACAACCTGACCAACCAGGAAGTGCGCCCGCACACCTCGCTGCTGCGCGACTACTCCCCGCTGCCGGGCCGTGGCGTCGCCTTCGGCATCCGCGCCTTCTTCTGATGTTCTCTCCACCACTGGGGTAGTCGCATCACCCCCGGGGGGCCGAAAGGCCCCCTTTTTTTGGGTCCCTCCATGCTTGGCGGGAGCGCCTCCGATCGGATCTGTCGCGCCGCAAGCCGAGCCCGGTGGCGGCCGGCAGGCCCTTGGGCAAAACAAAGGAGCGGGGAACCGGCTTTTTCTGAGGGCCATGGTGGCCCAGCGCCCGGACCACCGACGCTGCCTTGACCACTTGCGTGCATATACACGTATGATCGGCCATCCCATCCGGCCAGCCCGCCATGGACCCGCTCAGCGCCAGCCCCTGCACCTGCTTCCGCCTGCGCCGTGCCTCGCGCCAGCTCTCGCAGCTCTACGACGCCCACCTCGCGCCGGCCGGGCTCAGCCTCAACGCCTATTCCATCCTTCGCCGCGCCCCGCAGCCACGCCAGCTCGGTGAACTTGCCGATGCACTCGGCATGGACCGCACCACCCTTACCCGCAACCTCAAGCCCCTGCTCGCCGCCGGATGGCTGGAGGCCACGCGTGGCGACGATGCGCGCCAACGCCTGATTGCCATCACGCCTGCCGGCAAGGCCGTGCTGCGCCGGGCACGCCCGTTGTGGCGGCGCGCGCAGGACGCCGTGGAGGCCACCTTCGGCCCTGCCCCCACCGCACGCCTCAACGCTCTCCTCGACCAGCTCGACCACGCCCTCCCCGCCGGAGAACCCGCATGAGCGCCCTGCCCGCCGCACCGCCCGCCCCGCGCATGCATTGGGGCCTGCTCGTCGCCGCCTCCGCCATCCTCATGGTCACCATGGGCGTGCGCCAGACCTCCGGCCTGTACCTGGACCCCATCCACCGCAGCACCGGCGTCAGCATCGTCGAGATCAGCTTCGCCCTGGCCATCGGTCAGTTCGTCTGGGGCGCGGTGCAGCCGGTGTTCGGTGCCGTGGCCGACCAGCGCGGCGCGCTTCCCGTCCTGCTGTTCGGCGGCGTCCTGCTGGCCGTCGGGCTGCTGCTCGCGCCTTACCTCACCAGCCCGCTCGGCCTCAGCGCCAGTCTCGGCCTGCTGATGGCCGCAGGCGCCGGTGCCGGCAGTTTCTCGGTGCTGATCGGCGCCACCGCCCACCGCCTGCCCGCCGAGAAGCGTTCCTTCGCCGCTGGGCTGATCAACGCCGGTGGCTCGCTCGGCCAGTTCGTGTTCGCCCCGCTGGTGCAATGGATCATCAGCAGCGCCGGCTGGGCACGCGCCATGTCCACCATGGCCGCCATCACCCTGCTCTCGTTGCCGCTGGCCTGGCCGCTGCGGCGTCAGGCCGGGGATCACGCCGCGGCCGCGCAGGCCGGCGATGACGGTGGGCTGCGGGCGCAGCTGCGCGCGGCCCTGCGCGACCGCAGCTACTGGTGCCTGCACCTGGGCTTCTTCACCTGCGGCCTGCATATCGCCTTCCTGGTCACCCACCTGCCCGGCGAAATCGCGCTGTGCAACCTCTCCCCCACCGTCGCCTCCACCTCGATCGCGCTGATCGGCCTGTTCAACATCGCCGGCAGCCTCATCGTCGGCGCGCTTGGCCAGCGCTACCGCATGAAGTACCTGCTGTTCTGGATGTATGCCAGCCGCGCGCTCATGATCGGCGTCTACCTCGTCGCGCCGCCCACTCCGCTCACCTTCTACGTGTTCTCCGCCGCGCTCGGGTTCACCTGGCTGGCCACCGTGCCGCCCACCGCCGGCCTGGTCGGCAAGCTGTTCGGCCCGCGCTACCTCGGCACGCTGTTCGGCCTCACCCTGCTCTCGCACCAGCTCGGTGGCTTCTTCGGCGCCTGGCTGGGCGGGGTGGCGTTGGCGCAGTCGGGCAACTACCTGTGGATGTGGTACGCCGACATCGCGCTGGCCGCCATCGCCGCACTGGTCAACCTGCCCATCCGCGAGGCGCGTTACAGCTGCCATGGGGTCGCGGCCCGCGGTTGATTTCACCGCGCGTTGATGTTCCCCAGCCGCCGCCGACCGACGGCCCATGCGGACGCGCACGGCACTTTCCTCACGGACATGATTGTCCGATCATGTCCCATGACTTCCCAACGTGCCGATGCGGCAGCCCGCCGCGCTCTCATCCTGGACGCCGCCGATGCGGTGTTCGGCCAACACGGCGTCACCGCCCCGCTCGACCTGGTGGTCGAACGCGCACAGGTTGGCCGCGCCACGCTGTACCGCAATTTCCCGGATCGCACGGCACTGGTGGAAGCGCTGTTGCAACGCACCGTGGCCCGCATCCAGCGGCAGGTGACCGCCCTGGGCGGACGCGACGACGCGCTGTTCGAGGTGCTGGAGGGCATGGCCGCCCGCATCGTGCAGTCGCCGGCGCTGTCGGACTACTGGCGCGCGGTGGACCCGGACGACCCGGCCATCAAGGCCGCCCGGCAGACCATCTGGGCCCTGCTGGACGCCCCGATCCAGCGCGCGATCAGCGCCGGCCTGTGCCGTCCGGATCTGCAGGCGACGGATGTTTCACTGATCTCGGGCATGCTGGGAGCCGCGTTGCGTGGCAAGTCCCGGGAAGAGCGCGCCAAGCTGGTGGCACGCGCCCTGCAGTTGCTGCGTAGTGGATTGCAGGGACCCATCCGCCCGGAGGACTGATGCCGCAGTACCTCAAACCCATCCCGGACTGGGAAGAGCACGAGAAACCGACCCTGCCCGGTTCGGCGTCGATGCCGTGGCATCCGCCGCATCGGCGCGTGGCGTATGCGCTGGTGGCGTTGCTGGTGGGCATCACCGGCGGCCTCGGCAACGCGCTGGTCACGGCCAACCTGCCCTTCATGCAGGGCCAGCTCGGGCTCACCCCGGCGCAGGGCAGCTGGCTGGTGGCCGCCTATGCGATGGTCAACGTCACCGCCAACCTGCTGGCCTTCAAGTTCCGCCAGCAGTACGGCATCCGCCTGTTCGCCGAGATCGGGCTGGGCCTGTACGCGGCGCTGGCGGTGCTGCACCTGTTCGTCGGCAGCTACGAAACCACGCTGCTGACCCGCGCGGCCAGTGGTTTCGCCGGCGCGGCCTGCAGCACGCTGGGCACGCTGTACATGCTGCAGTCGTTGCCCCGCCGCTACACCGGCAACCTGCTGGTGATCGGCGTGGGCATCTCGCAGCTGGCGGTGCCGCTCGCCTGGCTGGTGTCCCCGGGCCTGGTGGACACCGGCCAATGGCACAACCTGTACCTGTTCGAGGCCGGCCTGGCGCTGTGCGCCTTCGCGGCGGTGGTGCTGCTGAAGCTGCCGCCAGGGGTGCAGATCAAGGCCTTCGAGCCGCTGGACTTCCTTACCTTCGCGCTGCTCGCCCCGGCCGTGGCCTTGCTGGTGATCGTGCTCGCACAGGGCTACGTGCGCTGGTGGCTGGACACGCCCTGGCTGGGCTGGGCGCTGGTGGCCTCCATCGCGCTGGCCACCACCGCCTTCGTGATCGAACACTACCGCCGCAACCCGCTGTTGCAGACGCGCTGGCTGGCGAGCCTGCCGGTGCTGCACTTCATCGTGGGTGCGTTCCTGATCCGCTTCCTGACCACCGAACAGTCCTATGGCGTGGTCGGGCTGATGCGCCAGCTCGGCATGGGGCCGGACCAGATGCGGCCGCTGTTCGGCGTGGTGCTGGCCGGCGTGGTCACCGGCATCGCCGCTGCCTCGCTCACTTTCGGGCCGAAGCGGATCATCGCGCAGCTGCTGATGGCCATCCTGCTGCTGGGCAGCGCGGCGCTGCTTGACCAGCACCGCACCAGCCTGGACCGCCCGCACGATTTCTACGCCAGCCAGTTCCTCGCCTCGGTCGGCGCGGGCATGTTCATGGGGCCGCTGATCATGCTCGGCATCACCCAGGCCCTGAAGCAGGGCGTGGACCACATGATCACGTTCCTGGTCACGCTGTCGATCACCCAGACACTGGGCGGGCTGGCCGGTTCGGCCGTGCTGGGCACCTACCAGCTGCATCGCGAGCAGGTCTATTCCAGCGCCCTGGTCAGCCAGCTCGACCCGGCCGACGGCGTGGTGGCACAGCGCCTGAAGCAACAGCAGCAACTGTACGCCGGGCTGCTCACCGACCCGGTCCAGCGCAGCGCACAAGGCACCGCGCAGCTGGCGCTCACCACCCGCCGCGAGGCCAACGTGCGCGCATTCAATGACGTGTTCAGCCTGAGCGGCACCGTCGCGCTGGCCTTCCTGGGCTGGCTGCTGCTGCTCTCGGTGCGCACCGCCGTGCGCAAGCAGTGGCGCAAGCGCCATCCGCCCACGTCCTCCCTTCCTGCCACGGCGCCGTCCACCGCGCCGCCCCGATGAGCCCTGCCATGCCCACCACGCCACCTCGCGACGACAGCGCGCCGGAGAACGTCAATCCGGCCCCACCCACCGATGCCGCCCCGGCCGCCACCAGTGCGGCAGCGGCGCCGGCCAGCGTCCCCAAGTACCTCAAGCCCAGCACGCGCAGCGTGGTGCTGATGGTGGTGGTCGCCCTGCTCGGCATCGCGCTGATCCTGCGCGCCTGGTCGCTATGGCCGTTCGACAGCACCCGGGTCAGCACCGACAACGCCTACGTGCGCGGGCAGATCACCGTGCTGGCGCCGCAGGTCAACGGCTACGTCACCGAGGTGCTGGTCAAGGATTTCCAGCACGTGACCCGGGGCGAGCCGCTGGTGCGCATCGACGACCGCATCTACAAGGAAAAGGTCGCCCAGGCCCAGGCCGACCTGGACAGCGCCCAGGCGTCGCTGGCCAACTCCGACCAGGCGCAGGCGCAGAACCGCGCACAGATCGGCGCCGCGCAGGCCAACCTGGTCGCCGGCCAGTCGGAATTGGCGCGGTCGCGCACCGAGCTCAAGCGCTACGAGGAGCTGGCGGCGCAGCAACTGGTCGCGCTCAGCGACCGCGACAAGCTGCGCACCGGCGCGCAGTCCGCACAGGCCGCCGTGCTGCAGTCACAGGCGCAGATCCGCATCGCGGAAGAAACGCTCACCTCCACCCAGGTGGCGCGCAGGAGCCTGGAAGCCAAGGTGGAAACCGCGCAGGCGCAGCTGGAACTGGCCCGGATCGACCTGGCCAACACGGTCATCCACGCCCCGCGCGACGGCCAGGTCAGCGAGGCATCGGTGCGCCTGGGCCAGTACGTCACCGCCGGCTCGCAGCTGTTGTTCCTGGTCCCGGACACCCTGTGGGTGGTGGCCAACTTCAAGGAAGGCCAGACCTGGAAGATGCGCATCGGGCAACCGGCCTCGTTCAAGGTGGACGCCTTCGACGGCGAAAAACTGCACGGCCATATCGAACAGATCGCCCCGGCGACCGGCTCGGAGTTCAGCGTGCTGCGCCCGGACAACGCCAGCGGCAACTTCACCAAGGTGGTGCAGCGGCTGCCGATCCGTATTTCCATCGACCCGGACCAGCCACTGGCCAAGCGGCTGCGCCCGGGCATGTCGGTGGTGGTGAAGGTGGATACGGCGGCGGACGGCAGCGACGCCGCCGCCGAGCGCCGATGAAGTTCACCGCGCTGGCGCAGAAAGCGGCCAAGGGCAGCGCGCCCGCGGCCTATGGCGGGGCGCTGGAGGTGGAGCACCTGATCGCCTTCGCCATCGAGCATGGTGGCGCTGGCGCGGCCGAGATCGAACGCGTGTGCGTCGTGCACGGGTGGCTGGACGACGGTCTGCTGGCCGACGGCACGCGCGTGGTGCCGTTCGCGCGCTGGGCCAGGGCCTGCGCGGCCTATGCGCGCGAGGGCGTAGCCGGGTTACGCCCCCTGCTGGAGGACCCGGCGATGGCGACCTTCGCCATCGGCGTGCTTGAACAAGTGCGCAACCGCGATGCCGTCGCCGCGCTGCTTGCCTGCTGCGAGCGTGCCGACTGGCGAACGAGCGATGCCGATGCCGCGCCGTGGAGGGCGCTGACTGCCTTGAACATCCTGCTTTCCTTCGACGACAGCGTGCCGGTCGATGAGAGGCTGCAGCGCGCGCTGTACGAGACGGTGCGGAAGGCATGGAGCGCAACCTCGCCTGCGCACCTCAAGGCAACGGCGCTGTATGCCTTGCGCGGTGCCCCGCTTGCTGCGTCGCTGGCATGGGCCGACGCGCTGGCAGTGGACGATGCGACGCTCGTGTCGGCCAGGAAGATCGTCCTCAAAAGCCTCCAGCGCCGCCTGGCACCAGGCTATGCAGCGCCGAGTGCGCGCAACAGGCGCGAGATGGCGAAGGCACGCGGTCGGGCCACCTGATCGCACGGGTCGCCCGCGCACGGCGTGGCTCCACGAGCACGTTCGGCCCAGTCAGCGGTCATCGCAAGCAACGCGCCCCATGAAAAAGCCGCGCAATGCGCGGCTTCATTCCGTCAGGACCGGGGCGACCTGGGGTCGGCCCCGTCGTCGCCAGCGCGGCTTACCCCGCGCAGCGCGCGCACAGGCCGTGCACTTCCAGCGTCTGCGCCTGCGGCTGGAAGCCCAGTTCCTTGGCACGTTTTTCCAGCTGGCTGACAATCTCGCGGTCTTCCAGCTCCACCGCGCTGTGGCAGCTGTTGCAGATCAGGAACGGCACCGAATGCTGCGCGCTGCTGGGGTGGTGGCAGGCCACGAATGCGTTCACCGATTCGAGCTTGTGCACGAAGCCGTTGGCCATCAGGAAATCCAGCGCGCGGTAGACGGTGGGCGGCGCATCGGCACCGACCCCCTTGCCGTTGCGCACCCATTCCAGCAGCTCGTAGGCCTTGACCGGCTTGCCGGCCTCGGCGATCAGCCGCAGCACGTTGGCGCGGATCGGGGTCAGGCGCAGCCCGCGTTCCGAGCACACGCGCTCCACCACCTTCACGAAGTCGGATGCGTCGTGGACGTGGTGGTGCGGGGCGGTACAAGCGGTTTTGGCAGGCATGCGCGGTCTCCTGTGGTCAGGCCGTCGGTACTTTAGTGAGTGCGACGTCGATGCGTTTCAAGGCCTCTTCACGCCCGGCCAGGAACACGGTCTGGGAAATGTCCGGGCTGACCTGGGTACCGGTGATGGCCACGCGCAGCGGCTGGGCGACCTTGCCCATGCCGATCTCCAGCGCCGTGGCGACGTCGTGCAGGGCGGCCGAGACGCTCTCCACCGTCCACTCCCCGGCAGCGCCCAACAGCTCGCGGGCCTTGCCCAGCGCCAGTTCCGCGCCCGGCTTGAAGTGCTTGGCCACCGCCGCCTCGTCGTACTCGGTCAGCGGCTGGTACCAGACCACCGCCTTCTCGGCCATTTCCTTCAGGGTCTGCACGCGGTCGCGCAGCGCCAGCACCACGTCGGCCGGCGCCGGGCCGGCGGCCAGATCCAGGCCCAGCTTGTTCAGCTGGTAGACCAGGTGCGGGGCGATGCTGCTCGGCGCCTCGGTCTTCAGGAAGTGCTGGTTGACCCAGCCCAGCTTGGCCATGTCCAGGCGCGCGGCCTTGGAGTTGCAGTTGGTTACGTCAAACAGATCGATCAGTTCCTGGCGGCTGAACAGCTCCTGGTCGCCATGCGACCAGCCCAGCCGGGCCAGGTAGCTGAGCAGCGCGTCGGGCAGGTAGCCGGCGTCCTTGTACTGCATGACATCGGCCGCGCCGGTGCGCTTGGACAGCTTGGCGCCCTGCTCGTCCAGGATCATCGGCATGTGGCCGAACTTCGGCACCGGTGCGCCGATGCCTTCGTACAGGTTGATCTGGCGCGGGGTGTTGTTGATGTGGTCGTCGCCGCGGATGACCTCGCTGATGCGCATGTCCCAGTCGTCCACCACCACCGCGAAGTTGTAGGTGGGGAAGCCGTCCGGACGGAAGATGACCATGTCGTCCAGCTCGCTGTTGGCGATCTCGATGCGGCCCTTGATCAGGTCGTCGAACACCACCGTGCCCTCGAGCGGGTTCTTGAAGCGGATCACGCGGTTCGGGTCGTCCCGGTAGGGCAGGCCCAGATCACGCGCGGCACCGTTGTAGCGCGGCTTTTCCTGCTTGGCCATGGCGGCCTCGCGCATCGCGTCCAGTTCCTCGCGGGTCTCGTAGGCGTAGTAGGCCTTGCCGTCGGCGACCAGCTGCTCGGCCACTTCCAGGTAGCGGGCCACGCGCTGGGTCTGGTAGATCGGGCCTTCGTCATAGCCCAGGCCCAGCCAGTCCATCGCCTCCAGAATGGCATCGATCGCGCCCTGGGTGCTGCGCTCCCGGTCGGTATCCTCGATGCGCAGCACGAACTCGCCGCCACGGTGACGGGCTTCCAGCCAGCAGTACAGCGCGGTGCGGGCCCCGCCAATGTGCAGGTAGCCGGTGGGACTGGGGGCGAAGCGGGTGCGGCAGGTCATGGAAGGCTCGCAGGACGAAGCGGGAATCCCGGCAATTTTACCCGCCCGGGCCCTGCGCTGCCTAAATCAGAAAAATCCGACTGTTACGGCGGCTGTGCGGGTGGTTTCATGCCGGAACCTTCATCGCCGAGCCAGGCCATGCCCCTGATGCGCCCTGCGTCCCTGTCGTGCCTGGCCACGGTGCCCTCCGGGTTGCCCCCTTCGCCGCGTGCCGGATAGCAGGAGGCAAGGCCGGGCCGAGGCCGGCACGGCGCCCCGCATCCTGCGATGTCCGCTGAGGGCCCAGTACGACCGCCCGATGCGAGTAGACCTGCCTATGCACAAGGAGTGCCCCTTGCCGCTGCCCCGTACCCGTTTTTCCCTCGTCATGACCGCGCTGCTGCTGGCCGGCTGCCACGATGTGACACCGCAGAATGCGGTCGCTACCGACAAGGCCGTTGCGCCACCGGGCGAATGGCAGGCTGATCGCGACACGGCGGCCGGTGGCAGGGCGGCCCCCGTGGCCGCCGCAGCTGCCACCGCGCCGGTGGCCGGCGCGCGTACCGCGCTGGCCGCCCCCGCGCTGGTCCAGGACGGCCACGTCAGGTCCGAGGCGATGGATGCCCTGCTCGACGATCCGGCCCTGTGGGACGCCCAGGTGGCCGACTGGCAACGACGCTACGCGACCGATGCGACGGCGCAGCACCGCCGCCAGGAACACCTGGACGCGCTGAAGCTGCGCCTGCGCCAGGCCACCACCAGCTCCCAGCTGCAGGCGTTCGACTGTTCGCCGCAGCTGTGCCTGCTGGGCATCACCCTGATGCCCGACGAAGCGGAGGCGATGACCGACGCGCTGACCGATACCGTCGCCGGGCAGCCGCCCATCTACACCGCCGCCGTGCGCCGGCAACGCAGCGGTGGCACCGCGGGCGGCGCGGCGCTGTACCGCGCGGTCATCTCGGTGGACCCGACCCTCCGCGGCTATTCGGTGCAGCCGCGCTGACGGCGCTCAGGGCGCCAGCAGCGCCTTGCGCGGCATCTTCTCATCGCGCATTGCCGCGTTGTACACGAACGAGGCCACGATCGCCGCGGCCTGCTTGAGGTCCTCCGGCTCGGCGTGGTCCCAGGTGTCCAGGTTGCTGTGGTGCACGTTGGTGAAGTAGTCCAGCCGATCCTGGATGAACTGGAAGCCCGGCAGGCCAACCCGGTCGAAGGCGATGTGGTCGGTGCTGCCGGTGTTGCGGGTGGCCACGGTGGTCGCGCCCACGTCATGGAACGGCGCCAGCCACGCCTCGAAGATCGGCACCGCGGCCAGGTTCTCCTGGGCGTAGATGCCCCGGAAACGACCCGAGCCGTTGTCCATGTTGAAGTACACCGAGAACTTGTCGTAATCGCGCTGGCGCTGCAGCGCGCCGGTCGGCTCGCGCATCGGGGCCGGCAGCTGCTTCTGCGCGGGCTCGGTCGGTTCGGGGTAGCGCGCGAAGTGCCTGGCCACATGGTCCTGCGAGCCCACCAGGCCCTGTTCTTCGCCACTCCACAGCGCCACGCGGATGGTGCGCTTCGGCTTGGCCCCCACGGCCTTAAGAATACGCATGGCCTCCATCATCACCGCTACGCCGGCGGCGTTGTCGGCCGCCCCGGTGCCGGTGTGCCAGGAATCCATGTGCGCGCCGAGCATGACGATTTCGTCGGCCTTGCTGCTGCCGCGGATCTCGGCCAGCGTGTTGTAGCCGGGCTGGTCCTGCGCATCGGTGAAGCGGGCCTCCACGTTGACCCGCAGTTTGACCGGCTGCTTCTGCTCGACCGCACGCACCAGCGGGTTGTAATGCTCGGCCATCATCGCCAGTTCGGGCACGCCGACCGGCTCGCCCGCCTTGCGCGAACCGCCGCCGCCGACGCGGATGATGCCGTTGTCCCAGCCACTGATGCTGATCGTGGCCAGCACGCCCTGCTCGGCGAAGAAGGCGTTGGTGGCACGCGTCAGTTCCTGCTTCTCCAGGTACTCCTTGGCCTTTTTCGCGCGGTCCGCCTTGGCGTCGGCCACGTCCTTGGGCACCGCGAACACCTGCAGCTCGGCCAGGCCGGCATCATCATGGCGGTGCGAATCGGACTGGCTGGCGCGCGCGTAATCGCGTGCATCGTTGAGCAACAGGATCTTGCCGGTCAGCGTGCCCTTGTACTGCGCCAGGTCGGCGATCTTCTTGATGTCGACCTTGACCACTTCGCCTTCGACGGTGCCGTTGGTGCCCGGCGTCCACGCCTTGGGCAGCGCGTACAGCGGTGCCACGCGCGGGCCGAGCATCTCCACGCTGGCGTTGCTGAACTCCCAGCCGCGACCGAATGCGTCGAACGCCTCGTCGTGCACGTTGGCCAGGCCCCACTCGGTGAACTTGCCGCGACTCCAGCGGTTGGCCTCGGCCATGGCCGGGGAGTTGGTCAGGCGTGGCCCGATCCGTTCGGTGAGGTGGCTGAAGGTGGCCATCACCTGCGAGCGGTGGAACGCTTCCTGCCGAATGCGGCCGACCATGTGCAGGTCCACCGTCTCGCGCTGCTGCGCCATTGCATTGCCACCCATCGCCAGCGCTATTGCCAGCACGCCCCACTTCAGCACATTCCACCCCGGCCCTTCGGCTTGGCTTGTTCAAGCCCTCGAGTCTAGCCAGCCGGCGCGCCGCGCCCCCGTCCCATCGGTCATGGGCGTGCGACGCCGCTCAGCCGTTCCAGCCCAGCCACAGCTGTGCCTGTGCGGGCAACAGCAGCAGCCAGTGCCGGCGGTCCACGCTGGTGCAACCGAACACCGCCGCATGCGCCGGCCAATCGGCAGGCAAGCCGGCGATGCCGATCTCACGCAACGCCGCGCTGCCGGCCTGCCATGCACGGTAACGCGGCACCCGGCCAGCCACCGCGCCGCGTCCCTGCCGCGCCCCGCTCAACCAGGCCAACCCCTGCCGCTGCACGCCGTCGCAGGTGCGCTCGGCGAGCTTGAAGCGGACCAGGCCGGGGGCGATACGCGCCCCTGGCAAGGCTGCCAGCACGCCACTGGCTTGCAGCAGCGCATCCACTTCCAGCAGCGCGGGAATGCCCTGCCCCGCCCGTTGCCGCAACCCCTGGCGCCAGCTCATGTCGTGCTCCTTACTTGAGGCTGGCGCCGACTTCGTACCAGTCGATCCTGCGGGTGATCCACATCGCCGTGGCCAGCACGCCGAACAGCAGCAGCGAGCCCATCAGCAGCGCGTTGTTCTCCGAAATCAGCAGGCCGTACAGCGCGCCGTACAGCACGGTGAGCATGCCGGCAAACCCCAGCCCGCGTGCCCAGCTCTTCAATACCCCGGACAGGTACACCGCCTGCACCCCGATGCACGCCACGGCCGAGGCCACGTAGGCCAGCCAGAACGGAATGTGCTCGGACAGGCTGAGCAGCAGCAGGAAGAAGATCGCCAGCGCCAGGCCCACCATCAGGTACTGCAGCGGATGGATGCGCAGGCGCTTGATCAGCTCGAACAGGATGAAACCCACGAACGTAAGCAGGATGAACAGGATGCCGTACTTGCTGGCGCGATCGGCCTGGGTGTAGATGTCCACCGGGTTGACCAGCTCGACGCTGACCGTTTCCGGATCGACGTCGGTGTTCTCGCGCAGCTGGCGCTGCGCCTGCGATGCCAGCGACGACACCGCCCACTGCGCCTCGAAGCCCTGCTCGCCGACCGTGCGCTGGTTGGGCAGGAAGCTGCCACCAAACGACGGATGCGGCCACGGCGACTGGATGGCGATGCGGCTGTCGTCGCCCACCGGCACCACGGCCAGCGAACGGGTGCCATCCAGCACCAGGCCCAGCTCCACCTTGCTGCCCTTGAGCACGCCGCCGGCACTGTCGTCGAAGCCACGCAACGACACATGCAGGCCCTTGCCCATCCCGGTAACGTCGCCGATGCCCGGCTGCAGGGTCAGTGCCGTGCCATCGACCTGCAGCCGGGGCGAACCGACCAGGCCGCGCACGTCGGCGATGCCCACGGCCAGGTACGGCGTGCCGTACACGCGGCCTTGCTTGATCGGGTAATCGTCGTCAGCAAACTCGGCGCTGATCTTCGCGGTCCAGCTGTACACCGGCACCCGGAACAGGCCGATGCGACGCTCGTCCGGCTGCATGCGGCCGTCCACCTGCAGCCTGGACGGCATCTGCAGCCAGTGGCCCTGCTCGGTCTGCACGCCCTTGGTCGTGTTGCCGGCCGCGTCCACCACTTCCACCTCGCGCGTCTCGGTCCACGGCACCACGCGCACCGGCCCGGTCAGCGTCTGCGCGCCCGCGCGGCTCTGCGACACGCGCAGGTACGCCTCGTCACGGTAGGACTGGCGCTCGCTGATCACGCCCTTGATCATCATCAGGGGAATCAGCAGCAACAGGATCAGCCCGCCGACAATGGCGAACCGCAACAGCATCTTCAGGGATTTCATGGCCCGTCCTCGGTTGGGAGGGGGCCAGCTTCGGCGGTGGCGGTGTGCGGGGTTTGTGCTGAGTTTGAAGTCTGTGTGAAGTGCGCCCCCCGCCAGGGCTCAGCGCCGGATCGGCGCAGCCGGGCCGCGCCACGGCAGCCACAGCGAAGCGATGGCGCCGCCGCCTTCGCGGTTGCGCAACTGCGTGCGCCCACCATGCAACCGCGCCACTTCCTGCACGAACGACAGCCCCAGCCCGGAACTGCGCAGGCCGGTGGCCGGGCGCGCCAGCGAATAGAAACGTTCGAACACCCGCTCCAGCGCGTAGTCGGGCACGCCGCTGCCACGGTCGGCCACGCGCAGCACCACGCCGTCGCCATCGCGCGCGGCGCTGAGCTGCACGCAGGAGGCGGCACCCGAGAACGCCAGCGCGTTCTCCAGCAGGTTGTTCACCGCCTGGCGCAGCAGGTAGCCATCGCCCTGGATCACCAGGCCGTCGGGCACCTCCACCTGCAGTTGCACCTCGGCGCCCTGCGCGCGCACCGCCACCGCATCGGCGGCGCTGCGCAACAGCACGCCCAGGTCGATCGGCTCGCGCTTCTGCAGCCAGCCGTGCTGCTCCACCTCGGCCAGCGCCAGCAGCTTGTCGATGGTTTCGGTGAGGCGCTGCTCCTGGCCCTGGATGCTGCGTGCGAAGTGCACGCGATCGGCATCGGGCAGCGGTTCCTGCAGCAGCTCGGCAGCGCCGCGGATGGCGGCCAGCGGGCTTTTCATCTCGTGCGTCAGCGACTGCACGTACTGCTCGACGTAGGCCTTGCCTTCCAGCTTGCGCCGCATCGTCTCCAGCGCCTGGCCGAGGTCGCCGATCTCGTCGCGGCGCGGTTTCGGCGGCGGCACCGGCTCGCCGGCGCTGACGGCCTTGGCATAGCGGTTGAGCCGGTTGACCCCGTGCATCAGCCAACCGGTCATCAGCAGCCCGATCAGCGCCGACAGGCCAATCAACCACGCCCCGCGCTTCATGATGGCGCGCTGGCTGGCGGCAATGAACGGATCGATGCTGCGGTTGGGCTGGGCCAGGCTGAGCACGCCGATCAGGCGCCTGGCGTCGGCCGGGTCGTGGATCGGCGCGGCCACGTGCATTACCGAATGGGTGTCATCACCGGGGACTTCCGGGCTGGAACGGGCGCCATACTCGCCACGCAGGGTGCGGTAGACATCGTTCCAGCGCGAGTTGTCGCGGCCGATGCCCTTCCCGGTGGAGTCGTAGATCACGATGCCCCTGGCATCGGTGATGGTCACCTGGTAGTCGAGCGTGCGTTTGGGGAAACGCCACACCATCGCCTTGGGGTCGCGGCGCTGCGCACGGGCCAGGTTGGCCACGAAGGTACCGTTGCGGATCGTGCCGGCCTTGACGTCGGCGGCGGCCATCTCGGCCAGTACGTTGGCCGCATCGACCAGGGTCGACTCCATTGCCTGGCGCACGCCGGGCTTCACTTCGTTGACGAAGATGCGCATCACGAAGAACGCGGCGATGCCCACGATCAGGAAGAAGCCGAGGAACAGCTTGAGGCCGAGCCGCATCGCTCAGCCCTCCAGCGCGTAACCGAGGCCGCGATGGGTGCGGATCGGGTCGGGGTCGGCCCCGGCGGCACGCAGCTTGGCGCGCAGCGTCTTGACGTGGGTATCGACGGTGCGGTCGGCGCTGTCGGCGTCGGTGTCCCAACCGCGGTCCATCAACTGGGCACGGCTGAGGATCGCCCCGGGCCGCTGCAGCAGGGCGGCCATCAGCGCATATTCGTAACGGGTCAGCTCGAGCGGTTGCTCGGCGAAGCGGATGCGGCGCCCTTCGCGATCGATCGCAAAGCGCCCGTGCTGCTGCCAGCCGCCCTGATCGGCCGGGGCACTGCTGCGGCGCAGGCGCGCGCGCACCCGGGCCACCAGCTCGCGCGGCGAGAACGGCTTGGCCATGTAATCGTCCGCGCCCAGCTCCAGGCCCAACACGCGGTCGAACTCGTCGTTGCGCGCGGTCAGGAAGATCACCGGCACCTCGCTGAAGGTGCGCAGGCTGCGACACACCTCGAACCCGCTCATGTCCGGCAGGCCCACGTCCAGCACCACCACGTCGAAGGCCTGCTGGCGCAGGGCATCCAGCGCACCGCCACCGAGCAGGCAGTGCTGGGCGCCATAGCCCTCGCTGCGCAGGGCGTACAGCACGGTGTCGGCGATGGCGGTTTCGTCCTCGACGACCAGGACGTTGTGCAGGGGGCGGTTCATGCGCGCAGCATAGCCGCTGGGCCCGCCGCCCCGTACACTGCGCCGATGAATTACCGCCACGCCTTCCATGCCGGCAACCATGCCGATGTGCTCAAGCACATCGTGCAGCTTGCCCTGCTCGACACCTTCAAGCGCAAGGACAGCCCGTTCTTCGTGCTGGACACCCACGGCGGCGCGGGCCGCTACCTGCTGGCCAGCGAGGAAAGCCGCAAGACCCTGGAGGCCGAGGACGGGGTGATGCGGCTGATGGCCCAGCCGGCGCTGCCGGCGGTGATCGAGCGCTATCTCAAGGCGGTCCAGGCCGACAACCCGGTCGGGGCGATGATCAGCTACCCCGGCTCGCCGCTGCTGACCGCCCAGACCCTGCGCGAGCAGGACCGCATGGCGGTCTGCGAGGTCCAGGACGACGAGGCGGCCTCGCTGAAGGCCCTGTTTGCCCATGACAGCCGCGTGGCGGTCTACCACGCCGACGGCTATGCCCAGAACAGGGCCCTGCTGCCGCCCAAGGCCAACGGCGTGAAGATCGGCCGCGGGCTGGTCCTGATCGACCCGCCCTACGAGGGCCAGGACGCCGAGTACCAGGCCATCCTGGCCTCGGTGACCGAGATCCTGGGGCGCTGGCCGCAGGCCAGCTTCGCGATCTGGTTCCCGATCAAGCAACGCCGCACCATCCTGCACTTCCTGCGCAAGGCCTGTGCCCTGCCGGTGAAGTCGGTACTGACCGCCGAGCTGCTGATCCGTCCGGACGATTCACCGCTGCGGCTCAATGGCAGCGGCATGCTGCTGCTCAATCCGCCGTGGCAGTTCGACCAGGTCCTGGCACCGGCGATGCCGGCGCTGAAGCAGTTCCTGGGCGAAGCCGGTGCCAGCACCCGCCTGCAGTGGCTCAAGCAGGCCGAATGAGCGCCCTTTCGCGCCCCTGAACGGCGTGAGCGTTCCGTTCACGGAACCGCCCCCCGGGGATGCGAGAATCCGAAGACCACCTAGGAATCACCGGTATGGCTACCCGTAACCGCATGCCGCCCTGGCACGAGATTTTCAAGGCACCCAGTGGCCACGAGCTGCTGATCCGCCCGATCCGCCCCGAAGACGGGGCACCGCTGCACGCGGCCTTCAGCCTGTTCGGGCCGGAGGAGATCCGCGACCGTTTCCTGCAGTCGGTAACCGAACTGTCGCCGGAAACCACCCAGCGCCTGACCCATCCCAATCCCAAGAGCGAGATCACCCTGGTCGCGGCCGAGTCCCTGCCCGCCGGTGAAGCCGTGGTCGGGGCGGTCGCACGCGCGTCGATCATCCAGGGCACCCGCGAAGCGGAGTACGCCATCCTAGTCAGCCGCTTCCTGGTCGGCCAAGGCCTGGGCCGCCAGCTGATGCGCAAGCTGGTCAAATGGGCGCGCGGCAAGTACCTGGACCGCCTGTACGGCGATGTCGCCGAAGAGAACGAGCCGATGAAGCAGCTGGCTGCATCGCTGGGCTTCAAGCCGGTACCGCATCCGCAGGGCACGCCCGGGTTGGTGCGCATGGTGCTCGAACTCGACAGTTGAGGTCGCGCCGGCCGTTGGCCGGCGATGCAGCGCGTAGTCGCGCACAGCCCCACGGTCTGCTGCGCAGACTGCGGGCTGCGGCTCACCAGCACCCAGATCCCCGCGCCTGTCGGCCAGCCTCCTTGGCTCAAGGGGGCTGTGCCACCAGACAGGCCACGATCAGCGGCGTGGTGCGCGGGCCGACCGGCACCCCGCCGGGCTGACACGGTCGTGACCGCGCCGTCTGCTAAAATCGGCGGTTCATGTCACGCACCTCCTATCCCGCACCGCCGCTGCCACGTCCCGGTCAGCTCCGCGCCTGGTGGCGCACTCCCGCTTCGGCCACTGCGCTGGCGTGGTATGTCGCCCGTGCCGCCGAGGTCCATGACGGGCCGCTGCTGTTCATTGCACGCGACAACCACGGGGCCAACCAGATCGAGGCGGATCTGCGCACCCTGCTGGGCGGCGACTCGGACCTGCCGGTGGTGGTGTTCCCGGATTGGGAAACCCTGCCCTACGACGCCTTCAGCCCGCACCCGGACATCATTTCCCAGCGCCTGGCCGCGCTGCACCAGCTGCCCTCGCTCACCCGCGGCATCGTGGTGGTGCCGGTGCAGACGTTGCTGCAGCAGTTGGCCCCGCTCAAATACATCATCGGCGGCAGCTTCGACCTGAAGGTCGGCCAGCGCTTGGACCTGGACGCGGAGAAGCGCCGGCTGGAAGCGGCCGCCTACCGCAACGTGCCGCAGGTGATGGACCCGGGCGATTTCGCGGTGCGTGGCGGCCTGCTCGACGTGTTCCCGATGGGCGCCGAGGCGCCGCTGCGGATCGAGCTGCTCGACGAGGACATCGATTCGATCCGTGCGTTCGACCCGGAAAGCCAGCGCTCGCTCGACAAGGTCGACGCGGTGCGGATGCTGCCGGGCCGCGAAGTGCCGCTGGACGACCTGGCCGTGTCGCGGGTGCTGGCCACCCTGCGCGAGCGTTTCGACGTGGATACCCGGCGCAGCGCGCTGTACCAGGACCTCAAGGCCGGGCTGGCACCGGCGGGCGTGGAGTACTACCTGCCGTTGTTCTTCGACCAGACCGCCACGCTGTTCGACTACCTGCAGCCGAACGTGCTGCCGCTGATCGGGGTCGGTGTGGGCGAGGCGGCCGCTGCGTTCTGGGCACAGACCGGCAACCGTTACGAGCAGCGCCGCCACGACGTGGAGCGCCCGCTGCTGGCACCGTCGGAGCTGTACCTCAGCCCGGAGGGCTTGAACGCCAAGCTCAATGCACTGCCGCGCATCGACATCTGGGCCGCCGACCATCCGCGCATCGAGGACGCGCAGCCGCTGGGCGACCAGCCGTTGCCGCCGCTGCCGGTGGCCGCGCGCGATGCCCCCGCCGGCGAAGCGCTGAAATCCTTCCTCGGCCATTACCCGGGCCGGGTGCTGATCGCCGCCGATTCGCCGGGGCGCCGCGAGGCGCTGCTGGAGGTGCTGCAGGCCGCCGAACTGAAACCGCCGGTGCTGGGCGACCTGCCGGCGTTCCTGGCCGACGCCGGCACCCGGTTTGCGATCACCGTGGCGCCGTTGGAAGACGGCTTCGCGCTGGATGCACCGCGGATCGCGGTGCTCACCGAGCGCCAGTTGTTCCCCGAGCGGGCCGGCACTACCCGCCGCAGCCGCCGGGTCGGGCGCGAGCCCGAAGCGATCATCCGTGACCTGGGCGAGCTGACCGAAGGCGCGCCGATCGTCCATGAAGACCACGGCGTGGGCCGCTACCGCGGGCTGATCGTGCTCGATGCCGGCGGCATGCCGGGCGAATTCCTGGAGATCGAGTACGCCAAGGGCGACCGCCTGTACGTGCCGGTCGCGCAGCTGCACCTGATCAGCCGTTATTCCGGCGCCTCGGCCGAGACCGCGCCGCTGCACTCGCTCGGCGGCGAGCAGTGGACCAAGGCCAAGCGCAAGGCGGCCGAGAAGGTCCGCGACGTGGCCGCCGAACTGCTGGAGATCCAGGCCCGCCGCCGCGCGCGTGCCGGACTGGCACTGCACGTGGACCGCTCGATGTACGAACCGTTCGCGGCCGGCTTCCCGTTCGAGGAAACCCCGGACCAGCTCGCCGCGATCGATGCCACCCTGCGCGACCTTGCCAGCAGCCAGCCGATGGACCGCGTGGTCTGCGGCGACGTCGGCTTCGGCAAGACCGAGGTGGCGGTACGTGCCGCGTTCGCTGCCGCCAGCGCCGGCAAGCAGGTCGCCGTGCTGGTGCCGACCACGCTGCTGGCCGAACAGCACTACCGCAACTTCCGCGACCGCTTCGCCGATTGGCCGTTGCGGGTGGAGGTGCTGTCGCGCTTCAAGAGCACCAAGGAGATCAAGGCCGAGCTGGAGAAGGTCGCCGAGGGCACCATCGACGTGATCATCGGCACCCATCGCCTGCTGCAGCCGGACGTGAAGTTCAAGGACCTCGGCCTGGTGGTGGTGGACGAGGAACAGCGCTTCGGCGTGCGCCAGAAGGAAGCGCTGAAGGCGATGCGCGCCAACGTGCACCTGCTGACCCTGACCGCTACCCCGATCCCGCGCACGTTGAACATGGCCATGGCCGGCCTGCGCGACCTGTCGATCATCGCCACCCCGCCGCCGAACCGGCTGGCCGTGCAGACCTTCATCACCGCCTGGGACAACGCGCTGCTGCGCGAAGCATTCCAGCGCGAACTGGCGCGTGGTGGCCAGCTGTACTTCCTGCACAACGACGTGGAAAGCATCGGCCGGATGCAGCGCGACCTGGCCGAGCTGGTGCCCGAGGCGCGCATCGGCATCGCCCACGGGCAGATGCCCGAGCGCGAGCTGGAGCGGGTGATGCTGGACTTCCAGAAGCAGCGCTACAACGTGCTGCTGTCCACCACGATCATCGAATCGGGCATCGACATCCCCAACGCCAACACCATCATCATCAACCGCGCCGACCGCTTCGGCCTGGCCCAGCTGCACCAGCTGCGTGGCCGCGTGGGTCGTTCGCACCACCGCGCCTATGCCTACCTGGTGGTGCCGGACAAGCGCGCGATGACCCCGGACGCGGAGAAGCGGCTGGATGCGATCGCCTCGATGGACGAACTGGGTGCCGGCTTTACCCTGGCCACCCACGACCTGGAAATCCGCGGCGCCGGCGAACTGCTCGGCGAAGACCAGAGCGGGCAGATGGCCGAGGTCGGCTTCAGCCTGTACACCGAGCTGCTCGAACGTGCGGTACGCAGCATCCGGCTGGGCAAGCTGCCTGACCTGGATGCCGGCGAAGAAGCGCGCGGCGCCGAAGTGGAACTGCATGTGCCGGCCTTGATCCCGGACGACTACCTGCCCGACGTGCATACCCGCCTGACCCTGTACAAGCGCATCAGCAGCGCGCGCGACACCGATGAACTACGCGAGCTGCAGGTGGAAATGATCGACCGTTTCGGCCTGCTGCCGGATCCGGCCAAGCACCTGTTCGCCATCGCCGAGCTCAAGCTGCAGGCCAACACGCTGGGTGTGCGCAAGCTGGAGCTGGGCGAGAACGGCGGACGCATCGTGTTCGAGGCCAAGCCGGCCATCGATCCGATGGCGGTCATCCAGATGATCCAGAAGCAACCCAAGCTGTACAGCATGGACGGCCCGGACAAGCTGCGCATCAAGCACCCGCTGCCGTTGCCCGAAGACCGCTTCAGTGCGGCCAAGGCACTGCTGCTGACCCTCACCCCGGGCTGATCGGCCGCCCCATTGATCCCTCGACGCGCCTCCGCTGCTGCGGGCCGGGGCCGCGTATGCACTTACAGCCCGCGACAAGGAGTGTTGCTTTGAAACGATTCCAAACCCTGCTGTTGGCCGCCGGCCTGGCCCTGCTCAGCGCCTGTAGTGGCAACGGCAGCGGCATGACCGCCAGCGAGTACCTGACCGAAAACGTCGCGCTGTGGAATGGCACCACCATGACCGTGCAGCAGTGGACCATCGGTCCGCGCGGCGAGCAGCTGCAGAAGGCGCTGGGCGAAGGCAAGGGCCTGGCCACGTTCAAGTCCGGGCTGGAAGGCGCGCGCGCAGAGACCCGGCAGCACCTGGCGATGATCGACCAGATGCCACCGGACGAGGACGCCAAGGACGTGCACCAGAAGCTGCGTACCTACGTGCAGAGCGCGGATGAAATGTTCGGCATCCTGCTGGAGATCGCCGCGCTGCCGGACGGCTACGACAAGGCCCAGATCATGCCGCTGGCCGAGAAGCTGCAGGCCGTGGGCAATCGCATCGATGGCGAAATGCAGGCCCTGGACGCGGCGCAGGACGCCTACGCCAAGAAGCACGGCATCCAGCTGCAACGGCATTGATCCCACCGCCCCCGGCCGCACCGCAGCCGGGGGCGCTGCAAGAACGTCACGTGACCGATTCTTCCCCATTCGGCGCCAGCCACGCGCTGGCCTGCTCCATTGACGCACTGTCGCTTTCGCTGCAGTTGCGCGATGCCTATACCCGCCTCCACTGCGACCGCGTGGGCCTGCTGGCCACCGCGCTGGCCCGCCACTGCGGCCTCGATCCAGCGCAGTGCACCCGCATCGGACTGGCGGCCTGCTTCCACGACATCGGCAAGATCGGCATCCCCGACGAGGTGCTGCTCAGCAGCGGCGGCCACGACGACGCCGCGCAGGCGATCATGCGCCAGCACCCCGAACACGGCGAACGCATCTTCCTGGCCACCGGACGCGGCGATGCCGTCGACGTGGCCCGCCTGATCCGCGCGCATCATGAAGCCTTCGACGGCAGCGGTTATCCCGATGGCCTGCGTGGCGACGCGATTCCACTCGGCGCACGCATCCTGACCATCGTCGACGCCTGGGATGCCATGACCAGCGACCGGCCCTACCGCGACGCGATGGACCCCGCCCGTGCCATGCGCCTCCTCGATGACGCCGCCGGCGGCCTGGTCGATCCCTACCTGCTGGGTGCCTTCCAGGACCTGCAGCGACGCGAACCGGCGTTGGCCTGACGCCCACGGTCCGGCCGCACGCACGCGACGGAGTTCCCGTGGCCTGCGCCCGGTCGCCGTGCATAGCAACAGGCGATCGACGCGCTCGCGAACAGGAGGGCGTCAATGGCCGCGGATGCGCGGCCAGCCATTGTTGGCCGCCCCTGAAGCCCTTTCACGGCTACGTCATAGTGACAGGCCAGCCATACGAACCCCACCAACACCCCAGGAACCGAGGGCTACAGGACGTACGCCGTCACGTGGATCAGCACGACCGCTCAAGGGAGGTTGAAAGGAATGACACAGAGAACATGGGGGTTCCCAATCACGGGGAACGACGTAAGTGATGCACTAACGTGCAACGTTCGATCCGATGAACGTTGGCACGTATTGCATATGGATGTGCTATCGGGAATGGCGTCAACGAACGCGCTGGATGAACGTCGAGAGACGTTGACGGGTGGACCGGCAGAGATGGTCACGGCAGACCTCTGCGAGGCGCTGGCCGGCGCTCCGCAAGTCTGGGTGCTGGACATTCGGCTGGCGTCGGACGCTGCCGTTCAGCTCTACATTGAAGATGGCGAAGTGTTCGAGGTGAATTTGAACCGCGCATAGTGGCGGGTACGCTCCTTCCTTGCAGATCTGGCGGGCCGTAGATCTGGCACGCCCGTCCGCATTTGGAAATCGCCAGACCCAGACAAAAACGCCGCGATCCCGATGGGGATCGCGGCGTTTGGCTGAACGTGCAGTACGGCGTTGGGTGGCGCTTTTTTCCACTCAACGCGCTGCGATCACCAGATCACGACACGCTTGTCGTCGGCACGCACCATCGCATCGCCGGCCTTGCACTCGAATGCCTTGGCATACGCCGGCATGTTCGACGGCGCGCCATTGGCACGGAAGTTGGCCGGGGCGTGCGGGTCGGTGTTCAGGCGCACGCGCAGCTCGCCTTCGTTGAAGTTGCGGCGCCACACGGTGGCCCAGTTCATGAAGAAGCGCTGGTCCTGGCTGTGGCCATCGACGGCCACGTTGGCCTTCGGGTCTTCCTTCAGCGCCATCTGCAGCGCGTCGTACGCCACGGTCAGGCCCCCCAGGTCGCCGATATTCTCGCCCAGGGTCAGCTTGCCCTTCACGTTCACGCCCGGCAGCGACTCGTAGCCGTCGAACTGCGCCACCAGCTGGTCGGTGCGGCCGGTGAAGGCCTTGCGGTCGCTGTCGGTCCACCAGTTGTCGAAGTTGCCGTTGGCCGCGAACTGGCTGCCCGAGTCATCGTAGCCGTGCATCATTTCATGGCCGATCACCGCACCGATGCCGCCGTAGTTCAGCGCCGGATCGGCCTTGGCGTCGAAGAACGGCGCCTGCAGGATCGCCGCCGGGAACACGATCTCGTTCTTGGTGGCGTTGTAGTAGGCGTTGACGGTCTGCGGGGTCATGCCCCACTCGGTCTTGTCCACCGGCTTGCCGATCTTGTTCAACATGTAGCGGTAGTTGAACGCGCGCGCGGCCTGCATGTTGCCCAGGTAGCTGTCGGCGTTGGTTTCAAAGCCCGACCAGTCGCGCCACTTGTCCGGGTAGCCGATCTTCGGGGTGAAGCTGGCCCACTTCTCCAGCGCCTTCTTGCGCGTGTCCTCGCCCATCCATTCGAGCTTCTCCAGGCGTGCCTTCAGCGCCGCCGAGAGGTTCTCCACCAGGTGCTGCATCTGCACCTTGGACTCGGCCGGGAACACCGCGTTGACGTACATCTGGCCCAGGCCTTCGCCGATCGCGCCATTGACCGACTCCAGTACGCGCTTCCAGCGCGGCTGCATTTCCTTCTGGCCACGCAGGGTGGTGCTGTAGAAGTCGAAGTTGGCCTTCTCGAACGCGCTGCTCAGGTACGGCGACGCGTCATCGATGGTGTGGAAGCGCAGGTAGGCCTGCCAGGTGCTGGCCGGCACATCGGCGAGCATCTTGTCCACTTCGGTGAAGAACGCCGGCTGGGCCAGCGAGAACTTCTGCGCGGCCGGCACCTTGAGGGTGTCGAACAGCGCGGTCCAGCTGAAGTTCGGGGTGAGCGTGTCGGCTTCAACGGCGCTCACCGGGTTGTAGCGCTTGGCCGGGTCACGCATCTCGATGCGCGACATCGAGGCCTTGGCCAGCCGCGTTTCGAAGTCCATCACCGCCTTGGCCTGGGTCTTGGCCTGCGCGGCGTCGACGCCGGACAGGGTCAGCACCTGGGCGATGTACGCGACGTAGGCATCGCGGATCTTGGCCTGCGCATCGTCGACGTAATAGCCCTTCTCCGGCAGGCCCAGGCCGCCCTGGCCGACATAGGCGATGACATTGGCCGAGTCCTTGTAATCGGCATTGGCGAACAGCGAGAACAGCACGCCCTGGCCCTGCGCCTGGCTGTCGCGCAGGTACCGGGTGATGGCGGCGGTGTCGTTGAGGGCGGCGATCGTGTCCAGCTGCGGCTGCAGCGGGGTGATGCCGGCAGCTTCGATTTTGGCTTCGTCCGAACCGGTCTTCCAGATGTCGCCGATCTTGGCTTCCACCGAGCCGGCCTTGGCCTGGCTGGCGGCGGCCTGCTGCACCAGCGCGTGCTGCACTTCGAGCGAGCGCTCGCGCAGGATCTCGAAGCTGCCCCAGGTGGTCTGGTCGTTGGGCACCGGGTTGGCGGTGAGCCACTTGCTGTTGACGAAACCGTTGAGGTCCGTGCACGCGGCGATCGACGGATCCAGGTCGGCGCTGTTGAGCGAGATCGGCGGGGTCTTGATCTGCGACATGTCGAAGGCCGGCTTGGCCGTGTCGGCGGTCGCGGCGGGCGCGGGATCGGTCTTGCCGCAGGACGCCAGGGAGGCGGCGATGGCGACGGTCAGGCCCAGCGGGACCAGCTTGGAAAACTTCATTCGACTCTCCGGCTACAGATGGATGCATCGCCCGGATCACGGGCAATCAGGCAGCGTAGCGCGCGCGCGGCGGCGGGGGACCGGCCAAAGGTCACCCCGCCACGCCATGCGTGCCTGACGGTGCCCGGCCTAACGGTAGAGCCACGCCATGCGTGGCTGCGGTATCCGGCATCGCGACAGCCACCCATGGGGTGGCTCTACGTGGCGTACCCTCGTGGCGCCGCGCCACGCGTGGCTGCGCGGTATCCGGCCTAATGGTAGAGCCACGCCATGCGTGGCTGCGCGGTATCCGGCCTAACGGTAGAGCCACGCCATGCGTGGCTGCGGTATCCGGCATTGCGGGCAGCCACCCATGGGGTGGCTCTACGTGGCGTGCCCTCGTGGCGCCACGCCATGCGGGCCTGCGCGGTATCCGGCCTAAACGTGTAGAGCCACGCCACGCGTGGCTGCGGTATCCGGCATCGCGACAGCCACCCATGGGGTGGCTCTACGTGGCGTACCCTCGTGGCGCCACGCCATGCGGGCCTGCGCGGTATCCGACCTAACGGTAGAGCCACGCCATGCGTGGCTGCGGTATCCGGCATTGCGGGCAGCCACCCATGGGGTGGCTCTACGCGGTCGTTCGGGTTACTTGGCCTTGCCCTGGTTCGCCACGGCCTCTGCGGCCTTGCGGGCGGCTTCCGGGTCGCCGAGGTAACGGAACGACTGCACGCTCAGGTCATCGTTCAATTCGAACAGCAACGGAATGCCGGTCGGGATGTTGAGCTCCAGGATGGCGTCCTGCGGGACGTTGTTGAGGTACTTGTACAGCGCGCGCAGCGAATTGCCGTGCGCGGTCACCAGCACCGTCTTGCCGTCCTTCAGCTGCGGGGCGATCGCATCGAACCAGTACGGCAGCACGCGGTCCAGCGTGGTGGCCAGCGACTCGGTGCCCGGCAGCGCATTGCGGTCCAGGCCGGCGTAGCGGCGGTCGTGGATCGGATGGCCCGGGTCTTCGATGTCCATCGCCGGCGGCGGGATGTCGTAGGAACGGCGCCAGATCTTGACCTGGTCCTCGCCGTGCTTGGCGGCGGTCTCGGCCTTGTCCAGGCCCTGCAGGCCGCCGTAGTGGCGCTCGTTCAAGCGCCAGCTCTTGCTCACCGGCAGCCAGTCCTGGTCCAGCTCGGCCAATGCACCCTGCAGGGTATGGATGGCGCGCTTGAGCACCGAGGTATGCGCCACATCGAACTGCAGCCCTTCCTCGCGCATCAGGCGGCCGGCGGCGGCGGCCTCGCGGCGTCCCTGTTCGGTCAGTTCCACGTCCACCCAACCGGTGAAGCGGTTGTCCAGGTTCCACTGGCTCTGGCCGTGGCGCAACAGTACGAGTTTCCGGGTCACTGCAGTATCTCCGACAGATGGCAAGGCAGACCCGCATTGTAGCGGCAAGCCTGCCCTGCCCCGCACCCGGCCCGGTTCAGGGATGCGGATGGCCGTGGTGGCCCTGCGCGTCGGGCCCGGTGCGGCGGCCGTCTGTTGCGGCATGCGCGTGGTCGGCGTGGCCGTGGGCGTGGTCGCCGTGGTCATGACCGGCATGCGCATCGCCCGCCTTCGGGCTGCCCACGCTGCAGCTGTCGCCGCAGTGGTCCGCCTCGATCTGCAGGGTCACGTGGTCGATATCGAACGCCTCATGCAGCGCCGTGCCCAGCACGCGCCGCAGCGCATCGGCGTCGATGCCGTCGGCCATCACCACGTGCGCGGTCAGTGCGGGCGTGCTGGACGCCAGCGCCCAGACGTGCAGGTCATGCACATCCACCACGCCCGGCTGTGCGCACAGGGTCTGGCGCACGGCATGCACGTCCATGCCCTTGGGCACGCCTTCCAGCAGCACGTTGATCGCCTCGCGCATCAGCACCCAGGTGCGCGGCAGCACCCACAGGCCGATCAGCACGGCCAGGATAGGATCGATCGGCTTCCAGCCGGTCCAGCGGATCAGCAGCGCGCCGATGATCACCGCGACCGAGCCGAGCATGTCGGCCCACACTTCCAGGTAGGCGCCCTTCACGTTGAGGCTCTCACCGCTGCCGGCGCGCAGCAGGCGCATGGAGACGAGGTTGATGCCCAGGCCGATCGCGGCGATCACCAGCATGCCAGTGGACGCGATCTCCTGCGGTTGGCGGAAGCGGGCGATCGCCTCCCACAGGATGTAGGCCGCCACCACGAACAGCATGCCGCCATTGATCATCGCGCCGAGCGCTTCCAGCCGCGCGTAGCCATAGGTGCGCTTGGCGTCGGGCGGGCGTCGGCTCAGCCGCACCGCGACCAGCGCGATCATCAGCGCCAGGGTGTCGGTGGCCATGTGCGCCGCATCGGACAGCAACGCCAGGCTGTTGGTCCAGAACGCACCGACCACCTCCACCACCAGGAACGTGGTGGTCAGGCCGAGGGCCCACCACAGGGGCTTCTCGTGGCGGATTTCGCTAGGCAGGTGATCGTGGTCGTGACCCATAACGGTGTCTCCAGGGCAATGCGCGCAGGGTAAGCAGCCGCTCGCGCGGAGACTATTACACTTGAGCCGGCGTTCATTTTGTAATGACATGACATGACACCCGTGCGTGGGCATGACGATCTCGGGCGCGAGCCGCCTGTTGCGGCACATCCGGCAGTACCAACGGCGCATCCCGGGCACGGCATGGGCGGCGTAGGATCACCGCGTGGGCGTTGGCCTGCACCGTTCTCCGCTGTCCAAGGACTCCATCGATGCCGCTCCGTCGTTCATTGCGCCTGTCGTGCGCGCTGCTCCCGTCCGCCCTGCTGCTGTGCACCTCCGTCGCCGCCCGCGAGGTGCCGCAACCCGCCGAGCATGTGGATGCCGATGGTCCCTATGTGTTCCTCACCGCCAAGGGCCGCGAGGCCGAGTGGGTCTGCAACGACCACGTGGTGCGCCGCACGCTGCCGGCGCGAGACGATGCCAGCGTGGTGCTGCCCGAGTGCGGCTACCCGCACCCGCTGCACGTGCTGTCGCCGCGCACGGCCGAGGTGGCGCAGTACCCGGCCACGCCGCGCATCGTCGCCGTGTCGGACATCCACGGCCAGTACGGCCTGCTGGTCACGCTGCTGCGCGCCCACCACGTGATCGATGCGCAGGACCAGTGGTCGCTGGGCGACGCCACCCTGGTGGTGGCCGGCGATGTCTTCGACCGCGGCCCGCAGGTCACCGAAGCGTTCTGGCTGCTGTACAGCCTGCAGCAGCAGGCCCACGCCGTCGGCGGCGCGGTGCACTTCGTGCTCGGCAACCACGAGACGATGGTGCTCTACGACGACCTGCGCTACGTCAACCCGAAGTACCTCAAGAGCGCACAGCTGCTGGGCCGCAGCTACCCGGCGCTGTACGGCGCCGATTCGGTGATCGGCCAGTGGCTGCGCACCCGCCCGGTGCTGCTGAAGATCGGCGACACCCTGTTCCTGCACGGCGGCATCGCGCCGGACAACCTGGACCTGGTGCGCGACATGGATAGCACCAATGCCACCTACCAGGCCTCGGTCGGGCTGCCGCGCGACCAGGTCAAGGCCGCGCCTGACAGCGCACGCCTGTTCGACGGCAAGACGAGCCCGATCTGGTACCGCGGCTATTTCGACGGGCAGATGGACACCGCCCAGGTCGATGCGCTGCTCGGCCAGCTTGCGCTGAAGCGGATCGTGGTCGGCCACACCTCGATGCCACACGTCGGCAGCTTCCACGGCGACCGCATCATCGCCATCGACAGCAGCATCAAGAACGGCGAGAACGGCGAGTTGCTGTTCATCGAGGACGGAAAGCTCAGCCGCGGCCTGCTCGACGGCAGCCGGGTGCCGCTGGCTGAAGGGACGATGGGCCTGGAAGACTGAGGCCCACCGTCCGCCGCTCAGCCCTGTTGCACCTGCGGCTGGGCGGTGGCTGCCGCGCGCGCGGCCGCGCGGCCGGGCTTGCTCGGAAACGCGTGGCGCAGGATCCGCCACATCACCTGGCCAAACTGCTTGGGCAGCGAGCCGGTGTTGTAGTGCTGGCCGTAGCGCGCGCAGATCGCCTTCACTTCCACCGCGATCGCCGCATAGCGGTTGGCCGGCACGTCCGGGTAGAAATGGTGCTCGATCTGGTGGCTGAGGTTGCCCGACATCAGGTTCATCAGCTTGCCGCCGGTCAGGTTGGACGAGCCGCGCAGCTGGCGCAGGTACCAGTGGCCCCGGCTCTCATCGCGCACGCATTCCTTGGGGAAGGTCTCGGCATCGGCGGTGAAGTGGCCGCAGAAGATGATGACGTAGGTCCACACGTTGCGGATCAGGTTGGCCACCACGTTGCCCAGCAGCACTGGCAGGAAGAACGGGCCGGCCAGCGCGGGGAACAGCAGGTAGTCCTTGAACATCTGGCTGCCCATCTTGCGCCCGACCGGGCGCGCCTGCGCCAGCAGCTGGCGGAAGGTGATCTTGCCGGCGAACCAGCGGCCCAGACGCAGGTCCTGGATGGCGATGCCCCATTCGAACAGCAGCGCGAACACCACCGCCACCACCGGCTGCGTCAGGTAGAACGGGCGCCAGCGCTGTTCGGGGAAGATCCGCAGCAGCCCATAGCCGATATCGTCGTCCAGGCCACGCACGTTGGTGTAGGTGTGGTGGCGGAAGTTGTGGGTCTTGCGCCAGTTGTCGGCGGTGCCGACGATGTCCCACTCGTAGGTGCTGCCCTGCAGCTGCGGGTCGCCCATCCAGTCGTACTGGCCGTGGATGACGTTGTGCGCCAGCTCCATGTTTTCCAGGATCTTGGACACTGCCAGCAGCAGCACGCCGGCGATCCACGCCGGAATCAGCACGCTGTGCACGAAGGCGCCGAGGAACAGCAGCGCGCGGCCGGCCACGCCGGTCCAGCGCACGCCGGCCACCACGCGGCGGATGTAGCGCGCGTCGGCTTCGCCCAGCGTGGCCAGCTGGCGCGCACGCAGCGCGTCGAGTTCATCGCCGAAGGACTGCAGGTCGGCGGCGGAAAGCGCACGGTTTTGCACGGAAGACATCGTCACAGCTCCAGGATCAGGTCGGTGCTGGCGCTGTTGACGCACAGCTTCACTTGCGTGGCCGGTTCATCGGCGTACTCGCCGGTCAGGGTGTGGCGGGTGACGCCGGACGCCTTGCCGCACACGCAGGTATTGCAGATGCCCATGCGGCAGCCGCTGGCCGGGCGCAGGCCTTCAGCCTCCAGCGCCTGCAGCAGCGAGGTACCGCGCGGCAGGGCCAGGGTGCGGCCGCTGCGGCGCAGCTCCACCTGCACGGTGCCGGTCTCCGCATCGGGCAGCACCGGCGGGGTGAAGGCTTCGGACTGCAGCGCGGCCACCTGGCCGTGCAGGCGCGCACGCGCCGCATCGACGAAGCCACCGGGGCCGCAGACCAGCACCTGCGCGTTGGCCAGGTCACCCAGCGCGTCGAAGGCGAAGGCATCCACGCGCGGCGACGGCGCCGACGGGTCGCGGGTCAGCGCCAGCTGCACGCGCAGGTTCGGGTGGCGCGCGGACAGCGCGGCCAGTTCCTCGGCAAAACACAGCTCTTCGCGGCGACGCGCCCAGTACACCAGGTCCACCTGCGCCGGCATGCCGGCAGCATCGAGCTGGCGCAGCAGCGCACGCATCGGGGTGATCCCGCTGCCAGCGGCCAGCAGCAGCAAGCGCTGCCCGGCGCGTGGAGCGAGGGTCATCTCGCCGAACGCCTGCCCCAGTTCGAAGGTGTCGCCGACGACGGCGCGCTGCGCCAGCTGCTGGCTGACCTTGCCGCCTTCGATCGCCTTGACCGTGATCGCCAGCGTGCCATCGGCCAGCGGGGTCGGGCTGTAGCTGCGCGACAGGCGGCGGCCATCCACGTCCACCCCGAGGGTGATGTGCTGGCCCGGCTGCAGGCCACGGAAATGCCGGTTCGGCCGCAGCACCAGGGTGACGGCGTCGGCGCTGGCCGGCTCGCGGGCGACCAGCCGCGCCCGCGCCCGGCGCAGGGTCCACAACGGATGCAGCCGCCCGGCCCAGAAGTCGAAGAGTTCTTCGGACACCCAGTGGCGGGGCGAGACGGGGTTGCGGCGGGAGGACGGCGGACGGGGTTTGGCGCTCATGGAACCACTATACGCACGCACATACAGGCGTGTATACAGTTGTATATTGAATGGACGGGCTATGATTCAGGGACTTGACCGCCCTGCGCCCGATGACCTCCCCAGACCTGCCCCTGTCCGCCGCCGACGATGCCCATCCGGCGCGCAAAGCCTCGATCTCGCGCGACGACCTGCTGGCCGCCGCGCTGGCCCTGATCGGCCCGCACCGCAGCGTCTCCACGCTCAGCCTGCGCGAGGTCGCGCGCGAGGCCGGCATCGCACCCAATTCGTTCTACCGCCAGTTCCGCGACATGGACGAGCTGACCGTGGCCCTGATCGACCTGGCCGGGCGCTCCCTGCGCACGATCATCGGCGAGGCGCGCCAGCGCGCGGCCTCCTCCGAGCGCAGCGTGATCCGGTTGTCGGTGGAAACCTTCTTCGAGCAGCTACGCGCCGACCACAAGCTGCTGCACGTGCTGTTGCGCGAAGGCAGCGCCGGCTCGGACGCGTTCAAGCAGGCCGTGGACCGCGAACTGAACTACTTCGAAGACGAACTGCGCCTGGACCTGATCCGCCTTGCCGCCGCCGACGGTGGCGCGGTACTGCACGAACCGGCGCTGGCGTCCAAGGCGATCACCCGGTTGGTGTTCGCGATGGGCGCCACCGCCGTAGACCAGCCGCAGGAGAAGGACGCCGAGCTGATCGAGCAGTTGTCGCAGATGCTGCGCATGATCATCACCGGCGCGCGCACCATCGCCGGCAACCCGCCGACGCGCTGACCCGCGCCACGCCTGCCGCCCCCTGGCCGCCGCCCGGCCCGCGCGTGGCGCCCACCAGCGCGGAGCGTCGCGCGCGTTGGCGCCTGTCCAGACGGTGGCGCCGTTGCACTGCCTCGACAGCAGCCTCCGCAGCCGATGCCCAAGGCTGCGCTGCGCCACGGAACGCGCCCTGATCGGTATCAAACGCCGTGCAGGCGTGCCATGCGCCATCACGCCATTGCGTCCCCTTCGTTCGCCGCGCACCACGTTGCCCAGGGCATGGACGCCGCAGCGCTGGCGACGGCACCGATGATCGTGTTCAACCGCAAGGATGACCTGGACGCGTGCTTCGTCCGTCGATGCGGCCGCACGCGGGATGGGCGGGTGCCTGGCCCCGGAGGGCTTGCTGGAACGGGCACGGCAGGCGGGGCGCATCGTGCTGCCCGAACCGAATCGTTGGCTGGATGTGCCCCTGTACTGGCACCACGCGGCCGTTTGCTCGTCCACGTTCCAGCACATCACCGACGCGATCCGCGCCACGGCCGCGCGACACGTTGGCCAGCGCGCGTGAAGACCCGGGCTTCACACAGTGCCAACCATACTTTGCCGAATGTTTTACATACCAAACGCCCAATCGTGATCAGGCCCATGGCGCTTGCGCGCGCAACGAAAGGATTCCACTGCACTGCCCTGCTGTTATGCAGTGGCGCGGTAATGGCCCAGTCCCCCCTCGGCGATGCCGCGGTCCCCGCACTGGACTGGCAGCAGTCCCAACAACGACTCGAGCAGGTGTCCGATGCGCTGGCTGCCGCCGATGCCTCGGTGCGCAACAAGCAGGACCTGCAGGATGCGACCCGGCTGCTGCGCCTGCCGGAGATCACCGGTGAAGTGCGCCGGCTGCAGTTCCAGAAGACCCTGACCCTGCCACTGGGCTCGCTCACCCCGGTCGCCGAGGCCTTCGGCATCGAGTCGCCGTTGCAGTTCACCGAGCGCGACTGGCGCACCCGCCCGGTGGTGACCGCGGTACTCCCGCTGTATACCGGCGGGCTGATCCCGGCCGCACAGCAGGCCGCCGCCGGTGCCACCGACCAGGCGACCGCCGAGCGCGAATCGCAGCGGCAGTCGCTGAGCGTGCAGTTGGCCCAGGCTTACTTCGGGCAGCGCCTGGCCGAACAGGCGGTAGACGTGCGCCGCGATGTGCGCGACGGTCTGCAGCGCCATCTCGACGACGCACTGAAACTGGAGCGCGAAGGCTTCGCCACCCGCGCCCAGCGCCTGCAGGCCAACGTGGCCCGCGACAAGGCCGAGCGCGATTACCAGAAGTCGCTCAACGACCTGCAGACCCTCAAGGCCGCGTTGGCCACGCTGCTGCGCAGCGGTGGCGAGGTGCGGCCGCTCTCGCCGCTGTTCGTGCACCGCATGCCCATCGGCCAACTGGCCAGCTTCGAACGCGATGCGCAGGCCCGCCAGCCACAGATCGCGCGCCTGCGGGCGCTGGTCGCGCAGGCCGAGCAGGGCGTGCGCGTGCAGCAGGCCAAGCTCAAGCCCACCGTGTACCTGTTCGGCCAGTACGATTTCCGCCGGCGCGACGAGATGCTGACCGACCCGGACTGGGCCTTCGGCATCGGCCTGAAGTACACCTTCCTGTCGCCGACCTCGCGCCCGGCGCAGATCAGTGCGGCGCGCGCGCAGCAGGACCAGGCCGAAGCCGGCCTGCGCGAAGCGGAGAACCAGGTGACGCTGGGCGTGCGCAAGGCCTGGTACGAGCTGGATACCGCCCGCCAGCAGTTCCTGCTGCTGGACAGCAGCCTGGCGCAGAACCGCGAGAACCTGCGCCTGCAGGAACTGGCGTTCCGCGAGGGCCAGGCCACCTCGCTGGATGTCATCGATGCGCGGCTGGGGCTGGGCGGTGCGCAGGTGGAACGCGCGCAGGCCGCCTACCAGTACGACGTGGCCCTGGCACACCTGCTGGAGATCAGTGGACAGATGGACCGTTATGAAGAATTCCGCCGTCGCGCCGACGAGGTGATCGCCCATGAATGACACATTGCAGGGGCCGGCCGACGCGCCGCCGCCGAACAAGCGCAAGCTCGGTATCGTCATCGCGCTGGTCCTGGCGATCGTGGTGGTGGGGGGGCTGTGGCTGGCCTGGCGCACGCCCGCCGAGCAGTTGCAGGGCATGGCCGACGCCGACACGATCAACGTGGCGGCCAAGATCACCGCACGCCTGGCCGAGCTGAAGGTGCATGAGGGCGACCGGGTCGCCGCCGGGCAGGTGCTGTTCGTACTGGACAGCCCCGAAGTCGCCGCCAAGGAAGAGCAGGCCCACGGGGCGCTGGAGGCCGCGCGTGCGGTGGCCGACAAGGCCGACGAAGGGGCCCGCAGTGAAGACATCCGCGCCGCGCAGGCCAACTGGAAGCGCGCCGAGGCCGGGGCGACGCTGGCCGATGCCACCTACCAGCGCGTGCAGAACCTGTTCAACGAAGGCGTGATGAGCCGGCAGAAGCGCGACGAGGCGCTGGCCCAGGCGCGCAGTTCGCGCGAGCTGTCCAATGCCGCCCGCGCACAGTACGACCAGGCACTGGCCGGTGCCCGCGACCAGGACAAGCGCGCCGCGCAAGGCCAGGTCCGGCAGGCCCAGGGCGCGGTGGCCGAAGTGGATGCCGCGCGCGACGAAGTCCACGGGCGCGCCCCGCTCGCGGGCGAGATCAACAAACGCATGGCCGATATCGGCGAACTGGTCCCGGCCGGCTACCCGGTGTTCACCCTGGTGGACATCAACCGCATGTGGGTCTCGGTGAACCTGCGCGAATCGCAGATGCGCGGGCTGAAGGTCGGCAGCCGCCTGCGCGGCAGCGTTCCCGCGCTGGGCCGCGACGCCGAGTTCGAGGTGTACTTCATCAACCCCGCCGGCGACTACGCCACCTGGCGCAGCACCCGCCAGTCCTCCGGCTACGACGTGCGCAGCTTCGAGATCCGCCTGCGCCCCACTGCGCGCGTGGACGGCTTCCGCCCGGGGATGAGCGTGCTCTTCGCGTGGCCGCAGGGATGAACGCAGCGGCACGGGCCGGCTTCGCCGCCTCGTTCCGGCGCGAGCTGCAGCACCTGCGCCACGATCGTGCCGATGGCCTGCTGGTGACGCTGTTGCCGCTGCTGATGCTGGCGGTGATGGCCTGGCTGTTCGCCGCCTCGGTGATGCGCGACATCCCCATCGCCATCGTCGACCTCGACCGCAGCGCACAGAGCCGCCTGCTGGCACGCATGCTCGATGCCAGCCCGGGGCTGCGCGTGGCCAGCCAGCCGGCCAGCCTGGACCAGGCGCAATCGCAGCTGCGCCAACTGGAGGTGTTCGCCGTGGTGCTGATACCACGCGATGCCACCCGCCAGGCGCTGCGCGGCAGCCAGGGCACGGTGTTCGCGTACTACAACGCCACCTACCTCACCACCGGGCAATCGGCGGTCCGCGATATCGTCGAGGCCGCCGGGGCCTGGAACGCGCGCCTGCTCGTCGGGCAGATCGGCAAGCAGGTGGGCCCGGCCAAATTGCGCGCGCCCCCGATCGCGGTGCAGTCGGACATCCTGCACAACCCGGCACGCAGCTACGAACTGTTCCTGCTGCCGCTGGTGTTCCCCGCCGTGCTGTCGCTCGGCCTTGCCCTGGCGGTGGCCGCCAGCCTCGGCCGCGAAGTCCGCGACGGGCGCCTGCGCGAGTGGCTGGGCCAGTCGCCGTGGGCGGCGATCGCCGGCAAGCTCACCCCGTATGTCGGCCTGTTCTCACTGTATGGCGCGCTCGGCGTGCTGTACCTGGCGCTGCTGCGTGGCGATGGCGTGGCCGGCAGCCTGGCGCTGCTGATGCTCGGCCAGCCGCTGTTCTATCTCGCCTGCGCGGCGGTGGCGCTGCTGTTTGTCGGGCTCACCCGCGACATGGGCACCGCGCTGTCGGCGATCGGCCTGAGCATCGGCACCGCGCTGGCCTTCTCCGGCGCCACCTTCCCGGTAGTCGATGCCCCGCTGTTCAGCCGGGCCTGGAACCTGCTGCTGCCGCTCACCGCCTACGTCAAACTGCAGACCCAGCAGCAGTTCATCGGCGCGCCGTGGAGCGTGTCGCTATGGCCGCTGGCCACCCTGCTGCTGATGGTGGCGGTGGCCGGAGGCATCGGTGGCTGGCGGCTGATCGCCGCCTCGCGCACCGTGCCGGCCACGCACGACGGAGCCAGCGCATGAACCGCTTCGCCAGCAGCCTGCGCCAGACCCTGCGCGCGGTGCTCACGGACCGCTACGCGCGGGTGCTGATGATCGGCGCGGTGGTGCTGTACTCGTTCTTCTATCCCGCCGCCTACCGTCACCAGGTCGCGAGCAACCTGCCCATCCTGGTGGTGGACCACGACCAGAGCAGCACCAGCCGCGAACTGCTGCGCCGCGTGGATGCGCTGCGCACGGTACGCATCGTCGGCCAGCCACGCAGCATCGACCAGGCCCGGCACGCGCTCGAACGGGGCGACGCCGAGGGCATCCTGCTGATACCCCCCAACCTCGAGCGCGACATCCTGCGCGGCAGCGCCGGCCACCTGGTGTTGATGGGCAACGGCGCCTACCTGGGCCGCGCCAGCTGGGTGCTGGGAGGCGTCGCCGAGGCCTTGACCGCGTTCGCCCGCGAGGCCGCCGTGGGCCAGGCCGCCTTCATGGGGGCGCCGCAACCCGCGCCGATCACCCTGGTGCAACGGCCACTGTTCAACACCCAGGAAGGCTACGGCAGTGCCATCGTGCCCGGCGTGGCCGAACTGATCGTGCACCAGACGCTGCTGATGGGCATCGGCGTGCTGCTCGGCGCGCGCCGGCTGGCACTGGGCCGACGGCTGCAATTCGACCTGCCCACGCTCGCCGGGATGGCCGTGGGCTTCAGCCTCGTCGGCCTGCTTGGCCTGCTCTACTACGCCGGCTTCACCGCCTGGGTGCAGGACTATCCGCGCGGTGGCAACCCGCTGGGCCAAGTGCTTGGCGGCACCTTGTTCATCGCCGCCACGGTCGCCTTCGGCATGTTCATCGGCAGCTACTTCGCCACCCGCGAACGCGCCTTCCAGGTGGTCATCGCCTGCTCGATCCCGCTGTTCTTCCTGGCCAACCTGTCCTGGCCGGCGGTCACCTCGCCACCGGCGCTGGTCGCACTGGCGCACCTGCTGCCCACTACGGCGGGCATCAACCTGATGGTGCGGCTGAACCAGATGGACGCCAGTCTCTGGGAGGTCCGCCACGACCTGTGGACGCTGGCCGGGCTGCTGGTGCTGTACGGTGCGCTGGCGATCTGGCGGCTGGGCACGCGCACGCGCTGAACCTGCTCAGCGCGCGGCATCCGGTGCGTACCAGAACGGAATGCGGTAACGGCGCTGGCGATCGGTCCCGCGCTCGGGCCCGGACGCGTTCCAGACCAGGCGCAGGTCATGCCGCCCCGGCGCCAGCGCCGACAGCGGCAGGTAGCCGACCAGCCCGCGCATTTCCAGGTCGCGGCGCTCCATCGCGACGAAGCCATCCAGCGCCACCGGGTTGCCGTCCAGGGTGACGGTCCAGAAGCGCGCCAGGCACTGCACCGCCGCGGCCTCGGCAGCCGGACCCCGCAAACGGTTGCGGCCCTCCGGCAACGCGGCGCAGTGCTGCCGTGCCAGCGCATTGTCGCGTTGCGGCTGGTGCGGGATGAACACCCGCAGCAGGGTGCCCTCCACCACGTCGCTGGGGATCATCGGGTAGCGCAGCAGGCGGTCGTGCTCGACCCGCAGCGACTCGTAGTGCGCACTGAGCATGCCCTCTTCGACGGCATCCTCGGTGACCACGGCGTAGCGGTTGAACAGTGAGAACTCCATCGAACTGATCGCCTGCACGCCGCCGATGGTCATCGCCACCATCACCGCCACGAAGTACGCCACCATGAAATTGCGCGCGTAGCGATTGCTCTGCAGGGTCAACTGCACCGGCAGCAGCAGGCGCATCGGAACCAGCCACTGGTTGATCGCCAGCACGCCCCGCATCGTCCGCTCGATCCGCGCGCTCGCGGCGCCCCGCGCCTTGCGCGACGCGATCCACTTCTCGAGCGACAACGGCACCAGATTGAGCAGGATGAACAGACCGAAGAACGACCCGACGATCAGCAGGGCGATGCGATCGGTATTGCCGAACAACGCGCCCACCGCACCGGCAACGGCCAGCAGCACCACCGAGCCGGCGCCGATCAGCACCATGGTCAAGGCAAACAGCAGCGTTGCGGCAAACAGGGTGGAGGCGGCCTTGTCGGCATTGGCGATGGACTGTTCGAGCGTGCCCACCCGCGACTGGTAGAAGCCACGCGACACCGGGCCCAACAGCGGGATGCGATCCCAGCGGATGCCTTCCGGGAAGTGGATCTTCAGGCCGACCAGCCCCACCCAGTAGCCGCGGATGGCGAGGTGGGCGATCAGCGCGACGGCGACGACGTAACAGAGGCCAACGCTGGTGCTGAAGCCAAACCAGAGCGCATACGCGTAGACGCCTTCGGTGTGCACGGTACTGGTCGCCCAGGCCTCGAAGATGCGCCCGGGCACGGCCAGCAGCGCAAAAGCGAGCAGGCCGGAGATGAACAACTCCAGTTCATCGGTGCGTTCGCGCAACCGCGCGAAGCGTCCCACATGGTCCGGCTCCGGTGGCGGAAGGCCGGGGGTGCTGCCAGGCTCAAGCGCTTCGCTCACGGGCAGGTCGTCCTTGGGTGTCGGCGGAGTATACGGCCGTCCGCGCGACTTCCCAGCCCCCACTTACGACGACGCCGGCCCTGGGGCCGGCGTCGAGGCAAACTCGGCGATGTCCGCCAGGATCAGCGGTACTGGCGCTCGCAACGGCGCTCGACCACGCGGTCGCCGTTGTTCTGCTGGCTGCGGCCCTGGATATTGCGACCTGCCGCACCGCCGGCCACTGCACCAGCCACCGTGGCCAGCTTCTTGCCGTTGCCGCCGCCCACCTGGTTACCAAGCAGGCCACCGACGACCGCACCAGTGGCGGTACCGGCGATACGGTTGGGATCCCTGCTGTTGCGCTGCACTTCCACGTTCTTGCACACCACCTTGCTGCCGTCATTGAAACGGCGGCCTTCGTCCTTCGGACCGTAGGTCTGGGCGGCGGCGCCGAACGATGCGGCGACCAGCGCGCCCATGCACAACATGCGTTGGATATTCTTCACGGTCTTCTCCTTACTCCCAGGACATGGGGGAAGTCTCCGCCCCTGGCCTGCAATGACCGGTGAAATCTTGTCCACGCAGCGTCAACGCCGCGCACGACGTTCAGGTGCCAGCCGGCGCGCGCGCGCCGCGCTGGCGTGGCGACGGTACCTCGATGAAGCGGACCCCTGCCGCGACGGTCGCCTCCGGTGCTTCTTCCGTCAGCCAGTGACGCGCACCCGCGATGACCTCCTCGGTGACATCCACCGCCGCACTACGCATCACCACCGCTTCGTTGGCAGCAAAAGACGTCTCACCGCCCACCGGCAACACCGGCATCGTCAATGTGTTGCCACCACGGCCTTGCTGGCCTCCATCCCATCGCAAGGCGAGAAACTGGGCGAACGCCGACGTCATCGCATCCGGCCGCGCGGACAACGTCGCGCAGTGCGCGCAGATGTCGTCCCACGGCGGAATGCCCGGCACCGGCGCATCCATCACCACCAGGCGCCGGGTCAGCGTGGGATAACGCGCCGCCTAGGCGATGGCCACCGTCGAGCCGATGTCGTGGCCCATGACCGTCGCCTGCCGGCCGCCGAGCGAGGCCAGCACCGCGCGCACGTCGCCGCCCTGGACATCCTTGTCGTAGCCGTTGGCCGGGTGCGTGGACCGCCGCGTGCGGCGCAGGTCGAGCACCACCACCGTGTGCCGGGCCGCGAACGCGGTGGCCAGCGGCGCCCACGTGTCCCGGTATCGCCAACCCCATGCAGCAGCACCACCGCCGGCCCCTTGCCCTGCGGGCCGGGTAGTCACGCCGACAAGGCACGAGCGGTTGGCAGCCCGACATTACCGCGAACGCAACGGCCGCGCTGCTAGGGTCGACACGGACCCGACCGAGCACCCCACCATGCCCAGCTCCCTCCACCCTGCCGACCCTGCGCCCGGCGCCCGCCTGGTGCTGGACGGCAGCGCAATCGACGACATCGCCAGCTTCTACGCCGCCATCAATCGCGTCTTCATGGCCGACGAGGACTGGCAGCTCGGTCCGAGCCTGGACGCCCTGGACGACATGCTCCATGGCGGCTACGGAGCGCTGTCCGGCCAGACGCAGGTGGAACTGCACTGGAAAGACATCGCACACAGCCGCGAAGCGCTCGGCACCGCCGCCACCCGCGCCTGGCTGCAGGCCAAGCTGGACGCGCCCGGCACGTTCAACACCGCCCACGTGAGCGCACAGCTGCAGGCCCTGGACCGCGGCGAAGGCCAGACCTACTTCGACATCGTGATGGCGATCTTCGCCGCGCATCCAAAGGTGCGCGTGGTCGACGCCTGACCCCACCCCGGCCTTCGCCCCTTCCGCCCCCTCCCCTACAATGGTCCATCCGGCGGCCCCCCGGCCCGCCCTCGACGTTGATGGACCCCGCGTGACCGAAAAGCAGCCCGAACACACCCCCCTCATGAAGCAGTTCTTCGCCGCCAAGTCCGAGTACCCGGACCTGCTGCTGTTCTTCCGGATGGGCGACTTCTACGAGCTGTTCTACGACGACGCGCGCAAGGCCGCGCGGTTGCTGGACATCACACTCACCCAGCGCGGCAGCTCCGGCGGCGCGCCGATCCCGATGGCCGGCGTGCCGGTGCATGCCTACGAAGGCTACCTGGCGCGGCTGGTGGCGCTGGGCGAGTCGGTGGCCATCTGCGAGCAGATCGGCGACCCGGCACTGGCCAAGGGCCTGGTCGAGCGCAAGGTGGTGCGTATCGTCACCCCCGGTACGGTCACCGACGAGGCGCTGCTGGACGAGCGCCGCGACACCCTGCTGATGGCGTTGTCGCGTGGCAAGCACGGCTATGGGCTGGCCTGGGCCGACCTGGCCGGCGGCCGCTTCCTGGTCAACGAGGTCGATTCCGAGGACGCGCTGGAGGCCGAACTGGCGCGGCTGGAGCCGGCCGAGCTGCTGGTGCCGGATGAAGAGAACTGGCCTGAATTCCTCAAGCATCGCAGCGGCATCCGCCGGCGCGCACCGTGGCTGTTCGACGCCGATAGCGGCCGCCGCCAGTTGCTGGCGTTCTTCAAGCTGCACGACCTGACCGGCTTCGGCATCGACGACAAGCCGCGCGCGACCGCCGCGGCCGGCGCGCTGCTGGGCTATGTCGAAGAGACCCAGAAGCAGCGCCTGCCCCACCTCACCGCGATCGCCACGGAGACCGCCAGCGAAGCGATCGCGATGAACGCGGCCACGCGCCGCCATCTGGAACTGGATACGCGGGTCGATGGCGATACCCGCAACACCCTGCTCGGCGTGCTCGACACCACGGTCACCCCGATGGGCGGCCGCCTGCTGCGACGCTGGCTGCACCGTCCGCTGCGCCTGCGCGAGGTGCTGGTGCAGCGCCACGACGCGGTGGCCACGCTGATCGACCGCGGTGCCGACGGCGACGTGCGCGATGCGTTCCGCGCGCTCGGCGACCTCGAACGCATCCTCACCCGCGTGGCGCTGCGCTCGGCGCGCCCGCGCGACTTCTCCACCCTGCGCGACGGCCTGGGCCTGCTGCCCGAGGTGCGTGCGGTGCTGGCTCCGCTGGACTCCCCGCGCCTGGTCGCGCTGCACGATGCACTGGGCTCGCATGACGAATGCGCGCACCTGCTGGCCAGCGCGATCGCGCCGACCCCGCCGATGAAGCTCAGCGACGGTGGGGTCATCGCCGAGGGCTTCGATGCCGAGCTGGACGAGCTGCGCCGCCTGTCCACCCACGCCGACCAGTTCCTGATCGACCTGGAACAGCGCGAGCGGATCAGCAGCGGCATCGCCACGCTGAAGGTTGGCTACAACCGCGTGCACGGCTATTACATCGAAATCAGCAAGGGCCAGAGCGACAAGGCGCCGGTGCACTACACCCGCCGCCAGACCCTGACCAATGCCGAGCGCTACATCACCGAAGAACTGAAGTCCTTCGAAGACAAGGTACTGTCCGCGCGCGAACGTTCGCTGTCGCGCGAGAAGCTGTTGTACGAACAGCTGCTGGATACCCTGGCCGGCCAGCTCGAACCGCTCAAGCAATGCGCGGCCGCGCTCAGCGAACTGGACGTGCTGGCCGGGTTCGCCGAACGCGCGCAGGCGCTGGACTGGGCCCGTCCCGAGCTGGAGACATCGCCGTGCCTGCGCATCGACCGCGGCCGCCACCCGGTGGTGGAGGCGGTGCGCGAGCAGCCGTTCGAGCCCAACGACCTGGACCTGCACCCGGACCGCCGCATGCTGGTGATCACCGGCCCGAACATGGGCGGTAAATCCACCTACATGCGCCAGAACGCGCTGATCGTGCTACTGGCCCATATCGGCAGTTTCGTGCCGGCCAGCCGCGCGGTGATCGGCCCGATCGACCGCATCCTCACCCGTATCGGTGCCGGCGACGACCTGGCCCGCGGCCAGTCCACCTTCATGGTCGAGATGGCCGAGACCAGCTACATCCTGCACCACGCCAGCGCGCACTCGCTGGTGCTGATGGACGAAATCGGGCGTGGCACCTCCACCTACGACGGCCTGGCCCTGGCCGATGCGGTGGCCCGCCACCTCGCCTACGCCAACCGCTGCTACACGCTGTTCGCCACGCACTACTTCGAGCTGACCGCGCTGGCCGACGAGCAGCACGAAGGTGGCCCCAGCGGCATCGCCAACGTGCACCTGGACGCGGTCGAACACGGCGACGCGCTGGTGTTCATGCACGCGGTCAAGGATGGCCCGGCCAACCGCAGCTTCGGCCTGCAGGTGGCGGCCCTGGCCGGCCTGCCCAAGGCCACCGTGGCGCAGGCACGGCGACGCCTCGCCGAACTCGAGCAGCGCGGCGGCGAGAGCCATGCCGCCAGCGTCGCCCCGCAGGCGCTGGACGCGCCGCAGCAGTTCGGCCTGTTCACCGCCCCCAACACCGCCGCGCAGGATGCGCTGGCCGCGCTCGACCCGGACGAGTTGACCCCCAAGCAGGCGCTGGAAGCGCTGTACCGCCTGAAGGCGTTGATCTGAGCCAGTGCCGGCCATTGGCCGGCTCCCGCCCGTCTCTCCGGGGGTAACGCCTTCGCATTTTCGTAGTGACGGCAGCGCTATGCTCGGGCGGTTCCCATTCCGCCCGGAGTCCGCCGTGAACAACGAATCGCTTGCCGCTTCCCTCTTCCAGCAGCTGCAGCAGGGCCAAGGCCTGCAGCAGGTCTCCCAGCAGCTCGGCATCGACCCCAACCAGGCCAGCGGCGCCATCGGCGCGGCGTTGCCGCTGCTACTGGGCGCGATGGGCCGCAATGCGCAGCAACCGCAAGGGGCCGAAGCCCTGCTCGGCGCACTGCAGCGCGACCACGCGCCCGCGGCGGCCGGCGGCTTCGACCTGGGCGGCCTGCTCGGCAGCGTGCTCGGTGGCGGCGGCGGCAACGCCACCAACGGCGCCGGTATCCTCGGCCATGTGTTTGGCGGCAACAGCGACCGCGCCGCCCAAGGCCTGAGCCAGGCCACCGGGCTGGACAGCAGCAAGACCAGCCAGCTGCTGGCCATCCTCGCCCCGATCGTCATGTCCTACCTGGCCCAGCGCTTCGCCAGCGGCGGTAACCCGGCCCAGCTGAGCCAGGCCCTGGGGCAGGAAGCCCAGGCGGCCAGCAACGGCGGCCTGCTGACGTCGGTGCTGGACCAGGACGGCGACGGCCAGCTCGGCATCGGCGACCTGCTCAAGCTGGGCGGCGGATTGCTCGGCAAGCGCTGAGATCCCGCGGGCCGTGGGCGCATCCCGCGCCGACAGCGCTGCGAGGAGCCGGCCTGCAGCCAGCTCCGCAGCCTGTTGGCCGGCCGACACGATAGACCCCGCCTATTCCATTGGTTGATTCGTTCGAATTTACCGAATGCCTGAACGCGCTTAACGTTGAGGCATTCCCGCAGGAGAGCGTCGGATGCATCGATTGACCCCATCGCGCACGCGCGTCCAATCCCTTCCCGCCGTCCCTGCCGGATGCTCCTCGCCCTGAGCGATACGCTCTTTTCGATTGCCCTGCCCGGCCGCGGCAGGCGTCCCCATTCGCAAGTACACAGGTAGCGCCCCATGAAAAGCGAAGCAAAATGCCCCTTCAACCACGCCTTGGTCGGCGATGCCACCACCAACCGCGACTGGTGGCCCAAGCAGCTGCGCGTGGACCTGCTCAACCAGCACTCCAACCGATCCAATCCGCTCGATGACGGCTTCGACTACGCCAAGGCGTTTGCGGGGCTGGACTACGCCGCGCTCAAGGCCGATCTCAAGGCACTGATGACCGATTCGCAGGACTGGTGGCCGGCCGATTTCGGCCACTACGGCGGGCTGTTCATCCGCATGGCCTGGCACAGCGCCGGCACCTACCGCATCGGTGACGGCCGCGGCGGTGGTGGCCGTGGCCAACAGCGTTTCGCCCCGCTCAACAGCTGGCCGGACAACGTCAGCCTGGACAAGGCCCGGCGCCTGCTGTGGCCGATCAAGCAGAAGTACGGCCAGGCCATCTCCTGGGCCGACCTGCTGATCCTCACCGGCAACGTCGCGCTGGAATCGATGGGCTTCAAGACGCTCGGCTTCGCCGGTGGTCGCCCGGATACCTGGGAACCGGACCAGGACGTGTACTGGGGCCGCGAGACCACCTGGCTGGGCGGCGACGTGCGCTACGCACATGGTTCCGAGGGCGTGCAGGAAGACCACGGTGTGCTGGTCTCCGATGATGACGCTGATGGCGACATCCACTCGCGCGACCTGGAAAACCCGCTCGCCGCGGTGCAGATGGGCCTGATCTACGTGAACCCCGAAGGCCCCGACGGTAACCCCGACCCGCTCAAGGCCGCCTTCGACATCCGCGACACGTTCGGCCGCATGGCCATGGACGATGAGGAAACCGTCGCGCTGATCGCCGGTGGCCACAGCTTCGGCAAGACCCACGGCGCCGGCCCGGCCGACCATGTCGGAGTGGAACCGGAAGCGGCGGGCCTGGAGAGCCAGGGCCTTGGCTGGTCCAACAGCTTCGGTAGCGGCAAGGGCGGCGACACCATCACCAGCGGCCTGGAAGTGACCTGGACGCGCACCCCGGCACAATGGAGCCACGACTTCTTCGAGCTGCTGTTCAAGCACGAGTGGGAGCTGACCAAGAGCCCGGCCGGCGCGCACCAGTGGGTGGCCAAGGACAGCGAGGCGGTGATCCCCGATGCGCATGATCCGTCGAAGAAGCACCGTCCTTCCATGCTCACCACCGACCTGGCGTTGCGCGTGGACCCGGCCTACGAAACGATCTCGCGCCGCTTCCTCGCCGATCCGCAGGCCTTCGCCGATGCGTTCGCACGGGCGTGGTTCAAGCTGACCCACCGCGACATGGGGCCGCGCACCCGCTACCTCGGCCCGGAGATCCCTGCAGAGGAATTCATTTGGCAGGACCCGGTGCCCGCTGCGGCGCATCCGTTGATCGACGCGCAGGACATCGCGGCGCTGAAGCAGCAGATCGCCGCCACCGGCCTGAGCGTGGCCGAACTGGTGTCCACCGCCTGGGCATCGGCCTCCACCTTCCGTGGCTCGGACAAGCGCGGCGGCGCCAACGGGGCACGCATTCGCCTGGCCCCGCAGAAGGACTGGGCGGTGAACCAGCCACAGCAGCTGTCCAAGGTGCTGGCTGCGCTGGAAAAGGTCCAGGCCAGCTTCAACGGCGGCGGCAGTGGCAAGCAGGTATCGCTGGCCGACCTGATCGTGCTGGCCGGCGGCGTCGGTGTGGAGCAGGCGGCCAAGGCCGGTGGCCACGACATCCGCGTGCCGTTCACCCCGGGCCGCACCGATGCCACCCAGGCACAGACCGACGTCGCATCCTTCGCGGTCCTGGAACCGTACGCGGATGGCTTCCGCAACTACGTCAAAGGCCGCTACAGCGTGCCCGCCGAAGTGCTGCTGATCGACAAGGCGCAGCTGCTTACCCTCACCGCACCGGAGATGACCGCGCTGGTCGGTGGGCTGCGTGTGCTGGGCACCACCGTCGATGGCAACGCGCAGGGCGTGCTGACCGATCGCCCGGGCACGCTGAGCAATGACTTCTTCGTCAACCTGCTGGACATGCGCACGCAGTGGAAGGCCAGTGGCGACGGCTACGAGAGCAGCGGCGGCACGCGCTGGACGGGCAGCCGGGCCGACCTGGTGTTCGGCTCGAACTCGGTGCTGCGCGCGTTGGCCGAGGTGTATGCCAGTGCGGACGGTGAGAAGAAGCTGGTGCAGGATTTCGTCGCCGCCTGGACCCGGGTGATGGAACTGGATCGTTACGACCTGCATGCCTGAGCCGTCAGCGCCGGCACCGCCCAGGCGGTGCCGGCGCCACCCCAGCGGCTAGTGTCGGCTGCTGGCCGGCAACCGCATGCTCCCCCTGACACGCACCAGACATCCGCTCACGGAGGGCCGGGACAAGCGTGTCAGCGCCCGGCAGCGCGCAGGCGCTCCAGAATCGGCGCAAACACCGGCGTCTCAGCGCGCGGCGGCGACGGCACCCTGCCCGCCTCCACATCCTTCCAGTACGCCCACGGCAACGCCTTGTCGCCCAGTTCGTAGTCCATGCCGTCCCAGCCATCCTCGCGGAACGCATAGAACGCCCAGTGCACCTTCTCCGCTTCGAGGACACGCAGCACGTCATCCAGATAGGCGCGGCAATCCGGCCAGCGGCGCATGCACCCGAATTCCCCCACCACCATCTGCCGGCGCGCGATGCCGTGCCGGTCGGCCCATGCCAACGGCTGCTGCAGATAGCGGGCCACACGCTCGGCATCCCAGTGCCCGCTGCCCGGCCCAAAGGGAACCTTGCCCGGGTAGCGATACGGTTTGGCGCGGCTCTGGTTGGGCGCACTGGTTGCGGCGTACGGCTCGTACATGTGCACGCTGTACAACAGATGCGGATCGTCCAGCGGCGCGGGCCAGTAGTCGAAGCTGTCGGCCGCGGCATACCAGCCTGCATCGAGCATCAGCGGCATGTCCGCATCCACCTCGCGTACGGCGGCGATCAGCCCGGTATACAGCCGGCGCAGATCGCGGGGACCGTCCTGCACCGTGGCATACCAGGCGCGCATCGCGGCGGCATCGGCATGTTCGGCCAACGCAGTGCCGTACTCGGGCGCCGGCTCATTGATCAGGTTGTAGGCCACCAGCGCGGGATGGCCGTGCAGCGCGCGCGCCAGGTCGCGCCAGAACGCCTGCGCCGGCACGTGGTTGTCCAGCGACTGCCACAAACGCGGGTCGACCACGTCGCCGTTCTTCTGTTTCCAGCGCAGCAGCGGCAACGACAACGGCACCAGCACCACCTTGAGCCCGGCGGCATGGGCATCATCGAGAACGCGGCGCAGCGTGGCCACGTCGGCCTTCACCAGCCCGTCGTAATGATCTGCGTTGCCCATCAGGAAATCGCGCCCACCGGCCGATCGCCACTTGTCCGGCGACAGCCGTACCCAGGTGGCGCCGGTGGCCCGCAGCGCATCGAAATAGGCGCGGTCCGGTGGCACAGCATTGAAGCTGTTGCCGCCCCGTTGCGGCTGTGCCCAGAAGGCATCATCGGCGGCACGCGCCGCAGGCACGGACAGGATCAACAGGCACAGCAGCAACAGCAGACGCACGGCGGGCTCCATCAGCGGAGCCGGAAGCCTGACGCAGGCGGATTGAGCGCACCGTGACCGACAACGCGTTTCCGCGGGACATAGCTCGTATGCGTCAAAGACGCCGCACCGCTAGATCGCGTCGATGTCGCCCAACGCCCGGATCAACCGCCGCGCGCGCTTGTCCGGGCGGTGTTCGGGCGGCTGATAGCCATTGGCCGCCGCCGCCCGCTGCGCACGCAGCTCGGCACGCCGCGCACGCGACGCCTCGCTTTCCTCGTACAACTGCTGCGCCACCGGTGCCGGCCCGCGCATCTCGCTCAGGCCACGCACCTGCACGTCATAGGTTTCATCGCCGCGGCTGATCTGCAACTGCTCGCCCACGCGGACCGCGCGCGAGGATTTCGGCCGCTGCCCGGCCACGTCCACCTTGCCGGTTTCCACCGCCTGCTTGGCCAGGCTGCGGGTCCGGTAGAAACGTGCGGCCCAGAGCCACACATCGAGTCGCACGCTGGCGACCAGCGCTTCTGCTTCAGTCATGCTGCTTGCCCAGCTCCACGGCGTTGGCCGGTCGTTTGTTCAGGGGTTGCGATGCATCGGGGTTGCCGCGGCAACCGGTGCCGCCGATCAACACCGGTACCCCGGCATCGAGATCGCGGCGCTGGCTGCCGACCTGGCACTCCGGGCGGTCCATCGGCCGCACCTGGGCATCGTCCAGGCGCTGTGTACTGGAACATGCGGCCAGCGCGGCCACTATCAAGAGGGACGCGGCGGCGCGGCGCACGCCGGGCGCTGGGACCTGCAGGATCGAACGTCGCATCGCGATACCCCGCTGACGGGCTTGGTGCTAGTGTGCCGCTCTCCACGCCTGATCTCCAGAGCACATGGCCAAAGCGCCGCTTGACCTGACCACCGGCCCGATCGGGCGCAACTTGTTCCTGTTTGCCCTGCCGATCCTGGCCGGCAACATCGCCCAGTCGCTGAACGGCTCGGTGAATGCGGTGTGGGTGGGGCGCTACCTCGGCGAGGCGGCGCTGACAGCCACCGCCAACGCCAACAACATCATGTTCTTCCTGATCGGCTCGGTGTTCGGCATCGGCATGGCCGCCACCATCCTGATCGGCCAGGCCATGGGCGCGCGCGACATCGTGCAGGCGCGCCGGGTGATGGGCACCAGCGCGACGTTCTTCATCGGGCTGTCGGTGGTGATCGCGGTGGCCGGCTGGTGGCTGTCGCACCCGCTGCTGGCGGCGATGGGCACCCCGGCCGAATCGCTGCCGCTGGCCGAGGCCTACCTGCGCATCATCTTCCTGGCGATGCCGACCCTGTACGCGTTCGCGTTTCTGAGTTCGGCCCTGCGGGGCGTCGGCGATTCGCGCACGCCGTTCCGCTTCCTGCTGCTCTCGGTAGTGCTGGACATCGGGTTCAATCCGCTGCTGATCTTCGGCATCGGCCCATTCCCGCAGCTGGGTATTGCCGGCGCGGCGTGGGCCACGCTGATCGCGCAGACGCTGTCGCTGATCGGCCTGCTCTGGTACATGCGCAACAAGCGCCATGTGCTGTGGCTGGGGCGCAAGGACATGGCGATGTTCCGGATCGACACCACGATCCTGCGCGCGCTGGTGGTCAAGGGCGTGCCGATGGGCCTGCAGATGGTGCTGATCTCGCTGTCGATGATCCTGATGATGAGCATGGTCAACGGCTACGGCACCGATACCGCAGCCGCCTACGGCGCCTCGCTGCAGTTGTGGACCTACGTGCAGATGCCGGCAATGGCGATCGGCGCAGCGTGCTCGTCGATGGCCGCGCAGAACGTGGGCGCGGGCAACTGGGACCGCGTGCGCGGCACCGCGCGCAGTGGCGTGCTGTACAACTTCCTGCTCACCGGCGTGCTGATCCTGCCGCTGATCCTGCTGGACCGCTACACGCTGGCGCTGTTCCTGCCAGAAGCCAGCCAGTCGCTGGAGGTGGCGCGGCACCTCAACCACATCGCGGTGTGGTCGTTCCTGTTCTTCGGCGTCAATTTCGTCATCTCCGGCGTGGTGCGCTCCACCGGTGCGGTGATTCCGCCGCTGCTGATCCTGGCCGCGTCGCTGTGGGGCATCCGCGTGCCGTTCGCCGAACTGCTGCAGGACAACTGGGGCGCCGACGCGGTGTGGTGGAGTTTCCCGGTCAGCTCGTTCTGCGCGATGCTGATGTCGCTGGCGTATTACCGCTGGGGTGGCTGGCGCAAGGCGCACATGCTGCCCGCCCAGCGCGGGGAGATGGCAGCGCCGGCCGAAGTGCCGGCCATGCCCCCCTCACCGGTGGCCGATCCCAACCCGGAAGCGCCGCCCACGGCCGCGCCGGCGCCCACGCCCAGCCGCGCCGGTCAACCGCCGTCGGCGGCGCGTATCTCGCCCCACGCCGGCAAGCGATAGCGCTGCTGCTGCCACCGCATCAGCAGTGCCATCGCGCCACCGAACAGCAGGCCGGCCACGCCGGCCGCGCCCAGCACGCCCACGCCCGACAACAGCGCGCCGCGCGCGAACAACAGCCACATCAGTCCACCCCATCCCAGCGCGAACATCGCGCCCATCAGCACGGCGTTGGCGACGAAACCGGCCAGCACCGGCGGCGGCACGACCAGGCCCGTCCGCCACAGCAGCCGGTACATCAGCGGCGCCTGCATCTGCCTGGGGACGCCGGCGGCCTGCATGACCTGCAGCGCGGCGCGGATGCGAACGGGATAAGCCTGCATGTTGTTCCTTCGGCGAGCGCAGGAAGCGCAGGGCTCCCGCACGTGGGGGATGTTCAGGGCGTCGAACGCAGAACGGCCACCCGAAGGTGGCCGTTCTGGTACCGCGACAACCGAGGTCGTCGGCGGGAATTACTGGGCCTTGGCAGCCAGGCGGGCAGCCTTGGCCTGCGCAGCGGCAGCCAGATCTTCCTTGATGCGGGCAGCCTTGCCTTCCAGGCCACGCAGGTAGTACAGCTTGCCGGCGCGGACCTTACCACGACGCTTCACTTCGACCGAGTCGATGATGGCGCTGTGGGTCTGGAAGACGCGCTCGACGCCGTAGCCGTGCGAGATCTTGCGCACGGTGAAAGCGGAGTTCAGGCCGGCATTCTTGGTGCCGATGACGACGCCTTCGTAAGCCTGGACGCGCTCACGGTTGCCTTCCTTCACCTTCACGTTGACGACGACGGTGTCACCCTGGCTGAACTTCGGCAGCTCGCGGGTGATCTGGGCGGATTCGAAGTCCGAGAGGATGGATTTGTTCAGCTTGCTCATGGGTGCACCGATAGTGTTCGGGTGGTCGTGTCGTTCGACAACGTGGGCTCATGCAGTCACCGGACTGTGCTGCACGTTTTTTGTAGGGATTCCTACCAAGCGGCCCCAAAAGGCCGATGGCAATCCCGAATTGTAAACAAGATCCCGCCCCCGCGCTAGGGGGTTGGATCCTTGGCCACGGCCTGCCGCGCCTGCTCCAGCAGGAGGCGGTCGGCCTTGGACAATCGGCCTTCATCGAGCAGGTCCGGTCGCCGCAGCGCGGTGCGCAGCAGCGACTGCTGCCGGCGCCAACGGGCGATGGCGGCATGGTTGCCCGAGCGCAGCACGTCCGGGACAGTGCCCCATTCATGCTGGGCCGGATGGCTGTAGTGCGGGCAGTCCAACAGCCCCTGCGGGCCTTCGAAACTGTCCTGGGCGGCCGATTCGGCATCGCCGAGGGCCCCGTCCTGCAGGCGGGTCACCGCATCGACGATCACCGCCGCGCCCAGCTCACCGCCGGACAGGACGTAATCGCCGATCGAGATTTCCTCGCTGACTTCGGCGTCCAGGAAACGCTCGTCGATGCCTTCGTAGCGCCCGCAGAGCAGGATCATCCGCGGCAACGCGGCCAGTTCGCGCACCTTGGCCTGGGTCAGCGGCGCGCCCTGCGGGCTGAGGTAAATGACCGGAGCGGGCGCGGGATCGGCGGCTTTGACCGCCGCCAGGCAGGCCCGCAGCGGCTCGATCAGCATGACCATGCCCGGGCCGCCGCCAAACGGACGGTCGTCCACCCGGCGGTAGTTGCCCGCGGCATAGTCACGCGGATTCCAGCCGTGCAGCGCCAGCAGGCCGCGTTCGGCGGCACGGCCGACCACGCCCAGCGCGGCCGACTGCGCCATGAACTCCGGGAACAACGTGACGACGTCGATACGCATCCGGCCTAGAACTCCGGATCCCAGTCGACCACGATCAGGTTGGCCTCGAAATCCACCGAGACGACGAATTCGGGCTGCACGAACGGGATCATCCGCTCACGGTCACCCTGCACCACCAGGACGTCGTTGGAGCCGGTCGAGAACAGGTGCGATGCCCGCCCCAGTTCGACGCCCTCGACGGTCCGCACCTGCAGACCTTCCAGGTCGACCCAGTAATACTCGTCGGCCTTCGGTGGCGGCAGTGCACTGCGTGCGACATAGACTTCGGTCCCGTACATCGCCTCGACCACGTCGCGGTCGGTGATGCCGGGAAACACGGCGACCAGGTGCTTGCCGGACTGACGTCCACGCGCACCGGTGAGCGTGCTCTCCTGGCCGGCGGGGGTCCGCAGAATCCAGGGCTGGTAGTTGAAAATGGCGGTACGCGGCTCGGTCCAGGACTCGAGCTTGATCTCGCCTCGCACACCAAAAGCGCCGACAATCCTGCCCAGCAGGATCCGGCGCTCGGTATCTTTCATCTGAATAGACCGAATGGGCCGCGGCAGGCGCGGCCCGTCAGGATCAGGCCGCGGAGGCCTGGGCCTTGGTCGCTTCCTTGTACAGGTTGCGGACCTTGTCGGTCATCTGGGCGCCGTTGGCGACCCACTTGTCGACGAGCGGCAGGTCCAGCACGATGCGGGACTCGGCACCCTGGGCAACCGGGTTGTAGTAACCGACGCGCTCGATGTTGCGGCCATCACGGGCGCTGCGCGAGTCGGTCACGATGATGTGGTAGAACGGACGCTTCTTGGCGCCGCCGCGGGTCAGTCGAATCTTGACCATGGTGTTGTTTCCTCAATTGCCCAGTCGCCAGGATGGCGCGGTAAGTCGGCGATTATAGCGGCGGCCTGCGGTCATTCCAAGTCCGTGAAGACGGCCAAACCTGAACAGGGTCTACGCCGCAGCGCCGTGGGCACCGATGGGCTGCCACGGCACCGTCTCCAGCACCCCTCGCGCGCGCTGGCAGAACGCCTCCGAGCGCGCGAACGCCACCGCATCGATCGCCGAGATCGGCCAGACCCCGGCCGAATTGCAGGCGATGGCACCGTCGAACCCCGCCAGCTCGGCCAGGGCCACCGGGCGCACCTGCTGCACGTCCGGCGCGAAACCCGCCTGCAGCAGCCGTTCCTGGGTGCCGCGCAGGGCCGGCGCCTGCGGCCAGACGATCTGCTGGCCGTGCTGGAAGGCGATGTTCCAGGTGCTGCCCTCGCCGACCGCTCCGTCCGGGGTGACGAACAGCGCGTCGTCGAACCCGTCCTGCAGGGCACGCCGGCGCTGCTCGAACAGCGGGAAGGTACCGACATGCTTGAGGTGCGGCAGTTCGCGCTGGTACACCGCCGCGCGCAGGCGCCGCGGGTCGGCCGGCATGTGGACCGGCGCGGCCACCGCCACCAGCACGTCCACCGCGACCGGCTGCAGCGGCCGACGGAAATCGAACTGCCGCGAGAACACGGTGACCCGCAGCGAGGCATCGCGCAGCTGCGCGGACCGTAGCGCGTCGCGCATCCATGCCTGCACCCGGGCAAGGTCCAGGGCGAAGCCGAACAGTTCGTCGGTGCCCTGCCGCAGGCGCTGCAGGTGCAGGTCCAGGCCCTGTACCGCCGCGCCCCGCACCTGCAACGAGGTGAAGTGGCCATAGTTGGTCAACGCGCCGGCCAGGTCGTCGGCGCTGGCGATCGCGCCGTTGCAGTACAGCATCATTCCAGCAGCGCCCTGGCATCGGCCCACATCTGCCCGAGCACGTCGGCAGCCGGGCGCGCCGACGCCATCCATGCCGACTGCCCGGCCCACGCCTGCATCGTCTCGATGGTGTTCTCGCGGTTCGCCTGTGCCCGCATCGGCGCGGTCAGCCCGCGCTGCACCGGGTAGGGCTGCGGTGGCGGTGCCTCCGGCGCGGCGGCGGCCCGCACGTAGGCGGTGGCCAGGCCGCGACCGAGGCGCCCGCTGAAGGCCCGCGTGGGCCAGGTGTCTTCCGGCTCGGCGTCGGTCAGGGCCTGCGACCAGGCCGGACGCACGCCGCACTCGGGGGTGCGCAGGAATGCGGTGCCTACCTGCACCGCGCTGGCGCCCAGGGTCAGTGCCGCGGCGATGCCACGCCCATCGGCGATGCCGCCGGCGGCGATGACCGGAATGTCCAGATGATCGACCAGCCTTGGCAGCAACGCGAACAGCCCCACCAGCTGGCGCTCGGCCGCGTCCGGATCGAAGGCGCCGCGATGCCCGCCCGCCTCGAAGCCCTGCGCGACCACCGCGTCGGCGCCCGCCGCCTGCGCGGCCTTCGCCTCGGACAGGGTGGTTGCACAGGCGATCCAGGCGATGCCCACGTCCTTCAGGCGCTGCACCTGGGCGGCGGAAAACACGCCCATGATGGTCGAGGCCACCGCCGGGCGCGCGCGGATCAGTGCATCGAACTGCGCATCGAAATCGGCCGGGCCGGCATCACCGGCACTGGCCGGCACCTCGGGCCCCCACTGCGCCAGGAAGCGGCGGCTGGCCGCTTCGGCGTCCGCATCGCGTCGCGGCAGCGGATCGGGGACCCATACGTTGACCTGGGCCGGCCCGCTGGATTGGGCGCGGAAATCGTCCATCCACGCCACGATGTCCTGCGGCTGGGACAGCACCGCGCCCATCGCGCCCATGCTGCCGGCCGTGGCCAGCGTGGCCGACAACGGCACCGGGCAGGCGCCGGCCATCGGGGCGAGCAGGATGGGAACCTGCACGGCAAAGCGCCGACAGAAACGGTCGGCGCGTTCGAGGATGGGCGAAGGACTCACGTTCGGCGCACCTGTGGGGTCTGACGCTGCAGCATACGCCGCACCGCTCCACCCGGGCATGCACGCCGGCCGGATTCAGCGCGCCGACACCGCGTAGGTACGGACCAGCTGACTGTCCATCTCTTCGTTGAACGTGAAGGTCACATAGCGCGCGTCATCGGCGGCGAACTCCTCCTCGACCACGGCGCGGCCGATCTCGGTGCCCTCGCCATCCAGCGCGCGCGCCACCAGCTTGCCCTTGAACGGCTTGTCGGCCACCACGTACACCGCGGCGTCCTTGGAGCCCATGCCACGGCTCTTGCCCTGGGTCACGGTGAGGCCGCGTGCGGCCAGGCCGGGGTCGGTCTGCAGCGTCACGTTCATGCGCTTGTCCACGCCCTCGCCCAGTCCAGCGACGAAATCGGCGGCCGTGCCACTGATCGCGCTACCGGCCTTCTGCGACATCGAGGTGTCGTCCTTGCAAGCGGTCAGCGCCAGGACCAGCGCCACCACCACGATCGAGTTCTTCATGGACATTCCTTGTTGGATCAATTGGCGGGCGCCTGATGCGCCCGGTGCGGGAACGGTCAACGGCACGGCGCAGCACGCCCTGCAGCGGGCGTTGCGCCGCCCATTGCAGGGCTCAGCGGAACGGCATGCCGCCGCGGCCGCCCATGGCCCCCATCATCCCCTTCATGCTGCGCATCATGCCCTTCATGCCGCCGCCGGCCATCTTGCTCATCATCTTTTCCATCTGCTGGAACTGCTTCATGAGCTTGTTGACGTCGGCCGGGGTCAGGCCCGAACCGCGTGCGATACGCGCACGACGCGAGCCGTTGAGCAGGCCGGGGTTGCGGCGCTCCTTCTTGGTCATCGAGTTGATGATCGCGATCATGCGCGGCACTTCCTTGCCCTGGCTGACCTGCTGCTTGAGGTGCTCGGGAATGTTGCCCAGGCCCGGCAGCTTGTCCATCAGGCCGCCGATGCCGCCCATGTTCTGCATCTGCTCGAGCTGGTCGCGCATGTCGTTCAGGTCGAACTTCTTGCCCTTGGCGACCTTCTCGGCCAGCTTCTGCGCCTTGTCCTTGTCGACCTGCTGCTCGACCTGCTCCACCAGCGACAGCACGTCGCCCATGTCCAGGATGCGGCTGGCGATACGGTCCGGGTGGAACACGTCCAGGCCGTCGGGCTTTTCGCTGACGCCGACGAACTTGATCGGCTTGCCGGTGATGTAGCGCACGCTCAGTGCGGCACCGCCACGGGCGTCACCGTCGGTCTTGGTCAGCACCACGCCGGTCAGCGGCAGCGCCTCGCCGAAAGCCTTGGCGGTATTGGCCGCGTCCTGGCCGGTCATGGCGTCGACCACGAACAGCGTTTCAGCCGGGTTGACCGCCGCGTGCAGGGCCTTGATCTCGGCCATCATCGCTTCGTCGATGGCCAGGCGGCCGGCGGTATCGACGATCAGCACGTCCACGAACGACTTGCGCGCATCGTCGATGGCGGCGCGGACGATCGCTTCCGGTTTCTGATCGGCACTGGACGGGAAGAACAGCACGCCGACCTGGTCGGCCAGGGTCTTGAGCTGCTCGATCGCGGCCGGACGGTAGACGTCGGCCGACACCACCATCACTTTCTTCTTGCGCTTTTCCTTCAGGTGCTTGGCCAGCTTGCCCACCGTGGTGGTCTTGCCCGCACCCTGCAGGCCGGCCATCAGGATGATCGCCGGGGCCGGCACGTTGAGGTTGAGGTCGGACGCGGCCGAGCCCATCACCGTGGTCAGCTCGTCGCGCACGACCTTGATCAGCGCCTGGCCCGGGGTCAGCGACTTGAGCACTTCCTGGCCGACCGCGCGCACCTTGATGCGCTCGACCAGCGCCTGCACGACCGGCAGGGCGACGTCGGCTTCGAGCAGCGCGATGCGCACTTCGCGGGTGGCCTCGCGGATGTTTTCCTCGGTGAGGCGACCGCGGCCACGCAGCCGCTCGATGGTGCCGGAGAGGCGCTGGGTCAGGGACTCGAACATGGAGGCAACCTGTTCAGAACGAAAGACAGAGAGACGCACAGTATAGCCGGTCCACCAAGCGCCCCGGACCGCGACTGCGGCCCATGGCCGCAGGCATCGCCAGTGGCCGGGGGGTATGCGAAACTGGAACGATGACAATCGTTCTCATCGCGACCCTGCTGTACCTGACCGCCACCGGGCTGCTGGTGCGCGCGGTCGTCCGCGATGATGCGGTGACCTCGCCGGCCTGGCTGTGGCCGGCGCTGCCGGCGATGCTGCTGCACGGTGGTTACCACGTGCTGGTGGCGATGCGCACCACCGGTGGGCCGGACATGCACTTCTTCGCCGCGCTGTCGCTGGTCGGCCTGGGCATGGCCTGGCTGACCTCGCTGGTGGCCGCGCGCGGGCGCATGGCCGCCCTGGGGGTGCTGGTATTCCCGATGGCCGCGGCGGTGTTGTGGGCCTATCACGCCTACGGTCACGAACCGAGCCGGCCGCTGGGCTGGCAGCTGGCCACGCACGCATGGCTGGCCCTGCTGGCCTACGCCACCCTCAGCGTGGCCGCGCTGCTGGCGATCATGTTGTGGCTGCAGGAACGCGCGTTGCGTCGACGCGATTTCCGCCCCTGGCTGCGTGCGTTGCCGCCGCTGGCCGACCTGGAATCGCTGCTGTTCCGGGTGATCGCCGTCGGCTTCGCCCTGCTCACCCTGACCCTGCTCACCGGCGTGCTGTTTGTCGATGACCTGCTGGCGCAGAAGCTGGTGCACAAGACCGTGCTCAGCGTGCTGTCGTGGATCGTGTTCGGCACGTTGCTGATCGGCCGTCGTCGCTACGGCTGGCGCGGCGCCAAGGCCGTGCACTGGACCCTGACCGCGATGGCGCTGCTGCTGCTGGCCTTCTTCGGCAGCCAGTTCGTCATCGAACTGGTATTCGGGCATACCACGCGCTGACCGACCGCTGGCGGGTATTCGGGCACACAACACGGTCGCCCGGGTAGCGCCGCGCCATGCTCGGCTTGCCGGATCGAGCGTACCGCCTGACGCCTGCGTAGAGCCGAGCCATGCTCGGCTTGCCGGATCGGGCGTACCGGCTGACACCTGCGTAGAGCCGAGCCATGCTCGGCTTGCCGGATCGGGCGTACCGCCTGACGCCTGCGTAGAGCCGAGCCATGCTCGGCTTGCCGGATCGGGCGTACAAGGTGGGTCGCCGAAAGCAGCCGAGCATGGCTCGGCTCTACCAGAGCTGGCCCTGCCCGATTGGCCGGGCCGTGCGTACCGCCTGACACCTGGGTAGAGCCGAGCCATGCTCGGCTTGCCGGATCGAGCGTACCGCCTGACGCCTGCGTAGAGCCGAGCCACGCTCGGCTTGCCGGATCGGGCGTACAAGGTGGGTCGCCGAAAGCAGCCGAGCGTGGCTCGGCTCTACCAGAGCGGGCCCTGCCCGACTGGCCGGGCCGGGCGTACCGGCTGACACCCGGGTAGAGCCGAGCCATGCTCGGCTTGCCAGATCGGGCGTACAAGGTGGGTCGCCGAAAGCAGCCGAGCATGGCTCGGCTCTACCAGAGCGGGCCCTGCCCGGCTGGCCGGGCCGGGCGTACCGGCTGACGCGTGGGTAGAGCCGAGCCATGCTCGGCTTGCCAGATCGGGCGTACAAGGTGGGTCGCCGAAAGCAGCCGAGCATGGCTCGGCTCTACCAGAGCGGGCCCTGCCCGACTGGCCGGGCCGGGCGTACCGGCCGACACCTGGGTAGAGCCGAGCCATGCTCGGCTTGCCGGATCGGGCGTACCGCCTGATGCCTGCGTAGAGCCGAGCCATGCTCGCCTTGCCGGATCGGGCGTACAAGGTGGGTCGCCGAAAGCAGCCGAGCATGGCTCGGCTCTACCAGAGCTGGCCCTGCCCGGCTGGTCGGGCCGGGCGTACCGGCTGACGTCTGGGTAGAGCCGAGCCATGCTCGGCTTGCCGGATCGGGCGTACAAGATGGGTCACCGCAAGCAGCCGAGCATGGCTCGGCTTTACCAGAGCGGGCCCTGCCCGACTGGCCGGGCCGGGCGTACCGGCCGACACCTGGGTAGAGCCGAGCCATGCTCGGCTTGCCGGATCGGGCGCACAAGGTGGGGCGCCGAAAGCAGCCGAGCATGGCTCGGCTCTACCAGGGCGGGCGTACAAGGTGGGGCGCCGCAACCAGCCGCGCATGCCTCGGCGCTACCTGGGTGCATCGTTGGCGCGGATGGGGTCAGGCCGCCTCGATCGCCTCGGACAAGCGCTCCACCGCGATCACCTCCATGCCCTTCACGCTGCCGGTCTTGGGCGCGTTGGCCTTGGGCACGATGGCGCGCTTGAAGCCATGGGTGGCCGCTTCACGCAGGCGGTCCTCGCCGTTGGGCACCGGACGTATCTCGCCGGACAAGCCGACCTCGCCGAAGGCGATGGTCTTCTCGGCCAGCGGCCGGTCCTGCAGCGAGGACAGCACCGCCAGCAACACCGGCAAGTCCACCGCGGTTTCCTGCACGCGGATGCCACCGACCACGTTGACGAACACGTCCTGGTCGCCGGTAAGCACGCCCCCGTGCCGGTGCAGCACGGCCAGCAGCATCGCCAGGCGGTTCTGCTCCAGGCCCACTGCCACCCGCCGCGGATTGGACAGCGGCGAGGTATCCACCAGCGCCTGCACCTCCACCAGCAGCGGCCGGGTGCCCTCGCGGGTGACCATCACGCAGCTACCCGGCTGCTGCGTGCTGCCACCGGACAGGAAGATCGCCGAGGGGTTGGAGACTTCCTTCAGGCCCTTCTCGCCCATGGCGAACACGCCCAGCTCGTTGACCGCGCCAAAGCGGTTCTTGAACGCGCGCAGCAGGCGGAAGCGGCTGCCGCTCTCACCCTCGAAATACAGCACCGCATCGACCATGTGCTCGAGCACGCGCGGGCCGGCGATGCCGCCTTCCTTGGTGACATGGCCCACCAGGAATACGGCGGTGCCGGTTTCCTTGGCGAAGCGGACCAGCCGCGCAGCGCTTTCGCGCACCTGGCTCACCGAGCCCGGCGCGGCGGTGAGCGATTCGGTCCACAGGGTCTGGATGGAGTCGGCCACGATCAGCTTGGGGCGGGCGACGCTGGCGTGCTGCAGGATCGCCTCGACCTGGGTTTCGGCCAGCGCATTGACGTTGTCCAGCGGCAGGTCCAGCCGTACCGCGCGCCCGGCCACCTGCGACAGCGACTCCTCGCCGGTGATGTACAGCACCGGCAGGGTCGCGGCCATCTTCGCCACGGCCTGCAGCAGCAGGGTGGACTTGCCGATGCCCGGATCGCCGCCGACCAGGATCACCGCACCTTCAACCAGGCCACCGCCCAGCACCCGGTCGAACTCGCCGATGCAGGTGCTGACGCGCAGGTGCTCGGTCTGCTGCACATCCTTGAGCGCCATGATCTTGGGCGCATCGACCTTGCCCGCCCAGCCGGAGCGGCGTGCAGCCGGCGAAGCCTTGGCCGGGGTGGCGCTTTCCAGGGTGATCTCGGTGAGCACGTTCCACACGCCGCACTCGGTGCACTGCCCCTGCCACTTGCTGTATTCGGCGCCACATTCGCTGCACACGTATGCGGTCAGTCGCTTGGCCATGTCCACGTCCACTTCATCGTCTGGCGGGCAGGATAGCCGAGCCGCGTCGCAACAACCGAGACGCGCCGCCAACGGTGTTCAAGTTTCCCGCCGGCAGGCCGATACCGGGGCGGGCCATCGCCCGTCCCCCTTTTATCCAGGCTTCTCCCATGACCGGCACCTACAGCCAGAGTCTTGTCGTCTTCTCGCTGCTGGTCGCCATCCTTGCCTCGTATACGGCACTGGACATGGCCGGCCGGCTGGCCAGCACCCAGGGCCGCGTGGCCCGCTGGTGGCTGGCCGGTGGCGCAGGCGCGATGGGCCTGGGCATCTGGTCGATGCACTTCATCGGCATGCTCGCCTTCCACCTGCCGATCCCGGTCGGCTACGACCTGGGCATCACCCTGTTCTCGCTGGCCGTGTCCGTCGGCGCGTCGGCCTACGCGCTGTGGCTGGTCTCGCGCCCGTCGCTGCCGTGGGCCCGGCTGGTCGCCGGCGCAGTGCTGATGGGCCTGGGCATCGCCGCCATGCACTACCTGGGCATGGCCGCCCTGCGCATGCAGCCGGGCATCGATTACGACCCGGTCTGGTTCACCCTGTCGCTGCTGATCGCCATCAGCGCGGCCGGTGCGGCATTGTGGATCGCATTCCGGCTGCGCCTGGAGCAGCGCCGCGCATTCCTGTTGCGCGGCCTGGCGTCGCTGGTGATGGGGCTGGCGATCGTGGGCATGCACTACACCGGCATGGCCGCGGCCCACTTCCCGCCCGGCAGCATCTGTGGCGCCGCCTATGGCGAGGGCATCGACGCCAAGTGGCTGGCCGTGCTGGTCATCGTGACCACGCTGGCCACGCTGGGCATCGCGCTGCTGGCCTCGGTGTTCGACCGCCAGATGCGCACCCGCACCGGCATGCTGGCCGACTCGCTGGCGCACGCCAACGAGAAACTGCTGCAGGCCGCCCTGCACGACCCGCTGACCCAGCTGCCGAACCGGATGCTGCTGCAGGACCGGATCGAACAGGCGATCGAGAAGGCGCGGCGCCGGCACTTCAGTTTCGCCGTGATGTTCTGCGACCTGGACGGCTTCAAGGCCATCAACGATGCCTACGGCCACCAGCTCGGCGACAAGCTGCTGATCCAGATGAGCGAGCGCGTCAGTGCGCTGCTGCGCAGCCAGGATACGTTCGCGCGGCTGGGCGGCGACGAGTTCGTCATCGTGTTCCAGGTGGACGACCCCGAAGATGCAGCGGTGGTCGCCGAACGCATCATCGCCAGCGTGGGCGAGCCGTTCCTGATCGATGCGCTGGAACTGCAGGTGACCGCCAGTCTCGGCATCGCGCTGTACCCGGCCGATGCCACCAGTGAACGGGAGTTGATGGCGCACGCCGACGCGGCGATGTACCACACCAAGGACGGCGGACGTAACGGCTATACGTTCTTCACCGAATCGATGCATGTCAGCGCCAACCGCCAGCTCAAGCTGCTGCAGGAACTGCGCCGGGCGATCCACCGCAACGAGCTGGTGCTGCACTACCAGCCCAAGTTCCCGGCCAGCGGCCAGCCGCTGATCGGCGCCGAGGCGCTGGTGCGATGGCAGCACCCCGAGCTGGGCCTGCTCGGCCCGGACATGTTCATTCCGGTGGCCGAACGCAGCGGGCTGATCCTGCCGCTGGGCGACTGGGTGCTGGACCACGCCTGTGCGCAGCTGCGCCTGTGGCACGACGCTGGCCATGCGGAGTGGTCGATGGCGGTCAACCTGTCGCCGCTGCAGTTCGGCTCGGCCACCCTGCTCGACACGGTCAAGCGCACGCTGGAACGGCACGGGCTAGACCCACGCCACCTGACCCTGGAAGTGACCGAGACCACCGCGATGAAGGACGTCGAGGCGAGTCTGCAGATCCTGCACGGACTGACCGCGATGGGGGTCAACATCTCCATCGACGACTTCGGCACCGGCTACTCCAGCCTGCTCTACCTCAAGCGCATGCCGGCCACCGAACTGAAGATCGACCGCGCGTTCGTGCACGACCTGGAAGACAACGCCGAAGACGCGGCGATCGTGTCGTCGATCATCGCGCTGGGCCGTTCGCTGCAACTGCGGATCGTCGCCGAGGGCGTGGAAACCGCTGGGCAACGCCAGTACCTGAGCGACATGGGCTGCGACCTGCTGCAGGGGTACCACCTGGGGCGGCCGGTGGGGGCTGACGAATTCCTGCGGTTGGCGCAGGCGGCGTAACGCTTCAATCGTCCACCTTCAGTGGACGGCGTCGTTGCGCTCGAGCACGCGCCGGTGTTGCCTCTCGTTCCTTGAGGTGCCCGGGGGCGCCCAGAGCGGCGGACGCGCACACCTGCAGCCGTTGATCCCGCCCTGATCGACGCAAACAAAAAGGCCGCCCGAGGGCGGCCTTTCTGCGTGCGGCAACGTCGCGGGGACGTCAGTGCATCATGTGCACGTTCATGTTGTGCATGACCCACAGCGAGCCGGCGACGATGATGCCGATCACCACCACGGTGAAGGCCGCGGCGCTGACGTTCCAGCGCTGCTCCGAGGAGCGGTCCAGGTGCAGGAAGAACACCAGGTGCACCAGGATCTGCAGCACCGCGGCGATCACGATGATCACGCCGGTGGTGAAGGTCGGCAGGTTGCCGTGCATCACCAGCCAGAACGGGATGATGGTCAGGACCGCTGCCAGCAGGAAGCCGACCAGGTACGACTTGACGCTGCCGTGGCTTTCGCCGCCGGCACCGTGGCCGTGGTCGTGTGCGTGATTGTCATGTGCCATTACAGCGCTCCCTTCAGGTAGACGACGGAGAACACGCCGATCCAGATCAGGTCCAGGAAGTGCCAGAACAGGCTCAGGCACGCCATGCGGGTCTTGTTGGTCGGGGTCAGGCCGTTCTGCTTGATCTGGATGAACATGACCAGCAGCCACAGCAGGCCGGCACTGACGTGCAGGCCGTGGGTACCCACCAGCGCGAAGAACGCCGACAGGAACGCACTGTGGTCGGGACCGTAGCCCTCATGGATGAGGTGGTTGAACTCCCACACTTCCATGACCATGAAGCCGAAGCCCAGCAGCCAGGTCAGGCCCAGCCACAGGTACATCTGCCCGACCTTGTGCTTGTGCAGGGCGATCATGCCCAGGCCGAAGGTCAGCGAAGACACCAGCAGCAGCGTGGTTTCCCAGGCGACGAAGCTCAGGTCGAAGAGGTCCTTCGGGCCCGGCCCGCCGTTGGTGCCACCGGACAACACGATGTAGGTGGCGAACAGGCTGGCGAAGATGAGGCAGTCGCTCATCAGGTACACCCAGAAACCGAAGACGGTGTTGCCGCCGGTGTCGTGGTGCTCGTGGTCATCATGGCCGTGGGCCGCCGCTTGCGCGGCGTGCCCATGGTTCATGCTGTTGGGGATAGTGCTGCTCATGCCTTCAGCTCCGATTTCACCAGGCCCTGCGCCACCAGGTGGCGACGGTGCTCATTTTCGATGCGCTCCACTTCGGCGGCCGGCACGTAGTAATCCGTGTCCTTGTCGAAGGTGCGCCAGATGAAGGTGCCGATCATGCCGACGATGCCCACGATGGCCAGCCACCAGATGTGCCAGATCATCGCAAAGCCCAGCACCAGGCTGAAGGCGCCGATCACCACGCCGGTGCCGGTGTTGCGCGGCATGTGGATGTCGGTGTACCTGGCCGGGCGTTCCCACGCCTCACCACGCTGCTTGCGCTCCCAGAAGTCGTCCAGTTCGGTGACCTTGGGCAGCGCGCCGAAGTTGTAGAACGACGGCGGCGAAGAGGTTTCCCACTCCAGCGTACGGGCATCCCACGGATCGCCGGTCAAGTCGGCGGTCTTCTTGCGGTCGCGGATCGACACGGCGATCTGGATCACCTGGCACAGGATGCCGGCGCCGATAATGAACGCACCGCACATGGCGATCACCAGCAGCGGCTGGTACTCCAGGTTCGGGTAGCTCTGCATGCGGCGGGTCATGCCCATGAAGCCCAGGATGTACAGCGGCATGAAGGCCACGTAGAAGCCGATGAACCAGCACCAGAACGCGCGCTTGCCCCAGGTTTCGTTGAGGCGGAAGCCGAACATCTTCGGCCACCAGTAGGTGATGCCGGCAAACATGCCGAACACCACGCCGCCGATGATGACGTTGTGGAAGTGGGCGATCAGGAACAGGCTGTTGTGCAGCACGAAGTCGATGGCCGGGATCGCCAGCATCACGCCGGTCATGCCGCCGATGGTGAAGGTGACCATGAAGCCGATCGTCCACAGCACCGGGGTGGTGAACTGCACCCGACCGCGGAACATGGTGAACAGCCAGTTGAAGATCTTCACGCCGGTCGGGATCGAGATGATCATCGTCGTGATGCCGAAGAAGGCATTGACGTTGGCACCCGAGCCCATGGTGAAGAAGTGGTGCAGCCACACGATGAACGACAACACGCCGATGCAGGCGGTGGCGTAGACCATGCCCTTGTAGCCGAACAGCGCCTTGCGCGAGAACGTGGCGATGACCTCGGAGAACACGCCGAAGGCCGGCAGCACCAGGATATAGACTTCCGGGTGACCCCAGATCCAGATCAGGTTGATGTACAGCATGGCGTTGCCGCCGCCGTCATTGGTGAAGAAGTGCGTGCCCAGGTAACGGTCCAGGGTGAGCAGCACCAGGGTGACGGTCAGCACCGGGAAGGCGGCGATGATCAGCACGTTGGTGACCAGCGCGGTCCAGGTGAACACCGGCATGTGCATCAGCTTCATGCCCGGGGTACGCATCTTCAGGATGGTAATGAAGAAGTTGATACCGCTCAGCGTGGTACCCAGGCCAGCGACCTGCAGGCCCCAGATGTAGTAATCCACACCGACACCTGAGCTGTACTCCTTGCCCGACAACGGCGGGAAGGCCAGCCAACCGGTCTGCGCGAACTCACCGACACCCAGCGAGATCATCACCAGGCCCGCGCCCGCCACGAACAGCCAGAAGCTGAGCGAGTTGACGAACGGGAAGGCGACGTCGCGTGCGCCGATCTGCAGCGGCACCACGACGTTCATCAGGCCGGTGATCAGCGGCATCGCCACGAAGAAGATCATGATCACGCCGTGGGCGGTGAAGATCTGGTCGTAGTGGTGCGGCGGCAGGAAGCCTTCGTTGCCGCCGGCCGCGATGGCCTGCTGGGCACGCATCATGATCGCGTCGGCAAAGCCGCGCAGCAGCATGACGAAGGCGACGATGAGGTACATCGCGCCGATCTTCTTGTGGTCGACCGAGGTGAACCACTCTTTCCAGAGATAGCCCCACAGCTTGAACTTGGTGATCAGGGCCAGCACCAGCATGCCGCCGATACCAGCACCGACCAGCGTGGTGATGATGATCGGGTCATGCGGGATGTCGGCAAATGTCAATTTACCCAACAGATTCATGCTTATTCTCCCGAGCCTGCGTGGCCGGCGTGACCGGCGGCGGCGTGCTCGTCTGCAGTGTGGTCTGCGTGCTCGGCGGCGGCGCCAGCGGCGTGGGCCGCGTGCGTATCGTCGGCATGCACGTCGGCCGGGGCGGGACCATCGGCGGCCGGCATGTCGTGGCCGGCATGGCTTTCGCCCGCGGCGCCGTCATGGCCCATCGCCTGGTGGTCGTGCTTCATGCCGTAGTGCTGGTTGTCGCCCATGTGCTTGGCGATCACCCAGTCGAACAGGCCGGCTTCGCTGGTACCGAAATAGGTCACCGGGTGCCAGTCGTGGTTCTTCTCGGCCACCAGCGCATTGAAGGCGGTCTTGTCCAGGGTCGCCGCAGTGCCGCGGACCTTGGCCAGCCACTGCTGGTACTGCTCCTCGCTGACCGAATGGGCAGTGAAGTGCATCTTGCTGAAGCCCGCGCCGCTGTAGTGCGAGGACATGCCCGGGAACTCACCGGTCTCGTTGGCGATCAGGTGGAGTTTGGTCTCCATGGCCGTCATCGAGTAGATCATGCTGCCCAGGTGCGGGATGAAGAACGCATTCATCACCGAATCGGACGTGATCTTGAAGTTCAGCGGGGTATCGACCGGGAAGGTGATCTCGTTGACCGTGGCGATGTTCTCTTCGGGGTAGATGAAGAGCCACTTCCAGTCCAGCGAGATGGCTTCGATCACCACCGGCTTCTTGTCCGAGTCCAGCGGACGGTACGGGTCCAGGGCGTGCGAGGAACGCCAGGTCAGCACGGCCAGCACCAGCACGATCATGCACGGGATCGACCACACCACCACTTCGATCGCGGTGGAGTGCGACCACTTCGGCTCATAGCGGGCCTTGGTGTTGGTCGCACGGTACTTCCACGCGAAGGTCAGGGTCATGATGATGACCGGCACGACGACCAGCAGCATCAGCACGGTAGCCGTGATCAGCAGCGTCTTCTCATCGTGGCCGATCTGGCCCTTGGGGTTGAGGATGGCCGAGTTGCAGCCCGTGAGGAACACGGACAACGCAAACAGCAGGCCCGGACGCAAAAAGCGTCCAAGGGGGTTCAACGGAATCATCGGTCGATCCAATTGCGTAGGGAATGCCAGCTCAAGCGCGCCCCGCCCGGCCAATGGCCGGATGTGCCGGTCCAGGGGGACAGGCACGGGGACGATCATGTCAGCCTTTCAATTTTAGGCCGTCACGCAACATTTAAGAAGAGCATTGACAATGATCCGGCGCAGGAAAGGCCACAAATAGGCTGCGACACGTTGTCGCAGCGGTGCGCAACAGCCCGGATCGGCACGTCCGCGGCATTCATGTATAGACATGAATGCCTCAGTTTCAGCCCGTCATCCACGACAGCAGCAGGGTGCACAGGCAGACGTAGGCAAGCAGCCCGAGGCTGATCGCCAGGGTGCTGCGCATGATCGCCGATTCCTGGCCAACCAGCTTGACCGCCGCGGCGGCGATGGCGATCGATTGCGGCGACACCAGCTTGGCCATCACCCCGCCGGCGGTGTTGCCCGCCACCAGCAGCGCCGGCGACACCCCGATCTGCCCGGCGGTGACCGCTTGCAGGTGCGCGAACAGGGTATTGCTGTTGACCACCGAGCCGGTGATGAACACGCCCATCCAGCCGATCACCGGCGCCAGCACCGGGAACAGGCCGCCGGCCTGGGCCAGCGCCAGCCCGATCGTGGACGAGGCCCCGGAATAGTTGGTGATGTAGGCCACCGCCATCACCAGTGCCACCGTCGCCAGCGGCTTCCACATCTGGTTGCCGGACTGCGCCAGTTCTTCCGCGGCCGACCGCACGGTCAGCCGGGGTGACAGCACCACGGTGAGCAGCGCGGCGATCAGGATCGCGGTGCCGGACGCATTGAGCCACCCCACGTTCCAGACCGCCGGCAGGGTGCGCGCGCTGGCCACCAGCGGCGGCACCTCCTGCACGCGCTGGTCCAGCAACGCGATGGGCAGGTGCAGCACCGTCGCCCCGAGCGCGCCGTCGGGGCCGAACAGCGCCTTGAACGCCGGCAGGCTCCAGGTGAGGATGGTGGCGGTGAGGATGTAGAACGGCGACCACGCCAGCAGCACCTGCCGCAGCGTCCAGCGCTGCCCAGAGACCGGCGGGGCCTGGTCCTCGCGGTAGATGCGCACGGGGCGCCAGACCTGCATGAACGCGGCCAGGCTGCCCATCGCGGCCAGGGGGCCGATGATGTCCACCAGTTCCGGCCCCAGCAGCACCAGCGTAAGCGTCTGCGCCCCGCTGAACACCGCGCCGACCACCAGCAGCACCGGCCAGGTCTCGCGCACCCCGCGCCAGCCATCCAGCATCCATACCAGTACGGCCGGCAGCAGCAGCGCACACACCTGCACCAGCGGGACCAGCATCTGCGACATCCCGCCCAGCGCCACCCCACCCTGCTGCGCCCCCACCAGCACCGGGATCCCGATCGCCCCATAGGCCCCGGCCGCGCCATTGGCCACCAGGCACAGCATGGCCGCCTTGAGCGGACGGAAACCCAGCTCCACCAGCAGCGCGGCGCAGATCGCGATCGGCACGCCGAAGCCCGCGGCCCCTTCCAGGAAGCCGCCGAAACAGAACGCGATCAGCAGCACCTGGATGCGCTGGTCGTCGGAGATGGTGGCGATGCTGCCGCGGATCACCTCGAACTTGCCGCTGCGGATGGCCAGCTTGTACAGCCACACCGCCATCAGCACGATGAAGCTGATCGGGAAGAGGCCGTTGGCGATGCCCAGCAGCGCCGCGCCGGCAATGGCGCCCGCGGGCATGCCGAACACCCAGGCCGACACCAGCGCCGACACCAGCACCGCCAGCAACGCGGCGGTGAGCCCCTTGAGGCGCAGCACCGTCAGCGCGAGCAGGAACACCAGCACCGGCAGCGCGGCCAGCAGCGCCGAGAGGTTCGCGTTGCCGAGCGGATCGTAGGTCTGATGCCACATGGTCATGCCCCTGCGCGATAGGTGGAGGGAGGACGGCGACCGCGGTGGATCAGGCGGCGACCACGCGATTGGCACACGCGCGGCCGCGGGCGAAGTCGTCCAGGTTGCCCAGCGTGATCGCGGAGATCTCCTGCAGCGCCTCGACGGTGAAGAAGCCCTGGTGCCCGGTGACCAGCACGTTGGGGAAGGTCATCAGGCGCTGGAAGGCGTCATCGTCGATGATCTCGCCCGACCAGTCCTGGAAGAACAGCGCGCTTTCCTGCTCGTAGACATCGATGGCCAGGTGGCCCAGCTGCCGCGCCTTGAGCGCACCGATCACCGCCTGGGTATCGACCAGGCCGCCGCGCGAGGTATTGACCAGCATCGCGCCGGGCTTCATCTGCGCCAGCGAGGTCGCGTTGATCAGGTGGTGGGTGTCCGGCGTCAGCGGGCAATGCAACGAGACGATGTCGGCCCGCGCCAGCAGTTCCTCCAGTGCCACGAACGTGCCGATCGACGGGAAGTCCGGTGACGGGTAAGGATCGTGGCCCAGCACCGTGCAGCCCATCCCCTTGAAGATGCGCGCCGTGGCCAGGCCGATCTTGCCGGTGCCGACGATGCCCACGGTCTTGCCGTGCAGGGTGCGCCCGAGCAGGCCATCGAGCATGAAGTTGCCCTCGCGCACCCGGTTGTAGGCGCGATGGGTGTGCCGGTTGAGGGTCATCACCAATGCCAGCGCGTGCTCGGCCACCGCCTCGGGCGAGTAGGCCGGCACCCGGGCGACAAAGAACCCCCGCTGCCCGGCCGTGGCCAGGTCCACGTTGTTGAAGCCGGCGCAGCGCAGCAGGATCGCGCGCACGCCCAGTGCATGCAGCGCGTGCAGTACCGGTGCGTCCAGGCGATCGTTGACGAAGACACAGACGGCCGCGCAGTCCTGTGCCAGCGCGGCGGTATGCACATCCAGGGACGCGTCGAAGTACAGGAACTCGGCCGGCTCCGCGAGGTCGGCGCACTGGTGGGCCTCGTCGAGGAATCGGCGGTCGTAGGGACGCGCGCTGAACACGGCGATTTTCATGGCGACTCCTCGGGGGAAGGCGGACGACGGCGGCCTACTTGCGCCTGCCCTGCCGTGCACCGCAGGATCGCGTGCCAGCCCCGCGCATGCAACCCTGGCCGGCTCGCCCCCCCCCCCACCGAGACCCTGCCGTGTCCCTGATGTCCCGTTTGCTGCGCTGGACCAGCACGCCCACCGGGCGCCGCATCGTCATCATCGCGACCACCGTGATCGTCCTGATGGCCGCCTCCAATCCGCTGTTGCTGCCGGTGCTCACGATGGTCGATGCGGTGGGCTTGGATGTCCTTGCCCTGCTCATCGGCGCCCAGGCCCTGGCGCTGCTGCCGTGGCTGGTCGACCGTGCGCGCCGCTGGACCGGGCCGGCGCGGCGCGTACTGGCCGGCATCGTTGCCGGGGCCGCCGGCGGCTATCTGCGGCAGTTTCTGTTTGGCGGCTGGATGCCCGCGCAGGCAATGCGCATTCGCCTGCGCATTGAAACGACAGGATCCTGAGGATTCTCCGGGTGGCGTCGCTCATGTTGTCGCCATGACCGGGACGACGCGTGCGAGTCCACCCCTCGATCGCGTCGCGACCAAGCCCCGCCTTGGCGCGTACGCCCATCATTCCGGCTTGCCCCGCCCAAGGCCGGATGCCCGCACTCGCCGTTTCGGCGGTGCTGCCGCACATGAACCCCAGCTCGCATCGCGATAGACCCCGCCCACCACCGTGCCCTAGTATTCGGCCCTTCAGCGCCATGGGTAGACGTACGTGGGCAGTTTTGAAATGTTCAACGGTCGTCGCAGCGGCCAAGGCAGGCAGGTCGCCGTTCTTTCCCACGGCTTCGGTACCGACCAGACCGCATGGACCGCGCTGCGGCCCTGGTTCGAGGCGCGTTTCGACGTGATCTCCTTCGACCTGGCCGGCTGCGGCCCCCAGGGTGCGGAACGCTACGATTTCGAACGGCATGGCGCGTTGTTCGGCTATGCCGACGACCTGATCGACCTGCTGGATGAGTGCGGCGTGTCGCAGTGCACGTACATCGGCCACTCGATGAGCGGCATGATCGGCGCGCTGGCTGCCATCGCCAGGCCCGACCTGTTCGAGCGCCTTGTCCTCATCGGCGCGTCGCCGCGTTACCTCGATGATGTCGACTACACCGGCGGGTTCAAGCCGCAGGACCTGGAGGGCCTGTTCCAGAGCATGAGCGCCAACTACCAGGCCTGGGTGGCCGGGTTCGCGCCGATGGTGGTGGGCGTAGATGACAGCGCGGTGATCGCCGATTTCTCCAACACCCTGTTCCAGATGCGCCCGGACATCGCGCTCAACACCTCGCGCACCATCTTCACCTCCGATCTTCGCGGCTCGGCCGCGCAGGTGGCCAAGCCCGTCCATGTGATCCAGACCGCCGTGGACGTAGCCGTTCCGGTGCAGGTCGGGCAGTGGCTGGCCAAGGCGATCGACGGCGCGACCCTCGACGTGATCGATGCCGCCGGCCACCTGCCGCACATGACCGCCGCCGATGCGGTCATCGGCATCCTCGAGCAGCGTCTTGGCGGAGCGGCGCATTGACCCGCTCCGACAGCGACGCGCTCGCCGCGCTGTGCCACTTCGCCCAGCTTGCCTCGGGGGCGGACAGGGTCATGGCTATCGACATCGAGGCCGACGGCCGTGCCACGTGGGCAGTGTCCTCGCCCACGCTGTCGTTCTCCGGCTTCAATCTGGCCCGTAGCGGCATCTTCGAGCATGACTGGCGTGGCGAACCGGTAGAGGCCGCCGCGTTCCGGCTGCCGTCCGCGATCCTCCACGCACTCGGTGGCACCCCGGGCTCGGTGCTGTACATCCCCTCCCCGTCCCATGGCGCACCGCTCAGCGGGCTGTTGCTGCTATGGCGGCAGGCGTCGGCGCCTGCGCCGATGACGCAGCAGGTACCCATGCTGGCGGCCAGCGTGGCGCGGCTGCTGTCGGCACGACGGGAGGCCGCACGCGAGGTGATCGTACGCAACCAGTTCGAGGATCTGTTCGAGAGCGTGCCGGCCGGCATCGTGCTGATCGACGGCGATGGCGTGGGGGCGGCAATCAACGAGCGCGCCGCCGAGCTGATGGCGTGCGCTCCGGGGCGCCACCGCGCCGCCGAACTCGCCGCGCCCATGCGCGCCCTGCGGCAGCGCTGCGACAACCACGCCGAACTGGACCAGGCCTATGCAAGGCAGATGGGCGACGTCAATTTCGCCTCGAAGCTGAATTGGACGTTGGGCGAACGCACCTTCGAAGTGGACACCCACCCGGTGCGCGGCAACGGCGAGCACGGGCGCATCTGGCTGTTCACCGACGTCACCGCCGACCTGCTGATGGCCGCCGAACTGCGCCGCCTGGCCTCCTCCGATCCGCTGACCGGCGTCCCCAACCGCCGTCATTTCGAGGAATGCTCGGCACAGATCATCGCCGCCCGCGAAGCCCAGGGCCACGCCGTGGCCGTGCTCATGGTGGACGTGGATCATTTCAAGAAGATCAACGATACCCACGGCCACCCGGTCGGCGACGAAGTCCTCAAGGCCGTCGCCCGCCGCTGCCGCGAGGCGCTGCGCGATCGCGACCTGTTCGCCCGCTTCGGCGGCGAAGAGTTCATTGCGTTGCTGTCGGCGCCGGTCATCGACGAGGTACCCGTCGCGGCCGAGCGGCTGAGGCATGCCATTGCCGCCGAGCCGATCACCGTTGCCGGGGTACGCATTCCCGTGTCGATCAGTGTGGGCGGCGCGATTGGCGAGGCGCTGCCAGGAGGCGACCAGCCGCTGCTGGAGGAACTGGTCGCACGCGCGGATGAGGCGCTTTACCTGGCCAAGACCGAGGGGCGCAACCGGGTGCGGATGGCGGAGCCGGTCACGGCCTAGCCGCCGACCGACCCGCCCCTCTTGCCTGCCCCGGGCGCCCCGCTACACTCGGGCCATCCGGGCCCTCCGGCCCCGCCTCGAAGGACGCAACATGGATGTTGTCCGCTCGTTTCGACGCCGCCTGTGCATGGCCGTCGTCCTGCTTGGCTCAGCCGCTCCGGCCATGGCCGCCGATCCACCCGCCAATGAGACGCCGCTGCAGCTTCAGCAGCGCCGGGTGGACGCACTGCGCGCGGCCGCCGACGCCGCCTCACCGACCAACCAACCCGACCGCGACGCGCTGGTCCGGGCCATGATCGTGGTGATGGCGGTGGCTGATCCCGCATTGCTTCCCGACGCATCGGCCGGGCTGACGGCACTCCCGGATCTACGCACCCTGTGCGCCAACAGCGCACACGCAGGCGCGCATCTGGTCCGCATGGCGCGGGCCACCGGCGATACCGAAGGGATGCTGGCCCGCATGTCCGTGGCGGTCGATGGCACCATGATCATGGCCACAGCCTGCTCGGCACGGCAGCTCGACATTCAGAGCCGCGCGATACTGGCACGGCCGGGCAAGCAGCCGACTGCCGAAGAGCTCACGGCGATGCAGAAGGAGGCCGACACCCTCCCACGCAACATTGCCGGCATCGTCCTGGGCGCCAGCCTGACCGACCTCAACCCGAACTCGCGCGCGCGCACCGCGCTCGATGGCCTGCCCGTTCTGGTGGAGGCCACCGCCGCGATGCCCCCGGCCACCAAGACCGCCACCCTCGAGGCGGTGCAGCAGATTCTTGACCCGCCAGACCGCGACGGGCATATCGACCACGAAGCGCGTGATGTGCTGCTGCAGGCACTGAAGGGCAGTGAATGTGCGGCGGCCTGCGAATTGCTCGGGGCGGCGGAAGGGCGGCCCGGCTGATTCGCCGATGCCCAGGCCGGGCTGATCGCTCTGGCGCGCACGCGACTTGCCGTCAGGCGAAGGCCACGAAGGTGGCCGGCCCGTGCACTGGCAGGACCATCGCCAGGGCGTCGATGTCGCGAACGTCATCGCCTCCTTCAGCCGTCAGCGTGCTCGGCACCAGACTCCGCACGGGTACCAGATGGATAGACCAATGAGAGATGTCCCTGTTCCCTCCTATAGCTTGATTGAGACTTCCATCGGTAGCGATCCGGCTATTGTAGTTATCAATTCCGCATTACGTACATTCAGGGGACGTAATGCCTTTCCGTGGCACCTGAGAATTGGAATAAATTGCAAGCTTCAAGGTCTGAATGGCATGCCGACCAACGAAGAAATTGACACCCTTGTCCGGCTGGAGGAAATGATTGCACTGGCGATCGAGGCCGACCGTAACACTATTTTCCTGGCTCGAATCACGGCCCGTGGAGAGCGCGCACTCTTGTTCCGCGTTCATGACCCCGAAGTGGCTGATCAGATATTAAAGCGCCTGACCGCCTTGCCGGACAGTCTGCGCGAGTGGGAATATCAGATGGAGTACGACGTCGACTGGATACTGGCGAACCGGAAATGGACCTACTGGCAGCGCCTTCTCGCTCCAACCCGCCATAACCATCAAGTGAGCCTCGGCTGGCGATTCATGCACTTGAGTTCAATGTTCAGTGCATCCGCTGGCCGGGAACGGCAAGAGCCCGCTCCACTGGACGGCCTAAGCTCGCACTTCTGCCGGATAGATGTCCCAAGTCAAGTCCAACCCGAGGCTGCAAAGCGCCCCCATCTGCAAACTGGTCAGGGTGAATCCACCCTGCTCGCCAACTTCACGAAAACAGACTATGTCCGCAGCACACCCGGCAGCACGTAAATGATCGAACGTCTTCGCGGATCCAGACAGGCGGCCCAGCAACCAATCGATATGATCCTGCGGATCCATCGAATCCAACTGATCTTTGGACGAGTACTTCCATAACGAATCCTCTCTCTCAAACCGCCTTGGAGAGAGAGCATTGCGCACACGGATGCTGGTAGGCGCCAAGCCCAATACCGCCTCAATCGCACCGAGATCAAACGACTCAGAAAATATTTTCAGCGTCACATACGTTCGAATACAGGCCATGGACGATCAAGCTCCCAGTCATTCACCGACTCCGCTCAGCGATGCTGATGAAATCGGCCGGCCGTGTACGCTTCCATAGAATCACCGAGATTGCCAGGCCACACCTTGGATAAACTTCGCCACACTTAAAACATCCAGGTTTCGCGGCTCACTCGAATTTCCCAGCTGCGGATCCATATACGCTGCTGCATGTACCTCAGCCCGGCGGCCGAGTCGCCCACATGTCCTGTGTACCCCGACCCATCCGTGACCTGACCACCTACAACGGCACCGCAGGGCTCGCAGTCATGGCGCTCGATCACGGCGCCATTGGCCTCGGTCTCAGCCACAACCGAACCCAACGCGTCCGAGTGGATGTAGGTGTCCGTCGCCTCGGCGACAGCGGAAGGCGATCAACCCAGGCCAGTCAGCACTGTCCGCGACAGCCAAGCGCCTACCGTCCGCGACCAGCAACAACGAGGCCAGGGCTTATCATTCCAACTGGCACCGGAAACAGGAGTCGAACCTGCGACCCACGCTGCCAGACCATCACACAATGACGATCGATGAAGCCGCCTCTGATCGCAGGTGAATTATTGCCAACGCTATTCATCATCATATGAACAAGCAGGCTCAGCTCCAGATGACCGTACTTCCGTCGGGCCCGTTCAGCTGCACGGCTTCCGGCCCGGAGTACCCGTCTTCTGTCAAGTCGACGGTGAGACATTTATCGCCCGAAAAAATGATGGTCATTTCGACCTCATCAACCATGCAATCGACCAACTTCAATCGGATCGACGCATCTCTCGGTGCGCCCCCCCGGTTAAGCAGGCTCTTTCAGCGCGGAATTCGGCATTGCGCCGGAAGCGCCTTGATTATCCTAACCATGCACTCATCGAATCGAGACGTGCAACGCTCAGCCAGTACATTCGATGAAGGCGAGTGAACTTCAAAATCAACCCGAAGAGAACCATCCACACCCGCATCATTATGACGTTGATCGGGTTTCGCACTCACGATTACAAGCCTCCATGCCCGCCCTGACTTGAAAGTAGAGTCAGGGGCTAGATTGACCTCCTTCATCAACCCCTCAAAATATCGCTGCGCCAGGCCAGCACTCGGCGCCTCGTTGATTACCACAACCTCGCAGCGATCATTCCAACATGCAGCCAGTAGCAGCGGAAGACCAATGGCAAATACTGCCGCCAAGGAACGTTTTGGAATAAGAATTAACATTACTTTCCCCGAGCACTTTTCTCAAGACGCATTGAGTCAATCCTTCCGTCAACCCTGAAAACACCCCGAAACGAACTTAATTTGACTTTAGTGGCCGAGTCATTCGACCTGATGGAATCCTCATCTCTCGCCCGCAGCCTAGTCCCCCGACGATCTTCCATGATATGGCCTTGAGAGTATCCAGAACTGCTCACCATTACGTCTGTTGCAATATCAACTTTTTTACGTCGGTTCAAGGCGACCGCTCTCAAGCCTGTATACGTCGAAACCGACGACCGCGATTCCGACCCAAGCATGGAAAGAGAATCGCTCCATCGAGTCGGATGGCAACCAGAGCTCGCAGCGACCGATGTCATTTCAAGTGCAATCGACTGAAGCATCCGCAACGTGCAACTGGACTCCCTGAGCTTACGCTTCAGCCCGATATATATCCCAAGTCAAGTCCAATCCCAGGCTGGAAAGCGTCCCCATCTGTAAACTGGTCAGGGTGAAGCCACCCTGCTCACCCGTTTCAAGGAAGCAGAATACGTCCACAACACACCCTGCATCCCGCAAATCATCAAACTTACTCTCGGATCCAGACAGGCGGCTCAGCAGCCAATCGATATGATCTTGCGGATCCATCGAATCCAACTGGCCTTTGGACGAGTACTTCCATAGCGAACCCTCTCTCTCAAACCGCCTGGAAGAGAGAGCATCGCGCAAACGGATGCTCGTAGGCGCCAGGTTCAATGCCGCTCCAATTGCGCCGACATCAAACGATTCAGAAAAGATTCTCAGGGTCACATAAGTTCGAATACAGGCCATGCGCGATCAGACTCCTAGTCCCTCACCAAACTACCTCAGCGATGCTAAAGAAATCGGTCAGTCATGTATGTCTGCAATAGAATCACCGAAATTACCACCCGAGACCTCAGGATAAAATTCGCCACAGCTTGACAAACTTCAACGTCCGGGTTTCGCCACTCACTTGACTTCGGCAAATTTTCCTTCGCTGAGTGAATCGCATCCTTGACGTCGTGAGCTGACCGGCCCGTATCGCTAGAGATGGTGCCCACTCTATCAGTTGTCTCTCCCCCACAGTTGCCACACGCACCCGATGGCGCCGGGCGCTCGGTCGTTCCGCGGGAATCACCGGACTGGCTTGCTTGAAAGTAACCCCTGACCTTACTGGTCAACTTAGGGCAGGATGCGAGGCGGTGTTTGGATGAGGATCGTCCGCAAGCAGGTCAGTTTGGAGATCATCTCCCGCTCGGCAAGCACGGCTAGCCATTCGACTCCGCTGCAGCTAGCGACTTCCGCCACTGCCGCCTCGTCGCCGTGCGGTGACAACCTGTCGCCGGACGGCTTCATGCGGCATTGATCGCCGACAGAACGACTTCAATCCCAACATCTGCACATATCCTCAGTGCGTGCTCCCGCGCCTCCGCCGGGGGGAGTCGCCCAGCCATCCTCATCGCTTCAGTTGAAAGCCCCGCATCGAACGAGATCTTGTTCACCACATCTTCTTGAACGCGGCGATGCAGCTCGATAGCGGGCCCGAGCTTCATCATGCTCTCGGGATGCAGCGCACTTGAAGCTTCATGTCCGTCCAGCGATTCGTAGTAGTAAAAATTGGAGTATTGCTCAATGAAAGCATGGGCATTAACGGAGCCTAGCGCAAATTCCTGCACAAGCTTCGTCATCTCAATGATCGCAGTTTCAGTTTCCATGATTTACGTCGCTCCAACTCATTGTTTAATCGGAAGCCATGGGGTTCCGTCGGCATTGGTTACACCGGGAACATGACCATACCTTGAGGCAAGGCTTGGTATTGATCTCACAGTAACGATCAGCCAGGGATCCAACGGTGCGATTGAGGTCAATCACCCCATCCTGACGGGAGCAGCGCTCTTGGCGCTAAGCGCCAGCGAAGCCGGATCGGGTCGCGGTGGCGACATCAGCCAAGGCGCATCAAGCGGGGCTGAGGTTGCCGGCCAGCGGCCGGCACTACCAACGGCCGTGTCGCCCCAAACAAAAAGCCCCGACCAAGGCTGGGACTTTTCTACAATCGGTGCCGGAAACAGGAGTCGAACCTACGACCTAAGCATTCATACATCTACCCGCGCGTACTCGTCCGCAGGGAACTGCCAATTTTTGGGGGCTCCACCAGGAAACGACATCGAAAAGGCACCGGGAATGTCGACAGCTACTGCACTGAATACCTCTCCGCCATCCTTTGAACGGAACTCTATCCCCGCATCGACAAGGATGCCATCACGTTGCCACCGGAGGATGCTGATCTGGCCTATCACAAAGCCCACCGGTTCTGAGAGGCCAACCTGATCCCCATCACTGACGGCACTTGGCGCCAAAGCAAGATTGATCGTCCCATACTCATCCCAGCCACGAACCAGGGTGCTGGATGAAGTAATTTCAAGTGAGCATCCAGAACTGAACTCCAGACAGGCCCACCACGCAAGATCCGAGCGCTGAGCAGCAGGAATGCAGAAACGCGTTACTTCCGCCCCACGCAACAAATCGAGTTGATCGAAAGAATCCAACCCTTTAAGCTGCGCTGGAAGGTAGAGCGACCCATCAGCCAGAGAATCAATCGTAGTGAAGGGTTTCATGTGGTTTATTTCCGCTACCGGGAATGTCCATGCTCTTCCCACCTGAACTGTTGGTGTCGCGACCGTTCACGTACAGGTGTCGATTGAACTTCCCCAAAGGCTGCTCATACGCCGTGACCGGATCCACCGACAGGAACACGCCCAAGTTCGGATCCATGTACCGCTGCTACATGTAACAGCTCACGGCCGCGGTCAATGAGATATCCGAGACCACGCACGGGCAAGTTCACTGACACCGCATGCAGCCAAGATGCGTTCGTCCTTGCCATTTCATTATCTTCAGAAATGCGCTATCCATCATTATCTGAAGAAGCAGACTCAGCTCCAGATAACGATGCTACCGTCGGGCCCGTTCAGCTGCATGGCTTCCGGCCCGGAGTATCCGTCGTCCGTCAAGTCGACGGTGAGAAATTTATCGCCCGAAAACATCATGGTCATTTTGACGTCATCGACCAGGCAATCGACCAACTTCAATCGGAGCGACGCATGTGTCAGTGCGCCCACCCGCTCGCCGCAGGAGAGCGTGTATCCGTTATAAATATGAAGCGACCATCCATCATCAGTTCCAACCTGAAGCTGCTCATCCTCGACGGTCAACGTTACATACTTGCCCTTGAGATGTTGAAAAGTGTCTGATCGATGCTCGTTCATGTGACGTTTCTCACGCTACTTGATTGGAAAATGCGACTTGGAATTGGGTAGGGTCTTTCCTGAATATGGATCAACACCTTGCTTATCTGCGTTCTCATATTTGATCTAGCCCGCCGGGTATCCGGGACTGCCCCCCCTCGGCGGCGTCGGATCCATCATCCGCATGGTTGCCACTTGTCGGTTGGCGCCCCCCGCGCCACCTGTAAAGGCGACACCGGTTTGCTTCCCCCCCGGATTTTTCACTGGAGAGGGGCCTGTTGAGCCTGCGGGCACAGGAAACGCCGTACCGTTTGATGAGACAACAAAATTTGGAGAGGAAGCAGGTGCTGGAGCGGCAACTGCAGCAGATGTTGACGCCGCTGCTGTTGGTGCGGGTAGTGCGCGAGACTGTTGTGCAGAGTCGATCGCGCCTGACATCAACGAGGCGGCGGCAGGACCAACGACGGGAGTTGCTCGAATTATCGCGTAGGTCAACACAAGGGCCGCGGGACCAAATGTGTTGTACGCGGCAGGATCGCTTGCTACCGAATCAGCGTGTCGCTCGGCTGCACGCTCCTGACGACCGTCAGGGTCATTAAACCGGTAAGGATTGTTTGCAGCGTATTTGAATCGGTTGAAGGACGATCCAGGATTGTCGTGTGGTGTGACCGGGTCCACAGACAGGAACACCCCCAACTGCGGATCCATGTACCGCTGCTGCATGTAGCTCAACCCAGTTGCCGCATCGCTCACATGCCCTGTGTACCCCGGGCCATCTTCAACTTGGCCACCAACCACCGCTCCATACGGCTCGTAGTCATAGCGCTTGATTACGTTGCCACTGGCATCGCTCTCGGCCACAACCGAGCCCAGTGCATCGGTGTGGATGTACGTGACCGTCGTTTGGGCAATTGCGGCTGGCGACACGCCAAGGCCAATGAGCAGCACGCAGCAAAGCCAGGTGCCAAATGCCCCCAACTTGCGAACTCGATCCTCAACTCCCCTGAAGCGGGTCGACACACCGCTTGCAGTTCCCCCGAACCTGCGCATCCTTCCAATCCCTGAAAGTGCCTTGAAGCAAGGCCGTGTATTCATAGCACAGGAATCGCCGGCTGCGGTTGCCAGGTCAGGAACAGGGCGCGGTGCTAAGCGCCTGGGAAGCCGGCGGGCGAGTAGGCCGCGAGACTCGGAAATTGGGAGCTGCCAGCCATGGGCTGGCACTACGGGTTGCCGGCATTCCGCCGGGCATGGCCCGGCGCTGCCTGCCCAAACAAAAAGCCCCGACCTGGGCCGGGGCTTTTCTACAACTGGTGCCGGAAATAGGAATCGAACCTACGACCTACCACATGCGCACCAGGTACAAAGCGTACCTAGGCTCGTTCAAGGTTGATCTCGAATATTTCGCCATCTTCAATGTACAGCACGACATTTCTGTCGGAAGCCAAGCGAATGTCAAGGATCCAGACCTGGGGAGCACCTTCCAAAGCCTCGCATAACCCTGCGGTAGAAATGCGAGAACCGTGTTCAGAGAGCTTTTCTCTTAGTACATCGAGCGACGGAGCTTTCAATTCTCCAGATGGAACATCCAAGGAGGACAGCTCCCAGATATCCTCCGGGCTGAAGTGCCCTCTGAGCACCTGGCTGACTTTTGATCCGGTTATCGGAAAACCCCATTCGTCAGTATTCATCGCGATCAGCCTCCATTGAGTGGCCGGGCCTTCGCCCGGGATGGTGTCCCACCAGTACCGTTAGACTCGTAAGGATGCTCATGGGGACTTGTATGGCTTCCAGGTCTCCCATGGTCAGTAAAGTCGATTGTCTTGACCGGCCTGCCCTGCCCATCGAACTCACGGGCCTGGTCATACTTTCCGTTTCTGCCTTCTTTCTGTCCCAATTGAGTATGGGGCCCGCCCGCATCAGATCAGGCGCTGGCTCGCCACTAGGCTTGGTTGGCAGCGCTCGATCAGGAAATCGATTCCCCGAGGCGCCCTCAGACGCTATCGATCCATCGCCCTGAAGAGCTGGTTGCTGCGGGGTCGACTCGGACTTCTGGAACACCCCCCTTACAGCGCTTTCCGATTTATTGCCGAGATCTGCACGCTGTTCTGAACTTGTCGTAGCGTAATAGGTGGTTGCGACTACGATCGGGATAACCACGATAGGGATGAGAAGCGTGGCACTCCGCCCGTCCGGATCCGTGAACTTGTACGGATTCCCGTTCGCATAGCGGTATCGATTGAACTGCCCCACCGGCTGCTCATACGCAGCCACCGGATCAACAGACAGGAACACACCCAACTGCGGATCCATGTACCGCTGCTGCATGTAACTCAGCCCAGTAGCTGCATCGCTCACATGCCCTGTGTACCCCGGTCCATCCGTGACCTGACCGCCTACCACGGCACCGTAGGGCTCGTAGTCATAGCGCTTGATCACGTTGCCGTTGGCATCGCTCTCGGCCACTACCGAGCCCAAGGCGTCGGTATGGATGTAGGTGACCGTCGTCTGGGCGATTGCGGATGGTGGCATGCCAAGGCCAAGCTTGCTAAGCGAGCAGTATAATTCAGAAGTCACCCCCGAAGATGTATTCGCTTACATCGCTGCGGTTGCTGCAAGTCCAGCTTTTACTCTTAAATTTGAGTCTGATCTGGTGACGCCGGGATTGCGAATTCCGGTTACTGCGGATGCTGAGTTGTTCCACAAGGCAGTGGAACTCGGGCGGAAGGTCATCTGGCTACACACTTTCGGTGAGAGAATGGTCGACGCGTCCGACGGTCGCCCTCATTCGCGAACGGGAACGCAGCGGGGTTGGTATGACGGATCAGGAGCGTCGCCGGGACGCTTACCGTGCGCCCAAGTCACGATCCAAGCCTTGTGCCCAGAGGGCTGCACGCGCAGGATCAGGCCGCGAACCTGGGCATCCCTAAGCTCATAGGGGCGATCCCGGGGCTCCCACACGGCTTGCGGCGAACCCCTTTCACATCAAAGAGTTCCAACGCCCCCACCAACAAAAAGCCCCGACCTGGGCCGGGGCTTTTGTACAACTGGTGCCGGAAACAGGAGTCGAACCTGCGACCTACACTCTACTCAGGTTCACTTCAAACACCTCTCCATCCTCAATGTAGAGCTGCACGTTGTTGTCCGTGACCAAACGGATGTCCAACACCCACACTTGCGGGGCACCGTGTCTAACGTTTACCGACTGCTTCCATGGCTCCCATTCCGCATTTTCCACGAGCAGCTCTCGAGATCAATCCAGGCCACTGATGCGCTTGATAAAAACTGCTACATCAGAACAGTGATCATCCAATGTGACACCAAACTCCTTTACCGAGAGTCGCGCCAGTTCCTCCCCGCCACAGTTACCCGCAATCGCGCTGATTAATTCTGCTCCACCGCCCACCAGAACTGTCTCAGGATCAAACCACAGCAGAATTGATCGATCAGCTGGTACCAAGTAGTACTCCGGAAAGAAACCTAAACAGCCAAGAAGATCAACATATCGACCCCACCCATCGATATCGGCATACGGAAACACATCCTCGCCCGAGCTTACTGTTACCGCAGGAACAAACCACAGCGGCATCGCGCCTCGCGCTTCGAGCTGGTTTATCAAGGCATCAAAGATGCTTTTTGGCACCCCTCCAAGCCCATGAAGATCACGATTGAAGAACAGCCCTCGCCATGTCTCGTCCTTGAAAGGGAAAGCTGGGAACTGCTGATCACTCAGCATTTTCTCCACCTCATTGCGATCAACGCAATTCGATTCCTGATTCATTGACTCTTCTCATAGCGCGTGGTTTGAATAACTTTACTTTCTGCATCACGAATCTTAATGGTGGGCGCACCTTTGTGATCACTCTTTGTACGCGTGTGCCTGTCAGCCACACCACCACCATCGAGATCCTTGACCTCGGTTACATTGCCATGTCGATCTTCATAGCGTTTTGTTTCACCTACACCTTTGATGCTATCCCATGCCGCGTCGGCAGCCTCCTGACCACCAGGATGAACATCGCCGTTACCTGACTTGCTCCCCGTGGAGGGTGAAGTGCCTTCCTTGATCTTGTCCGCAGCCGAACCTGCGGAGTCAGAGCGCTGAACAAGCCGTTCCAAACCTAAAGCACTCAGAATCCCAGCGATGACACCGCCGCCGCCACTGGTCCCTCCTGCTCCTGAGGCCCCTCCCCCCGTCGCGATACCGGCTTCAGCGCATGCTGCAGCATTTGCAGGATTCATTCCGCATGCAGCAATGCTCTGCCGCCCATCCGGATCCGTGAACTTGTACGGATTGCTGTTCGCGTACCGGTAGCGATTGAACTGCTCAACCGGCTGTTCATACGCCGCCACTGGATCTACGGACAGGAACACACCCAATTGCGGATCCATGTCCCGTTGCTGCATGTAGCTCAGCCCGGTGGCCGCATCACTGACATGCCCGGTATACCCCGGCCCGTCTGTGACCTGACCACCCACCACGGCACTGTACGGCTCGTAGTCGTAGCGCTTGATCACGTTGCCATTGGCATCGCTCTCGGCCACGACCGAGCCGAGGGCATAGGTGTGGATGTAGGTGACCGTTTGTGCGCTTGCGGTCGGCACAGCAGCCGCACCCAGCAACAGCACAAAGCAAAGCCAGCCGCCTACCGCACCCAGCTTCCGAACTAGATCTTCAAATCCCCTGAAGCGGGTCAAAACACCGCTCGCAGCTTCCCCGAACCTATGCATCCTTTCAATCCCTGAAAGAGCCTTGAAGCAAGGCTGGGTATTCAGAGCACAGGAGTGAGGATCGAGGAACTTGGCGGATGCATTTAAGCAGACGCGACGTCCAGGCGGGGGTAGCGCGGGTAGCTAGGGCTTGGGAAGCCGGATGGGCAAGCGGGTCGCGATATTCCGAAATCCCTGGCTGCCAGCCATGGGCTGGCACTACTGGGGGACCACGCAATCTGCAGCCATGGTCCGGCGCTACCAGAGCACAAAAAAGCCCCGACCAAGGCCGGGGCTTTTTACTGTATCTGGTGCCGGAAATAGGAATCGAACCTACGACCTACGCATTACGAATGCGCCGCTCTACCAACTGAGCTATTCCGGCTGAGCAGGCAATTCTACGGCGGGGGGCCGAAGTGGTCAATTGGCATGCGCCGCGTCCAGCTCCCGGCCCCGCCCCGCGGGCACCGGGCGTTGACGCAAGGGCCCCTACAGTGGGCCATCCCGCCCGGAACCGCCGCATGCATCCCCGTTCCCGCCTGGCCGGCCTGATGCTGGCCTCATTGCTGTGCGCCGCCATGGCCACCGCCAACGGCCCCGGCCCAGCCCCGCCGCTGCCACCGGACCAGCAGTGGCAGCCGCTGTTCCAGCAGGTCCAGGGCGCGCACCTGTTCGGTGACCAGAAGACCTTCGCCGATGCCGTGCCCCGGCAGGATCCCACTGCGGTGTTGGCCCAGTGGCGGTCGATGCAGGGGCGATCGGCCGACCTGGCCGGGTTCGTGGCCGAGCATTTCGTCGTGCCCGGTGAGGCGGCCGCTTACGTGCCGCCAGCCGGGCAGGCCCTGCGCGCGCATATCGAAGGGTTGTGGCCGGTGCTGACCCGGACCACCGACCGCGTTGACCCGCGCGGCTCCCTGTTGCCGCTACCCAAGCCCTACGTGGTGCCGGGCGGACGCTTCCGCGAGGTCTACTACTGGGACAGCTACTTCACCCTGCTCGGCCTGGCCTCCAGCGGGCGCTGGCAGCAGGTGCGCGACATGGTGGACAACTTCGCCTGGCAGCTGGACCAGTACGGGCACATTCCCAATGGCAACCGCAGCTACTACCTGAGCCGCTCGCAGCCACCGTTCTTCAGCCTGATGGTGGATCTGCTGGCAACCCACGAAGGCGAGGCAGCCTATCGCCGTTACCTGCCGCAATTGCGCACCGAGCACGCGTTCTGGATGCGCGGCGCCGCTGGGCTCGCACCGGGCCAGGCCAGCGAACGCGTGGTGCGCCTGGCCGATGGGCAACTGCTCAACCGCTACTGGGATGCCCGCGCGGTGCCGCGCACCGAGTCGTGGACCGACGACTTGGCCACGGCCGCACAAGCGCCGCAGCGCGCGCCGTCGCAGGTGTATCGCGACCTGCGCGCGGGCGCGGAATCGGGCTGGGATTTCAGCTCGCGCTGGCTGGCGGAACCGGCGTCACTGGGCAGCATCCACACCACTGCGATCGTGCCAGTGGACTTGAACAGCCTGCTGTTCCACCTGGAAAAGACCCTCGCCCGGGCCAGCAAGGTGGCCGGCGATGGCAAGGCGGCGCGCGACTTCGCGCGACAGGCGGACGCGCGCCAGCAGGCAATAAACACCGTTCTCTGGGATGCGACCCAGGGCTGGTACGTGGACCGCGACCTGGAGCGCGGCCAGACCCGACCCGCGCTCACCGCGGCGGCACTGTTCCCGCTCTGGCTGCAGGTCGCCACGCGGCCGCAGGCGCGGCAGACGGCGGCTGCGGTGGAAGCGCAGTTGCTGCGCGAGGGCGGCCTGCTCACCACCACCGTCAACACCGGGCAGCAGTGGGATGCCCCGAATGGCTGGGCACCGCTGCAGTGGGTGGCGGTGGACGGATTGCAGCGCTACGACCAGGACGCCCTGGCGCGCCGCATCGGCACGCGTTTCCTGCGTACGGTGCAGGCGGTGTACGACAACGAAGGCAAGCTGGTGGAAAAGTACGTGGTGGACGGTTCGGCCGGCGGCGGCGGTGGCGGCGAATATCCGCTGCAGGATGGCTTCGGCTGGAGCAACGGGGTGACCGCGGCATTGCTGGACCGACTGTGCCCGCCACGGCAGCGCTGCAACACCGCGCAGGATGTAGGCAACGAAGACTGACATGCGGCCTGATGCGCCGCCCTGCTGTCGTCAGCGCGAAGCGGGCCGAGCCAACGCATCGACCGACCGTGCAATCCCATACTGCGCCGCGTAATACGTGCTCAGCACCAGCAGGCTGGCCATCGGCAGTCCACCGCCGAAACGGTCCCAGGCCAGCAGGCAATCGCTGGCGACGAACAGCACCGCGCCCCCGGCCGCCCACGCGGTACTGCTACGGGCCGCGCCATGTAGTGCCGGCCTGGCCCAATGCCGGGCCAGCGCGAGGATGGCCATGACCGCCAGCACCATCACGTAGGCCAGTACCGGTACGCGCATGTCGCCAGGCAGGTGCGGCCACAGGGCGACGAGGTTGCCGCAGGCAAACGCCCCCAGCAGCAGCGCCGCACCGGCAAGGCCGCGCCCGCCACGAACGCCGGCGCGGAACGCGACGATGTAGCACACGTGCGCCAGCAGGAAGGCGATCAGTCCGGGCACGAAGGCGTCCATCGGCAGCATCAGGGCGATGTCGCCGATGCACGACAGCGCCATGCCGGCCAGTACTGCGCGGCGGTAGCCGGCGTCGTGCGCCGGCAGTGCGCGCCACGCGATCGCGGCGATCAGCACGGTGGTCAACGGCTTGGCCAGCCAGTGCAGCCAGCGGCCGTCACCCTCCAGCCCGGCACCGACGATGGCCACGGCCGCGAGCGCCACGATCAGCAGCTCGCGGCCGGGCGATCTCATCGTGCCTTCCACAGTTCCGCCAGGCGATCCGGCTTGCCGGCAATGCGCTCCAGCGACGGGTACAGCAGGCCGCCGTGGTAATCCAGGGTCACCGTGTCGATGCGATCGAAGCTGCGCACCAGCAGCGTAATCGGGGCCTTGTCGGTCTTGGCCGTGGTCACCGCCTCCTTCAGTGTCTCGCCCTTGTACACGCGGCCGTTGACCGCCAGCACGGTCATGCCCGGGGTGAGACCGGCGTTGAATGCGGGGCTGTCCCACAGTACGTCGGTGAGCACACCGCTGTTGGCCACGCTCAGTCCCAGCGAATAGGTCAGGTTGATGCCGCTGGCACGGGTCTCCTGCGCCTTGACCGCCTCGCTCGGGGTCTCGGTGTAGACCAGCTTCCAGCCGGCCGCGTCCAGCCCGCCGGTGAGCGAGCCGTGGCCGTCCAGGCGCTCGCGCAGGAAGCCGGCCCAGTCGAACGGCGCGATGCTGTTCAAGGTGCGCACCACGTCGTCGAAGGTGTACGGGTTGACGTTCCAGTCGCCGTCGTTGATGCCGAAGAACGCCTTGGCAAAATCATCCAGGCTGCGCTTGTTGCCGGTCAGCGCACGCAGCTTGCCCTCCACGTCCAGCCACACCATCTGGCCGCCGGAGTAGTAGTCCTCGCTCAGCTGGTAGTTGCGGAACGCCAGCGCGCGACGCTGGGCGATGGTGGGGTCGTTGGTGGTGTCCTGCAGCGCGCGCCAGGCCAGGCCGGGGCGGCCGCGATCATAGGTGGCGGCCACATTGGCCAGTGTCTCGCGGGTCTGCTGCTCGCTCCACAAGCCCGACCGCGCGGCCAGCACCTGGCCCCAGAACTGGGTCTGGCCTTCATACAGCCACAGCAGGCTGTCGCCCATGGGCACGTTGAAGTTGGGCGTGGTGAGGTCGGCGCCGCGGCGGTACTTGCCATTCCAGGAGTGGTTGAACTCGTGCGGCAGCAGGTCGCGGCCCAGCCAGTTCTTGTCCCACTCGGTGAAGTAACCGGGCTCGGCGCTGTTCTCGCTGGAACGCTGGTGCTCCAGGCCGATGCCGCCGAGCTTGCTGGTCAGCGCCAGCAGGAAGTCATAGCGGTCGAAGTGGCGTGCGCCGTAGAGTTTGTAGATCTGCTGCACCAGCGCACGGTGGGCCTTCAACTGCTCGGGCTTGGCGACCAGCGATTTGGCGTCGTCGGCGAACACGTTCAGGCGCACCGGCACCGTGGCGCCGGGGTCGAGATCGTACTGCTGGTAATAGCGGCCGGCGAACAGCGGCGAGTCGACCAGGTGGTCGTAGCTGATCGGCTTGAACACCACGGTGTCGCCGTCGCGGCGCTCGGTCTCCAGCGCCGTTGCGTAGTTCCAGCCCTTGGGCAGGGTCACGCTGGCCTGCGCCTGCAGGTTGCGGGTGATCACCCCGGCCGGGTACAGCGAGTTGGCGTTCCACTGCAGGTTGAGCATTTCCGGGGTCATCACCACCCGGCCCTGGCTGCCGCCCTGCGAGGACAGGAACTTGAACTCGGCCACCACCTCGGTCGCGCCGGCCGGCACATCCACCTTGAAGGCGTAGACGTCGTAGGGGTCGCGCGTCCAGTGCAGCGGCGTGCCATTGGCGGTGACCACCAGGCCGGCCAGCTTGTCGATCGGCCCGCTGGGCGAATGCGCGCCGGGGAGCCACTGCGGATACAGCAGCGTGAGCGGGCCGGGCTTGGCCGGGATGGTGGCCTTGACCTTGAAGATGCGCCGGCCGATGTCGCGCGCGTCCACGTCGATGCGCAGCACGCCCGGCCAGGCGACATCCTGCGGAGGCGGCGTCTGCGCCTGCACGCCGCTGGCGGACAGGGCAAGCAGCACGGACAGGACGGTGGCACGCATTTTCATCAGGCACGGCTCCAACAGCGAAACACCCGATGCTAGACCTCGCCGCTGCCCTGCCCCATGGCCAAAGGTCATGCCGTCAGGCAATCGCCCCCACCGGGTGCTGCAGCCGGTCGTTCACCACCGTGCCCTGTACCAGGCTGACTACCCGGTCCGTGCTGGCGATGGTTTCCGGCCGATGCGCCACGAGGATGCGGGTCAAGGTGAGCTGGCCGATCGCCGCGTTGACCGTGCGTTCGTTGGCGATGTCCAGGTGGCTGGTCGCCTCGTCCAGCACCAGCACCCGCGGCGAGCCGTACAGCGCGCGTGCCAGCAGGATGCGCTGTGCCTGCCCGCCGGACAGCCCGGAGCCGATGTCGCCGACGATGGTGTGGTAGCCCATGGGCATGCCCTCGATCTCGGCATCGATCGAGGCCAGGCCCGCGCACTGGCGGATCCGCTCCTGGTCGGGCTGGGGATCGAAGAAGCAGATGTTGTCGGCGATCGAGCCTGCAAACAGGACGTCGTTCTGCATGACCGTGCCCAGCAGGCGACGGTATCTCGACAGGCCGTACCGATCGATGGGCGTCCCGTTCACCAGGATCTCGCCCGTGGTCGGCTCCAGCAGGCCGAGCAGCAGCTTGACCAGCGTGGTCTTGCCGGAGCCGGACACCCCGGTGATGGCGATCGACTGGCCCGCGTTGAACCGGATGTTCATGCCGTGCAGTACGTACGGCTCGAGCGCCGAGTAGCGGAAGCTCACGTTGCGGAACTCGATCTCCACCGGCTCGTTGGCCAGGCCGTCCTCGCCATGCGATGGCGCTTCGCCGGGCGTCATCACGATATCGGCGACACGCGAGGCATGCAGCGACAACATGCGCGCCTCGAACAACTTGTCCACCATGCCGGCCACGCGCTGGCTGAACTGGTCCTTGTAACTGAGGTAGGCGAACAGCATGCCCACCGAGAACTGCTTTTCGGTGACGGCCACGGCCGCCAGCCAGATGACGATGATCCGCTCCACGTTGAACAGGAGCGTGTTGGCGGTCTGGTTCAACATCGACAGGCGGGCCACGCCGAGCTCGGCGTTGTACTGCTCGGCCAGTGTATTGGACCAGCTGTTGTGGCGGATCGCCCCCCGGCCGAACAGGCGGATGCTCTGGATGCCGCGCACCGATTCCATGAAGCTCTGTTCCTGCCGCGCCGCATGGATGATCTGCTCGGACGTCGCGTTGCGCAGGCGACCGAACATCACCAGGCGCAGTACGACGTAGACCAGCACCGCCGCCAGCGTCACCAGCGCCAGGCGGGGGCTGTAGGCCAACATCATGGCAAGGGTGCCCACCATCATCAGCCCGTCCAGGATCGCCTCCACGAACTGGGTGGTGACGATGCGCTGCATGGCGATGATGGAGTTGAACCGGGAGATGATGTCGCCGGTGGTGCGCTTCTCGAAGAACGGCAGCGGTAGCCGCATCAGGTGCGCGAACGCGTTGCCCAGCCACTGGAAATTGAAGCTGGTCGACAGCGTCGTGGTGGCCCAGGTGCGCGCCGCGCTGAGCACGGTCTGCACCAGCACCAGCAGGATGAAGCCGATGCCCAGGACCGCGATCAGGTCGAGGTCGCCGTTGACGAGCGCCTCGTCCACGGTCCATTGCAGGAAGAACGGCAACAGCAGCGCGCATGCCTGCAGCGCCACGCCCAGCGCGACCACCCGCAGCAGCCCGCGCCGAAGCCCGACCACGCGGCCCATCAGGTCGCGGATCCGGTAGCGCTGCAGTTCCTTGCGCGGCACGAAGTCGCTGGACGGCGTCAGTTCCAGCGCGACCCCGGTGAAGGATCTGCGCACCTCGCTCATGCCCACCCGACGCCGCCCGGTCGACGGGTCGTGGATGACGATCGAATCCCGACCGACCGAGATGAGCACGACGAAGTGGTTGAAGTTCCAGTGCAGGATGCAGGGCGTGGCGAGGTCGGGCAGGCTGTCCACGTCCAGGCTCAGGGCGCGCGACTGCAGCGAGCAGGCCGTCGCGATGCCGACCAGCCCGAGCATGGTGGTGCCCTTGATCGAGACCGGGAAGCGCTGCCGCAATGAATGCAGATCGACAGTGTATCCCCAGTATCCGGCCACCATCGCCAGGCACGCCAGCCCGCACTCACTCGCCTCGGCCTGCAGGATCACCGGTACGCTGCTGCGCTTCCAGAGATCGATGTTCAGGGTTGTCATCGTCCGTGTTCCCTTGCCTTAGATGCGTCCGGTCACCGTGAACAGCGGATCGAGGATCCACTCGTACAAACGCCTGCGCTCCAGGCTTACGTCGCCCTCGGCCAACATCCCCGGTCGCAGCGCGATGTCTTCGCCATATGCCCGCACCTTGGCCGAGTCCAGGCTGACGCGCACCCGGTAGAGCGGTTCGGCCCCCGAATCGAGCACGCCTTGCGGCAGCCGCACTTCATCGGCGCGCATCGTGGACCGCGAAATCGCCTTGACGCTGCCATGGTGAAGGCCGAATTTCTGGTACGGGAAAGCGGGATATCGCATGGTCACGTCCATGCCCACCCGCATCAGCCCCACCGCTTTGGACGGCGCATACATCTCCACCTCAAGGGGCAGGTGCGCCGGGATGATGACCGCCAGCGCGGTCAGCGCGGCCACGCTCTGTCCGGCCACGATGTTGACCGTGCCGATGGTGCCGTCGCTCTGCGCACGCACGATGACGGTGCGCAACCCGCTGTTCTCGACGATCTGCTGGCCCAGTTCGGCCACGTTGCGCTGCATGTCGCGCGTATCGCGCTGGGACTGCACATCCAGGTTGTCCAGCTCCAGGCGCGCGGAGATCTTCTCCCGTCGCAGGCTGGCGATCTGCCGCCGCACCTCCGCCAGCCGCTGCCGCTTGTCCAGCAGGTCGGCCTGGCGCTCGCGCGCGGCCACACCGGAGACGTAGCGTGAACTCACCAGCTCGGCGTAGGTCTGCGCGGTCTGCTCGGCAAGCGCCACGATGTCGCGTTGCAGGCGCTCCTGCTCCACCATCGCCTGCAGCTCGCGGTCGTACTCCACGATGCGCGCGCGGAGCGGCCCGCGCTGCCCGTCCAGCTGCTGGTGCCGCTCGGTCATTTCCTGCTCGAGACTGTCCCGGCGCGTGGCCAGCAGGTCGCTGACCGAGCCCACGCTGCCCTCGATCCGGGTATTGGCGCGTGCGTCGGACACCACGAACAGCGCCTGCCCGGCCTTGACGTCCTCGCCCTCGGCCACCAGCACCTGCGACACGCTGCCCGCGGACGGCGCCAGGATCGACACCGTGCCGCCCTCCGGCACCACCACGCCCTGCCACTTCACCTTGCGCGAGGTGCTGAAGGTCAACAGGAACACCAGGATCAACACGACCACGGCCATCCCCGCCCACGCCAGCCGGGTCATCAGTCGATCACCGATCAGCAGCACCGTGCCGTAGGGCCGCGTATCCTGCGCGGCGGCCATGGCTTCATGACGGAACACGCCGTTGCCCGGTCGCTTCCCGGCGTCGTCCTGGTCCGGATTCACGGCCACCTCCCTGCGGCGCGCACGGCCCTCATCGCGGCGACGCAGCTTCAGGCTGCAGCAGCACGTCGAGGGTCAGCAACCCGTTGGGCTTGTCATGCGCCAGCCGGTCGAGGAAGGTCATCACCCCTGCGCCGCCATTGCCCCAGGTGCAGCTGATCTTGGTGGATGTCCCTGCCGGGAAACACAGGCCCTCGTCCTTGTCCATCTCGAACATCTCCAGGCCCTTGGCGGCACGCCAGGCGAGCCTGCGGTAGCTGTCATCCCCCAGCAGCTGGGCCGCATCGAGCAAGTAGTGGCCGAGCCCGGCCAGGCCGAGGAACAGATCGCAGCTGGCGGTGTACTTCTGCGCAACGGTGCACTTCACGCCGTCCAGGAAGTCCGCGTAGCGCTGCTGTCCGGTGATCTTGAACGCGCGCAGCGCCACCGTCGCCACGCCCGCGGTGCCCATGCCCAGGTAGGGGTAGAGGATGGTGCTGGCTGCGGCGGTGTCCTGGGCGAAGCCCAGCATTCCCTGCAGGGTGCGGCCACAGGAGATGTCGAAGTCCAGCGCGCGCAGCGCGGTATCCAGGTAGGCGTCATGCGCCACGGCCTGGTGCAGGTAGAGCAGGAACAGGGCAATCCCGGCACCGCCGCGATGCAGCCCGGTGCCCACCACGCCCTCGGCGTCTTCGCCCCAGCACACGCCCGCCTCGCGGGTGATCGCCGTCGCCAGCAGCGCCGCACCGACACGCTCGGCCTCGCGCAGGTAGCGCGCCTCCTGCGTGGCGTGCCACATCTTCAGGCAGGTCAGGCCGAAGCCGGCATAGCCGTATCCCAGCGTCATGTCCTGGTACAGCAGCGGCTGCCCGCTGGCGCGCCCCAGCGTGGCCGCGGCCTCCTCCATCCGCCCTGCGTCGCACTGCACCCAGGCCAGCCCGCACAGTCCGTTGAGCAGCCCGGGCAGGTGCGTCCCGGTCCGCCCCAGGCGCTCCAGCCAGTCCAGCAACGCAGCCGGCACCTCGCCTTCCACCTGCCGCCAGGCAAGCGCGATGCCGCCGACGCCGTGGTCCAGGGCGATCAGGTCGGTGGTGTACGCGTCCATGGGGAACGGCCGCCACGAATGGCTCAGGTCCATGGCCTGCCGCAGGTAATCCATGACCCGCTGCACGACCGGCTCGAGCGACCGGGGCTCGACCGTGGCGGGTTGGGCATCGAACGCACGGACCGAAGCCACGTCCATGCCGCGCAGCAGCGCGATGCACGCGTCCAGGTCGGGCTCGGGCTCACGCAGCAGGCGCTGCAGGCAGTCGGCGAATGCGTCGGGCAGGCCGATGTCATCGCGCAGCGCCAGCAGCGCGCGCTCGGCGTAATGGTCCATCACGTCCAGTGCCAGCGAACTGGGGGAAAGCAGCGACAGCAGCACGCACCCGAGCGCATACACGTCGTCCTCCGGCTTGGCGCAGTCGCGGTGGCGGCGCGCCTTCGACCGGAAGCCGGGGGTGTAGATGTTGATGGGAGGGTCGACGCCGGGCTCGTAGGCCCCTTCGAAATCGATCAGGCGAACGCTCAGGGTCGCCTCGTCCACGATGATGTTGTTGGTCGAGAGGTCGCCGAACACGATGCCGCGGCGGTGCAGCGCCTGCACCTTGCCGATCAGGTCGATGCCGATCAGCGCCGCCCGGGAGATCCACTGCACCACCTCCTCCCGGCTGGAGCCCGGGTAGAGCGCGCGGGTGGCGTGCAGGCTGTAGCTGCGCAGCGTCTCGCCCTCGATCTTCTCCTGGACCAGGAACGTGTGCTCCCATTCGACGAACCAGCCCAGGGCCTTGGGCGCGATATCGGTGTCCTGCAGCGAGGTCAGGATGCGCTGCTCCTTCTGCAGTCGGCTGAGGGAGTCGATGCCATCCACCTCCGCATCGACCAGGGGCCGGGCTTCCTTGATCACCACGGCCAGGCCGTCGCTGATCCGCCTGCCGGCATACACGCCACCGGCGTTGGAGAACTTCAGGACCGATTCCACTTCGTACTGCTGCCCGAACAGGGTGTCCGGCTCCGCCGCGTCTGCGTCGACGGCCTCCTGTCCCCAGTGCTTGTCCTCGACGAAGGCGGGCACGTTGAAGTGCGGCAGGCGCTGGTCTTCGACGTAGGCAAAGGAGGTGTCAAGGATCATGCTGCGCTCGCGGCCCATCGCATCCTGGACGGTGAAGGAGCGGAATCCGCCGTAGCGATAGAACACCGCGCCGGAATCCTTGTATTGCCGATCCGACAGGATGTACGGCCCGCGCACGTCGCGCAGGGCCTGGTAAAGGTCCTCCAGCAGCAGTTCGAACACCTGCACCGACTGCGGATAGACCGTGATGAACTTGCCGCCGGATTGGCGTGCAGCGGTCTTGGACAGCAGCTTGCGGTGGATGAACTCGTCGCTGGCGAACTTGAATTCGGTCGTGCGTGCGGCACACACCCGCATGACGGTCTGCAGGACGGTGTCGGCGTCCTTCAGCGTGCAGCTCACGTGGATCTTCCAGCCCTGGGTTATCTGCTTCTGCACCGGGGCGGCGACATAGGTCCAGAAATGATCCTTGACCAGGCGCCATAACGGCGGAAGGCAGGGACGCACCTGGTCGCAGTAAGTGTCCTTGGGCGTGTATTTATCGAACGGCACGAAAAATTCGGGGTGCACATTCAGATCAGGAGCATTTACCTGGTTCAAGACGACCTCGCACGGACATGCAGGCACGCGCGATGCAATCGATCGCGGTACTGGCAGGGATAATCGAACGTGATGTCCGCGTAACCGGCACGGCACGCGTACCCGGGACGAAAGCCGCACGACCAGTCAGTCGTGCGGCCCCGATATCCTCGATCACGGCATCAGTGGATGCCGGAGCGAGACATCAGGAGATGACGTTGCCGTCTTTCACGCAATCCTTGCTGAAAGTACTCCACTCGTCCTTGGTCACACCGTTACAACCTTCGCTGGTCGTGCTCCACGCTGCCAGGCCACCGCTGACACCTTCCAGCTCCTGCAGCGCGAGAACCTTCATCTTCGCCGACGTCGTGGCCGACTTGAATTCCTTGCTCATGCTTCACCTTCCGATAGTGTGTTGATTCCGATGCGGCTGGGCCGCTCCATGAGTTCCCAGTGTGCACGCTGCAAACTCGCTGCAATATTTATTTGCTGTTAATGAAGTTGTCAATAGCGTCAAGAAATCATTTTTCGCCTTCACATCACGGCCGACCCGATGCGCTCCGATGTGAATGTGTGATCGCTATCGCAGCTTGCACTGCAGCATGCCGCGACATTCCCCCGCACGCCGTGGCTTTCTCGCCGCGATAATGTGGCGCTGTATGACGCGACGCGCCGTTGCCGGCACGGGATTTACCCCTCCGCTTTTCAACAAAAGGAATTGGCCATGCGCAGCAGCAGTTTGATGACGGGGGCGGCGCTGGCGGTGATCGGGATGGCGGCATTGATGGTGCGCGGGCCGCGTCGCACCCGCCCACGGGTCGCGATCACGGAGGTGGAACCGCTGCCCTTGCCTGACGCCGACGATCTCTGGCGCTGGATACAGGCACTGAACGCGTTCGGCCCACGTATGACCGCCTCGCCCGCCCATGCACAGGCGGTGGACTATCTGGCCGCCGAGCTTGAATCACTGGGCCTGCAGGTCCAGCGCTTGCCTCACCGTATCCAGCGCTGGACGCCGCAGCACTGCGCCGTGCAGTTGGACGACGGCACGCCGATCGCGGTGGCCGCGCCCTACCCCTACTCGGGCCAGACCGATGCGCAGGGCGTGCACGGTCGCCTGGTCTGGCTGGCGTCGGCCAGGCAGATGGATGCCGCGCGCGATGCCATCGCGGTGGTGCAGGTCGATCCGGTGGCGTTGAGCCGAGCGAAGGCGGCGATGGTGTTCCAGCGCCGCGCCGTGCTGCCCGATGCCGGCGCGGATTTCACCCGTGACGAGGTGATGCCGATACTGGCGCCGCTGGTCGATCCGCACTTGCTGGTGCGTGCGCGCAAGGCCGGCGTGCGCGCGGTGGTCTGTGTGTTCGCGGGTCTGTCCGACGCGCTGGCGCGCGACCAGGTGCTGCCCTTCACCACCCCGTGGATGGACTGCCCGGCGCTGTGGGTGGACCAGGCGGCCGGCAACGCGCTGCGCGCTGCCGCGCAGGCTGGGCGCAGTGCAACGCTGGTGCTGCAGGCCGAGCGCACCGAGGCGATGACCGACTCGCTGCATGCGGTGCTGCCCGGCCAGGTGCGTGGCGAGAGCATCCTGGTCAACACGCATACCGACGGCCCCAACGCCTGCGAGGAAAACGGCGGCGCCGGTCTGCTGGCCCTGGCCGCGGCCTTCGCCAAGCGGCCGCGACGTCGCGACATGGTCTTCGTGTTCGCCAGCGGGCATTTCCAGATCCCCCAGTTCACCGACCGCGGCCAGGCGACGATGGCATGGCTGCGTGCGCATCCGCAGTGGTGGGATGGCAAGGGACGCCACGCGCGCGCGGTGGCCTGCCTGACCCTGGAGCACCTGGGCTGCATGGAATGGAAGGATCGGCCAGGCCGTGGCGCACCGCAGCCGACCGGGCGCCTGGAACGCGAGATCGTCTACGCCACCAACCCGGTGATGGAACAGGTGTATCGCGCCGCCGTTGCCGGGCGCAGCAAGCTGCGCAGCGTGGTGGTGGCACCGCGGTTCAGCGCGCTGTTCCTGGGCGAAGGTGCCAGCCCGTACCTGTGCGGGATTCCGGGAATCGGCCTGGTACCCGGGCCGGATTACCTCTGCCAGCAACTGCCCGATGGCGGGCTCGAGCGCCTCGATGCGGGGTTTGCGTGGCAGCAGGTGCAGAGCTTCGCGCGGGCGCTGGCGATGCTCGATGCGATGGCGGCCGACACGATCGGTGCGGCCACGCCGGCGCTGGACAGGCCGCTGCAGCGCTTGCGCGCGGTGTTCCCGGGTTGACGGCAGGGCCGGTTACCGCAGTGGGCAACCCCGCCGTGCGCGCCGCGTCAGCGCCTCAGCTGATCAGGCGCAGGCGCAGTTCCTTCGGCAGCGCGAACACCATCGATTCCGGCTCGCCGTCGAGTTCGCCGACGCCGCTGGCGCCGAGCTCCTTCAGGCGTTCGATCACGCCATCCACCAACACCTGCGGTGCCGAGGCGCCGGCGGTCAGGCCGATGTGCTGCTTGCCCACCACCCACGCCGGGTCGATTTCGTGGGCGCCGTCGATCAGGTAGGACTCCACGCCTTCGCGGCGCGCCAGTTCACTCAGGCGGTTGGAATTGGAGCTGTTCGGCGAGCCGACCACCAGCACCAGGTCGCAACGCTGGGCCAGGTCGCGCACGGCGTCCTGGCGGTTCTGGGTGGCGTAGCAGATGTCGTCGTTCTTCGGCCCCTGCATCGACGGGAAGCGCGTGCGCATCGCCTCGATGATGCCGCGGGTGTCGTCCACCGACAGCGTGGTCTGGGTGGTGTAGGCGAAGTTGTCCGGCTGCTCGATCTCCAGCGTGGCGACGTCGTCGACATCCTCCACCAGGTAGATCCGGCCGGTGCCGCGCTCGCGGTTCCACTGGCCCATGGTGCCTTCCACTTCCGGGTGCCCGGCGTGGCCGATCAGCACCACGTCGCGGCCGGCACGGCAGTGGCGGGCCACTTCCAGGTGCACCTTGGTGACCAGCGGACAGGTCGCGTCGAACACCTTCAGGCCGCGACGCTCGGCTTCCTGGCGGACCGCCTGGGAGACGCCGTGGGCGCTGAAGATGACCGTGTTGTCGTCCGGCACCTCGTCGAGTTCTTCGACGAAGATGGCACCGCGTGCCTTGAGGTCATCGACCACGAAGCGGTTGTGCACGACCTCGTGGCGCACGTAGATCGGCGCGCCCAGGGTCTCGATCGCGCGCTTGACGATCTCGATCGCACGATCGACACCGGCACAGAAACCACGCGGATTGGCGAGCAACACGTCCATCGGTCAGATACTCCGGCCGGCGCGGGGCCGGTTGATTGCAGGGAACAGGGGGGATTATCCCGCTTTTTTCTCGGCCTTGCCGTCGAACAGGCCAAACACAGCGATCCCCACGGCGCCAACCACGATCGCCGAATCAGCGATGTTGAACGACGGCCAGGCATGGTCACCGATGTACCACTGGATGAAGTCCACCACGTGGCCGTGCATCTGCCGGTCGATCACGTTGCCGATCGCCCCGCCGATGACCAGCGCGTAGGGCGCGGCGCTGCGCCAGTGGCCGCGCGCGGTACGCGACAGCCAGAACGCCATCAGGCCGCTGATGCCCAGTGCCAGCGCGGTGAAGAACCACAGCTGCCAGCCACCGGCATCGCTCAGGAAGCTGAATGCCGCGCCGGTGTTGTAGGTGCGGTACCAGTTCCAGAAGCCATCGATGACCACCACCGGTTCGAACTCGGGCAGGCTGGACAGCACCCAGGCCTTGCTCCACTGGTCCAGGCCGATGACCACCGCCGACAGCAGCAGCCACACCAGTGCGTTGGGACGCGGACGGGCGGCGCTCATCAGAACCACCGCCGATCTTCGCCGGCACCGTCGATGTTGGTCACGCAGCGACCGCACAGTTCCGGATGGGCCGCCACCGTGCCCACGTCGGCACGGTAGTGCCAACAGCGCACGCACTTGGTCTTCCCGGTCGGCTGCGCACTGACAAACACCTCATCGGTGGTCGCCGGGCGCACCTGCACATCGCCACTGATCAGCAGGAAGCGCAGTTCGTCAGCCAGGGGCTGCCAGCGGGCGGCGGTGTCCGCGTCGGCGGCCACCGTGATCTCCGCTTCCAGCGCCGCACCGATGGCGCCGTTGGCGCGCATCGGCTCGAGCACCTTGGACACCTGCTCGCGCAGGGCCAGCAGCTGCTCGAAATCGGCGGCGGTGAGCGGCGCGTCGGCCGGCAGCGGTGCCAGACCGTCGTACCAGGTGGCGAACAGGACGTTGTCCTTGCGCGCGCCCGGCAGGTAGCTCCACAGCTCGTCGGCGGTGAAGCTCAGGATCGGCGCGATCCAGCGGGTGAACGCTTCGGCGATGTGGTACATCGCGGTCTGCGCCGAGCGCCGGCCACGCGAGTCCACCGGCATGGTGTACAGCCGGTCCTTGGTGACGTCCAGGTACAGCGAGCCCAGGTCGACGCTGCAGAAGTTCAGCAGCAGCTGCACGATCTCGGCCATGGTGTAGCTGGTGTAGGCGGCCTTGATCTTCTCCTGCACCTCGAAGGCGCGATGCACGATCCAGCGGTCCAGCGCGACCATGTCGGCCGGGGCCACCAGGTGCCGGGCCGGATCGAACCCGTCCAGGTTGCCGAGCAGGAAGCGCGCGGTATTGCGCAGGCGCCGGTAGGCGTCGGCATTGCGCTTGAGGATCTCCTGCGACAGCGACATTTCATTGCTGTAGTCGGCCGAGGCGATCCACAGGCGCAGGATGTCCGCGCCCAGCGTCTTCATGATGTCCTGCGGCTCGATGCCGTTGCCCAGCGACTTGGACATCTTGCGGCCCTTCTCATCCACGGTGAACCCATGGGTGAGGCACTGCTTGTACGGGGCGTGCGTGTCGATGGCCACGCCGGTCAGCAGCGAGGACTGGAACCAGCCGCGGTGCTGGTCCGACCCTTCCAGGTACAGGTCGGCCGGCTTGCCGAAGCCACGCGCCAGCAGCACGCCTTCGTGGGTGACGCCGGAGTCGAACCAGACATCGAGGATGTCGGTGACCTTCTCGTACTGCGGCGCTTCATCGCCCAGCAGTTCGGCGCTGTCCAGCGAATACCAGACGTCGATGCCGCCCTGCTCCACGCGGTCGGCCACCTGCTGCATCAGTTCGACGGTGCGCGGGTGCGGCTCGCCGGTCTCGCGATGGGTGAACATCGCGATCGGCACGCCCCAGGTGCGCTGGCGGCTGATGCACCAGTCCGGGCGCCCTTCGACCATGCCGCCGATGCGTGCCTTGCCCCAGCTCGGGAACCAGCCGACGTTGTCGATCGCGGCCATCGCATCGCGGCGCAGGTTGGCCTTGTCCATCGAGATGAACCACTGCGGGGTGGCGCGGAACACCACCGGCGTCTTGTGGCGCCAGCAGTGCGGGTAGCTGTGCACGATCTCGACGAAGGCCAGCAGCGCACCGGACGCGCGCAGCACGTCCACGATCAGCGGCTGCGCCTTCCACAGGTGCACGCCGGCCAGCGCGACATCGCCGGCCGGCGGGGTCGAGGGCAGGTACACGCCACGGCCGTCGACCGGGTTGATCTGGCCCGCGTTGTACTGCTCCATCAGCCCGTACTGCTGGCTGACCACGAAGTCTTCCTGGCCGTGGCCCGGGGCGGTGTGCACCGCACCGGTACCGTCTTCGGCCGAGACGTGCGCGCCGTTGAGCAGCGGAATGTCGCGGGTGGGATAGAACGGGTGGGCCAGCAGCAGGTTTTCCAGTGCCGCGCCGGTGGCGTGGCCGTGCTCGACCAGGCCGTCCACGCCGTAGCGCTGCAGCGAACGCTCGGCCAGCGCGGCGGCCAGCACCAGCCAACGGCGCTTGCCGTTGTGGGCCGGGCCTTCGGCCAGCACGTAGTCGATGTCCGCACCGAGGGACACCGCCAGCGAGGCCGGCAGCGTCCACGGGGTGGTGGTCCAGATCGGCACGGCCACCTCGACATCGGCCGGCAGGGTCGCGCCGAAGCCCGCGGCCAGCTGCGCCGAATCCCGCGCCACGTAGGCCACGTCGATCGCCGGCGAGGTCTTGTCCTGGTACTCGATCTCCGCCTCGGCCAGGGCCGAGCCGCAGTCGAAGCACCAGTGCACCGGCTTGGCGCCGCGCACGATGTGGCCGTTGGCGAACACCTTGGACAGCGCGCGGATCTCGTTGGCCTCGAAATCGAAGCTCAGCGTTTTGTACGGGTTGTCCCAATCGCCGATCACGCCCAGGCGCTTGAAGTCGCGGCGCTGCAGGTCGATCTGCTCTTCGGCGAATTCACGGCACTTCTGGCGGAACTGCTCGGCGTCGAGCTTGGTGCCGACCTTGCCCCACTTCTTCTCGACCGCGATCTCGATCGGCAGGCCATGGCAGTCCCAGCCCGGCACGTAGGGCGCGTCGAAGCCGGCCAGGTAGCGCGACTTGACGATGATGTCCTTGAGGATCTTGTTGACCGCATGGCCGAGGTGGATCTGGCCATTGGCATAGGGCGGGCCGTCGTGCAGCACGAACAGCGGGCGGCCCTGCGCGTTCTCGCGCAGGCGGGCGTACAGGCCCTCGTCTTCCCAGCGCGACAGAATGCCCGGCTCGCGCTTGGGCAGGTCGCCGCGCATCGGGAATTCGGTTGCCGGCAGATGAAGGGTGGCTTTGTAGTCCTGGCTCACGCAGTGGCTCGCAATCTGTGTTCGGAAAGGATGTGACGCGCCTGTTCGGCGTCACGGTGCATCTGGTCGGTCAACGCGGCCAGATCTTGGAACTTCTCTTCGTCGCGCAGCTTGGCGACGAATTCCACTTCGATGTGGCGACCGTACAGGTCGCCCTGGAAATCGAACAGGTGCGCTTCCAGCAACGGCTCCACGCCGTCCACGGTCGGACGGGTGCCAAAGCTGGACACCGACGGCCACGGCTGGTCGAACACGCCGTGCACCCAGGTGGCATAGATGCCCGACAGCGCCGGTGTCTTGGGGAAGCGCAGGTTGGCGGTGGGGAAGCCGAGCGTGCGACCGAGCTGGCGCCCGCGCACCACCCTGCCCCCGATGGAATACGGGCGGCCGAGCAGGTCGTTGGCGTGGGCGAAGTTGCCCTCGCGCAGCAGCTGGCGGATGCGGGTGCTGGAAATGCGCTCGCCGTGCAGGTCGATCGGTTCGATCTCGCCGGCGGCGAAGCCCAGCTGCGCGCCCATCGACTGCAGCAGGGCCAGGTCGCCGCGACGACGGTTGCCGAAGCAGAACGCCGGGCCGATCCACACCTCGCGCGCGCCCAGGCGCTGCACCAGCAACTGCTGCACGAAGTCCTCGGCCTGCATCGCGGCCATGCGCGCATCGAAGCGCAGCAGGCCCACCGCATCCACGCCCAGCTCGCCGAGCATGGCGACCTTGTCGCGGGCCAGGGTCAAGCGCGGCGGCGGCTCGCCCTGGGCGAAGTACTCGCGCGGCAGCGGCTCGAACGCGACCGCCACGGCGGGCACGCCCAGGGCGCGCGCGCGCGCCACCGCATGCCGCACCAGCGCACGATGGCCAAGGTGCAGGCCGTCGAATGCGCCGATGCAGACCACGCTTCCGTGCGGGAACAAGGCCCCGCCTTCGATGCTTCTGAACAACCTGGTCATCAACTGGGAGTCCGGCCCACCAGGACCGATGCGTTGCAAGGAATAGCCATGAAGTATAGCCGGGGTGTCCACCAATCAATGCTCGCGCAGGTGGCGCGGGCGGAAACCCATCGCGACCAGGGCGACCAGGTAAGTCAGGCCGCCCCCCCCGACCAGCAGCGCCAGGTTGCCGATCCGGTGCCATTTGTCCATCTCGGTGAAGCCGGACATCCCGTACAGGAGGGCCAGCAGCACCACCACCATCGCCGCGCAGGCCACGCCCAGGCGGGTCGCATAGCCGGCCCAGCCCGGCTTGGGCTGGTACACCCCGGTCTTGCCCAGCCAGTACCAGAGCAGGCCGAGGTTCAGGTAACTGGACAGCGCGCTGGCAATGCCCAGCGCCAGGTGCAGGCCGGGCTGCTTGCCCAGCGCCGCCCACACGCCCTGCGCCTTCAACGCCTCGGGCACCATCACGTGGTAGAGCACGGCCAGCAGCGCGAAGTTGAAGACCATGTTGGCCACCAGCGCAATCAGGCCGGCACGGACCGGGGTGCGGGTGTCCTGGCGCGCGTAGAAGGCCGGCAGCACCACCTTCAGCAACGCGAAGGCCGGCAGGGCGAAGCTCAACCCGTACACGGACAGGGCCGTCATGCGGGTGTCGAAGGCGGTGAACTCGCCATGCTGGAACACCGTGGCGATCAGCGGCTCGGCCAGCAGCATCAGCCCGAGCATCGCCGGCACCGCGATCAGCAGGGTCGTGCGCAAGCCCCAGTCCAGGGCGCTGGAGAAGCCGGCCTTGTCGGTACTGACGTGGTGCCGGGCCAGCGCCGGCAGGATCACCGTCCCCAGCGCCACCCCGAACACGCCCAGCGGCAGTTCCAGGAAGCGGTCGGCCAGCGACAGCCAGGACTGCGAGCCGTCGATCAGCTTGGCGGCGATCACCGTGTCCAGCAGCAGGTTGATCTGCGCCACCGAGGAACCGAACAGCGTCGGCACCATCAGGGTGAGCACCTTGCGCACGCCCGGGTGCCGCCAGCCCCAGCGCGGCAGGGTGAGCAGGTTGATGCCCTTCAGCGAGGGCAACTGGAACAACAGCTGCAGCAGGCCGGCGGCCAGCACCGCCCAGCCCAGCGCCAGGATCTGCTTCTCCGGGGTGCCGCCCAGCCGCGGCGCCAGCCACAGTGCGCCGGCGATCATGCACAGGTTGAGGATGACCGGGGTCAGCGCCGGCATCGCGAACCGCTGGAAGCTGTTCAGCGCGCCGCCCGCCAGCGCGGTCAGCGAGACGAACAGCAGGAACGGGAAGGTCAGCCGGAACAGGTCCACCAGCAGCCCGTGCTTGGCCGGGTCGGTGTCCACCCCGCTGGCGAACAGCGTGGCCAGCTGCGGGGCGAAGATCAGCGCCAGCGCGGTGACCAGCAGCAGCACCCCGCCCAGCGTGCCGGCGACGCGCGACACCAGTTCGCGCAGTTCGGCGTGCGAGCGGGTTTCCTTCACCTCCGTGAATACCGGCACGAAGGCGGTGGCGAACGAGCCCTCCGCGAACAGCCGGCGCAGGAAATTGGGCACCCGGAAGGCGACCCAGAAGGCGTCGGTCACCGCATTGGTGCCGAACGTGGTGGTGATGACCAGGTCGCGGACCAGGCCCAGCACCCGCGAAATCATGGTCATGCTGCTGAAAGACAGCAGGCCCCGCAACATCCTTGGTGAACTCACCGGTGTTCCCTCTTGACAATTGACTTGACGTACATTTTTCGAGCCATCATACTTTCCAGCTTGCTGTTCCCATTACACCGATTTTTCAGGAAACCACCACTGTGGCCAATATCAAGTCCGCCAAGAAGCGCGCCAAGCAGACCGTCGTGCGCAACGCGCGCAATACGGCTCAGCGTTCGATGCTGCGCACCGCTGTCAAGAAGGTGATCAAGGCTCTGGATGCCAATGACGCCGCCGGCGCCGAGGCAGCCTTCGCTGTTGCCCAGCCGATCCTCGACCGTTTCAGCTCGCGTGGTCTGATCCACAAGAACAAGGCTGCTCGCCACAAGAGCCGTCTGACCGCGCGCATCAAGGCCATCAAGGCCGCCTGATCCGGCGCTGCGGGTGTCGTAGAGCCACGCCAAGCGTGGCTTCGACCCAGCCGCAGGAAAAGACCCGGCTCCGGCCGGGTTTTTTGTTGCCCGCCATTCCAGGCCGACGCGCACAGCTGGCAGCCGCCGCGCCTGGCGCGACCCCGCCCCGGCGGCACCACAGAAAAACCCGGCCGCAGCCGGGTTTTTCAGGGGCGCGCGGGTGCGCTCAGTACGCATCGCGCGCTTGCGCCTCATCTTCCTTCTGGCGGTCGAAGAAGGCCATGATGTTGGTCATGATCGGCCAGGTGCCTTCGCGGCCCAGCGCCGAGACCAGGTACCACGGCTGGGTCCAGCCCAGCTCGGCGACGATCTTCTCGGCGGCCACCTTGGCCTCGTCCTCGAACATCAGGTCGGCCTTGTTCAGCACCAGCCAGCGCGGCTTCTCCAGCAGCTCCGGGTCATGCTTCTCCAGCTCGCGCTCGATCGCACGCACCTGCTCGATCGGCGACACGCCGTCCACGCCACCCTCCATCGGGGAGATATCCACGAGGTGCAGCAGCAGGCGGGTGCGCTGCAGGTGGCGCAGGAACTGCGCGCCCAGGCCGGCACCGTCGGCGGCACCTTCGATCAGGCCGGGAATGTCGGCGATCACGAAGCTGCGGTAATTCTCGACACGCACCACGCCCAGGTTCGGGTACAGGGTGGTGAAGGGGTAATCGGCCACTTTCGGGGTGGCGGCGGACACGGCACGGATCAGGGTGCTCTTGCCGGCATTGGGGAAGCCCAGCAGGCCCACGTCGGCCAGCAGCTTCAACTCCAGCTTGAGCAGGCGCTCTTCGCCCTCTTCGCCCGGCAGCGCCTGGCGCGGCGAGCGGTTGGTGGAGCTCTTGAAGTGCATGTTGCCCAGGCCGCCGCGGCCGCCCTTGGCCACCAGCAGGCGATCGTCGTGCTGGGTCAGGTCGCCGATGACTTCATCGGTGGCCACGTTCATCACCACGGTGCCGACCGGCACGGTGATGACCAGGTCTTCGCCGCCCTTGCCGTACGCCTGCCGGCCCATGCCGTTCTCGCCGCGCTGCGCCTTGAAGATGCGCTCGTGGCGGAAGTCGACCAGGGTGTTCAGGTTGGCATCTGCGCGGATCCACACGTTGCCGCCATTGCCGCCATCGCCACCGTCCGGGCCGCCCAGCGGAATGAACTTCTCGCGACGGAAACCGACGCAGCCGTTGCCGCCATTGCCGGCGGTGACCTGGATTTCTGCTTCGTCTACAAGTTTCATGATTCTGGATGCCAACTGGAGGCGGCAGGCAGCGGATGCGCCCGACCGCAGAGTCTAACGTCCCCGGTACGATCCGTGGACGGCGGCGGGAAGGATCCCCGCGCATGGTCGAACAAAAACAAAAAACAAAAACCCCGCCGAAGCGGGGCTTTCGTCAGCGGCCCCACGCGCTAGGCGTGGGCGCCTGCGTATCGCGAAGATCAGGCTTCGGCGACGACGCTGACGGTACGACGCTTCTTCGGGCCCTTGACCGAGAACTCCACCTTGCCGTCGACGAGCGCGAACAGGGTGTGGTCACGGCCGAGGCCAACGCCGGTACCCGGGTGGAACTGGGTGCCGCGCTGACGCACGATGATGTTGCCGGCATCGATGGCCTGGCCACCGAAGATCTTGACGCCGAGGTACTTCGGGTTGGAGTCGCGACCGTTGCGCGATGAGCCTACGCCCTTTTTATGTGCCATGACTGGTCTCCTTGATTACTTGCTGCCACCGGCGATGCCGGTGATCTCGATTTCGGTGTAGTACTGACGGTGACCCTGGCGCTTCATGTGGTGCTTGCGGCGACGGAACTTGATGATCCGGACCTTGTCAGCACGACCCTGGGACACGACCTTGGCGGTGACCGAAGCGCCGCTCAGCGCGTCGCCGATCTTGATACCGTCGCTGTCGCCCAGCATCAGGATGGTGTCGAACGTGATCTCGTTGCCAACGTCGGCTTCGAGCTTTTCGACGCGGAGCGTTTCGCCCTGCGCCACGCGGTATTGCTTACCGCCGGTTACCAGTACTGCGTACATGACCAGACTTCCTCTGTAGTTATTGTGGTCTATGGACTGCCGCCATCGAGGGCGGACAGAAGCGGGATTTTAATGACTGGGGCCGGGTCGGGTCAAGTCACCCCCCACTCTGGCCAGTCCGGGGCTGAATCCCGTTCAGGTACGGCCCCTCCGGGTCTCAAAAGGTGAGACACAGGGCTGGCAAAGTCGCCGATTGCCCCCAAATCCCAAGCTCGGTAGGCTGACCGATTGCCGTTTCCGATTGCCCCACCCGCTTGCCGGCTCCCAGAGCCGAAGCCCCACAACGGATCCCCCATGGCGATGGATTTCATCCGCATCCGCGGCGCGCGGACGCACAACCTCAAGAACATCGATCTCGACCTGCCCCGCGACAAGCTCATTGTCATCACCGGCCTGTCCGGCTCGGGCAAGTCCTCGCTGGCCTTCGACACCATCTACGCCGAAGGCCAGCGCCGGTACGTGGAGTCGCTGTCGGCCTATGCCCGGCAGTTCCTCAGCGTGATGGAAAAGCCGGACCTGGACCACATCGAGGGCCTGTCCCCGGCCATCTCGATCGAGCAGAAGTCGACCTCGCACAACCCGCGTTCCACCGTGGGCACGATCACCGAGATCTACGACTACCTGCGCCTGCTGTACGCCCGCGTCGGCAGCCCGCGCTGCCCCGACCACGGCTACCCGCTGGAGGCGCAGACGGTCAGCCAGATGGTCGACCACGTGCTCACCCTGGACCCGGAACAGCGCTACATGCTGTTGGCCCCGGTCATCCGCGAACGCAAGGGCGAACATGCCCAGGTGTTCGACCAGCTGCGCGCGCAGGGCTTCGTGCGCGTGCGCGTGGACGGCACCCTGCATGAAATCGACGCGGTACCGCCGCTGGCGCTGCGCCAGAAGCACACCATCGAGGCGGTGATCGACCGCTTCCGGCCGCGCGAAGACATCAAGCAGCGCCTGGCCGAGAGTTTCGAGACCGCGCTGAAGCTCGGCGACGGCATGGTCTCGGTGCAGTCGCTGGACGTGGAGGATGCGCCCGCGCACCTGTTCTCGTCCAAGTACAGCTGCCCGGTGTGCGATTACTCGCTGCCCGAGCTGGAGCCGCGCCTGTTCTCGTTCAACTCGCCGGTCGGCGCCTGCCCGGGCTGCGATGGCCTCGGCATGGCCGAGTTCTTCGATCCTTCGCGCGTGGTGGTGCACCCGGAACTGTCGCTGTCGGCCGGTGCCGTGCGCGGCTGGGACCGCCGCAACGCCTATTACTTCCAGCTGATCGCTTCGCTGGCCAAGCACTACAAGTTCGACGTGGACGCGGCGTGGCAGAGCCTGCCCGACGATGTACGCCAGGCGGTGCTGTACGGCAGCGGCGAGGAGACGATCACCTTCACCTACTTCACCGAGGCCGGCGGCCGCACCCAGCGCAAGCATCGCTTCGAGGGCATCATTCCGAACCTGGAGCGCCGCTACAAGGAGACCGAATCCTCGGCGGTGCGCGAGGAGCTGGCCAAGTACATCAGCGAGCGCAACTGCCCCGAGTGCAACGGCCAGCGCCTGAACAGGGCCGCGCGCAACGTCTTCGTCGCCGACCGTGCGCTGCCGGAACTGGTGGTGCTGCCGATCGACGACGCGCTGAAGTTCTTCAGCGAGATGACCCTGCCCGGCTGGCGCGGCGAGATCGCCGGCAAGATCGTCAAGGAAATCGGCGAGCGGCTGGGCTTCCTGGTCGACGTGGGCCTGGATTACCTCACCCTGGAGCGCAAGGCCGACACCCTCTCCGGTGGCGAAGCCCAGCGCATCCGGCTGGCGTCGCAGATCGGCGCCGGCCTGGTCGGGGTGATGTACGTGCTCGACGAGCCGTCCATCGGCCTGCACCAGCGCGACAACGAACGCCTGCTCGGCACCCTCACCCGCCTGCGTGACCTGGGCAACACGGTGATCGTGGTCGAGCATGACGAAGATGCGATCCGCCTGGCCGACTACGTGCTGGACATCGGTCCGGGCGCGGGCGTGCATGGCGGCGAAATCGTCGGCCAGGGCACCCTGCAGGACATCCTGGATTCGCCACGTTCGCTGACCGGCCAGTACCTGTCGGGCAAGCGTGCCATCGAGATCCCGGCGCGCCGGCACACGCCCAACCCGAAGATGACCCTGCACCTGCGCGGTGCCAGCGGCAACAACCTCAAGGGCGTGGACCTGGACATTCCGTCGGGGCTGCTGACCTGCATCACCGGCGTGTCCGGCTCGGGCAAGTCGACCCTGATCAACGACACCCTGTTCTCGCTGGCCGCCAACGAGATCAACGGCTCCTCGCACCCGATCGCGCCGTACAAGGAGGTCGAGGGCCTGGACCTGTTCGACAAGGTGGTGGACATCGACCAGTCGCCGATCGGTCGCACGCCACGCTCCAACCCGGCCACCTATACCGGCCTGTTCACGCCGTTGCGCGAGCTGTACGCACAGGTGCCCGAAGCGCGTGCGCGGGGTTATTCGCCGGGGCGCTTCAGCTTCAACGTGCGCGGCGGCCGTTGCGAAGCGTGCCAGGGCGATGGCCTGATCAAGGTGGAGATGCACTTCCTGCCGGACGTGTACGTGCCCTGCGATGTCTGCCACGGCAAGCGCTACAACCGCGAAACGCTGGAGATCCTGTACAAGGGCTACAACATCAACGACGTGCTGCAGATGACCGTCGAAGATGCGCTGAAGCTGTTCGAGCCGGTGCCCAGCATCGCGCGCAAGCTGGAAACGCTGGTCGACGTGGGCCTGAGCTACATCAAGCTTGGCCAGAGCGCGACCACGCTGTCCGGCGGTGAAGCGCAGCGCGTGAAGCTGTCCAAGGAGCTGTCGCGTCGCGATACCGGCCGCACCCTGTACATCCTGGACGAGCCGACCACCGGCCTGCATTTCCATGACATCGAGGCGCTGCTTGGCGTGCTGCACAAGCTGCGCGACGAGGGCAACACGGTGGTGGTGATCGAGCACAACCTGGACGTGATCAAGACCGCCGACTGGATCGTCGATCTGGGTCCGGAAGGCGGCCACCGCGGTGGCACCATCCTCGTCACCGGCACGCCGGAAGACGTGGCGGCCTGCCCGACCTCGTACACCGGCCAGTTCCTGGCCAAGATGCTGCCCTCCACCCGGGCGCGCCCGGAGCGCCCGGCCGCGACCGCCAACAAGCCGGACGCACGACCGCCGCGCAAGGCCAAGCCGGAGAAGCCGGCCAAGAAGGCGGCCGCCGCCAAGACCACCGGCAAGGCCAGCAAGACCAGCCCGGCCAGCAAGAAGAAGAAGGACGCCTGATGAGTAGCGAACACAAGATCCTCGCCCGCGTGCCGATCAGCGTGCGCTGGCGCGACATGGACAGCATGGGCCACGTCAACAACGCCAAGTACATTTCCTACCTGGAAGAAGCGCGCGTGCGCTGGATGCTGGGCGTGGACGGCGTGTCGATGACCGACCGCATCGCGCCGGTGGTGGCGGCAACCAACGTCAACTACCGCCTGCCGATCGTGTGGCCCAACGACATCGTGGTGGAGCTGTTCGTCGAACGGCTGGGCAACAGCAGCGTGACCATCGGCCACCGCATCGTGGACCAGAACGACGACGCCACGCTGTACTCGGACGGCAACGTCGTGGTGGTGTGGATGGATACGCAGACCGGCAAGAGCGCACCGTTGCCGGAGGCGATCCGCACCGCGTCAAGCTAGGGGGTCGTGCCGGCCAACGGCCTGCACCTTCATCGCATCGGATGGATGTGCGTGGTTGCCGGCCAACGGCCGGCAGCTCCATCGCATCGGATGGATGTGCGTGGTTGCCGGCCAACGGCCGGCACTACAGCCGCCAGATAGTTCAAAGGACTGCCATGTTCCACCAGACTGACATCCGCACACGTCTTCCGGGAATGACGCCGTTCCCCGCCGACGTTTTTCCCCAGGAGCAACCGTGGCTGGCCCAGCACCTGCTGCCGCTGATCGGCATCGATCTGGGCATCCTGCGGCCGGAACTGGCCGGCACCGTGGCCACGATGCTGTGCCCGATCGAGCCGTATGAAGGCTGCATCGGCGAAGAGACCGAAGAACACCACAACGCGTTCACCGGCACCAACTGGATCGCATTCGAACTGACCACCGACAACCGCATGCGCTTCCTCGGCGACGCGGGCTACTTCATCGGCGACCAGGTCCAGGACAGCGACGCGGTGGAGCACATCGCCGAGATGCGCGACAGTTACGCGAAGGCACACGCCTATTTCCAGGCCCACGGCCGCCTGGCCAGCTATTCGCGCTATGGCGATGGCGAGCCGGGCGAGCAGGCGTACCTCGACAGGCTTGGCGGGCAGATTTCCGGCGGCAACTGGACCGAGACCGCGGCGATCCCGACGGCCTTCGAGATCGCACTGGACCCGGCGATGTACGACCGCCACCGGCCTGACGATGCCGAGAACGTGCGCATCACCCGCGACGGCAAGCCGTTCTTCGCGGTCGCCGAAGTAGCCGGTTACAACTGGTGCGCGGCGGGCGCCGATGCCATCGTGATGCTGTACGAACCTGAGAGCCGCACGGTGCTGTTCTCCTACGACTGGACGTAACCGCACGCGTCCGGGGCATGCAAGGCAGCCGAGCATGGCTCGGCGCTACCCGATGCAGCGCGTGAGGCGGATGACCGGCAACGCATGACGGTCGCGCCTCGCGATTGCCCTCGGCGCTACCGATGGTGAAGCGCGAAGGCCACTCGACACGTGATACCCACCGGTAGTGCCGAGCCATGCTCGGCACCTCCCGCCGACGCCCGCTCAGCGCGGCTCATCGCTACGCACCATCAACTGCCCATCCACCTTGCGGCCGTCTTCCAGGCTCAAGCGCAGCGGCACCTGCCCGCCCTTCGCGAGCGGCACCTCCGGTTGCATCAGCATCAGGTGCAGGCCACCGGGTTTCAGCTCGACCGTGGCGCCGGCCGCAATCGGCAGCCGCTCCACTTCGCGCATGCGGCTGATGCCCTCCACCAGCGTCGTTTCATGCAGCGACACGTCTCCGAACGCCTTGCTGCCGGCGCCAATCACCACCACCGCCGTGCGGCAGTCGTTGCGGATCTTCCCGTAGCCGGCCGCCATCGGCATCGCCCCCGGCGGCAGCCGTATCCAGCCCTCGTGCACCGACACGCAGGCTGGTTCGGCCGCCATGGCCGATGTTGCGAACGCACACAGGCCCAACAATACGCTCGCGAATGGTTTGGTTATCATCGCCTCAGTTCCCTGTCCGCAACGAGATCGCAGCATGACGACGCTTATCGAGGTGATCAACCATGGCCCCATCCGCGAACTGCGGCTGGCGCGCCCGCCGGTCAACGCACTGGACACCGAGCTGTGCCGCCACCTGATCCACGCGATCAACCAGGCCATGGCCGATGACGCGCACGGCATCGTGCTGTCGGGCAGCGAGCGCATCTTCAGCGCCGGCATGGACGTGCCGCACCTGCTCGGCCATGGCGAGGACAAACACAAGCTGCTCGACAGCTGGCAGGCCTTCTTCGGCGCCGTGCGTACCCTGGCCGAATGCCGCGTGCCGGTGGTGGCTGCGCTGACCGGGCATGCCCCGGCCGGGGGCTGCGTGCTGGCGCTGTGCTGCGATTACCGCATCCTGGCGCGCAGCCCGGACCCCGCCCAGCCGACCGTGATCGGCCTGAACGAGGTCCAGGTGGGCCTGGTGGCTCCCGAAGGCATCCAGCGCCTGATGCGCCGCGTGGTCGGCCACCACCGTGCCACCCAGTTGCTGGTAGGCGGGGAGATGGTGCCGGCCGAGCGTGCGCTGGAGATCGGGCTGGTGGACGAACTGGCCGACGCCGCCCAGGTGGTGCCGCGCGCGGTGGCGTGGCTGCAGCGCCTGCTCAAGCTGCCCCGCCAGCCGATGCTGCTGACCCGCGCGATCGCCCGCGCCGACCTGCACGACGCCCTGCACGCCGACCTGATCCAGCTCGACCGCTTCGTCGACGCCTGGTACGCCCCGGACGCCCAGCAGGCGCTGCACACGCTGGCGGCCAGGCTCGGCAAGGCCTGAACCCGGTCGTGCCGGCCCGTGGCCGGCGACCACGCCGCCGCCAATCACGCGCGGCAGCGTGGCTCACGCCCGCGGGGTCAGGGGGCGACCGCGAAGCAGCGGGGCTTGCATGGCAATGGAGGGCCCCGCGGTGGCGTAGTGGCCCGTGGGGGCGGCAGCGCCAATGCACTGCCGTCATGCGGCCCTGGGCCGGCACTACCCTATAATTTGCATCCGCCCACCCCAGGTTGCTTCCCTTGTCCGACACGCACGAACCCGTCGTCTCCGAGCTGATCGACCTGCTCACGCTCGAACGCCTGGAAGACAACCTGTTCCGTGGCCAGAGCCGCGACATCGGGACCAAGTACGTGTTTGGCGGCCAGGTGCTGGGCCAGGCGCTGTCGGCGGCGCAGGCCACCGTGGACAACGGTCGCCACGTGCATTCGCTGCATGCCTACTTCCTGCGCGCCGGCAACATCGACCACCCGATCGTCTACGACGTGGACCGCACCCGCGATGGCGGCAGTTTCTCGGTGCGCCGGGTCACCGCGATCCAGCACGGCAAGGTGATCTTCTTCTGCGCGGCCTCCTTCCAGCAGGCCGAGAGCGGTGCCGAACACCAGCACAAGATGCCCGAGGTGCCGCAGCCGGAAGACATCGAACCCAACCGCCCGCTGCCGCCGGAGGTGCTCGAGCGGCTGCCGATCAAGGTGCAGCGCTGGCTGTCGCGGGGCGGCCCGTTCGAGTTCCGCCACGTGTACCCGCGCGATGAGCTCAACCCGCCCAAGCGCCCGCCCTACCACCAGGTCTGGCTGCGCCTGAACGAGACCGTGGGCGATGCGCCCGAGCTGCACCAGGCGCTGCTCGCCTACGCCTCGGACTTCCACCTGCTCGGCACTGCCACCTTCCCGCACGGCATCAGCTACTACCAGCCGCACGTGCAGATGGCTTCGCTCGACCATGCGATCTGGTTCCACCGCCCGTTCCGCGCCGACGACTGGCTGCTCTACTCGCTGGACAGCCCCAGCGCACAGGATTCGCGCGGCCTGGCGCGCGGCCAGTTCTTCACCCGCGACGGCCTGCTGGTGGCCAGCACCGCGCAGGAAGGCCTGATCCGCGTGGTGCCCGACAGCGACGCGGCCGCCGCCGTACCGGCCAAGGACTGACATGAGACAGATTTTCAGCAGCCAGCGCGTGGAAACCGTGGAAGGCGTGGCCACGCTGCTGCGCGATGCCGGCATCGACGTGCGCATCACCAATGGTCGCTCGTACCACAGCAAGCGCGGCAGCCAGTTCAGCTACCTGGACACCAGCAAGGCCACTACCCACCCCACCCTGTGGGTAGTGCACGCCGATGACCAGCCACGCGCGCGCGAGATCCTGCGCGACGCGCGCCTGCTGGAAACCACCCGCCGCGACCACCCCACCGCCGAGTTCGCCTTCCGCGACCAGGTGGGCGAGGTGGCCCCGCGCCGCAACTGGGCCTGGCGGATCCGCATCGGCCTGCTGCTGGTGATCGCCGCGGTGGCGATGGTGGTGGTCCTGCGCCACCGCGCCGCGCCCACCGTGGCCCCGGCCCCGACGGCGCAGCCCGCCCCTTCCGCCGCCCCGGCGCAGCCGGCCCAGCCGGCCCCGCCGGAAGACGACGAAGTCCGGGTCAGGATCCAACCGGCCAGGTAACCGGTCGGGCCGGCTGTTGGCCGGCTCCCCGCGCCGCCCGATCCCGATTGGAATCGGGCAGCGCCGGCTGACGACCGGCACTCGGTCGGGTGCCCTCCGGTCACATTCGCCGCGGCACCTCGTCATACTCGGACCATCGCCGGGGACGACACCATGACGCTGCTGCTGACCACCACGCTGGAACGCGAACTGCCGGCCGCCGCCGGCGGCTGCACGCAGTCCTATGGGCGCATCGTGCTGGCCTGCCAGAACACCGTCACCGCGATCGCGCTGGCGATCACCGGCGACGTGCAGGCCAGCGAGGACATCGCCCAGGAAGCCTTCATCAAGGCGTGGCAGCAGCTCAACCAGTTGCACAACCCGTCCAGCTTCCTGCCTTGGCTGCGCCAGATCACCCGCAACCTGGCCCGCGACTGGCTGCGCGCCAACCGTGGCCGGCCGCTGTCCGGCGAAGCGGCCGAGATCGCCATCAGCATGGCCGCCGACCCCGGCCCGAGCGCGCCGGACCACCTGCAGCGGGTGGAAGAGGAACTGGCGGCCGAAGAGATCATCTCGGCCCTGCCCGAGGACGCCCGCGAGACGCTGCTGCTGTACTACCGCGAAGGCCAGCGCTCGCAGCAGGTGGCCGACCTGCTGGGGCTCAGCGATGCGGCGGTGCGCAAGCGGCTGTCGCGCGCCCGCGCCAGCGTGCGTGAGGAAATGCTGCGCCGCTTCGGCGAGTTCGCGCGCAGCAGTGCGCCCGGTGCGGCCTTCGCCACCACGGTCGCCTCGATGGTGATCCTGGCCGCGCCCGGCACCGCCAGCGCGGCCATCCTGCTCGGCACCGGGCTGGGCACCGGCAAGCTCGGCCTGGGCGGGGCCAGCGTCTCCGGGGGCGCGGCAATGGGCTCGCTGAGCGCAGCGGCCAGCCAGAGCCACCTGATCAGCGCCGATTTCGCCTGGGGCGCAGTCCTCGGCGGGCTGGTCGGCGGGGTGCTCGGCAGCTACCTGGGCGGCCGTTATCTGCTGTCCTACGCCGAGACCCCGGGCGAACAGGCGGCGATCCGCCGCTTCGTGCACTACAGCACTTTCACCGCGATGGTGGTCTGCATGACCGTGCTGGGGCTGAGCGTGCTGCAGGCGGCCTGGTACTGGCCGCTGACAGCCCTGGCACTCGGCCTGGGCGTGGTGAACTACCAGTGCCTGGTGCCGCTGCAGCGGATCATGGCGCCGATGATCGCCCGCGATGCGGCCCGCCACGGTCGCAGCGGGCCGAACTGGAAGTACCGGTCGCTGTATGGGCGGGAAGCGCTGTGGGGCGTGAACGTGTTGCTGGTGGGCGTGATCGCGTGGTCGCTGGTGCGCAGCGGGCGGATATGAAAACGCCACGGCGCCGGTCCATGACCGGCGCCGTGTGCGGGTGTTGCCCGGCAGCGCTTACTTGGCGGCCGGTGCCTTCGGCGGCATCGGCGGCTTGCCGTCGCGGTGCTTGCCATCGCGATGTTCGCCGCGCGGCCCGGCGAACGGCCCCTTGGCGGCGTCGAACTCGGCCTTGCTCAGCTGGCCATCCTTGTTGGTGTCGGCCGCGGCAAACCAGGCATCACGATGCTGCTTCATGCCCAGCTCGCGGTCGGCCTTGTCCAGGTATCCATCCTTGTTGACGTCCATCCGGTCGAAGCGCGCGGCCAGGCGCGGGTCGGCCTTGGCTTCCTCGCGGCTGATGCGGCCATCCTTGTTGGTGTCCAGCCTGGCCATCATGCCGCCACGGCCATCCGGGCCACGGCCATGCCGCTTGCCGTGCCAGCGCGGCAGTTCATCGCGCGAGAGCTTGCCGTCCTTGTTCGCGTCCAGCGTGTCGAACTGTCCGGCCAGGCGCGGCGCCTTGGCCGCTTCGGCGCGGTCGATGAAACCATCACCATTGGTGTCGAGCTTGGTGCGGGCCGGCGTGTCGGCGGGGGTTGGCGCATCGGCGGCGACGGCCAGGCCGGCAGCGCCGGTGGACAGCAGCAGGGCCAGCAGCAGAAGGGGTTTGCGATTGCGCATGGATCACTCCGGTTCGTAGGGTTTCGGCGTGCGGTGCGTGGCACCCACACCGGTAACAACGCGTGGGCAGCGATGGCGTTGACAACCGGGCCGGACATATTCATCTGGCGGACAGTCGCGCCCCCTGCGACGTCGCGGCGCTATGCTGGGCGCATGGCGATACACGGCGACCGCGACGACGAGCTGCGACTGTTCCAGACCGGCGACCACCCCTGTGGTTACTGGCCGGAACGGGCCGCGCGCGACCTGGTGCTCGATCCCCAGGACGCGCGCCTGGGCACCCTCTACCCGATGGCGCTCAGCTGGGGGTTCCGCCGCTCCGGCGACCTGGTCTACCGGCCGCACTGTGCCAACTGCCACGCCTGCGTGTCGGTGCGCATCCCGGTGGCGCGCTTCGCCCCGGATCGCAGCCAGCGCCGCTGCCTGGCCCGCAACGCGGACCTGGAGGTGCGGATCGTGGCGGCCGAGCAGACCGAGGAACAGTTCGCGCTGTACCACCGCTACCTCACCCACCGACATGCCCAGGGCGGCATGGACGAACACGGCCCGCACGAGTTCGACCAGTTCCTGATCGGGCAATGGGCGCAGGGCCGCTTCATGGAGCTGCGCGCCCCCGGCCAGCCCGGCCGGCGTGGCGACCTGCTCGGGGTGGCGGTCACCGACGTCACCCCGCAGGGGCTGTCGGCGGTCTACACCTTCTTCGACCCCGACCACGCCCACCGCAGCCTGGGCACCTTCGCGATCCTGCAGCAGATCGCCTGGGCCCGGCGCGAACAACTGCCGCACCTGTACCTGGGCTACTGGATCCGCGACCACCGCAAGATGGACTACAAGCGCCGCTTCCGCCCGCTGGAGGCCTACGACGGGCGCCGCTGGCACGCATTCGACGATGCCCTGGACGGTCGCTGACCCAGCATTGCAATGCGTCCGGGTGCAAAATAGGCGGATGAAAGCCCACTCCCTGATCCTTGCCCTGGCCCTGCTCTGCAGCGCCTGCGCCCAGACCCCCGCCAAGACCGCCGCCATGCCGGACGCCGCCCCCGCACCGCTGCGGATCGCCACCTACAACACCTCGCTCTACAGCGACGAGACCGGCGGGCTGATCGCCGAGCTGGAAGGCGACAGCGCGCACGCCCGCAAGATCGCCGCGGTGCTGCAGCAGGTCCGCCCGGACCTGGTGCTGCTCAACGAGTTCGACTACGACGACTCGCATCGCGCCGCCGACCTGTTCCAGCAGCGCTACCTGGAAACCGCCCAGCCCGGCGGCGGCGAGCCGCTGCATTACGCCTACCGCTACCTGGCCCCGGTCAATACCGGCGTGCAGAGCGGGCTGGACCTGGACAACAACGGCCAGGTCGGCGGCGACGGTCGCGCGCGCGGCAACGATGCCTGGGGCTACGGCCTGCACCCGGGCCAGTACGGCATGCTGGTGCTGTCGCGCTACCCGATCGATGCGGCCAAGGTGCGCAGCTTCCAGCTGCTCAAGTGGAGCGCGATGCCCGGCGCGCTGCGTCCGATCGACCCGCGCACCGGCAAATCGTTCTACACCGACCACGTCTGGTCGCAGCTGCGCCTGTCGTCCAAGTCGCATTGGGACGTGCCGGTGACGACGCCCAACGGCGTGGTGCATGCGCTGGTCTCCCACCCCACCCCGCCGGTCTTCGACGGCCCGGAGAAGCGCAACGCGGCGCGCAACCACGACGAACTGCGGGTGTGGCAGGACTACCTGTCGACCAGCAGCGCGCCATGGCTGTGCGATGACCGTGGCCAGTGCGGCGGCCTGCCGCAGGACGCGCGCTTCGTGATCCTGGGTGACCTCAACAACGATCCGGCCGATGGCGACGGCCGCCATGAAGCGATCGTGGAATTGCTCGAAAACCCGCGCGTGCTGCGCTACCCCACCCCGCGCAGCGTGGGCGCCGAGCAGACCAGCCTGGCGTACGCGGAAAAAGGCATCGTGCGCAAGGGCGCCCCCTTCCATGCCACCGGCGACTTCGGCCCCAAAGCCGGCACGATGCGGCTGGACTACGTGTTGCCGTCGGTCGGTTTCAGCTATGTCGGCAGCGGTGTGTTCTGGCCCGACAACACCAGCCCGGAGGCGAAGATCGCCGACGGCAGCGACCATCACCTGGTGTGGGTGGACGTGAAGTAAGCCACGCGACCGTGGTCAAGGAAACGGCGGGCACTGCCCGCCGTGTCCATGTCTGCGCGGTGTCGCCGACCCGGCGAGGCGCCCGGATCAGGCGCGCAATTCGATCCCGATCGCCTCGGCCGCCTCACGTGCGATGGTCCGCGCCTGCGCGATGTCGTCGCCGCGCGCAAGGGTGACGCCGACGCGGCGATGCCCATGCACGCTCGGCTTGCCGAACAGGCGCAACGCCGAGTCCGGGTGCACCAGCGCGTCGGCGATGTTGCTGAAGAACGGGACGCCTTCGCCATGCGCGAGCATCGCGCACGAGGCCGACGGGCCGTTCTGGCGGATCAACGGGATCGGCAGGCCGAGGATGGCCCGCGCATGCAGGGCGAATTCGCTCAGCTCCTGCGAGGCCAGCGTGACCAGGCCGGTATCGTGCGGACGCGGCGAGACTTCGCTGAACCACACCTCGTCGCCCTTCACGAACAGCTCCACGCCGAACAGGCCCCAGCCGCCGAGGTCGTCGGTGATCGCCTGCGAGATCTCCTCGGCCCGCGCCAGCGCACGCGGCGACATCGGCTGCGGCTGCCAGCTCTCGCGGTAGTCCCCGTCCTTCTGCCAATGCCCGATCGGCGCGCAGAAGGACGTGCCGGCGGCGTGGCGCACGGTCAGCAGGGTGATTTCGTACTCGAAGTCGATGAAGCCTTCGACGATGCAGCGGCCGGCCCCGGCGCGCCCGCCGGTCTGCGCGTATGCCCAGGCCGGGGCGATGTCGTCCTCGCTGCGCAGCGTGCTCTGGCCCTTGCCCGAGGAGGACATCACCGGCTTGACCACGCACGGCAGGCCGATGGCGGCCACGGCGGCGCGGTACTCCGCCTCGGTGTCCACGAAGCGGTACGGCGAGGTGGGCAGGCCCAAAGTTTCGGCGGCCAGGCGGCGGATGCCTTCGCGGTCCATGGTCAGCCGCGCCGCGCGCGCGGTGGGGACCACGCGCAGGCCGGTTTCCTGCTCCAGCTGGACCAGGGTCTCGGTGTGGATGGCCTCGATCTCCGGCACCACCAGATGCGGCTGCTCCTGGGCGATCAGCGCACGCAGCGCCATCGCATCGAGCATGTCGACCACGTGCGCGCGATGCGCCACCTGCATGGCCGGCGCGTCGGCATAGCGGTCGGCGGCGATGACCTCCACGCCCAGGCGCTGCAGCTCGATGGCGACCTCCTTGCCCAGTTCGCCCGAGCCCAGCAGCAGGACGCGGGTGGCGGAGGGAGACAGCGGCGTGCCGAGCGTGGTCATGGGGATTCCGGGGCGTCAGGGGCGGGAAGGCATTTTACGGCCTGCCGGCCCCCGCCCGGCCACCCCCTTGCAACCTGATATCAATTTGATATCTTTCGATGACATAACCCCAAGGACGCCCCGCCATGAAAGAGAAGCCCATCCGCTCGTTGTCCGGCCTGCCGTTCCTGCTGCTGGTGCTGGCCCTGACCGCGCTGGCGATCTGGCTGTTCGTGGCCGGGGTGCAGCGCGGCGACCCCAACCTGGCGCTGATCCTGGGCGGCCTGCTGCTGGCGGCGGTGGCCCTGCTCAGCCTGACCGGCCTGTACACCGTGCAGCCCAACCAGGCCGCCGTGCTCAGCCTGTTCGGCAAGTACGTGGGCACGGTCAAGGACAACGGCCTGCGCTGGAACAACCCGTTCTTCAACAAGAAGAAGGTCAGCCAGCGCGTGCGCAACTTCGAAAGCGGCAAGCTCAAGGTCAACGAGCTGGACGGCAGCCCGATCGAGATCGCCGCGGTGATCGTGTGGCAGGTGGTGGATGCCTCCGAGGCCGTCTACAACGTGGACGACTACGAAAGCTTCGTGCACATCCAGTCCGAGTCCGCGCTGCGCGCGATGGCCACCAGCTACCCCTACGACCAGCACGAGGACGGCCAGCTGTCACTGCGCAGCCACGCAGCCGAGATCTCCCAGCACCTCAAGGACGAACTGGCCGAACGCCTGGCCGATGCCGGCGTGCAGGTGATCGATGCACGCATCAGCCACCTCGCCTATGCCCCTGAAATCGCCCAGGCGATGCTGCAGCGCCAGCAGGCCAACGCGGTGATCGCCGCCCGCACGCGGATCGTCGCCGGCGCGGTGGGCATGGTCGAAATGGCGCTGGCCGAGCTGCAGAAGAGCGGCGTGGTGCAGTTGGATGAAGAACGCAAGGCGAACATGGTCAGCAACCTGCTGGTGGTGCTGTGTTCGGACCGCGGCACCCAGCCGGTGGTCAATGCCGGGTCGCTGTACTGAGCCATGAGCGACAAGAAAGCCTACCCGCTGCGGATCAACGCCGACATCCTCGCGGCGTTGCAGCGCTGGGCCGATGACGAACTGCGCAGCGCCAATGCGCAGATCGAGTACGTGCTGCGCGATGCCCTGCGCAAGGCCGGCCGCCTTCCCAAACCCGATTCGAGCAAGGAGAGCAAGCAATGAGCAAACGCTGGAGCTACCTCACCGTCGAGGTGAAACCGTCCTGGACGGGGCTGAAGTCCGACGACGTGCAGACCGAACTCAATCGCCACGGCCAGCTCGGCTGGGAACTGGTGAACGTGCTGCAGACCCAGCCGATGGGCGTGGCGGTGCTGATCTTCAAGAAGGAGATCTAGGATGGCCAACCTGCTCCGGCGCAGCGCAGCGCTGCTGCTGTCCACGCTGGCGCTGGCCGCCTCGGCCGCCACGCCACCCGCACAGGTGGCCACGCAGCTGCTGGACCACCTGCAGGCCGGTGACGGTGCCGCCGCGGTGGCGATGTTCACCCCGGAAATGGCCAGCGCCGCGCCCGCCCCGGGCCTGCTGGCCTTGTGGCGGTCGTTCGGCGAACCACGTGGCCGCGGTGCGGCCGAGGTCATCTCCACCAGCGAACGCCCCGACGTGGTGACGCAGCCGCTGCAGTTCGCCGCGGGCACCGTCGCGGCCACCGTGGTGGTGGACGCGCAGGGCCGGATCGCCGGGCTGTTCTTCAAGCCGACCGAGCCCGCGGCGCCGCCGGTACCCGCCGACGCGCGCTATCGCGAAGTGCCGCTGGACATCGTGACCGCCGGTGGCCCGCTGCCCGGCCTGCTGGCGCGGCCGCACGGCGGCACCGCCCCGCTGCGCGCGGTGGTCCTGGTGCAGGGCTCGGGGCCGCAGGACCGCGATGAGACCATCGGCGCCAACCGCCCGTTCCTGGACGTGGCGCGCGGCCTCGCCGCGCATGGCATCGCGGTACTGCGCTATGACAAGCGCACCCGCGTGCGGCCCCAGGCGTTCAGCGGCGACGCCTACACCATGGACGACGAAACCACCCACGATGCCGTCGCCGCCGTGGCCACGCTCGCGGCACAGGCGGGCATCGACCCTCGCCACGTCTATGTCATGGGGCACAGCCAGGGGGGCATGCTGGCGCCGCGTATCGCCCGGCAGTCCGGCAAGGTGGCCGGCCTGGTGCTGTGGGCGGCACCGGCACGATCGCTCCTAACCCTGCTGCCCGAGCAGAACCGCTACCTGCTGGGCCTGGATGGCCGCATCACCCCCGACGAACAGGCCTTCCTGGACACACTGGACCGCCAGATCGCCGCCGCGCGCAGCGATGCCCCGGTGGCGCCGGCCGACCTGCCCCTGCGCCAGCCGGCCAGCTACTGGCGCGCCTTCGACGCGGTCGATCCGGTGGCCGATGCCCGTGCATCCCCGCTGCCGATGCTGCTGCTGCAGGGCGGCCGCGATTTCCAGGTGACCGAGACCGACTGGCAGCTATGGCAGCGCGGGCTGTCGGGTCGCCGCAACGCCAGCTTCCAGCACTATCCGGCGCTGAACCACCTGGGCATTGCCGGCGACGGCCCCGGCTCATTGCAGGAATACAGCCAGCCCGGGCACGTGCTGCCGGCACTGATCGATGACGTTGCCGCGTGGATCGGAGCGCAGCCATGAGCAGCGCGAAAGAGACCGCCAGGGACGTTGCCGTCGCGCCCGCCCCGGTCTGGCGCCTGCTCTGGCTGTGGGTGCCGATGCTCGGTGCGGCGGCGCTGATCGCCGCCACCACGCTGCAATCGAACCAGCGCACGCCGCACGAACTCGGCCTCACCCTGCCGTTCCTGGCGCTGGTCACCGCGGTGCTGACCTGGGGGTTCTTCCGCCGCCGCATCCACCTGCAGGGCGATACGCTGGAGGTGGTGTCCACCTTCTACCGCAAGCGGGTAGCGGTGCAGGACATGCACCTGGAGCGCGCACGGGTAGTGGACCTGGCCGAACACGGCAGCCTCGACCCCGGCATCAAGACCAACGGCTATGCCATGCCCGGCTTCAAGTCCGGGCACTACCGCCTGCGCGACCGCAGCAAGGCGTTCTGCCTGCTCACCGACCGCAGCCGCGTGCTGTATCTGCCGCTGCGCGATGGCAGCGCGCTGCTGATCAGCCCGGAGCAGCCGCGCGTCCTGCTGGATGCACTGCGGGCGCTGGCCGCGCCCGCCGGCAGGCACTAAGCTGGGGCCCATGCGCCGCGCCCCTGCCCTGCTGATCAACACCGCCGACATCGAGCTGTGGCCCGGCGGCGTGCTGCGCGCGCGCAGCAACGCCGATGCGCGCGCCCTCGCCCAGGCGCAGTGGGTGTTGCGGCGCAAGCGTGATGGCCGCTATCTCGCGGTGGCCACCGCGCACGGCGTGCTGCCGCTGGTGCCGCGCCTGATGCGCGAGGAAGGCATCGAAGCCGCCTTGGACGCGCTGGATCAACACTGGGCACGACACGGCCGCAGCGAGACCCGTGAAAGCCTGCTTCCGCTGAGCGGGCTGCAGCAGCGCCTGGGCCAGCTGGGCATCGACGCCGCAGCCTATGAAGACGCCACCGGCCTGGCGCTGGAAGCCGAGCCGACCCAGCTCAGCCTGGCCGGTTTCGACCGCTACCGGCGACCGCTGTGGCTGCGGCGTGACGCCGCGCGCAGCTGGCAACGCATGCAACGTGCCGCGGCAATGGACGGCATCGCACTGGATGCGATCTCCGGCTACCGCAGCCACGCCTACCAGCTGGGCATTTTCGAGCGCAAGCGCGCGCGTGGCCTGCAGGTGGCCGACATCCTCAAGGTCAACGCAGCACCGGGCTACAGCGAGCACCACAGCGGCTTCGCGCTGGACATCGGCACGCCCGGCGAGCCACCGGCCGAAGAGCGCTTCGAACACACGGCCGCCTTCGCCTGGCTGCTGCAGCACGCGGGCAGGTTTGGCCTGCAGCTGAGCTACCCGCGCGACAACCCGCACGGCATCGTCTACGAGCCGTGGCACTGGTGCTGGCGCGCAGGCGCCGGCTGACGCCCCACCTCCAACAGGATCCGCAATCATGGAAGATTCCAGTCCCTACCAGGCCCCCGGCAGCGCACCGCCCGCACCGGCATCGAGCGCTGCCCCGCCGGTCAGGCTGCCGGCGGAGATCAGCCGCCCGATCACGGCCATGTGGGTCGTCGCCCTGATCCTGGCGGCGATTTCGCTGGCCGGGCTTGTGTATGCGGTGATGCAACTCCTGAAGCCCGCGGGCATCGCCCCCCCACCGTTATCGGCCGCTTTGATGGGCGGTGGACTGCTGTTCGATCTGGGCCTGTATCTGGGCACGGCCTGGGGCCTGCGCAAGCGCAGCCGCGCTGCCGCATGCGTGCTTCTGGCCTACTACCTCTTTGGACAGGTGCTGACTTTCGTCACCGGGCAGCGCGCGCCGACCACCGGCCTGTTCATGACCATCATCGTCACGTTCGTGATGATCCGCGGGACCATGGAGACATTCACCGCGCATCGCTACATCGCCCGGGCCAGGCACTTGCCGCCGCGTCCGCGCCTGAGTGATGACCCGGCGTTCGCCGCCAGGCCGGCGCCGACCGAGTGAACCGCGTCATGGACGACAACCCCTACCAGGCCGGCCTACCGGCACCGCTGCCGGGCCTCCAGCGCCGGCGCCGGCTGACGCTGCGCGCGCTGGCCAGTCCGATCACGCGGATGTGGGCGCTTGCCGCGTGCCTAGCGGTGTTCCATGCCTTCATGGCCGCGGGCGTGGGCATGGGCGGGGTGACTTCCCCGGCGGACGGCGTGGCCAAGGCCGGCCTGTTTGCCGGCATCACGCTGGTGATCGCCGCGCTTTACCTGGGGCTGGGCTATGGCATCCATCGTCGCAGCCGCATCGCCGCCTGCCTGGCCCTGGTGTTCTGCGCGGGGTATCTGATGGTCCAGCTGAGCATGCCCGGCCGTCCCGACCGGACCCTGCTGGCCGTCATCGCGGTTGGCACGCTGGTCTGCCTGCACGGCACCTGGGCAATCTTCGCCCATCATCGCCACACCCGCGCCCGCTCACTCCTGTGAGCGCCGGGTGGCTTCTTTCGCGGCCACGCTGAAATCGGCGATCCGCCACAGATACAGGCTGGCGTAAGTGCGGTACGGCCCCCAGCGCTCGCCACGCGCCAGCAGCGCCTTGGGCGTGGGCAGGGTCTCGGCCTTGTCCACGCGCTGGGCGCCCTTGCGGATACCGAGGTCATCCACCGGCAGGATGTCCGGCCGCCCCAGCCGGAACATCAACATCATCTCCACCGTCCAGCGGCCGATGCCGCGGATCGGCACCAGTGCGTCGATGATGGCGTCGTGCTCCATCACCGACATCCGGCGCAGGTCGGGGATCTCCCCGGCGGCCTCGCGCCGGGCCAGATCGCGCAGTGCCAGCGTCTTGTTGCCCGATACCCCGCAGACGCGCAACGCGGCGTCATCGACGCGGCCCAGCGTGTCGGCGTGCAGGCGCGCGCTGCCGATCGCGACCTCCACCCGGCCAACGATGGTCGAGGCGGCCTTGCCGCTGAGCTGCTGGAACAGGATCGCGCGCGCCAGTGCATCGACCGGATCAAACGACGTCGACCAGCCGGGCTGCGCCGCGATCGGGCCCAGCCGCTTCATCCACGTACCCAGCCGGCGGTCGCGACGACTGAGCCAGTCGTGCGCCTGTTCTACATCGAAGCCACGCCGGAAGCGGGGCATGTCAGCGGCGCAGTGCGTTCAGGCCGTACACGACCCAGCCCAGCATCAGCGCACTGCCCCCCACCGGCGCCAGCCCGGTGCTCAGCTGCCAGAGCGCGCCGGCCACCAGGCTGCCGGAGAACAGCAGCGTGCCCAGCAGCAGCACGTACAAGGCCAGCTTGCCGACGCTGTTCTGCTGGGTCGGGCCCAGCACGGCCAGTGCGATGCCGTGGCCGAATGCATACAGCGCGGCGGTGTTCACGTGTGACTGGGCCAATGGCTCGGCGATGCCGTGCGAGGCATAGGCGGACAGGCCCACGGCGGTGGCCGCCAGCAGCCCGCCCAGGCACGCCAGCAGTGAGGGTTTGCGTGCACGTCGTTCCAGGTTGAGCATGCGGACTTCCTTCCAGGGCGCTCCGCGATCGGAGCCAAAAAAAAACGCGCCGCAGGGAGCGGCGCGTTTTTCGTCGTGCGTTACATCACGTCAACCGTCGGTTTACTTGACGGCCCAGTAGATGTCGTACGTGCCGTCGGCGGTGAACGACTTGTCCACGCCGTCCTTCCAGGACTCGTACGGACGGTCGATCACTTCGTTGCCGTTGGTCACCGACCACGCACGCAGGGCGTTACGGGCGATGTCCAGGCCAGCCATGTGGCCGGTGTAGGCCGCATGCGCCGAACGGTGCGGGGCAACGTGCACGTACTTGACCGGGGCACCACCGTCGATCTTCACGGTCAGGGCTTCGGCAGTCGCGCCTTCAGCACCCTTCTTCTTGACCGGCTGGGCCACGTCGAAGGCGTACTTCTCCTGGCCGAAGTCGGTGGTGATGATCCGGAACGGGCCGGCGGCTTCGAGGTTGTTGGCCTCCATCACGCGCTTGATCCATTCCTGGTTGTCATGGATCGACTTGGTGATGGTCTCCTGGCCGCGGTCGACGTTGCCGGCGGTGACCACCAGCAGGTCTTCGGCCGGGACGTCCACGATGGCCAGGTCGGTCAGCGGGGCTTCTGCGGTGCGGTAGTCGATGTTCGGCACGGTGGCCAGCATGTTGGCCATGCGCGACAGGCCCAGCTTCAGGTCGTCACCGATGTGGCGGCTGACGTACAGGCCGGCGTAACGACCAAACAGGTTGAAGCCGTACTTGACGCTGTAGTCCTGGGTGATCTTGACGTTGCGGCCACCCTTGCCGGTCGGCTCGAGGGTGAAGCTGGTCTTCTTGTCGTGGCCCTTGGTGGCATCCTCGATGTTGATCGACACCAGCTTGTTCTTCTCAGAACCGGTGATCTCCCAGCTACCTTCGCCCAGGGAACTATCCTTGGAGACGTAGTCCAGGCGTGCACCAACGCCGGCCGCGGGGCCGGACAGCTTCAGTTCAACGGCGGGATCGCGCAGCAAGAGCGGGTTCCAGTCCTTGAAGCGGCGCAGGCTGTTGACCGTGTCGTACACGATCGTCATCTTGCGGTTGGTCTCGATGCTTTCGGAAATATGGCGCTCGCCCGGCAGACATACGCCAATGATGACGAACAGGCCAGCCACGATCCCCAAGGCGATCAGGAACTCGATAATACGGGTCATTCAGGAGTCTCCGGGGCCGATCCCACGGCCGGGTTGATTGAAGCGAAGCGCCAATCCTAGCAGGCTTCGCGGGTGTTGTAGATCAGGATTGGCGCACCGGTTTCCATGCCGGCAGCGGTTTTGCATAGACAAGGAGCGGAAAGATAACGCATCGCGCGTGTCAGCACGTAGCGGATGCGGAATATTTCTTTGCCGGATTCGGCCGACGGGCCCCGAAACCACCCCGCAGCCCTTGCTACACAAGGGCTGCGGCGGATGTTCAGGATCGTGTCCGGCGGCCGCTCAGACCAGTTGCAGCTCGAAGGCCTTCAGCACCGCCCGGGTCCGGTCGCGCACGCCCAGTTTGGACAGGATGTTGGACACGTGGTTCTTGATCGTGCCTTCGGCCACGCCCAGCGAGTTGGCGATCTCCTTGTTGGAGAAACCGCTGGCCATCAGGCGCAGGATCTCGGTTTCGCGGTCGGTCAGCGGGTCCGGCCGGTCCAGGCTGACGAACTCGTTGCGCATGTGCTCCAGCCCGGAGAGCAGGCGCTGGGTCACCGCCGGCTGCACCAGCGAGCCGCCGTCGGCCACGGTGCGGATCGCACCGACCAGCTGGTCCAGGGTCACATCCTTGAGCAGGTAGCCCTTGGCCCCGGCCTTGAGCCCGGCCAGCACCAGCTGGTCGTCGTCGAAGGTGGTCAGGATGATGGTGGGCGGCAGCTGGCCCAGCCGCGACAGCATCTGCAGCGCCTCCAGGCCGGACATCACCGGCATGCGCATGTCCATCAGCACCACGTCCGGGCGCACCTGCGGCACCAGCTCGACCGCCTGGCGGCCATCGGCGGCCTCGGCCACCACCTCGATACCGGCATCCAGCGCCAGCAGCGAGCGGATTCCCTGCCGCACCAGGGTTTGGTCGTCGACCAGGCAGACGCGAATCATCGAGCACTCCTCAAGGAACGGGGGCCAGCAGCAGCACTGGCGCGCCGGGAACCGAGGCGCGCAGGCGGAAGCCCTGACCCCGGCGGGTTTCAATCTGCAACTCGCCACCGCATTGGTACAGGCGCTCGCGCATGCCGCGCAGGCCGTTGCCGACCACGATGCCGTCGGCCCCCACCCCGTCATCATGCGCCTGGATGACCACCTGGCCTTCACTGTCGCGCCGGACCTGGATCCACAGGTTGCGCGCCCGCGCATGGCGGACCGCGTTGGTGATGATTTCCTGGGTACAGCGCAGCAGCACGTGCGCGCGCTCGGGGTCTTCGACGCTGAGCGGTTCGGCAATGTCCAGGTGGATGTCCAGCGAGGGCACCTGCTCGGTGAGCGGGCGCAACGCGGCGGCCAGGTCGATGGCGCCGCTGTCGCGGATCTGGCTGACCGCCTCGCGCACGTCGGTGAGCAGCAGCTTGGCCAGGGTGTGGGCCTGGTGCACGTGTTCCTGGGCCTGCCCGTCGGTGAGGTGGCCGGCCACTTCCAGGTTCAGGCTGAGCGCGGTGAGGTGGTGGCCGAGCAGGTCGTGCAGCTCGCGCGAGATGCGCGTGCGCTCGTTGACCCGGGCGCTTTCGGCCAGCAGTACGCGGGTGGCGCGCAGTTCCGTATTGAGTCGGCGCTGCTCTTCGCGGGCGTCGGTCTGCTGCCGCGCGACCAGGCTGGTCACGAAGATGAACATGGAAAAGCCGCCGTACAGCAGGGACTGCATCAGCGCTTCGAACAGCGGCATGCGCAGGATCAGGTAGTACACCGGCAGCACCGCCAGCTGGCTCAGCAGCAGCCACAGCACCCCGCCGCGCACCTGCAGCATCCAGGGAATCACCCCGGCGGCGACCATCATCAGGATGCTGCCCAGGCCCGATCCGCTCAGGTAGCTCACCCCCAGCGCCGAGGTGGTGAGCAGCAGCAGCACCACCCGGTCATACCAGGCCGAATGCCCGCCGCCGTCGCGCAGGCCGCGGGTCAACCAGAAGTAGCACGCGCCGAACGCCAGGTAGGCGGTGAACAGCCACACCGCCCAGTTGTCCAGGCCGTCACCGCGGTGGCGCAGCAGCGATTCGTACTGGGAATAGACCACCGGCAGGCCGACCATGACCCAGGTGAACAGGCCGGCCAGTCGCAGTACTCGGGTTTGGCTCAGGTATCCCAGCATGGACGCATCTTAGGCTGAACCTGCGCCCCTGCACCCCCACATAAGTCATGCCCCCCGATTCGCGAGGGCCGGCGACCCGTGCAATAATCCGACGAGGGCCCCTTGATGGGCCAACCGCGTTACCCCACGGAGTCACAATGTCGATTGTCATCCGCGACGTGCGCGAGCACGAGCTCGATTCCGTCCTGGCCCTGAACAACAATGCCGGCCTGGCCATCCTGCCGCTGGATGCCGCCCGCCTGCGTCTGTTCTATGAAACCGCTGAATATTTCCGCGTCGCCGAGCGCGACGGCAACCTGGCCGGCTTCCTGATCGGCTTCGGCAGCGACAGCCAGCACGACAGCAGCAACTTCGCCTGGTTCCAGCAGCAGCTGGACAGCAAATTCTTCTATATCGACCGCATCGTGGTCGCCAGCCGCCGTCGCGGCGGCGGCGTCGGTCGTGCGTTCTATGCCGATGCGCAGAGCTATGCCGAGCTGCGCTACCCGCAGATGACCTGCGAGGTGTTCCTGGACCACGGCGCCGACGCGGCGCTGCTGTTCCATGGCAGTTTCGGCTTCCGCGAGGTCGGGCAGAACACCATGGAGCACGTCGACGTACGCGCCAGCATGCTGCTCAAGGACCTGTGCAGTTACCAGTGGGTGCACGACACCTACGGCGACCAGCTGCCCGACGTGCCCTGGGTGGGCCATCGTCGCGAGCCGCTGCGCGCGCATCGACCGACGGGGACCTGAGGTGGCGGCGAACATGGATTTTGAACAGGCCGGTGAACTGAAGATCGGCCAGGTCGGCATCGCCAACCTGCGCATCCGCACCCTGGATGTGGAACGCCTCACCCGCGAAATGCACGACCGCGTGGCGCGGGCGCCGAAGCTGTTCGGGCGCGCGGCGGTGATCCTGGACTTCGGTGGCCTCAGCCAGGTGCCCGAGGTGGCCACCGCACAGGCGCTGCTTGACGGCCTGCGCAGCGCCGGCGTGCTGCCGGTGGCGCTGGCCTACGGCACCCCCGAGACCGAACGGCTTTCCCAGCAGCTGGGGCTGCCACTGCTGGCCAAGTTCCGTGCGCAGTACGAACGCGCCGACCTGGAAGCGGTGCCGTCGGCCCCGCCGCCGCCCGCGCCCGCGCCGGAACCGGCGCGCCGCACCCGCGCGGCTGCACCGCCGGCCGCCCCGGCCGATCCGGCCAAGGCACCGCAGCCCGGCCGGATGCAGACCAGCAACGTGCGTTCGGGCCAGCAGCTGTACGCCGAGAACTGCGACCTGACGGTCATGGCCACGGTCGGCGCCGGCGCCGAAGTGATCGCCGACGGCAGCATCCATATCTACGGTACGCTGCGGGGCCGTGCCCTGGCAGGTGCCCAAGGCAACACCACGGCGCGCATCTTCTGCCGTGAATTCCATGCTGAACTGGTCGCAATCGCCGGCCATTACAAGGTACTGGACGATGTCCCGGATACCCTGCGCGGCAAGGCCGTGCAGGTGTGGCTGGAACAGGACCAGATCAAGATCGCGGCGCTGGACTGATCCGGCGCCCAAACAAATGAATCAGGAGAAGTCCTTTGGCTGAAATCATCGTAGTCACTTCCGGCAAGGGCGGCGTCGGCAAGACCACCAGCAGCGCCAGCCTGGCATGCGGACTGGCACGCCGTGGCAAGAAGGTGGCCGTGATCGACTTCGACGTCGGCCTGCGCAACCTGGACCTGATCATGGGCTGCGAGCGCCGCGTGGTGTACGACTTCGTCAATGTCGTGCACGGTGAAGCGACCCTCAAGCAGTCGCTGATCAAGGACAAGCGCTTCGACAACCTGTACGTGCTGGCGGCGTCGCAGACGCGCGACAAGGATGCGCTGACCCAGGAAGGCGTGGGCAAGGTGCTCAAGGACCTGGCTGCCGATGGCTTCGACTACATCATCTGCGATTCGCCGGCCGGCATCGAAAAGGGCGCGTTCCTGGCGATGTATTACGCCGACCGCGCCGTCGTGGTGGTGAACCCGGAAGTGTCGTCGGTCCGCGACTCGGACCGCATCATCGGCCTGCTCGATTCGAAGACGCACAAGGCCGAGTCGGGCCAGGACGTGCCTGCGTTCCTGCTGCTCACGCGCTACAGCCCGGCGCGGGTGGAAAGTGGCGAGATGCTGAGCATCACCGACGTGGAAGAAGTGCTGGGCCTGAAGGCGATTGGCGTGGTGCCCGAGTCGGGTGACGTGCTCAATGCGTCCAACAAGGGCGAGCCGGTCATCCTGGACCCCGAATCGGCGGCGGGCCAGGCATACGAAGATGCGGTGGGCCGCATCCTTGGCGAAGAGCGTCCGATGCGCTTCACCACCGTGGAGAAGAAAGGCTTCTTCAGCAAGCTGTTCGGAGGGTAAGCATGGGACTGTTCGATTTCCTGAACCGGAAGAAGACCACCGCCGAAACGGCCAAGAACCGCCTGCAGATCATCATCGCGCAGGAGCGCAGCCACCGTGGCGGCCCGGATTACCTGCCCCTTCTGCAGCGCGAGCTGCTGGAAGTGATCAAGAAGTACGTCAACATCGATGCTGACGCGGTCAAGGTGGACCTGGTCAAGGACGGCGAGCACGACGTGCTCGACATCTCCGTCGCCTTGCCCGAAGGCCCGCAGCAGCCCTGAGCCTGGTCGCCCCTTCCCACCGGGAGGGGCGATCAACGCAGACGCCATGACGACTGAAGCTATCGCCGCCGACGCCCAGGTCACCTGCGTCGGCGATATTCGTTTCGACGATGCCGTCGCCCTGCTTGCCGCGCACCAGCTGCGCCTGCACAGGGTGGACGACGCTGCGCCGATTCCGGGCAGTTACTGGGGCGAGCCGGAGGCCGGGATCATCGGCAGCGATGTCTACGTACGTGACGACACGCCGGTGCATTCGATGCTGCACGAGGCCTGCCACCTGATCGTGCTGCCGCCGGAGCGACGCGCGCTGGTGCATACCGATGCCACCGACTCGGTGCCCGAGGAGGACGCCACCTGTTACCTGCAGATCGTGCTGGCCGCGCAGCTGCCCGGCGTGGGCAGCGACCGGTTGATGCGCGACATGGATACGTGGGGGTACACGTATCGCCTGGGGTCGACGCGGGCCTGGTTCGAGCAGGATGCGGAAGACGCCAGGGCGTGGCTGATCGAGCGCGGCCTGCTCGCGGCGTAGATCCACGCCATGCGTGGATGCGCTTCGTTCCGATGCTCATGAACCCCCTGATGGTGCCGCGCTGCGCGCGGTATCCACGTATGGCGTGGGTCTACGGGGTTTGTTATCGGGTGGTCGGGCATTTCAATCGGTGTGCGCGCGGGCTGCGTTTCAATCGGCGTTCGCGTGGACCCGCGTTCAAACCGGCGCACCGGCTTCCGTAGATCCACGCCATGCGTGGATGCGCTCCGTTCCGATGCTCATGAACCCCTGACGGTTCCGCGCTGCGCGCGGTATCCACGCATGGCGTGGATCTACGGGCGTTGCTATCGCATGGTCGGGCATTTCAATCGGTGTGCGCGTGGGCTGCGTTTCAATCGGCGTTCGCGTCGGCCGCGTTTCAATCGGTGCGCGGGTGGGGCCCGTGTTCAAACCGACGCACCGGCTCCCGTAGATCCACGCCATGCGTGGATGCTCTCCGTTCCGATGCTCATGAACCCCTGACGGTGCCGCGCTGCGCGCGGTATCCACGCATGGCGTGGATCTACGGGCGTTGCTATCGCATGGTCGGGCATTTCAATCGGTATTCGCCTGGTTGGGCATTTCAATCGGCGTGCGCGTGGGCTGCGTTTCAATCGGTGCGCGGGTGGCCCGCGTTCAAACCGGCGCACCGGTTTCCGTAGATCCACGCCATGCGTGGATGCTCTCCGTTCCGATGCTCATGAACGCCTGATGGTGCCGCGCTGCGCGCGGTATCCACGCATGGCGTGGATCTACGGGCGTTGCTATCGCATGGTCGGGCATTTCAATCGGTGTGCGCGTGGGCCGCGTTTCAATCGGTGCGCGGGTGGGGCCCGCGTTCAAACCGGCGCACCGGCTCGCGTAGATCCACGCCATGCGTGGATGCTCTCCGTTCCGAGCGCATGAACCCCTGATGGTGCTGCGCTGCGCGCGTATGGTTCTATTGCCCGGCCATGGCGCGCAGCGTGATGCCGACGATGTAGGCCAGGTAGGTGCCGGTGGCATACCCCATCGTGCCCAGCAGCACGCCGACCGGGGCCAGTGACGGGTGGAAGGCGGCGGCGACCACCGGTGCCGAGGCCGGGCCGCCGATGTTGGACTGCGAGCCGATCGCGAAATAGAAGAACGGCACCTTCAACACCCGCGCCAACGCCCACAGCAGCACGATGTGCACCGCGATCCAGATGATGCCCAGCAGGAACAGCCACGGGCGGTCCAGCAATGCCAGCAGGTCCATCTGCATGCCGATGCAGGCGATCAGGAAATACAGCAGCAGCGACCCCAGCTTGGAGGCCCCTGCCCCTTCCAGGTTGCGCGCGCGGGTGAAGCTCAGCGCCAGGCCGCAGGTGGTGGAAATCACCACCACCCACACGAACGGTGCGTCCAGGCTGAACTGCGAGGCCCAGCTGACGTGGCCCTTGAACCACGCCGAGACCGGTCCGGCGATCGCGTGCGAGAGACCGACCGTGCCGAAGGCGACCGCGACGATCAGCATCAGGTCGGTAAGGCTGGCCACGCGCTCGTGTTCGCTGCGGAACTTCTCGATGCGCAGCTTCAGTTCGTCGATACCGGAGGTATCGGCGCCACTGCGTGCATCGATCTTCGCCGCGCGCCCGGCCAGGAAGATCAACGCCGCCATCCACACATAGCCCACGCCCACGTCGACCACGGCGAACTGGCCGAAGGTGGTCGCATTGACGTCAAACACCTCGCGCATGGCCAGCATGTTGGCACCGCCCCCAATCCAGCTGCCGGCCAGGGCGGCCATGCCCGCCCAGGTATCGCCGGCCACGGTGGCCGGGTGCAGCCACTTCATCAGCTGGAAGGCCACCACCGCGCCCAGCATGATGCTGAAGGACGCGCCCAGGTACATCACGATCAGCTTCGGCCCCAGCCGCAGGATGCCCTTGATGTCCACCGCCAGGGTGAGCAGCACCAGTGCGGCCGGCAGCAGGATGTCGCGGGCCACCGGGTTGTACAGGTGCGTGTTCTGCCCATCGATCAGCCCGACCGTGTTGTAGATGCCGGGCAGCAGGTAGCACAGCAGCAGCGCCGGCACGACCGTGTAGAAGCGCTTCCACAGGCCCTGCTCGCGCGAGGCGGTCCAGAACACCGCGCCGAGGGTGGCGGCGATCAGGCCGAAGACGACGATGTCGTTCTGGATCAGGGCGGGTGCGTTCACGGGTGCGGGGTGCCTGGTGGGTAAACAGTTGCACGGAGGAGACGTAGCGCTGAGCGTAAGTCGGCTGCGGCGGCCTGGGGCGGGACCGTTGCACTGGTCCCGATGGGGACCCGCAATCCGGTGCAGCCGACCTAGACCGTACTGCGACCTGTTGCAGCCGATCAACGGGCGGCTTTACGGATGTGCCGCTGCGGCCTGTTGCAGCCGACCAACGGTCGGCTCTACGGATGGGCCGCTGCTGCCTGTTGCAGCCGACCAACGGTCGGCTCTACGGACGGGCCGCTGCGGCCTGTTGCAGCCGACCAACGGTCGGCTCTACGGATGGGCCGCTGCTACCTGTTGCAGCCGACCAACGGTCGGCTCTACGGATGGGCCGCTGCTACCTGTGGCAGCCGACCAACGGTCGGCTCTACGGATGGGCCGCTGCGGCCTGTGGCAGCCGACCAACGGTCGGCTCTACGGACGGGCTTATTCGCCGATGTGCTGCTTCAACCAGCCGTTGACGGTGTCGTGCCACTGCACGCTGTTCTGCGGCTTGAGCACCCAGTGGTTCTCGTCCGGGAAGTACAGGAACTTGGACTCGATGCCCTGGCGCTGCGCCGCGGTGAACGCGGCCAGGCCCTGCTCCACCGGAATGCGGTAGTCGAGCTGGCCATGCACGATCAGGATCGGCTTCTTCCAGTCCGACACGTGGTTGACCGGGTTGAACTTCTCGTAGCTGGCGGCCTTCTGGTACGGCGTGCCGCCCTGCTCCCACTCGGTGAACCACAGCTCTTCGGTGGCGTAGCCCATCATGCGCTGGTCGAACACGCCGTCATGGTTGACCAGGCACTTCCACGGCTCGTTCCAGTTGCCGGCGATCCAGTTGACCATGAAGCCGCCATAGCTGGCACCCAGCGCGCAGGCCTTGTCGCCGTTGAGGAACGGGTACTGCTTCTGCGCCGCGGCCCAGCCCTTCTGCAGGTCTTCCAGCGGGCGATCGCCCCAGTGCTGGCTGATCGCATCGGTGAATTCCTGGCCGTAGCCGGTGGACCCGTGGAAGTCGATCATCACCACCGCGTAGCCCTGGCCGGCGTAGGTCTGCGGGTTCCAGCGGTAGCTCCAGCCATTGCCGAAGCTGCCCTGCGGGCCGCCGTGGATCAGGAACGCGACCGGGTAGGTCTTGCCTTCCTGGTAGTTGTACGGCTTGACCACATACCCGTGCACGGTGTCGTTGTTCCAGCCCTTGAACTGGAACTGCTCGTAATCGCCGAAGGCCACGTCGGGCAGCATCTGCGAGGCGCTCGGGGTGATCTCGCGCGGGCTGCTGCCATCGGCGGCGGCCACCACGATCTGGTCGCCACTCTTGAGGCTGTTCTTCGTGTACGCCAGCGTGGGACCGGCGATCACCGGCGAACCGATGCTGCCGCCTTCGGCGACGACGGTGGCCTTGCCGGTGGCGATGTCGATGTTGAACAGGCGGTGTTCGCCCAGGTCGTCGGCACCGGTGTAGAAGCTGTTGCCGTCGGCGGCCAGGACGATTTCACCGGCCGAGCGGTCCCACGTGGGCGCGATCTCGCGGGTCTTGCCCGAGGCCAGGTCCAGCGCCATCACCCCGAAGCGGTCCGCCTCGAAGCCCGGGCGCTTCATCGCGCGGTAGTACAGGGTCTTGCCGTCGGCGCTGAACACCGGGCCGGCATCCCAGGCCGGGTTGGACGCGGTCAGGTTGACCGGGGCCTGCTTGCCGTCCACGTCGAGGCGGTACAGGTCGAAGTTGGTCGACCACGGTTCCTGCTTGCCGGCCACGCGGATGGAGGCGACCACGCTCTTGCCGTCCGGCGCCCAGGCGAAGTCGTCGTTGCCGCCGAACGGCTTGGACGGCGCGTCGCCGTCGAGGGTGGCGCTGATCGCCGAGGCGCCCTTCACCGCTGCCGCCTTGGCCGCCGGCAACGGCGCCACGAACAGGGTGTTGCGGCGGCCATCGGCCCAGGTGTCCCAATGGCGCACGAACAGCGTGTCGAAGACTTCACCGGTGTTCTTGCGCGCCTTGTGCGCGTCCAGCTTCTTGCTGGTGCAGGCCAGGTCCGAGCCGCAGGCCTGGAACACGCCGCTGCTGAAGACCACACGGTCGCCCTGCGGGGACACGTGGAAGCTGTCCACGTCCACCGGGAAGTCGGTCAGCTGGCGCGGGGCGCCGCCGGCGATCGGCTGCGAATACAACTGCTGGCTGCCGCCCTTGGCGCTGAGGAAGTACACAGTGCCGCCGTCGGCCGACAGTGCCGCCGAGTTGACGTTCCAGCCGGCCGGGGTCAGCGGCTTGGGCGGCGCCAGGTCACGCGTGCGCAGGTTGCGGATGAACAGGCCGGTGCTGGCCTTGCTGTCACTGCCGACCACGCGCTTGGCGAACACCACGTTGCCGCCATCGGCGGTCAGCAGCGGGGCCGAGACACGATCCAGCGCGATCATGTCGCGCACATCCAGGCCACGCGTGGCGGCCAGCGACGGCATCGCAGTCAGCAGGCACAACGGCAGCAGGGCGTAACGAAGTTTCATCGGGGTCTCCGCGGAACGGCAAAACGCCGATGGTAGGGCCGGAGGGCCCGCCCATGCAAAGGCCATCGGTCATGCCGATGCCCTTGCCACCGTCAGAAACAACAAACCCCGCCGGAGCGGGGTTTGCCTTGAAACCGGTCGGGGGTGTTTAGACCGAACCCACCGCGCGCCTGCCGGTGCGGTAGATCAGCCAGCCCACCAGGAACAGCACGGCCAGACCGATCCACTGCGCACCCGGCAGGTGGAACGGCAGCGCCAGCACGTCGGCACGGCTGCTCAGCACGATCGGCACCGCGATGGCGATACCCATCAGGGCCTCACCGGTGATCAGGCCGGCAGCGAACAGCACACCCGGCTTGTGCACGCGGTCGCGGCCTTCTTCATCGTCGCCACGGATCTTGTGGAAACGCTCCACCAGGTAGGCGATCAGGCCACCGAGGAAGATCGGCACCATCAGCTCCAGCGGCAGGTAGATACCGATCGCCGCGGCCAGCACCGGCACGCGGAAACGGGCGTTGCGCGACTTCAGCCAGCTGTCAAAGGCGATGATCGCCGCACCGACTACCGCGCCGATGCCGATGAAGGTCCACGGCAGCTCGCCACCGAACAGGCCCTTGGCCACCGAGGCCATGAGGTTGGCCTGCGGCGCGGCCAGCGCGTTGGGATGCAGCTCGGACTTGACGCCGATGCCGTAGGCGGTGGCCAGCAGGTTCAGCACCGGGGCCATGATCAGCGCGCACGAGAACGCGCCGATGCCCAGCATCAGCTGCTGCTTCCACGGGGTCGCACCGACGATGTAGCCGGCCTTGAGGTCCTGCAGGTTGTCGCCACCGACCGCGGCGGCGCAGCACACCACCGCACCGATCATGATCGCGGCCACCGCACCCAGCGGTGCACCGCCGACGCCGACCGGGGTCAGGCCGTCCTTGCCCAGCAGCAGCACCAGCACCGCCGAGGCGAACAGGATGGTGGAAATGGTGATGCCCGAGACCGGATTGTTGGACGAACCGATCAGGCCGGCCAGGTAGGCCGAGACCGAGACGAACAGGAAGCCGGCGACGATCATGATGAGGGTCATCGGGATCGAGACGTGCCACTGGCCCACGATGGCCTGGTACAGCGCCAGCAGCGGCAGGGTGAACACCACCAGGGCCACCAGCATCCACTTCATCGGCAGGTCGCGCTCGGTGTGCGCCAGCGCCGGGCCACCGCTCTTGCGGGCCGCGGCGAAGCCGCTCTTGACGCCGTTGAGCAGCGACTTGCGCAGCGAGATCAGGGTCCAGACGCCGCCGATCAGCATTGCGCCGACGCCGAGGTAACGCATCTTCGCGCCCCAGATGGCGAACGCCGCCTCGGTGGAGGTGACCGTGGCGATCGAGGCGGCCAGCGCCGGATCGCTGTTCAGGAAGAACGCCTGGTACAGCGGAATGGCGATGTGCCAGGTCAGGATCGAGCCGGACACCACCACGATGCCGACATTCAGGCCGACGATGTAGCCCACGCCGAGCAGCGCCGGCGACAGGTTGGTGCCGATGAAGGCGGTGATCTTCGAGCTGCCCACGTAGGCCGAGGTGGCCCAGGCATCGGGGATCAGGCGCAGGCCGCTCTCGGCGGCCAGCTTCACGAATGCACCGATCACCGCCGACACGGCGAGGATCTTCAGGCCCGGGCCCGGGTTTTCACCGGCCTTGAGCACTTCGGCGGCCGCCTTGCCTTCCGGGAACGGCAGCGGGTCTTCGACGATCATCGAGCGCCGCAGCGGCACCGAGAACAGCACGCCCAGCAGGCCACCTAGGCCGGCGATGCCCAGCACCCACCAGTACTTGAAGTCCGGCCAGTAGCCCATGATCACCAGCGCGGGGATGGTGAAGATGACGCCGGCGGCGATCGACGAGCCGGCCGAGGCGCCGGTCTGGACGATGTTGTTTTCAAGGATGGTGCCACCGCCCAGCAGGCGCAGCACGCCCATGGAGATGACGGCGGCGGGAATCGCGGTGGCGATGGTCAGGCCTGCGAACAGACCCAGGTAGGCGTTGGCGGCCGACAGCACCACCGCCAGCACGATGGCAAGCACCACCGCGCGGAGAGTGAGCTGGCGTGGCGCAGCGTCGTTGTTCATGGAAGCCCCTGCTGGCAAAAAATCTGGTCCACGCTAGCGTTCATGTCCGGGCAAGTCCAGCGCTTGTGACCCTGGCGGGCTGGCGGCGCGGCACGGCGCCGGCCCGGACCACCAACCGCCGCACTCGGCAAACCCCACGGAGCACCGACCGCCCCGTGTTGTTATGTTATATCCTGTCACGCCAGCACCGGAGTGCCCGTGGCCCCCGCCTCCCCCCGCCTGACGTCCATCGACCAGCTGCGCGGCACGGTGATCGTGCTGATGCTGCTGGACCACGTGCGCGAGACGTTCTACCTGCATGCCCAGGTGACCGATCCGATGGCGGTGGAGCAGATCGACCCGGCGCTGTTCGCCAGCCGCCTGCTCGCGCACCTGTGCGCCCCGGTGTTCGTGCTGCTGACCGGCCTGTCGGCGTGGCTGTACGCCAGTGGCCAGCCGCGCGGCAGGCATGCGGCCGCCGCGTTCCTGCTCAAGCGCGGGCTGTTCCTGGTGGTGCTGGAACTGCTGGTGGTCAATTTCGCCTGGACCCTGGCGTTCCCACCGGGCGTGGTCTACCTGCAGGTGATCTGGGCGATCGGGCTGAGCATGCTGGCGCTGGCCGGCCTGCTGTGGCTGCCGCGTGGCGTGCTGGCGGTGTTGGCGCTGGTGCTGATCGGCGGGCACAACCTGCTCGATGGCGTGCAGGTGCAGGGCGATGGCGCGTGGGCGGTGCTGTGGAAAGTGCTGCACCAGCGCGACTGGATCGAGCTCGGCGGGCAGTTGCGCCTGCGCACGTCCTATCCGGTGCTGCCGTGGATCGGGGTGATCGCGCTGGGCTGGGTGATCGGGCCATGGTTCGCCCGCGGTGGCGACCCGGCGCTGCGCCAACGCCGCCTGCTGTGGGCCGGTGCCGGCGCGCTGCTGGGCTTCGCCGCGTTGCGCGCGAGCAACGTCTACGGCGATGCGCCCTGGCAGGTACTGGGCACGGCGGGGCAGACCCTCATGAGCGCACTGAATGTCACCAAGTACCCGCCGTCGCTGCTGTTCCTGCTGCTGACCCTGGGCCTCGGGCTGTTGCTGCTGCGCCTGTACGAGCACCCCGCGGTGGCGCGGGCGCTGCGACCGCTGGCCGACATCGGCGCGGCACCGATGTTCTTCTACCTTGTGCACCTGTACGTGCTCAAGCTGCTGTATGTGCTGGCCGAGGCCCGCTGGGGGCCGACCCACGGCGCCTATGTCGGGGTGGACCACGTGGCCGCGCTGTGGGCGATCACCGCGGTGCTGGCGCTCGCCCTGTACTGGCCGACCCGGGCGTTTGCCCGGTTGAAGGCACGCCGGCGCGACATCGCATGGCTGCGCTACCTGTGAGGCGCACGCAGCGCGCGAGCGCTGGCGCGTGCCCCGGGCATGGGCCGGCACTACCGGGCATGACCCTATAATCACCGCCTCTTTGCCGTTGCCACTTCGATGACCGCAGCCGCCCTGCCCGCTTCTGCCTCGACCGCCTCCGACGATTTCCTGGGCCACCCCAAGGGGGTCTACGTCTGCTTCTTCACCGAGATGTGGGAGCGCTTCTCCTTCTACGGGATGAAGGCGCTGCTGCTGCTGTACCTCACCAAGTACCACCTGTTCGGCGACAAGGCCGGGCTGGACCTGCTGGGCGCCTACGGTGGACTGGTGTACTGCATCCCGGTGTTCGGCGGGCTGCTGGCCGACCGCTGGCTGGGCATGCGCAAGGCGGTGGTGTTCGGCGGCGTGCTGCTGGTGCTGGGCCACCTGGGCATGGCCTTCGAAGGCCACGCGGCCACCCGCATCGATGGCCAGGTGGTGCGCGATGATGCCGCGCTCGGCATGACCTACCTGTCGCTGGCCCTGATCATCATGGGCGTGGGCTTCCTCAAGCCCAACATTTCCACCATCGTCGGCAAGCTGTACCCGGAAAACGATCCGCGCCGCGACTCGGGGTTCTCCCTGTTCTACGCCGGCATCAACCTGGGCGCGCTGTTCGCCTCGCTGGTCTGCGGCTTCCTCGGCGAGGCCTACGGCTGGAAGTATGGCTTCGGTGCGGCCGGGATCGGCATGGTGATCGGGCTGGGCATGTTCCTGTGGGGGCAGAAGTACCTGCAGGGGCATGCCGAGCCGACCGACCACGTGGCCCTGCGCCAGCGCGTGCTCGGCCTCCGCCGCGAATGGCTGATCTACGCGGTGGCGGTGATCGGCGTGGTGCCGGTGGCGGCGCTGATGTGGGCCGCCGCCAATGGCGCGTTCGCGCTCGGCGGCGAAATCAGCCTGGCGCTGATGCTGATGATCGTGGTGCTCGGTGGCGTGCTGCTGTGGTTCGCCTGGTTCACCGGCACACGCTGCACCCCGGTGCAGCGCCAGCAGATGATCGCGCTGATGGCGTTGATCTTCATGGCGCTGGTGTTCTTCACCCTGTACGAGCAGACCTACGGCTCCTGGGTGACCTTCACCGATCGCCTGCTGACCAAGGACCTGGTGCCGTCGCTGGTGATCCAGGGCGGCACCCCGTTGCCGTGGTCGATCGCCTCGCTGCTGCTGGCGCCACTGGGCTTCGTGGTGGCCGCGCGCCTGTCCGAGCGCCGCCCCGGCTCGACCGCGCCACGCAACCTGTTCATCGCCATCGTCGCGCTGATGCTGGTGATGCTGGTGCGCGACTGCCTGGTGATCCCGCAGACCGCCGGCTCGCTGACCTACCTGGGCGGCCTGTTCCTGGTGGTGCTGGCGCCGTTGTTCGCGATCCTGTGGGCGTGGCTGGACCGGCGCCGGCTGGACCCGTCCAAGCCGGTCAAGTCGTCGTTCGGGCTGATCTTCGCCGCGCTGTCGTTCGTGCCGCTGGCGCTGGCCGCGCAGCAGGTGGGCGCGACCGGTCAGATGGCCAGCGTGTGGTGGCTGGTGCTGGCCTACTTGATCCTGGAAATCGGCGAAATGTGCCTGTCGCCGGTGGGCCTGTCGGCGGTCACCCAGTTGGCCGCGCCGCGCGTGGTGAGCCTGATGATGGGTACCTGGTTCCTGGCCACGGCGTTCTCGGAAACCCTGGCCGCGCTCTTCGGCAAGCTCGCCGCGATCGAGGTGCCGGAAGGTGAAACGATGAACATCGCCACGGCCGCGGCCAGCTATGAACACCTGTTCTGGCTGCTGATGTGGATCGGCCTGGGCTGCGCGGCCGTTGCCCTGGCGTGCTCGCCGCTGCTGCGGAAGATGATGCACGGGGTGAAGTAAGCCCCGTGCTGCGGCGCCCTCGACACAACGGCACCTTCGGGTGCCGTTCTTGTTTGTCGTGTTCATCCCATTTGGCAACTGCCTGCCATATGCACTTAAACGACGCATAACAACAGACTACTGCTTCACAGTCTGGCTCTTTCGTATTTGTTGCAGATACATCGCTCCGGCTCACTGCCACCATCCGCCGCGTCCAACCGCTGCCATCGGCACGGCGACGCAACGGGTAGCTGTCTCCTGTTGCATTCCCCCCACGATTTTTTTTTGCACTTGCTCGCCAGGAGAACTCCCCATGCGTCCCCACCTTCCTCTCCGCCATCCGTTGGCGGCGATGATCGCCCTTTCGCTGTGCGCCGCACCGCTGACCCACGCGCAGACAACCGACAGCGCGTGCGACCCGCTGGCCGAATCCGAATGCGAAGACAGCGCCGATAACAGCGCGCGCCGCGTCTCGCCCTGGTGGATCGGTGGCATTGCCGCGGTGGTGGCCGGTGCCGCCGCCGGTGGCGGTGGCGGCGGCGGTGGCGGCGGCGGCGGCGGTGGCGGTGACGGCGGTGGTAGTGGCGGTGGCGGTGGCGCTGGTGGTGGTGGTGGTGGTGGTGGTGGCACGGCGCCCGGCCGGGAGGGCGGCCAGTTCGGCAATCAGCAGACCCTCGTGGCCACCGGCGCCGAGGCAAGCTGGGACCAGGGACTGACCACGCGCATCGTCGGCCGCGTCCGCAACGACGGCACGCTGCACCTCAATGCCGGCACCCTGTCGGTGGCCAGCGCCGGCCAGCTGGACAACCTCGGCGTGCTGCGCATCTCCGAACGGTCCGCGCTGCTGATCGAACGCGATGGCGATGTCGACAACCGCGGCCATCTCGACCTGCGCGGCCGGATGGAACTGCAGGCCGATGCCGGCTTCGACAACTACGGCAGCGTCCAGGCCCAGGGTGCCCGCATCACCCTGGCCGGCGATGCCGACATCGAAAACCTCGGGACAATGCAGCTGGGCGATACGTTGGTGACCCTGCAGGGCGAGAGCGAGTTCGACAACGGCGAACGCCACCGCACTGCGCGGCTCGAGATGGACGGCGGCGGCTTCGTGCTGCAGGGTATGGCCGGGTTCGACAACCACGGCAGCGTGGTCGCACGCGGGGTGCTCAATGAAAACGCACTGGTCCACGCGGTCACCTCGCGCGTGGGCACTGAGCGGGACGTCATCGAAGCATTCGACAATCGCGGCAGCATCCTGCTGTCCGGGGATGCACGGGTACTCACCCTGGTCGCCGATTCACATGCCAGCACCGGCATCAACCGCTTCGATGGCAGCATCACCAGCAACGCGCGCCATCAGTCCGCGCTGCATGCAGAGGGCGCGTCGGCCACGCTGCTCAACCAGGGCACGCTTACGGTCACCGGGGACAACGCCGTGGCGATGTCCGGCGCACGCGGTGCCACGCTCATCAACGACGGCACGATCAACCTTGGCACCGCCGGAGGCAACAATGGCCAGGGGATGATCGCCATGCGCTCGGATGGCTCGGCCACGCTCAACAACCGCCGCGGCGGTGTGATCAACATCCATGCCGACGCCTCCTACGCGTTCCAGATGGCACCGGGAGGCAGCGGCCGCCTCATCAACAACGGTCAGGTCAATGTGTATGGCAACGGCAGCGGCCACAACGCCGACGCTGCCACCGACGCCGCGAACCAGCCGGGCCAGGACCTGGGCTGGCAGGCACCCCGCGGGGTCAGCGGCTATACCGTGGGCACCAATGCCGACGGCAGCGCCGGGCGTCTGGTGTTGCATCAGGGCGGACACCTGTCCGACGTGGCGGTGGATACCACGTTCACGCGGGGCACGGCCGCCTCGCAGGTACGCCTGGAAGGCGTGTTCGTGGGCGCCGACAGTGGCGAAGACAACATCCGCAGCGCCTCGGTGGTGTGGCAGGCACGAGCGGAACGCGACGAGGCCGGCACCGTCGATGTGGTGATGACCCGCAACGACTATCGCGCGCTGGCCGACGCCCCCCTGCAGCACGTTGCCGAAGCGCTGGAGGCAGGCTACGACAGCAACGCGCTGTACCACGGCCTGGAAGTGGCTGACGCCGCAGAGTTCAATCGCGCCCTGTCGCAGCTGTCCGGCTCGGATGTCGTGGCCGCCAGCATGCGTGCAGGCGCCAACGGCGATACCTTCTGGTCAAGCCTGGCCCGCGCGCGGGCGGTCGAGGGTCACCGTCTCGTGGCCTTTGGCGCAGACGCTGGCACCCGCCATGGCGTACAGGGCACCGGTAGCGCGGTGCAGGTGGCGGTCCCGCTGCGGGGAGGCGGACAACTCCAGCTGAGCACTGGCCTGCTCGCATCGGACATCGCCACCGAAGGGGGACAGACCCGCAACCAGTCGCGCTTTGCCGGCGTGGGCATCGGGCAGACACTGGGCGCGTTCAATCTGCAGCACACCCTGGGCAATGAGTGGCATCAGCTGGACGGCCTGCGCCAGTTGAGCTGGGGCAGCGTCCAGCACAGCGCACACAGTCAACGCACGCTGTCGCGGAGCCGCATCGGCAGCATGCTCAGCCGCGAGCTGGTTGCCGGCGGCCTGCACTGGCAACCCCGCCTTGGCGCACATGCGTACCACAGCCGCGAAGCGGGTTTCCACGAATACGGTGCCGATGCATTCGGCCTGTCCGTCGGCGCCGGTACCCGCCGGGGCGTGCAATGGGAAGCCGGCACCGGGATGACGGGGCGGCTGAGTCAACGTTGGACGGTGCGGGGCGACGCAGCCCTGATCGGGTCGCTGGCCTACCGCGCCAGTGATCGTGTTGCCACGCTGCACGGCGCGGGGGGCCACGCCTTCGTGTTGCCGGGCACCCGGCCAACCGGACTGGATCATCGCCTGATGCTGGGGGCGGACTACCAGCACAAGCGTTTCAGCCTGGGCGCATCGCTGATGGCGCAGCGCCTGCTGGGCAGCGCGGATCGCCAGGCGCAGCTGCACGCCAGCTACGCGTTCTGACCCGATAGCACACGTGCCTGGACACCCCGGCAGACCGTCCATGCCACCGACGTGGTGGCATGGACGCGGGCGCAGTCGTTCAGATGACAGGCGCGCAGAAGCGCCTGTGCCGTGGACTGCGCCATCGGCACGGGCGCGGCCAGGCATTTACGCCGCCTTCTCCCCGGCACTGCCGGTGCCGGCCGTGGCGGTCGTTCCCTCCAGGCTTTTGGCCAGGAACGCCAGCAGCCGGGTGTAGTACTCGCAGCGATGCGGGTCGGTGTAGAAGCCGTGACCTTCGGTGGCGCAATGCAGCGACTCCACCGGTACGCCGGCCTTCTTCAGCGCCGCTTCCAGTGTTGCGCGGTGGCCGGAAGGAGCCGACCATCTTCATGTCCTTGCTGCCGAGGATGGCCACCGCCGTGGAGTCCTCCAGCGGAATGGTCGCCGCTACATAGGCGCCGTCCGGCGAGAGGGTGATGTCGGCGAAGGCTTCTTCGCGCAGGAAGGCGTCCAGGTCCACGGCGCTGGCGGCGTTCGGCAGCCAGCCGCCCGCCACGCACAGCAGCGCGGCCAGTACACGGTTGTGCATTGTTTTTCCCCTTGGTGGTGCGGGCCCCTGCCCGCGCCGAGTACACAACCGCGGTCCCCGGCAGCGGCGCGTGAGCGCGCCATTGCCGGGGCCGCGCTCAACCGGTCACGGCTGCGCCGCCGTCGCGGCGTTGGCGGTTTCTCCGCCGAGGCTGCGTGACAGGAAGGCCAGCAGCTTGCTGTAGTACTCGCGGCGATGCGGGTCGGTGTAGAAGCCATGGCCCTCGGTGGCGTAGTACAGCGACTCCACCGGTACGCCAGCCTTCTTCAGCGCCGCTTCCATGCGCTTGGTGTGCTGGATCGGGGCACGCTGGTCTTCCCCGCCGGCGGCCAGGAAGACCGGCACCTTGATCTGCGCGGCGAGATTGACCGGCGATACCGCGGCCAGCTTCTGCGGGTCGCCCAGCCAGTCCTTCAGGAAGGTTTCGCCGGATTTGCTCTGTTGCGTATCGCCCCGGGTGAACATCATCGGCAGGTCGTACACGCCGACGTAGCCCGCCGCGCACGTGTAGAGCGCGCCCTCTTTCGCCGCGCCCATCAGGGCCGCATAGGCACCATAACTGGCGCCATAGATGCAGATCTTCGCGGGATCGGCGTGGCCCTGGGCAATGGCCCAGCGGGTGGCGTCGGTGACGTCGTCCTGCATGCTGCGCCCCCACTGCCCGGCGCCGGCCTGCTCGAAGCTGCGGCCATAGTTGCTGGAGCCGCGGAAATTGACCTGCAGCACGGCATACCCGGCCGCGGCGAGCAGCTGGCTTTCACTGTCGTAGCTGCCCGAATCAAACACGTGGTAGGGGCCGCCATGCGGCAGCACCACCATCGGCAGGCGGCTGCCGCTCTTGCCGGCCGGAACGGTCAGGAAGCCATGCAGCTCCAGTCCATCGCGCGCCTTCACCACGATCGGCGTGACCTTGGCCGCCTTGGCCGGCTCCACCCAGCTGCTGCGGCTGATGAGGTGGTCGGCCTTCTTGGTCTCGTTGTTGAAGAGGTAGAAATCGCCGGGGTTCTGCCCGGACCAGGCCTGGATCAGCAGCAGCTTGCCGTCACGGGAACTGGAGGTGATGTACACCGCATCCCCGCCGAACGCGGCTTCGAGGCTGCGATACAGCCGCGCATCGGCCGAGGTTTCATCGAAGAAGCGGGTCCGCGGGGTATCGCCCAGGAACAGCGCCCCGACCGGGATCGCGGTGCCGGGACGGACGATCACCGCGCTCGGATCCACCTGCGGGTCGCGCAGCACGGTGGCGCGCTTGCCGGTCTTCGGGTCCCAGGAGACGATGGCATCGGGGCCCTGTGCCTGCTCGCTGCGCAGGTAGGCCAGCGAGCCGTCCGCCGAGAAACCCAGCGCGCGCTCGATGCGGTGCGTGGCGGCCTCGTCGTTGACCAGCTTCCAGGTGTCGCCGGACCCTTCGCGGTAGTAGAGCTTGTTGACGTTGTCGGTGCCGGCCCCATGCGCGAACCGGACCTGGCCGTCATGGTCGCTGACGAACCGCGTATTGCGCACCGGCGAGCGGGCCACGGTCTGGCGGCGGCCGCTCTGCACATCCAGCCTGTCCACGCGGCTGAACGGATCACTGGTGAACGGCATGATCGACACCAGCACGTTGCGGTCGTCCTGGGGCAGCGGGTCGATGAGGAAGGCCGCCACGTCCTCCACTTTCTTGGGCTGGATGCGGGTGCCGGGCCCATTGCTCTCGACCCGGTAGCCGACCAGCAGCTCGCCGCGCCCGCCGTCGGCGTTGATGGCGTACAACTCACCGGTCAGGCTAGGCTCGTCGAGGGCGCCCCACTTCTCCGCCAGGCTGATCAGGACGCGGTTGTTGTTGACCCAGTTGAAGTCTTCGGCGTGGTTCTTCGGCGGCGGCACGAACGAGCCGACCACCTTGTTGTCGCTGGTCCGCAGGATCGCCAACGCGGTGCGGTCCTCCATCGGCACCGTCGCGGCGAAATAGGCGCCATCCGGGGAAAGCTTGATATCGGCGAAATCATCGCGCTTGAGGTAGCGGTCCAGATCCACCGCGCCGGCCTGCCCCACCAGCGCTCCCCACATGGCCAAGGCCACCCAACCTGACTTGCGCATCCTTATCCCCCTGTCTTCCGGACACCCTGTCCGGGTGCCAGATTCTAGACGTAACCTGAACACCCAGACCAGTGGGGGAAGGCGCGCCGTGGGGTAGGCGGTTTCCGAGGTGTCGCCCATAAAAAATGGCACCGCAAGCGGTGCCATTGAAGGAACGCATCGAGGAGAGAGTTCAATGCATGCCGCGGAACGCGAGGGTCAGCGCCAGGATCGACAGGATCACCGCGATGGTGCCATCGAGGATGCGCCAGGTTTTCGGCTTGGTGAACAGCGGGGCCAGCAGGCGCGCGCCCAGGCCCTGCGCGGTCAGCCACAGGCAGCTGGCGGTGAACACCCCGGCGGCGAAGGCCATGCGTGCATTGCCGAAGTTCTCGGCGATGCCGCCGATGACCATCATGTCCAGCCAGAAGTGCGGATTGATCAGCGAGAAGCCGACCGCCGACATCAGCACCGCGCGGCGCGAGGTACTGTCGCCGTCGTCCACGTGCATGCCACCGCCGCCGGCCAGCGCGCGCCGCGCCGACTGCCACGCATACCAGGCCAGGAAGGCCACGCCGCCCCACAGCACCACGGTGGTGAGCCACGGCAGCGCCTGGGTGAGCGTGCGCAGGCCGGCCACGCTGGCGAAGATGAAGATGCCATCGATGGCCGCACAGGTCGCCACGACCGGCACGATGTGCTTGCGCAGGATGCCCTGGCGCAGGATGAAGGCGCTCTGTGCACCGACCACCGCGAACAGGCCGATGCCGGTCGCAGCACCACTGAACCACGCGGCCAGACCGGGGCCGCCGGAGATGATGGAGAACATGGGTTACCGCCTTGTCTTGCTACTGGGGCGGTGCCTCGCCAAGGCGTACAGCACCGGATGGCGCGCATTGTCGCGCCGCAACATGAAAAAGTAGAGCTAAACTTGCTTAACCCACATTAGCCAGGCTTAAGAACATGCGGATCGATCATGCCCAGCTTCGCGCGCTCGCCGCGGTGGTCCGCGAAGGCAGTTTCGAGCGCGCCGCGCAATCGCTCAACGTCACGGCCTCGGCGGTATCGCAGCGGATCAAGGCCTTGGAGGACCGCGTGGGACGCCTGCTGATCAAGCGTTCCTCGCCGGCGGTGGCGACCCCGGAAGGCCAGGTGCTGGTGCAGCTGGCCGAGCAGACCGCGTTGCTGGAGCACGATGCACTGCACCGGATGGGCATCGCCGACGAAGACCTGCCCCACGCCAGCATCCCGGTGGCGGTGAACCACGACAGCCTGGAGACCTGGTTTCCCGATGCGGCGCGCAGCTTCTCGCAGCAGACCGGCACCACCCTGGACCTGCGCCTGGAAGACCAGGACCACACGGTGGCGCTGCTGCGCCAGGGCGCGGTGCTGGGCGCGGTGACCACCCTGGACGAGCCCGTGCAGGGCTGCCAGATCCACGCACTGGGCAGCATCCGTTACGCGGCCACCTGCACCCCGGCCTTCCATGCGCAGCACTTCGCCAAGGGGGTCAACGCGCAGTCGCTGGCGCAGGCGCCGGTGCTGGTGTTCAACCGCAAGGACGACATGCAGGCGCGGTTCGCGCGGCGGCTGGCCGGCGAGGACCTGCCGTTGACCGCGCCGACCTGGTGGATTCCCTCCACCCGCGCCTTCGTGCAGGCCAACCTCGGCGGGCTGGGCTGGACGATGAACCCCCTGCCGCTGGTGCGCCGCCACCTGGAGGCCGGGCGCCTGGTATTGATGAAGCAGCGCGCGTGGGAAGACGTGCCGCTGTACTGGCAGCACTGGAAGGGCGATGTGCAGACCATGGCGCTGCTGACCCGGGCGGTGCTGGACGCGTCGGCCACGCTGGTGCGGAAGAAGCGCTGACCACCGCGGCGTAACGGGTACCGCTGCCCGGCTGCCCCGCCGTCGCCCTACACGGGCCGTCAACCCCGCCCGGCGCAGCATCGGCGCATTCCAAGGGTGGGGGCATCGATGGACAGCGATCCGGTCTACCTGCACATCCGGGTGGTGCTGAGCATCATCCTCGGCCTGAGCATCACCACCCTGCTGCGCGGGCTGGCCTCGATCATCGAGCACCCCGAGCGCCGCGGCTGGTCGTGGATCCACCTGTGCTGGGTGCTGTGGGCGCTGATCTCGGTGGTGACGTTCTGGTGGTGGGAGTTCCGCCTGGGCGAGGTGCGGCAGTGGACGTTCGGGCTGTACCTGTTCGTGATCGCCTACTGCGCGGCGTGGTTCATGCTGTGCGTGCTGCTGTTCCCCGACGACCTGCGCAGCTTCGGCAGCTATGAAAACTACCTGCTGCAGCGCCGGGGCTGGTTCTTCGGGATGCTGGCGCTGCTCACCCTGCTGGACCTGGGCGACACCGCGATCAAGGGCCACAGCCGCTGGCAGATGCTGGGCCCGGCCTATCCGCTGCATACGGTGCTGATGCTGGCCATCGCGGCGCTGGGCGCCGCCTGCCGGGACCGGCGGGCGCAACTGGGACTGGCCGTGGCCGCGCTGGTTTACCAAGCCGGCTACTTCCTCGGCGAGTACTTCACCCTGGCCAGCGATTGAGGCGATCACCCCGGGTCGGATGCTGCGTTGCACCAGAAACCCGTCGAAAGGCGATAAAATCGCCATGAGGATCGCCCAAGCGCTTGTTTCTTCACGCCTCTTCCCCATGGCGTGGGCATCCTGTTCACATCTCCCCCTCCCGAGATCCCCATGAAAAAATTTGCCAAGGTCGTCCTCGGCCTGCTCGTGCTGTTGCTGCTGACAGCCGCGATATTCCTGTACTGGCCCCTGCATCAGCGCTCGGTCCCGGCCGCCGGCAACGACAAGCCGGTCGACGTGGTCCTGGTCGGCGGCGGCATCATGAGCATCACCCTGGCCACGTTCCTGCAGGAGCTGCAGCCGGACTGGAACATCCAGGTGTACGAGCGCCTGGACGGCGTGGCGCTGGAGAGTTCGGACGGCTGGAACAATGCCGGCACCGGGCACTCGGCCTTCGCCGAACTCAACTACACCCCCGAACTGCCGGACGGCAGCATCGAGACCAAGCGTGCGGTCGGGATCGCCGAGCAGTTCGAGATCTCGCGCCAGTTCTGGTCGCACCAGGTGCGCGAAGGTCGGCTCAGCCAGCCCTCGGACTTCATCAACCCCACCCCGCACATGAGCTTTGTGTGGGGCGATGACAACATCGCCTACCTGCACAAGCGCCAGCAGGCGCTGGTCAAGAACCCGCTGTTCTACGGCATGCAGTATTCCGAGGATGCCGCGCAGATCAGGCAGTGGGCACCGCTGCTGATGGAGGGCCGCGACCCGCAGCAGAAGGTGGCCGCCACCTGGATGCCGCTGGGCACCGACGTCAACTTCGGCGTGATCACCCGCCAGCTGACGGCCGGCCTGCAGCGCAGCCCCAACTTCCAGCTGCACCTGCAGCACGAAGTGGGCGCGCTGCGCCAGAACGAGGACAAGACCTGGAACGTGACCGTGAAGGACCTGAAGTCCGGCAACGAGTCCACGATCAAGTCGCGCTTCGTGTTCATCGGTGCCGGTGGCGCCGCGCTCAAGCTGCTGCAGCTGTCGGGCATCCCCGAGTCGAAGGACTACGCCGGCTTCCCGGTGGGCGGCCAGTTCCTGGCCTTCCAGTCTCCGGCGATCGCCGGCCGTCATTCGGTCAAGGCCTACGGCATGGCTGAAACCGGCTCGCCGCCGATGTCCGTCCCGCACCTGGACGCACGCAAGCTGGACGGCAAGCCGGTGGTGCTGTTCGGGCCGTTCGCGTTGTACAGCACCAAGTTCCTCAAGCACGGTTCGTGGTTCGACCTGTACTCCTCGGTCAACCACAACAACGTGGCAGGCATGCTCGACGTGGGCATGGAGAACCTGGACCTGGTGAAGTACCTGATGGGCCAGGCGCGTCTGAACGACGCTGACCGCCAGGCCGAACTGGTCAAGTATTTCCCCAACGCCAAGCGCGAGGACTGGACACTGGTTACCGCCGGGCAGCGCGTGCAGATCATCAAGCGCGACCCCGAAAAGGGCCCGGTGCTGCAGTTCGGCACCGAGATCGTGACCGACAAGGACCACACCCTGGCCGCGCTGCTGGGCGCCTCGCCGGGCGCGTCGACTTCGCCGCCGATCATGCTGGACCTGCTGAAGAAGGCCTTCCCGCAACAGATGGCGGCCGGCTGGGAAGCGCAGTTGAAGCAGATCGTGCCGTCCTACGGCCGCAAGCTCAACGAGAGCCCGGTGCTGACCAACGAGATCCGCCGCCAGACCAGCGAGACGCTGAAGCTGCCCTACCTGGACGTGCCGGTGGAGAACGCGACCACCCCGGCGGTGATGCTGACCCCGCCGCCGGCCACCGCCCCGGCGCAGAAGAAGCGCAACGCCAACGAAGAACTGCAGGCGCTGTAAGCCTGCCTGCTGCGGCGTTGGCCGCGCGGTGGAAAACGAGATCCGGCCCCGGCGTGGGCCGGATTTTTTTTTGCGCGGCGGTCGGTGGGTCGGGCGCTGGGCCCCATGCCCTTGGAGGCGAAATAAAGGAGGAGGCCGCGCAGCGGCCGGGGGCGTCGCCGGAAAGGGCATGGGGCCCAGCGCCCGACCCACCGACCAGAGTCAAAAGCCAGCGTTCCCGCTTGTCTCCGCAAGCCGAGCCCCGTAGCGGCCGGTAGGCTCCTGGGCAAAATCAAGGAGGAGGCCGCAGGCCGAGGGACACTACGCCAAGGGCTTACCGGCCGCTACGGGCCCCCACGCTCGCGGCAATGCCGAACGGAGACCCACCGGCTCCGGCTATCGCACCACCGCGGTTCCGCCCCCGCGTCAGGCCCCCATACCGCATTAAGGAATTGTAAAGCGAATGAGAACGCTTTACATTTACGCACCCCTGCGCTGCCGGCGCGGGCCTGGCCGGAACCCATGGACGGCCGCCGGGCCCTGCTCACCACCCACGGCCGCTACGGTGCCGACCCCGCGTCGGGTTCCACCCCTCCCTCAGAAGGACCTAAACGCCAGGCGCTTCCGGTGCCCGGCCTGCCGTGCCCGCTGCCTGCTGCTTCCCCCTCCGAGACCGATTCGAGACCTGCGCATGACCTTCCGCGATCTTCCGCCCCGCACCTTCCGCCGCGCCCCGCTGAGCCTGGCCCTGCTCTCCGTGCTGTCGCTGGCCTCCCCACTGGCCTTGGCCGACGCGCTTGCCGATGCCGGCGGCAATGCCGATGCCAAGACCCTGGACAAGGTCAGCGTCGTCGGCGATCGCGCCGCGCCGGCCAGCACCACCCGCCTGCCCATGACCCTCCAGGAAACACCGCAGTCGGCCACCTCGATCAGCCTGCAGCGCCTGCAGGACGAATCGCTGTTCAGCATCAACGACGTGATGCGCACCGTCACCGGCGTCAGCGTGTCCTTCTACGATACCCAGCGCCCGCTGTACTACGCGCGCGGCTTTGCGATCACCGACTTCCAGGTCGACGGCATCCCCACCTACAGCGGCTCGACCAACCAGGAATACGACACCGCCTTCTACGACCGCATCGAAGTCATCCGCGGCGCCAACGGCCTGCTCAGCGGCGCCGGCGTGCCGTCGGCCACGGTCAACCTGCTGCGCAAGCGCCCGGGCAAGGAATTCGATGCGTCCTTCTCGGTGAGTGCCGGCAGCTGGGACTACCAGCGCATGGAAGCGGACGTGACCGCACCGCTCACCGCCGACGGCCGCTACCGCAGCCGCGTGGTCGCTGCCTACACCGACCGCGACTTCTATTACGACCGCTACAAGGAAAACAAGATGGCCGGCATGGCCGTGCTCGAAGGTGACGTCACCGACAGCACCACCGTCACCGTCGGCTACCAGACCCAGGACAACAACCCGGTCGGCTCGACCTGGGGCACCGTGCCGTTCTTCGACAGCCAGGGCAACTTCGTGCACCTGCCGCGCTCGACCAACCTGGCCCCCAAGTGGAGCTACTGGCAGCGCGAAACCAGCACCGTCTTCGCCAACCTCGAGCAGCGCTTCGGCGACGACTGGCTGCTGAAGATCAACACCGCCTACACCCGCGGCAACGTGCAGAACATCCGCCTGTACGGCACCGGCTACCCGGACCCGGCCACCGGCTCGGGCATCTACCTGCGCACCGCCGCAGGCGATTCGGAAGACACCCGCCGCAACGTCGATGCCTACCTCACCGGCACCTTCAACCTTTTCGGCCGCGAGCACGACGTGACCGTGGGCGCGCAGTGGGCCGACCTGGAAAGCACCACCAACACGCTGGCGCTGAACTATCCCACCGACTGGGCGCGCTGCGGCACCGAGCGCTGCTATTACATTCCCAACATCTACAGCTGGGATGGCGACATCTCCGAGGTCACCTACACCCGCACCGGTGCGCGTCGCGTGGCCAAGACCACCCAGAGTGGCGTCTACCTGGCCACCCGCCTGCGCCTGGCCGATCCGCTGTCGCTGATCGCCGGTGCACGCCTGAGCCGCTGGCAGACCCTGACCCGTGCCTACAACGCCGCCGGCAGCTACACCGCCACCAGCGGTGCCTACAAGGTCAGCGATGAAGTCACGCCCTACGTGGGCCTGGTGTACGACATCACCCCCAACGTGTCGGCTTACGCCAGCTACACCGAGATCTTCAATCCGCAGAACTACAAGGACAGGAACGAGAACCTGCTGGCACCGGTGCAGGGCTCGAACCTGGAAGCCGGGATCAAGACCCAGTGGTTCGACGGCCGCCTGACCGCCAATGCCGCCGTGTTCGAGGCCAAGCAGGACAACTACGCGGTGCGCGACATGCGCGTGCCGGATGGCTCGCTCAGCGACGGCAGCTCGGCCTACATCGGTGTCAATGGCACCAAGGTGCGCGGCTGGGAAATGGACATCAACGGCGAGATCCTGCCCGGCTGGACGGTCAACGCCGGCTTTACCCACGTCAAGATGACCCGCGCCGCCACCGACCTGCTGTACGCCAACCCGGCCGAGGACCTGCTGCAGCTCAACACCCAGGTGCAGCTGCGCGGCGCGCTGGCGCGCCTGAGCGTGGGCGGCGGCGTGCAGTGGCAAAGCAAGGTGCAGGGCTACAACATCCCCTACCCGCTGGGCGGCACGGTCACGGTGAACCAGCCGGCGTACGCGCTGGTGCAGTTCAACGCCAACTACCGCATCAGCGACAACTGGACCGCCACGTTGAGCGTGCGCAACGCGCTGGACAAGACCTACTGGGCCAACCTGGACTACAACAACTACGGCGAGCCGCGCTTCGTGGCGGCCAGCCTGCGCTGGAAGTTCTAAGCCCCCCTGTGCGTTCGCCGGCCACCGTCCGGCGAACGCACGGGCCAGTGCCGGACGTACCCCAGGCGATGGCGCCAGCGCGGGCTCATGCGATGTTCGCGGCGCAGCGACCGGTCGGGGACGTACGCATCGCCCCCAGGCGGCGCACCGTCAACGCGGCGGCTGGACCTGGTTGCACCAGCGTCGTGCCAGCAGCAGCCCGGCGGAACAGACGAACGTAAACCAGGCGCTCAGCGCCACCCACAGCAGGACCCACGCCACCACGCGTTGGTTGTCCCCGCAGACCAGCAGGGTGCCGACGCTGGCCAACAGCGAAACGCCGGCGATGATCGCCCTGCGCTTCAAGCGACGCAGGTGGGCGATGCGGCTGTCCGCATCCAGCGAGGCGAGCGTCTGCCGGGCGTGGGCGATACGGTGCGTCAGCCGCTGTGCATCGCGGCGGGCAAGGAGGCTGCGGACGTCCCACCACACTATCAGGGCCAGCACTGCGGCCAGTGCCGCGGTGCCCGGGGATGGCCTGCCCCGCTGGATGACCTCGTGCCCCAGCGCTCCCAGCGCCACCAGCAACAACACCCCGAACCCCAGCGCGCGCAGGCCTCGACTGAAGCGCCCCAGGTTTTCCAACAGCTTCCCCACCGCCATGGCACGTTCTCCCCCAACGCGGGAGGCCGCCCCGCAGTCTGCTGACAGTACAGGTGGGAAGCGTCACGGGAAATGGAGGCGCGCCTCCCGCCTGCGCGGAGACGCCGATCTGGCTGAATGGGCGAACCCGACCGATTCGCTGCGCTGCGACTTGCACACCCCTTCGTAATTATGGCGTAATTATCTCAACGTCATGCGGAAGTCCGTCGATGAACCCGAGCTGGGACACACTGGAGCGAGGCCGCCAGGCGCGGCTGGACCGCGCAGCGCCCTGGGCCCGCGGCCGGGAGGTGGCGGCCGGCGATATCGCCGGGTTGCTGCACGCCCTGCTCGAACCGGGCGACAAGGTCTGCCTGGAGGGCAACAACCAGAAGCAGGCCGACTTCCTCGCCCAGGCCCTGGCCGACCTCGATCCGGCGCGCGTGCACGACCTGCACATGGTGCAGTCGGTGCTGTCGCTGCCCGCCCACCTGGATGTGTTCGAGCGCGGCATCGCCTCGACACTGGACTTCTCCTTCTCCGGGCCGCAGTCGGTACGGCTGGCCAACCTGGTCGCCGAAGGCCGCATCCGGATCGGGGCCATCCATACCTACCTGGAACTGTTCGGCCGCTACTTCATCGACCTCACCCCGCGGGTGGCGCTGGTGGCCGCGCAGGCGGCGGACCGGCACGGCAATCTCTACACCGGCCCGAATACCGAAGACACCCCGGTGATCGTCGAAGCCACCGCCTTCGGAGGCGGCATCGTCATCGCGCAGGTCAACGAGATCGTCGATAGCCTGCCCCGCGTCGACATCCCCGCCGACTGGGTCAACTTCGTGGTGCAGGCGCCGCGCCCGAACCATATCGAACCGCTGTTCACCCGCGACCCGGCGCAGATCTCCGAGATCCAGGTGCTGATGGCGATGATGGCGATCAAGGGCATCTACGCCGAATACGGGGTCAACCGGCTCAACCATGGCATCGGCTTCGACACCGCGGCGATCGAACTGCTGCTGCCCACCTATGCCGAATCGCTGGGGCTGAAGGGCAGGATCTGCCAGCACTGGGCGCTCAATCCGCACCCGGCGCTGATCCCGGCCATCGAGTCGGGCTTCGTCAAATCGGTGCATTCGTTCGGCTCGGAGCTGGGCATGGAGAAGTACATCGCTGCCCGCGGCGATGTGTTCTTCACCGGCGCCGATGGTTCGATGCGCTCCAACCGCGCGTTTTCGCAGACCGCCGGGCTGTACGCCTGCGACATGTTCATCGGCTCCACCCTGCAGATCGACCTGCAGGGCAACAGCTCCACGGCCACCCGCGACCGCATCGCCGGCTTCGGCGGCGCGCCCAACATGGGGTCGGATGCGCGCGGCCGCCGCCACGCCAGCGATGCCTGGCTCAAGGCCGGCCAGCAGGCCGCGCGCGCGGGCGAGATGCCGCGCGGGCGCAAGCTGGTGGTGCAGATGGTGGAGACCTTCCGCGAACACATGGCGCCGGCATTCGTCGAGCGCCTGGATGCCTGGGAACTGGCCGAACGCGCGGCCATGCCACTGCCACCGGTCATGATCTACGGCGACGACGTCAGCCATGTGCTCACCGAGGAAGGCATCGCCAACCTGCTGCTGTGCCGCACGCCGGAGGAGCGCGAACAGGCGATCCGCGGCGTGGCCGGTTACACCGCGGTGGGCCTGGGCCGCGACCGCGCGATGGTCGAGAACCTGCGCGACCGCGGCGTGATCAAACGCCCCGCCGACCTCGGCATCAACGTACGCGATGCCAGCCGCGACCTGCTGGCGGCGCGTTCGGTCAAAGACCTGGTGCGCTGGTCGGGGGGGCTGTACGACCCGCCCAAGCGCTTCCGCAACTGGTAAGGGACGGCACATGGAAACCCTCGACTATCGCTTCAACGGCAGCACCGATGTGCACTTCCCCAGCGGGGCCGTGCTGGTGGGCGTGCTGGCCTCGGGCAACCTGGAAATCCTGCTGGAGCCGGCCGCGCTGGAGGGCGCGATGGCGGTGCGCATCATCACCGCCGCGCAAGGGTTCGGCAGCATCTGGCAAGCGGTGATCGGCGATTTCGCGCAGCGCCACCCGCTGCGCGACGTGCGCGTGTCGATCAACGACGCCGGCGCCACCCCGGCGGTGGTCAGCCTGCGCCTGGACCAGGCGGTGCAGTCGCTGGGCAGCGGAGGCGGCGCATGAGCATCGTGCACCGCCACAGCTATTACGAGGCCGACGCGCGCGAGCGCATCGCCGGGCTGCTGGACCCGGGTTCCTTCCAGGAACTGCTGGGCCCGGCGCAACGCGTGACCAGCCCGCATCTGGCCCAGCTCGACCAGCCGGCCGCGTTCGACGACGGCATCGTGGTGGGCGAAGGCCGATTGCGCGGCACGCGTGTGCTGGTCGCCGCGCAGCAGGGGCAGTTCATGGGCGGCGGCGTGGGCGAGGTGCATGGCGCCAAGCTCACCGGGCTGCTGCAGCGCGCCGCCCGGACCCGACCGGCCGGCGTGCTGTTGATGCTCGATACCGGCGGCGTGCGCCTGCATGAGGCCAACGCCGGGCTGATCGCCATTTCCGAAATCATGCGCGCCACGCTCGATGCGCGCGCCGCCGGGGTGCCGGTGCTGGCGTTGATCGGCAGCGGCAACGGCGCCTTCGGCGGCATGGGCATCGTCGCCCGCTGCTGCACGCGCGTGATCATGTCCGAGGAAGGTCGCCTGTCGCTGTCCGGCCCGGAAGTGATCGAAACGGTACGCGGCGTGGAGGAGTTCGATTCGCGCGATCGCGCACTGGTGTGGCGGGTGACCGGTGGCAAGCACCGCTACCTGATCGACCAGGCCCAGGTGCTGGTACCCGATGCGATCGACGCGTTCGCGCAGGCGGCGTTCGACGCGCTGCAGCCGGACACCGACAGCAGCGACACTGATGCCGCCCTGGCCGCCCTGCAGGCGCGGCATGCCGCGCTGAGCGCGCGTGCGCAGGCGTGGGGTGGCTGCCGCGACGGCCTGGAGATCTGGGCGCTGCAGGGCATCGCTGCACCGGAACGCCTGCCCTTGCTGGACACCGACGACTTCCTTGCCGCCACGGCCAACCGGAGCCTGCCATGACCGCGCAGCCTGCCTCGTCACCCGCGCTGGCGCCGCTGTTGGACGCCCTGTTTCCCGCCGGCCATGCCATCGCCGTGCACGATGCGGTGTTGACCGGCACCGCCAGCACCGCCGCCGGCGAGGTCACCGTCATCGGCACCACCGACAAGATCGAGGTGGGCGTGGACCACGCCCTGCGCCTGGCCGAGACGGTATTGGCCAGCACGGCGGCCGATCCGCAACGCCCGATCGTGATGCTGGTGGACACCGCCGGCCAGCGGCTGGCGCGCCGCGACGAACTGCTGGGCATCAACGGCTATTTCGCGCACCTGGCCCAGAGCCTGGACCTGGCCCGCCGCCGCGGCGCACGACTGGTGACGCTGGTGTACGGCGAATCGGTCAGCGGCGGCTTCCTCTCCTTCGGGCTGATGGCCGACCACATCCACGCCCTGCCCAGTGCCCAGGTGCGGGTCATGGACCTGCGCGCGATGGCCCGGGTGACCAAGCAGCCGCTGGAGAAGCTGCAGGCACTCAGCCAGAGCTCGCCGGTGTTCGCTCCCGGCGTGGAGAACTACGTCGCGATGGGCGCGGTGCAATCGGTGTGGGACGGCGACCTCGCGGCGGCGCTGCTGCAGGCACTGGCCGCGCCGGTCGACGGCGACCGGCGCGCCGCGCGCGGTGCCGAACGCGGCGGCCGCGGCCTGGCCGCATCGGTTGCCGCCCGGGTGGCCGCCGGCGATGCCTGAGCAGCCCGCCCGCCACACGCTGGTCTGGCTGGCGGCGCAGGCCGACTGGCAAGCCGACCTGCCCGCGCAGGAGGCGCGCCTGGCCGCATGGTTCGCGCGCGGCTGGCCCGCCGTGGTGGCGCGGCGCGCCGCCGATGATCCCGACCCGCGCCTGCGCCTGGGCGTGCCGTTGCCGCCCGGCGAGGGCAAGCAACGGCTGGCGCTGCGCGTGCCGCTGCTGGACATCACGCGCCAGCAGGCGCCGCCGACGCTGGCCGAGCTGATCGCCGCGCCCGGCCTCGTCCACCCACCTGCATGGGCGCCTGCGCTGCAGGCGCTGGATGCCATCGCGCCGGCGCGCGTGTTCGGTGCATTCGCGTGGCAGGCCCTGACCGGCCTGGCCTACGTGCACGCCGGCTCGGACATCGACCTGCTGTGGCGCGTGCATTCGCCGGATGTGGCCAACCGGCTGGTCACCCGCCTGCACGCGTGGGAAGTGCGTTTCGGCCGACGTGTGGATGGCGAGCTGCTGCTGGCCAGTGGCGCGGCCGTGAACTGGCGCGAGTACGCCGGCACCACGCGCCAGGTGCTGCTCAAATGCAGCGATGGCGCATCGCTGGCGCCGCGCGACGCCCTGTTTGACGCGGCGGGCGTTCCGGCATGAGCATGCCCGCCCTCGCCCACCCGCACCCCCGTGCCCACGTGGACAGCGCACGGCTGGGGCGGCTGGCCATCGCCAGCCTGCACGCAGAGCTGGCCTGCGCGCCCAAGCCCGGCCTGGTCACCCCGTTCGACAGCGGCAGCCACGCCGACATGGATGCGGGCACCTTCCTGCGCAGTCTGTTCGCGCTGCGCCACTATTTCCGCGACGCCGCCCGTGCCGGCGCGTCCGCCGCTCCCTTCGCGCAGTTGCGGCGCCACGGCATCGCCGCCGAGGCGGCGATGCTGCGCGCGACCGGTGGCATCAATACCCATCGCGGCGCGATCTTCAGCCTGGGCTTGCTGGTGGCGGCTGCCGCGGCCTTGCGCCGCGATACGGGCCGCACACCCGCTGCCGAACAGGTGTGCCTGGCCGTGCAGCGCTGGGCCCCGGCAGTGGCCAGCGCGCCGCTGGATGCCAACAGCCCCGGCCAGCGCATGCGCGCCGCCCATGGCGTCGCCGGCGTCCGCGAGCAGGCCATCGCCGGCTATCCGATCCTGCGCGAGCTGGGCGTGCCCACCCTGCGCCACGCGCTGGCCGCCGGACTGCCGCGCGAGGCGGCGCTGTGCCACACCCTGATGCGGTTGGTGGCACACGTGGACGATCTCAACCTGCTGCACCGGGGCGGCGCTGCAGGCCTGGCCTGGGCACGCCTGCAGGCGCGCGACTTCATCGCCGCCGGTGGTGCCTTCGCACCGCAGTGGCGCGTGCACCTGGCGGCCATCGGCGATGGCTTCGTCGCCCGCCGGCTGAGCCCCGGTGGCAGCGCCGACCTGCTCGCCTGCAGCTGGTTCCTGCTGCAGCAGGAGGCCGCATGAGCCTGGCCCTGCTCTGCCCCGGCCAGGGCGCGCAGCATCCGGCGATGTTCGACCGGGTGCGCGGGCTGGCGCCCGCCCAGGGCGTACTGGACGCGGCAGCGCGCGTCCTCGGGCGTACGGCTTGCGACGCGGCAGCAGCGGATGATCGGTTCGACAACGTGCAGGCGCAGCCGCTGCTGTGCGCAGCCAGCCTGGCGCACTGGCAGGGGCTGCGCGAGCGGTTGCCGCCGCCCACCGTGGTGGCCGGCTACAGCATCGGCGAACTGGCCGCGCAGTCCATCGCCGGCAGCCTGGATGCGGCCACCTGCCTGGCCCTGGCCGGGCAGCGCGCCCGCCTGATGGATGCGGCCAGCCCGCCCGCCGCGGGCATGCAGGCCGTGCTGGGGCTGGCGCGTGCACCGCTGCAGGCGCTGTGCAGCGCGCACGGCGTGCATATCGCCATCGCCAACGGCGCCGACCACTTCATCGTGGGCGGCGCGCGCGCGGCCCTGCAGGCGCTGGCGCAGGCCGCCCACTCGCGCGGCGCCGAGATCCGCCCGCTGCCGGTCCACGTGCCTGCGCATACCCCCTTGCTGGCGCGCGCCGCCGAGGGCTTCGCCGGCGCGCTGGCGCAGGCCGCGCTGCAGGCCCCGCGCTCGACCGTGCTGGCCGGCATCGATGCACGCGCCGTGCGCGACCGCGCGGGCGTGGAGCACACCCTGGCCGCGCAGCTGGCGCAGACCATCGAGTGGTCGCAGGTCATGCGCCAGGCGTTCGAGCGCGGCGCGCGGGTGTTCCTGCAGCTCGGCCCGGGTACCGCGCTGGCGCGCATGGTGGCCAGCGACTACCCGTGCTGCGAGGTGCGTGCGGTCGAAGAATTCCAGGGCCTGGACGGTGCGGCCGCGTGGGTCGATGCCGCCCTGGGCCGGCTGGCGTGAGTGCTGTCGTGGTGCCGTAGCACGTCGTACCCCGGGATGGCGGGCTTCCATCCGTGCTGTACGCGAGTCAAGTGTCTGGGAGGGCGCATGAGTCCACAAGTCGCAACGATCATCGGTCTGGTGATCATGTTCATCGTCGCCACCGCACTGCCGATCAACATGGGCGCGGTGGCCTTCGCGCTGGCGTTCATCATCGGTGGCGTGTTCGTCAGCATGGAGGGCAAGGAGGTGTTGGCCGGTTTCCCCGGCGACCTGTTCCTGACCCTGGTGGGCATCACCTACCTGTTCGCCATCGCGCAGAAGAACGGCACCATCGACCTGCTGGTGCACTGGGCGGTCCGTGCGGTGCGTGGCCGCATCGTGGCCATTCCGTGGGTGATGTTCGTGGTGACCGCGGTGCTCACCGCCTTCGGTGCGCTCGGCCCGGCAGCGGTGGCGATCATCGGGCCGGTGGCGCTGCGGTTTGCCAAGCAGTACCGGATCAACCCGTTGCTGATGGGCCTGCTGGTCATCCATGGCGCCCAGGCCGGCGGCTTCTCGCCGATCAGCGTGTACGGCAGCATCACCAACGGGGTGGTGCAGAAGGCCGGGCTGGAGGTGACCGAGATGGCGGTATTCCTGACCAGCCTGGGCTTCAACCTGATGATGGCCACGATCTGCTTCTTCGCCTTCGGCGGCGTGGCGCTGCTGCGCCGTGGCGCGGTGGCGGTGGCCGGTGGCGTGGGCAACGCCGAGCTGGCAGTGGCCGGTGGGCCGCAGGCCTCGTCGCGGCAGTTCGCGATCGAGGGCCACGGCGCACTGGTCGCCGCCGGCGGTGGCACGCTGTCCAACGATCCCGACGCACTGGAGGCGGTGGGCATCACCCGCGAGCGGCTGTTCACCCTGGTCGGCCTGCTCGGGCTGGGCATCGCCGCCTTGATCTACAACCTCAACGTCGGCCTGGTCTCGATCACGGTGGCGGTGGCATTGGCGCTGTTGTCGCCGAAAAGCCAGAAGGGCGCAGTGGACGGGATCAGCTGGTCCACGGTGCTGCTGATCTGCGGCGTGGTCACCTACGTGGGCGTGCTGGAGAAAGCCGGTGCGGTGGACTTCATCGGCAATGGCGTATCGGAGATCGGCATCCCGCTGCTGGGCGCGCTGCTGGTCTGTTACGTCGGCGGCATCGTGTCCGCCTTCGCATCGTCGGCGGCGGTGCTCGGCGCCACGATCCCGCTGGCGGTGCCGTTCCTGATGCAGGGCCACCTGGGCGCGGCCGGGGTGATCTGCGCACTGGCAGTGTCTTCCACGATCGTGGACGTCAGCCCGTTCTCGACCAACGGCGCGCTGGTGGTGGCCTCGGCAGCCAAGGAAGAGCGCGAGTCGCTGTTCCGCCAGTTCCTGGTCTACAGCGGGCTGGTGGTGGCCTTTGGACCGCTGCTGGCGTGGCTGGTCTTCGTGGTGCCGGGCTGGATGTAACGCCTGGTATCGGCGGGGCCGGGCAATGCTCGGCCCCGCCCCCGCTGGATGGAGGGATTACAATTGGGCATGGCCCTTGCTCCTGCCCCGCGATCCACCAAGAAGCGCGCCCCTCTGTATGAAGAGGTGGCCGAGCACGTGCGCGAGTGGATCTACGATTACCGCCTGCCGCCGGGCGAGTGGATCGACGAACCCGCGCTGTGCGAAGCACTGGCCATCAGCCGCACGCCGTTGCGCGAAGCGTTGAAGCTGCTGGCCGCCGAAGGCCTGGTGCAGATCGACGCCGGGCGTGGCTGCCGGGTGACCCGGCTCACCCTGGAAGACCTGAACCAGCTGTTCCCGGTGATGGCGATGCTGGAGGGCCGTTGCGCGCACGAGGCGGTGCGGCATATCGACGACGCCGGGGTGCAGCTGCTCGAGGACCTGCACGCGGCGATGGAGGCTGCGGCCGCGGCGGGCAACATCGCCGAGTACTACCGCAACAACTACCTCATCCACGAAACCGTGCAGCATTACGCCGGCAACCCGTGGTTGATCCGCATCACCCACGACCTGCACCGCATCCTGAAGATGCATCGTGGCCGCCAGCTGCTGGCGCCGGGCCGCACCGCGCAGTCACTGGCCGAGCACCGCGAGCTGATGGAGTGTTTCCGACGGCGCGATCCGGTCGCGGCCGAGCGCACCATGGAACGGCATCTGCTCAGCCAGGGCCAGGCCCTGGCCGCGTACGTGACCGCGGGCGGTCTGTTGAACGTGCCCGCGCCGCTGCCGACCGAGGGCGGCAGCTGAGCGCGCGGCGCTGACGGCGCGCGCCTGACGCCGGCCAACCGCCGGCACTACCGCGGGCGGGTCTCGCGCAGGGTCCACATGACCGGCAGGACCACCACGGCAACGGCAGCGATCATCGCGCCCGGTGCCGAGGCCCAGCCGGTATGCCGCACCAGCAGTTCGGCCAGCAACGGCGTGGCGCCGCCGAAAAAGGCGGTGGCCATGGTCACGCCAAGCGCGAGGCCACTGAGCCGGCCTTCGCCGGGGAACTGCTCGGCCGTCGCCGGTGCCGCCACCGCGCTCACGCCGCCGGCCAGGCAGGCCAGCACTACCGCGCCGACCCCGATCAGCAGCGTATTGCCGCCGGCCATCAGGGTGAACATGCCCAGCGGCAGCAAGGCGCAGAGCATGGCCAACACGATCAGCAGCGGGCGTCGCCCGAGCCGGTCGGACAAGGCCCCGGCCAGCGGCGTCACCACGATCACGGCCACCGCCGCCAGCGTGGACAGCCACAGCGCCTCGGATTCGCCCACCTCGCCCACCGAGCCCAGGAACGCGGGCACGTAGGTGATGCCGACGTAATAGGTGATCGACCCCAACGCGGAAATCGCGAACGTGCGCGCCACCGCACCGCGATGGAAGCGCCAGGTGTCGCGGATCGGCGCGACCGGCACGGTGCCCGCGGCCTGCTGGCGCTCGAACTCGGGCGACTCGTGCATGGTGGAGCGTGCCAGCAGGATCGCAGCGGCCAGTGCCGCGCCGACGAAGAACGGAATCCGCCAGCCCCAGCCATCCAGTTGCGCGGTGCTCAGCACCGCCACCGTCAGCGCCGACAACGCGACCGCCAGCAGCGCGCCCACTTCACTGGCCGCCGAGGCCAGCGACGTGATCAGGCCGCGCCGGCGCGGGGGCGCGGTCTCCAGCAGGTAGGCCACCACCCCGGTGTACTCACCGCCCACCGAAAACGCCATCAGGCAGCGCAGCAACAGCAACAGCACGCCCGCACTGGCGCCGATGCGGTCGAAGGTGGGCAGCAGCGCGGTGGCCAGCATCGCCACGGTCATCAGCAACATCGAGGCCAGCAGCATGTAGCGCCGCCCGAAGCGGTCGCCGAGATGGCCGAAGCACAACGCGCCGAGCGGGCGCATCAGGTAGGAGACGGCAAAGCCGGCCAGCGTCGCCAACAAGGCGTTTTCGCCGCCGCCGAAGAACACCCGCGACAGCACCGTGGCCAGGTACAGATACAGCGTGAAGTCGTACCACTCCACCACGGTGGAGAGGCCGGCGACGATCATCGAACGCGTGCGGCGTGACGCATCGAGCGGCGTGGACACGCTCATGCGCCGCCCACCGGCAGGGCGGCAGCAACGCGCGGGAGACAGGTGGGACGAAGAACACGCATCGGCAAGGACATCGGCGACAGGATGCGCCGAGCCTACTTCACCCGCCGCGCCGTCGGACTCACGCCACCACCACATCGCCGCTGCGCGGGGTCACCCAGCCAGGGCCGGCAGCGCCTCGCGGGTGTAGCGCAGCAGCCGGCCGCGCCCGGGGGCATCGCCCTCGTCATCGAACAGACCGTAGGCCTCATCCACCGCATACCCCTGCGCCGCCATGGCACGTGAGAACGCGCCAACATTGCCGCGCCCCGGATCGGTCAGCAGCAGCTCGGCGCGGGGCCGTGCATGGCGCTCCATCATGCTGGCGATCTGCAGGGCGTGGCCGCGCTCGTAGAGCACGTCGCTGCCGATGATCAGGTCGAACCGGCCCAGTGTCGTATCCGGCAACTCCCACGGCAGATCGCGGTAGTGGATCGCCGGCAGGTCGTTGAGGCCGGCGTTGTAGGCCAGGAACGATTCGGCCAGCGGGTGGTGGTCGCTGGCCACCACGTCGGCGCCGCGCTTGGCCAATACCAGGCTGGCCAGACCCAGGCCGCAGCCCAGCTCCAGGATGCGCTTGCCGGCCACGTCGATGCTGCTCATGGTCTCGGCCAGTACGCGGCCCGCAGGCCAGACCTGGCCGAACAGGCTCCACAACGACGAATGGATGCCGGCGCGCTGGGCGCGGCCGGTCGGGTCGGCAAACTGCTGCAGGTCGCTCAACGCGCGAATGCGATAGTCGCGGCCGGCAACCGGGATGGTGAGGATGCGGGTGCTATAGCCCGGCATGTGCGCTCCGTGGGACACGGGGAGTGCGCCCTCCCGACGGGAAGCGCGACTCGGAAAGTGGAGCGAAGCGGGCGGTCGGCAACAGACCGCGCAGGACGCGCGTAACGGCGTGGGACGGCCCCATCCTACCGCAGCGCCGGCGGCGCACGCTCACCGCCAAGCAGGAGCGGTCAGTACCGGACCTGGCAGTTGGGGCAGAAGAACGTGCGCCGGCGGCTCTTGCCCGGGTAGGTCTTGGACAGTGGGCCGCCACACTGCGGGCAGGTGCGCTGGGTGTGTACCTGCCAGTGCTTGCGCAATACCCCGGCCTTCTTCCACGCCAGGAAGTTGAAACTGTAGGCGCGTGCATCGGCGATGACCTTGCCCAGCACGCGCGGCGGCAGGTTGCCGATCGTCGACTCCGGGTGCACGCGGGTCCGGAACAGCACCTCGTTCTTGATGATGTTACCCACCCCGGCGAACAGGTCCTGGTCCAGCAGCGCATCGCAGACCAGCGTGTCCGGCTGCAGCTTCAGCCGGCGCCGGGCCAGGCGCGGGTCCCAGGCGTCGTCCATCACGTCGCCGCGCCAGTCGTAGGTGTCCTCGAGCGGCCCGTCGATGTATTTCAGCGAGGAGGCGTAGATGTTCAGCTCGCCGTTGTCGAACTGCAGCGACACCCGCGGCGGCGACGGTTTGCGTTCATCGATGCGGTAGCTGCCGAACATCAGCATGTGCACGCGCAGGCTGAAGCCGCTGAACTGGACCAGGAAGTGCTTGCCCCAGCTGCGCAGCGCCAGCACCCGACGCCCCTCCATGCGGGTGAGGTCCAGGCTGCTGTTGCCGAGCGCGCGACGCACGGTCTTGCCGCGGAACTTGGCCGCCGCCTCGCGCAGGATGACGATGGAAGGACCTTCAGGCATGCGCGGCGATCTCCTTCAGGCGCAGGGCATTGGCAATGGCGAAGCCGTGCGCGGTGTTGTCGAAGATCACCCACGGCGCATCCCGGCCTACGCGGTGGGTATGGACCTGCCGGGCAAGGTCGGCCAGCGCGGGGTCCGGGTAGTCGCTGTAGTACATGCGCGGGGCGCCGTGCCAGCGCCAGTAGCGCCAAGACGACGCGCCGCCCGGGACAGCGGCAGCGGCCACGCGCGGCGGGTCGACCGCAGCACGGGACACCCCATGCTCTTCAAGCAGGGCATCGGCCCGTGCCTCGAACCAGCTGGGATGGCGCGGCTCACAGACCAGCGCCACCGCGCTGCGCCGGCGCAGCGCGCGGAAGAATCCGCCGGCCCGGCGCGTATCCAGGGCCAGCGAGGGCGGCAACTGCAGCAGCAGGCCGCCCAGTTTCGCGCCCAGTCCATCCGCCTCGTCCAGGAAGCGGTCCAGCAGTGGACCCACACCGACCAGCCCGGAATCATGCGACAGCGTGCGCGGCAGCTTCACCGAGAAACGGAAGCCGGGCGGGACCGCGGCCGCCCAGCGCGCGTAGGTGCTGCGCTGGTGCGGCCGATAGAAGGACGAGTTGATCTCCACCACATCCAGGCGCGTGGCGTAGCGCGCCAGCGCGCTGTCGCCGGGACCGAACAGCGCGGCGTAGCGGCTGGGAATCGACCAGCCGGCACAGCCGACCTTCGGCGTGACGGGAGCGGCCATGCCCGGCTTCCTCAGCGCAGGATCTCGCCCTGGTCCTCGCCATCCCAATAGTGGATGCGCACGGCGGCCACGTGGATCAGCACCAGCCCGGGGCTGTCCACGCCCTGTTCGAACCAGCGCTCCAGGTCCTTCACCCAGTGCTGCTGCATGATCGCCTTGTCGCGGATCAGCGTGGCCCTGCCCTGCACCGCCACGAACAGCGGCGGCTTGCCGAGCAAGGACTTGCTGCCGGTGAAGCTCAGCGCGACCTTCGGATCCTGCTGGATCTCGCGGACCATGTCGGTGTCTTCGGTAGTGAAGAACCAGCTGTCGCCGTCGTAGTCCACGTCGCCGTTGTTGCTCATCGGGCGCGCCGCGATGTCGCCGCTGGCGGCGTGGGTCTGCAGCATGGTGAAGTCGATGTGGGCCATCTTCTTGGCCAGGTCGTGCAGGGTCAGGGTGGTCATGGTGCATCCAGGCAGGGAACAGGCCGCCAGCGTCGGCGCGCGACGGTGACCGCGCCGTGCAGGGATGCTGTCGTGCCCTTCACGCCTGCGGGTCGCGAGGTCGCCGGGCCTGCTCATCACCCCCGTGGGACGCCGGCCACGGCGCCATCCTCAACGGCGATGCACCCGCCAGAACAGTGCGCTCCCACCGTCACGCGGTATGGCCAGGAAGCTCTCGGTCGCTGACTCCGGCTCGTCGCAGCGGCGCACGTCATAGTGGGCAAGCACGACCTCCAGCGACGGCCACGGGTGCAGTTGGAGGGCACTCGGGATCACGAGATCCGCCGCCACCGAGCGACAGTCTCCAGGCGGAACCCAGTGCTCGCTGCCCGTCGCAAAGCTCAATGCACTTTGGTTGTTGTCCAGATCATGCACTTCGCGCAGATCGGTGGCGCTGGCAGGGACCCACGCTGGAACCCAGCCACGTCCTACCGCATCGTCGCGGATCGCGGCGGCCCTGTCAGGGTAGGCGGCATGCATGACGTCCCCCGTGCACCCGGCGCACAGCGCCGTGCCGAGGACCGCGGCGCATGACAAGGGCAGCGTGCGCATGAGCCGTTCCGTGGTTGGTCCGTGCCGAGTATGCGCCGAACCGGTCCCACTCGCGTACCGTGCAGCTCGTCGAGACGTCGAGACGTCGTATCCGACTTGACACCGCGACGCCACGGGGTAACTATCAGTTAACGAATTAGTTAACTGCCACCCATGGACCGCATCTTCGACGCCCTCGCCTCCACCGCCCGCCGGCAGATCCTGGCCTACCTCAACGGCGGCGAACTCAGCGCGGGCGAGCTGGGCGAGCGCTTCGATTTCAGCAAGCCGGCGCTGTCCAGCCACCTGCGCATCCTCGAGGATGCCGGGCTTATCGAGCGCGAGAAGCGCGGCCAGTTCGTGTACTTCCGCCAGGTGCCGGACACACTGGCCAACACGCTGTTCGCGTGGGCGGCCGAGGTCTGTCCGGTCGGTGGCCCGCTGCAGCGCGAAAGCCGCGCCCGGGCGCGGCGCAAGCCGGCGACCTGAACCGCACCGTCCCACGACAAGGAGCTCGTCATGCTGGATACCACCCGTGTCAGTCGTTCCTTCCCCAGCGTCAGCCTGCCCTCCTGCGGCGAAGGCAGCCCGGTGGAAGTGGCCTTGATCGCCCAGCTCGGGATCGGTGCCGGTGACCAGCTGGTTCGCGATGCCGGCATCCGCCAGGCAGCGCACCCGCGTTTCGTCGATGCGCTGGACGAGCCCTCCGCGCGCTTGGGCGGCATGCACCTGGCGCACGACGATGCCTCCTCGTTGTATTCCTTCTCGGTGGGCCAGCACGGGCATCCCTTCCATCGCCACGCCGGGCCACGCATGTTCACCGCGATTGCCGGCAGTGGCGGCGCGCAGCTGCGCTTCTCCACCGCATCGGACGCGCAGCTGCAGCAGGACCCCGCCGCCTTCCTGCACGCCCTGCGCTGCGTGGACATCCCGCCGGACTGCCTGTTCACCGTGCGCTTCGGCAGCGGCACCTGGCACCAGTTCGTCTCCCGGCACCCGCGCCATCCGGCGCTGTTCGCGCTGTCCTGCCACGCAAACGAGCGCAGTGGTGCGCTGACCGGGGCGCAACGGGCACGCGTCGATGCCGGCGCGGCCGACATCCCCACCCTCACCGAGACACTGCCACCGGTGGTGCAACAGGTGCTGGCGCAGACCGATCTGACGCGGTTGCCGGTGGTGAGCCTGTCGCTGCACGCGCCGGCACGATCGGCGTTGGCGGGCCTGTGCGCGCGCAGCCGTGATCTGGTCGGGCGTGTACGCAGCGGCCTGGCCCGGCTGCGGCCGGCGCACGGCTACGTCGGCCGCAGCGCCGCCGCCCATCCCATCCACAGTGCATCGGCCGCGCCCGCCGATTCCCTGTTGCAGCAGGCACTGGCAGGCGACGTCGACCACGAGGACTACACCACGCTGACCCTGCCGCCACGCAGTATCGGCAGCCGTTCCGCCGCGGCGGTGCTGGAATCGGTGCTGGACGGCTTCGTGCACAATCCGCCGCCAAGCGTCGGGCGCTTGATGGCGCTGCGCAACGTGCTGGTCGCGCCGCTGCAGTTGCGCACGTCGCCGCTGGGGTGCCCGGTGTCGTCATTGCTGTCCGACGCGCCTGGCGAACGGTTCGCGCAGCGCTTCCCGGTGCATGCGCAGTCGCGGTCCCCCGACGACCGCAGTGCCGAGGTGCTGCTGGGTGCCGATGACCGCCACCTGCGCTTCCGCTCCTGCGTGCGCGTGCAGTTGCTCGACGACGGTGCCGCCGTGGTCGCGCTGGGCACCCGGGTGCGTACCCACAATCACTTCGGGCGGCTCTACATGGCGGCCATCAACCGGGTTCACCGCCGCCATGTCAGCCCCGCGATGCTGCGCATGGCCGTCGCCCACGCACTGGCACCGGAGCTGGTGCAGGCGACCGCGCTGCAGCCGGCCACCGGCGCGGCCTGACCCGGCGCGCCGACGCTCAGCCGCCGTCGTACGGCTCACTGCCGGGGAACACCTGCAGCAGGGCGCGTGTCAACGTGGTGGGATAGACGGTGAGATGGTCTTCGCCGTCGATGATCGACGTCTCCACCTGCAGCCCTTCATACCCGCGCTGGCGCAGGCGGTCGGCGAAGGCCTGGTTGTCCTTGAGCATGTCGTTGCGGGTCAGGTAGCGCGACTCTGGCTTGATCGTTTCCAAGCTGCCGATCGCCAGCAGTACCCGCGCCGGCAGCGCGCGGTGCTGCTGCGCGTAGGCCTGCTCCAGCGGGTCGACCACGTGGTTGTCGAACCACAACGACGGACTGGACAGGATGTAGGTCTGGAACATCTCCGGGCGCGTGACCAGCACGAAGCTGCCGAACAGGCCGCCATACGAATGACCGGCAAAACTGCGTCGTGCCGGGTCGGTGCGGTAGCGCGCGTCCACCGCCGGCAGCACGTGCGCGGCGAGGAAGTCACGGTAGTGCGCCGCGCCGCCGTAGACCACGTCATCGCTGTAGTCGTCCCCGCTGTGGCGTACCGGCCGGGTCGGGGTGTAATCGCGCGAGCGACTCTGTTTCGAGGTCAGGCCCTCCTGCGGCGGCAGCCCGACCAGGATGAAGTCCTCCAGGTTGGCGCCGCCCTGCCCGACCAGGTTGCGGATGCTGCGCACCAGCGGAAAGCTGTACAGCGCGTCGGTCACGTACAGCACCGGGTAGCGCCGCTCGGGGTGGGCCGCATAGCTGGCGGGCAACGCCACCCAGATCGGGTAATCGCGCCCGGCCGGATCGTGCACGCGCCAGCTTTCGGTATCGGGCAGCACTACACCGCTCGCCGGCTGGGTCGCCGCAGGCGCACGCCGCACCGCATCGCCCTGCGTCGCGCAACCGCTGGCCGTGGCCAGCACCATGATCGCCCCCAGGCCTGTGTACATCGCTTTCATCCGCACCCGCCGCTCACCTGAAAGGACCAGCCTCGCAATTCCGGGCCCGCTTGCCAAGCCGGCCTGCCGGTTCAGTGCGTATCCGCCGCCTGCGCCGGCACCGTCAGTCGATACACCAGCACCCGGTTGTCGTTTTCGTAGGCGCTGTCGCAGTGCATGCCCTGCATGACACAGTGGCGCGCGATGAAGTCGTTGTCGTTGCCCACCAGCAGCAGCCGCTCGTCCGGGCGCGTCGCGTCGCGTGTTGGCAGCAGATCCATCGCCTCCCACTTCTCCGACAGCAGCCCGGCGTGCGCCCCCTTGGCGGTCGCGGTGTCCAGCCCGGCGCGGGCCAGGTGTACCGGGTCGAGCAGGTCCAGCAGCACGTGGCTGCGCGCCGGCACGATGCCGGGCTTCAACGCGGTGCCGTCGCGCTGCGCGAGGACTGAGGCGATGCCCTGCTCGTAGTCACTGCCCGCCAGGTTGCTGGCGCCGCGGGTATCGACCAGCAGGACCGACTTGTAGACGATGGGATCGCGCGTGTCGCTGCCCAGCCCGTTGCCGTCGCGGGCCAGCAGCAGGAAGCGGTGGTCGTCCAAGGCGCGCAGCTCGCTCTGTGCGGCGGTGTGGTCCGGCGTGCCCTTGCCATCCTGCGCATAGGTGGGCAGCTGCACCACGTAGTGGCCGATCGGCCGGGTGGGCAGCGGATCGCGACTGACGTCATAGACCATCACCCGGGTGTTGATGCGGCCGCTGGCGTCGCCCGTGGCGGTGTCCTGCACCAGCGCGCTCTGCAGCGCGACGAACAGGCGGCGGCCGTTGGGCGACAGACCCATGCCCTCCACGCCCTGGTTGTTGCGCCGGCCACTGTCCGGGGCACGGCGCGAATCGAACATCACCCGTCCGTCGCGCCGGGGCTGCACCGCGGGTGGCGGCACGATGACCCCCTGCAGGCGACCATCGGGGGCGAAGTAGTACACGTGCGCGGCGTACTCGTCGCCGATGTAGAAGTGCCCATCGTTGGTGAACTGCAGCGCTTCGGCATCCAGCGATATCTTGCCCGCGCCCACGCCCTGCGCGGGCGACGGCAGCAGGATGCCGTTCTGCACGACGGTATGCTCGCCCGGATCGGCACCGGTGAAGGGCTCGCCGTTGAAGTCGCGCAGCAGCAGCCCGCCGTCGGGCGTCAGCGTAACCTGGCCGGCGCGCTGGCCGGCGCCGATCTCGATCCGCAGCTGCAGGCGTTCCAGCCGCCCGGCGTAATCGTAGAACAGGCCGGCATCGGGATCGTTGCGGCCGCGATCGGGCAGCGTCCACAGCACGCCGCGGTAGCCGTCGGCGGTGCGCGTCCAATGCCCGACATCCACGGCCAGCGACGAGAACGAGCCCAGCGTGTCGCCGAGAAAATCCACGGTGCCGGCCGGCAGCGCGCCGGCGGCGACGAGTACCGGCGTGTCCGACGCCGCGGCGGGACGGGCCGGGGCCGCGGCGACTACCGGCGCCGCCATCAGCGCAAGCAGCGCGGCGAACACCACCTCGCGCGGCCCGGGCCGGCGGTCAGAAACGGACATCGACCGTTCCGAACACCTGGCGCGGTGCGGAGGCGTGGAACACGTAGATCGTGCCGGTCGGGTCGCTCGGGGCGAATACGCTGGAATCCAGGTTGCTGGCGTAGCGCTTGTCGGTCAGGTTGGTCACGTTGACCGACAGTCGCACGCCCTGGGCGACGCCGACCCGGCCGAAGTCGTAGCCGCCGGACGCGTCGAACACGGTGAACCCGCCAAAGCCCTGGTCGTTGGTGTAGGTGTAGAAGCGCTCGCCGGTGTACTTGCCGCGCAGCGTGGCGAACCAGCCGTGGTCGCGCCAGGTGATCTCGCTGGCGAACATCTGCTTGGGCGTATCGGTCTGGATCTTGCCCTCGATCGGCTGCACCACGCCGGCCTGGACATAATCCGACCGGTAGGTGGAGCGGTTCAGCGAGGCCGAGTTGTACCAGGTGAGGTGCTCGCTGGGCGTCCACACCACGGTCAGTTCCGCGCCTCGGCTATCCACGCCGCCGGCATTGTAGAAGCGGTTGCCGCAGGACGGTCCCACCGGCTGGCGCGAGTCGCAGGGGTTGTACTGCAGCAGGCGGTTGTCGAAGCGCACCGTGTAGGCGGCCAGCGAAGCCTGCAGGGACGCGCCGACGTAACGGTAGCCGGCCTCGAAGGAGCTCGACTGCTCCGGCTCCAGGTCGCCCTGCGCGTTCCACGTGGCCTGGCTCACCGCCTGCGGGCCCAGCTTGAAGCCGCCTTGGAACATCGCCATGTTTTCGGCATAGCTGGCGAACAGTTCCTGGCTGTCGGTCAGGCGGACATTGGCACCCACGCTGGGCAGCGCGGACTTGCGCATCTTCAACCGACCGCTGGCGAACTGGTTGTTGGAGCTGGCCGCGATCGGCGTCCTGGCCGTCCCCGGCAGCGCCTCCGCGTCGGAAGTGACATGCGGGCTCTTGACCCCGAATTCGATGGTGAGCCGGTCGTCGAGCAGGCGCCAGGTGTCCTTGAGGTAGGCCTGCCTGGTTTCCCAGCGGGTGCGCTGGGCGAACACGCCAACATCGGCCTGGGTGCTGTTCATGCCACTGAGGTCGCGCGGGCCGGTGACCGCGGTCTGGTAGCGCTCGGCGCTGCTTTCGTTGCGCTCGTACCAGAGGCCGCCTTCGATGTGGTGCGCGCCCAGGTCCCAGTCGACGGACAGCGTGGCCCCGTTGCGGTCGATCTGGTAGATGGTGTTGCGGAAGATGATCGGCACTTCCTGCGCGGTGCCCTTGTTCGACCATGCACCGCTGTTCCAGTTGTGGCCCTCGCCGTGGTCATCATGGTGGTAAGCCAGCGCATGCAGGCTGACGCCATCGGCCAGGAAGACGTCACCGGACAGGGAGTACAGGTTGTCGTCGCGCAGGATCTGCCCGGCGGTGAACGCACCGTCCGCATCGCGGTCGGGGCCGGATGCATCGCACTTGGCCTTCACGTAGGTGGCGGTGTTGCAGTATGCCTTGGCCACGGCCTTGTTCCAGTCCGGCGCATAGCCGCCCCAGTCCCAACCCAGCCCGCGTGCCATTTCGTTCTTGGACAGATAGAAATAGTCGGCCTGCGAGGTGCGCGAGGTGTCGACGAAGGCGGCGATGCGGCCGTTGCCAACATTCCAGACGCCCTTGGCATTGAACTGCTTGGTGATCGACTGGTTGTAGGCGCTCTGGTCGTTCCACAGGTCCGAGGCCGCGTTCATGCCCGACACATACGCCGAGAACCCGTTGTGTTCACCGGTATCGGCGCGGACGAAGGTACGGCGGTTGCTGTCGCTGCCGAAGGTCTGCACCAGGCGGCCGCCCATCGCAGCCAGCGGGTTGTTGGAGGTGTAACTGAGCGTGCCGCCGAGGTTGCTGGTGGACGGCGTGCCCAGGCTGCCGATGCCCATCGCCAGTTCGGCACCGGCCATGTTCTCGCTGATCAGCGCGCGGTTGATGGTGAGGCCGTTGTAGTTGTTGTAGGCACCGTCGCCGAGCGGCACGCCGTCCAGCGTGTAACCCAGCCGGGTGGCATTGAAGCCGCGCAGGCTCAGGGTCATCGACTGCTCGTTGGTGCCCAGCGCGTCGGCCGACTGCGCATTGACGCCGGGCAGGATGTTGATCGCCTTCTGCAGGCTGGTGCCCGGCGGCAGGATGTCGAGGTTCTGCGCGGTGATGCGCTGTACCTGGCGTGCCTCGCCGCTGCCGATCACCGAGACCGCGTCGAGGTCGGTGGCGCTGTCGGTGCCGGGCGTACTAGCGTCCTGCGCCCAGGCGGCAGGCGTCGTGGCCAGCATCACGGCAACGGCCAAGAGGTTCTTTTTCATGGTGTTCACGTACTCGGGCAGGCACGCTCCGCCCGGCCAGGGCCAGGCAGTCATGCAGACAAGGGGAAATGACGGGCGCAGACCACGGGGTCGCATGCGCACGGGCGCTGCCGACCTCACGTGAAAATGGTGCGCCCGCGCGATGACCGTCTTATGACATCGCGCGTGCCCGCCACACGCCCGTATTGCGGCGCGCGCCGATGTCTGCACGCCACGCGCGACGCGTCACCACCACTGGCGATGCGCGCGTTCCCTGCGGCCGGCTCAGCGTGCCGAGGCCGCCCGCCGCAACGTGATCAGGGTGATCTCCGACGGCACGCCGATGCGCGCGGCAAAGCCCGGCCACAGGCCAGCGCCGTTGCTGACGTACAAGGTCATGCCATCCACGTCGTAGCGACCGGACACGTAACCACCGTTGGCCCGTTTCACCAGTTGGTCCATGCCCAGGATGTGGCCCCCGTGGGTATGCCCGGACAGCTGCAACGCCACCCCGCGTGCCGCATTGGCGGGTGCCGCGATCGGCCGGTGGTCGAGCAGGATCACCGGCGCCTTGGGATCGGCACCGGCCAGCGCGGCGCCCAGGTCCGGCGGCGGCAGCCCGTAGTTGCTGGCCACCGGGTCGGTGACTCCGGCGATGGTCAGCGCCGCGCCGCCGCGCTGGACCTGCACATGGCTGTTCTCCAGCACCTGCATGCCCTGCGAGCGGAAGGCCTGCATCCAGGCGGCGTACTGCGCGTAGTACTCGTGGTTGCCGGTGATCGCGATCACCCCGTCCGGCGCACGCAGCGCGCCCAGCGGCGCAACGTCGGCCGCACGCGCGGCCACGCTGCCATCGATCAGGTCGCCGGTGATCACCACCAGGTCCGGCTTCAATGCGTTGCTGTTGGCCACCACCTTGGCCACCCAGCTGCCGGTGAGCAGGCGACTGGCGTGGATATCGGTCAACTGCAGCACGCGGTAGCCATCGAACGCAGCGGGCAGGTCGTCGATGACCCCCTCGACCTGGCGTGTCTGCGGTACCGCCATGCCCTGCCAGATGCCGTAGACGGACAGCAGCAGGGCAACGCCGAAGGCCGCGGGACGCAAGGCAGCCCCGCGCAGCGCCGCGGTGGCGCGTGGGCAGCGCAGCAGGCGTGCACCGAGCAGCAGCAGGTCCAGCAGCAGCAGCATCACCGCGCCCAGCAGCAGCGTGGTGAAGCCGGTGGCCAGCACCGCGATGGCGGCCTTGGGAATCTCCGGCGAGGCCATCGTGCCGGCGAAACGGGCCACGATACGGTGGTGCAGCGCCAACGCAACCACCAGCAATCCAAGCGGCCCGCGCAGGGACAACGACACCTGCAACGGCCAGACCACACGCCACACCACGTACAGCGCAAGCAGCACACCAACAACACTCAGCACAGGCATTCCAGTTTCAATGGGGGAGACCTGCACGGTCGCCAGGGGCGATCATGCAGTGCACCATCTTTGCCGAATCCGCCCGTCCGTGCCACCGCGCACCTGCCACATGCGCGACACACTGCGTCGCGCAGCCGCCCCGCGAGGGCTAGCGCGCGGAGGGCGGCGCAGCCTTCGCCGCCGCGTCGTCGTCGAGTCGGGTACGCGCCAGTGACATCATCGCCTGCAGCGGCGCATCCGGATCGCTGGAGGTGGTCAAGGTGAACAGCAGCCCCGAGATTGTCTCGTCCGGCCACGACCAGAGATAGGACACCGAACGCCGCGTCGCCGTGCTCGACGCCGGGCTCGGGGTCTGCCGTGCGGTCATCGGTGCCGGCGCCTTGCTCACCAGCGCGGCGAAGCGCGACTGCAGCTGCTCGCCGTCCATGCGCCGGGCGTACACGGCGCACAGGCCCGCATCGGTGCGTGACACCGCGTACTGGTCGCCATCGAGCGTGATGGCCCACGCCCGTCCCGGCGTGCCATGCAGGAAGCTTTGCGCGACCGTGTCATCCAGCGGCGCCAGGTTGCGCGCGGCCATCCAGGCGGTCAGGCCGTCCACCGAGTTCAGGTGGGTCATGCAGGTGCTGCCGAACAACTGGTTGAACGTGTCCGCCTGCGTTGCGGGCGATGCCGGTTGTGCCGGTTGTGCCGCCGCCAGCGGCGACAGCAGCAGGCCCGCGAGGGCCCAGGAAAGATGACGCATGCTGCTCCTTGTCGTGGTAGTGGCGTCCAATGCTGGCCACAGGCTACCGGATCAGGGCGCGTCGTGCGTACCACGCCGCGGCGACGTCGCCCTGCGTTTGCCGGGCGCTGCCGCCCTGGCGGCAACGTTCGCGGCCACCGCGGCGCGAATCAGCGCCTTCAACGCCGCTTCGTCGATCGTCTCGCCTTCATGCACGTCGATCGCGCGCCGCACGTTGCCGTCCAGGCTGGCATTGAACAGGCCGGTGGGATCCTCGAGCGCGGCGCCCCGGGCGAAGGTCATTTTCACCGCGGCCTTGTAGGTCTCGCCGGTGCACAGGATGCCGTCATGTTCCCAGACCGGCACGCCGCGCCATTTCACCGTCTCGACCACCTCCGGATCCGCCGCCCGGATGATGCGGCGCAGATGCGCCAGGGTCGCGCCGCGCCAGTCGTCCAGGCGGGCGATCGTCGCGTCGATCTGCTGCGCCGCGGACGCGCCGGTGTCGGCGGCCGATGCGGCCGCGCGCGCGGTGCCGGGGGTTGGCTTGGTCATCGCAGTTTCCTCGTGGCAGTGGACTACATGCGCTCGCCTGGCAACCCGCTCGCCTGCACGACCCAGGCCACGAAGCGCGCTTCATCCAGCGCCGCGTCTTCGCGGATGTGCAGGTAGCGGGTATCGCCGCTCCGCGACGGCTCCGGCGGTGGCGGGGTCAGCGCCGCGCCGCGGAGGAACGCCACCTTGATGTAGCCGCGGAAGCAATGCAGGCTCAGGAACCAGCCCTGCCCGCCCGCGCCGTACAGGGGCGAATTCCACTTCACCGCCGTGCGCACACCGGGCACGGCATCGCGGATGAGTGCATCCAGACGCGTGCCCATCGCACGCTTCCAGCCGGGCATCGCCGCGATATACGCCTGCACCGGGGTGTCGCCCTGGCCGTTGGCGATCTGCGGGTTGCCGCCGGCCAGCAGGCGCACCGCAGGCGGGTCGGGCGGGGAAGTGCCGGGCGTTCGAGACGGCATGTGCGGCGCTCCAGCGGGCAGTCCAGAACCGCGTTATAGCCCTCGCCCCGTGCGGTGACAATCTGCCCCGGGGACCGGGGCACGGCGGCGGTGTCCGGCGGCCGATGCCCCGCTGGCTGAACGATCCCCTGCGGCCTCGTGGGCGGCCCTTGCACTGCCCCTCGCGCAGGGCTATAAATGAGCAAGCACTCACTTACTCATTGTCATGGCCCGCCCGCTCAGCGAACAGAAACACGATGCCATCCTCGATGCGGCTGCCCGACTGGTGGCGGCACAGGGGATCGGCGCGTCGACGGCGCAGATCGCGCGCGCGGCCAAGGTCGCCGAAGGCACGGTGTTCACCTACTTCCCGACCAAGGATGCGCTGCTCAACGCGCTGTTCGTGCGCCTGGAAACCCGGCTGTCGATGGCGCTCGGCACCCATTTCCCCGCCGAGGCCGATGCGCACGGGATGCTACTGCACGCCTGGAATGCGTTGATTGACTGGGGGTCGACCTACCCGGTCGATCGCATGGCGCTGCGCCAGCTCAAGGTATCCGAGCGCATCAGCGAGCAGACCCGCAGCGAATGCGCCGGCCTGTTCGGCAGCATGCTGCAGAGGCTGGAATCCAGCCTGGCCGACCACATCGATGGCGAGCGCCTGCCGTTCTACCTGGGCCGGGTGCTGGTCAACCTGCTGGAAACCACCCTGGAGGCGATGGCGGCCGAGCCGGAGCGCCGGCAGACGCTACAGCAGGCCGGCTTCGACCTGTTCTGGAAAGGCATCCAGCGATGAGCCCCTTTTTTCACCTATTAAATGAGTGCGTACATACTCACTTCACCGAAGGTGCGCCATGAGAGCCCTCCCCCTGCTTGTTGCCGCCTTCTCCCTCACCGTACTACTCGGGATGACCCTGACCGTGCCTATCGCCAACCACGACCAATCGCCGCAGATGCAGGGCGGCCACTTCACCAACGTTGCCCCCAAGCCCAAGGAGACCGTCACCGGCACGCTGAAGCTGCTATGGGAATTCCTGTTCGACCGCCCGGCCGGCACCACCCCGCCGCAGGCCCCACCGGTTCGCGCGGTCAGCGCCGCCGAGCTCGCCAGCGCGCCGGACCACAGCCTGTACCGGCTGGGTCATTCCACGCTGTTGGTGAAATTGCGCGGCGGCTGGTGGCTGACCGACCCGGTGTTTTCCAAGCGCGCCTCGCCGGTGCAATGGATGGGCCCCAAGCGCTTCCACGCCCCGCCGATCGCCCTGCACGACCTGCCGCCCATCCGCGGCGTGCTGCTCTCGCACGACCACTACGACCACCTCGACCGCGCCACCATCAAGTACCTGGCCAGCCGTGCCGACGTGTTCCTCACCCCGCTGGGCGTGGGCGACCGCCTGATCGCCTGGGGCGTGCCGCGCGAGCGGGTGCGCCAGCTGGACTGGTGGCAGGAAACCGAGGTGGACGGGGTGCGCTTTGCCGCCACGCCGGCGCAGCACTTTTCCGGGCGCGGCCTGCGTGACCGCGATCGCACGCTGTGGGCATCGTGGGTGATCCTCGATGACGGCCTGCGCCTGTTCTTCAGCGGCGACACCGGCTACTTCGATGGTTTCCGCCAGATCGGCGAGCGCTATGGGCCGTTCGATGTCACCTTCATCGAAACCGGCGCCTACGACGCGAAGTGGCCGTTCGTGCACATGCAGCCCGAGCAGACGGTGCAGGCCCACCAGGACCTGCGCGGCCGCTGGCTGGTGCCGATCCACAACGGCACCTTCGACCTGGCCCTGCACCGGTGGGACGAACCCTTTGAACGGGTGAGTGCGCTGGCTGCGCAGCGCGCCATCGCCCTGGCCACCCCGGGCATGGGCGAGCGCCTGGACCTGGATGCACCGCAGCCGGGGTCGCCGTGGTGGCGCAAGGTGAAGGCGGCGCAGGACGCGCGCCGGATCACGCCGGTGGGCAGCGCAATGTAAGCGGCGCAGGCCGACCGTTGCGATGCGGCGCCTGCGATGCACCCGATACGCCGTGCGCAGGCGCGCCTGCTGCACGGTCATCGGGTCGATGACCCGGCTGCCTGCCGCCACGCTATGATCGGCGAGGGATGCACGCGGCGCCGCCGGTGCGGGACATCTTGGCAAGGAGCGCCCGATGGGCATGTTGGCGACACTGTTGATCATCGGCCTGGCCGCCGCCGCGCCGCCTGCCGCGCCGGCCTCGCCCGTTGCCGGCGCAGCGGGCCCGCGTGAGCAGGCCCTCGCCGATGCCGACCAGCTCGCCGCCGCGCTGCTGGAGGTACGCGACGGCGATGCGCCGCTGGCCTGTCCCAAGGCGGTGGAGAACGCCCGCTACAGCGTGGAGACCATGCTGGAGGTGGGCCAAAAGAACGTGCAGGGCGGCTACCTGCCCGCTGCCGATTTCGAGCGCGCCGCCGCGCCCCTGCGGGCGTTGCTGCCCCAGCTCAGCCTGGCCGACTGCGAGGCCGCCGCCGGCAACAAGCGCGCGTTCTACCGCTGCATGTCCAGCGACTACAACCACGCACTGGCCTGCGCCAAGGCGCACCCGTTCTGAGCGCAGCAGGGGTGCATCTGCTACCTTGCCGGCAGCCGTCCGATCCCCCCTGCAATGCCCCTGCCGACCCAACCTGTGTATTTCCTGCCGCTGAGCCCGTCAGCGCTGGCCGCGTTCCTTGAAGGTGCGCAGATCCCGGCCGCCGCGCTGGAGCGAGCCGGGCTGTTCGCCGCCGCGCTCTGCCAGGGCAAGCCCCATCACAGCGCTGCGCTGACCCGGCTGATCGAGCAGGCCTGCGGGCTGTTTGCCGCGCACCCGGATGCTGCCGCCGCGCAGTTCCATGCGCTGGCGCCCCGACTGCCGACGCGCCTGAACGACTGGCTGGAAGCGCTGGCCCTGCAGGGCGTGGTGCTGGGCCCGGAGGCGGTGGTGCAGCAGTTCTGCCAGTTGTCGCCGGAGGACTACCCGGTGGACCCGTTCCAGGCCGCCTGCCGCACCACGCTGGAGCCGCACACGATCCGCTTCTACACCGATGCGGCGGTGGACCCGGACGCGCAGGATGCAACCGGCGGCGAAGCCCTGCAGGCACCCGCCTACGTCGAGCGCACCCACGATTACACCACCGAACAGGCCCGCGCACTGCGCGCGATCGTGGCCAACGACGACGAGCACATCGACCTGGACGCCTATGCGGGCGCCGGCAAGACCCACCTCATCCTGCAACTGCTGGACAGCGCGACCCGGCGCTACACCTACATCGCCCCGCGCCCCAGCCAGGTACAGGCGTTCCGGCGCCGGCTGAGCGGGGCGTTGCCGGTGGAAATCCTGTCGCAGATCAGCTTCGCCAACCAGGTGGCCGGCAGCGCGTTCCGCCTCGGCATCCTCGGCACCGCCTACCGCCCGACCTTCCAGATCAGCAAGGCGTCTTTCCGCGACATCGCCCAGCGCATCGGCCTGCAACCGATCGGCAACCAGCCGCCGGCCAGCGTGCTGCGCGTGGCCTTCGAAGGCATCGCCACCTGGTGCCGCTCGCGGGACGAACGCCTGGCGCCCCGCCACTTCGTGCGCGCGGTGCCGTGGGCGATGATCGATGCGGCCCCCTACATCGCCGCCGCCGAGCATGTGTGGCGCTGCATGTTTGACCCGGTGCTGCAGAAAGCCACGCTGCTCAGCCTCAACGTCGACCACATCGGCAAATGGCTGGCGCTGCACGGTGCCAGGATCCCGGCCAGCTGGGGCACCCTGCTCATCGACGAGGGCCACGACATGAGCCCGGCGTGGAAGGCACTGCTGTCCGGCTACGAGGGCTCGGTGATCAGCCTGGGCGATCCCAACCAGCGCCTGGTCGGGCGCTCACCGCGCTTTGCCACCGGCATGAAACTGGAGATCGTGCAGTCGGTGCGCCAGGGCCCGATGGTCGAGCAACTGGTCAACGAGACAGTGGCGCTGGATGCCACCGGCTACTTCGACGGACCGTTCGCCGGTTCCCCCGACCAGCCGACACTGGCCCGCACCTATGCCGCGTGGGACGAGGTGCCCGGCCGCGGCGCACGCGTGTACGGCAACCCGTGGCGGCTGCTGGAAGAAGCGCAGCGGCTGTCGGCGGCTGGGGCAAGCTTCGGCGTGCATCCGGACACGCTGTCCAGCGTGGGCCGCGAGGTGAACCGCGGCGAAGAGGCCTACCGCGAGATGACCTCGCACGGTGGCAGCAGCCAGCGCTGGGAGGCCCTGCTGGCCGAGTGCAACGAACAGGACATGCCGCAGATCCCGCGCATGTTCATGCGCGGCTACAACCGCGATCGGTTCATCGAACTGACCCAGCGCCTGACCGCCTTCCACGAGGCACCGCTGCAGTTGATGCTGGTCGAGCACGCCAAGAACACCGAGTTCGCCCAGGTCGCGATGTCGATGTGCTGCTTCCGCACCGGTTTCGGTCGTGGCTACGCGCACAACCCGGTGCGCGCGGCGTACACCGCGATGACCCGTGGCACGCAGCAGCTGTGGATGCCGGCCGGCGCGCTGGACGAGCTGGGACAGAGCATCGCGCGTTACCACGCCAACCGCACCGAGCAGCGCCGCAGCAAGCTCGCCAAGCCGGCGTGGACCGCACCGCGCTGACGCGCACCGTAGAGCCACGCCACGCGTGGCTGCGCCATCTCAGATCCAGCGCTGGTCCAGCAGCTCGCGCTTGATGTACGCATAGAACACCGGCGCGGCCACCAACCCCGGCAGACCGAACGCGGCCTCCATCACCAGCATCGCCAACAGCAGCTCCCACGCGCGCGCCTGGATCTCACCGCCCACGATGCGCGCGTTGAGGAAATACTCCAGCTTGTGGATGACCACCAGGTACAGCAGCGCGGCCATCGCCACGTAGAACGACACCGACAGCGCGACGATGGTGATCACGGTGTTGGAGATGATGTTGCCCACCACCGGCAGCAGGCCGGCCAGGAACGTAATCAGCACCAGCGTCTTGGACAGCGGCACATGCACCCCGAACAGCGGCAGCACCACCAGCAGGAAGATCGCGGTGAACAACGTGTTGAGCAGCGAGATCTTCACCTGCGCAAATACCACCTGGCGGAACGCGGTGGCCAGCCGCGAGGTGCGTCCGATCAGCTCCTGCGCCAGCGGCCCCATCTTCGGCAGCGGCAGTTCGTCGTACAGCGCGATCATCGCGCCCAGCACCATGCCGATCAGCACCCGCACGCTGATCTGCACCACCGACGTGCCGGCGATGCCGAGCTGCTGGCGGTGGGTGGCGGCCCAGTCGTTCACCGCCGTGCGCAGCGCCTGCAGGTCCTCGGGGATGTAGGGCTGCAGCAGAGCCGGCACCTGGTGGCGGGACGAATTGAGGATATCCATGAGGCGCATCAGCAGTGCATCAGGCCCGCCGGTTTCCGTGCGGAAGAACGAGGCGATGCCGATCGCGGCCAGGGTGAGCACGCCGATGATCAGCGCCGACAGCACGATCACCGAGTAGGCACGTGCGCGCCCCGGCGGCAGCTTGCCTTCAACGGTGGAGGCCAGCAGATGGGTCAGGTGGAACACCAGCAGCCCCGACAGCAGCGTCACCACCAGGCCCAGCTTCAACGCCAGCCACATGCCCAGCAGCATCAGCAGCCAGGCCGCGATGCGGGCGACGGGGGGCTTGGGCAAGGTGGGAATCACGAGGGACATGGCGGCGCTTCCTGGCAGGTGGCCCATGGTAGAGGATGCGGCACTGCCCGCGCCGCGGCCATGTTGAGCGCGTTCACCCGGCGCAAAGAAGCCAGCCCGCTCCTCGCCCACCGGGGCGTTCGGGGAGTACACCCCCCTGCCGCCGCTTCCCCGGTCCAACGCCGATGGCGGGCGCGACAGCATCCCGCCCTCCATGCGCATCGAACGGGCCTGGTAGATCGCTCCAGTATCAGCGATTGGGGCCGCGATCAAGCGGCCCACCGTCCGGGCCGGCGCGGCAGGCATCCTGATACTCGCTCTGGACCATGCCGACGTTGACGAACTTTCGCGGATCGGCCGACAACGCCACCCGCGCGTGCGTCAGCGCCGCCTCTGGCGTGGGAAACAGTGCCACCGCACCGAACGGTTCATCCGGGTCCAGCGCGGGGAAGACATACACATCGATGAAGTCCGTGTTCCCGATATCCAGCACTTCGCAAAGCCGCACGGCCCAACGATCCACGCCAGCGCGCTCCAGGCTGATGTAGCGGACGATCGACGACGCATCCTCGACCCTGCCCGGCAGCAGTTGTTCCACGGTTCTGCCATTGCGCAGGTTCGACAGCACATCAACGTCGCACAGGTATCGCATTCGGCCTCCCGGCAAAAGGAAAGTGACGCGTGTAGACCATCGCCTGGGTCGTGGGCAGCTACGGTCGCAGCGGGCAGTTCCCGTCGCTCGCTTCGCACGTCACTCCATCGATCCAGTCGACGTAGCGGGAGATACGCACGTTGTGCACGGGTTGCGCAAGCTGGACCAGCGCGATGTCGTCCGAGCCGGCCAGGAAGGCGTGTATCCGGGAGGGGTTTCCGCTTGCCAGCGCCGCCTCGCCCAAGGCCGCCGGCATCCGCTTGTAGCCGGGATGCACGATCACGCGTTCAACCCGGCGCGCGATCCCGTTGATGGTGACGTCCGCGTCCATGCCCTGCATGGGGGCCGCGTGTGCGGCGGTCACCACCCATCGCGGCGCGATGAGCACGCCATGCCTTTCGCCCGGCATGTCAACCAGCGCGGGGATCGTGGACGCATCCACCCGGTAGCGGGCGTCATCGACATCATCGCGAATGACCACGGCACCGGCGCTCGCCGACGCCGCGAGCAGTACCAGCGCCAGGCAGCGGGTCGTGAGGGTGCGGCGCAGCGGATTGGGCTGGCGCGAGCGGAAAGAAGAACGGTGGCGCATACGGCATCCCTGTGTAAGCGTGGGATACGGTAGCCGAGATTGCGGTGGATGGGCAGCGCCCGCCAGCCCGCCAGCGGCAACCCGCATGCCGATGCAGGTCCCCGCGGTAGGCGGCGCGTACCTCGATGCATGCATGACGCGTTTTGGCCTGCCGTCCCCTAGCCCCGGGGCGCGGCGGTCGACCCCCGCACCATCAAGCTGAAATCCAGCGTTTGCTGGCGCGGCACATCGACCCGTTCGATGATGGCGAGCAGCAGGTTGACCGAACGCTCGCCGATCTCCCGCATGGGTTGCCGGATGGTCGTCAACGGCGGCGTGAGGTACCGGGAGGACGCCAGGTCGTCGAAGCCGACGATGGACAGGTCCTCGGGGACGCGGATGCCCCTGTCCCGGCAGGCCGCCAGCACGCCCAGCGCCATCTGGTCGCTGAAGCAGAACACGGCGGTCGGCGCCGTCGCGCTGCTCAGCAGCGCCACCCCCGCCGCATGCCCGGATTCCACGGAGAAGTCCCCTGGCGCGATGACCAGGCTGCGCAGGCGGCCGCGCGCCTTGCCGACGGCCCGCACCCCTTCCAACCGTTGCAGGTGCAGGGGATTGTCGGGCGGCCCGCCCACCACGGCGATGCGCTCGTGTCCCAGCCCGTACAGGTGTTCCATCACGGCGCGCGCGGCGGCCGCGTTGTCGATGTGGACGCTGGGCAGGCCCAACGCGGGATCGAACTCGCACCCGTTGACCACCGGCGCGGCGGCGCCCAGCTGCTGGACGATCTCGCGCGCCGTCGGTGGAAGGCGATGCCCGAGCACGATCAGGCCGTCGGCCTCGTTGCGCCGGAGCATCTGCGCGTAGCGCTCCTCGCGGTCGGGCCGATGTTGGGTATCGCCCAGCAGGACGGCATAACCGACGGCCTGCGCCGCGTCCTCGGCACCCTGCAGGATCTGGGCGAAGAATGGATTGGCAATGTCCGGCACGGTGACCAGCAGCTTGCCGCTGCGCTGGGTCTTGAGCGTCCTGGCCACCGTGTTGGGGACATAGCCCAGCGCGGCGGCGGCCTGCTCGATGCGCGTGCGCGTGGCCGGCAGGACTTTTTCCGGCCGGGACAGCGCCCGCGACACCGTGCCTGCGGAGACGCCAACGTGCTTTGCAATGTCGTAAATGGTTGCCATGGTTTCAGTTCTTATCCGCACTGTGCAGTGCACAACAGGTCTTGCGGGAGGCCCATGCTAGGATAAATGCAATCGATTGCATTGGGGCGAATCACGTTGAAGACGCTCAAGGGTCCGGCGCTGTTCCTGGCGCAGTTCATCGGCGACACACCTCCTTTTGATCGGCTGGACACGCTGGCCAGGTGGGCCGCGGGCCTGGGATATTCTGGCGTACAAGTGCCTACCAGCGCGCCCCACGTGTTCGACCTGGCCGAGGCCGCGCGCAGCCAGGCGTATTGCGACGACATCACCGGCATGCTCGCCGGTCATGGCCTGCAGATCACGGAGCTGTCCACCCACCTGCAAGGGCAGCTGGTCGCGGTCCATCCCGCCTACGACAGCCTGTTCGACGGATTCGCGCCGCCGGACAAGCGCGGCGATCCGGCCGCCCGCCAAGCCTGGGCGGTGCAACAGCTGATGCTCGCGGCCAAGGCCAGCGAGCGTCTTGGGCTGGCCGCGCATGCCACCTTCTCCGGCGCGCTGGCCTGGCCTTACTTCTATCCCTGGCCGCAACGCCCGCCGGGGCTGGTGGATGAAGCCTTCGCCGAACTCGGCCGACGCTGGCGCCCCATCCTGGACGCCTTCGACGCCTGCGGCGTGGACCTGTGCTTCGAGATCCACCCGGGCGAGGACCTGCACGACGGCGCGACCTTCGAGCGCTTCCTCGACGCGGTGGACCACCACCCTCGCGCCAGGATGCTGTACGACCCCAGCCACCTGCTGCTGCAGCAGATCGACTACCTGGGCTTCATCGACCGGTACCACGAGCGCATCGGCATCTTCCACGTCAAGGACGCGGAGTATCGCGCCAGTGCGCGCAGTGGGGTCTACGGCGGGTACCAGGACTGGATCGATCGTCCGGGACGGTTCCGTTCGCTGGGAGACGGCCAGATCGACTTCAAGGCGATCTTCTCCAGATTCGCGCAATACGATTTTCCCGGCTGGGCGGTGCTGGAGTGGGAGTGCTGCCTGAAGCACCCGGAAGACGGCGCGCGTGAGGGCGCAGCCTTCATCCGCGACCACATCATCCGCGTCACCGGGCGCGCCTTCGACGACTTCGCCGACAGCGGCGCCGATCCGGAAACACTGCGCCGCATGCTGGGGATCTGAGCCACGACCGCCTGGGAGGGCAAGCCATGACGCATACCATGTCGCGCTTGGGCGCGATGATGTTTCTGCAGTTCTTCATCTGGGGGGCATGGTTCGTCACCCTCGGGACGTACCTGGTGCAGGGCCCGCTCCAGGCCAGCGCGAGCCAGGTGGCGACGGCCTTCCTCAGCCAGTCCATCGGCGCCATCGTGGCGCCCTTCCTGGTTGGCCTGGTCGCCGATCGCTACTTCGCGGCGCAGCGCATCCTCGCGATACTGCACCTGGCCGGCGCGGTACTGATGTGGCTGGCGTCCACGGCGACGGACTTCGGTACGTTCTCGGCCTGCGTGATGGGGTACATGCTGCTGTTCATGCCGACGTTGGCACTGGCCAACAGCGTGGCGATGCGGCACATGCAGTCGCCGGAGAAGCAGTTTCCGCTGGTGCGCGTGGCCGGCAGCATCGGCTGGATCGTGGCCGGCGTGCTGATCGGCTGGCTCGGCTGGGAACAGGCACATCGGCTCGAGCTGACCTTCCGGATGGCCGCGATGGCGTCGCTGGCCCTGGGCCTGTATGCCTTCACCCTGCCGCACACGCCGCCGCTGGCGCAACAGCGCGACGCCGGGATGGGGCAGATCCTGGGACTGGACTCGCTTCGGCTCCTGAAGTCGCGCTCCTACCTGGTGTTTTTCCTGGCGTCCATCGCCATCTGCATCCCGCTGGCGTTCTACTACAACTTCACCAACCCGTATCTCAACGACCTGGGCGTGCGCGGCGCCGCCGGGCTGCAATCGCTGGGCCAGGTGTCCGAAGTGCTGCTGATGCTGGCCATGCCGTTCCTGTTCGTGCGGCTGGGGGTCAAGACCATGCTGGCGGTGGGCATGGCCGCCTGGGTGGTGCGCTACGCCCTGTTCGCCTTCGGCGATGCGGGCGGCGGCTTCTCGCTGATCGTGATCGGCATCGTGCTGCACGGCATCTGCTACGACTTCTTCTTCGTCACCGGCCAGATCTACACCGACGCGCATGCCGGCCCCGCCGCGCGCAGCAGCGCGCAGGGCTTCATCACCCTGGCCACCTACGGCGTGGGCATGTTGATCGGCACGTTCCTGTCCGGCGCGGTGGTGGAGCACTACACCACCGCGACCGGTCCGGACTGGCAGCAGATCTGGCTGTTCCCGGCCGGCGTCGCGCTGCTCGTGCTGATCGCCTTCCTCCTGCTGTTCCGCGACCGGCCGGTGGTCGCGGTTGCCCCCACCACGCCCTGAGGACCTCCCCCCGATGCGCAAACTTGGAATCGCCATCGTCGGCACCGGCATGATCGGGGCCGTGCATCGTCGCGCCGCCCTGCTGGCCGGTGCCGAGGTCCGCGGTGTCGCCGCCTCGTCCCCGCAACGCGCGCACGACGTGGCGCAGTCGTGGAATCTGCCGCGCGCCTATCGCGACATCGACGACGTGCTCGCCGATCCGCAGGTCCAGGTCGTGCACGTCTGTACGCCCAATCACCTGCACCGCGCCATGGCGCAGGCGGCGCTGCAAGCCGGCAAGCACGTGGTCTGCGAGAAGCCGCTGGCCACGACACTGGAAGACGCCCAGACATTGGCGTCCTTGGCCGCCTCGACCGGGCTGGTCGCCACGGTGCCCTTCGTCTACCGCTACCACCCGGTGATCCGCGAAGCGCGCGCCCGCATCGCGCAGGGCGAACTGGGCCCGCTGCGCCTGATCCACGGCAGCTACCTGCAGGACTGGCTGCTGGACCCGGCCAGCAACAACTGGCGCGTGGACCCGGCCCTGGGCGGCGCATCACGCGTGTTCGCCGACATCGGCTCGCACTGGTGCGACCTGGTGGAATGGGTGGGCGGCGAGCGTTTCGTCGACGTCAGCGCAGCGTTCGCCACCGTGATTGCCGAGCGCGGCTCGCTTGCCGGGCAGAGCTTCACCGCGCCCGCGGCGGGCGGGGCGATGCAGGCCGTAGCGAGCGAGGATGTGGCGGCGGCGATGTTCAGGACCGGCGCGGGGACGCTGGCGTCATTGACGGTCAGCCAGGTGTCGGCGGGACGCCGCAATCGCCTCTGGTTCGAGATCGATGGCGCCAAGGCCAGCGTGGCGTTCGACCAGGAGGACGCCGAACGGCTGTGGATCGGCCTGCCCGACCAGCGCGAGGAAATCTTCGTGCGCGGGCCCGGCGCAGGCAGTGCCGAGCAACGCCGGCTGTCGGTGTTGCCGGCCGGACACGCGCAGGGCTACGCCACATGCTTCGAGGCGTTTGTCGCCGACACCTATCGCGCCATCGACGGCGAGCAGCCCCAGGGCCTGCCCACCTTCGACGACGGATTGCGCTCGGCGCTGATCGTTGATCGCGTCATCGCTTCGGCCAGGACACGCGCCTGGACCGCCATCGACTGAATCCCGGGAGACTGCCTGATGAACACCCCAGTACGCACGACCGCGACGCTTGCACTGCTGTTCCTCGTTGCCCTGCCCGCCTTCGCACGCGACGCCGCCGCACCGCAACCGCCCATCGCGGTGCAGATGTACACGCTGCGCGATGCCGGCTCGCTCGACCAGCAGTTGAAGATCGTCCACGACGCCGGCGTGGGCGCGGTCGAAACCGTCGGCACGCAGAACGTCAGCGCGGTGGAACTCAAGCAGCTGCTGGACAGGTATTCGATCAAGGCGATTTCCTCCCACGTCCAACTGGCCGAACTGCGCAGGGACCTGGACGGGGTCGTGGCCTTCAACCGGTCGATCGGCAACACGGTGCTGGTGGTGCCGTACCTGGACGAGAAGGCGCGGCCGACCGATGCGGCAGGCTGGACCGCGTTGGGCCAGGAACTGGGCCGCATCGCCACGCGGGCGCGGGCCGGTGGCATGCGCCTGGCCTACCACAACCACGACTTCGAGCTGGTCCAGTTCGATGGCAGGACCGGCCTGGAACTGCTGTTCGCCGCGGCCGGCCCCGACCTCCTGACCGAGCTGGACCTGGCCTGGGTCGCGCGTGCGGGCCATGACCCGGCGGTGATGCTGGGAAAATTCCGTGGTCGCCTGTTCGCGGTGCACGCCAAGGACAATGCGCCCAAAGGCCAGGCCGACGACGAAGGGGGTTTCGCTGCCGTGGGCCAGGGCGTCCTGGACTGGAACGCCATCCTGCCTGCCGCCGCCGATGCCGGCGTGCAGTGGTACATCGTCGAGCACGACCATCCGCGTGATCCGGCCAAGGTCATCCAGGCGTCGGCCGACTACCTGCGCGCCCACCTGCCCGCCAACCTGCCCGCCCGCGCACCGCGCTAGCCAGCCAAGGAGTTGCCCTTGAACACTCGTTTGACCCTGATCACGACCCTGGCCGTACTGCTATCGGGTGCGACGCTTGCGACGACGGCTTGGTCCAAGGATGCGCCTGCGGCCGGGGCAGCGCTTTACGCCACCCACTGCACGGCCTGCCACGGTGCAGATCGCGCCGGCGTTCCGCCCACGTTCCCGGCGCTCACCGATGTCGCCAAGCGGCTGCAGCCGGCGCAGATCAAGGAGAAGATCAAGAAAGGCGGCGGGTTGATGCCGCCCTTTTCCCAGCTCTCCGAGCAGGAGATCGACGACCTCGCCAGCTATCTGTCGCACTGACGGTCCGGTGCCGGCCCCTGCGGGCCGGCGTTACAGTTCCCGCACCCAGATGTTGCGGTAACTCACCCTGGAATCGTGTTCCTGCAGGTAGAGCGGCGCGCACCCATGCGGCGCGTACGACGGTGCGCCGATGTACTCGGTCCTGCCCGAGATGACGGTGTCGTCCTGCACCAGCACGCCGTTGTGCAGCACGGTGATGCGGGCCGGTGAGGTGAGCCCGCCGCCTGCCGAGAATCGCGGCGCCCTCCAGACGATGTCGTAAGCCTGCCACTGCCCCGGCGCACGCGAGGCATTCACCCGTGGCATCGCCTGCTTGTAGATCGAGCCGGCCTGGCCGTTGGCGTAGGTCGGGTTGTTGTAGCTGTCCAGCACCTGCAACTCGTACAACTCCTGCAGGAAGATGCCGCTGTTACCCCGGTTCTGACCGTCGAATCCTTTCGTGTCGGTAGGCGTGCGCCACTCGACATGCAGTTGGATGTCGCAGAAGCGTTGCCGGGTGCGGATGCCCTTGCTGCCCGGAACCACTGTGAGTGCGCCATCGGCCACGCGCCAAGGTACGCGTCCGCCCAACTCCGACTCCCAGGCGGCCACATCCTTGCCATCGAACAGCACGATCGCGTCGGAGGGCGCCCTCCCTTGAGGCGTGGACACGACCGCAGGCACGGGGGTCCACACCTCGGTCTTCGTTGGATCGCGCGCGGGATCGGTATCGGCCTGTGCAAACACAGATGCCGTGGCCAGCAGGCCAGCTGCAACCTGGAGAGGCCTGATCAACGTGTTGCGGTTCATCAGCTGGTCCCCCAGGCGGGCGTGCCAGGAACATAGGCCAGGTCGCCGTCGTAGCGGCCCGGTACTGCGACGTAGCGCAGCACGTCGGTCGCGCCGACCTTCGAGGTGAAGAAGCCGAAGATGGCGAGCTGCTTGATCATGGTGAAGTAATGCGGCATCGCTTCTCCCTCCGCGGCGGTGCCGGTCTCGGTCACGTCGACCGCGTGTTTCCTGGCCTCTGCATCCAGCGCGCGCAGGAGATCGGTGCGGGACTGCGGCGCGAGCGACGCGAATCGGCCGCCAGCGCGCTTGTCGATGTCGACCAGGCCTGCGCGGAACGTCGCCTGCTGCCGGGGCGTGTAGCAGTCGGCAACGAACCGCGCCATGAACAGACCGGCACCGGCGTCCTTCGCCCCCGGCGTTGCAGTGCGCGGCAGGATGGTCTCGGCGATTTCATCCAACGTGCCAACATCGGCGTCGGAGAAAGGCGTCTTCGCCCCTGCGGCGGGCGCCTGTCCCTGGACGAGCGCGGGCAAACCGATCATGGCCGCGCCGGTGGCGGCGACGATCATCTTCAACAGGTCGCGACGTTCCATCACAGGTTCCCCGCTTTCAGTTCGCGCACGGCATGATCGGCTGCCCGCGCCGTCAGCGCCATGTAGGTCAGCGAGGGATTCACGCACGCGCTGGAGGTCATGCAGGCCCCGTCTGTCACGTACACGTTGGGTGCATCCCAGACCTGATTGTGCTGGTTGAGCACCGAGTTGCGGCGGTCACGGCCCATGCGCGCGGTCCCCATTTCGTGGATGCCCTTGCCCGGCGCATAGTCGTGGTCGTGCATTTCCACGTCCTTGACCCCGGCGGCCTCGAGCATCTCGGCGGCATCGGCGGCCATGTCCTTGCGCATGGCCAGTTCGTTGGCGCGCATGGAGACATCCATCGCCAGCACCGGCAGTCCCCACTTGTCCTTGCGGTCCCTGTCCAGGCGGATCGTGTTGTCGTGGTGCGGCAGCATTTCGCCGAAGCCGGTCATGCCGATGCGCCAGTCGCCCGGCACGGTCAGCGCCTCCTTCAGGTCGGCGCCGATGTTCAACTCGGCGATCTCGCGCGACCACCCGTTGCGGCTGGCACCGCCCTGATAGCCAAACCCGCGCGTGTAGCCGCGCTTATCGGCGGCGACGTTGCGGAAACGCGGAATGTAGAAGCCGCACGGTCGACGGCCGAAGTAGTACTTGTCGTCGTAGCCCTCGACCCGGCCGGAGGCACCGGCGCCGAAATGATGGTCCATCACGTTGTGCCCAAGCTCGCCGGACGAAGAGCCCAACCCGCCTTCCCATACATCGGTGGCCGAGTTCATCAGCAGCCAGCTTGAATTGAAGGAGGACGCGTTGAGGAAGATGACCTTGGCCGTGTACTGGTAGGTCTTCCCGCTTTCTGCATCGATGATTTCCACGCCACGCGCGCGCTTGCGGTCCTTGTCGTAGAGCACTTCCTTGACGATCGAGAACGGCCGCAGGGTCAGGTTTCCGGTCTTCATGGCCGCCGGCAGCGTCGCCGCCTGGGTGGAGAAGTAGGCGCCGAAGGGACAGCCCAGGATGCACTTGTTGCGGTACTGGCAGTTGACGCGACCCTGCTCGGGCTTGGGCTGGGTGATGTTCGCGGTGCGCGAATGGATCAGGTGCCGGGTGCCGCCAAAGGCCTTCTTGATCCGCGCGGCCACGTCCTTCTCGACGATGTTCAGCGGGATCGGCGGCAGGAACTCGCCGTCCGGCAACACGTCCAGCCCCTCGCGCGTGCCGGCGATGCCGGCGAACTTCTCCACGTGGTCATACCAGGGGGCGATGTCGGCGTAACGGATCGGCCAATCGGTGGCGATGCCCTCCCTCAGATTCGCCTCGAAATCCAGGTCCGACAGGCGATAACTCTGCCGCCCCCACATCAGCGAGCGACCGCCCACGTGATAACCGCGGAACCAGTCGAACCGCTTGGTTTCGATGTACGGCGATTCCTTTTCGTTGGCCCACATTCCCTCCAGGTTCTCGGCAAGACCGTAGTCGCGCATCAACACCGGGTACTCGGCCTTCATCGCCTGGGTGGGCCGGTTGCGGTGTGGGAAATCCCACGGCTCCTTCATCGCGTTGACGTAGTCCTTGACGTGCTCGATGTTGCGTCCGCGTTCCAGCATCAGGACCTTGAGGCCTTTCTCGGTCAGTTCCTTCGCCGCCCAGCCGCCACTGATGCCGGAGCCAACGACGATGGCGTCGTAATGATTGTCTGCCATGGGTTCTGCTTCACCTGGGTAGAGTGCGTTTCAGACATCGCAGAGGCGGATAGCCTCGCGCAGCGAGCCGACGGGATCCGGCGCCGCAGGCATGAACTCCTGCGCCAGATAGCCATCGAAACCGGTGTCGCGGATCGCGCGACAGATGGCGGGATAGTGGAGCTCCTGTTGATCTCCGATCTCGTGCCGGCCAGGCACGCCTGCGGTGTGGTAGTGCTTGAAGCACGCGTGATGCCTGCCAATGGTGGCGATGATGTCGCCCTCCATGATCTGCATGTGGTAGATGTCGTACAGCAGGCCAAAATGATCCGAGCCGAGCCGTTGGCACAGCTCCACACCCCATGCGGAGTGGTCGCACAGGTAGTCGGGATGATCGACCCTGGAGTTCAGCAGCTCCATGACCAGCACGACGCCCCGCTTTTCGGCATGCCCAAGGATGCGTTTGAGCCCGGCCTCGGCATGGGCCATACCTTCCTGGGGGTCCATGCCGTTGCGGTTGCCGGAAAAGCAGATGAGGTTGCGGTAGCCGGCATCGGCCACCAGGTCGATGTGCCGCAGGTAGCGCGCGACCAGCTGATCGTGGAACTGGCGACCGGCAAAGCCCTTGTCCAGGCCCAGCTCCGCGCCGTTGCACATGGCGCTGTACACGCCGCTGGCTTTCAGCGTGGGCCAGTCCTCCGGGCCGACCAGATCGATGGCGGCGAAACCGATGCCCTGCACCGTCTGGCAGAGCTGGGCCACCGATAACTGCGGAAAGGTCCAGCGGGCGACGGAGTGCTTGAGGTTGCCCTTGAGCGGCGCAGCGGCGGCGGGCGCAGGCAGGACGCCCAAAGCGCCCAGGCCAAGGCCCCCGGCGAGCGCCATGCGCAGCGCCTCTCTCCGCGTGAGCCCCTGTGCCGGGACCGGTTCGATCAAAGGGATGGACATCCACCTCCCGGCCTCCCAACCGGCATCAAACGCAACCATTCACCGCAATGCAATCGATTGCACCATAGAGGAGTAAATCCAGCCAATGCAAGACGCAGTGCACGAAAATGGATGCTGCAGGGCACAACACTGCCGAACGCGACACGCGTGGCGTGTCACTCCGCGATGGAGGCAGGAAAAAGCAAAAGGCCCGCTGCGAAGCGGGCCTTTTGCGTGTGCAGGTAGCGACGGTGGCTTAGAACGGAATATCGTCGTCCGCGAAGTCATCCATCGGCGGCGCCGACTGCTGCGGCTGCTGCTGCGGACGCTGCTGGCCATAACCGCCACCCTGGCCACCCTGGCGCTGACCGCCGCCACCGCCACCGCCACCGTACTCCTGGCGCGGAGCCTGCTGGCGCTGCGGACGCTCGCCGCCGCCATAGTTGCCACCACCACCACCACCGCCGCCGCCTTCACCGCGGCCGCCCAGCATCTGCATTTCATCGGCAATGATGTCGGTGGAGTACTTCTCCACGCCGTCCTGGCCGGTGTACTTGTCGTAGCGCAGGCTGCCTTCGACGTAGACCGAGCTGCCCTTGCGCAGGTATTCGCCGGCGATTTCGCCAAGCTTGCCGAAGAACACCACCCGGTGCCATTCGGTGCGCTCCTGCTGGTTGCCATCCTTGTCCTTGCGGACGCTGGTGGTGGCCAGGCTGATGCGGGTGATCGCCATGCCGCCCTGGGTGTACTTCACGTCCGGGTCGTTGCCGAGGTTGCCGACCAGGATGACTTTATTGATGCCGCGCGCCATAGGGTTGCTCTTCCGTTGTCCGAGGGCAGGCCGCAGTCATATCACAGCCCCGGGCGGGGTGCAGATACGCGGGGCTGCCCCAGGTGAAATTGGGGGGTCCAGAAGGCACCATCTTACCATTGCCGCCGCCCCCGGCCCTGTCGGGATTCCGCCCGGAACCCACCAGATTCCTCCGCACGCCAAGCGCGGCGCGGGCGCGGTCGGGTTCGCACAGGCGCTGGGCCGGCCATGCCAAGGTCCGCCGGCCTGGCGTCTTTCGCGCGGGGCAAGGCCTTGCCGCCCATGGCATCATGCAGGTCGTCGTCCCCGCCGTACCCCCGCAATGACCATCCGAGGCAAAGCCACTTCCCTGGACATCGCCCACCTGGCCGGGGTGTCGCAGCCGACCGTCTCGCGCGCCCTGCGCGGCAGCCCGATGGTCAACCCGGAAACCCGCGAGCGCATCCTGCGCATCGCCCGGGAGCTGAACTACAAGGTGGACAAGAACGCCTCCAGCCTGCGCCTGCGCAATGCCGGCACGCTGGCCCTGCTGTTCTTCGAAGACCCGACCAACGACGACTCGCTGATCAACCCGTTCTTCCACGCCATGCTCGGCTCGATCACCCGCGCCTGCGCGCTGCGTGGCTACGACCTGCTGGTGTCCTTCCAGCAGCTGTCCACCGACTGGCAGGCCGACTACGAGGACAGCAACAAGGCCGACGGCATCATCCTGCTCGGCTACGGGGATTACCACGAGTCGCGCGAGCGCCTGCAGCGACTGGTCGAGCAAGGCACCCATTTCGTGCGCTGGGGCGCGGCGCTGCCCGACCAGCCCGGGGTCTCGATCGGCAGCGACAACTTCCAGGGCGGGTTCGACATCACCGCGCACCTGCTGGACCAGGGCTGCCGGCGCATCGCTTTCATCGGCCATGCCTCCAGCCACTACCCGGAATTCGAGGAACGCTACCGCGGCCACGTCGCGGCGATGGCGGCGCGTGGCATCAGCGCCGAGCCCGCCCTGCAGCACGATGCGATCACCACCGAGCAGGATGGGTTCGATGCCTGTCAGGCGCTGCTGGCACGCGGCGAAACCCTCGACGGGGTATTCGCGGCCAGCGACCTGATCGCGATCGGGGCGATGCGCGCACTGCGCGAGCACGGGCTGCGCATCCCGCAGGACGTGGCGCTGGCTGGCTTCGACGACATCCCGCTGGCCGCCTCGGTCTCGCCCACGCTCACCACCGTGCAGCAGGACACCAAGCAGGCCGGGCAGCTGCTGGTGGAGAAGCTGCTGGCGCTGATCAACGGCGAGGCGGTGGACGGCCAGACGATCGCCGTGAAACAGGTGCTGCGGGAATCGTCACGGCGCGGGTGAGACCGTTCAAGCAGGTGGTTTGCTCCAGCCAAACCAGCGGCTGAAGTTCAGAAAGCTGCATACCCCCATCGAAGCAGCCGGCCAGATCGCAGCAAGCATGCCCCATAGCCAGCGTCGTCTGCCTTGAGCGTGTGCGGCGTTCGCAAGGTGCCAGGCCACGCCCAGGTTCACCAGCCATGTCACCGCAAGGGCGAGCCCTTCGCCGTCGTAGCCCATATGGGAAAGCGCCACGCCTACGGCGGCACCTCCCAATACGCCCAGCAACCACATGACCGCCGCGATATCGAGGTGGCGCTTGCCGAGCGACGCGGATGCGGGGTCGATCATGGGATGGGCGTTGGCTGGGCAGTCCGCGCCGATCGTAGCCCGGGATTGTCGCTCTGCGCCATACCGCCCCCCACTCGCCTACCGATCCATGACTTACGGCGGATGCAGCGTCCCCGCTTTGCGCCCATAACTCGCTCTTCAACACAGGGAAAGGTGTCCGCCCCATGCTGCAGATCCGCTCGCTGTCCAAGACCTACGCCAACGGCGTGCACGCGCTCAACGGAGTGACGCTCGATATCCCGCGCGGCATGTTCGGCCTGCTCGGCCCCAACGGCGCGGGCAAGTCCTCGCTGATGCGTACCCTGTCCACCCTGCAGGAAGCCGACAGCGGCAGCGTGACCCTGGAGATTCCCGGCGAGCCGGTCATCGACGTGCTGCGCGACAAGGATGCGGTGCGGCGCCGGCTGGGCTACCTGCCGCAGGACTTCGGGGTGTATCCCAAGGTGAGCGCACTGGACCTGCTGGACCATTTCGCCGTGCTCAAGGGCATCACCCACAAGGCCCAGCGCCGCGAGGTGGTGGACGGGCTGCTGCAGCAGGTGAACCTGTGGGACGCGCGCAAGCGCAAGCTGGGCACCTATTCGGGCGGCATGCGCCAACGCTTCGGCATCGCCCAGGCATTGCTCGGCGATCCGCGCCTGGTGATCGTGGACGAGCCCACCGCCGGCCTGGACCCGGAGGAACGCAACCGCTTCCTCAACCTGCTGGCCGCCATCGGCGAGAACGTGGCGGTGATCCTGTCCACCCACATCGTCGAGGATGTCACCGACCTGTGCCCGAGCATGGCCATCATGAACAAGGGCCAGGTGCTGCTGACCGGCAAACCCAGCGATGCGATCGAGGCCCTGCAGCAGCAGGTCTGGCGCAAGCAGGTGGAGGCCGCCGAACTGGCCAGCTATGAAGCCAACCACGTGGTGCTGTCCACCCGCCTGGTGGGCGGGCGCCCGGTCATCCACGTGCACAGCGCCAGCGATCCGGGCGATGGGTTCCAGGCGGTCGCCCCCGACCTCGAGGATGTGTATTTCCAGCGACTGCGCCTGCAGTCGCGGGCCGCCTGACCGGAGCGCGCCCATGATCACCGCCTTCTTCCGCTTCGAGCTGCGCGAGCAGCTCCGTTCCCCCCTGTTCTGGCTGTTGTCGCTGCTGTTCGCCGCGCTGGCCTTCGCCGCGGGCTCCAGCGATGCGGTGCAGATCGGCGGCGGCGCCGGCAACGTGCACAGCAACGCGCCGATTGTGATCGCCCGCTTCATGGGCGTGTTCACCATAATGGGCATGCTGGTATCCACCCTGTTCGTCAGCAATGCATTGCTGCGCGATTTCGAACTGGGGACTGCCGAGCTGATCTTCGCCAGCCCGATCAAGCGCCGCGATTACCTGGCCGGGCGCATCCTGGCGGCGTTGTGCGCCGGGCTGCTGTTCTACGTGATCATCGCCGTGGGCCTGTTCCTGGCCCCGTTCATGCCCTGGGTGGACCCGGCGCGGATGGGGCCCATCTCGCTGCGTGGCTACGCGTGGACGTTCGCCTTCATCGTGCTGCCCAATCTGGTGTTCACCACCGCGTTGCTGGCGATGCTGGCCGCGCTCACCCGCTCGATTCTGTGGGTATACATCGGCCTGGTCGGCTACTTCGTGCTGTACGGGGTGAGCGCCTCGTTGCTGCGCGACATCGACAACACCTGGATCGCCACGCTGGGCGAGCCGATGGGCATGCGCGCGGTCGGGCGCACCGTGCGCTATTGGGCGGCCGAACAGAGCAACACCCAGCTGCCGCAGGTGGCCGGTTACCTGTTGGCCAACCGCGCGCTGTGGCTGGGCGTTGCCGCGGCCTTGTTCGCGGCGACCTTCGCGCTGTTCCGCACCGAGCGCAGTGGCAGCGGGCGACGTCGTTGGGGCCGGAAGGCCGCCGCGCCGGCACCTGCCGCATCGCGTCCCGCGCAGTGGGGGGTGCCGCGCATCCGCCCTGCGTTCGGCGCGGCCACGGGCTGGCAGCAGTACCTGCGCCAGGTCCGCTTCGATACCGCCGGCGTGCTGCGCAGCGTGCCGTTCCTGGTGCTGCTGGTACTGGGCCTGGCCAACTTCATTCCCGGCGCGCTGACGCAGGAATCGTTGTACGGCACGCCGATCTACCCGGTCACCGCCGAGATGCTGGCCTCGCTGCAGGGCGCGTACAGCTGGCTGCTGGTGATCATCGTGCTGTTCTACGCCGGCGAGCTGGTGTGGAAGGAACGCGCCGCGCGGCTCAATGAAGTCAACGATGCGATGCCGGTGCCGAACTGGGTGCCGCTGCTGGCCAAGTTCACCGTGCTGGTGGTGGTGATCGCCTGCTTCCAGGCGGTGGGCGCGGCGGTGTCGATGCTGCTGCAGCTGGGCCAGGGCTACACCCGGCTGGAGCCGCTGGTGTACCTACAGACGCTGGCGCTGGGCTCGGTGTTCTATGTGCTGATGGGCGGCATGGCGCTGGTGCTGCAGGTGCTGACCAACAACAAGTTCGCCGGCTATGCGCTGCTGATCGTGGTGATGATCGGCCAGGTCGCGCTCGGCCTGCTGGACTACACCCAGAACCTCTACAACTTCGGCAACTGGCCCAACGCGCCGTATTCGGACATGAACGGCTTCGGCCACTTCCTGGTCGGGCAGCTGGCGTTCCAGAGCTACTGGGCGCTGCTGCTGGCCGCGTTGCTGTGCCTGGCGTCGGCATTCTGGGTACGCGGGGTCGGAATGGGCCTGCGCCAGCGCATCACTCTTGCCCGCCATCGCCTGCGCGGCCCCGCTGGTGTGGGTGCGGCGCTGGCCATGGTGGGCTTCGCGGCGGTCGGCGGCTGGCTGTACTGGAACACCAACATCCGCAATGAATTCCTGTCGCCGGACCAGCAGCGCGACCTGCAGGCGCGTTACGAGCGCGAGCTGTCCAAGTACCGCGACCTGCCGCAGCCGCGCATCGTCGCGGTGGACAACCGGGTCGACCTGCATCCGGAAACCCAGTCGGTCACCATCGATGCCGACTGGACCGTGCGCAACAGCCATGCCACGCCCATTACCGACATCCATATCGCGATGGACGACGACCGCCAGCTGGTGGCCGTGGACCTGGGCGGGCAGACCCTACGTTTCCATGATGTCGACCTGGGCTACCGCATCTACCACTTGAATACACCATTGCAGCCGGGCGAGGAGCGCCGCGTGCACTTCCGCGTGGACCAGCATCCCGATGGCATCACCGCCGGGCAGGCCCCCACCGATGTGGTCGAAAACGGCAGCTTCTTCAACAGCCGCATGCTGCCCTCGTTCGGCTACGACGAGCGCGCGCAGCTGGAAGACCGCAACGAGCGCCGCAAGCGCGGCCTGGGCGAGCCGACCCGCATGCCGAAACTGGAGGATGAGGCCGCACGCGCCAACACCTACATTTCCGATGACGCCGACTGGCTCGACTTCCTCACCACCATCTGCACCGCGCCGGACCAGATCGCCCTCGCCCCCGGCTACCTGCAGGAGGAAAAGACGGTGGATGGCCGACGCTGCTTCCGCTATGCCATGGACCGGCCGATGCTGAACTTCTACGCGTACCTGTCGGCGCGCTGGCAGGTCAAGCGCGGCATGTACAAGGACATCCCGATCGAGGTGTACTTCGATCCGCGCCACAGCTACAACGTGGACCGCATGATCGAGGCGGTGCAGAAGTCGATGGCGTACTACGAGGCCAACTTCACCCCGTACCAGCACCGCCAGGTCCGCATCATCGAGTTCCCCGGCTACCAGAGCTTCGCCCAGTCCTTCGCCAATACCATTCCCTACTCCGAGTCGATCGGCTTCATCGCCGACCTGCGCGACCCGGACAAGATCGACTACGTGTTCTACGTCACCGCGCACGAGATCGCACACCAGTGGTGGGCGCACCAGGTGATCGGTGCCAACGTGCAGGGCGCCACGGTGCTGTCCGAGTCGCTGTCGCAGTACTCGGCGTTGATGGTGATGGAGAAGACGTACGGCCGCGCCCACATGCGCCAGTTCCTGAAGACCGAACTGGACCGTTACCTGGCCGGACGTGGCGGCGAGCGCATCGAGGAGCTGCCGCTGGAGCGGGTGGAGAACCAGCAGTACATCCACTACGAGAAGGGCTCACTGGTGTTCTACCGCCTGCGCGAGGAGATCGGCGAGGCGGCGCTCAACCGCGCGCTCAAGCGCTTCCTGGAGGACAAGGGTTACCAGCAACCGCCGTACACCACTTCGCGCGAGCTGTTGGCCTACATCCGCGCCGAGACCCCGGCCGACCGCCAGCAGGTGGTCACCGACCTGTTCGAGAAGATCACCCTGTACGACAACCGGCTGCTGGAGGCCAAGGCGCGCAGGCGGGCCGATGGCAAGTACGAGGTCACCCTCGCCCTGCATGCCGAGAAGCGCTACGCCGACGGCGGCGGCAAGGAAACGGCCGGGAAGATGGACGACTGGATCGAGGTAGGCGTGTTCGCCAATGCAGCCTCGGGCAAGGAGCGCGACCAGAAGGTGCTGTACCTGCAGCGCCACCACATCACCGAGGCGGCACCGACGATCACGGTGGTGGTGGACGGCAAGCCGGATGAAGCCGGGTTCGATCCGTACAACAAGCTGATCGACCGGGTGAGCGATGACAACCGGCGCAAGGTGAGCCTGTAGCGCACCGAACCTGGACCGTCATGACGCGTGGCCGCAGGCGGCCATGCTCACGCCACGTGGGACGCCTGCGCCTCGCCCATCGACTGGCGCACGGCGGCGCTGAATGCATCCAGGGGGAAGGGCTTGGCGATCATCGCCATGCCCTCCTCGAGGAACGCCGCGCGCTCCTGGGCTTTTTCCGCATAGCCGGTCATGAACAGCACCGGCAACTGCGGGCGTGACTGCCGCGCGATCTCGGCCAGCTGGCGGCCGTTGAGCCCCGGCAGGCCGACGTCGGTGATGAGCAGGTCGATGCCGCGCGCGGACTGCAGGATCGGGATCGCGCCATTGGCATCGCCCACCACCTGCACCTGGTAACCCAGGTCTTCGAGCACCACGGTGACCAGCATGCGCACCTGCTCGTCATCTTCGACCACCAGGATGGACTGGCCCGCCCCCAGCGCGACAGTGGCCACGCCCGGCGCCTTGTCCGGCTCGGCAGCGGGTTCGACCAACGGGATGTACAGCGAAACGGCGGTGCCCTGCCCCGGCGTCGAATCGATGGCGATGTGGCCGCCGGACTGCTGCATGAAGCCATACACCATCGACATGCCCAGGCCGGTGCCCTTGCCGATCGGCTTGGTGGTGAAGAACGGTTCGAACGCGCGCTCGACGACCTCGGGGGGCATGCCGGTACCGGTGTCGGCCACGGCCACCACGGTGTAGCGTCCAGCCGGGATGGTGGCGACCTCGTCCTCGCCGAGCTGCACCGCGGTGGTACTCAGTTCCAGCTCGCCACCGGCGGGCATCGCATCGCGGGCGTTGATGGCCAGGTTCAGCAGCGCGCTTTCGAACTGGTTGGTATCCAGTACGGCATGCAGGGGATCGCTGGCCAGCCGGGTGCGCACGACGATGCTCTCACCCAGGGTGCTGCGCAGCAGGTGCTGGATGGACCCGACCAGCTGGTTGAGCTCCACCGGCTTGGCGTCCAGCGACTGCCGGCGCGAGAACGCGAGCAGGCGCTGGGTCAGGCCGGCGGCGCGCTGGCTGGAGGCGGTGGCCGTGTCCAGGAAACGTTCGAGGTCGTCGACGCGGCCCATCTCCAGGCGCATCCGCACGATGTCCAGCGCCGACAGGATGCCGGTCAGCATGTTGTTGAAGTCGTGTGCGATGCCACCGGTGAGCTGGCCGATCGCCTCCATCTTCTGCGACTGCCGCAACGCCGCCTCGCTGGCCTCGCGCGCGGCCATCTGCGCCTCCAGCTCACGGGTGCGCTCGGCGACCATGGCCTCCAGCTCATGCGCGTGGCGCTGGCTGCTTTCCAGTGCGAGCTTGGCCACGGTGATATCGGTGACGAAGACATGGAAGCCGTCGATACTGCCGTCTGCGGCCACGCGTGGCGAGTAGCGCACTTCGCTGTCACGCCGCCCGCCATCGGCGCGTGGCCAGCTCACCTCATACTGCACTTCCTCGCCGGCGAGCGCGCGCTGCATGGCCGGCAGCCGGGCCTGCCACACATCGACACCCACGACCTCGCCCACGTGCTTGCCGATGACCTGCCCGATTGGCAGGTCGAACCACGCTTCGTAGGCCTTGTTGGCGAACCGGTAGTGCAGGCTGCGGTCGACGAAGGCGATCAGCACCGGCATCGCATCGGCAATCAGGCGCAGCTCGGACTCGCTGCGCACCAGGGCCAAGCGGCTGTCGGCCAGCGCCTGCATCTGGTCGCGGACCAGGTACTGCTTCTCGCGCGCGCGCAGCGCGCCCTGCACGGCGCTGAGCAGGGAGAGGCTACCCAACGGACGATCGAGCTCGATGACGTTGACCGAACGCGGCAACAGCCCGTCGGCCGGCGCACGCCGGTGCGCGCGCGGCGAACGCAGCAGGATGAACGGCAGGTCCGACCAGGCCGGATGCGCGGCCAACGCGGCCACCAGCGCGTCGACTCCGCCGGCGACGGCTTCCTCGGTGACCAGGGCCACGCCGGCCCGTTCGTCGAGCGAGTCGCTCAGGGCCGCCAGGGTGGGCAAGATGCGCGTACTGAGCCCGGCGGTATGCAGGACGGTGGCGATGCTGTCGGCGTCGCGGCCGAACGGTGCGACGATATGGACGATGCCGGCCCCGTCGTCATCCGGCATGCGAGTGGCCCAGCAGCGCGGCACTGTCGCCCACGAATTCCGGCGTGCCGGTGAGGATGCCCCGGAACTCCTTCAGCGGACCGCTCAGCGCCAGGCCCCTGCCATCGATCTTGAGCTCGCGGATGGTGTCTTCGTGCGCCCCGCCGCGGTTCTTGATCACCGAAATCGCCTTGCGGATCCGCCCCTGCGCCTCGAAGAAGCGGAACAGAATGACCGCATCGGCGATGTAGGACACGTTGAGGTTGCCGGTGGACATGGTGCCCACCAGGCCATGCTGCGGGTTGACTAGGAAGGTGACCACGCCCTTCTGGTTGAGGTAGGAGAGCATCTCGTGCAGCTGCAGCATGAGCTGCTTTTCCTGCGGCATGGCGGCGACGTAACCGTTGAGGCTGTCGATCATCAACACGCTGCAGCCGCGCTCCTCGACGGCCTTCTGGATGTTCCAGGAAAACTCGCCCGGGGAGATGTCGGCCGGGTCCATCTGCATGATTTCCAGCCGGCCCGATGCCAGGTGCTGGTGCAGGTCGATGTCCAGCGACTTGGCACGGGCCAGCAGGGTGCCCACGCGCTCGTCGAACTCGAAGATGCAGCACTGCTCGCCGCGTTCGCAGGCCGCCCAGATGTACTGCAGCGCGACGTTGGTCTTGCCGCTGCCGGCCGGGCCGGTCAACAGCGTGCAGGTGCCGCGCAGAGGGCCGCCGCCAAGCAGGTTGTCGATCTCGGCCACGCCGCTGCCGACCGCCGTTCCGTCGAACTGCTCGTGGTGCTGGTTGGCGATCAGGCGCGGGAACACCTCCAGGCCGCCGGCACGGATCACCATGTCGTGGTAACCGGCGATGAAGTCCACGCCCCGCAGCTTCTGCACCTGCAGGCGGCGCCGCGCCGGGCCGAAGTCCAGGGTCAGCCGTTCCAGCGAGAGCACGCCGTGGCAAAGGCTGTGCAGCTGGCCGTCGCGATCCTCGCTGGTGGAGGTGAGGTCGTCGACCAGGAAAACGGTGGCGCTCTTGGGCGCGAAAAACTGCTTGAGCGCCAGGATCTGGCGCCGATAGCGCAGCGAATCCTGCGACAACAGGCGCAGCTCGGAGAGCGAGTCGAACACCACGCGGCTGGGCCGGATGCGCTCCACTTCGCCCAGGATCAGGTTGACCGTTTCATCCAGCTCCACCTCCCAGGAGTGCAGCACCGACTGCAGGCGGCCATTGCCCAGCGCGTCCTCGGCCGAGCCCAGCTCGAACAGGTGCAGCCCGTCCAGCGACCAGCCATGCGCGGTGGCGACCTCGCGCAGCTCCTCGGCGGTCTCGGACAGGGTGATGTAGAGGCAGCGCTCACCCCTGCGCAGGCCTTCCAACAGGAACTGCAGCGACAGGGTGGTCTTGCCCGACCCTGGGGGACCTTCCAGCAGATACAGGCGCCCCTGCGGGAAACCGCCGCGGAGAATCTGATCCAGGCCCTGGATGCCGGTGGTGATGCGGGAGGATTGTGTCTGCATAGGTTCGCCAATTTCGACGCGGCGAGTCTAGCAACGGGCATTGTGTAGATATTGTGTGACCTGCCTGTCTTGCTAGAAGCAGATTAAGCAATGTGTAAACGGCGTAAAACGCCCTCCCGGCCGCCCTCAGGCAAAGTCCTTGAGGATCTCGCCGATGCCGGCCGGCGACAGCTCCATGCCCAACCGGGTGCCCGGGTTGACCACGACACCGTAGCCCCCCGGCACGCGCCTGAGCACCTCGATCATCTGCATGCGGATCGTATGCGGCGCCTGCTGGCTGTGGAACCCGACCCGCGCGATGTCGGTGAACACCGCCACGTGCAGCACGCCCTGCTTGTCGAACAGCAGCGGGTCGAACCCGCTGCCATCGGGGGTGACCAGGCTACCGGTCAGCAGCACCACCTCGGCCGCGACGAAGGCCTTCATGAACAGTGCGATCGGCAACTGGCCGTCCATCGCCGACTGCAGCAGGGTTTCAAGCGGATTCTGCGGAGGCAGTTCGATCACGGGCACTATTCCGGGGCGTGGCGGCCCCGGATTGTACCGGGAGTGCCGGCTGCCGGCCGGCCGGAGGCATACCCTGCCCCGATCGGCTGGCCGGCCAGTGGCCGGCGCTACCGTGCCAGGCGGGCGCTGCGCGCCTGCTGGTCGGCGGCGGCGCGCTGCAACTCGGCCAGCAGGGCGGCCTGGGCCACCGGCGCGTCCAGCAGGAACACCCGCACGCCGTGCGCCGGCACCTCGGCGGTCAGGCGGTCCTTGACCTGCTGGCTGCCGCCGCCCAGCGCATCGCGCCAGGTGCCTGCCTGCACATAGCGGCGCACCTCGATGTTGCGGGCGGCATCGCCCTTGTTGAGCAGCACCAGCGCCGTCTGGTGCGTGTCGCCCTGCTGGAGCACCCGGAAGAACACGGCTTCATCGCCCTGCAGCCGCTCGTTGACCTGCAGGCCGCGTTGCAGGGCCGGCGTGGCCGCACGCAGCTGGGCGATGCGCTGCAGCGGGCCGTAGATCGGGCTCTGCGCGGCAGCGTCGACGCGCGCCTGGCCGAAATAGGCGCGGTTGCCGGCATGTTCGGCGCGGCTGCGCATGAAGCCGGTTTCCGAGCCGTAGTACAGCACCGGAATGCCACGCGCGGTGAACAGCCAGTTGTGCGCGTCGATGAAACCGCTGTCGGTGGCGTCCAGGCGGGCCATGTCGTGGTTGTCGTAGAAGCTCATCAGCTCGTACGGGTTGGCGTACGGGCCGCCGACCAGGTGCAGGGGCTCGGCCAGGGTCTCAAACCCCTTCTGCTCCTTGCCGAACACCGACGACAACGCGCCACGCAACGGGAAATCGAGCACGCTGACGTTGGCATTGGCCGGCCAGGTGTGTTCGGCGATCTTGCCGGCGTCGTAGTCGAAGGCCTCGCCAAACATGAACATGCCCGGATGCGCGGCGCGGATGCGGCCGACGAATTCGTGCCACCACGGGTGCGGCAACCAGCCGATGGTATCGATGCGCAAGGCGTCCACGCCCTGCGCGGTCCACTGCAGGTAAGCCCCGACCAGGTAGTCCATCACCGCCGGGTTGTGCTCGTTGAAATCCGACAACTCGGCCAGGTTGCCATCGAAGATCGAGCCGTCCTTGCCATCCACCGGGCCGATGTTGTTGTAGAAGGCGTGCAGCGGGGTGTGCGCCGGGTCGAGCTGCTGCGGCGGCAGGTTCTGGTGGTCGGCGATCAGCGTGCCGTCCTTGTCGAAGATCTGCCCGAACTGCGGCTGGCGGGTGGGCATGGTCCAGGCCGGCGAGCCGTGGTTGCCGACGATGTCCAGCACCACTTTCAGTTTGGCCGCATGCAGGCCCCGGGTAAGCCCGGCAAAATCGAGGTCGGCACTGGGCAGGTGTTCATCGAGCCTGTAGAAGTTGATGCCCCAGTAGCCGTGGTAACCGGTCTTGCCGCGATCGGTCAGCGTGCTGCTGCAACTGATCGGCTTGCTGCCGGTGAAGGCCTCGTCGGGGTTGTCCACGATCGGGGTGATCCAGACCGCGCCAAAGCCCAGGTTGCGGATGTAGTCGGCATTGTCGAACACGCCCTTGAAGTCACCGCCGAGGTAGCCGATGTTGCCATCGACCTTGTCCGGGCACGGCACCGGGATGTCGAAGGTACGGTGTTTGCCGCCCTGGTCGCGGTGGTCGTTGGACGGGTCGCCGTTGACGAAGCGGTCGGTGACCACGAAGTACACCGCGTCGCTGGCGAACGGCTCGGTGGTGCCCACGTATTCGGGGCGCGGCGCGGCGATGGCCTGCGCCGACAGCAGCGCGAAGGACAGGCCCAGCGACAACCGGGAAAAACCATGCATCAGGCAAGCTCCTGTGTGGAAGGCACGCGCAGCACGCACACACCGGCCACGAACAGGCTGGCGCCGCCCAGGGCGAGCACGTGCATCGGATCGCCGCCCAGCCAGGTGCGCAGCATGAAGCCCAGCGCGCTGGCGGCGATCAACTGCGGGATGACGATGAAGAAATTGAACAGGCCCATGTAGATGCCCATCTTGGCCGCGGGCACGCTGTCGGACAGCAGCGCATACGGCAGCGACAGGATCGAGGCCCAGGCGAAACCGACGCCGACCATCGACAGCAGCAGCCAGGTGGGATCATCGATCACCGCCAGCGAGATCAACCCCAACCCGCCCAGCCACAGGTTGACCAGGTGGCTCCAGCGCAGGCCAAGCAGGCGCACCATCGGCGGAATCAGCAGCGCGGCCAGCGCGGCGAAGCCGTTGTACGCGCCGAACAGCACGCCCACCCAGTTGGCGCCCTCGTTGTAGGCGGCCGAGGCGGGATCGGTGGAACCGAAGTGGGTACCCGCCACGGCAGCGGTGGTGTAGATCCACATCGCGAACAGTGCGAACCACGAGAAGAACTGCACCCATGCCAGGCGCCGCATGGTCGGCGGCATCGCGCGCAGGTCATCGACGATCTGCGCCAGCATGTGCGTGCCGGGCAGCAGCCGCGAGGCGGCCAGCAGCAGGCCGTAGGCCGCACACAGCCCGGCCAGCACGTACAGCATCTTGTCGCCGCGCTGCGAGGCGATGGCCACGGCCAAGCCCGCGCCGATCAGCAGCCACAGCGCACTCTGGGCCCACGGCGGCGGGCCGGCCATGCGCGACGACTCTTGCGCGGCGGGCGGTTCGGCATCGGCGAAGCCCGCCAGCTCGGACGGCGCATATTCGCGGGTGCTGAACACCGTCCAGCAGATCGCGCCCAGCAGCACCGCTGCTCCCACGTAGAACGCGTAGCGCACCGTGTCCGGCACCTGCCCTGCCCCGGCGGTATTGGCCACGCCAACATGGGCCAGGATGAAGGGCAGGAAGCTGGCCACGATCGCGCCGATGCCGATGAAGAAGCTCTGCATCGCATAGCCGGTGGGCCGCTGGCGCGGTGCGAGCTGGTCGCCGACGAACGCGCGGAACGGTTCCATCGACACGTTGATCGACGCGTCCAGCACCCACAGCGTGCCGGCGGCGATCCACAACGTGGGCGAATTGGGCATCACCAGCAGCGCCAGCGTGGTCAGCACCGCGCCGACCATGAAGTACGGCCGGCGCCGGCCCCAGCGGGTCCAGGTGCGGTCGGACCAGTAACCGATCACCGGCTGCACCAGCAGCCCGGTCAGCGGCGCGGCGATCCACAGCCCCGGCACCGCATCCATCGGTGCGCCGAGGGTCTCGAAGATGCGGCTGGCATTGGCGTTCTGCAGGGCGAACCCGAACTGGATGCCGAGGAAGCCGAAGCACATGTTCCAGATCTGCCAGAACGACAGCGTGGGCTTGGCCGGGCGGTTCATCGGGCTGCCTCCGCCGTGGCGGCGATCGGGGCGATCAGCAACGCGCTGACCGTGGCCTGGTTGAGCACGCCATCGCGGCCGCCCTTGCCGCCGTTGTAGCTGGCAAAGTGCGCCAGTGCGCTCATGTTGAAACCCGCTTCCAGCGTGAAGCGGCAGCGGCCCCGGGGCAGGTCGAATTCGACCGCGGTGGAGGCCTGCGGGCCCACGCTGTGCGGCATCACCACGCTGGCGCGCTGCGCCGGCTGGCCCGGGCACTGCGCGACCACCTGCTTCACCGCCGCGGTGACGCCGGTGTTGATCGGGCCGTTGGAATTGTCGTAGCGCAGGCGAACGCGCACGCGGGTGGGAGCGGCGGCGCTCCAGGCCCAGGCCGTGGCCCCGTTGAGGCGCTGCTGCGGGCCGACGCAGCTCATCGGGCTGTGCAGGGATTCCAGCGCACCGTCGCGGCGGGTGAGGCTGAGGCAGTGCTGGTGGCCGTCGTCGCGGACGGTGAGCGGCGAGGCGGTGGTGACCTCGCGGCCGTCCAGCCACAGCACGTGGTTGGCGGGAACTGGAATCGACCAGGTCTTGCCGCGTTTGACCGGTTCGGGTGCGGTGGGGGTGGTGGGGGCATAGGCGGCTGCGGAAGCAGGAGCAGGAGCAGGAGCAGGAGCAGCCGAGCGTGGCTCGGCTCTACCGGGGCCGGTTGCTGCGGTTTGTGGCTGCGCCATCAATTGCACGGTGACGGTGTTGTTCTTGCGCACGATGTTCTTTGCCACCAGCAACGCGCCCTCCAGCTTGCGCGGGCGCTTGAGCACGTAGCGGGTCGTGCCGTCGTCCAGCTCGATGCTGCTGCGCTTGCCGAACAACTGCGGCACCAGCGCGGTCGGCAGTTTCGGGGCGACGTTGCCGTCGGCGTCCACGCCGAACACGCCCTCCAGCACCATCGACAGGTAGCCGGCCACCGACCACAACTGGCGCGGCGAGTTGACCACCGGGCCGCTCAACGCCCCTTCGTCGACATGCACCGCCAGGCGGCGCATCTCGTAGTTTTCCATGTTGGACCCGGCCAACGCGGTGCCGCGCATCAGCGATTCGATCTCCAGCTGGATGCGGGCGGCGTCATCGAGACGGCGTGCGGCGCGCAGCGAGTACGCACTGACGAACAGCCAGACCGCGCGATTGTGGTAGATCGGCTGCCGTGCCTCCTGGGGCCACACCACCGGGCTGCCCCCTTCCACTGCCGGGTAGTTGGCCAGCGCGCGACGCGCGCGGTCGGCGGGGAACACATCGGCCAGCACGCCCAGCGAGATCGCCAGCAGGTCGTACTTGGCGTACGGCACCGGGTGCGCCGCTTCGCCGATGTAGCTCATGTACAGGCCGGCGTCCCCGCGCCAGAAGCGCGCGTCGATCTGCGTGGCCAGCGCATCGGCCCAGCCGGCGTACTGGCTGGCGCGGTCGTCGCCACGGTCGCGTGCGAGCCGCTCGGCCAGGCGCAGCGCCTGGTAGTGCAGCACGTTGGTGGACAGCGCGAACGACTCGCCGATGAAGCGCACGTCCTGGCGGGTCCAGTCCGGGTAGGTCTGTTCGCGCCAGTCCAGGAACGAGGTCTCGCCGCGGTACAGGCCCACGCGCGGGTCGAACACCGCGGCGCGGTCCTGCGCCAGGGTGGCCTGCAACGCCTGCCAGACCTGGTCGGCAAACGCGGGGTCGGCCAGCAGGCCGCGCGCGGCCAGGAACCACACCACGCGGTCGCTGCTGATCGGCCAACTGCCGCCCGAGCCGGTGTCCTGGGCCACGAACAGCCCCGGCGTCTTCCCGTCGCGCGCGGCCGAGAGCTTGAACTGCAGCGACTGCCGGGTCCGCACCGGGTCCAGCCGCGACAGCGCCAGGTCGGCGGCGAAGCTGACATCGCGGGTCCAGACGTACGGCCAGCGTTCGCCGGTCTGGAAGCAGTCGCACGGCACCGGGTTGCCCTGGTTGAAGGCCGGATCGCGGATCGCGTCGACGCGGTCGGCGTCCAGCTCCTGCTGGGCCAGGGCGAACAGCGCATCGAACAGCACGCTGTCGGTGCGGCTGCGCATCGGCTGCGCGGCGATCGCCACGTCGTGCCCGGGCGCATGCAGCTGGAAGCCGCCGTCGGCAGCAGGGGTGGCGCGCGCGGTGCGGCCATCGAAAGTGAGGTCCGCCGCGGTTGCGGTCGAACCCAGCGCCAGCCCGAGGGCAGCGGTCAGGCAGATCATCTTCAGCATCGAAGCGGCATCCCGGCTTGCACCCGGTGCCTCCCTCCCTCTTTGCACGCGTTGTGGTTACGCAGACCGCCACGACGATGGGCAACGGTTGCGCTCGCGGCCCCCTCCCAGGGTGCCTGGCCCCATGGTAGACGGCACGCCCGGATGCGCGCCCCTTTGCATACGTATTCATGGCGATGCGGCGGGACCACCGCGCTTGCGTGGCTATAGTCCGAGCCATGTTCCGGCCGCCTTGGGAGGGGAAATGCCGACGAAACCGCATCACGTGCGTGGATGGCACGCGCCTGGCCGCCTGCCCTGGCTGGCGCTCGGGTTGTCCCTGCTGGCCTTCATCGCCCGCGCCGAACCGGTCACGGTGGCCAGCGTCGCGTCCCCCGGCAACGTGTTGACGGTATCGCTGCAACTGGACGGCGGCACGCCCAGCTACCGCGTCGAACGCCTGGGCGACAACGTGGTGGCCGACTCGCGGCTCGGCTTCCAGCTCCGCGATGGGCGGCTCGATCGCGATCTGACCGTACTGGGCCAGGCCACGCGTTCGTTCGACGAGACCTGGGAGCAGCCGTGGGGCGAGCGCCGTCGGGTACGCAACCACTACAACGAAGTGGCCGTCCAGCTCGGCGAGCGCGGCGGTGCCGGGCGCCGGTTCGAGGTGGTGTTCCGCGTCTACGACGACGGCCTCGGCTTCCGTTACCGCTTCCCCGAGCAGGCCGGCATGCGCGAGGCGATCATCGATGACGAGCTGACCGAGTTCGCGATCGCGCCCGACGCCACCGCGTGGTGGATCCCGGCCGGCGAACCGATCCACTACGAATACCTGTACCAGCGCACGCCGCTGGACCAGGTGCCGCTGGTGCACACCCCCATTACCCTGCGCAGCCGCGATGGCCTGCACGTGGCGATCCACGAGGCAGCGTTGGTCGACTACGCCGGCATGTGGCTGCGCCGCATCGACAGCCAGCGCCTACGCGCGCAACTGTCGCCCTCGGCCGAAGGCTGGAAGGTGCGGCGCACCCTGCCCTTCGCCACCCCGTGGCGCACGCTGCAGATCAGCGACCGCGCCGGCGGCCTGGTCGAATCGGACCTGATCCTCAACCTCAACGAGCCCAACGCGCTGGGTGATGTGAGCTGGGTCAAGCCGTCCAAGTACCTGGGCGTGTGGTGGTCGATGCACCTGGACCAGGAAAGCTGGGCGACCGGCCCGAAACATGCCGCGACCACGGCGAAAACGAAGAAGGTGATCGACTTCGCCGCCGCGCACGGCTTCCGTGGCGTGCTGGTGGAAGGCTGGAATCCCGGCTGGGACGGCAACTGGGTGGGCAACGGCGACGCCTTCGATTTCACCCGCCCCACCGCCGACTTCGACATCGAGGCGCTGTCGGCGTATGGCGCGAAGAAAGGCGTGCGCCTGATCGGCCACCACGAAACCGGCTGCGCGGTGGAGCACTACGAAGACCAGCTCGGGGCCGCGCTGGACCTGTATGCACGGCTGGGCGTGGACTCCTTCAAAAGCGGCTACGTGTGCGACGACGGCCAGGTGGACCGGCGCAACCCGGCTGGCGGCCCGCTGTGGCGCGAGTGGCACGACGGCCAGTTCATGGCCCGCCATCACCTCAAGGTGGTGCAGGAAGCGGCCAGGCGCCACATCGCGGTCAACCCGCACGAGCCGATCAAGGACACCGGGCTGCGCCGCACCTACCCCAACTGGATCTCGCGCGAAGGCGCCCGTGGCATGGAGTACAACGCCTGGGGGCAGCCGCCGAATCCGCCCGACCACGAGGTCAACCTGGTCTTCACCCGCCTGCTGGCCGGACCGATGGACTACACCCCCGGCATCCTCAGCCTCAAGGGCCGTGGCGGCCAGGCCATCCCCAGCACGCTGGCCCGCCAGCTGGCGCTGTACGTGGCGATCTACAGCCCGATCCAGATGGCCGCCGACCTGCCCGAGCACTACCTGCAGCATCGCGAGGCGTTCCGCTTCATCGAGGACGTGGCGGTGGACTGGGACGACTCGCGCGTGCTCAACGGCGAGGTGGGCGACTACGTGACGATCGTGCGCAAGGACCGCCACAGCCGCGACTGGTTCCTCGGCAGCATCACCGACGAACACGGCCGCGTGCTGCCGGTGTCGCTGGGCTTCCTGGAACCGGGCGTGCGCTACCGCGCGGAGATCTACTGCGATGGCGACGGTGCGGATTTCCGCCGCAATCCGTTCGCCTTCGTCCGCGACACCCGCGAGGTCACCAGTGCCGACGCGCTGACGCTGGTGCGGGCACCCGGCGGCGGCCAGGCGATCCGCTTCACGCCGTTGTAAGGGTCCCGGCGCCCTGCGGAATGCCGGCCGTCGGCGCGTCTGGAGGAGGGCCCCCTGAGTCAGGGGGGGGGCGCTGCCGAAGGCACGGGGATTCGGGTGTATGTGCGACAGGGCTTCGCGGTGTGCGACGCAAACCGTGGCGCGGCAGCGCGACTGCGATGACGCACCTGTAACCGGTTCCAATGCGGTAAACGCCATTGAATACGTATGCAGGGTGATTCACGCCGATGGCGCGCTGCCTACCATAGCCACGCAGTCAACGGCCACCGCGCCATGACGCTCCCGGGTCTTCCGGGCAACCACAAAATCGATTGGCAACATTGCCTGGGAGGGGAAAATGTTGAACTGCAAGCGCAGCGCGCTGAGTATCGCGCTGGCCGTCGCCCTGACGCCGTTGGTGGCGTCGGCGCAGACCGCCGAACCCACTACGCCGACAGGGACCGCGGCCACCAACCTGGACACCGTGCAGGTCACCGGCATCCGCCGGGGCATCGAGAACGCGATCGCGATCAAGCAGGACGCCACTTCGGTGGTCGAGGCGATCTCGGCCGAAGACATCGGCAAGCTGCCCGATGTGAGCATCGCCGAATCGCTGGGCCGACTGCCCGGCCTGGCCGCCCAGCGCGTGGCCGGCCGCGCCCAGGTGATCAGCGTGCGCGGCCTGTCGCCGGACTTCGCCACCACCCTGCTCAACGGGCGTGAAGTGGTCAGCACCGGCGACAACCGCAGCGTCGAGTTCGATCAGTACCCCTCGGAACTGGTCAACGGCGTCACCGTGTACAAAACCCCCGATGCGGCACTGGTCGGCCAGGGCCTGTCGGGCACGATCGACATGCAGACCGTGCGCCCGCTCAGCTTCGCCGAGCGCGTGATCGCCATCAGCGGTCGCTACCAGAAGAGCTCGCTGGGCAAGGCCGCCAACGTCGACCCGTACGGCAACCGTTTCAGCGCCAGCTACATCGACCAGTTCCTGGACAACACCTGGGGCGTGGCGATCGGCTACGCGCACAGCGACATGCCGATCCAGGAAAACCAGGTGGGCCTGTACGAACCGTGGACCACCGAACAGACCGACCAGGGCAACCGCCCCGGTCTGGCCCCGGGCACGGTGTTCTCCGACGGCATCAAGGCGCTGCGCCGCACCGGCAACAACAAGCGCGACGGGCTGATGGCCACGGTGCAGTTCCGCCCGTCGAACGTGTGGACCAGCACCCTGGATGCGTTCCACACCGAAGCCGAGCAGATCGACACCGCCAACCAGTTCGAGCTCAACCTCAGCAACTACAACGGCGGCTACACCCCGGGCCTGCTGATCACCAACCCGCAGGTCAACGCCGATGGCACCTTCACCGGCGGCGTCGCCACCGGCGTGTATCCGCTGGTGCGTGGCATGTACAACACGCGCAAGGACAAGATCGACGCGTTCGGCTGGAACAACGAGTTCAACTTCGAGCGGGTGAAGGTCGTTGCCGACGTGAACTACTCCAAGGCCACGCGCGATGAGCTGAACCTGGAAAACAACCTGCAGCTCACCCCGATGCCGCAGCTGGATTCGGTGGGCGTGGTGGTCAAGCCGGATGGTTTCTCGCAGATCAGCCCGGGCCTGGACTATTCCAATCCCGATGCGCTGTTCCTGACCAACACCATCTACGGCTCCGGCTACGGCAAGGTGCCGATGGTGGAAGACCGGCTGAAGGGCGCGCGCCTGCAGGCCACCTTCGCCCTGCCCGAGGCGATGAAGTGGTTCGCCGACGTGGACGTGGGCGTGAACTACGCCGACCGCCGCAAGGAGAAGACCCAGGCCGAGGGCAACATCCTGCTCGGTGACCAGGGCGATGCCAACATCGCCAGCGACCTGCAGTACGCCCCGGTCAACCTGGGCTTCGCCGGCATCGGCCGCATTCCGTCCTGGAACGTGCCGGCGGCGGTGGACCGCTACATGGTGTTCAACCCGGTCACCAACCTGGACTACCTGATTCCCAAGGCGTGGACGGTGCAGGAAAAGACCAGTACGGCCTGGGTGCGCGCCAACATCAACACCGATATCGGCGACGTGGGCGTGCGTGGCAACATCGGCGTGCAGATGGTGCGCACCGACCAGAGCTCGCAGTCCAACTACTTCGATCGTTCGCGCCCGGCAGGCCAGGAAGTGCTGCCGATCGATGCCGGCAAGACCTACACCGACTGGCTGCCCAGCTTGAACCTGGTCTTCATGTTCCCGCACCAGCAGACGCTGCGGTTCGCGGCGGCCAAGCAGGTGGCACGCCCGCGCGTGGACCAGATGCGCGCCGGCCTGGAGTTCGGCGTGGACACGTCCACGGGCAAGCCGGGCGGCAGCGGCGGCAACCCGCTGCTGGATCCGTGGCGCGCCAATGCCATCGATCTGTCGTACGAGAAGTATTTCGGCGAGAAGGCCTACGTGGCCGCGGCGATCTTCTACAAGGACCTCAAGTCCTACGTGTACACGCAGTCGCGCGATGATTACGACTTCAGCGACCTGCTGGCCAGCTACGTGCCGCCGCCGGGCATGATCGTGCCGGTGCAGCAGACCGGCACGTTCTCGGCACCGCAGAACGGTGAGGGTGGCACGCTGAAGGGCCTGGAGCTGACCGCTTCGTTCCCGCTGGAGATGCTGACCGAGAGCCTGCGTGGCTTCGGCGTGCAGGCCAGCGCGACGTTCAACGACAGCGACATCAAGATCCTGGACCCGGAAAGCGCGTCCAGCGTGGGCAGCGATCCGATCAGCCTGCCGGGCCTGTCCAAGCGGGTGTACAACTTCACGGCCTACTACGAGCGCAGCGGTTTCGAAGCCCGCATCAGCCAGCGTCGGCGCTCGGATTTCATCGGTGAGATCGGCAACTTCAACGGTAACCGCACGCTGCGCTATGTGGTCGGCGAGAACGTCACCGATGCGCAGGTCAGCTACACCTTCGCCGACAGCAGCAGCCTGCACGGGCTGACCCTGCTGCTGCAGGGAAGCAACCTGACCAACGAGCCGTACCGCACCTACGCCGGCACCAAGGACCGTCCGCTGGAATACGTGGAATGGGGCCGCACTTACATGCTGGGCGTGAACTACAAGTTCTGATGCGGTAGTGCCATTGCTGCATCAACAGAGAACCCGCTGCTTCGGCAGCGGGTTTTTTGTTGGGCAATCGAAGGTTGCAGCGCGCAGGTCGGCGGATCGGGCGCTGGGTCCCCATGCCCGACCCACCGACCAAAGCCAGAAACGCCTGGCTTCCTCCTGCGCACCGCAAGCCGAACCGCGTGGCAGCCGCTAGGCCCCTGGGCAAAATAAAGGACGAGGCCGCCCCGCGGCCGGGGGACACTACGCCAGGGGCCTACCGGCTGCTACGGGGCCCTCACGCTCGCGACCGACCCAAGCGGAGACACCACCCGATCCGCGCAGCGCCGAGACGCCCCGAGACCACATGCATATCGCCGTCCACCGTCCACCAACGCCATCGCAGCGAGACACTCCCCTCCCTGGGACAGGAACAAAAAAAGGGCGAGGCCAAAAGCCCCGCCCTCTCAATACCACCGGAAAAACGTTCAGCCGCGACGCGCGCAGTACATCGATTGCGCTGGAAGCACCAGCTCGCCAGCGTCGGCGTGGCCCACGTCCGGCCCCGGCACGTGCAGCGCCTGCCACGGCCCCGCCGGCAACGCCACGCGCACCGTATCGGCCGACAGATTGAAGGCCAGCAGCAGCGTCTCGCCCGCGTGCCGCCGCTCGAACATCAGCACCGGCTCGGCCGTGGCCAGGAACACGATGTCGCCCACCAGCAGCGTCGGCATCGTCCGCCGCCAGCCCAGGAACGCGCGGAAGGCGCTCAACACCGAGTGCGGATCGTGCTCCTGCACCGCCACCGCCGCCGCCCGATGCTCGGCCGGGATCGGCAGCCACGGCTCGCCCGTGCTGAAGCCCGCCAGCGGCGCGTCCAGCCACGGCATCGGCGTCCGGCACCCGTCGCGGCCCTTGAAATTCGGCCAGAACGTGATCCCGTAGGGGTCCTGCAGCGCCTCGAACGGCACGTCCGCCTCGCCCAGCCCCAGCTCCTCGCCCTGGTACAGGCAGATCGACCCGCGCAGCGAGCACAGCAAGGCCACCAGCAGCCGCGCCAACCGAGGCTGCGCCGGATACCCACCCCAGCGCGTCACCGCACGCTCCACATCGTGGTTGGAAATCGCCCAGCACGGCCAGCCTTCGGTCATCGTCGCCTCCAGCCGCGACACCGTGTCGCGGATGTAGCCGGCGCTGAAATCCTTCACCAGCAGCTCGAAGCTGTAGCCCATGTGCAGGCGGCCTGGCGCCGTGTACTCGGCGGTGGTGGCCAGCGAATCCTCGGCCGAGATCTCGCCCAGGCTCACCGTGCCCGGGTACTCGTCCAGCAGCCCGCGCAGGCGTTCGATGAACCCGAGGTTCTCCGGCTGGGTATTGTTGTAGTAGTGGTACTGGTAGGCGTACGGATTGTCCGCACTGAAACCGCGCCCCACCCGCTTCTCCAGCGGCTTGGCCGGGTTGTCGCGCAGCTGCGCGTCATGGAAGCAGAAGTTGATCGAATCCAGGCGGAAGCCATCCACACCGCGGTCCAGCCAGAAGCGCACGTAGTCCAGCGTGGCCTGCTGCACGGCCGGGTTGTGGAAATCCAGGTCCGGCTGGTCGGCCAGGAAGTTGTGCAGGAAATACTGCTCGCGCCGCGGCTCCCACTGCCAGGCCACCCCGCCAAAGATCGACATCCAGTTGTTGGGCGGCGTGCCGTCCTCGCGGGGGTCGGCCCACACGTACCAGTCGGCCTTGGGATTGGTGCGGTCCTGGCGGCTCTCGCGGAACCAGGCGTGCTCGATCGAGGTGTGGCTGAACACCTGGTCGATCATCACCTTCAGCCCCAGCGCGTGCGCCTTGGCCAGCAGGCGGTCGAAGTCCTCCAGGCGGCCGAACAGCGGGTCCACGTCGCGGTGGTCGGCGATGTCGTAGCCGAAGTCGGCCATCGGCGAGGTGAAGAACGGCGAAATCCAGATCGCGTCCACGCCCAGCGCCGCCACGTAATCCAGGCGTTCGATGATGCCGGGCAGGTCGCCCACGCCGTCGCCGTTGGCGTCCAGGAAACTGCGCGGGTAGATCTGGTAGATGACGGCGCCACGCCACCATGGAGTCTGCGACATTTCAGGGCCCCCTCCGGGCTTCCACGGCACCCGCATCGGGGCGCCAGAACGTAGCGACAAGCTTATCCGCGCGCCTCCGGCGATGGCGCCGCATGCATACGTATTCACGCCCGCGGCCGGCCCGGACCGCCCCGGATGGCCTTCGCGGGCGGAAAACCACCGCACCGCCTATAATTCAGCTCAAGCCTGAAAGTCAGACCGCATGACCATCACCGAAGACACCCGCCCCGCGCTGGGCCTGCCCCAGATCCAGACGCTCGCCGCGCCCGACATGGCCGCCGTCGATGCCCTGATTCGCCGCCGACTGTCCTCGGATGTCGTGCTGATCAACCAGATCGCCGACCACATCATTTCGGCCGGCGGCAAGCGCCTGCGCCCGATGCTGGTGATGCTGGCCGGCCACGCGGTCGGCCAGGCCGGCCCGGAGCACCACCAGCTGGCGGCGATCATCGAGTTCATCCACACCTCCACCCTGCTGCACGACGACGTGGTGGACGAATCCAGCCTGCGGCGCGGCCGCAGCACCGCCAACGCGCTGTGGGGCAACGCCCCGAGCGTGCTGGTCGGCGACTTCCTGTACTCGCGCAGCTTCCAGCTGATGGTCGAGCTGGACCGCATGCCGGTCATGCGCATCCTCGCCGACACCACCAACCGCATCGCCGAAGGCGAGGTGCTGCAGCTGCTGCACGTGCACAACCCCGACACCGACGAAGCCGCCTACCTGCGCGTGATCGAGCGCAAGACCGCGGTGCTGTTCGCCGCCGGCACCCGCCTGGGCGCGCTGGCCAGCGGCGTGGACGAGGCCACCCAGCAGGCGCTGTACGACTACGGCATGGCCCTGGGCTACGCGTTCCAGATCGCCGACGACGTGTTGGACTACTCGGCCAACGCCGACGAACTGGGCAAGAACCTCGGCGACGACCTGGCCGAAGGCAAGGCCACCCTGCCGCTGATCCACGCCATGGCGCATACCGACGCGACCACCCGCGAGCGCCTGCGCGAGATCGTGCAGAACGGCGATGCCGAGGCGATGCCGGAAGTATTGGCCGCCATCCACGCCACCGGCGGCCTGGAATACAGCCGTGCCCGCGCGGTGGAGTACGCCGACGCCGCCGAGCGCGCGCTGGACGGCCTGGCCGACAACGACGCCGTCGCCGCCCTGCGCGGCCTGGCCCGCTACGCGGTGCAGCGCTCGCACTGACGGAGGATGTGCCGGCCGACGGTCGGCTCTACCGGATCGTTCATACGGGCCGACCGCTGGGCGATGTGGTCCCGCATTCGCACGGGCCGACCGTTGGGGCCACGTGGTCCCTGATTCGCACGGGTCGACCGCCGGGGTGACGTGGTCCCTCATTCGTAGAGCCGACCGCCGGGCAACGTGGTCCCGCATTCGTACGGGCCGACTGCCGGGGCAACGTGGCCCTCATTCGTAGAGCCGACCGTTGGTCGGCTGCTCTTCGTTCCGGCACCACGATCGCCGATGAATGCACCGCGCCCTGCGCGGTGCAGCCGACCAAAGGTCGGCTCTACCGGATGGTTCTCACGGGCCGGCCGCCGGGCAATGTGGTCCCTCATTGGTACGGGCCGACCGCCGGGGCAACGTGGTCCCGCATTCGTACGGGCCGACTGCCGGGGCAACGTGGCCCTCATTCGTAGAGCCGACCGTTGGTCGGCTGCTCTTCGTTCCGGCACCACGATCGCCGATGAATGCACCGCGCCGTGCGCGATGCAGCCGACCAACGGTCGGCTCTACCGGATGGTTCGCACGGGCCGACCGCCGGGGCGACGTGGTCCCTCATTCGTACGGGCCGACCGCCGGGGCAACATGGTCCCGCATTCGTACGGGCCGACCGTCGGGGCAACATGGTCCCTCATTCGTACGGGCCGACCGCCGGGGCAACGTGGTCCCGCATTCGTACGGGCCGACCGCCCGGGCGGCGTGGTCCCTCATTCGCACGGGTCGACCGCCGGGGCAACGGGGTCCCTCATTCGTAGAGCCGACCGTTGGTCGGCTGCTCTTCGTTCCGGCACCACGATCGCCGATGAATGCACCGCGCCGTGCGCGGTGCAGCCGACCAACGGTCGGCTCTACCGGATGGTTCGCACGGGCCGACCGCCGGGCAAGGTGGTCCCGCATTCGCACGGGCCGACCGCCGGGGCAACGTGGTCCCGCATTCGTACGGGCCGACAGCCGGGGCGACGTGGCCCCTCACTCGTAGAGCCGACCGTTGGTCGGCTGCTCTTCGTCCCGGCACCACGATCGCCGATGAATGCACCGCGCCATGCGCGGTGCAGCCGACCAACGGTCGGCTCTACCGGCGTTTCGTCTCGAACCGCTCCTCGAAGAACTCATCCAGCGCCTTCCACGCGCGCTTGGCCGCGCGTTCGTTGTACAGGCACCCCGGCGGACTGTTGGCGTCCGATTCGGCGAAGCAGTGCACCGCGCCGCTGTAATTGGTGAACTCCCAGTCGACCTTGGCCGCGTTCATTTCCTGCTCGAAGCTGGCGATGTCGTCCTTGCTCACGCCCTTGTCGTCGGCGCCATTGAGCACCAGCACCGACGGATGGCTGCCACCGGCCTTGGCCGGCAGCGGCGAACCCAGCCCGCCATGCAGGCTCACCACGCCCGCCAGCGGCGCCCCGGCACGCGCCATCTCCAGCACGGTGGTACCGCCGAAGCAGAACCCGACCGCGCCGATCCGGCCTGCATCCAGCGGCGCCTTGCCCGCCTGCGCCTTCAGCACCTCGATCGCCTTCAGCGCCCGCGCACGCAGGACGGGCCGGTCGTTGCGCAGCTTGGTCGCCACCGGGCCGGCCTCGGCATCGGTCTTCGGGCGCACGCCCTTGCCGTACACATCGGCCACCAGCACCACGTAGTCATCGCCGGCCAGCTGCTTGGCCTTGGCAATCGCGGAGTCGTTCACGCCCTTCCAGTTGGGCACCATCACCAGCCCGGGCCGCCTGTCGCTGTCGCTGTCGTCGTAGACCAGGACGCCGCTGAACGTGGTGCCGTCCAGCGTCCACTCCACCGGCTTGGCCTGCATCGCCGCCAGCGCCGGCAACGCCGTCATCCCCAACAGCACCGCCGCACCCCATCGCCATTGCCTTTTCATGCGTCTGCTCCCGACAGAAAGAACCCCGAGTGTATGCCGGCCGCCTGACGACACCGTGTAGAGCCGACCGTTGATCGGCTGCCGTTCGCCCAGTGACCGTTTCGCCATACCCGGCACGGAAATCGCCCCACGCCTCGAAACGGATCGCAGAGGCCGCCCTCAACGGCTCGACGGACGCGCCCCCGATCTGGCAGGCTGGCGGCCCCCGCGTAAGGAACGCCCCGCATGACCCTTGTCGATCGCTTCCTCTCCGGCCTCGCACCGCGCCTGCCGGCAGACGACGCGCCGATGTGGGGCTGGATCGAAGGCGCCAGCAGCACCGACCTGCAGCGCCTGCGCGAACGCTGGCCGCAGGTTCCCGACGGCCTGCTCGCCCTGCTCGGCCGGGTCGATGGCACGCACTACCGTCCCTATCCACAAGGCGAGGTCAACCTGCTGATGCTCGGCTCGGACCTCGGCAGCTACCCCTACTACCTGCGCTCGGTCGAGCAGATGTTCGAGGACAGCGCCCAGTGGGACGGCTGGGGAGAGAGCATCCGTTCGATCTACGAAGAATGGCTGGAGGAAGACCCCGCGATCCTCGGCGCAGGCATCGATGCCGACCTGCCCATGGGCCGGCGACTGTGCTTCGCGCACTGCGCCAACAACGGCGGCACCTCGGTGCTGTACCTGGATTTCGATCCCGCACCCGGCGGCAGCGTTGGCCAGGTAGTGCGCTACCTGCACGACCCGGACAGCTACGCCGTGATCGCCCCCAGTTTCGATGCGTACCTGCAACAGCTCATCGACGGCGGTTACGCCTTCATCGACAAAGACGCCTGACCATCGCACCGATGGCCATGGTCGACCCCGCGCCCCCGTAGAGCCACGCCATGCGTGGCTGCTCTCGGCGCAGACCCCGCAGCCACGCATGGCGTGGCTCTACCAGGTTCGCATCAGCGCGACCGCCTTCATCGACAAAGACGCCTGACCATCGCATCGATGGCCATGGCCAACCCCGCGCGCCCGGTAGAGCCACGCCATGCGTGGCTGCTATCGGCGCAGACCGCGCAGCCACGCATGGCGTGGCTCTACCCGCAAGGGCAGCCGAGCAACGGTAGGCTCTACGCGATTCCGATCCCCGGGATCGCGGTGATCGCCTCCGGATCGAATCCGGCCAGTTCGGCGAAATGCCGCCCACGCGCGACGTAGTCGCGGTACACGCCATAACTGGGCGCGCCGGGGGAAAGCAGCACCACCCCACCCTGCCCACCCAGCGCGGTGCGTGCCAGTTGCATCGCCTCGGCCAGGTCGGCGGCGGCATGCAGGCCGAAACGGCCCGCGTCGGCCAACGGCTGCAACAACGCATGGATGCGCGGGCCGTTGGCGCCCAGGGTGACGATCTCCACCGGCGGCACGTCGTGGGCCATGTGCTGCACGAAATCGTGCCAATCCAGGCCGCGGTCGTGCCCGCCCACCAGCAGCGCGATGCGCTGCCCCGCAAAGCAGTCGAGTGCGGCCAGGCTGGCATGCGGGGTGGTGCTGATCGAGTCGTTGACGAAGGTGATGCCATCGCACGTGCCGATGGTCTGCAGGCGGTTGGGCAACGGACGGAAGTCCTGCACCGCCGCGGCCAACGCCACCGCGTCCAGGCCCAGCGCTTCCAGCGCGGCCAGTACCGCGCACAGGTTGCCGCGGTTGTGCCGGCCGGGCAGCGGCGTATGCGCGGTGTCGAACACCGCCTGCGCCCCCCGATGCACGACATCGCCCCGCATGTGCCAGCCCTCGGCCTGGTTGAACCAGACCACCTCGCTGCCTGGCAGCGACAGCGCCGCCAGGTGCGGGTCGGCGGCATTGAGCACGGCGATGCGCGGCTGCGCGTCGGTCACCAGGCGCAACTTGTCCTGGATGTAACGCGCTTCGCTGCCGTGCCAGTCCAGGTGCTCGGGAAACAGGTTGAGCACGATCGCCACCTGCGGGTGCGCGCCGCTGCGCGCGACCTCGCCGGTCTGGTAACTGGACAGCTCCACCGCCCAGTAGTCCGGTGCCGGATCGGGCGCCAGCACTTCCAGCAGCGGCAGGCCGATATTGCCCACCAGCGCGGTGCGCGCGCCCGAGGCACGCAGCAGGTGCGCCAGCAGCGAGGTGGTGGTGCTCTTGCCCTTGGTGCCGGTCACGCACACCGTATCGCGCACGGTGCCCTGTGCATCGGCGTGCTCGGCGAACCACAGCGAGGTGCCGCCGATGAACTGCGTGCCCTGCGCCGCCGCATGCAGCGCCGCCTCGCCATACGGGCTGATCCCCGGCGATTTGATCACCACCTCGAAGGCGGCCAGCGCGGCGCCGTCCACATCGGCGCGCACGTCCAGGCTACCGGCGGTTTCCTCGCGCGCAGCGGCCGCTTCGGCCGCCGGGCAGAACAGGGTCAGCGGCAGCGCGGGCAGCCGCTGTTGCAGCACGCGCCAGGCGGCACGGCCCTCGCGCCCCCAGCCCCACAACGCAACGCGCTTGCCTTCAAGCTGCGAAATTCGCACGCAGGCGCTCCCAGATCGGCGCCGGGATACGGTGTTCGCCCTCGAGCACCAGCAGCGGCGCGATGCCCAGCTCGGCGGCATCCAGCTGCGGCTGGATCTGCGCAACGAAACGCTTCACCAACGCGTCTTCGGCCCACTCCGGGCGCGCGGCCAGGGTGGCCATCGCCGCGCGCGATTCGCGGCCTTCGCCCACGCATTCGAACGGCTTGTGGTCCTGGAACTCGAGCAGCGCATCGAAGCCACCGGCCTGTTCCGGATCATCCAGCAGGTTGCGGCCAAAGATGCCCACCAGGCGCGTCTTGGGCATGAACGGAGCCAGCGCCAGGAACACGAAATGGCACTTCGGGCACACCCCGCACCAGCGGTTGACCGGGCGTTCGCCAAGAATGTGGAAATTGCGGTTGCAGCTGGAAAAATGCGCGTCGTACGCATCGCTCCTGGCGAACTGGCGCGCCACCGCCAGCTCCGACAACGGGCGCAGCAGCGAGTAGTAATGCAGGTCGGCGGCGACGTGCCGTTCCAGGTGCTCGCCAAAGGCCTGCTCGAACGCCCAGCCCTTCGACCACTGGTGGTTGACCTCGCCGGTGCCGGGAATCTGGCTACCGTAGCTGGCCGAGCGCTCATTGGAGAAGACCACCTGGTCCACGCCCTGCAGCAGCGCGGCCAGCACCATGATCGCCGAATTCACCGCCGTCACCGGGATATGGCCGTTCCAGGCGCCCTGGCGGTTCAACTCGAACAGTTCCGGGGCCAGCGCGCGGCCGATGTTCAGCGTGGGCAGCCCGGTGCGTTCGGCGCAGGCGCGGATCAACTGCGAGCCGCCGATCCATGTCACCGTTTCGGCGATGCCCAGCCCGCGCAGGGCTTCGATGCTGACCAGCGAATCCTTGCCGCCGCCGATCGCCACCAGCGCGTGCTCGCGCAGGCCCACCGCGGGGGCGGCAAACGCCGCGCCATCCACCGGCAGGCGGAAGCGTCCGCGCAGGTTCAGCCCGTTGCGGTAGGCGAACTCGCCCAGCCCGTTGAGGTAGATCGTTTCCACCAGCGCGGCGGTCGCCGCGTCGATGGCATAGCTGTCGATGCGCACCTGGTCCGGTACGCCGGCCTTGTAGTAGCTGACGCCGGCAATCAGGTGCAGCAGGCGCAGCGCGTGCTGCACCGCCTCGGCGCGGGCACCGTCGAGGACGAACGGCGCACCGGGGATGGTCACCGTCTCGACCAGCTCGGGGCCGTCGTCGAAGGCGTAGACCAGGCGCGCCACGCCGGTGTCGGCAGCGAAATCGCAGCGCACGAAGCGGAAAACGGCAACCTGGTGTTTATCGAAAGCAGTCATGGTGTATCCGGTTCAGAGGGCGGCCGTGCGTTTGCACGGCGCGTCTTCAAGGGTGGGCGGCAGGCCGCGGTCACGGCACGTCATCGATGACGTCCTCGCGCGGCAGCTCGCGCTGGTTGTAGGTGTTGGCCATGACGTAGCCGTACGCACCGGCATCGGCGATCAGCATCACATCGTCCGGCGCGGTCGACACCGGCAGCTTGCGGCGCTTGCCGAACACGTCGCTGGACTCGCAGATCGGGCCGACCACGTCGAACACGGCCTCGGCATACCCGCCCAGCCGGCTGAGGTTCTCGATGTCGTGCCAGGCGTCGTACAGGGCCGGACGCATCAGCGTGTTCATGCCCGCGTCCAGGCCCACGCGGCGCACGCCATCCTTCTCGATCACCTGCGTGGCCGTGGTCAGCAGTACGCCGGCCTCGGCCACCAGATAGCGACCGGGTTCGATCGCCAGGCGGAACGCCGGGTGCACCGCCTTGACCTCGGCCAGGCCGGCGGCCCAGGCCTCCAGGTCGAACGGCTCGTCGTCGGCACTGTAGGGGATGGGCAGACCACCGCCGATGTCGATGGTTTCCACGCTGCCGATGCGGCGCGCGAAACCGGCCAGCTCATCGCACATCAGGCGCCAGTGCTGCGCGGTTTCCACGCCACTGCCCAGGTGCGCATGCAGGCCCACCACGCGCGTGCCCAGCTCGGTGGCCAGGCGCACGAACTCGTCCACGCGGGCAATCGGCAGGCCGAACTTGGAGTCCTTGCCGCCGGTGCGCACCTTGGCGTGGTGGCCTTCACCACGGCCCAGGTCCACGCGCAGCCACAGTTCGCGGTTGCGGAACAGCTCTGGCCAGCGCTGCAGCGCTTCAACGTTGTCCACGGTGACGGTCACGCCCAGCGCGAAGGCTGCGTCGTACTCGGCACGCGGAGCGAAGCTGGGGGTGAACAGCACGCGGCGCGGCGACAGCGTCGGCAGCGTGTTGAACACATGCTTGAGCTCGCCATGCGACACGCATTCCAGGCCAAAGCCTTCCTGCTCCAGCACCTCCAGGATGGCCGGGTGCGAGTTGGCCTTGATCGCGTAGTAACGCTGGTCGATGGCTTTGATGGCCGTCAGCGCGCGGGCGCGGGCGCGCACCGTGGGCAGGTTGTACACATAGCGCGGCGTACCGGCCTGCGCCAGGGTCAACAGGTGCTCGCGCTGGCCACGCCACCAGGCGGTTTCGCGCGGACGCACGGTGCCGGCGATCTCGCGCCAGCGCGGGCCGAACACCTCGCCCTCTTCGACCGGCATCGCGCCGCTGTCGATCAGCTCGGCATGCAGGATCGGCAGCAGGCCGTCGGCGTCGGCTTCGTCGATGACGAAGGTCAGGTTGAGGTCGTTGGAGGACTGCGAAATCATGTGCACGCGTTCACGGCCGAACGTGGCCCACACGTCCGACAGCTTGTGCAGCAGCGAGCGCATGCCTCGCCCGACCAGGGTGATCGCCGCGCACGGCACGATGATCTTCACCTTGCAGATCTGCGACAGGTCGGCCGACAGGGCGGCCAGCACGTCGGTGTTGACCAGGTTCTCGGACGGGTCCAGCGACACGGTCACGTTGGTTTCCGCCGAGCCGATCAGGTCCACCGACAGCCCGTGCTTCTTGAACAGCCCGAACACGTCGGCCAGGAAGCCGACCTGCTGCCACATGCCGATGCCTTCCATCGACACCAGCACGATGCCGTTGCGCCGGCTGATCGCCTTCACCCCCGGCACCGGTGCGGCGTTGCCGTCGATGCTGGTGCCCGGCAGTTCCGGGCGCTCGGTATCCAGGATCGCCATCGGCACGCCGGCGTCGCGGCACGGCTTGATCGAGCGCGGATGCAGCACCTTGGCGCCGGTGGTGGCGATTTCCTGCGCTTCGTAATAATCCAGGCGGGTCAGCAGGCGGGCGTCGGGCACGTCGCGCGGGTTGGCGCTGAACATGCCCGGCACGTCGGTCCAGATTTCCACGCGGCTGGCGCCGAGCAGCGCGCCGAAGTACGCCGCCGAGGTGTCCGAGCCGCCGCGGCCGAGGATGGCGGTGCCGCCATCGGCGTGCCGCGAAATGAAGCCCTGGGTGATCAGCATGCGCGTGGGCTGCGCGCGGAAGCGTGCGGCCCACTCGGCATCGGCACGCCACTGGCAGTTCACCGACAGGCGCTGCGACCAGTCGCTCTGGTTGGGCTGCGGCGGCAGCGCATCCAGCCACTGGCGTGCATCCATCCAGCCGAAGTCCAGGCCACTGGCGCGCAGGTAGGCCGCGCCGACGGTGGAGGACAGCAGCTCGCCCTGGCCCAGCACGTCGGCCTGCCAGTCCAGCGGGCGGCTGGCCGCGCGCGGGTCATCCAGCAGCCCGGACAACCCCGCCAGGCGCTCATCCAGCGCGCCGGCGTCGAGCGCCAGGTCCACCAGGAACGCACGGTGGCGCGCCACCAGCGCATCCATGCGGGCACGGCTGTCGGCGGCACCATCGGCGATGGCGGTCAGTTCGTTGGTCACCCCGGACAACGCCGAGACCACCACCAGCACGCGCGCACCGGTCTCTTCCGCACGTTTTTTCGCCAGCTTCCCGATCGTGTCCCAGCGGTGACGACGCGACACGGAGGTGCCGCCGAACTTCAGTACGATCCAGCGATCGACAAGGGGGGAAGCTGACATGGAGGTAAAGGGGGTTTCGTAGTGGGAGGGGGGGATTCGCCCGGCACACCGGCCGAACTCCCGATTCTATGCCAAGCCCGGCCCCGGCAGGGCCAGCCAGCGCACCCGCGCGGCCCCGGAACCGGCCCGGGTTGGTAAGCTGCCCGACCGTTTCGCAGACCCCCACCGCCATGACTTCCCGCCGTTTCCTGCAGTTGGACGTGTTTTCCCCCCGCCCCGGCGCCGGCAACCCGCTGGCGGTGGTGCTCGACGCCGAGGGCCTGGACGAGGCCAGCATGCAGGCCATCGCGCGCTGGACCCGGCTGCCGGAGACCACCTTCGTGTTTGCCCCGGAAACGGCCGGCACCAGCTACCGCATCCGCATGTTCAGCCCACAGAAGGAAGTGCCCTTTGCCGGCCATCCCAGCGTTGGCACTGCCCACGCCGTGCTCGAGGCCGGGTTGGCCGCGCCGCTGGAGGGGGTGCTGGTGCAGGACGGCATCGCCGGGGCGTTGCCGCTGCGCGTGGCCGGTGACGGCGCGTCGCGCAGCATCGCCATCCGCACCCCGCGCGCCAGCGTCGCCGAGGTGACCACCGCCGCCGACCCGCGCCTGCAGGCCGCACTGGCCGGCTGGGCGTTGGGCGCGCTGCCGCCGGCGCGCATGGCCGGCGGGCGCAGCTGGTGGGTGGTGGAACTGGATGAGGAGGCCACGCTGCGTGCGCTGCGCCCGGACTGGGACGCGATTGCCGCGCTGGCCGAGGCCACCGACAGCATGGGCGTGTTCGCCTACGCGCGCAGCGAGGGCCAGGCATGGGACCTGGCCGTGCGCGCCTTCGTCGGCAATGGCCGTCGCTTCGAAGATGCGGCCTCCGGCGCGGCCAACGCCGTGCTGGCGGCGTGGCTGGACAGCCGCGATGCCCTCCCGGGCGGCGCGCGCGACTACGTGGTCAGCCAGGGCCGCGAAGTCGGCCACGACGCGCGGCTGCACCTGCATATCGACGCCGCCGGCGATGTCTGGTCCGGTGGCCAGGTGCAGACCGTCATCCGCGGCACCCTGGACTGGTAAGCGCGCCGCAGCGGTTCAGCGCGCGGCTTCGTAGACCGGGCGGCCATCCACCCAGGTCGAGCGCACCTGCAGCTCGGCCAACTGCGCCGCCGGCACCGCCAGCGGGTCGCGGTCGAGCACCACGAAGTCGGCGCGCAGCCCCGGCTGCAGGCGGCCCACCTCGGTGTCGTCATGCCCGGCCCAGGCCGCGTCGGCGGTAAAGCCACGCAGCGCCTCGGCAGCGCTCAGGCGCTGGTCCGGCAGCCAGCCGCCCGGCGGCTGCCCCGCGCGGTCCTGCCGCGTCACCGCTGCGTACAGCCCCAGCCGCGGGTCCACCTGCTCCACCGGGAAATCCGAGCCCAATGCGAGATGCGCGCCGGAGGCCAGCATCCGCCGCCATGCATACGCGCCCTGGATGCGCTCCGGGCCCACCCGGTCCTGCGCCCAGCCCATGTCCGAGGTGGCGTGGGTGGGCTGCATCGAGGCGATCACGCCCAGCGCGGCGAAGCGCGGGATGTCCGCCAGCGCCACCACCTGCGCATGTTCGATGCGCCAGCGATGGTCACGCGATTTGCCGTCGCCCAGCACCCGCGCATAGGTGTCCAGCGCGATCCGGTTGCCGCGATCCCCGATCGCGTGGGTGGCCACCTGCAGCCCGCAGCCATCGGCCTTGCGCACCGCCACGTCGAAGGCATCGGGCGAGGTCACCAGCAGCCCGCGGTTATGCGGGTCGTCGCTGTAGTCGGCCAACAGCGCGGCCCCGCGGCTGCCCAGCGCGCCATCCATGAACAGCTTCACGCCCTGCATTTGCAGGCGTCCGCCCGGGTGGCGATACGCCCCGTGTGCGCACAGATCGGCCAGCGCCTCGGCGTCGCCATCGGCGTAGGCATCGATGCGCAGCGGCAGCTGGCCGGCATCGGCGAAACGGCGCATCAGCGCCAGGTCCTCGCGTGAGACGCCCATGTCATGCACGCCGGTCAGCCCTTGGCTGACCGCTTTGCGCAGTGCGCGGGCCAGCATCTGCTCGCGCGCGGCCTCGCCCGGAGCCGGGATCGCCGTACGCACCAGCTCCATCGCGCCGTCGATGAAGACTCCGCTGGGCTGGTGGCGCGCATCGCGGACGATGCGCCCGCCCGCCGGCTGCCAGCGCCCGGCCAGGGCACGCTGCCCGGGCTGCTGCGCCAGCGCGCGCAGGGCGGCGCTGTTGGCCCAGCCGGCGTGCCCGTCGATGCGCCCGAGCCAGACCGGACGCGCCGGGAACGCCGCATCGACGTCGGCCGCGGTCGGGAAATCCGTCTGCGCCCATTGGTTCTGGTCCCAGCCGTTGCCCAGCAGCCAGCCGTCCGGGTTGTCGGCGGCGAAGCGCTGCAGCCGCGCGATGATCTCGGCCTTGCTGGTCGCGCCGCTCAGGTCGGCCTGCATCAGCGTGGCGCCCAGGAACATCAGGTGGGCATGCGCATCGATCAAGCCCGGCACCACGGTCGCATCGCCCAGGTCGGTCACCGTCGCCAGCGGGTAACGCTCCCGCAGCGCGTCGCGCTCGCCCACCGCCAGCACGCGGCCGCTGGCGTCGTCCCAGGCCAGCGCGGTAGCGGCCGGCGCATCGGTTTCACCGGTGTGGATGGTCGCGGCGGTCAGCAGCCGCACATCGGCCTGCGCCTGGGCGGCACACAGACAGGACAACAGGACAGCCAGAACACGAACGCGCATACGATGCTCCCCGCAACGAAACAGGGGCGACTATGCCGCCCCTGCCGGGTTCACTCAATGCGCGCTGCGGCACGCTCAACCGGCCAGCTCGGCCTCCAGGCTGATCGGCACCGCGCTCAACGCCTTGGACACCGGGCAGTTCTGCTTGGCGTCGTCGGCGATCGCACGGAACTGCGTCGCATCGATGTTCGGCACCACGGCCTTGACCGTCAGGGTGATCTGCGAAAGCTGCGGACCGCCTTCCATCGACAGGTCGACCTTGGCCTCGGTGTCCAGCGAGGTCGGCACGAACCCGGCCTCGGTGAGCTTGGCCGAGAGGGCCATGGTGAAGCAGCCGGCGTGCGCGGCGGCGATCAGTTCTTCCGGGTTGGTGCCCTTCTCATCGCCGAAGCGGCTGCTGAAGGCATAGCGGGTCTTGTCCAGCAGGCCGCTCTGCGGCGTGCTCAATTGTCCCTTGCCTGTCTTGAGGTCACCTTCCCAGTGCGCGGTGGCATGACGCGAAATACCCATCGGTTGTTCTCCTGCGGATGAATGGCAGGACCAGCATGGACCGTGCGGCGTTAGCACCGTGTCGGGCCGGTGTGTCGGCGCCGGCAGTGCCGCTCCCGCAGCCACGCGACGGCGCCCGGGCGACGCAAAAAAACCGCTGTTTTCAAGGGGGTTGCGCCCTCCAGGCACCCGACGCCGGGCCCCGCCCCGCCCAGGCCCAGGTCGCGCCGACCCCTGTTTTTCGGCTATGTGCTGATGCACTGCGGTAACCGACACGCGGGAAATCGCGAATATTTATGCGATTGCCTATTGGCGGCGCCGCATTGTTGCCCTACATTTCGCTTGCCGACGGGGTTCGGCGCGACCAAACAACCAACCGTTCACGGAACAGGAAACCATGGCAAAGACCGCTAAGAAGGCTGCCCCGAAGAAGGCAGTAAAGAAAGTCGCTACCAAGGCAGCCGCCAAGCCGGCCGCTCCCAAGCCGATCAAGGACGTACTGAGCAAGTCTGGTCTGGTTGCACACATCGTTGAAGCGTCCGGCGTTGTCGCCAAGGACGTGCGCGCCGTGCTCGCCTCGCTGGAAGGCGCCGTCGCCGCTTCGGTGCACAAGAAGGGCGCGGGCAGCTTCACCCTGCCGGGCCTGCTGAAGATCACCACCGTCAGCGTTCCGGCCAAGCCGAAGCGCAAGGGCATCAACCCGTTCACCAAGGAAGAGCAGTGGTTCGCCGCCAAGCCGGCCTCCACCAAGCTGAAGGTGCGTCCGCTCAAGAAGCTCAAGGACGCTGCGCTGTAATCAGCGCGTTTCCTGCAGCACCCGGACGGGACGGCCTTGGCCGTCCCGTTCTTTTTTGGCTGTCCTGCGCGCCTCCGGCTCGCACTGCGTGGGGTACGCGTGCGGCGGTTGCAGCTCGCCCGCCTGGCTATCGATCGTCTGTCCAGGGCGGGGCCCAGCAGGCATGGCCCTGCCATCCGGGCAGACCGCGCAACACAGCGTTGCCCACGCCGGCGTGCAGGCCTGGCACGCGCGCAAACGCCGCTGCCACGGCCTTCCCGGTCCGTTCGGTCAGCACTGGAACGCACAAGGTGGAACACTGCGTGCGACCGCACCGGTCGCCGCTGGCGATGGGCACGCCTATGGTGGGCCTGTCCCCACACCGCCGGCCGCCATGACCAGTCCCTCCCAGCGTTACCGCATTACCGTCACTCCGATCGAGAAGGACGGGCTGCAGTGCAGCGGACGCTGCACGATCGAACTGGAACACCGCGCCCAGCAGGACTGGATGCGGCTGCTGGAGGTGGCACGCCGTCAGGCCGGCTTGAGCGGCGACGAGCGCGCCGCGGCCATCGTGGCCACCCAGTTGCTGCACGACCTGGCCAGCCGCCATGCGCAGGAGCCGGACCACCCGCTGACCCGCCTGCAGCCGCAGCTGGGGCAGGTGCTGGACGCCTTGCAGGACATCCAGCAGGCCCCCTGAGCCCGCCGCCCGGCCGTTACACTCTGCCCTTCTCCGGGGAGAGACCGCCATGCGCCGTGCCATGTTCCTGCTACCGCTCCTGCTGGGCGGCTGTTCCTGCCAACGCGATGCCGGCGACGCCAGCCGCGCGCACGCAGCCGCTGCAGCGCAGCCGAACGACGCCGCCAGCGGCGACGCCCTGGGCGACATCCCTATCCCCGCGCTCAGCGCGGTGGCTGCCGGTGCGGACAGCGAAGGCCGCGTGGTGCGCCATTACCTCAATGCGGTGATGCGCGGTGATCGCGCCGCCGCCGATGCGTTCTGGAGCACTGGTCGGTCCCTCGGTGCCGACGATGCCGCCCTGCGCGACCTGCCCGGCCTGCGCACGCTGCGGGTGGAGACCGATGCGCCGATCGCCCGCGACGAGGACCAGCCCTCGCGGCTGCGCGAAGTACCCGTGCGGATCCGCGCCGCCACCGCCAACGGCGTGCAGCGCTACAAAGGCTGGTACCGCCTGCGACCCAAGCCCGATGGCAGCGGCTGGGAAATCCATGCCGCGTCCCTGCAACCGATGCTCGACTGAGTCGCCGGCAACCGCGGCGCTGCGTGCGCCCCGTATCCAAGCTGGATTCAGCCGAAGGCGCTATCGTGGGCGTCTTCCTCCCACCTCCCACGGCCTGACACCATGAACGCACGCCCGCTGTTGTCCCGCCTTGTCGCCTGCACCGTCTTGATCGCCGCTGCGGTCGGCGCGCAGGCTGCCCCCAGCGTCTCCGGTCGCCAGCTGTCGGTCGGGGCCAGCGACGTCCAGCAGTACCTCGACGGCAGCTTCCCGCGCACGCAGGATGCCCTCGGCGGCCTGATCGCCATGACCATGAGCCACCCCCAGCTGACCCTGCCGCAAGGCAATCGCCTGGACCTCGGCTTCGACGTGGCGATGGCCACCGCCGGCAGTGCGCCTGCGCCGCTGGGCAAGGTCAAGCTGAGCAGCGGCCTGCGCTATGACGCGCAGACCCAGGGCTTCCACCTGGACCAGCCGACCGTGGACGATTTCACCCCGGCCAACAATGGCGGCCGCCTCGACTCCCGCACCCGCAGCCTGCTCAACGCCTGGCTGACCGACTACGCGCGGCGCGAGCCGATCTACAAGATCGACCCGACCGTGGCCAGCGTGCTGGGCGCGTTGCAGGTGCAGTCGGCGCAGGTGCAGAACGGCAAGCTGGTGGTCACCTTCAACCAGGACCTCGGCAAGCTGGTGCCGGCGGGTGTGTTGGGCCGATAACCTCGAACCAGGCCGCGGCCCACGTCAGGGGCCGCGGCGGGTACCGACCGTGGGCCGGTCGGTACCGCGATGATCAAGCGGCCAGCGCCTTGGCGACCGCATCGGCAAACGCGGGGATGTCATCCGGCTTGCGGCTGGTGATCAGGTTGCCATCCACCACCACCTCGGCGTCGCGCCAGCGCGCGCCGGCATTGCCAAGATCGGTTTTCAGCGACGGCCACGAGGTGACCTCGCGGCCCTTGGCCAGGCCCGACTCCACCAGCAGCCACGGTCCGTGGCAGATCGCCGCGACCGGCTTGCCGCTGGCGCCGAAGGCCTTGATCAAGTCCACCGCCTGGCTGTCGATGCGCAGTTTGTCCGGGTTGATCACCCCGCCCGGCAGCACCAGCGCGTCATAGGCCTCGGCCTTGGCGGCGGCCAGCGACTGGTCGACCGTGACGCTCTCGCCCCAGTCCTTGTCCTTCCAGCCGCGGATCTGCTTGGCGTCGCCCGGCGCGATCACCGTGACGGTAGCGCCCCAGGATTCCAGCAGGCGCTTGGGCTCCTGCAGCTCGGACTGTTCGAAACCGTCGGTGGCCAGGACCGCCACCTGCTTGCCGTTGAGTGCGTGTGCCATGGAAAGCTCCGTTGAAAAGGAGCGTCCAGTGTGCGCAGCGCCGCATTGGGCAACAGTGACCGGCATGTGCACGGCGTGTCGGTGTCCACCGCCATGCACGGCGGGTACCGACCAAGGGCCGGTACGCGCGGCGCTATCAGCGCTTGGGCTGCAGCATCGTCCCGGTGCACTTCTTCGACCCGCAACGGCATTCCCAGATCTTCTTCAGGCGCGCGGTGTGGCGCTCGGCCAGGGTGATGCCGTAGTTGTAGGTCAGCTCGTCGCCCGGCTGGATGTCCTTGATCGCCTCGATGAACACCTTGTCCTCGCGGCGGTTGTCACCCTCGGCCTCTTCGATCACCGCCTCGCAGTTCGGCTCGCAGCTGTGGTTCAACCAGCGCGCGTCGTTGCCCTTGTAGTTGGCGTCGATGACGTAATCGTCGTTCAGGGTGAACAGGAAGGTGTGACCACTCTCCACGTCCCCGGTATCATCGGCATCCACGTCGGCGTGGCTGCGCAGCAGACCCTTGTACTGGATGACCCGCTCGCCCTGCTTGATCGGCGCCAGCGCGAACACGCCATTGCCATGGATGGAGGACTTGCGGGCTTGGATCTTCTTGGGCATCTGGCTGGCCGTTGCGAGAGGTAGGGACCGATTCTCGCTTAATCTTTGTGATTGCCAAAGCGACGCGCGCGCCCGCCCCCGCGACACCCCGTCGCGACGCGCCTGAACGGGGTGGGTTGGATGCCCGGGGATAAAAGCGTACAATTTCAGTCCGCTTTATGGTTCTGCCCTCCCCATGCTCCGCGTTACCAAGCTCACCGATTACGCCACCGTCGTGCTGACCGTGCTCGCCGCCCGCCCGGGTGAGGTGCTCAGCGCCACCGAGCTGGCCGAGTTCGCCAGCCTCGAACCGCCCACCGTCAGCAAGCTGCTCAAGCCGCTGGCCCAGGCCGGCCTGGTCGAAGGCCTGCGCGGCGTGCGCGGCGGCTATCGCCTGACCCGCGCGGCCGACCAGATCAGCCTGTTCGAGATCGTGGAAGCCATGGAAGGTCCGCTGGGCCTCACCGAGTGCGCCCACGAGCACAGCCAGTGCGGGCGCGAGATGCAGTGCGGCGCACGCAGCAGCTGGCGGCTGATCAACGACGTGGTGTCCGAAGCACTGCGTGCGGTCAGCCTGGCGCAGATCCTGCCCCCTCTTCCCCTTGTTGACGCCCCCCGCCGCGTGATCGCGGCGGATGTCGTCTCCTGATCCACAGGCAGCCCCCATGGCCACCGATATCCTCGACACCGTCGCCGCCGGCGATACCCCCAACCGCGAGATCCATGAGCAGCTCGGCCGCAAATACGCGGCGGGCTTCATCACGGACATCGAATCGGACTCGCTGCCGCCTGGCCTGGACGAGGACACCATCCGTGCCCTGTCGGCCAAGAAGGACGAGCCGGAATGGATGACGCAGTGGCGCCTCGAGGCCTACCGCCACTTCCTGACCATGCCGATGCCGGACTGGGCCAAGCTGCAGATCGCCGCGATCGACCTGCAGGCGCTCAGCTACTACTCCGCGCCGAAGGGCCCGAAGTACGCCTCGCTGGACGACGTGCCCAAGGAACTGCTGGACACCTACGACAAGCTGGGCGTGCCGCTGCACGAGCGCGCCAGGCTGGCCGGCGTCGCCGTGGACGCGGTGTTCGACTCGGTCTCGGTCGGCACCACGTTCCGCAAGGAACTGGCCGAGAAGGGCGTGATCTTCTGCTCGATGTCCGAGGCCATCAAGGAACACCCGGACCTGGTCAAGCAGTACCTGGGCAGCGTGGTGCCGGTCGGCGACAACTACTTCGCCGCGCTCAACTCGGCGGTGTTCTCCGATGGCAGCTTCGTGTTCATTCCCCGGGGCGTGCGCTGCCCGATGGAACTGAGCACCTATTTCCGCATCAACGCCGGCCACACCGGCCAGTTCGAGCGCACCCTGATCATCTGCGAGGACAAGGCGTACGTGTCCTACCTGGAAGGCTGCACCGCGCCGATGCGCGATGAGAACCAGCTGCACGCCGCGGTGGTCGAGCTGGTCGCGCTGGACGATGCCGAGATCAAGTACTCCACGGTGCAGAACTGGTACCCGGGCGACGAGAACGGCGTGGGCGGCATCTACAACTTCGTCACCAAGCGTGCCGAATGCCGTGGCGCGCGCAGCAAGGTCACCTGGACCCAGGTCGAGACCGGTTCGGCGATCACCTGGAAGTACCCGTCCTGCGTGCTGCTGGGCGACGACTCGGTGGGCGAGTTCCACTCGGTGGCGCTTACCCACCATCGCCAGCAGGCCGACACCGGCACCAAGATGATCCACATCGGCAAGCGCACCAAGAGCAAGATCGTCAGCAAGGGCATCAGCGCCGGGCGCGGCCAGAACACCTACCGCGGCCTGGTCAAGGTGGACCGCAACGCCGACGGCGCGCGCAACTACACCCAGTGCGATTCGCTGCTGATCGGCAAGACGTCCGGCGCGCACACCTTCCCGTACATCGAGGTCAAGAACCCGAGCGCGACGGTGGAGCACGAGGCGACCACCTCCAAGATCTCCGACGACCAGCTGTTCTACTGCCGCGCGCGTGGCATCGACCAGGAAAACGCGGTGTCGATGATCGTCGACGGCTTCTGCAAGCAGGTCTTCCGCGAGCTGCCGATGGAGTTCGCGGTGGAAGCCAAGAAGCTGCTGGAAGTCTCGCTGGAAGGGTCTGTCGGTTAACCCGACAGCCGCCTTCGTTTGAATTTTTCAGCCACGCACGGCGTGGCGCTACCCCGGATTCGTATCATGCTGAAGATCGACAACCTCCACGCCCGCATCGGCGGGAAAGACATCCTCAAGGGCCTGTCGCTGGACGTGAAGCCCGGCCAGGTGCACGCCATCATGGGCCCCAACGGCGCCGGCAAGTCCACCCTGGGCAACGTGCTGGCCGGCCGTGACGGCTATGACGTCAGCGAAGGCAGCGTGCAGTTCGACGGCCGTGACCTGCTGGACCTGGCGCCGGAAGAACGCGCGGCCGCCGGCCTGTTCCTGGCCTTCCAGTACCCGGTGGAAATCCCCGGCGTGAACAACACCTACTTCCTGCGCGCCGCGCTCAACGCCCAGCGCAAGGCACGTGGCGAGGAAGAACTGGATTCGATGCAGTTCCTCAAGCTGGTACGGCAGAAGCTGGCCGTGCTGCACCTGAAGGACGAACTGCTGCACCGTGGCGTCAACGAAGGCTTCTCCGGTGGCGAGAAGAAGCGCAACGAGATCTTCCAGCTCGCCGTGCTCGAGCCGAAGCTGGCGATCCTGGATGAAACCGACTCCGGGCTGGACATCGACGCGCTCAAGAGCGTGGCCGACGGCGTCAACGCGCTGCGCTCGCCGGACCGTTCGTTCATCGTGATCACCCACTACCAGCGCCTGCTCGATTACATCAAGCCGGACGTGGTGCACGTGCTGGCCGACGGCAAGATCGTGCAGAGCGGGGGCCCGGAACTGGCCCTGGAACTGGAAGCCCACGGCTACCACTTCCTCAAGGACCGCGTCGTCCCCGAGGCAGCGGTCTGATGAGCGTCCTGCTGGATTCCCTCGCCAGCGGCTTCTGCGGCAGCGACGCACGTCGCGCCGAACTGGATGCCGCCCTGCAGGCCGGCCTGCCCGGCCCGCGCACCGAAGCCTGGAAGTACACCTCGCTGCGTCAGCTCGAACGCCGCAGCTTCAGCCCCGCGCCGCTGGCGGCCGTCGAGGTCGATGCCGCGCTGCTGGCCGACATCCCGTCGCCGCGCCTGGTGTTCGTCAACGGCCGGCCGTCCGACGCGCTGAGCGACCTGGGCGCGCTGCCGGCCGGCGTGCAGCTGCAGACGCTGTCCTCGGCGCTGGCCGCCGGCGATGACGCCCTGCGCTTCCTCGGCCGTCGTTTCGAGCGCAGCGACGAAGTCTTCGCCCGCCTCAACGCTGCCCTCGCCGATGAAGGCGTGCTGGTCCGGGTGGACGACGATGCGCAGATCGACCTGCCGCTGCAGCTGGTGTTCGTCAGCGTGGCCGGCGCCGCCGACCTGGCCTGGCACCACCGCCACCTGATCGAACTGCGCAGTGGCGCGGCCCTCGGCGTGGTCGAGCACCACCTGCATGTCGGCGATGCCGCGCACCTGGGCAACACCCTGGTGCATGTGCACCTGGCCCAGGGCGCCGTGCTCTCGCACGCCCGCGTGCAGGCCGACGGTACCCGCGCCACCAGCCTGCTGCGCACCGACGCCGTGCTGGCCCGCAACGCGCAGTACCGCCGCATCGACCTGGAACTGGGCGCTGCGCTCAGCCGCCACGAGTTCAACGTGCGCCTGGAAGGCGACAACGCCCAGCTGACCGCCAACGGCGTGCTGCTCGGCAACGGCCGCCGCCATGTAGATACCCGCCTGGGCATCGAGCACATCGCGCGCGACACGTCCTCGGAAATGGTCTGGCGCGGCGTGGCCGCCAACCGCAGCCGCGTGGTGTTCCATGGTGGCATCCACATCCGCGCCGGCGCCGACGGCACCGATGCCAACCTGTCCAACAAGAACCTGCTGCTGTCGGCCGACGCCGAAATCGATACCCAGCCGACGCTGGTGATCGACGCCGACGAAGTGAAGGCCGCGCACGGCGCCACTGTCGGCCAGCTCGATGCCAACGCGCTGTTCTACCTGCGCTCGCGCGGCCTGGCTGCCGAGCAGGCGCAGCAGCTGCTCAGCGCCGCGTTCTGCCATGAGCCGCTGAACGCGCTCGATGCGCGCCTGACCGACCAGCTGCGCCGCCAGCTCGACCTGGCCCTGGCCCGGGCGGGCGTGGCATGAACCTGTCCACCCCGCGCCCGGCCACCGATACCGCGGTGGCCCCGGACTGGGACCGCGTGCGCCTGGATTTCCCGCTGTTGATGCGGGAAGTACACGGCAAGCCGCTGGTCTATTTCGACAACGCCAACACCGGCCAGAAGCCGGTGCAGGTGATCGGCGCGGTGGACGAGTTCTACCGGCGCTACAACGCCAACGTCAGCCGCGCCGTGCATGCGCTGGGCACCGAGGCCACCGACGCCTATGAGGGCGCGCGCAACAAGCTGGCACGCTTCCTCAACGTGCGCCCCAGCGAACTGGTGCTGTGCAGCGGCACGACCTTCGCGCTCAACCTGGTTGCCTACTCGTGGGCGCTGCCGCGGCTGAAGGCGGGCGATGTCATCCTGGTCTCGCGCATGGAGCACCACGCCAACATCGTGCCGTGGCAGCTGGTCGCCGAACGCACGGGCGCCACGATCCGCGTGGCCGAGATCACCCCCGACGGTGCGCTCGACCTGGATGCCCTGCGCCGTGCCATGACCGCCGAGGTCAAGCTGCTGGCCGTGGCCCACGTGTCCAACGTGCTCGGCACGGTCAACCCGGTGCGCGAGATCTGCCGCGAAGCACGCAAGCGCGGCATCATCACCGTGGTCGACGGCTCCCAGGCGGTGCCGCACCGCAAGGTCGACGTGGCCGCGATCGGCTGCGATTTCTACGCCATCACCGGCCACAAGATGTGTGGCCCGACCGGCACCGGCGCGCTGTGGGCGCGCCGCGAGCACCTCGAGGCGATGCCCCCGTTCATCGGCGGCGGCGAGATGATCAAGGAAGTCAGCTTCGAGGGCACGGTGTTCAACGATGCCCCGCACAAGTTCGAGGCCGGCACCCCCAACATCGCCGGTTTCATCGGGCTGGGCGTGGCGGTGGATTACCTCGACTCGCTGGGCCTGGACCACGTGGAAGCACGCGAAGCCGAGCTGCTGGCGCACTTCAACGAAGAGCTCGGCAAGATCGACGGCCTGCGCATCTTCGGCACCACGCCGGACAAGGCGGCCGTGGTCTCCTTCCTGGTCGATGGCGCGCATTCGCACGACCTGGCGACCCTGCTCGACCTCGAAGGCGTGGCCGTGCGCTCGGGCCAGCACTGCGCGCATCCGCTGCTGCAGTACTACGGCGTGGCCGCCACCTGCCGCGCGTCGCTGGCCTTCTACAACACGCACGAGGAGATCGAGCGCTTCATCGTGGCGTTGAACAAGGTGCGCAAGCTGCTGGGCTGACGGCCACCGATCCTCGCCTACCCCGGAACGCCGCGAGAGATCGCGGCGTTCCGCGTTCAGGCGCGTTCCACCGCTACCGGCATATCGGGCGCTGGCGGTCGGCGCGACCCGGCGCGGTGACCACCAGCGTCTCGCTCGTTCCGCCGTCGCTGGCCTGCTGGCCATCCAGGTAGATCACCCGCAACGCCGCCCCCTGCCGCTGCAGCAGCATCATTGCCGCGCCGTCGCCGCCATGCAGGTACCACGCCGTGCCGCGCGCGGTCATCCGCAACTGCTCCGGTGCCACGGCAGCGCCATCGTAGCGCTGCAACTGCACGCGGCCCGGGTCGGCGGGGCCGGCAAAGGTGAGCTCGGTGCCGAGCAGGTCGCCGCTCTCCGGGTGCATGCATACATTCGAATAGATCCCCGCCAACGGGGGCGCCACGCCCGCCTGCGCGCTCGCCCCCTGCAGCACGAGCATCACCGCCATCGCCGCACGCACGCCGTCCATGCCCGCTCCTGGTTGCCCAACGTCCCGTCGCGCAGCGTAGCCCAAACGGTCGCCGCACCCGCATGCAACAATGAGATAATGCGAACACTTCTCATTTGCGCGGTTGGCAATGCTATCTCCCCCTCTTCCCACGGGCCATCCCCGCCTGGATTCAACGTGGACGCCCCGCCTGCCCGCGATCGGTGAACGCCCTGCGCGGGCCGTGGCGGCCGGCATCACGCTGCTGGCCCATGTCGGCGTGTTCGTCGGGGTGCTGTGGACCCAGGCCTACGCCCCTGTCGCGCTGCCACCACCGCCAGCCGAACGTACCCAGCTGATCCTGCTGCCGCCGCAGGCCCCGGACGTGCCACTGGAAGACATCGTCGCCCCCACCCCCAGCACCGCCGCCACGCCGACCAGGCAAGCGCCGGAACCACCGCGCCCGCTGCCGCCCACGCCCGTGCGGGCCGCTGCCAACTGGATCATCCCGCCCCCCACCCCGCCGCAACCGCGCGTGGACGCCACGGCGCCGCAGCAACAGGAGGCATCGGTCGCCGCCGCACCGCCCAGCCCGCCGCTGCCGACCGGCCCCAGCGAGACCACGCCCGGGCGCGACAGTTGGGAAGGCCGGGTGATGGCGCGCCTGGAGCGCTTCCGCCGCTATCCCGCTGCCGCGCGCGCACGCCGCCAGGAGGGCATCGCCCAGCTCCGGGTCAGCGTGGCCCGCAACGGCAGCCTGCTGCACCTCTCGCTGGAACGGAGCTCCGGCTTCGCGCTGCTCGACCAGGCCGCGCTGGACACCTTCCGCCGCGCGGCACCGTTGCCGGACGTGCCCGATGAGCGCCCGGCGCCGGTGGAACTGTCGTTTCCGGTGGAGTTTTTCATGCGCTGAGCAGGCGAGCGCGCGTGACCGTCGACGCTCGGCTCGCTCGCCTGCGTGTTCTGTCGCCCACCCGCCGCCGAATGACTACCGCCCCTCCCCTGCATGGGCGCCCCCGCCTAGAATGTAGGCATGAGCACCCTGACCTTCCGATCGGCCACCGCCGCCGACATCCCCGCCCTGATCACCCTGGTCACCTCGGCCTACCGCGGCGACGCCAGCCGCGCCGGCTGGACCACCGAAGCCGACCTGCTGGACGGCGCCCGCATCGATGCGCAGGGGCTGCAGGCCGACCTGGCCAGGCCGCGTTCGACCATCCTGCTGGCCGAGCGCGATGGCCACCTGCTGGCCTGCGCGCACGTGGCCGATGACAGCGGCAAGGGCTACTTCGGCATGTTCTCGGTCGACCCCGCCCAGCAGGGCGGCGGCATCGGCAAGCAGTTGATGGACGCCGCCGAGGCGCACGCCGCGCGCGAATGGGGCGTGCCGGTGATGCAGATGACCGTCATCGACGTCCGCGACGAGCTGATCGCCTTCTACGAGCGCCGCGGCTATGCGCGGACCGGCATCAAGAAGCCGTTCCCCTATGGCGACGAACGCTTCGGCATCCCCAAGCGCGACGACCTGCGCTTCGAGATCCTGGAAAAGCCGCTGGCGGCCCGCCCGTGAGCGACACCTGGACCTTCGTCTGCGCCAGCGCCGAGCTGCTGCCCGGGGAGATGAAAAGCACCTTCGACGAGGTCACCGGCACCCCGATCGTGGTGTTCAACCTGGACGGCGAGCTGTACGCCCTGGAAGACCAGTGCACCCACGATGAGTTCGACCTGTCCTCGGGCACCTTCGACACCGCCGAGGCCAGCATCGAATGCGTGCTGCACGGGGCGCGTTTCGACGTCCGCGATGGCCGGGCCCTGTGCGCCCCGGCCTACTCGCCGGTAGCTCGGTTCCCGGTGAAGCGTGAGTTCGATGGGGTCTGGACCCGCGACGACCGCGACTGAACGCCGGGCGCTTTGAAAATGCGAATCGCTAGCATTACCATGTGCGCCGCGGCCACCCGGCCGCGCCTGCCTGGTCCTTCGTGCCCGCCATCCGTTCCGCCATCGGTGTTGCTGCCCTGTGGGCCACGTTCTGCGTGGTGCTGCTGGCGGCCGGCTGGCTGAGCGGCGGCCAGACAGACGCCCGGCCCGGCGCAGCATCCCACGCCCTGGCGCTGTTGGCGGAGGCGGCCGACAGTCGCTCGGGACCTGCCCTGCCGGCCCCGGCGCCGGAAGCACCCGCCGGTGAGCCGTCCGTGCTCGAAGCAGGCGCAGACCCCGAGTCCAGCCCGGACGCCGTGAGCCCCCGCCTGCGCCGCAGCGCCTGGGTAGCCGTGGTGCCGTTGTGGCCGGCCGGTGCGCTGGCCTGGCAGCGGATGGAACCGGCGCTCAGGCTCAATCCCGGCCACGCCCCTCCCCACGCCTGATTCCGGCACCGTGCCCTGCGCGGTGCACGGCCGCCCCCTGTGCGGCCCCCCCTGTCCCGCCTGCAACCCGATGCCGTGCTTGCGCCGCCCCCGCGCGGCGCCGCGCCCTTCGACCTACCCGCCTTTTCGGATCGCCAACATGATCAAGAGTCGCAAGCACTCCTCCTCCCCCCGCACGGCAGCCACCCTGGCCACTGCCGGCCTGGTCACCGGCCTCGGCCTGGCGGTCCTGCCGGTCGTCGCCCACGCCCAATCCAGCGACACCGCCACGGCGCAGACGCTCGACCAGATCCATGTGCTGGGGGTGCGTGGCTTCAAGGCCGACAGGATCGCCTCGCCGAAGTTCACCCAGTCCCTGCAGGACACGCCGCAGACCATCCAGGTGATCACGCGCGACCTGTTCAACCAGCAGGGCGCCACCACGCTGACCGATGCACTGCGCAACAGCCCGGGGGTGGGCACGTTCTACGTGGGCGAGAACGGCAACACGAACACCGGCGACAGCATCTTCATGCGCGGCTTCGATACCTCCAGCAGCATCTTCGTGGATGGGGTGCGCGACCTGGGCTCCATCTCACGCGATGTCTTCAATACCGAGCAGGTGGAAGTGTCCAAGGGCCCGGCCGGTACGGACAATGGGCGCTCGGCACCGACCGGTTCGATCAACATGGTCAGCAAGCAGGCCAACCTTCACAACGCCGTGTCGGGTACCCTCTCGGCCGGCACCGACGATCAACAGCGCGGCACCGCAGACTGGAACCAGACCCTCGGCGCGACCAGCGCGCTGCGCCTGAACGCGATGTGGCAGGACAGCGACCAGCCGGGCCGCGACCACGTCAACAACACGCGCTGGGGCATCGCGCCGTCACTGGCCTTCGGCCTGGGCACCCGCACCCGGTACTACCTCAACCTGCTGTACGTGGACCAGAGCAACGTGCCTGACGGCGGCGTCCCCACCCTGGGCCTGCCGGGCTGGACCGCGCAGCCGACCCTCGAACAGTTGGCGGGCCATCCAGTGGATCCGGAGAATTTCTACGGCACGCGCGCCGACCACGACGACGTCACCGCGAAGATGGCCACCTTCCGCATCGAACACGACATCAACGACAACGTGCGGCTGACCAACACCGCACGCTGGGGCCGTACCGACCAGGACTACATGCTGACCGCGTTCATGGGCACCGGCACGCGCGGCGCCAACGGCGCACCGACCGGCAACATCCGCTACGCCAATGCCGCCGATCTTGGCAGCTACACGATCGCGCGCAGCCTGCCGACCTTCAAGGACCAGCGGAACACCATCCTCACCGACCAGCTCAACCTGCGCGCGGATTTCGCCACCGGCGCCATCGAACACAACCTGAGCACCGGACTGGAGTTCACCCGCGAGGAGCTGGAGAGCTTCGGCCAGGCCGCCACCGGCGGCACCACCTGGTCGCCGGCCAACCTGTACGCGCCGGATTGGAACGCGACCGGCCTGACCTGGGCCCACAATGGCGCCGACAGCCGCGGCAAGACCACCACGTCCTCGGTGTACCTGTTCGATACGTTGAACATCGGCGAGAGTTTCCTGGTCACCGCCGGCCTGCGCGCCGACCACTACAAGACCGAGTACCAGAGTGCCGCTGTCTGCGGTGGCCGCGGTCCCGCCTGCGGCACCAGCCCGGTCGGCACGGTGATCACCAATCCGACGCTGGCGCATTCGGACACCCTCATCAACTGGAAGCTGGGCGCGGTGTACAAGGTGGATGACATCGTCAGCCTGTACGCCAACTACGCCATTTCCCAGCAGCCCCCGGGCGGCAGCAACTTCCAGCTGAGCAGTTCCACCAGCAGCGCCGACAACCCGCGCCTGGACCCGCAGAAGGCCAAGACGTTCGAAGTGGGCACGAAGTGGAGCTTCATGCAGGATGCGCTGGCCGTGAACCTGGCCCTGTTCAAGACCGAGGTCAGCAACGAGATCAACGCCCAGGTGCTGGATGAGGCCGGCAACCCCACCCAGACCGGCAGGAAGTCGGTGCAGGGCATCGAGTTGTCCACGGTGGGCCGCATCACCGAGAACTGGTCGCTGAGCGCCGGCTACAGCCACCTGGATACCGAGGTGGAGGAAGGCGCCAACGTCGCCGCCGACGGCACCCGCAACCTCACCTACACCCCGGGCGACACCTTCACCAGCTGGACCAGCTACACGTTCCCGTTCGGCCTCACCATCGGAGGTGGCGCGCGTTACGCCGGTTCCATGCACCGTGGCACCGATGGCGCGGTAGGCACGCCGGCGTTCACCCGCGCGTACACCGTATTCGACGCCGTCGCATCGTATGCCGTCAACGAGCACCTGGTGCTGCGCTTGAACGCCTACAACCTGGCCGACAAGCAGTACGTGGCAGCGATCAACAAGAGCGGCTACCGTTATACCCCGGGCGCTCCGCGTTCGTTCCTGTTCAGCGCGGACTTCCGCTTCTGATGCACGGCGGCGCGGGGGCACCCCTCGCGCCGCACAAGGACCTTGCCATGCTGCTGCATGTCCCCAACGTACTGACCGCCGATGAACTGGCCTACCTGCAGCGCATGCTGGACGCGGCGGACTGGGCCGATGGCCGCGAGACCGTGGGTGCGCAGGGGGCACGGGTGAAGCGCAACGAACAGCTTCCCGACGCATCGCCGTTGAAGGGTGAGCTGGGCCGGATCGTGCTGGCGGCGCTGGAGCGGCACCCGCTGTTCTTCGCCGCCGCCCTGCCGTTGCGAATCCTGCCGCCGCGCTTCAACCGCTACCAGGGCGGGGGCCAATACGGCTTCCACGTCGACGGCGCGGTGATGATCACCGGCCCGGAAGGCCAGCGCAGCCACCTGCGGTCGGATGTGTCCTGCACCTTGTTCCTCACGCCGCCGGAGGCCTATGACGGCGGCGAACTGGTGATCAGCGACACCTACGGCGAGCACGAAGTGAAGCTGCCTGCCGGCGACCTGGTGCTGTATCCCTCCAGCAGCCTGCACCGGGTCGCCCCGGTCACCCGCGGTGCGCGCCTGGCCTCGTTCTTCTGGGTGCAGAGCATGGTCCGCGACGACAGCGCGCGACGCATGCTGCTGGACATGGATAGCGCCATCGAAACCCTGCGCACCAGCGGCGCGGACGGCGCCGCGGTCCTGCAGCTGACCGGCGTTTACCACAACCTGTTGCGGCGCTGGAGCGAGGTCTGAGCCAGCCCGTCGGGTGACACCACGGCCGCGCCGGCACAATCGCAAATCATTCCCATTTGCGTCTGTAGGCGTATCTCATTACAATCGCGCCGCATTGCCATCCGCCCGCAGGTTGGCCGCTCACAGGGACGTCCATGCGCCACCCGCACCGCCACCGCAGCTTTGCCCCCGCCATGCGCGGGCAGCGTCCGGCGTTGGCGAGCGTACTGGCCTGGCTGGCACTGCTGTCGATGCTGTTCACCGGCCTGCCGGTGCTGGAGCGGACCCTGCCCGGCGGCGCCGCGCGGGTGCTGCACCTGCCGGCGGAAGAACGCCCGGCCGGCGGTGGCGACACCGCGGTGCAGGAAGAAAGTCCGGCCAAGCCGCGGCGCATGGCCGGTACCCGCGCCGCCACTGCCCCGCTGCCACCGCAGCCGCACCCCCTCGCGTCGCTGGATGCGTTGATGGCCATGCAGGTGGCGCTGCCACCGCGGGTATCGCCCGCCATCGATTCGGCACCGGCCACGCCGTTGCCTGCCGCCCCCGGGTTGCGCGTCCAACGCGGCCAGGCGCCGCCGCAGGGCTGATCGCCGGCATCGCCTCGTCGATGCCGCCCACCGCCTGCCTGCCCGCCCCGCGGGCGCTGTCCTGATCTGTTGCGCGTGTCACGGCCTGCCGGCCGTGCCTGCATGCGTCCGTTCGCTTTCCTTCGAGGTTATTGCCATGGCCCAGCGCCAGCGTCGTCGCACGTCCCTTTCCCGGTGCTCGCTGAGCATCGCCCTGCTCGGTGCGCTCAGTGCACCCGCCTTCGCCAACGGCGCCGCCGCGCCGACCACGCTGGACAAGGTGGTGGTCACCGCCGCCGGCTTCGAGCAGAAGATCGCCGATGCACCGGCCAGCATCAGCGTGATCAGCCGCGAGGAACTGAGCAAGCGCCCGTACACCAGCCTGGTGGATGCGCTGCGCGACGTGGAAGGCATCGACGTGGGCATGGAACCGACCGACAAGAACGGCCGTGCCACCATTTCCATGCGTGGCATGCCCTCGGACTACACCCTGGTGCTGATCGACGGGCGCCGCCAGAGCAACGCCGGCAACCTCTACCCCAACAACTTCGGCGGTGGCCAGTTCTCGTACATGCCGCCGCTGGATGCGATCGAACGGATCGAAGTGGTGCGCGGCCCGATGTCCACCCTGTACGGCTCGGACGCCATGGGCGGGGTGATCAACATCATCACCCGGCGCAACCAGGCCGAGTGGCGCGGCGCGGTCACCCAGGGGTTCACGATGCAGCAGGACGACCAGTTCGGTGACGCGCGCAGCACCGATGTCTACCTGAGCGGCCCGCTGCTCAAGGACCGCCTCGGCGTGTCGGTGCGCGGCAGCTATTACGACGCCAAGGCATCCAATCCGGCGTGGGATGACCTGCCGTTGCCGGACGGCACCCTGTGGTCGCGCGAGATCGGCTTCGGCGCCGGCGGCAAGGCGGTGGCCAACACCAACTGGAACGCGGGCATGCGCCTGAATTTCATGGTCAACGACGACCACGAGCTGTGGCTGGACTACGACGCGTCGCGGCAGAAGTACGACAACAGCGAAGGCCAGACCGGCACGTTGGACAGCCTGGCCAGCCTGTGGCGCGTGGGCAATGCGACGGTCCGCAATCCCAACGGCCCGGGCAACATCACCCGCCGCGTGGTGCAGCCGCGCGTGGGCTACACCGCCTACCAGCGCTACGAGCGCGACCAGGTCGCGCTGACCCACCAGGGCCGTTATGGATTCGGCACCTGGCAGACCACGCTCACCCACATCACCAGCAACAACCTCGGCCGCTCGCTGCCGCTGACGCTGGACGAACGCGCCGAGCTGCAGGGCCTGTGGAACGACGTCTGTCGTCGCACCGGCGCCGCCGCCAACTGCGCGGCCGGCGCACGCAACGGGCTGGGCGCACTCAACGCCGCCGAGCTGGCGCGCCTGCAGGCCTTCCTGCCGCGTCCGCTGCGCACCATGGAACTCAAGGGCAACGTGCTGGACACGATGCTCGACCTGACCTTCGGCGCGCACAAGCTCACCGTCGGCGGCCAGTACAACGACACCGACATGATCGACGGCGTGTTCGGCATGGATGGCGCCGGCTACAAGAGCAACGTGAAGCAGCAGCACCGCATGTGGGCGCTGTTCGCCGAGGACAACTGGTCACTGACCGATAGCCTGACCGCCACCGTCGGCGTGCGCTACGACGACCACAACATCTTCGGCAGCCACGTCAGCCCGCGCGCCTATCTGGTGTGGAACGCCAACGCTGCCTGGACCGTCAAGGGCGGCGTCAGCACCGGTTACAAGACCCCGCGTCCGGACCAGCTGTTCCCCGGCATCGTCGGCTTCGGTGGCCAGGGCGTCACTCCGCTGGTCGGCTCGCCCAACCTCACGCCGGAAACCAGCACCAACTACGAAATCGCCGCGTACTACGAAGGCGATCGCTGGGGCTTCAACGTCACCGGCTTCCTCAACAGGTTCGATGACAAGATCGCCAGCGGCGGCACCTTCGCCAACTGCGAAGTGGCCCCCAACGATGGCAGCTACTGCGTGGACATCGGGCCAGGCTGGGCCGAGCTGGGCTACAGCACCTTCGGCCAGAGCGTGAACATCGACAAGGCCGAAACCCGTGGCGTGGAAGCGGCCGCCCAGGTCGACCTGCTGGACACCCTGCAGCTGCGCGGCAACTACACCTGGACCAGGAGCGAACAGACCAGCGGCAGCGGCAAGGGCCGGCCGATCACCGGCAACCCGGCCAGGCACATGGCCAATGCCAGCCTGAACTGGCAGGTCAGCGAAGCGGTCAGCCTGTCGCTGATCGGCGAAGGCCGCTACGACCGCTACCGCGACACCCTGGTCAGCAACGTCGGCGGCGTCAGCAGCTCGCAGACCCGCTATTACGAGGACTACACGATCTTCCACCTCGGCGGCAGCTGGGACATCACCCCATGGCTGACCGTCAATGCGCGGGTCAACAACCTGTTCGACAAGGACTTCGTGTCACAGTCGTGCGTATTGATCAGCGACAGCGACTACAACTGCGTGGACGATTACGCGACCAAGGACCAGCGCCGGAGTTACTGGATCTCGGTGAACGCGACGTTCTGAGGGCGACGGCCACCGCCAACGGCCGGCGGAATGCCGGCCGGGGCGGTGGGGCGCCGCATTGAGAGCAAGAGTAAGAGCAGCCGAGCGCGGCTCGGCTCTACCAGGGCTGCGCGCACGGCCGACTGGGCCGCGCCGCCGAGCGGACGTTCACCCGCTGCGCGCATGACCGGCTGGTCCGCGCCGCAGAGCGGGCGTTCAACCGCTGCGCGCATGACCGGCTGGGCCGCGCCGCAGAGCGAGCGTTCAACCGCTGCGCGGGTGACTGGCTGCGCCGCGCGTCGGAGCGGGCGTTCAACCGCTGCGCGCATGACCGGCTGGGCCGCGCCCCGGAGCAGGCGTTCAACCGCTGCGCGGATCACCGGTAGTGCCGAGCCATGCTCGGCAGCCCTCAAGAAAAAAACGGCACGGCCCTCGGCTTCCCCGCGCGCACCGTCCCGCTGGCGGGAGACGGCGGGCATGGGTCCACGGCACCGTCGTTCGCAATGGGTCGGACGCATGCGGCCGATTGCACCGCCGCCCGCGGCGGGGCCGCGCCGCGGGCCTTGCAGCACCAGCAAGAGCAAGAGCAGCCGAGCGTGGCTCGGCTCTACCGGGCGCTGCGCGGATCACCGGTAGTGCCGAGCCATGCTCGGCAGCCCTCAAGAAAAAAGCGGCACGGCCCCCTGCTTCCCCGCGCGCACCGTCCCACGATCGGGAGACGGCGGGCATGGATCCACGGCACCGTCGTTCGCGGTGGATCGGACGCATGCGGCCGATTGCACCGCCGCCCGCGGCGGGGCCGCGCCGCGGGCCTTGCAGCGACAGCACCAACACCAGCAAGAGCAAGAGCAACAACAAGAGCAACAAAAAGAGCAAGAGCAAGAGCAAGAGCAGCCGAGCGTGGCTCGGCTCTACCAGGCGCTGCGCGGATCACCGGTAGTGCCGAGCCATGCTCGGCAGCCCTCAAGAAAAAAGCGGCACGGCCCCCTGCTTCCCCGCGCGCACCGTCCGACGATCGGGAGACGGCGGGCATGGGTCCACGGCACCGTCGTTCGCGATGGATCGGACGCATGCGACCGATTGCACCGCCGCCCGCGGCGGGGCCGCGCCGCGGGCGCTGCGCGGATGAGCGGTAGTGCCGAGCCATGCTCGGCAGCCCTCAAGAAAAAAACGCCCCGGCGCCCTGCTTCCCCGCGCGCACCGTCCCGCTGTCGGGAGACGGCGGGCATGGATCCACGGCACCGTCGTTCGCCAGAAATTGCGAACCATTCTCATCAATGGTGTAATTCGCCATTCAGATCCCAATGTCGTGACCGTGGCCACTCCCCTTTCCAGCGTGCAGCAGCAACAAAGTCGCGGCTTCTGGCTGCGCACCCTGCACCAGTGGCACTGGATCAGCTCGGCCGTCTGCCTGATCGGCATGCTCCTGTTTGCCGCGACCGGCATCACCCTCAATCACGCCAGCAGGATCGAAGCCACGCCCCAGGTCGTCAACCGGCAGCTCACGCTGCCCGCGCCCGTGCTGGCCTCGCTCGGCGAGCGTACCGACGGCCAGGCGCCCCTGCCGCGTTCCGCCAGCCGCTGGCTCGACGACCAATTGGTGATTTCCATCGGCCGCCGCCCCGCCGAGTGGTCCGACGGCGAGGTCTACCTGTCCATGCCCAGCCCCGGTGGCGATGCCTGGTTGAGCATCGATCGCGACACCGGCGCCGTCGAATACGAGGCCACCACGCGCGGCTGGGTGTCGTATTTCAACGACCTGCACAAAGGCCGTAATGCCGGCCCGGCCTGGGGCTGGTTCCTGGACATCTTCGCCGTCGCCTGCCTGGTGTTCTGCATCACCGGCCTGTTCCTGCTGCACCTGCATGCCCGCCAGCGCCGCATGACCTGGCCGCTGGTCGGCCTGGGCCTGATGGTGCCGCTGCTGATCGCGCTGATCCTGATCCACTGATTCGTACTTCCACCGTTCGTCCTCCACGGAGCCGCACCATGCGCGTTACCCTGACCATCGCCCTGAGCGGCCTGCTGGCCACCTCCCCGGCCTACGCTGCTACCCTCGACATCAACGTCGAAGTGCCCAAGCTCACCGTTGCCGAATACCATCGCCCGTACGTGGCGGTGTGGCTGGAAGGGGCCGACCAGAAGGTCGCCGCCAACCTCTCGGTCTGGTACCAGCAGACCGGCAACAGCGAAGGCCATGGCACCAAGTGGCTGCCCGACCTGCGCCAGTGGTGGCGCAAGAGCGGCCGCACCCTGGACGTGCCGGTGGATGGCGTCACCGGTCCCACCCGCCCGGCCGGCAAGCAGGCGCTGTCGTTCAACGACAAGCAGTCCGCGCTGAAGGCACTGGCGCCCGGCAATTACACGCTGGTGGTGGAAGCGGTGCGCGAGGTCGGTGGGCGTGAACTGGTCAAGATTCCCTTCACCTGGCCGGCCACCAGCATCCAGAACGGCAAGGCCCAGGGCAGTACCGAACTGGGCCTGGTTACCCTGACCGCCAAACCCTGATCCACCGCCCGCCCTCCGCGGCGGGTAGCATCGGCCACTCGGCCCCCTGTCCACTGACGTTGTCCCTTACATGGAGTTGTTGATGAAGCGCTCGCTCGTCCTAGCCGCCGCCCTGGCCGCCGCACTTCCGTTCTCCGCCCTGGCCCACAAGGCCTGGTTGCAGCCCTCGCAGACCGTGATCGCCGGTGAAAAGCCGTGGATCACCGTGGATGCGGCCGTGTCCAACGACCTGTTCTACTTCAACCACGTGCCGCTGCGCCTGGACAGCCTGGTCATCACCGCACCCGACGGCACCATCGTGCAGCCGCAGAACGCCTCCACCGGCAAGTTCCGCAGCGTGTTCGACGTGGAGCTGACCCAGCAGGGCACCTACCGCCTGGCGTCGGTCAGCACCGGCCTGTCGGCCACCTGGGAAGAAAACGGCGCGCCCAAGCGCTGGCGCGGCACCCCGGCCACCTTCGCCAACGAAGTGCCGAAGAAGGCCAAGAAGCTGGAGGTCGCGCAGTCGGTCAACCGCATCGAAACCTTCGTCACCAACGGGACCCCGAACGCCACCGCGCTCAAGCCGACCAAGCAGGGCATCGAGATGATCGCCCTGGGCCATCCCAACGACCTGGTCGCCGGTGAACCGGCCCGCTTCCGCGTGCTGGTCGATGGCAAGCCGCGCGCCGGCCTGGAATTCGAAATCACCCGGGGCGGCACCCGCTACCGCAACGCGCAGGACGAGATCAAGGTGACCAGCGACAAGAAGGGCGAGTTCAGCATCACCTGGCCGGAGGCCGGCATGTACTGGCTGGAAACCAGCAGCGAAGACAAGAAGGCCTCGCTCAAGCAGGCCAAGAAGCGTCGCCTGAACTACGTTGCCACGCTGGAAGTGCTGCCGCAGTAACCGCCCACCGCGGTTGCCGCGCAGTCCCGCAACAACGCTACGCCGTTGACCGGCCCCCTTCCACGCGAAGGGGGCTTTTTACCCCCGAGATGCCGGCAATCGGGTCGACCCGGCCCCTATGCCCACCCCATGAACAACGCAGATCTCGACATCGCCAGCCTCGGTGGCCACACCATGGGCACCACCTGGCAGGTAAAGCTGGTGGTCGCGCGTACGCGCGACCTGCATCCGCTGCACGCGGGCATCCAGGCCCGGCTCGACGCCATCGTGGCGCAGATGAGCACCTGGGAAGCCGGTAGCGATATCTCCCGCTTCAATCGCGCCGAGGCCGGCAGCATGCAGCCGGTCCCGCCGCTGTTCGCGCAGGTGCTGGACGCCGCGCTGGACATCGCCGCCCGCAGCGGTGGCGCCTTCGATCCCACCGTCGGCCCGTTGGTCGCACTGTGGGGTTTCGGCGCGCATGCGCATGCCCAACGCATTCCCACCCCCGCCGCGCTGGCCGCCACCCGCGCCCGCTGCGGCTGGCAACGCCTGCACTGGCAGGACGGCAAGCTGGAGCAACCCGGCGCGGTCGCGATGGACCTCTCGGCGATCGCCAAGGGCTTCGGCGTCGACCAGGCCAGCCAGTGGCTGCGCGCGCAGGGCGTGCATGCCGCGCTGGTGGAAGTGGGCGGCGAACTGCACGGCTACGGCCGCAAGCCCGATGGCCAGCCCTGGCGGGTGCTGGTTGAAGCCGGCCCCGAAGAAAGCGCCTTGGCCGACCATCCCCCGCGCGTGCTGGCCCTGGAGGATCTGGCCGTGGCCACCTCCGGTGACCGCTGGCACCACTTCGACCAGGACGGCGCACACTTCAGCCACACCGTGGACCCGCGCACCGGCGCCCCGGTGGACCATGCCGCCGCCGCGGTCAGCGTGGTCGCGCGCCACGCCATGCAGGCGGACGGCTGGGCCACCGCGCTGACCGTGATGGGCCTGGAGCAGGGCCTGGCCTTCGCCCGGACGCACGGGCTGGCGGCGCGCTTCGTCAGCCGCGGCGCGGACGGCATCACCGAACACATGAGCCCGGCCTTCGAGCACCTGCTCGATACCGCATCGGCGTCGCCCGCATGACCCGCCCCTCGCGCGCCACCCTCGGCAACCTGCTGGTGATCGCCCTGCTGGCGGTACTGGCCGGGCTGCTGCTGCGCCTGCACCTGCAGGAGCGCTGGTGGCAGGGCGCGCCGCTGGCCTCGCACTGGCGCATCGCGCTCGGCAGCGTGTTGGCATATGCCGGGCTATGCGCGCTGATCTGGTGGCGCGGGCGAACACGCGATGACCGTCGCGGCAGCGATGGCCAGGCCCCATTGCTGCTGGTCTGGGCCAGCCAGACCGGCTTTGCGCGGCACCTGTGCGACCGCAGCGCCGAGGCCCTGCGCGCGGCCGGCATGGCGGTGCGCATCCGCGGCCTGCACCAGGTCGATGCCGCGACGCTGCAGCAGGCCTCGCAGGTGCTGTTGATCGCCAGCACCACCGGCGAAGGCGACGCCCCCGACCACGCGCTGCCGTTCCTGCGCGGCGCGATGGCGCAGCCCCTGGCGTTGCCGCACGTGCAGTACGGCGTGCTGGCGCTGGGCGACCGCAGCTACGGCCATTTCTGCGCGTTCGGCCACCAGCTCGATACCTGGCTGCGCCAGCGGGGCGCGCACCCGCTGTTCGATACGGTCGAGGTGGACAACGCCGACCCGGCCGCACTGCGCCACTGGCAGCAACTGCTGGGCCAGCTCGGCGGCGACGCCACCGACCTGCCCGACTGGACCCCGGCCGACTACCTGCCGTGGCGGCTGCACAGCCGCGCGCTGGTCAATGCCGGCAGCCCGGGTGCGCCCACCTGGCAGGTGGCGCTGGTCCCCGCCGACGGCATCGTGCCGTCATGGCAGGCCGGTGACGTGGTCGAGATCGGCCCGCGGCATGCGCCGAGCGCCGTCGATGCCTGGCTGGCCGACGCCGCGCTGGACGGCGCGCAGGTGATCGACGGCGACACCTTGCACGCGCATCTGTCACGCGCGCACCTGCCCACCGCCGAAGAAATGCGGGCCGCCGACACCGTCGGCCTGGTGGCTGCATTGCGTCCGTTGCCGCATCGCGAATACTCCATCGCCAGCATGCCCGACGAGGGCCAGGTGCAATTGCTGCTGCGCCGCCAGCTGCGTCCGGACGGCACCCCGGGGCTGGGCAGCGGGTGGCTGTGCGACCACGCCGCCCTGGGTGGGCAGATCGACCTGCGCTTCCGCAGCAACCCCAACTTCCACGCGCCGGCCCACGACGCCCCGCTGATCCTGATCGGCAACGGCACCGGCATCGCCGGCCTGCGCGCGCACCTGCGTGCACGCATCGCGGCTGGCGCACGACGCAACTGGCTGCTGTTCGGGGAACGCACCGCCGCCCACGATTTCTACTTCGGCGACGAGCTGACCGCCTGGCACCAGGCCGGCTGGATCGAGCGCCTGGATACGGTGTTCAGCCGCGACGGCGGCGAACACCGCTACGTGCAGGATCGTCTGCAGGCCCACCTCGACACCCTGTGGGAATGGTCGCGCCAAGGCGCCACGCTCCTGGTCTGCGGCAGCCTGCAGGGCATGGCCCCGGCGGTGGATGCGGTGATCGAGCAGGCACTGGGACGCGACGGCAAGGAAGCGTTGATCGTGGCAGGTCGCTACCGTCGCGACGTGTACTGAGGGCAACGGCGAACGCATTGCCCTGCACCGGGGCGACCTTCGACAGCGGGCATGCCCCCACCGAACAAGGTGCAGGCTACCGGCAGGCGATCGGGAGGCGACGCTACCGGGGGCTCAGCCGGATCGCGAGCAGTTCGCCACCGCCGCGCAACGCGAATCGCGTGCGCGCGCCGGCAGCCAACCAGGCGGTGTCACCCGCCTCCAATGGCGGCAAGCCGGCGTCACCCTCGAATTCGGCCTGGCCGGCCAGCAGGTGGATCGCCCACGCCGTCGTCGGCTCGGTGAAAAAGAACATGCTGCCCACCAACGGTCGGTGCAGCAGTTCGGCGTCGACCAGGTCGCGTCGCCACATCAGGTTGAAATCGTGGGTCAGGCCGTCGACCAGCTCGCCACCGACCTGCGCCTCGCCGGCAAAGCGCAGCCGGTCGTGCGGTGGCAGAAGTGTGTGCACGGCGCCATCGGCAAACCGCAGACGCAGTCCTTCGCCACGCAGCAGCACCAGTTCGCGCTCGACCCCCGGGAAGCTGGAAAACGCCGCGTCCTGCTCGATCTCGGCGATCGACAGCCGCACCTGCCAGGCATCGGTGTCGGGCACCCGCAGGATTTCGCGGGTCCAGCCCAGCCCGTTGCGCCAGCGCTCGCGGCGGTACTCGACACTCGGAATGACGCGCGTGGCCGCGCCCAGGATGGCATCAGTCGACATGCCGCCAGTGTGCCTCAGTACGCGCTCAGCCGGGGCTGGCGGCGCAGTCCGCGCCGAGCAGCTGCGAACGCGCCAGCCACTCCTTGTCGGGGTAGTAGGCAAATACCAGCGCACCGCCACGCAGGCTGTCGATGAGCGGCCTGGCCACCGTCAGGCGCACCGCAGGGCAGCCCAGGCTGCGCCCCAACCGGCCCTGCAGCCGGGCCATCGTCGGGTTCACGTAGGGCGCGCCGTGGATCACGATGGCGCGATCGCGGGCATGGTCGTTGAACCCGGGTTCCAGGCCTTCCAGGCGCAGCGAATAACCGTTGCCGCCCATGTAGGTTTCCCTGGCGGTGAACGCGCCCAGGCTGGACATGAAGCTGCCATCGCGGTTGGAGAAGTGTTCGGTCTGGTTGCCGCCGCTGTTGCGGCCATGCGCCACCCACTCCTCGAACAGCAGCTTCTGCCGGGCCAGGTCGAACACCCACATGCGCTGTTCGGTGGACGGGCGCGAGTAATCGATCACGCTCAGCCGGGTCGGGTCGATGCCCAGCTCCGGCCGCCGCAGCGCGCAGGTCATCGCCCTGGCCGCCAACTGCAACACCTTGCGGTCGGCACCGGGGGCGGCGCGCGCGAGCATGTCGGCCATCTGCGCCGCCGGCAGCGCCGCAGGCGCGGCCGCCGAGGCGGCAGGGGCCGCCTGCGCGGCGCCCGCCGACGCGGCCAACGCCAACGCACACAGGGCAACTCGGGAGATCGGGGACACAGGCATCGACGGCGTACCGGCAGGACCAATCCCTACAAGGTGGACCCGCCGGCGTCCGATTCCAACACCGGTTGCAGGTTCTGTTCATCGGCCACCGGGCGAACCGCCGGCAGGCTCGTCACCAGCAACGTGGTACCCGGCACCAGCGCCTGGTACAGCTGCTCGGCAAAGGCCGGCGGCAGCGCCATCGGCAGGCTGGGGGTGGCCAGCAGGTCGGGACTGGCGTTGCCCGCGCTCTGCCCCAGCAGCGGATAGGCGGTCCACTTGTGCAGGCGCTGGTGCGCGTCCAGCGGGCTGGGCACGTCCGAATAGCCCTGCTGCATCACGAACAGCGTGGTGCCTTCGAAGGCCGGCAATGCCTTGGCCTGCAGCCGCGATTCACCGATCAGCACGCCGTCGCGCAGCACGTACAGGCGCTGGTCGTGCAGGCTCACCAGGATGCCGACCTGCCCGCTCGGCGCAGCCGCGTCGTTCCAGTAGTGGTCGGGCGCATCGGTGGTCTCCAGCAGCGGCTTGCCGGTGCTGTTGACCGGCGCCAGTACCGCCGGATAGGCCAGCGTCATCGGCGCGCTCTTGGCATCGGCCACCACCACCGTGTCGCCGCGCTGGGTCGCACTGAACAGCTTCTGCGCGAACGCCTGCGGCAGCCGCACGCACCCGTGCGAGGCCGGGTGCCCCGGCAGATTGCCCCCGTGCAGGGCGATGCCATCCCAGGTAAGCCGCTGCATGTAGGGCATCGGCGCGCTGTTGTAGAGGTTGGACTTGTGGTCCTTGTCCTTCTGCAGAATGGTGAACACGCCGGTCGGGGTTTCGTGGCCGGTCTTGCCCGAGCTGATCGTGCTCAGGCCGATGGCGATGCCGTTGCGATACACATAGGCGCGCTGCTCATCCAGGCTGACCACCAGCACGATCGGGCCAGCCGGCGAGATTTCCGGATGCCACAGGAATTCACCGGGCTTGAGATCGGTGGGACCGCGCGGCGCGGCAACGGCCGTATCGGTGGCACTGCTGGCGGGCGGGGTCGCGGCCGTCGCAGCGCAGGCGCCGGTGGCGAACAAGGTGGCCAGGGCCAGGGTGAGCAATGCGCGGCGTGGTGCCATGTGGTTCATTCCATGCAGTAATGCGACGACGCTACACCAACGCACTGCATGAAACAGGTGTTGGCGCGCGCAGGCAGACGCCCATAAAGAAATTGCCCGGCCACGCATCCCTGCGCAGTACCGGGCAATCATCACATCCTTGTCGGCTTCCCGCCTTCCCCCTGTGCATCCTGCCCAGTTTGGGTGCCGGCCATGCTCCCTGCACTCGGCCGAATATCGCTCCGCCATGACAGCCCTTCCCGAGCCTGGGCGCCACCGTCCTGGTGGTTCCGCGCCGATCCTTCCGCGCCGCATCCCTGCGTACCGCCTCCCTGCGTGTGCCGGTGCCGCCGCGCATCCTGCGCGACCGGCGATGACGGGCTCCTGCCTGTCTCCGACCTGTCCTGTTGGTCAGCGTCTTGGTACGGCTGCCGGCAACGCCCTCCTGGGCGGTTCCGCGGCGGGGCTCTCCATGACCCCCGTCGTCATCCGTTGTCGATTCCGTTCGACCGTTCTCGTCCCTATCCCCTTCACCCGTGCCAGGTCCTCGACCCGGAGGAAAGGTCCGTGTTGTCGCCGGTACGCAACGATCGCTTCAGCCTTGTGCGGCCCCACGTTCGTCAATCCCTGCTGCAGCGTCGACGTATCAGCTGTATTGATGTCGATGCGGTTGGCCGCCTGAGCAGCCCCGATCAACAGCAGTCCCAGCGCAAGCGCCTTCCACGAAAACCAAGACCCCACCTTGCAACTCCTTGTGGCTCGGAACCGGGTCCTGCCGGCTATCCCGTCGGAGGCCCCAGCATCCCTCGCCACATACACACAGCCTATCGTCCACAGCCCCTTCACACAGCCAGCCAAATACCTGACGTGGTGTAGGGAAATCCCTACCCCTGCCAGCGGCGTAGAATGTGAGGACTAGCCAATGCATCCGGAGTTTCAGATGGACAGCGCCAAACTCGGCCAATTCGTCAATGAAAAGTGGGACAGCGAGATCGTCCCGCAATTGGTCGATTACATCCGCATTCCCAACAAATCGCCGATGTTCGACGCAGATTGGGTCGCCAACGGTTACATGGAACAGGCCGTCACCCTGATGGAAACCTGGGCCCGGGCCCAGAACCTGCCGGGCCTGACCGTGGAGGTGGTGCGCCTGGAAGGCCGCACGCCGCTGCTGCTGCTGGAAATTCCGGCGTCTGGCGCCGAGACCGGCGACGACACCATCCTGCTCTACGGCCACCTGGACAAGCAGCCGGAAATGACCGGCTGGGATGCCGATCTCGGTCCGTGGCTGCCGGTGCTGCGCGGCGACAAGCTGTACGGCCGTGGCGGCGCCGATGATGGCTATGCCATGTTCGGCTCGCTGGCCGCCGTGCTGGCGCTGCAGGAACAGGGCCTGCCGCATGCACGCTGCGTGGTGCTGATCGAAGCCTGCGAAGAATCGGGCAGCTACGACCTGCCGGCCTACGTGGACCACCTGGCCGACCGCATCGGCAAGCCGTCGCTGGTGGTGTGCCTGGATTCGGGCTGCGCCAACTACGACCAGCTGTGGTGCACCACCTCGCTGCGCGGCCTGACCGGCGGCAACTTCTCGGTCAAAGTGCTCAACGAAGGCGTGCACTCCGGCGATGCCTCCGGCGTGATCCCGTCCAGCTTCCGCCTGCTGCGCCAGTTGCTGTCGCGGATCGAGGACGAGAACACCGGCCGCATCCTGATCGATGGCATGCACGTGGAGATCCCGGCCGAGCGCCAGGCGCAGGCCAAGCGTGCTGCCGAGGTGGTGGACACCGCCATCTTCGAGAAATTCCCGATGGTCGACGGCCTGCGCCCGATGAACGATGACCTGGCCGAACTGGTGCTCAACCGCACCTGGCGCCCGGCGCTGTCGGTGACCGGCGTGGACGGCATGCCGCCGCTGGCCTCCGCCGGCAACGTGCTGCGCCCGCATACCGCAGTGAAGCTGTCGCTGCGCCTGCCGCCGACCGCCGACGGCAAGGCCTGCGGCGAGCTGCTCAAGGAAGCCCTGCTGCGCGATCCGCCCAATGGCGCGGAAGTGAAGCTGGACCTGGAAAAGGCGTCCAGCGGCTGGAACGCGCCGGCGATGGCGCCGTGGCTGACCCAGGCGATCGACGACGCCAGCCAGACCTTCTTCGGCAAGCCGGCGATGTACATGGGCGAAGGCGGCTCGATCCCGTTCATGGGCATGCTCGGCGAGAAGTTCCCGGGCGCGCAGTTCATGATCACCGGCGTGCTCGGCCCGCATTCCAACGCGCACGGCCCGAACGAATTCCTGCACATCCCGATGGGCAAGAAAGTCACTGCCTGCGTGTCCAAGGTGATCAGCGAGCACTACGCGGCCAGCCTGCGTGGCGAAACCAGCGGTTCGCCGGTCGCCGCCGACAGCGGCACCCGCCACGGCGGCCACGGCTGCTGCTGATCGCACACGTCGTGACGGACGCAGCCTGGCCTTGCTAGGCTGCGTCCACCCTCCGAAGGCGCAGATGGCATGAACGGATTGTTCGGCAGCACCAGCTGGCTCTACATCATCCTGGTCGGCTTCGTGGTCGGCCTGCTCGGGCGCTTCTTCATGCCCGGCAACAACCGCATGGGCTGCCTGCTGACCATCGGCCTGGGCATCGTCGGCGCCCTGCTGGCCGGTTGGTTCGGCCAGTACATGGGCTGGTATGCCGCCGGCGAACCGGCCGGTTTCCTCGGCGCGGTACTCGGTGCCGTGGCGATCCTGGCCCTGTTGCGACTGGTCAGCGGCAAACGCTGATCATCTCCGCCTCCTCCCCCTTCCCTGGCGCCTGCACGGTGCCGCTTCGACGTACCCGTCCATGAACGATCCCGCTTCCGATCCCCTGCGCGCCGAGCTTCGCCGACAGTGGGCCAGCACCGCGCTCGGCGACCCGCACCTGGCGCTGGACCGCGCCTCGGTCGACGCCGGTTTCCGCAGCTACTGGCGTACCACCAGCGCGGCCGGCAGCCACATCGTGATGGACTCCCCGCCCGGGCTGGAAGATGTGCGACCGTGGCTGCGCATGCATGACCTGCTCGAGCCCAACGGCGTGCGCGTGCCGCGCGTGCTGGAACGCGATGTCGAGCAGGGCTTCCTGCTGCTGGAAGACCTGGGTGGCCCCACGCTGGCCCGGCACATCGATGCCGACAACGCCGATGCGTGGTTCGACGCCGCCTTCGCGCAGCTGATCCGCCTGCAGCAGATTCCCGTGCCCGAGGGCATGGGCAGTTTCGGCGAGGCACTGCTGCAACGCGATGCCGGCCTGTTCGACGAATGGTTCCTGCAGCGCCACCTCGGCCTGCAGCTGGACTGCGGCGAGCTGGAACAGTTGCAACTGGCGCATCGCCGCTTGATGGACAACGCCCTGAACCAGCCGCAGGTGCTCACCCACCGCGACTTCATGCCGCGCAACCTGATGCCGGTCGACGGCGGCCCGGCGGTGCTGGATTTCCAGGACCTGGTGCGCGGCCCGATCGCCTACGACCCGGTCAGCCTGTTCAAGGATGCCTTCCTGAGCTGGCCGCTGGAGAAAGTGGACGCCTGGCTGGCGCGTTACCACGCCCTGGCATTGGCCGCCGGCCTGCCGGTGCGGCCGTGGCCGCAGTTCCTGCGCGATGCCGACTGGATGGGCGTGCAGCGCCACCTGAAGATCCTCGGCCTGTTCGTGCGTCTGCGCGATCGCGACGGCAAGGGCCACTACTTCGAGGATGCGCCGCGCTTCATCGCCTACCTGGACGAAGTGCTGCCGCGCCACCCCGAACTGGCCGCGCTGGACGACCTGCTGCAGCAGCGCATCAAGCCGGCGCTGGCGCAGTTGGCCGGCCCGATCCCGGCGCGCCCATGAAGGCGTTGATCTTCTCGGCAGGCAAGGGCGAGCGCATGCGCCCGCTGACCCTGCACACGCCCAAGCCACTGCTGGTGGCCGGTGGCAAGCCGCTGATCGTGTGGCACCTGGAGCGCCTGGCCGCCGCCGGCATCGAGGACGTGGTGATCAACACCGCGTGGCTGGGCGATCAGTTCGCACCAGCACTGGGCGACGGCAGCCGCTGGGGCCTGCGCCTGCACCTGCTCGCCGAGGGCGCCGAACCGCTGGAAACCGGCGGCGGCATCCTCAATGCACTGCCGGTGCTCGGCGATGCGCCGTTCCTGGTGGTCAATGGCGATGTGTGGACCGACGTGGATTTCGGCTCGCTGCCCGCCTCGCCGGCCGGCGACGCCCACCTGTTGCTGGTCGACAATCCCGCCCAGCACCCGCGCGGGGATTTCATCCTGCATGCCGATGGCCGGGTCGACGACGTGGGCGAGGCAACGCGCCTGACCTATGCCGGTATCGGCGTGTACCGGGCGGGCATCCTCGACGGCTGGCGCACGGTGATCGGCGACACCGCCGGTGCGGCGATGCAGCCGCCGCAGTTCGGCCTGGCGCCGTTGTTGCGGCACGCGATGGCACAGGGACGCGTGAGCGGCCAGTACCATCGCGGCCAATGGACCGACGTCGGCACCCCGGAGCGGTTGGCGCAGCTGGATGCGCAGCTGCGCTGACGGCACGGGTACCAGAGCGGGCGCCACGCCTGATCACCCGTAGAGCCGACCGTTGGTCGGCTGCCTTGAAAAGGCCAGAAGAGCAGCCGACCAACGGTCGGCTCTACAGGCGGCGTGGGCCGTCTTCCAGCACCTGGCGCAGAACAGCAGCCAACCAACCGGCGCTCGTAGAGCCGACCGTTGGTCGGCTGCCTTGAAAAGGCCAGAAGAGCAGCCGACCAACGGTCGGCTCTACAGGCGGTGTGGGCCGTCTTCCAGGACCTGGCGCAGAACAGCAGCCAACCAACCGGCGCTCGTAGAGCCGACCGTTGGTCGGCTGCCCTGAAAAGGCCAGAAGAGCAGCCGACCAACGGTCGGCTCTACAGGCGGTGTGGGCCGTCTTCCAAGACCTGGCGAAGAACAGCAGCCAACCAACCGGCGCTCGTAGAGCCGACCGTTGGTCGGCTGCCCTGAAAAGGCCAGAAGAACAGCCGACCAACGGTCGGCTCTACAGGCGGTGTGGGCTGTCTTCAAGGACCTGGCGCAGAACAGCAGCCAACCAACCGGCGCTCGTAGAGCCGACCGTTGGTCGCTGCCTTGAAAAGGCCAGAAGAGCAGCCGACCAACGGTCGGCTCTACAGGCGGTGTGGGCCGTCTTCCAGGACCTGGCGCAGAAACGGCACGGTGATGCGCCGCTGCGCGGCCATCGATTCGCGGTCCAGCCAGTCCAGCAGGCTCACCAGGCTGCCCAGTTCACGGCCGGTGCGGGTGAGCAACCATTCGATCGCCGCTTCGTCGATCGCCAGCCCGCGGCGCAGCGCGCGCTCGCGCAGCACGGCTGCGCGGCCTTCGTCGTCCAGCGGCTGCAGGTGCAGGCGCACGCACTGCTGCAGACGCGAGCGCAGGTCCGGCAGCACCAGGCCCAACTGGTCCGGCGCATGCTGCGCGGTGTACAGCAGGGTGATACCGGCACTACGCGCGCGGTTGTGGAAATCGAACAGCGCCACTTCGTCCTCGCGCTGCCCGGCGACGGCATCCAACCCGTCCAGCGCGACCAGATCACGCCCCTCCAGCGACTCCAGTGCGGCGCGGGTGCGCCCCACCACCGCCTTCAACGGCAGGTAGGTCGGCTGCCGCCCGGCCTGCTCGGCCAGCGAACACATCGCCAGCGCCTGGTGGGTCTTGCCGGTGCCGGCCGCGCCTTCCAGGTACACCCAGTCATGCGCGGCTCCCACCGCGATCGCACGCAGCTGCGCCAGCGCACCGTCGGGTGCACCGATGAAAGTCTCGAGCCGCTCGTCCTGCGGGTAGCGCAGGGCGAGCGGCAGCTGCGGAACGACGCTCACTGCGGGTCGGGCGCCTTCGGCGAGGTATCCACGATGATGGTCGGCTTGTCCAGGTAGGCATCGAGCACGATCGCCGACTTCTCACCTGCATAAAGATCGCTCTGGCGATAGCGCTGGTGCGCATAGCGCAGCAGCACGTTGCTGACCGCCGCCACCGGCAGCGCCAGCAGCATGCCGAGGAAGCCGAACAGCTGGCCGCCGGCCATCACCGCGAAGATCACCGCCACCGGGTGCAGGCCGATCTTGTCGCCGACGATGCGCGGGGTCAGCACGTAGCTTTCCAGCAACTGGCCCACGGTGAACACCACACCCACCAGGATCAGCAGCTTCAGGTCGAAGCCCTGTGCCTGCACCAGCGCGGCGGCGATCGCCATCACGATGCCGGTGGTCGCGCCCAGGTACGGGATGAAGCTGATCAGGCCGGCCACCAGGCCGATCAACAGGCCCAGCTTCAGGCCGACCAGCGACAGGCCGGCGGCGTACACCACGCCCAGCGCGATCATCACCAGGAACTGGCCGCGGATGAACGCGCCGAGCACTTCGTCGGACTCGCGCGCCAGCTTGGTGATGGTGCCGATGTGGTTGCGCGGGATCATCGAGGCCACCCGCTCCACCAGCTTGTCCCAGTCGCGCAGGAAGTAGAACGCCAGGATGGGCAGCAGCAGCAGGTTGACGACCCAGGTCACCATGGTGAAGCCCGAGCGCGAGACGTAGCCGAAGAAGGTCTTGGCGAAGCCGCCGGCCTGCTGCCAATGGCTGCGCACCCACTCGATCAGCCGGTCCGGGTCCATCCACTGCATGATCTCCAGCCCGGTCTTCTGCTCGAACCAGGGGATGCCGGTCTGCATCAGCCACTGCTGGGCCTGCGGGATGGCCGCGATCAGGGTGGCGATCTGGCGCTCGATCATCGGCACCAGGATCAGCAGCGCGGCGGTCAGCATCAGCACCATCGCCACGAACACCAGCACTACGCCGGTATTGCGCGAACGGCCGGTGGCCTCGATCCGGTCGACCAGCGGGTCGCCCAACCAGGCCAGCGCCAGGGCCAGCACGAACGGGGTGAGGATCGGGCCGAGCAGCCAGATCACCCAGCCCACCGCCAGCGCCGCCAACACGTATTTGAGGCGGCGCAGGAACTGCGCGATCTCTGCTTCGGGTGTCAGGATCATCGCAGGCGGTACTCGTTGCTGGCCGGGGGCGGCGGGGTGCCGGGCGGGTCATTGGCATCGACCGGCACCGGCAGCGGGGCCAGCGGCGCGATCACGCCGTTGTCGCCGAGCATGCGGTTCAGGCCGGCCAGGCCGGTGGTCATGTCCAGCGACAGCTCCAGGCGGTTGCCGGAGGCGCGCAGCGGGGTGATGTTGCGCACCACCGGGTTCTCACGCAGGCCGGCGGCCAGGCGCAGGTAGTCCTCGGCGCTGTCCAGCCCCACCACCACGATGGTGTAGCTGCCGGCCGCGCCGGTGGCCACGCCGGGCTTGGCATAGCGGCGCACCAGCGCATCGGCGGCACCATCGGCGCCGCCGGCCATGGCACGGCGGGCATCGCTGTCCTTGGTGGTCCACTTGTTCAGTTCCTTGCCGCCGTCCACGAACACCCAGTCGGCCACCCAGCCGCCGTTGGCGCGGTACAGCTTGCCCACCAGCTGCATCGGCGGGGCGTAGCGCGAGGAGGCGCGGGCGACCGCGGCGGTGTCCTGGCGCCAGATCGCCCCGACCAGGGCCTGTTCGGCCGCGCTGCCGCCGGGCAGGCCCAGCTTGTAGCCACGCTCGACCGCACGGTTCAGCAGCGGACGGGCCGCATTGGCCTGCTGCACGCTGACCAGGCGCGGGCCGGAGCCATCGTCGATGGCCAGCCAGACCACCGGCTTGGGCCGCGGCTGCGGCCACAACGGCAGGCCCAGCGCGGCGATCAGGCCATCCACGTCGTCCTCGCGGAAGCGCGCCACCAGCATGGTGCGGAAGCTGGGTGCACCGCTGGCCGAGGTGCTCTGGTCCTGGCGGTAGTCATAGCTGGCCACGTAATCCTTGGCCCCACGCAGCGCCTGGCCCACCCCGGGGCGGCCCATCACGCTGCGGTCGCCGGACAACTTGCCCAGCACCACGCCGAGCGCACGTGCCAGGGCACCATTGCGGTCGCCGTCGGCCTGGCTGTTGACCGGGACTTCGGCTTCATAAGCACCGCTGGCCGTGGCCACGTCGCCTTCGGTTCGCAGTCCGCTCTGGGCCATCGTGGCCACCGGCAGGCATAGCGTGAGGAGCATCATCAAAAAGAGGCTGCGGCGCATCAGGACTTCCATTGAGCGTATCCGGGGGGAATTGTTGCCCGAATAGGGCCTGCGCGCCAACGTGGCCTGTTAAAATCGCGCTTTCACCCCAGCGCAGCGCCGACGCCCGTGACCAATTCCCCGTCCAACCCCTCCCCCCTGACCTACCGCGACGCCGGCGTCGACATCGACGCGGGCAACGAACTGGTCGAGCGCATCAAGCCGCTGGTCAAGCGCAGCTTCCGCCCGGAGGTCATGGGGGGGCTGGGTGGCTTCGGCGCGCTGTTCGACCTGTCCAACAAGTACCGCGAGCCGGTGCTGGTGTCGGGGACGGACGGCGTGGGCACCAAGCTGAAGCTGGCACAACAGCTGGGCCGGCACGACACGATCGGCATCGACCTGGTCGCCATGTGCGTGAACGACGTGCTGGTGCAGGGCGCCGAGCCGCTGTTCTTCCTGGACTACTTCGCCACCGGCAAGCTGGACATCGACACCGCCGCGGCGGTCGTGGGCGGCATCGCCAATGGCTGCACCGAGGCCGGCTGCGCGCTGATCGGCGGCGAAACCGCTGAAATGCCCGACATGTATGCCCCAGGCGAGTACGACCTGGCCGGCTTCACCGTGGCCGGTGTCGAGAAGAGCGAACTGAAGGACGGCGCCAGCGTGGCTGCCGGCGACGTGCTGATCGGCATCGCCTCCTCCGGCCCGCACTCCAACGGCTATTCGTTGGTGCGCCGCATCTATGACCGCGCCGGCCAGCCGGCCGACCTGGAGCTGGACGGCGGGGTCAAGCTGGTCGATGCGCTGATGGCGCCGACCCGCCTGTACGTCAAGCCGATCCTGGCGCTGTTGAAGGCCCACGGCGCGGCCATCCACGGCATGGCCCACATCACCGGCGGCGGCCTGACCGAGAACATCATCCGCGTGGTGCCCGAGGGCCTTGGCCTGGACATCGACGCCTCCTCCTGGACCCTGCCGCCGGTCTTCCAGTGGCTGCAGAAGGAAGGCGCCGTGGCCGACAGCGAAATGTGGCGCACCTTCAACTGCGGCATCGGCTTCGTGCTGATCGTGGCCCCGGACCAGGTGGCCAGCGTGACCGCCGCCGTCGAGGCCCAAGGCCTCGCCCAGTGGACCATCGGTAAGGTCACCCCGGCCGACGGCGCCGAGCGCGTGCGGATCGGCTGACATTCCACTGAAGGAGTTGCGCATGGATGCATCGATTCCCGTTGCGCCGAATGCCCACGGCCTGAGCCACACAGACGAGCTTCTCCTGCGCTGGCTGCCGAGGCTGCACGTCATCATGGCCGTGCTGCTGTTGCTGTGGACGATCCCGAGCTGGTGGATCGTCAACGACATGTTCGCGGACATGTCGGCGCAAGCGCGGCCACCGGCACCGTGGGCTGATGCGCTCCCCTATCTGTCTGCGGCGATTCCGGCGGGCATGGGGGTCGTATGTTTGATCGCGGGCATCTGCCTGGCCCGCCGCCGTGGCTACGCCGCATGCATGGTCGCTGCAGGCGTGTCATGCGTGACCTTCCCGGCCATCGCCCTCGGTGTGCCCACGCTGATCCTGCTGACTCGCCCGGCCGTAAAGGCCCTGTTCGGACGTAACCGGCCATGACCACGCCCGTGCTGCCGACCTCTCCACTGTCGCTGGAAGACGCGTCGCACCTGCGATTGCTGTCGATCTTCCACTACGTCCTGGCCGGCCTGACCGCGCTGTTCTCGCTGTTACCGTTGATCCATTTGGGCATCGGCATCGCTGCGCTGAGTGGCGCGATGCCCCTTGAAAGCAATGGCGGGGCGGCGTCGCCTGATGAGACCCGGCTGTTCGGCTGGATCTTCATCGCGATCGGCTCGATCCTGATCCTGTGCGGGCTGACCCTGGCCGGCTTCATGGCCTATGCCGGCCGCTGCCTGGCCCGCCAGCGCCGGCATACGCTGTGCCTGGTGGTGGCGGCGCTGGCGTGCATGTTGATGCCGCTGGGCACGGTGCTGGGCGTGTTCACCCTGATCGTGCTGCTGCGCCCGGAGGTGGAGGCCAGCTTCAGTGCCGCCGACGGTACGGTCGCAGCATGAGTGGCGGCAGCACCCTGCCCGTGTCCGGCTTGGCGCGTGCGCGGCGCATGGCACCGCCCAAGCGGGCCGCGTTCGCCGGCGTACTCGGGGTGTTCGCGCTCACCTGGGTCCAGCCGATGTGGCCGCTCGAACAAGGGCTGCACAGCACCCTTACCGTGATCGGCCTGGTGGCACTGTGGTGGGTGGACCGCCGCTGGCCGCTAGGCAGCGGCGCGTTCGCCGCCATCTGCGGATTCATCGCCATCCACTGCATCGCTGCGCGTTGGCTGTATTCCAATGTGCCGTACGACGCGTGGCTGCAGGCGGCCGTGCACTGGTCGCCGAACGCAACCTTCGGCTGGGAACGCAACCACTTCGATCGGCTGATCCACCTGCTGTACGGCGTCTGCTTCACCCCGGCGCTCACTCAGCTGACCCGGCATGCGTGGCCGGCCCTGCGCACCGGCCAGGCCTTCGCGTTGGCCGTCATGGCGGTGATGTGTACGAGCCTGGTTTACGAATGGCTGGAATGGGGCATCGCACTGCTGCTCTCGCCGGAAGCCGCTGAGGCCTACAACGGCCAGCAGGGCGACATGTGGGATGCGCACGCGGACATGCTGCTTGCCACCGTTGGCAGCGTGCTGGTGTGGCCGCTGGCCCGCCGCGAGGCTGGCCGATGAGCACGCGCAGCCGCATCGCGGTGCTGGCCTCCGGGCGCGGCAGCAACCTGCAGGCGATCCTGGCCGCGATCGAAGCCGGCCGGCTCGACGCCGAGGTGGTCGCGGTGCTGTCCGACAAACCCGACGCCCCGGCGCTGCACCACGTGGCGAGCGAGCGCCGCTGGGCCCGCTCGCCCAAGGCGTTCGCCGACCGTGACAGCTTCGATGCGGCGCTGGGCGATGCACTGGCCGGCTTCCGCCCCGACTGGGTGGTCTGCGCCGGCTACATGCGCATCCTTGGCCCGGCGTTCGTGGCGCGCTTCGCGGGCCGCCTGGTCAACATCCACCCCTCGTTGCTGCCGCTGTACAAGGGCCTGCACACCCACGCACGGGCGCTGGAGGCCGGCGATGCCGAGCATGGCGCGAGCGTGCATTTCGTGGTGCCCGAACTGGATGCCGGCACGGTGCTGGCCCAGGCGCGGGTACCGGTGGAGCCCGGCGACAGCCCGGAAACCCTTGCCCAGCGCGTGCTGGCGGTCGAACACCCGCTGTTGATCGCGAGCCTGCAATGGCTGGTGGCCGGCCGCGTGGCTGAACGCGAGGGACAGCTGGAGGTGGACGGTCACCCCCTGTTTATCCCGTTGCGCCTAGATTGCGCCGGCAAGCTGAACGGGTGAGCCGCGCGCACACGCGCCGCTGATCCTTGCGCTGGCATCCTCTCCCCTCCCCCCTTTTCCCGTCCGCATGAAGATCACTTCGTCCAAGCCAGTGCTGCTGCTCGCATCCCTGCTGTGCACCGTGGCGATCGCACAGGCGCAGGAACCGCCGGCGCCAGCGGCAACGCCGCCGCTGCCGGCCGTGCCGGCGATCAGCTGGGAAGCGCCCGCGCTGGAACCGTTCACCGCGACCTACCAGGCCCTGTACAAGGGCAAGGACGCCGGCGATGCCACCATGCGGGTCACCCACACCGGCGGCGCGCAGTGGCGGGTGGACATGCAGGTGGTCGGCCGGCGCGGCTTCGCCAGCGTGCTCGGGCTGAACCTGGAACAGAGCACCGTGTTCGAGAAGCGCGGCGACACCTACGTGCCGATCAGCCAGGCCACCGTGCGCAAGGGCCTGTTCCTGGGCAAGAAGGTCAGCGGCACCTACAACTGGCAGGCCGGCACGGCGCAGTGGCTGGGCGACCTGAAGAAAGAGCGCACCCAGCCGATCGCGCTGCAGCCGGGCGACCAGAGCGCGCTGCTGATCAACCTGGCGATCATGCGCGACGCCCGCCCCGGTGGGCAGATGCATTACCGCTACGTGGACGTGGGCCGCGTGCGCCAGCACGACTACCAGGCCGCCGCGGATACCGAGAACGTGCAGGTCGGCGACCTGTCCTACAACGCGCTGCGGGTCCATCGGACCAACGGCGGCAATGACGAAACCATCCTCTGGATCGCCAACGGTGTCCCCACGCCGGTGCGCATCGTGCAACGCGAAGATGGCGAAGATCGGATTGATCTGCGCCTGATCGAATACCAAGGAGTCTGAGCATGAACCTGATCAATCGCCCGCTGACCTGGATCGCCGCCGGCGCACTGGCCCTGGTGAGCTTGCCGGCCATGGCCCTGGAGCCGTTCAAGGCCGACTACCTGGCCAGCTACATGGGCATGCAGGCCAACGGCACGATGACCCTCACCAGCGAAGGCGCCAACAAGTGGCGTTACAGCCTGAAGGTGAAGAACCAACTGGCCGACCTCAGCCAGAGCACGGTCTTCGACGAAAGCAACGGGCGCCTGCGCCCGCTGAGCAGCAACGATCGCTCGGTGCTGCTGGTGAAGAAGCGCAACGTGGATGCCACCTACAACTGGAGCAGCAACCAGGCCACCTGGACCGGCGATGTGAAGCCGGACCGCCGCGGCCCGGTCGCGTTGAAGACCGGCGACATGGACGCACTGCTGATCAACCTGGCGATCGCCCGCGACCTGGCCGCCGGCAAGCCGCTCACCTACCGCATGGTCGACGAGGGCCGGATCAAGCCGATGACCTACAAGGTGGTGGGCCAGGAAAAGATCAACGTCGCCGGCAAGTCCTACGACGCCACCAAGGTCTCGCGCACCGATGGCAACAAGGAACTGATCGCCTGGATCGTCAAGGAGTTCCCGGTGCCGGCCCGCCTGCTGCAGCGTGAGAGCGGCAAGGACGCGCTGGATCTGACGATCAAAGGGATGAATTGACGGCATGGCGCCGACCCTGGGTCGGCTGCCCGCCCGATGGAAAACGCCCGCTTGCGCGGGCGTTTTTCATTCCTTGCTGGCGTCCTCGCCAAACACCGTCTTGCAGTCCACGCGGATCTGCTCGCCGCTGCTGCGCCAGTAGAAGGTGCGGCAGTGCCGGTTGCCTTCCTGGGTGCTCTTGATGCCCACTGCATAGAACGCCTGCAGCACTTCGTTGCGGCTGACCGTGCCATCCGCGTTCCAGTCCATGTCCTGCTGCTCGATGCCCTGGGTGATGGCGATGTCGGCGTACCAGGCATAGCCCAGCCACGCCAGCACCACCAGCACCAGCACCAGCAGCGCCTTGCGGCGGCGGGTGAACGTCCCGCGCAGGATCATGCGGCCACGCGCCGGATGCTGGCGCCGAGCGAGGACAACTTCTCTTCGATGTTCTCGTAGCCGCGGTCCAGGTGGTAGATGCGGTCGATGGTGGTGTCACCCTCGGCCATCAGGCCGGCCAGGATCAGCGAGGCCGACGCGCGCAGGTCGGTGGCCATCACCGGCGCACCGCTCAGGTGCTCGCTGCCGCGCACGATCGCGGTATGGCCTTCCACCTGGATGTCAGCGCCCAGGCGCAGCAGTTCATTGACGTGCATGAAGCGGTTTTCGAAGATCGTTTCGTTGATCACGCCCACGCCGTCGGCCACGCAGTTGAGCGCCATGAACTGGGCCTGCATGTCGGTCGGGAAGGCCGGGTACGGCGCGGTGGTCAGGTTGACCGCGCGCGGGCGCTTGCCTTCCATGTCCAGGGTGATGCTGTCGTCGGTGGTCTCGATCTTCGCGCCGGCTTCCACCAGCTTGGATAGCACCGCGTCCATGGTGTTGGGGCGGGCGCGGTTGACGGTGACCTTGCCGCCGGTCATCGCCGCGGCCACCAGGAAGGTGCCGGTTTCGATGCGGTCGGGCAGCACTTCATGACGGCCGCCGGACAGCTTCTCCACGCCTTCGATGACCAGGCGGGCGGTGCCCAGGCCTTCGATCTTGGCGCCGAGTGCGATCAGGCAGTGCGCCAGGTCGGTGACTTCCGGCTCCATCGCCGCGTTGTCCAGCACGGTGGTGCCTTCGGCCAGCACGGCGGCCATCAACACGTTCTCGGTGCCGGTGACGCTGACCATGTCGAACGTGAAATGGGCGCCCTTCAGGCGCTTGGCCTGCGCCTTGATGAAGCCGTTCTCCACGGTGATCTCGGCACCCAGGGCCTGCAGGCCCTTGATGTGCTGGTCCACCGGACGCGAGCCGATCGCGCAGCCGCCGGGCAGCGACACTTCCGCGGCGCCGAAGCGGGCCAGCAGCGGGCCCAGCACCAGGATCGAGGCGCGCATGGTGCGCACTAGCTCATACGGAGCCACGTGCTGGTTGACCGGGCGTGGATCGACCACGATCGCGCTGCCACGCGACAGCGTGCCCTGGTCGATGGTGACCTTGGCCCCCAGTTCGCCCAGCAGCTTCACGGTGGTGACCACGTCGTGCAGGTGCGGCACGTTGGTGATTTCCACCGGTGCGTCGGCCAGCAGGGTGGCGCACAGGATGGGGAGGACGGCGTTCTTGGCGCCGGAAATGTTCACTTCACCGTGCAGCGGCTTGCCGCCGGTCACTACGATCTTGGCCATGGAGTCTACTTGGGGTCAGGTAGAGCCGACCGTGGGTCGGCAGGTAGAGCCGACCGTTGGTCGGCTGAGCAGAACCGACCGTGGGTCGGCTGAAAATCGCGCGAGGGGGCGTCCGGAATCAACCGGCGCCTTCGGCGGTGGTCACGGTCTTCAGCGCCAGCGCGTGGATCGCCCCGCCCATCAGATCGCCGAGGGTGGCATAGACCATGCGGTGGCGCGCCAGCGGCAGCTTGCCGGCAAAGGCGTCGCAGACCACGGTGGCCTCGAAGTGCACGCCATCGTCGCCCTGCACGTCCGCGCGGGCGCCAGGCAGGCCGGTTTCGATCAGATTGCGGATGGTCTCGGCGTCCAACGGGCTTTCCTAATAAAATGAGCGCTCATTCTACTCTTCCGCGTGGCGCCCGCATGGCTGTATCGCCCCTGCTCCCTCATCCGGCCGACGCTGCGGCACTGGTCGCCAGCGGCCGCCGCGTGTTCCAGATCGAGGCCGATGCCCTGGCCGCGGTGGCCGACCGCCTCGGCGATGCCTTCAGCCAGGCCTGCCAGCTGGTGCTGCAGGGCAAGGGCCGGGTGGTCGCCACCGGGATGGGCAAGTCCGGCCACGTGGCGCGCAAGATCGCCGCCACCCTGGCCTCCACCGGCACCCCGGCCTTCTACGTGCATCCCGGTGAAGCCGGCCACGGCGACCTGGGCATGATCACCGAGGACGACGTGGTGCTGGCGCTGTCCTATTCCGGCGAGTCGGACGAACTGCTGATGCTGCTGCCGGTGCTCAAGCGCCAGGGCAACCGGCTGATCGCCATGACCGGCCGCCCGCAGTCCAGCCTGGCCCTGGCCGCCGACGTGCATCTGGACGTCAGCGTGCCGGCCGAGGCCTGCCCGCTGGCGCTGGCCCCCACCTCCAGCACCACCGCCTCGCTGGCGATGGGCGATGCGCTGGCGGTGGCCCTGCTGGACGCGCGCGGCTTCACCGCCGACGACTTCGCCCGCTCGCACCCGGCCGGCAGCCTGGGCCGGCGCCTGCTGCTGCACATCACCGATGTGATGCACAGCGGCGAGGAGCTGCCGCAGGTCGGCGCCGACGCCAGCCTGAGCGAGGCGCTGGTGGAAATGAGCCGCAAGCGGCTGGGCATGACCGCCGTGGTCGACGCCGACCAGCGCCTGATCGGCCTGTTCACCGACGGCGACCTGCGCCGCGCCCTGGATACCGAACTGGACGTGCGCAGCGCGAAGATCGCCGAGGTGATGACCCGCAACCCGCGCACCATCGGCGCCGACCAGCTCGCCGCCGAAGCCGCCCGGCTGATGGAAACCCACAAGATCACCGGCCTGATGGTGGTCGACGCGGCCGGCCGGCTGGTCGGCGCGCTCAACATTCATGACCTGTTGCGGGCGCGGGTGGTTTAAACCACAGTTCCCTTCCGCCATTCAGCCAGATCCCCCTGCCGATGCCCTACTCCCCGCTGCCCGGTTTCCCGTCCCACCTGCATGCCATCGCCGGCCGCATCCGGCTGGCCTGCTTCGACGTGGACGGCACGCTCACCGACGGTCGGCTCTACTACGACCGTGAGGGCAACGAGAGCAAGGCGTATTACGTGCAGGACGGACTTGGCCTGAAACTGCTGCAACAGCACGGCATCCACCCGGTGCTGATCACCGCGCGCAACAGCCTCTCGGCGCAGAAGCGCGGCGCGGACCTGGGCATCGACACCCAGATCGCGGTCGGCGACAAGCTGGCCAGCGTGCGCGCGCTGTGCGAGACCCACGGGATCGGCCTGGACCAGGTGGCGTTCATGGGCGACGACCTGCCCGACCTGGCCCCGCTGTGCGCGGTCGGCCTGGCCGTGGCCCCGGCCAATGCCCACCCCTGGATCGCCGAGCGCGTGCACTGGCAGACCCGTGCCGACGGCGGCCGCGGTGCCGCGCGCGAGCTGTGCGACGTGCTGCTGGCCGCCCAGGGCCAGGTGGATGCGGTCCTGGCGAGGTTCGGCGCATGAGCTGGCGCACCGCCCTGGGCGGGCTGCTGCTGGTCGCCGCGCTGCTGAGCGGCTGGTCGCTGCTGCGCCACCGCGACAAACCGGCGGCCGAGGTGGTCGACGACGGCACCAAGGATTACGTGCTGCACGACTTCCAGATCGTGGCGCTGGACGACCAGGGCAAGGAGTCCACCACCCTGCAGGCGCCGCTGCTGGAGCGCTCGCGCAGCGATGAGACCATGACCATCGCCACCCCGCTGTTCCTGCTGCCCGACAACGAAGGCAACCATTGGGAACTGCGCAGCGAGAAGGGCTGGGTGAGCGCCAAGGGCGACCAGCTCAAGCTCAGCGGCAACGTCAGCGGCGACAGCCCCAAGGTCGCCAGCGTGCCGCCCACCACCTTCCGCACCGACCACCTGGACGTGTTTCCCAAGGAAAACCGAGCCAAAACCGATGCCCTGGTCACCATGACCCGTCCGGGCATGACCCAGTCCGGGGTCGGCTTCGAGCTGGATTCCAAGAGCAAGACCTACCAGTTCCTGAGCCAGTCCAAGGGCCGCTACACGCCCCAACGCTGAGCCGGTGCCGCCCGGGCGACGTCCTCAGGACCGGCGCCGGCGGCACAGCACCACCCGATTCACCGGCCGCGCCCCCGCCTGGCCACGACCCCGACGATGCCCGGCCGCCCACGGCCACGCCCCCAACACTGGCAGGACAAACCAACTCCATGAAGATCCTATTTGCAGCCGCCTGTGCGATCAGCCTTCTGGTCCCCGCCTTCGCCGTCAGCGCGAAGTCCACCGACCGCAACGAAGACATGGCCATCGACGCCGGCGCCCAGTCGGGCACCTTGGTCGGCGATGGCAAGACCGTGCTCTCCCAGGGCGTGATCGTCACCCAGGGCACCCTGGACCTGCGCTCCTCGGACGCGGAGATCTACATGAAGGACGGCGAGGCGGTGCGCGCGGTGTTCACCGGCAAGCAGGCCAAGCTCAAGCAGCAGCTCGATGACGGCACCTGGATGGATGCCAGCGCCGACCGCATCGACTACGACATCAAGTCCGAAGTGCTGACCATGACCGGCAATTACCACGTCAAGAGCGCGCGCGGCACCAATGCCGGCCAGAAGATGACCTACAACACCCGCACCGGCGAAATGAACAGCGGTGGCGACGGCACCCGCGTGCGCACCGTGATTCCGCCCAAGAACAAGACCGCCGCGCCGGCGGCGGCCACGCCGGCCACCAAGACCACCGTCCCCACCGCCGGGAGCAAGAAGTAATGCTCGTCGCCAAAGGCCTGCGCAAGCGCTACAAGCAGCGCGAAGTGGTCAAGGATTTCGGCCTGACCCTCGAAGCCGGTGAAGTGGTGGGCCTGCTCGGCCCCAACGGTGCCGGCAAGACCACCTGCTTCTACATGATCGTCGGGCTGGTCGAGGCCGACGCCGGCAGCATCGTGCTGGACGGCAAGGACATCACCGCCGACCCGATGTACACCCGCGCCAAGCAGGGCGTGGGCTACCTCCCGCAGGAGCCGTCGGTGTTCCGCAAGCTCACCGTGGCCGACAACCTGCGCCTGGTGCTGGAGCTGCGCGAGGACCTGGACAAGGCCGGGCGCGAGAAAGAGCTGAATTCGCTGCTGGATGAACTGCAGCTCGGCCACGTGGCCGACCAGTTGGGCGCCAGCCTGTCCGGTGGCGAGCGCCGCCGCTGCGAGATCGCCCGCGCGCTGGCCGCGCGCCCGCGCCTGATCCTGCTCGACGAACCCTTCGCCGGCGTCGATCCGATCTCGGTCGGGGAGATCCAGCGCATCGTCACCCACCTCAAGCAGCGTGGCATCGGCGTGCTGATCACCGACCACAATGTGCGCGAAACCTTGGGAATCTGCGACCGCGCGTATATCCTCAACGAAGGCAGCGTACTGGCGCAGGGGTCACCGGACGCGATCCTGGACAATGCCGATGTCCGTCGCGTCTACCTTGGGGACACCTTCAAGCTCTGACCGGCGGCCGTCGCAACGCCTTCCCTTCGTTCGGCACAGGCATGAAAGCACGGCTGCAGACATCGCTGGGGCAACAACTGGTCATGACGCCGCAGCTGCGTCAGGCGATCAAGCTGTTGCAGATGTCCAGCGCCGAACTCGAGCTGGAAATCGCCGAGGCGGTGGAAACCAACCCCCTGCTGGACTGGGCGGAAAACGCCGAGCCCGGCCTGGAGGTGGCGCCCGGCGACGACGATCGCCCGGCCACCCCCACCGATACCCACACCGACGGCGAGCACCAGGCCACGGCCAGCGATGACTGGGCGCCCGGCGAGGGCGACTGGAGCAGCGGCAACAGCGGCGGGTCGTTCGACGATGACGACAACGGCAGCGCCGCCGAGCGCGTGGCCGAGACCGAAAGCCTGGCCGACCACCTGCTGTGGCAGCTGCACCTGTCGCACCTGTCCGTCCGCGACCGCAGCATCGGCGCGGCGCTGATCGACGCGTTCGAAGACGACGGCTACCTGCGCGAGCCGCTGTCGACGATCGCCGAAACCCTGCTGCCGGCCATTCACGCCGATGAAGCCGAGATCCTCACGGTGCTGCACCAGATCCAGCGTTTCGACCCGATCGGGGTGGGCGCGCGCAGCCTGGGCGAATGCCTGCAGCTGCAGCTGGACGTGCTCGCCCCGGAGACCCCCGGCCTGGCCCTGGCCAGGCGCATCGCCGACGGCCCGCTGGAGCGGCTGCCGCGCAGCGGCGTCGCCGGTCTGGCCCATGAACTGCGCGAACCGCTGGCCGAGGTGGACACCGCCGTCCAGTTGCTGCGCTCGCTCGACCCGCGCCCCGGCACCCAGATCGGCGAACTGGCCCACGACAGCTATGTGGTGCCCGACTGCGTGGTCTGGCGCCAGAACGGGGTCTGGCGCGCCGCGCTGGCCGCCCACGCCGGCCCCAAGGTGGTGATCCACCGTGGCTACGAACAGATGATCCGCCGCTGCGGCGATGCCGACGCCGGCTACCTGCGCGCCCACCTGCAGGAAGCACGCTGGCTGCTCAAGGGGCTGGAGGCGCGGGGGGAGACCCTGCTGCGGGTCATGCGCAGCCTGCTGCAGCAGCAGGCCGCGTTCCTGGAGTTCGGCGAACAGGCACTGCGCCCGCTGACCCTGCGCGAGGTCGCCGGCGAACTGGGCCTGCACGAATCGACCATTTCCCGCGCCATCGCCCGCAAGTACGTGCGCACCCCGCGCGGCACCCTGGCGCTGCGCGCGTTCTTCGCCTCGGGCATCGACACCGACAGCGGCGGGGAAGCGTCCAGCACGGCCATCCAGGCCATGATCCGCCGCCTGATCGATGATGAGAACCCGCGCAAACCGCTTTCTGACGCCAAGCTGGCTGACCTGCTCAAAACCTCGGGAATACCGGTGGCGCGCCGCACCGTGGCGAAGTATCGTGAGGCCATGAACATTTCCGCCTCGCACGAAAGGGTAAGAATCGTCTGACGCTTCACCGCGCCAGGCGGGAAGGTTCATTGGCAAATCCGAACAAAGGAGAAACCCGATGCGCATCGAGACGTTTGGTAAGGATGTAGAAGTGACCCCGGCCCTGCAGGAGTATGTGGAGACCAAGTTGCAGCGCCTGGGCAAGCACTTCGACCAGCACTGCGAGGTGCGCGTGACCCTTGGCCTGCGCAAGAACGAGCACCACGTCGACGCCAGCGCCAACGTCCCCGGCCAGACCCTGCATGCCGAGGCCGGCGGCCAGACCATGTATGCCGCCATCGACATCCTGGCCGACAAGCTCGACCGCCTTGTCATCAAGCACAAGGAGAAAAAACAGCAGCACGCACCGCTGCCGGTGGGCGACAATGACGACTGACGTCCTCGCTCTTCCCCCGACATGCCCTTGACTGATCTTCTGGCGGCCGTGCGCACGCAAGTGTTGCCGGCCGCCGATCGCGACAGCGTCCTGCTCGCCGCCGCCCGGCTGCTGGCCTGCCGCGAAGCCAACGCCGAGCAGATCTACCAGAACCTGTGCCAGCGCGAACTGCTGGGCAGTACCGCGATCGGGCATGGCATCGCCATCCCGCACGGCCGCGCCCCGTTGCTCGAGCGCCCCCGCGGCGCCCTGCTGCGGCTGGAAGCGCCGATCGCGTTCGGCGGCGACGAACCGGTGGACCTGGTGTTCGCCATTGCCGTTCCCGCCCACTACACCCATCAACACCTGATGCTGCTGTCCGAGCTGGCCGAGCTGTTTTCCGAGCCGGCCATCCGCCAGGCGCTGCGCGAAGCGCGCGACGGCGAGGCACTGCGTCGGGTCATCGAATTTCCCCCGCCGGCGAGCGCCGCATGAATACCAGCATCACCGCGCGTGAGCTGTTCGAACAGCAACGCGACCGCCTGGCCCTGCGCTGGATCGCCGGGCAGCAGGGCGAACGCCGCGAACTGGAAGCGGGCAACACCGTGTCGCGGCGCCCGTCGCTGGCTGGCTACCTCAACGCGATCTACCCCAACAAGGTGCAGATCCTGGGCACCGAGGAACTGTCCTGGCTGGATTCGCTGGATTCGCGGCAGCGCTGGGAAACCATCGAACGGATCATGCAGTCGCACCCGCTGGCGCTGGTGATCACCCGCAACCAGCCCTGCCCGGAAGACCTGCGCGCGGCCGCCGACGAATCGCAGACCCCGCTGTGGATCTCGCCCAAGCGTGGCCACGAACTGCTCAACCACCTTTCCTACCACCTGGCCCGCACCCTGGCGCCGCGGGTGATCCTGCATGGCGTGTTCATGGAGATCTACTCGATCGGGGTGCTGATCACCGGCGAGGCGGGGTCGGGCAAAAGCGAGCTGGCGCTGGAGCTGCTCAGCCGCGGCCACCGGCTGGTGGCCGACGACGCCCCCGAATTCACCCAGATCGCCCCGGACGTGCTCGATGGCACCTGTCCGGAACTGCTGCAGGACCTGCTGGAAGTGCGCGGGCTGGGCGTGCTCAACGTGCGCGAGATGTTCGGTGACACGGCGGTAAAGAAGAACAAGTACCTTCGCCTGATCGTGCACCTGACCAAGCCCATGACCGAACCCACCCCGCACGGCTACGAGCGCCTGACCGGCGATTCCGGCACCCGCCACGTGCTGGACCTGGACGTGCCGCTGATCACCCTGCCGGTCATGCCCGGCCGCAACCTGTCGGTACTCACCGAGGCGGCCACCCGGCTGCACATTCTGCGTACCAAGGGTATCGACCCCGCGGCGATGTTCATCGCCCGCCACAGCAACCTGTTGGAACGACGAACGCCATGAGTACCCCCGCCCCCGCCTCCGCCCCAGCCGCCGCGACCCTGATCATCGTCAGCGGCCTGTCCGGGTCGGGCAAGACGGTCGCGCTGAAGACCCTGGAAGACCTCGACTACTACTGCTCGGACAACCTGCCGATCAACCTGCTGCCGGACTTCGTCCGCAGCCTGCTGGCCGGCCACGATGCCGATGCCCCGCGACGGCTGGCGGTGGGCATCGACGTGCGCGGGCAGAGCGACCTGAGCCAACTCTCGCACTGGCGCGAAGAAGCCCAGGCCGCCGGCCTGGACGCGCAGTTGCTGTTCTTCGATGCCACCGACGAGACCCTGCTCAAGCGCTACGCCGACACCCGCCGCCGGCACCCGCTGAGCCAGCTGGGCCTGTCGCTGCCGGAAGCCATCGCGCGCGAGCGCGAACTGACCGCGCCGCTGCGCCGCGCCGCCGATGCGGTGATCGACACGACCAGCCTCAACGTGCACCAGTTGCGCCGCAAGGTGGTGACCGAGTTCGCCCTCACCCATGGCAACAAGCTGTCGCTGCTGTTCGAATCCTTCGCCTACAAGCGCGGCGTGCCGGCCGAGGCCGACTTCGTGTTCGACGTGCGGGTGCTGCCCAACCCGCATTGGGACCCGGCGCTGCGCTCGATGACCGGCCGCGACGCCGGCGTGCGCGAGCACCTGGATGCGCAGCCGGACGTCCAGCGCTATGCCGCCCAGCTGGTCGACTTCCTGGACACCTGGCTGCCGCGCCTGGGTAATGACACCCGCAGCTACGTGACCGTGGCCTTCGGCTGCACCGGCGGCAAGCACCGCTCGGTGTACATGGCCGAGCGCATGGCCCGGCACGCGCGGGACCAGGGCTGGGCCGAGGTGGCCACCTTCCATCGCGAACAGGACTGATCGCACGGCGGTCGCCGGCGTCCTCCGGCCATCACCCGGGTAACGGCCGGGGGCTCCCGGGCCAGACCCTGCGGCTCCCCCTACCCCCAATTCATGTTGACCTGTTAACGTTCGAAGATGACCTGTGGCATTCTCCTCGTAACTCATCCTGGCGTTGGCACCTCCCTGCTGGAGGTGGCGACCCGGTTGCTGCGGCACCTGCCGCTGAAGACCGACGCTTTCGAAGTACCGTTCGACGCAGACCTGGACGTCCTGCTACCGCTCGCCTCGGCCGCCTTGCGCCGGGTGGACAGTGGCCAGGGCGTGCTGATCCTGACCGACCTGTACGGCGCCAGCCCCAGCAATCTGGCCGGGCAACTGGCTCGTCTGGGCACCCCGGTTCGCCGGGTTTCGGCGCTGAGCCTGCCGATGTTGTTGCGGGTGATGAATTATCCGGAACAGGGACTGGATCAACTACCTGCCACTGCTGCGGCAGGCACTCGCAATGGAGCGATTGTCGACGATGCTTGAACGTGAACTCACCGTATCCAACCGCCTGGGGCTGCATGCCCGCGCCACTGCAAAGCTGGTGCAGGAGCTGGCCCCATTCCGCTGCAACGTGACCATGGCCGCCAAGGGCCGCGAGATCAACGCAAAGAGCATCATGGGCGTGATGCTGCTGGCCGCCGGCCAGGGCACCCCGGTCACCGTGCGCATCGACGGCGAAGACGAAGCCGCCGCGATGGAGGCGGTGGTCGCGCTGTTCGAGCGGCGTTTCGACGAGGACAGCTGAGCATGCCGGCGCCGCCGTCGCGACCGGGTTCCGGCACACCGGCACGGACGGCGTCCGGTGCCCTGCTGCTGGCCGGCCACGGCGCCTCGCGCGGCAATGCCCTGGGCCGGGCCCGGGTGCGCCTGCCGCACGCGCTGGAAGTGGCCGAACAACGTATCCCGCCGGCCAAAATCGACGCCGAACTGGCGCGCCTGCACGTCGCGGTGGATGCCGCGCGTGCGGAAATGCACGACCTGCGCCAGCGCCTGCACGGCGCCCTGAACCAGGAAGTCGGTGAGTTCCTCGACCTGCATGCGCTGCTGCTGGACGACCCCGAGCTGCTGTTCGGGCTGGACGAGCTGATCCGCAGCGGCCCGTACAGCGCCGGCTATGCGCTGCGCGTGCAGCGCGACCGCCTGGCCAAGGTCTTCGACGGCATGGACGATGCCTACCTGAAGAGCCGCATGGACGACCTGGACCATGTGATCGGGCGCATCCATGCCTTCCTGCAGAAGCGCCCGCCGGACGTGAAAGGCATGGCCGGGGAGATCCTGGTCTGCGACAACATCGCCCCCTCCGAGCTGGCCCAGCTGCAGGCCCACGGCGTCGTCGGCATCGTCACCGCCGGTGGCAGTGCGCTCTCGCACAGCGCGATCCTGGCGCGCAGCCTGCACCTGCCGCTGATCGTCAACGTGCCCAACGTGCTGCAGAAGGTCGCCGATGGCGACGTGCTGATCATCGATGGCAGCGACGGCACGGTCACCATCAACCCGCAGGCACCGGACCTGCGCGGCTACCGCGTGCGGTTGCGCGAGCACGCGCGCGAGCAGCGCGAACTGGGCCGCCTGCGGACCAAGCCGACGCGCACCCGCGACAACGTCGACATCGCCCTGCTGGCCAACGCCGAATCCAGCGAGGACGTCACCCAGGCGCATGCGCTGGGCGCGCATGGTCTGGGCCTGTACCGCACCGAATTCCTGTTCCTGCAGCGCAACGAACTGCCCGACGAGCAGGAGCAGTTCGAGACCTACCGCGATGCCGCCCTCGGCATGAGCGGGCGGCCGGTCACCATCCGCACCCTGGACCTGGGCGCGGACAAGGCCGACCGCACCGGGCTGACCCTGAGCAACGAAGAGAACCCGGCGCTGGGACTGCGCGGCGTGCGCCTGTCACTGGCGCGGCCGAAGGTCGCCGACACGCAGCTGCGCGCGATCCTGCGCGCCTCGGCGTACGGCAAGCTGCGCATCCTGATCCCGATGGTCAGCACCCGCGAGGAGATCCTCGCGGTGCGCCGGCGCCTGCACAAGCAGGCCGCGCTGCTGCGGGCCGAGGGCTACGAGGTGGCCGAACACATTCCGTTCGGCGCGATGATCGAAGTGCCGGCCGCGGCGATCGCGCTGGAGAGCTTCATCGACCTGGTCGACTTCCTGTCGATCGGCACCAATGACCTCGTGCAGTACCTGCTGGCCGCGGACCGCAACAACGAGGCGGTCGGCGAACTGTACTCGCCGCTGCATCCGGCGGTGGTCCGGCTGCTGGCGCATATCCTGCGCACCGGCCAGGCCTACGACATCCCGGTGGCGGTGTGCGGGGAGATCGCGGGCGACCCGCTGATGACCCGCCTGTTGCTGGCCCTGGGCTTGACCGAGTTCAGCCTGCACCCGGGCACGTTGCTGGAAGTGCGGCGTGCGATCCGCGACAGCGACCTGTCCGTGTTGCAGGCCATGGCGCCGAAGCTGCTGCAGGCGCGCGACCGCCGCGGGATCGAACGCTGGATCGAAAAGGCCGGCCTGACGAATTGAAACATGGATCCAATTTTCGCAACTCGATGCGGCTCCAAGGACAGACGTACGGAACAGCTGCAACAAATGGAAGCCTTGCAACAGTGCCCTTCAACATGGCTGCAATGAAGAGCATGAGTAATCGCGAAACGAGCGCCCAAGGCACCTTCAATGCGACGGCATTGCACGAAGGCTCGCACGGTCTGGATAAGCGCGACAGAATCAGCAAGGGCACGCCCCCCCATGGTGGGTAGCCGTCGATCGTTGCTTCAAGGCGAACTTCGCGCGTATCGCGCCGAGGCCGCTTATCACGAGTCCCTCCAGCTCCGTTTCCCTTGGGGCCGTTGGAAAATTGGGACCGGCCGCGACGAAGACGCCATCCAATCCCAGGCCAAGGGGAGCGTAAAAACCTCCTGTCAGAACGGGGCATGCACCCCATGAAGCGATTCGCCTTGCTATTGGTTGCAGCTTTCAGCGAACTGGCATCCGCGAGCGCCTGCCATGTTGAATCAAGGGATGTAGAGCTTGATCAATTGAAGCGAACCCCTCTGGGCCAGAGCGTTGTCGTGGCAGGGTGTTATGAGGCAACGCGTCATGGCATTTCGATTCAGGATTGCAAGGAAGGACTAGGCTCGGGCCTGTGGCTTGAACTATCGGATGAGTTGAGCCGGACCAGGGTCGCAGAAGAGTTCCGCGCCTCCGCGTTTCGCATGCCTGCGTTAACGAATGCCCCTTCACTGCACATTCGCGCTCGCGGCCAACTGGTTTCACGCGACTCACATGTTCCTGGCGGAACCATTTTCCAAGCGGTAGATCTACTTTGTTTTGATCCCCTACCCTTGCCTGCCTCCCATCCAGCACGAAAACGCGAGAGTCGACGCAGCCGCGAAGCACCTCCTGGCGAGTGAACCGGTTCAATCGATATTCGTGCATTGTCAGAAGCCAGTGGTGTCCAGTGGGTGCCGACCCCTCGCCGGGTCATTCCGGTTCGAGTGGCCGGATTTTTCGAGCACAGCGATCTGGATGTTCCGGGAGGACAGAGACTCGTGGTCACGACGCTTCATTGCTTTGATACTGAATCCGAGTCAGCACAAGGGGCCCATTCGAGCCTCACCCCGCCATCCCCGATGGAATGCCGTCAAGAATGGTTCCCGAACGTGGCAGGCTTGGCGCGTCCGCGCGATGCGCGAGCCCCGTCAGGTCAGCCGTTGCAGCCCCTGTTGGGGGCGCATTTCAGGCCGCCTGCACCTACCCGATTGACACACAAGCACGCGATAATGACGCGCTGACCACCCCGCATGCCGCATCCTGTCCGGATAGCGGCCTTTTCTTTTCCGCAGGAGCTGCCCATGGCCGAAGCCGTACGCCACGACAAGACGGCACGCCAGCTGCGGCTGTTGTCCGATGCACTGGACAGCGGGCGCCTGGGTCCGGTGCGCCGCCTGGTCAATACGCTGGCGCCGGCCGAGATCGGCAACCTGCTGGAATCGCTGCCGCCGGGCAAGCGCGAGGTGGTGTGGGGCCTGGTCGACCCGGAAGACGACGGCGAGGTGCTGGTCCACGTCGGCGAGGAAGTGCGCGAAAGCCTGCTGGCCGACATGGACCCGGACGAAATCATCGCCGCGGTCGAAGACCTGGACATCGATGACCTTGCCGACCTGGTCGAAGACCTGCCGGACACGGTCATCGATGAAGTGCTCAAGTCGATGGACCGCGAGAACCGCGAGCGGCTCGAGCAGGTGCTGTCCTATCCCGAGGACAGCGCCGGCCGCCTGATGAACCCGGACGTGGTGACCGTGCGCGCCGACGTCAACGTGGACGTGGTGCTGCGCTACCTGCGCCTGCGTGGCGAGCTGCCCGACCACACCGACCACCTGTTCGTGGTCAGCCGTCGCCACCAGTACCTGGGCCGGCTGTCGCTGGCCGCGCTGGTGACCCACGAGGACAACACGCCGATCAACCGGCTGATCGACGACGAGCAGCCGGCGATCGACGTCGGCGAGAGCGCCGACGAAGTGGCCCGCCAGTTCTCCGACCATGACTGGGTCTCCGCCCCGGTGGTGGACGACAACAACATCCTGCTCGGCCGCATCACCATCGATGACGTGGTCGACATCATCCGCTCGCAGGCCGAGCACCAGGCCCTCGGCGCGGCCGGCCTGGACGAGGAAGAAGACCTGTTCTCGCCGATCAAGCGCGCCGTGCGCGGCCGCGTGGTCTGGCTGGGCATCAACCTGTGCACCGCGTTCCTGGCGGCCACGGTGATCGGCCAGTTCGAGATGACCCTGCAGAAGGTGGTCGCGCTGGCGGTGCTGATGCCGATCGTGGCCGGCGTCGGCGGCAACGCCGCGGTGCAGGTGCTGACCCTGATGGTGCGCGGCATCGCGCTGGGCCAGGTCGGCCAGAGCAACGCCCGCATCCTGCTGTGGAAGGAGTCGCGGGTGGCGCTGATCAACGGCACGTTGATCGGCACCGTGGTCGGCATCATCGCCTACCTGTGGTTCCACAGTTTCCTTCTGTCGCTGGTGATCACCCTGGCGTTGATCATCAACTTCTGCGCCGCCGCCCTGGCCGGCGTGCTGCTGCCGCTGCTGCTCAAGCGCATGAACGTGGACCCGGCCGTGGCCGGCACCGTGGTGGTCACCGCCGTCACCGACGTGATGGGGTTCTTCAGCTTCCTCGGCCTGGCCACCCTGATCCTGCTGCACTGACGGACGACCTCGACATGGCGCTGACCCTCGACAACTATTTCCTCCCCGGCTGGCGCGACCGTCGCCACACCTGCGATGCGTGCGAATGGCAGGGCACGGCGCGGCAGATGCCCATGGAGCTGCACGAAGACGAGGCGCAGTTCGACTGCCCGCAGTGCGAGAACCCGCTGCTGCTGGTGGTCCACCCCAGCCTGGCGCAGGTGCAGGCGGCCGCTGCCGAGGGCCATCCCGAGGCGATCGAGCAGATGGCGATCCTGGCCTCGGCACCGCGCCCGCACTGACGCACTGCAAGATGCCCGGCGCTGGCAGGCGGCCTAGACTGAAAACGATTCCAGTCGAGGATGGGCAATGGCACGACGACACGCGCGGTGGCTGTCATGGACGTTGGTGTTGGTGTTGGCGATGCTGAGCATGGCCGGCTGCGCGCCGTCGCGGAGCGACGTCGGCCATTTCGAGGCCCGGGCGGTCAAGCTCGACGGGCACACCCGCTATTATCAGGTGTTCATCCCACGCGGTGCGCGTGCGGCCTCCGGCGCCCTGCCGGTGGTGCTGTTCCTGCACGGCTCCGGCGAGCGCGGCAACGACAACCGGGCCCAGACCGAGGCTGGTCTCGGCCCCTACCTGCGCCGCCATGCGGATGCCTTCCCGGCACTGGTGGTGCTGCCACAGGTGCCAGGCGATGAGGAGTGGTCGGGCGACAACAACCGTGCCGCGCTGGCCGCCCTGGATGCGACGTTGGCCGAGTTCGGCGCCGATCCGCAACGCCAGTACCTGACCGGCATGTCGATGGGCGGCTATGGCAGTTGGAACATCGCGCTGGCGTCCCCGCAGCGGTTTGCCGCCATCGTGCCGGTCTGCGGCGCCGTGCTGGCGCCACGCGCGGTGCGCCCCACGCTGTTCGTGGAGGAGGTGGCGCATGAAAGCGACCCGTACGCCGCCATCGCCGCCCGCCTGACCCAGACCCCGATCTGGATCTTCCATGGCGCGCGCGACGACGTGGTGCCACCGGCGGACGACCGCAGGCTGCAGGCAGCGTTCCAACAGGCGGGCGCGCCCGATGTGCGTTACACCGAGTACCCGGACGGCAACCACAACGCCTGGGACGCGACCTATGCCGATGCCACGATGTGGACGTGGCTGTGGGCGCAGCGCCGGCACTGACGCAACGCGCGCGAACACGCTATCGTCGGCCCTCACATCTGCTTTGCATGGAGGCCGAGGATGCGTATTCGATCGTTGTTGCTGTGGGCCGCGTTGGCCGTTCCGGGTGTCGGGTTCGCGCAGGAGGGGCCCGGCGCGAGCTACCTGACCACGACGCCGTTGCAGTCGCCCGCCGGGGAGCCGGCACTGGGCACCCAGCACCGTGCCGCGGTGAGGCAGGCCATCCAGGCCAGCCTGGCCGGCAACCATGAGGCGGCCATTCCCGTGTTGACCGAGGCGGTGCGCTACTGCGACGCGCAGCAGCAGGTGCCCGGGCGCAAGGCATTGAGCTTCCAGAGCCACCGCCAGTACGCGCTGTACATGGACGGCCCTGGCCGCGGCACGCCCACCGAATGGCTGGACATGGCCTGCGCCAACGCCTACACCCACCTGGGCTACATCGAGATCGAGCGCGGCGACATCGACGCGGCGCTGCGCTGGCTGGACAAGGCCATCGCCGTGGCGCCCTACGACGTGGAGCCGCTGTGCGAAAAAGGCGCGGCACTCACCCGTCGCAAGGACTGGCAGGGTTCCAAGGCCAGTTATGACCGCGCCCTGATGCTGGCCCGCAGCCAGCCCGAGAATCGCCACATGGAAGCCCTGGCCCTGCGCGGCGTGGGCTTCGCGCACATCGAGCTGGGCGAGCTGGAGAACGCGCGCGCGTCTTATATCGCCTCGCAGAAGCTCGACCCGGACAGCCCCACGGCCAAGCAGGAGCTGGCGTATATCGAGCAGTTGCAGCAGGAACAGCGTCGGTAGTGACAGCCGACGGAGCAGACCTCGACGATGCGCCATGCGCGCCGCTCGACTGCGCGTCGGCCGTTGCGCGCTGCCTGGGCCGGCCGACGTCCTGACGCTGGTCTGCCGCACTCAGAGGCGCGGGTGCGAGGACCCGGACGCGGCGGCCACCCTGTTGGGTTGCACGGTGCTTCACGACGTCCAGCACACCTGGGTGGAATGAGTGGGCGGGATGCCACGGCGCGTTATGGCAATCGGGTAGCCACGACCACGCGGTCAGGACACACGCGTCGCTGCGGCGGCGCGCTGACGGCATTCCGGGTCATCCGGTCGCGTCGGGCAGGTGCGCACAGATCGCAGACTCCCGCTGCGTGGGGTGCGGCGGGCCGATGGACGGGTCGTGCCGGCGGTTGGCCGGCTCCACGCGACCCGACTGCGCGGGGAGCCGGCCGTTGCCCAGAACACCGCGGGCTGTCGCGACGCCGGCTGGCGGGCGTCAGCCCAGCAACGTTTCCAGCACCGCCATGCGCACGGCCACGCCGTTGGCGACCTGGCGCAGGACCCACGACTGCGGGCCGTCGGCCACTTCGTCGGTGACTTCCACGCCGCGGTTGATCGGGCCGGGGTGCAGCACGGCGGCATCGGTGCCGGCGCGCTTGAGGCGCGCGGCGTCCAGGCCGTACTGCGCGTGGTACTGCTCGATCGAGGGCACCAGGCCTTCTTCCATGCGCTCGCGCTGCAGGCGCAGCATCATCAGCGCATCGGCGCCCTCCAGCAGGGCGTCGAAGTCCTGGCCGACGATGCAGCCCTTGAGGGTGTCATCGTCGGGCAGCAGCGACTGCGGGCCGCAGACGCGGATCTCGCCGACGCCCAGCGTGCGCAGGGCGTGCAGGTCGGTGCGCGCCACCCGCGAGTGCTTCACGTCGCCGACGATCAGCACCTTCATCTTCGAGAAATCACTGCCCTTGGCCTGGCGCAGGGTAAGCATGTCCAGCAGGCCCTGGGTGGGGTGTGCGCTGCGGCCGTCGCCGGCGTTGATCAACGCGGTGCCCTCGCCTGCGGCGGCGGCCAGCTGGGCCACGGCGCCGTCATCGGGATGGCGCACGACGAAGCCGCGTACGCCCATCGCTTCCAGGTTCTTCAGCGTGTCGCAGGCGGTCTCGCCCTTGCGCGTGGACGAGGTCGACGCATCGAAGTTGAGCACGTCCGCCCCCAGCCGCTGGGCAGCCAGCTGGAACGAGCTGCGGGTGCGCGTGGACGGTTCAAAGAACAGCGTGCAGACCGCCGAGCCCCCCAGCACGTGGCGTTTGTTGCCGACCCGCCCGACCGCCGCATCGCGGATCTGGCCGGCGCGATCCAGCAACTGCAACAGGGTGTCACGGGGCAGGCCTTCCAGGGTCAGCAGGTGGCGCAGGCGTCCATCGGAATCGAGTTGCGAGGCGGTCATGGGCAGGGTCTGGGGAGTCAGGAAACGGGGGTGGCGTCGTCGGGACAGGACAGCCAGCGCTCGATGATCACCGCGGCGGCCACGGCATCGAGGGTGGCGGCATCGCGGCGACGCTTGCGGCCTTCGGCGCGCTCGACGGCGAACCGGCGCGCCGCCTCGACCGAGCTGGAACGCTCGTCGACCAGCACCACCGGCAGTTTGAAGCGTTCCCGCAGCTGGCGGGCGAACCCCTGCGCGCGCTTGCGGTTGGGCTGGTCCTGGCCATCCAGGGTGAGCGGATCGCCGACCACCAGGCCGTCGGGCCGCCACTCTTTGATGAGGCGCTCGACCGCGAGCCAGTCCGGCCCATTGCCATGCACGTCCACCACGGCGATGGCGCGTGCGTGGGTGCCGAACGAACTGCCGATCGCCACGCCGATCCGGCGCGAACCGACATCGAAACCGAGCACCGTGCCATCGCGGCGGATGGTCGCGGGCGTGCCTGCGGCGGGCGCTGGCGCGGCCGGCTCAGACATGGCCGCTGTAGTCGGTGAGGCGGAACAGGTCCACGCCGATCCGCGACGCGGCCCCCTGCCAGCGCTGGTCCAGCGGGGTACTGAACAGCAGGTCGGCATCGGCCGGCACGGCCAGCCAGCTGTTTTCGGCCAGCTCGTTTTCCAGCTGGCCCTCGCTCCAACCGGCACAGCCCAGGGTGACCAGCGCATTGCGCGGGCCTTCGCCACGGGCCATCGCCTCGAGGATGTCGCGCGAGGTGGTCAGGTACACGCCTTCGCCCACCGCGAGGCTGGAATCCCAGTCGCGCGCGTCGTCATGGATGACAAAGCCGCGCTCGGGGTGCACCGGACCGCCGTTGAGCACCACCTGGCCGCGCAGCGCGGGGTCGTCGGTGACGATCTCCATCTGCGCGAGGACGTCACCCAGCGTGTATTCGGACGGCTGGTTGACCAGCACGCCCATCGCACCGTTGTCGTCGTGCTGGCAGATCAGCGCCACGCTGCGCGCGAACGTCGGATCGGTCAGCGACGGCAACGCGACCAGTAGGTGATGGGCGAGAGAGGTGGAAAGCTCGGACATGGGTCCCATTCTAACCGCTGCGCCCGGGACACGGGCGTGAGCGCTCGGCTAGCATGCGTGCTTTCCCGGAAGGATCCGCCCACATGCATGCCAGTCCGGCACTCCCCACCACCACGCGCAGTGCGATCGTGCTGATCGCCCTGCTGCAGGGCCTGATGCTGTATGCCGCGGACACGGCGACGGGCAGCTGGCCGTTCGACGATATCGGCAACCGGGTGCGCTGGTACAGCTGGGTGCTGACCGTGCCCACCGCCATCGCGCTGACCCTGGTGGAACTGCGCGATCGCCGCCTGTGGCTGCATGCCGCGCTGGCCTCGGTACTGGTGCTGGGCCTGGCCAGCTGGATCGGCTGGAACGTCGGCGGCGACGCGCCAGGCCTGGACCACGACGGGCTGTTGATGCCGTTCTCGATCAGCATGGCCATCGCCGCGTTCGTCAGCCTGCCGTGGTGGCAGTTCCGCCTGCAGGAAGGGCACTGGCACGCCCCGTACGCGGCCCTGTTCGAACGGGCGTGGCAGAACGGGCTGACCCTGGCATTGGCCGTGGCCTTCACCTGCCTGACCTGGCTGCTGCTGTGGCTGTGGGCGGAGCTGTTCGTGCTGGTGGAGATCCACTTCTTCCGCTCCCTGTTCCGCGAGGACGCATTCATCGCGTTGGCCACCGGCAGCCTGATGGGCTTCGGCGTGCTGATCGGGCGCACCCAGCACCGCGCCATCCAGATGATCCGGTCGGTAGTGTTCGCGGTCGGGCGCGGCTTGCTGCCGCTGCTGGCGTTGATTGCGGTGACCTTCGTACTGAGCCTGCCGTTCACCGGCCTGGAGCCGCTGTGGCGGACCCGCTCGGCCGCCGGCCTGCTGCTGACGCTGTCGCTGCTGCTGGTGGTGTTCGTCAACGCGGTCTACCAGCACGACAACGCGAGCCCGCCCTACCCGGCCTGGCTGCGTCGTTTCATCGGTGCCAGCCTGCTCGCGCTGCCGGTCTACGCAGGCCTGGCGCTGTACGCGATGGGCCTGCGCATCGGCCAGTACGGCTGGACGCTGGACCGCACCTGGGCCCTGCTGGTGGCGCTGCTGGTGACCGGGTACGCAGTGGGTTATGCGCTGGCCGTGCTACGCCCACGTGACCACTGGCTGCAGCGCATCGAGCCGGTCAACCGCTGGATGTGCCTGTGCGTGCTGGGCGTTGCCCTGCTGGCCAATTCACCGCTGCTCGACCCGATCCGGCTGAGCGTGAACAGCCAGGTCGCACGCCTCCAGGCAGGTGCGCCGGCCATCGACGTGATGGATGCGGAAACCCTGCGCTTCGGCCTCGGCCGACGTGGCGCACGCGCGTTGGAGGCGCTCCAGCACGACCCCGCCTTCAGCCAGGACGCCCGTGCCCGCAGCATCATCGCGGCCGCGTTGGCAAAGCAGTCGCGCCATTTCTGGGACCAGGATTACAAACAGCGGCTCACCATCACCGACCCGGTGGTGTTGCAGCAGCACATCACGCTCGCCAAGGGCACGCCCGCGCCCGATCCGGACTGGTGGCGCGCGCTGCTGGCGCGGCAGGTGGACGTGGGCAGGTGCCTGCGGTTGGACACCGCGTGCGCGGCACTGCGCCGCGACCTCGACGCCGATGGCGTCGACGAGATGCTGCTGTGCGAGCTGCAGAGCTACCTGGGCCCGCGCTGCAAGGTGCATGCACGCCAGGGAGCGGCGTGGAGCGATGCCGGCCAGGTGGAGTTCCCGGTCCAGGGCAAGCACACCTCAGCGCGCGCCAACCAGAGCGTGCGGGACGGCGTGCTGGAGGTGAGCCCGCCGCGCTGGGGCCGCCTCTCGCTCGACGGTGGCCCGCAGCAGAGCCTCAACGAATCGGTCCCCAAGGAACCCCGCCCATGAGTGGTTACTGCCTCATCGCCCCCGGCCATCCGGTCCACGGCCATTACCACGAGCACGAATACGGCTTTCCGCAGCGCGAGGAGCGCGTACTGTTCGAGCGCCTGCTGCTGGAGATCAACCAGGCCGGGCTCAGCTGGGAAACCATCCTGAAGAAGCGCGAGGGCTTCCGCGCGGCCTACTCGGGCTTCGATGTGGATGCGGTCGCCGCCTACGGCGAACGCGACATCGAACGCCTGCTGGGCGACGCGCGGATCATCCGCAACCGGCTCAAGGTGCACGCGGCGGTCCACAACGCGCAGGTGATCCAGCAGTTGCGGGCCAGCCATGGCAGTTTCGCGGCGTGGCTGGATGCACACCACCCGCAGGACAAGGCGGCCTGGGTGAAACTGTTCAAGAAGACGTTCCGCTTCACCGGCGGCGAGATCACCGGCGAGTTCCTGATGAGCCTGGGTTACCTGCCCGGCGCGCACAGCCCGGACTGCCCGGTGTATGCGCGCCTGCAGACGCTGGGCGCCATCCCGGGCCGGTAACCGGCCGGTCAGACGCCCATGTAGCGGCCCGGGCGGTGGTTGAACATCAGCACCAGGCTGAGCACCACCGCACCGATCGCCGAGTACATCACCTGCGATGGCGACAACACGAAGAACGCCACGCACATCAGCAGGGTGTCGAAGGACATCTGCACCTTGCCGGCACTCCAGCCGCGGGTGCGCTGCAGGTACACCGCCAGGATGCCGATGCCCCCCAGGCTGGCGCGGTGGCGGATGTAGAACAGGATGCCCAGCCCGGCCAGCGCGCCGCCCACCAGCGCCGAGTACAGCGGCGCGATGTGGGCAAAGTCGGCCCAGCGCGGCAGCAGGTCGGTGAGCACGCCGCAGGCGGTGACCGCCGCGAAGGTCTTCAGGGTGAACTCCCAGCCCATCCGGCGCACCGCCACCCAGTAGAACGGCAGGTTGACCAGCACGAACACCAGCCCGAAATTCCAGCCGAACGCGTAGTGCGCCAGGAAGGCCAGCCCGGCCATGCCGCCGATCATCAGCCCGCCCTTGGCGAAGATGGCCAGCCCCAGCGAGGCCACCAAGGTGGCCAGGATCATGCCCTGCACGTTCTCGGCGACCGAATGGCGCAGGGCCTTGTCGTCGGCGACGGTACCGGCACTGTCCGGCGGCGGGGTCAGCGGACCGGCGGTGACCAGGTGGCCGTCAGCGTCGTCGCACGGCGCGGGGCCATGGGAATCAAGGGACATGGGGGTGGGGGCTGTACGTGGGGAGCGGTATTAGACACGATCAGCGTGACAGTTGCAGGTGAAATCGATTCAGAGGGCCGACCAGCAGTGCGCGGGCGCCTCCTCAGTGGGCAACGCGAGCGAGAACACGCGCTGCCCCAGGCGCTGGCGCACCACGAACGCCCCCGCTTCCCAGGCCGAGCGCTTGAACCAGTCGCGCTGGTCCAGCGCGGCGGGCGCGCGCATCGGGTGGCAGGCGATCACGGTCCCGCTGCGGTCGAGCACGCGCGCCTCCCAGCGCTCGCCGAAGCCCGCCCCCAGGCAGCGATAAACGCGGATCCGGCCGGCGCGGCCCGGCAGCGCCCGGCCCAGCCCCGTCATCTCGGACTCCAGCTGAAAGCCCTGGGCGCGGACGCGGGCCGCCGCCGCCCGCCACGGCTGCGGATCGGCCCCCACGCGGTCGATCAAGGCCAAGCCGTGCTGTTCGATCAGCGCCAGCACGGTGCGCTCACGCTGGGCGGGATCGGCGCGGGCGTGCGCGGCGACATCGAAGGGGTCCACGCGGACCACGCTGGCACCGGGGAAGCGCTCATAGCGCGGCTCGTCGCCGGCCGGACCGCACTGCAGGGTGAGCAGGCTTGCCCCATCGAGGACGTAATCGCGGTCCAGGGCCGCCATGAAGAGCGCGGCGACGTGGTACGCGTCGGCCCGAAACGCCAGGCCCGCCGGCTCGCGCCCGTGGCGGCTGACCGCGGGACTGGAATCCACCCGTAGTTCGTTGAGGCGCGACATCGCGGGTCGACTCCTGTCGGCGGCAAGGGCGCACAGCATGCCATTGCCGCAGGGCTTCACGCCCGGCACGGCCTGTCTCCCGGCTCAGCCCACGCGTGCAGCGGCCAGATGATGTGCCACCAGCGCATTGGCATGGCCGTGGCCCAGCCCGTGCTCGGTCTTGAGGAAGGCCACCAGTTCCATGTGCCGGGCGCCGCCCTGCGCCACCAGCAGCGCCAACCAGTGCCCGACCGGCTGGCCGTAGGTCTTCTCGATGGAGGGGAAATAGGACGCCGGGCCCTTCACTGTCGGGGTATCGCTCATGCTGGCTGCCTCGCTGGACGACCCGCCGGAATGGCCGGTCCTGCACCTATGACGCCGTGACAGGCGCGGAATCGACATCTGCCTTTCATGCCGGCTGAACGCGCTGCTGCGCAGCATGAAACGGCACCCCGTCCCGCGCCTCCCTTCCCTCGCCCGGAGTCCACGACATGCCCTACCTCACTACCCCCGACAAGACCGAGATCTTCTACAAGGACTGGGGCAAAGGCCAGCCGATCGTGTTCCACCATGGCTGGCCGCTCAGCGCCGACGACTGGGACACCCAGCTGCAGTTCTTCCTGCTGCAGGGGTACCGCGTGATCGCCCACGACCGCCGCGGCCACGGCCGTTCCTCGCAGACCAGCGGGGGGCATGACATGGACACCTACGTGGCCGACGTCAATGCGTTGGCCGACCACCTGGACCTGCGCGATGCGATCCATATCGGCCACTCCACCGGCGGTGGCGAGGTGGCCCATTACGTGGCCCAGGCCAAACCCGGCCGCGTGGCCAAGGCGGTGCTGGTCGGGGCGGTGCCGCCGATCATGATCAAGAGCGCGGCCAACCCGGGCGGTACGCCGAAGGAGGTCTTCGATGGGTTCCGCCAGCAACTGGCGGCCGGCCGCGCCAACTTCTACCGCGAGGTGCCGATTCCCTTCTACGGCTTCAACCGCGCCGGCGCGCCGGTCCAGCAGGGCGTGGTCGACAACTGGTGGCGGCAGGGCATGGCCGGCGCGATCAACGCGCACTACGACTGCATCAAGGCGTTCTCGGAAACCGACTTCACCGAGGACCTGAAGAAAATCGACGTGCCGGTGCTGGTGCTGCACGGCGACGACGACCAGATCGTGCCGATCGCCGACTCCGCTGAACTGTCGATCAAACTGCTGAAACACGGCACATTGAAGGTCTACAAGGGCTACCCGCATGGCATGTGCACCACGCATGCCGAGGTGATCAATGCCGACTTGCTGGCCTTCATCCGGGGCTGACCGGCCCCGCGGCAGCGGCGCGGACGCGCCGCTGCCGTGATCGCTCAGTGCTCGCGCAGCGCTTCGAATCCTGCCCGAAGACGACGTTCACACAGCGCCGAGAACTCCGCCGCCGAACTCATTGTTGAATGCGGGTCGATTGAACTTTCCGGCGGTCCGCTGGAAGTCGATACGTTGGTGCGGGCGCGCCGTGCCTCAGCGCGCCACCAGCTTCTGTCGCGCGGCGTTGTAGCGGTCGCCGACGATGGCGATGCTGTCCAGCGCATCGCCGATCTGCTGCAGGTCGTCTGCATCGAGCTGCAGCGACACCGCGCCCAGGTTCTCCTGCAGTCGATGCAGCTTGGTGGTGCCGGGAATCGGCACGATCCATGGCTTGCGCGACAGCAGCCAGGCCAGGGCAACCTGTGCCGGCGTGGCGCCCTTGGCGGTGGCGATCGCGCTGATGCGCTCGACCAGGGCCTGGTTGGCCTGGCGCGCCTCGGCGGCAAAGCGTGGCACGCTGTTGCGGAAGTCGTCGGCGGCGAACTGCGTATCGACGTTGATCGCGCCGGTCAGGAAGCCTTTGCCGAGCGGACTGAACGGCACAAAGCCGATGCCCAGCTCCTCCAGCACCGGCAGCACGTCCTGCTCCGGCTCGCGCCACCACAGCGAATATTCGCTCTGCAGCGCCGCCACCGGCTGCACCGCATGTGCGCGACGGATATTGTCCACGCCGGCTTCGGACAAACCGAAGTGCTTCACCTTGCCCTCGGCAATCAGGTCCCGGACGGTGCCGGCGACGTCTTCCATCGGCACGTTCGGGTCCACCCGGTGCTGGTAGAACAGATCGATGCGGTCGGTCTTCAGCCGCTGCAGGCTGGCCTCGGCCACCGCGCGGATGCGCTCGGGACGGCTGTCCAGGCCGGCATCCGAATGCCCGTCCTTGAACCCGAACTTGGTGGCGATCACCAGCTGGTCGCGGTACGGCGCCAGCGCCTGGCCAAGCAGTTCCTCGTTGCGGAACGGGCCATAGGCCTCGGCGGTGTCGAAGAAGGTGACGCCCTGCTCCACTGCCGCGTGCAGCAGCGCGGTGGCCGCGCGGGTCTCGGTGGCTGGGCCATAGCCGAAGCTCAGGCCCATGCACCCCAGGCCGAGCGCGGAAACGCGCAGGCCGCTGTTGCCAAGTTCTCGTGATTGCATGGGAGCTCTCCTGCGCCCAGCAGGCGCGCGGTGGATGGACTGCCACCATACAGACCGCCCTGACCGGGATTGGAGGCGTCCAGGCGCACTCGGTCATGAACCCTGATCATCAATTCAGCTCAGCGTGCCCTCAGGCAGGTTGATCGTCACCTCGCCCAGGATGATCACCAGCAGGAGCATCAGCAACAAGCCGCCCCCTGCCAGGAGGATCAGGACGTGCCAGATCGTCAGGCGGTCCAGTCGCGTGCTGTCGATGCGTTCGTCGCGATGGTACTGGCGCAGCAGCGCGTTGACCGGCAACAAGGGAACGAAGCTCAGGAAGGCAAGCAGGGAGGCGGCGTTGTCGAGCCGGCCGGCCAGGGTGAGGACGAGGAACACGATGCCCAGCAGCGCCACTGGAAAGGCCAGTTCACGACGGCGGCCGCGTACCAGGTCGGCAAGCTGGGCAAAGCAGGAAAAGGACCATAGCGGGCAGAACAGTGCACGTGCCCACGGCCACAGGGATTCGCCCGTTTCGCGCTGGATGGCCTGCCAGTTCCGCCAGAACCAGTACATCGTGTAAAGGCCGAACGTCACCAGCGACATCGCGGCAAGCTTGAACGTGGAGGGCGCGAAGTACATCGGCTTGTCGCTCGCCTGCAGCAGCGCGGCACGCTGGTCGGGCGGCAGGGGCGCGGACATCGGCTGGCCCGACGAGGGCAGCGCCTGGCCCGGCGGCTTGTAGGGGTTGTGCATGTCCATATGCGGTCTTGCCTGGAAGGGTGTGGCCCGGCGGCGGCCGGTACCGCGCCCGCGATCGGGGCGCGGCGCGACTATGCCAAAGAAGAATCCGGTGCGCCAGCGGGTGGCATGCGCAGGCCACGGGCAGGTTCGTGGGCCTGCCGGTGGCCGCGTGCCGCGGTGGAGGCCTCAGCGGATCTCGGAGATTTCCACCCCGTCCAGGCCCTGCGACAGGGTGCGTGCATCGCCGCCTTGGGACAGCTTGATGCGCAGGCGCACTTCGTTCTGCGAGTCGGCGTAGCGCAGCGCGTCTTCGTAGCTGATCTCACCGGCCTGGTACAGCTCGAACAGGCTCTGGTCGAAGGTGCGCATGCCCAGCTGCACCGACTCCTTCATCACTTCCTTGAGCTTGTGGATTTCGCCGTCGCGGATGTAATCCTGCACCAGCGGCGTGCCGAGCATGATCTCCATGGCGACCTTGCGCGACTTGCCGTCCGGCGAGGGCACCAGCTGCTGGGCGACCACGCCCTTGAGGTTGAGCGACAGATCCATCAACAACTGGTTGCGACGGTCTTCCGGGAAGAAGTTGATGATGCGGTCCATCGCCTGGTTGGCGTTGTTGGCGTGCAGCGTGCACAGCACCAGGTGGCCGGTTTCGGCAAATGCGATGGCGTGGTCCATGCCTTCGCGGGTGCGCACTTCGCCGATCATGATCACGTCCGGCGCCTGGCGCAGGGTGTTCTTCAGCGCCGCCTCCCAGCTGTCGGTGTCGATGCCCACTTCACGCTGGGTGATGATGCAGCCCTCGTGCTTGTGCACGAATTCGATCGGGTCTTCGATGGTGATGATGTGCCCGGTCGAGTTGTGGTTGCGGTAGCCGATCATCGCCGCCAGCGAGGTGGATTTACCGGTGCCGGTGGCACCCACGAACAGGATGATGCCGCGCTTGGTCATCGCCAGCGTCTTGATGATCGGCGGCAGGTTCAGCTCTTCCACGGTGGGGATGCGCGTCTCGATCCGGCGCAGCACCATGCCGACCTGGTTGCGCTGGTAGAAGCAGCTCACGCGGAAACGGCCAACGCCGGACAGACCGATCGCGAAGTTGCACTCGTGGGTCTTTTCGAACTCTTCGCGCTGCGCCGGCGTCATCACGTTGAGCACCATGTCGCGGCTCTGCTGCGGCGTCAGCGGGGTCTGGGTGATCGGCGAGATCTTGCCGTTGACCTTGATCGCCGGCGGCATGCCGGCGGTGATGAACAGGTCCGACGCCTTCTGGTGCGCCATCAGCTTGAGGAACGAGGTGAAGTCGATGGTGGTGGTACTCATCGCGGTGTACTCCGGAAACGTAGCGGTAGGTGGAGAAAACCGGCGCCCGGCGGCCACGGTGGCCATGCCGGGCGCCCTGCCCTGCCTCGTTGCTTATTCGAAAATCCGCTTGTCCTTGGCGTACTCGCGCGCCTGGTTGCGGGTGATCAGGCTGCGCTTGACCAGGTCCTGCAGGTGCTGGTCAAGGGTCATCATGCCCATCTGCTGGCCGGTCTGGATGGCCGAATACATCTGCGCCACCTTGTCCTCGCGGATCAGGTTGCGGATGGCCGGGGTGCCGACCATGATTTCCCACGCGGCGGTACGCCCGCCACCGACCTTCTTCAACAGGGCCTGGGAGATCACCGCACGCAGCGACTCGGACAACATCGAGCGCACCATCGGTTTTTCGCCGGCGGGGAACACGTCGATGATGCGGTCGATGGTCTTGGCCGCCGAACTGGTGTGCAGCGTGCCGAACACCAGGTGGCCGGTTTCCGCGGCGGTCAGCGCTAGGCGGATGGTTTCCAGGTCGCGCAATTCGCCGACCAGGATGATGTCCGGGTCTTCACGCAGGGCCGAGCGCAGCGCTTCGTTGAAGCCATGCGTGTCACGGTGCACTTCGCGCTGGTTGATCAGGCACTTCTGCGAGGTGTGCACGAATTCGATCGGATCCTCGACGGTGAGGATGTGGCCGTATTCGTTCTTGTTGATGTAGTCGATCATCGCCGCCAGCGTGGTCGACTTGCCCGAACCGGTCGGGCCGGTGACCAGGATCAGGCCCTGCGGCTGGTCGATCAGTTCGCGGAAGATCGGCGGCGTGTTCAGGTCTTCGAGCGTCAACACTTCCGAGGGAATGGTACGGAACACCGCACCCGCGCCACGGTTCTGGTTGAACGCGTTGACGCGGAAGCGCGCCAGCGACGGAATCTCGAACGAGAAGTCGACTTCGAGGAATTCCTCGTAATCGCGGCGCTGCTTGTCCGACATGATGTCGTAGACCAGCGCATGGACCTGCTTGTGGTCCAGGGCCGGAATATTGATGCGACGGACATCGCCGTCGACGCGGATCATCGGCGGCAGGCCTGCCGACAGATGAAGATCCGACGCTTTGTTCTTTACGGAAAACGCCAACAGTTCGGCGATATCCATGCGCTGCTACTCCCCATGACTGCTGCGACTGGAAGGTTCTTTCCCCGGGCGGCAGTATAGCGTTCCTGATCTACCGGAAAACGCCCGTGTCCGCGCTGCCCCTGCCGACGATATTGCTGAACCTGCACAACGCGGCCGCCGCCGCTGGCCGGCCAGCCCCCCGCCTGCTGGCGGTGTCCAAGACCCAGCCGGCCGACGCGGTGGCGGCATTGGCCGCCCAGGGCCAGCACGCGTTCGGCGAGAACTACGTGCAGGAAGCGGTGGCCAAGATCGACGCACTGGCCGCGCTGGGCCTGGAGTGGCACCTGATCGGCCACCTGCAGTCGAACAAGGCCGAGCTGGCCGCGCGCCACTTCCACTGGGTGCAGAGCGTGGACCGGCCCAGGCTGGTGGCGGCGCTGGCGGCCCACCGGCCGGCCGGGCTGCCCCCGCTGGAGGTGCTGGTGCAGGTCAATATCGATGATGAAGGCAGCAAGCATGGCTGCCGCCCGGATGCGGTGCCGGCGTTGGCTGCGGCCATCGCCGCCGAACCGCGGCTGCGGCTGCGCGGCCTGATGGCGATCCCGGCGCCGTGGCCGGATGCCGAGCGGCGCGCGCGGGCCTTCGAGGCCATGCGTACCCTGTTCCAGGCGCTGGCGGCGCAGTACCCGCAGGTGGATACGCTGTCGATGGGCATGAGCGGCGACTACCCGGAAGCGATCGCCCACGGCGCGACGATGGTGCGGATCGGCACGGCCCTGTTCGGCGCGCGCCCGCGCCCGGCCTGATTTTCTTTTCCCCCGTTCCAAGGAGATCGCATGAGCGCATCCACGCTTACCTTCATCGGCGGCGGCAACATGGCCCGCAGCCTGATCGCCGGGCTGATCCGCCAGGGCACCGCGCCGGCGCACATCCACGTGGCCGAACCGGTCACTGCACTGCGCGAACAGCTGACCGCCGACTTCGGCGTGAAGACCTATGCCAGTGCCACCGAAGCTGCCGCGCAGGGCGCGGTCTGGGTGCTGGCGGTGAAGCCTCAGGTGCTGCGCGATGTATGCGCCTCGCTCACGGCATTGGCCCGCAGCCAGCAGCCGCTGGTGCTGTCGATCGCCGCCGGCATCACCAGCACCCAACTCGAGCGCTGGCTGGGCGGCAACCCGGCGGTGGTGCGGGCGATGCCCAACACGCCGGCGTTGCTGGGCGCTGGCGTGACCGGGCTGTTCGCCACCGCAGGCGTCAGTGAGGCCCAGCGCCGCCAGGCCGACGCGGTGCTGGCCAGTGCCGGGCGCACGGTATGGATCGACGACGAGGCCCGCATGGATGCGGTGACCGCGGTATCGGGCAGCGGGCCGGCGTATGTGTTCCTGCTGGCCGAGGCGATGGAAGCGGCGGCGATCGCACAGGGCCTGCCGGCCGACGCGGCGCGCACGCTGGTGGTGCAGACCCTGCTCGGTGCCAGCCGCATGCTGGACGAATCCGGCGAAGCCCCGGTCGAACTGCGCCGCCGGGTGACCTCGCCGAACGGCACCACGCAGGCCGCGATCGAATCATTCCAGGCCGACGGCTTCGAGGCCATCGTGGCGCGCGCGATCGACGCGGCAACCCGGCGCGGCCACGCGCTGTCGGCGGCGAACGACTGACGCAGGGACGCCCCCGGATTCCCGTAGAGCCACCCCATGGGTGGCTGCGCGCGGCGCCGGATCGAAGAGCAGCCACGCGTGGCGTGGCTCTACGATGTGCGTCTTGTAGAGCCACCCCATGGGTGGCTGCGCGCGAGGCCGGATCCAAGAGCAGCCACGCATGGCGTGGCTCTACGATGTGCGTCTTGTAGAGCCACCCCATGGGTGGCTGGTGCGCGGCGCCGGATCCAAGAGCAGCCACGCATGGCATGGCACCACGCCGTGTATCCCGTAGAGCCACCCCATGGATGGCTGTGCGCGGCGCCGGATCGAAGAGCAGCCACGCATGGCGTGGCTCTACGATGTGCATCCCGTAGAGCCACCCCATGGGTGGCTGTACGCGGCGCCGGATCCAAGAGCAGCCACGCATGGCGTGGCTCTACGATGTGCGTCTTGTAGAGCCACCCCATGGGTGGCTGGTGCGCGGCGCCGGATCCAAGAGCAGCCACGCATGGCGTGGCTCTACGATGTGCATCCCGTAGAGCCACCCCATGGGTGGCTGCACGCGAGGCCGGATCGACATACAGCCACGCATGGCGTGGCGCCACGCCGTGTATCCCGTAGAGCCACCCCATGGGTGGCTGCACGCGGGGCCGGATCGAAGAGCAGCCACGCATGACATAGCGCCACGTCGTGCATCCCGTAGAGCCACCCCATGGGTGGCTGCACGCGGGGCCGGATCGAAGAGCAGCCACGCATGGCGTGGCTCTACGATGTGCGTCTTGTAGAGCCACCCCATGGGTGGCTGCACGCGGCGCCGGATCGACATGCAGCCACGCATGGCATGGCGCCACGCCGTGCATCCCGTAGAGCCACCCCATGGGTGGCTGCACGCGAGGCCGGATCGAAGAGCAGCCACGCATGGCATGGCGCCACGGCGCGCATCCCGTAGAGCCACCCCATGGGTGGCTGCACGCGGCGCCGGATCGACATACAGCCACGCATGGCGTGGCGCTACGGGGCCAGCCGGGCCAGCAGGAATTCCACGAAGCTGGACAGCTTCGGCCGCGGCCGGTGGTCCGGCAGGTACACCAGGTGCAGGGGGCGCGGCTCGGGCAGGTAGTCGGCCAATACCGGCTGCAGGCGCCCGGCGGCGATGTCCTCGGCCAGCAGCACCGCCGGCTGCAGGATCAACCCGGCCCCGGCCAGCGCGGCGCGGCGCAGGCCATCCCCGTCATTGCACAGCAACCGCGAATGCTCGGACCAGTCCTGTTCGGGATGGCCACGCAGGCGCCAGCCATGGCCGCCGCGCCAGGCAAGGTGGGTGAGGCAGTCGTGGTCGCGCAGCTCGGCCGGGTGCCGCGGCACCCCGTTGCGCCGCAGGTAGGCCGGGGCCGCGCAGATCTGCATGGCATAGGCCGGCAACGGCCGCGCCACCCACTCGGCCGAACCGAGCGCGCCCATCCGCACCACGGCGTCGAACTGCTCCTCGATCAGGTCCACGCGGCGATTGCTCAGGTCCAGTTCCACGGTCACCTGCGGGTACGCGGCCAGGTACTGCGCCACCAACGGCGCCAGCACGCAGCTGCCCCAGGTGACCGGCGCGCTGATCCGCAGCACGCCCTGCGGCTGGGCCTGCAGGCCGGCCACGCTGGCCTCGGTCTGCTGCACCTGGTCGAGCACCGCGCGGCATCCGGCCAGGTAGTGACGGCCGGCGTCGGTGAGGCTTTGGCGGCGGGTGTTCCGCTGCAGCAGGCGCACGCCCAGGTGCGCCTCCAGCTGCTGGATGTACTTGCCGACCATCACCGAGGACACCGCCAGCCGCTCGGCGGCGGCGGCGAAACTGCCCTGGTCGACCACGGCCATGAAGGCCTGCATGCAGCGCAAGGTGTCCATTGATAACCACGGGTTTGCAATCTGCAAAGCATACGCCGGTTACCTAACCGGCGTGGTGCGCGCAGACTGCCCACACGTCCTTCCCTGGAGCACCCCGCATGAAGATCCTTCTCGTCGGCGCCAGCGGCACCCTCGGCCAAGCCGTCGCCGCCACGCTGGGCACCCACCATCAGTTGATCCGTGCCGGCCGCCATGGCGGTGATGCGCAGGTCGATCTCACCGACGACGCCAGCGTGCAGGGCCTGTTCGCCCGGATCGGGCCGGTGGATGCGGTGATCGCCACCACCGGCCGCCTGCATTTCGGCCCGCTGGCCGACATGAGCCCGACGCAGTTCAACCTCGGCCTGCAGGACAAACTGCTGGGCCAGGTGCGGCTTGCCCTGGTCGCCCAGCACCATCTCAACAACGGCGGGTCGATCACGCTGACCAGCGGCATCGTCGGCGCGCAGCCGATCCGCGATGGCGCCAATGCCACCGCCGTGAACGCGGCACTGGAGGGGTTCGTGCGCGGGGCGGCCTGCGAACTGCTGCCGCGCGGACTGCGCATCAACGTGGTCAGCCCGAACGTGCTGGTCGAATCGCTGGACGACTACGGCGCGTATTTCCCGGGCTTCGAGGCAGTCACCGCGCAATGCGCGTCGCTGGCTTACCAGCGCAGCGTGGAAGGCGTGCAGAGTGGGCAGGTATTCAACGTGTGGTGAGGTCCCCCGGTAGTGCCGGCCCGTTGGTCGGCAGTACCGGGCCAGCCTACCCCCACCGCTGCGCCCCATCGCCCTGGTCGCCCAACGCGTCGTCCGGGTTGGTCAGGCGGCAGCGCTTGAGCGACAGGCAGCCGCAGCCAATGCAGTCGGTGAGCTGATCGCGCAACAGCAGCAGTTGGGCGATGCGCTGGTCCAGCTCGCTGCGCCACAGCGCGGACATCTTCGCCCACTCGGCCTTGGTCGGCGTCTTGTTTTCCGGCAGCGCCGCGAACGCGGTGGCCACCGCCTCCAGTGGCAACCCCACCCGCTGCGCCACGCGGATCACCGCCAGCCGGCGCAACACGTCGCGGGCGAAGCGGCGCTGGTTGCCGGCCGTGCGCAGGCTGCGGATCAGCCCTTTGCGCTCATAGAAATGCAGCGCCGATACCGCCACGCCACTGCGCCTGGCCACCTCACCCACACTCAGTTCCTGCGCGATCACCAGCCTTGACCTCAACCATGGTTAAGGTGGCATCCTGCGCGACGCCGGGGTGCACTGCAAGCGCTCCCCTGCCCTTGCCCTTCCTGGAATCCCCGCATGTCCTCCGATGTTGCAGCCCCCACCCCGCCGGCGTCCGCTGCCGTGCCGGTGCCCTCGATCCTGTCGCCGGCCTACCGCGCCACCACGATCGGCATGGTCGCGCTGGTGGCGCTGTATGGCTTCGAGGCGCTGGCGGTGGCCGCGGCCATGCCGACCGTGGCGCAGGAGCTGGACGGACTGCGCCTGTATGCCCTGGCCTTTGGCGGCACGCTGGCCACCAGCGTGATCGGGATGACCCTGGCCGGTTACTGGAGCGACCAGCGCGGGCCGGCGCGGCCACTGTGGCTGGGGCTGGGCTGCTTCATCGGCGGGCTGCTGGTGGCCGGTTTCGCCCGGCACATGCCGGTGCTGCTGCTCGGCCGGCTGCTGCAGGGACTGGGCGCGGGCGGCATGTCCGTGGCGCTGTACGTGATGGTGGGCCGCACCTTTCCCGAAGCGATGCGGCCGCGCGTGTTCGCCGCGTTTTCCGCCGGCTGGGTGGTGCCGTCGTTGATCGGGCCCAGCATCAGCGGCTGGATCGTGCAGCACCTGGGCTGGCGCTGGGTGTTCCTGATCGTGCCGCTGCTGGCGATCCCGGCCGGGCTGCTGCTGCGGCCTGCACTGCGCGATGTGCAGCCGGCGCTGGCACCGCCGGCAGGCAAGGCCAGCGTGATCGGCTGGGCGGTCGGCGCGTCGTCCGGTGCCCTGCTGCTGTACGTGGGCGGCCAGCAACGTGGCGCGCTGGCCCTGGCATTGCTGCTGCCGGCACTGGGGCTGCTGGCCGTGTGCAGCTTGAAGCTGCTGCCCGCCGGTACGTTGCGCCTGCGCCGGGGCCTGCCCAGCGTGATCGCGATGCGCGGGATCGCCGCCTCCGCGTTCTTCGGCTGCGAAGCCTTCCTGCCCCTGCTGCTGCAACGCGAGCGTGGCCTGAGCCCCTTGCTGGCCGGGGTGGCGTTGAGCCTGGGCGCGTTGGGCTGGTTCAGCGGCTCGTGGCTGCAGGGCCACCAGCAGCGCGGCTGGTCGCGCCGGCAGCTGTTGCAGGGCGGTGCGCTGCTGATGTGCGTGGGCATCTTCGCCACCTCATCGGCGATCCAGCCCGGCACACCGCTGTGGCTGGCGCTGGCCGGCTGGAGCGTGACCGGGTTCGGCATGGGCCTGATCTACCCCGGCCTGTCGGTGCTGACACTGTCGCTGTCACCACCGGCGCAGCAGGGCGCGAACACCTCCGCGCTGCAGTTGAGCGAAGCGCTGGCCGTGGCCACCACGCTGGCCGTTTCCGGGTCGCTGTTCGCGTTGTTCCTGCAGGGCAACGTGGCGCTGGGCTACCTGCTCACCTACGCGATCATGCTAGTGCTGGCGGTGGCGGGCGTGGTGGTGGCGCGGCGCATCTGAGCCCGGCCCCGCGGCACGGCAGGTCAGCGCCGCGAATCGCCGACCTCTTTCAGGTCCTCGCGCAGGATGCGGCGGATCTCCAGCACCGCCTGCGGCGTTTCCTGCACGCTGTGCCCGGAGATGATCACCTTCTCCGACACGGCCCCGTCCAGGTGCGCGCTCCAGTACGGCACCAGGCCATCGTCGGACTGCTGCAGCGGCACGTCGGGTTTGCGCTGGGCGATGATCGAGTGGTACTTCAGGCCCGGCATGATCGGCAGCGCGCCCGCGGCCTTGACGAACGGATCGCTGGCCTTGAGGTTGTCGATGCTGTTGGGGATCTGCAGCTTGGTCGGCTGCGCGGACTGCGCCTCGGCCTGCTGCAAGGTCTGGAACACGTCCTCGAACTTGCCCAGCAGGGTGATCGGCAGGCGCACCAGGCGCCCGATCAGCCGCCCTACCCGGTTGCCGGCGATGTCGGTGCCCTTGTGCGGGGCGGCAATGAAGATGGCGCGCTCGACGTTGGCGTCCGCGTTGAAATGCAGCAACGGGCCCAGCTTGGCCTGCACCCGCTTCAAGCGTTCGCCCTTGAGGTCGTAGTTGGCCAGCAGGTCGTTCCAGAGCACGTCGCCGGAGGAGGTGACCAGCAGGCGGGCCAGCACGCCGCCCATGCTGTGGCCGATGAATACCCTGTCCCTGGATGCCGGCGAGGTGCCGCTGGGGTCGAAGTGCTTGAGGGTGTTGGTGAAGGCTTCGTTGATCTCGAAGCGGTTCAGCGCGATCGGCGCGTTGGTCGGGTAATAGACCTGCCAGACCTGGAAGTGCCGGCGCAGTTCCGGATCGCCCATGATCTCGTTGGCCACGTTGACCCAGGCCTCCGGGCTGCTGCCCAGGCCGTGCAGCATGAAGATGATGCGGCGGTTCGGGTCCCACGGCTGCATCAGGTACATGTGCGGCTCGCCGATGCCCTCGCTGAGCCCGAACAGCGTGCGCAGCGACTGCGTGGCAAAGCCGGACTGGGCCAGCCACATGCCATAGGCGGCGGTGAAATTGCCGGCCAGCGGCACCTTCTCGCCGTGCAGGTCCACGCTCTCGGTGGACTCCGGGGAGTACACGTCGAACAGCACCTGGGTGGTGTCGAGGACCTGCTGCAGGCTGTCGCCCTTGAAGCGCAGCAGCGCGGTCGCGTTGATCGCCGACATCTCGCTGTACTGCGGGATCTCGGCCTTGCTGCCGTCGGCGGCCGCCACCAGCTTGGGCGGGTCCATCACCACCACCAGCTCGGCGCCGAAGCCGTCGCGGCGGTAGGTGCTGCGCAGACCGGCAAAGCTCAGCGACGACGCCGGGACCATCCGCGTGGGGATGCTGGACATGCGCAGTTCGCCGAAGTCCGAGGTCAGCGTCCAGCGCTCGCCTTCCACCGGCGCGTTGTAGTCCTCGCCTTCCAGCGCACTCTCGCGCGCACGCTTGAACACCACCGCCGCGGTCTGCTCGGCAGCGTAGTTGTAGTAGTCGCGGACCTGGGTCTGGCGGTCTTCGAACGCACGATCGGACGCGGTGCGGCCACTGAAGAACAGGTAGGCGTAGGCATAGCGCGCGGCCTCCAGCCAGGCGTCCAGCGCGGCATCGCTCATCGGATGCTTGTCGCGGTCCTTGGGCTTGGGGCTCAGCCCCAGGGCGGTCTTGACCCACAGTTCGGACAGTGCCGACAGGCGTTGTTCCTCGGGCAACACCGCGGTGTCTTCCAGGGTCTTCTGGCAGCTCTCCACGTCCTTGGCGCACAGGTCCTCGTCCAGCCCGATCACGCTCAGGGTTTCCTGCGAGGCCGCACTCAACTTGCCGGAGGTGAGCACGTCGCCGCGCTTGTTGGCCAGGTAGTCGGTGGGTGCCACCTGCTTCATGGTCACCATCGCGCAGCCGCTGGACAGCAGCAGCGACAAGGCCACTGCCAGCAGCGGCAGCATCCGGCGCCGAACGCCGTCGGTTACAGCCATCATGGAACGCGTCCTTGCTCGACGCCGGGCATGCCCTGGCGGATCAGTCGGGAGAAAGCGGGATCATCGCCGGCGGCGCGTGCGCGGTCGGTGATGCGGCCCCGCGCCTTGAGCGTGGCGAAATCCACGCCCGGCACCAGTACGCCAAGGTCGCGCGCGTACTCGGCGAAATAGCCGGAGACCAGCAGCCGGTAGTCCAGCGGCAGGCCCGGCGCGATCTGCTTGGCCAGCGCGTAGACGATGGTGGTGCAGTTGCTGCTGAGCGTGTTGTAGAACGCCGGAGCGGCGTCCAGCTTGCGCGCCTCGCCGAGGTAGGACACGAACAGGCCCTTCAGCTGTTCCCGGGTCATGCCCTGCAGGCGGTACAGGTACACATCCTCGCCGCGCACGTTGCTGCGCACGCGGATGATGTCGGTTTCCTCGGCCGCCACCAGGGTCATCTCGAACTTGCGGAAGAAGCCGCCCAGCGCGGAGAACGATTCACCGCGTTCCTTGCGGATCTCCAGCGAGAACACCAGTTGGCGGCCGTCGGCGAAGCCGAAGGACACCAGCGTGTGCGCGATCATCGGGCCCATCCAGTACGACATCACCAGGTCGGCCGAACGCAGCTGGTCCAGGTCGTAGCTGCGCTGCACCCAGCGCACGTCGTGGTCGTCCTCGCTGCGCCAGGTGAAGTCGCGCACGTTGTCCAGCACCACGTGGCGGCCGTCGAAGCTCACCACCTTCAACCGCTGCGCCACGTCGTCGGCCCAGACCCGGTCCTGGCGCGGCGTCAGCAGCAGCCACCACACCCCGCACGCCACCAGCGCGGCCACGTACACCGCGCCCGGCCAACGTCCGCCACGTGCGCGCGCCACCGCCACCAGCGCGGTCAGCGCGACGCCGCCCCACGCCACGATCGCCACCCCGCGCAGCCAGCCTGGACCCGGCAACTGGTAGGCCAGCATGCCGGTGACCCACAGCGCCGCAAGCAGCATCAGCAGCGCCAGCCCCCATCGTCCTGCCTTCTTCACGCGTCGTTCCATCGTTGGTCGGGGCGCTAGTTAGCCATAACCGGCGCATCGGGAACATGTCCGCGCGTTCAGTTTGGGCACACGGCATACTCCGGGGCCCATGGCGACGAAGGTAGGAGGGTGTGATGCAGGGTCTGCATTCGATCGGCGGCGTGCCGATCCAGCGGGAACACCTGGCGCGCTGCCACTGCGGCGCGGTGGTGCTGCGCCTGCATCTGCCGGACGGGGTGCTCTCGCCCCGGCGCTGCGACTGCTCGCTGTGCCGGCGCAGGGGCGCCATCGTCGGCTCGGCCAAGCTGGCCGACCTGGAGGTCATCCAGGGCCAGGACGTGCTGCGCCTGTACCAGTTCAACACCCATGTGGCCAAGCACTGGTTCTGCGGCACCTGTGGGATCTACACCCACCACCAACGGCGCTCCTCACCGGACGAGTACGGCTACAACCTGGGCTGCCTGGATGGGATCAATCCCTATGCGCTGGGCGAGGTGCCGGTCAACGACGGGGTCAACCACCCCGCCGACCGCACGCCCCCTCAGTGACCACGCCGCCGCGGCGGCGGTGCCACCTTCTGCCACGGCGCCATACGGGTGCGTCCGGCGCGTAACGGGCGCTTGAACAACGCGCGCCGTGGCGAGGCCTCCGCCGGCGGCGCAGGCGGGACGGCGGCAGCGGTACGCGTGGGCCAGAGTCGGTCGAGCAACCACATGGCAGGTCTCCGTGGGGGACGGGACCCTTACGCTACCGACGCCCCGGCATAGGCCAGGTGAGGCCGGCACGACAACCATGTGACGATCGCCCGGGGCCGCTACGCAACCGGTCGCGCCTTGCCCATGCGCCGCACCAGCACGAAGAACAGCGGCACCAGCACCACCGCCAGCACGGTGCCCGAGAGCATGCCGCCGATGACGCTCATGCCGATCTCGCGCCGGCTGACCGCGCCGGCGCCGGTGGCCAGCGCCAGCGGAATCACGCCGGCGATGAACGCCAACGAGGTCATCACGATCGGACGCAGGCGCAGCCGCGCGCCCTGCAGTGCCGCCTCCACCGCGCTGCTGCCGGCACGGTAGCGGGCCTCGGCGAACTCCACGATCAGGATCGCGTTCTTCGCCGACAGCCCGATCGTGGTCAACAGGCCCACCTGGAAATAGATGTCGTTGACGAAACCGGCCGCGGTGGTCGCCAGCACGGTGCCAATCACGCCCAGTGGAATCACCAGCAGTACCGCCACCGGCACCGTCCAGCTCTCGTAGAGCGCGGCCAGGCACAGGAAGATGAAGGCGATGGACGCCGCGTACAGCCAGAGCGTCTGGTTGCTGGATAGCTGTTCCTGGTAGGACAGCCCGCTCCACTGCAGCTCGAACCCGGGCTGGTCGGCGATCAGCGCCTGCATGCGCTGCATCGCCTCGCCGGAACTGCGCCCTTCGGCGGCGCTGCCCTGGATCTCCATCGCCGGCAGCCCGTTGAAGCGCTGCTGCAACTGCGGCCCACGTGCCCAGTGGCTGCTGGCGAAACTGGCGAAGGACGCCATCTGTCCATTGCTGCCACGCACGTACCACTGGCCGATGTCATCGGGCACGCTGCGGTAGGGCTGGTCACCCTGCAGGTACACACGCTTGACCCGGCCGCGGTCAAGGAAGTCGTTGACGTAGGTGCCGCCCCAGGCCGCGGCCAGCGTGGCGTTGATGTCGCCCTGCGCCAGCCCCAGCGCACTGGCCTGGGCGTGGTCGATGTCCAGGTGCAGTTCGGCCTTGTCGCCGAGTCCGTTCAAGCGCACCGAACTCAGCCCGTCGTCCTGGTTGGCCGCCTGCACCACCCGTTGCTGGGCGGCCTGCAGCGCGCCGCGCCCGGCGGCGCTGGCATCCTGCAGCCACAGCTCGAAGCCGCTGGACTGGCCCAGCCCACGCACCGCCGGCGGTGCCAGCACGTTGACCTTGGCATCGGCCAGGCCACGGAAGTGCGCGTTGGCGCGCGCGATGATCGCCGCGGCGGTGTTGTCGCCGTCGCGTTCGCCCCATGGCTTGAGTGCGAGGAAGCCCTGGCCGGCGTTCTGGCCGGTGCCGGCGTTGTTGCGGCCCACCACCACGAACACCACGTCCAGGTTCTGTTTTTCGTTGTCCATGAAGTACTGGCTGATCGCCGCGCCCAGCGCTTCGGTGCGCGCCATCGGCGTGCCTTCCGGGGTGGAAAACTGGAACATCACCTGGCCCTGGTCCTCCACCGGCAGGAAGCCGGTGGGCATGCGCGCATACAGCGCCACCATGCCCACGATCACCAGCAGGTAGAACGCCATCCAGCGTTTCGGTGCGGCCACTACGCCGCCGAGCCGCCGCTGGTAGCCTTCCTGGCTGCGTTCCACGCCGCGGTTGAACCCGGCGAAGAAACGCCCCGGCGGTTTCTGCGCCGAGGACGGCTTGAGCAGCGTGGCACACAGCGCCGGGGTCAGGGTCAGCGCGACCAGCGCCGACAGTGCCATGGCCGAGGCGATGGTGATCGAGAACTGGCGGTAGATGATGCCGGTGGAGCCACCGAACAAGGCCATCGGCAGGAACACCGCGCCCAGCACCACGGTGATGCCGACCAGCGCGCCGGTGATCTCACCCATCGATTTTTCGGTGGCCTCGCGCGGCGGCAGGTGTTCTTCGTGGATGATGCGCTCCACGTTCTCCACCACCACGATCGCATCGTCCACCAGCAGGCCGATCGCCAGCACCATCGCAAACAGGGTGAGCGTGTTGATGGTGAAGCCGGCCACCGCCAGCACGCCGAACGTGCCCAGCAGCACCACCGGCACGGTGATGGCCGGGATCAGCGTGGCGCGCACGTTCTGCAGGAACAGGAACATCACGATCACCACCAGCACGATCGCCTCGATGAGCGTGTGGATCACGCCCTCGATGGAGACCCGCACGAACGGCGTGCTGTCGCGCGGATAGGCCACCTGCACGCCGGGCGGGAAACCAGGACGCAGCGTCTCGATCGCCGCGCGCACCGCATCGGCGGTGTCCAGCGCGTTGGCGCCGGAGGCCAGGGTCACCGAGAAGCCCGCCGCCGGGTAGCCGTTGAGATAGCTGCTGGTCTGGTAGTTCTCCGCACCGATCTCCACCCTCGCCACGTCGGACAGGTGTACCGCCGCGCCATTGGGCAGCGTGCGCAGGATGATCGCGCGGAACTGTTCGGGGGTCTGCAACCGCGATTGCGCGGTCACCGTGGCATTGAGGCTCTGGGTGGGCGCGGCCGGCAGCGCTCCCAACTCCCCGGCGGTGACCTGGGTGTTCTGCGCTTCGATGGCGCTGCGCACATCCGAGGGCATCAGGTCGAAGGCGCGCAGCTTGTGCGGGTCCAGCCAGATACGCATCGCATATTGCGCGCCGAACACGTTGATCTCGCCCACGCCGGGAATGCGGCTGATCGGGTCCTGCACGTTGCTGACCAGGAAATCGGACACGTCCACCCGTTCCATGCGCCGGCTGGTGTCATACAGCGACACCACCATCAGCGCGTCGCCCTGCGACTTGGCCACGGTGACGCCCTGCTGCTGCACTTCCTGCGGCAGGCGGTTGATCGCCTGGTTCACGCTGTTCTGCACCTGCACCTGGGCGATGTCCGGGTTGGCGCGCTGGTCGAAGGTGACGGTAATGCGCGACTGGCCGGAGGAGGAACTGGTCGAGGAGAAATACAGCAGGTGGTCGATGCCCTTGATCTGCTGCTCGATCACCTGGGTAACGCTGTCTTCCACCGTCTGCGCCGACGCGCCGGTGTAGTTGGCGGTGATGTTGACCTGCGGCGGAGCGATGTCCGGGTACTGCTCGACCGGCAGCTGGGTCACCGCGATCGCGCCGAGCGCCATGATGCAGATCGCCAGGACCCAGGCAAACACCGGGCGGTGGATGAAAAAGCGCGGCAGCATGTATTCAGTCCTTGCCGGCGACGGCCGCGGCCGCGGCCGCCGGCTTCACCCGCACCGGCATGCCATCGGCCAGCCCCTGCCTGCCGGCCACCACCAGCCGCTCGCCGGCGCTGAGGCCGTCCAGCACCAGCCACTGGTTGCCCACCGCGCGCGCGGTGCTGAACGTGCGTTGCCGCGCCTTGCCGTCCTTGTCCACCACCCAGGCCTGGGCCTCGCCCTTGGGGCTGCGGTCCACCGCCGCCTGCGGCACCAGCAGTGCCTGCTGGCGGGTGCCCTGCCCGACCTGGGCGCGCACGTACATGCCGGGCAGCAGTTGCCCGTCCGGGTTCGGGAACTGCGCGCGCAAGGTGATGCTGCCGGTGTCCTGCTGCACGTCGATATCCGCGAACTCCAGCGTGCCGGGCAGCGCGTAGTCGGTGCCGTCGGACAATTGCAGCCGCACCGGTGCGGTGCTGGCCTGCACGCCGCCCGCGGCGATCGCCCGGCGCAGCGCCAGGTACTCGTTGCTGGACTGGGTGATATCCACGTTCATCGGATCCACCTGCTGGATCCGCGCCAGCGGCTCGGCCTGGCCGGAGGTGACCAGCGCGCCCGGCGTGAACAGCGCGCGGCCGATGCGGCCGGCGATCGGCGCGGTCACCGTGGCAAAGCCGAGCCGGGTGCGCGCGGTATCGCGGGCGGCCTGCGCCGCCTGCACCGCGGCGGCGGCCTGCTGGCCATTGGCCACCGCATCGTCCACGTCCTGGCGTGCGGCCAGTTGGTCCTTGCCCAGTGCCTGCAGGCGCTGCGCGCGCAGGCGCGCGGCCACCGCGCTGGCCTCGGCCGTCTTCAGGTTCGCCTGCGCCTCGTTCAGGGCCGCCTGGTACAGCGCCGGCTCGATCTGGAACAGCGGCTGCCCGGCCCGCACCATCTGGCCCTGCTCGAACAGGCGCGCCACCAGCACCCCATCCACCTGCGGGCGCACGTCCGATTCCTGCGAGGCGATGCTGCGCCCCGGCAACTCCTGGTCCAGCGCCAGCGGCTGGGTCTGCAGGGTCAACACCCCCACCTCCGGCGCGGCGGGCGCGGCCTTGGGGGCGTCCTTGCCGCAGCCGGACAGCAGGCTGGCCACGGCGACCACCAGCCATGCCGCGCGGCAGGATCGGGGCAGCCGCCGGGGACGGGCGCGGGCAGGGCGAAGCGGGCGGATCATCGGGTGCGGGGTTCCAGGCGTGGGGGGAGCGCTGGGGCCTGAATATAGGAGACGCGACGCGTGGAACCTGCGAAAAACGCATGAAACATTTTTCATTTGCGCTGCCCGGCCGCGGTTGCGAGGATGCGCAGGTCCCAGTATTCAAGATGGCCCATGCCGCGCGTACTCACCATCGAGGACGACCTCGTCACCGCGGAGGAAATCGCCACCGAACTGCGCAGCCACGGCTTCGAGGTGGACCTGGCCGCGGACGGCGGCACCGGGCTGGCCCTGGCGCGCGCGGGCGACTACGCGGTCATCACGCTGGACCGCATGCTGCCCGGCCTCGACGGCCTCGCCCTGGTCACCACGTTGCGTCGCGAAGGCATCACCACGCCGGTGCTGATGATCAGCGCGCTGTCGGACGTGGATGAACGCGTGCGCGGCCTGCGCGCCGGCGGCGATGACTACCTGACCAAACCGTTCGCCTCCGATGAGATGTCCGCCCGCGTGGAAGTCCTGATCCGCCGCCACGGCCAGGCCGGCGTGGTCGAGAGCGTGCTGCGGGCCGGCGACCTGGAACTGGACCTGATGACCCGCTCGGTGCGCCGCGGCGATGAGGCGATCACGCTGCTGCCCACCGAATTCAAACTGCTGGAATTCCTGGTCCGCAACGCCGGCCAGGTAGTCACCCGCAGCATGTTGTTCCAGGAAGTGTGGGGCTACCACTTCGATCCCGGCACCAATCTCATCGACGTGCATATCGGGCGGCTGCGCAAGCGCATCGACCAGCCCGGCCGGCCGCAACCGATCCGCACCCTGCGCGGCACCGGCTATGTCCTCGACGCGCATGTCTGACAAGTGGCGCTCTTCCAGCAGCCGGCTGCTCGGGCTGTACTGCGTGCTGTTCGTGGCCTGGTCCAGCGTGCTGCTCGGCGTGATGTACTGGCGGGTGTCGGACTACCTCAACGACCTGTCCGAATCGGGCCTGCTGCAGCGCGCGCACCTGTTCGAGAAATTCGAAGGCCAGGCCCTGGACGATGCGCTGCGTGACAGCCTGCGCTACGACATCCACGGTGCCTACGCGTACGGCATCTTCAGTACCGGCGGCCAGCATCTGGCCGGCCCGTTGCTGGCCATCCCCGAAGAACTGCGCATCGACGGCCGCTCGCATCCGGTGGACGCCTGGACGCTCGTCGCGGGCCCGCGCGAGGAGCCCGGCCGCGCGCTCGGGGTGGAAACCCACGATGGCCGGCTGCTGGTGTTCGTCCGCCAGAGCGGCAAGCTGAGCGCGATCAACAGCATCATCCTCGACGCGCTGCTGTGGGGCGTGTGGCTCAGCGTGATTCCCGGCCTGGCCGGCTGGCACCTGCTGCGGCGCCGGCCGCTGAAACGCATCCAGCAGATCGAGGCGGCGACCAAACGGATCATCGCCGGCGACCTGGCCCAGCGTTTGCCGGTATCGGGGCGCCCGGACGAGATCGACCGGCTCTCCAGCATCGTCAACGCCATGCTCGAGCGCATCGAGCAGTTGATGACCGAGGTCAAAGGCGTGTGCGACAGCATCGCCCACGACCTGCGCACCCCGCTCACGCGGCTGCGCGCACACCTGTATCGCACCCGCGTCGCCCTTGGCGAACACGATCCGCACGCCGATCAGATCGACAAGGCGCTGCTCGAGGCCGATCTGCTGATGGCGCGCTTCACCGCGCTGCTGCGCGTGTCCGAACTGGAAAGCCATCAGCGCCGTTCGGCCTTCGTCGAGGTGGACGTGGCCGACCTGCTGCAGGAACTGCACCAGTTCTACCTGCCACTGGCCGAGGAAAAACAGCAGGTGCTGGACCTGCAGATCGCCGCGCCCCTGCCGCCGGTCAGCGGCGACCGCGAACTACTGTTCGAGGCCCTGGCCAACCTGCTGTCCAACGCGTTGCGCTTCACCCCCGAGCACGGCCGCATCCTGTTGCGCGCGGTGGAGGACGCGGGCGCTACCCGCATCGATGTCATCGACGATGGCCCCGGCATTGCGCCGCAGGACCGCGCCCTGGTCTACCAGCGCTTCTTCCGTGGCACCGACGAGACCGGACCGGGCGACGGGTTCGGCTTGGGCCTGTCGATCGTCGCCGCCATCGCCGGCCTGCACGGCTTCGGCCTGCGCACCGGCGATGCGCCCGACGGCGGCGCGTGGCTGAGCATTCGTTGCCTCGCCGACACGCTGGCTTGACCATCAGTCATCCGGTGTCACCGCCGCAGGCATCCGCTGGCGGCCCAGCAACGCATGGATCAGCAACGCACTGCCGGCGGTGAGCGCGGCCAACCCCCGCAGCAGCCAGACCAGCGCGTCGCGGCTGGCCTGCTGCAATACCTCCACCGGCAATCCCGGCAGCAGCACCGAGGCCTGCGCCAGCGAGCCGGTGGCCAGGTAGGCACCGGCCTTGCCCAGTGTCGCCGGCGACGCACTACTGCCCGGCGCCAACCGCTGTGCGACGAGCGTCGCCAGCAATGCCGTCACCGCTGCCAACGCGATCCCCTCGCCCGCCACCCGCACCGTGCCGAAAATGCCGGCGGCCATGCCAGCGCGCTGTACCGGCCACGCTCACCGACAACCCGTCCATCAAGCCCCATGGCAGCGCGGTGCCGGCGCCGATCAGCAGCAGTGCCGGCCACCACTGCGTGGGGGCCACCTGCAGGGCGCGTTGCGACAACAGATACAGGCCCACCGCGCACACCGCCAGACCCAGCGTACACAGCCGTGCCGCACCCAGGCGTCGCGCCCATCCCGCCGCCAGCATGGGCAACACCAGCATCGGCGCGGACAACGCCAGCATCTGCAGGCCCACCTGCAGCGGCGACTGCGCCTGCACGCCCAGCAGGTGCAGCGGCACTACCACCAGCAGCACCACGTAACCGAGGCAGGTCGCCACCGGCAGCAACTGCACGCCGAGGAAGCCGCGTTGCGCGAACAACGACAGGTCCAGCAGCGGTTGCCGCTGGCGGCGCTCGATCCGCACGAACAGGACCAGCAGCAGCGCCGTGGCCAGCAACGCGCCCACCACGGCTGGCGAGCGCAGCCCATGTTCGCCCAGCAACAACAAGGCCACGGTCAGCGCCGCCAGCATCAGGCTGAAACTGATCATGCCGGCCACATCCAGGCGCAGGTACTCGCCCCGGCTCTCGTCCAGATGGCGCCAGGCCAGCGCCCACGCCGCCAACGCGAGCACCCCGCCCGAGGCGAACACGCTGCGCCAGCCCAGCGCCTGCAGCAGCATCCCGGCCAGCAGCGGCCCCAATGCCAGGCCGACACCAAACATCGTGCCCATCAGCGCAAACACCCGCGTCCGCGCATGCCCAGCGAAGCGCTGCGCCAGTGCCGCGCCGCCGGACGACAGCGCAGCGGCGGCCGCCACGCCCTGCGCGCCACGCGCAAGATCCAGCCCGCGCAGATCCACCGCCAGGCACACCGCCAGCGTGGCCAGTACGAAACCACCGCTGCCGCACAGAAACAGGCGACGACGCCCGAGCCGGTCCGCCAGGCCACCGGCGGCCAGCAGCAGGCTGCCAAAGCTGAGCAGGAAGGCATTGGTCACCCACGCCAGCGCCGCGGGTGACCCCTGGAAGCGGTCGCCCAATGCCGGCACCGCCACCGCACCGGCGGAAAAAGAAAGTGGCAGGGCCAGCGCCGCCAGGCATACGGCCAGCACGCCCCAACGCGGATCGCGCCGGGACGGCTCAAGGGTAAACAGGCACATGGGATCGTCCAACGAAGTCGAGCATTGACGATAGGTGCGCGGCTATCTGCGATAAACCGCGCCAGATGCGTTTGATTACGGACACTTCTTCCGTAATGATCCCGGCATGGACTCGATCACTGCCCTGCTCGCCTTCGTCCGTACCGCCGAGGCCGCCAGCTTCGTAGGTGCCGCCCGCAGCCTGGGCCTGTCGCCCTCCACCGTTGGCAAGCGCGTGGCCCGGCTCGAACAGGACCTGGGCGTGCGCCTGTTCCAGCGCACCACCCGGCGCGTGCGCTTGACCGACGAGGGCGAAGTGCTGCTGCAGCGGTGCAAGCGCGCGCTGGACGAGCTGTCCGAAGCACGCGCCGACCTCAGCCAGCGCCAACAGTCGCCCAGCGGCTTGCTACGGGTGGGCCTGCCGACCATCGGCTACCGCTTCCTGCTGCCACTGCTGCCGCTGTTCCGGCAACGCTACCCCGGCGTGCAACTGGAGCTGGATTTCAACGACCGGCTGGTCGACGTGGTCAGCGAAGGGCTGGACGTGGTGATCCGCAGCGGCGAGCTGGCCGACTCCAGCCTGATGGCACGCCGGCTCGGCCCGTTCCACTTCGTGCTGTGCGCAGCGCCCGTGCATCTGCATGCGCACGGTCGACCGGCCACGCTGGCGCAGCTGGCCACCCAACCTGCGGTGCGCTTCCGTTTTCCCACCACCGGCAAGCTGCAGGCCTGGTCGCTGCCCGGGCATGACGGCGACGCCGGCGCCGCGTTGGACACGGTGATGACCTGCAACAACATGGAGGCACTGCTGGCCGCGGCGATCGGCGGCATGGGCGTGGCATGGATGCCCGACTTCCTCGCCGCCGAAGCACTGGCCGATGGCCGCCTGCAGGAACTGCTGCCCGACCAACCACGCCAGCCGGGCCAGTTCTCGCTGCTGTGGCCGGGCAACCGCCAGCCAAACGCACGGTTGCGGGTGTTCATCGATTTCATGGCCGAGCAGCTGTTTGCCGCCCCTGCCGCGCCACCGCAGCGCCGCAGCCGCCGCTGACCGCCCCGGCCGCATCACGTACCATCGCCCGCATCCCCGCCAGCCCTGCGCCAGCCCCATGCAACGTGCCACCCTCAAAACCTGGTTCCTCGTCCACAAGTGGACCAGCCTGGTCTGCACCCTGTTCCTGCTGCTGTTGTGCCTGACCGGGCTGCCGCTGGTGTTCGGCGAAGAGATCGCCCACCTGGCCGAACCGCACGTGGATGCAGCGGCCAGCGATGCACCACCGCGCGACCTCGACGCGCAGGTCCGCACCGCCGTGGCGCAGTACCCCGGCAACGTGCCGCTGTTCGTCGGCTGGGACCCGGATGCGCCCACCGTATACGTCAATACCGGCGCACGCGCCGACACCCCGCCGCCGCAGATGCAGACCGCGCTGCTGCATGCGATCACCGGTGAGGTCGTGCCGGCCGCGCAGTTCAACGAAGGGGTGATGTACTTCCTGTACCGCCTGCACACCGACCTGTTCCTGGGGCTGCCCGGCATGCTGTTCATGGGCGCGATGGGGGTGCTGTTCGCCGTGGCGATCATCTCCGGGCTGGTGCTGTACGGCCCCTTCATGCGCAAGCAGCCGTTCGGGACGCTGCGCACCGGGCGCAGCCGCCGGCTGGCATGGCTGGACCTGCACAACGTGCTCGGCGTGGTCACCCTCGGCTGGGCGCTGGTGGTGGGCATCACCGGGGCGATCAACACCGTCGCCAAGCCGCTCGAACAGGCCTGGCAAGGCGAGCAGCTGGGCGAATTCGCCGCACGCTACGCCGGCCAGCCACGCCCCACCACGCTGGCCTCGCTGCAGGCCGCGGTGGACACCGCGCGCGCTGCGGAACCGGGCATGCGCCAGGCGTTCGTCAGCTTCCCCGGCACCGGCTACAGCGGCGACCATCACTATGGCGTGTTCATGCAGGGCAACAGCGCACTCACCGAACGCCTCTACCGCCCGGTGCTGATCGACGCGCAGACCGGCGCGCTCACCGCGCAGCCGCAACTGCCGCTTTACATGAGCGTGCTGCTGCTCAGCCAGCCGCTGCACTTCGGTGACTACGGCAAGCTGCCGCTGAAGGTGCTGTGGGCACTGCTCGATCTGCTCACGATTGGCGTGCTCATCAGCGGCCTGTACCTGTGGTTCAAGCGCGGCAACACCGACGCGCGCGTGAGTGAGATCGAACGCGCCGCACGTACCGGAGTGGCCGAATGAGCCGGCCCTCGTCTGCCCCGCGCAGCCCGTTCGTCGCCCCGGCCTGGATCGCCGCAGCCAGCCTGCTGGGGCTGGTCAGCGCGTTGCTCGGCGATGGCCTCTTCGATGCGGTGTCGTGGCTGATCTTCGCCGGTCTGGTAGCGCTGGCGGTGCGCGCCTGGGTCAAACGCACCCGTTAAACTGTCCGGCCTGCATACCGAACGGCCGCCATGACCCTCACCCACCGCAGCGTGCTCAACCTCTTGGCCGGCGGCGAACGGGTAGAGGCGATCGAATCTGACGTGAAGCGCTGCGCGTTGTGGGCGCGTCTTTCCCCCGACAAGGCTGCGCGTGATCCGGCCGAGATCGGCGCGGAGGTCATTGCCACCGTGATGCTGCGCTGGCAGTGCATCCTGGACAGCGACGACAGCATCGCCACCCCGCAGTACCGCCACACCACCGCACTGGCGCTGGCCACCGCACTGCACCAGCAGGGGTTCGCATCCGCCGCGCTGACCGCCCAGGCCATCGCGGCGATCAGCGCCTTGAGCGAGGCGGGGGCCTTGAGCGATCACTTCCGCCGCAAGAGCGCGCAGATCGCCAGCCTGTTGGAAAGCGAACCGGTGATGCCAGCGCGCCGCCCGGGCATGCAGAAGTCCTTCACCCAGTGGCGCGCCGGTGACATCGCCTCGGTGCAGGTGGACGGCCAGTACCATGCGTTCTACGTGCTGAGCGCCAACCAGGGCGCACCGGTGGTGGAGTTCTATGACTACCTCGGCCCTGTCGCGCCCACCCTGGACGTGCTGGCCACGCTACCGGCGCGCGGCACCTCGCCGGATCCGAAGGACAACTACCTGCATCGTCTGGCCCTGTACGGCCTGGTCCACCAACCGGATCCGGCGAACCAGTTCGTTCTGCTCGCCAGCGGCGCCGAAGGGCCGGACAACCGTCACCTGCTTCGCCGCGACGGGCTGTACACCGTCAGCGACGTGTTCCGCACCCTCCATTGGCTACGTGCGTACCGCTGAACCGCTGAACCGCACAGCGTCGCCGTCCAGCGCGCGGGCTATGCTGTCCGGCCTTCCACGGACCGGAGCCGTTCATGTCGATCACCCATCGCAGCATTCTCCAGCAGCTCGCCGGCGGCGATCTTGTGGATGCCATCGAACGCGACGTGAAGCATTGCGTGCGGCGCGCGCGCTCCGGTCCCGATCCTGCCGCAGACAGCCAGGCGACCATCGGTGAGGGCGTCGTCGACACGCTGTTGATGCGCTGGCACCACATCCTGGACAGCGATGACACGGTCGCCACGCCGCTGTACCGCCACACCACTGCGCTGGCCCTGGCCACCGCCCTGCATCAACAGGGCATCCAGTCCCCTGCGTTGACGGCCAAGGCGCTTGCCGCGATCAAGGCCATGAACAAGGCCGTGGCACTGAGTGACCACTTCTACCGCAAAAGCCCGGACATCGTCCGCCTGCTCAAAAGCGCACCGGTGATGCCGGTGCGACGCCCGGGCCTGCAGAAATCACTCACGCTCTGGCGCGCCGGTGACGTTGCGTCCATGCAGGTGGATGACCACTACCACGCGCTCTACGTGCTGGAGATCAGCGACGGTGCGCCGGTCGTGGCGTTCTACGACTACCTGGACCGCACTCCGCCCACCCTGGAACGGCTGGCCAACGTGCCGGAGCGCGGCACCTCGCGCACTCCGGAAAACAGCTACCTGGACCGGCGCGCACTCTACGGGCTGGTCCACCAGCCGGACCCCGCCAACCAGTTCGTGCTGCTTGCCAGCGGTGCCGACGCCCCGGACAACAGCCGCCTGATGCGCGGTGACGCGCTGGAGACCATCACCGATGTGTTCCGCACCATCCAGCACCTGCGCGCCTATCTGTAAGCGCGTCGCGCCGCACATCCACCGCTGGAGCGCGAAGCGCGCGCCGTCACCCTCGGTGGACCGGTAAAGAATCCCGTCACAGCGCGACCGTCAGCGCGATTCCACCACCGTCGGTGCAATGGACGGCCACTGCCCGGCGATGTCTTCGATGCTGCCGGCACGCACCGCGCGCAGATCGCGCGGGTAGGCCACACCCTCGGCCTCGGTGCTGCGCGTGGCATGGAACTGGCCGTTGCTGGCCCGCAGGATCCAGCCGCCGTCCACGCACGCCGGGGACACCAGGAACGCGACGCCCGGCGCCACCGCGTCCGGGTGCAGCTCATCCGGCTCGCCTTCCACGCCCCACATGCGGGTCTTGGCCACCGGCGACACCGCATTGACCACGATCCCGTGTGGCGCCCCCTCGGCGGCAAGCACGTTGACGATGCCCACCGCCGCCAGCTTGGCGGCGGCATACGCGGCCAGCCCCTTCTGCACGTACTGCGGGTACAGCGCGCGATCGGAGGTGGTCAGCACGATGCGTCCGTAGCGCGCATCCTGCATCGACGTCCACGCAGCCTGCGCCAGCCACAGCGGCGCCTTCGCGGCAATCGCCATCATCGCGTCGAAGCGGTCTTCTTCCAGCGCATCGATCGGTTGGTACTCGACCCAACCGGCGTTGTGGATGATGAAGTCCAGGCGACCGAAGCGCTGCAGGACATCAGCGACCAGTGACCGGCAATGGGTGCGCGTGTCGATCAGCCCGTGCGCCGGATGCACCGCCAGGCCCTGCGCAGCCAGGTCGGCAACAACGCCCGCGATCCGCCGTGGATCGCCGCCACGGCCATCCACGCCCGCACCGACGTCGTGCATCACCACCTGCGCGCCACGTCGTGCCAGCAAGCGACTGTAAGCCAGGCCCAGGCCACCGGCAGCGCCGGTGACCAGACCGACCTGGCCGGTGAAAGAGAGGGGGTCGTGTCGATCCATGCAGGCAGCATGCAGCGCAGGCTGCGCGCCGGGCCAATACCGATGGTGTGCTGCTGCGATACGTTGCGGGTATCGCGCGCCGTCCGCCGCTACAGCGGCAACCGGTTGGCCACGAAATTGACCACGTTCCCCATCGCATCCGGGTCCACGTTGCTCAGGCCCACCAGCACATAGCCCTGTTCCGGCATCACGTAGAACACCGCGTTGGCACCGGGAGCGCCGCCCTCATGCCCATACAACCGGGCATCGCCCTGTCCGCGCACCATGAAGCCATGGCCGTACCAGGCGTTGTGGTTCTGTGGCGAAGTGGCCATGGCCAGCGATGCCGGCGAGAGCAGCTTGCCCGTACGCAGCGCTTCGCCGAACTTCAGCAGGTCGTCGACCGTGCTATAGCCGCCACCGGCCGACGTGCCCCGCCAGGGCAGCGATGCCTTCTCAAGCGTCCAGCGGCCATCGACGCGGGTGTAAGGCCTGGCCCGGTCGGCAACGGGCGTGGATTCCGGCGCCGAGCCGGTCGAGCGCATGCCGGCCACGCGGTAGATATGTTCATCGACATAGTCGTAGTACGACTGGCCCGAGATCGCCTCGATGACGCTGCCCAGCAGCACGAACGCGTAGTTGGAATACTGGTCGCGCTCGCCCGGCGCGAAGGCCAGGGGTTCTGCGCCGAATACCGCCCAGTAGTCCTGGAGCGTGCGCAGGCTGTCGACGTGTTCGGTCGCCTTGTCACCAAAAATGTCGCCAAGGCCGCTGGTGTGGGTCAGCATCTGCCGGAGCGTCACCGACGCGGCCACGGTCGGGTTCGGGTACGCCGGCAGATGCTTGGCGAGCGTATCGTCCAGGGACAATCTGCCGGCGTCCTGCAGCTGCAGAATGGCCACGGCAGTGAACATCTTGTTCAACGACGCCAGCCGGAACCGTGTGTTCCGGCCCACCGCCACGCGGTGCTCGCGATCGGCAAACCCGCCGTGCCATGCCATGCGGATCTCCCCGCCTTCGGCCACCAGAAATGCGCCGCCCAGATCGTTGGAGCCCTGCAATGCCTGCAGGCGCGTGCGAGCTTCAGCGAGCACATCGGTCAAGGCCATGCGTGCAGGCTGGTACTTCGCGGGCGTTTCAGCGCCCTCGAACACGAACTCGGCCGCGCCCGTGTCCGGATTCAGGGTCGTGGTCACCCGCATCGCGCGATCATTGGCGGCGGGCAGCACCAGCACCTGCGCCTTGGCAGCGGTGGTCGCGACGACCTCCAGCACCGCCAGGCGGCCCGTCTCCTCGCGGAACTCAAGATCGCCCTGCGTGTCCGGGCGCATTCCGTACTGCGCGCGGAACGCCGTCAGCGCGTCACGGTCAGCGTCATTGAACGCAGCCAGCCACGCCTTCAGGGCCTGTTCGGCGGCATCCGGCGCCAGTGGCGTTGCGGCGTGCGCATTGACCGGGAAGCACATCAATGCGAGTACAAAAAATGTCAGACGACGCATGCAATCCACCGTAGCCAGTGTGAAAGGGGGCGTGGCCGCATGGCCGACCACGGTCCGGTCGAGCCGCAGCGTCCTAGAGGCGCGCCGGCTCCACCACCACGGCCGTGCCATAGCACAGCACCTCGGTCAGCCCGGTCATGACATCGGTGGCGTCGTAGCGCATGCCGATGATCGCGTTGGCGCCGAGCAGCCGCGCATGCTTGGCCATGTCGCGGTAGGTCTCTTCGCGGGCCTGCTCGCACAGCTCGGTGTAGATGGTGATGTTGCCGCCGAAGAGGGTCTGCAGGCCGCCCAGCAGGTTGCCGACGATCGAACGCGAGCGCACGGTGATGCCACGCACCACGCCCAGGCTGCGCACCACCCGGTAGCCGGGCAGTTCGAAAGCGGTGGTAACCATCGCATCGTCGAGGCGGATGGCGGTGCTGGCACGGGGACTGCTGTTGTAGGGGTCTGCCATGGGTGGCCTCGCGGTCAGTGGAGGGAAGACGCAGCGCGCGGCGCGCCGCGCCGCGCCAGAGTCGCCAGGTGATGGCCAACACGCACGCCCACAGCGCGGCGCAGCCGAGAATGACGACCAGCCGGAACCCCAGCTCCCCACTCTCCAGGCTCGGCCAGAACCGCCAGGTATCCACGCAGGCGACATACACCCCGGTGAGCAGCACCGGCAGGCCGACGAGGATGCCCATCACCCTCGCCCAGCCGTGCCGCCGGAAGACCAGCAGCAGCGCCATCACCGCCGCGGCCACCACCAGCAGCGGCAAGCCGACGAACACGGTCAGCATGCCGGGGAAATCGCGGGCCATCGCCGGCAGGGGGGCCAGCAGCAGGAGTGGCAGCAGCCAGCACCTTCGCTTGAAACGCGTCTCCATGCCCGTCCCCGTCGCCTCCCTGTCGTGCGCCGAGCATAGCCGGTCGACGTCATTCCCGCGCAAGCCGCACCACCTGGTAGACGGCCACGTTGTGCTCGGCCAGCGCGCGCACGACCTCGGGGATCAACTGCATCGGCAGGTCCACCTCATAGCCATGCGCGCTGCAGCGCAACTCTGCCGGTTCAAACTCGAACGCGGGATGATCCTCGCTGCGCTGCACCAGGAAGGCGACGAGCGCGTCACGTGCCACATGCTGCCACTCGCCCACTTCGAAGTAGACCGGGTACAGCGCATCGCTGTAATCGGCGGGCGTGCCCAGGGTGGGATCGGTTGCGTCGGGGTCCATGCGGTGCTCCTGGGGCGGTGTCAGGAAGGCGGCGGAGAGGGCCGCATGCACACGATAGCCCGGCCCTGAGCCCGGGCATCCACAAAATCGGCAATGCGCGCCCTGTACGGCCGGCACCCGCTGCTATGCGTGCGCGGCCGCCTTGCGCATGTGCTCGGCCAGCTCGCGCTCGATGGCGGCGCGGCTGATCGTGGACGGCAGGAACAAGGGAATCACTTCGCCTGCGAGGGTGGTGATCTCCAACGCCGCATCGCCCTCGACCGTCGTGAAGCGATGGCTGCCGATGGCCCCCCAGGGAATCAGCAACATGTCCTCAGCCTTGAACACGATGATGCCGTGGGGTGCATAGTCGATTCGGCGTGGGCTCAGCCAGGTCACCAGTCGCACGAACAGGGCCAGCACGGCGGAGAATACCGGCACGATCCACGACACCGTCGTCAGGTTCTCCCACCACCCGGCCGCATCCTTGCCCCAGCTGGCCATGATGAACACCACAGCGAACGCGCCGAACAACCCGAGGAACGTCGTGCGTACCGGTTTGCCCAGCGGATCGAATCGCGCCTGGTGCCGGAGCGAGACGCCCCAGGGTTCACGCCATTTCATGCGATGCCCAACATCCTGTCAGCCAAGGGCGCGAGCGGCCCGTCCGCATCGATGTTAATGCGGGCAGGAAGGCGGCAACAAGCCGGCGTGGCCGCGGGCGCGCGAGCCGTACGCACCGGGCAGCCCACCCGAACCCGCTCGGGGAACGGCAGGCAACAAAAAAGCCGACCCAAGGGCCGGCTTCTTCATGTTGCAGTGTGGTGGGCGGTGCAGGGTTCGAACCTGCGACCCTTGCCGTGTGAAGGCAATGCTCTACCGCTGAGCTAACCGCCCGATGCTGCTGAGCCGCTCATTATAGGGCGGCAAATTTCGACGTCAACGGTTTTCCGTAAATTTCTTCACATCGTATGCGTGGGCTTGTCCGCGCTCAGGATGCCGGCCAGCAGCGTCTCGATCTTGTTGCGCACGTTCTCGCCTTCCGCGCCTTCCGCCAGCTGTACGCCGATGCCTGCCGCACGGTTGCCCTGCGCCCCGGCCGGGGTCACCCAGATCACCTTGCCGGCCACCGGCAGGCGCTCGCTGGAGTCCGGCAGGGTAAGCAGCAGGAACACCTCGTCGCCCAGGAAGTAACGCTTGGGCGTGGGTACGAAGACCCCGCCGTTCTTCACGAACGGCATGTACGCGCTGTACAGCGCGGCCTTGTCCTTGACCGCCAGCGACAGGATGCCCTGGCGGGCGTTGGTGGCACTCATGCTCTATTCCCCTTTGCTTGCCGCTCGTTGACCTTGTTCCAGGCCAACAACAATTCCACCACCGCAAGGTCGGCGCGCACGGTGGTGCGCAGCAGATCGCGGGTACGGTTGGCGGCGTCGAACCACGCCGCCAGCTTGTTCAATCGATCCGGATCGGTCAAGCCACCGCCGGTGGCCTGGGCCAGCGCCAGGTCGGCGGCATGGCGCAGGCGCAGCGCGGTGTTGTCATCGCCGGCCCAGCGCTGGGCCAGCTCCACCGCACCGGCGCGCCCGGCGACCAGCGCCTCCAGGTCGGTGGCCACCTGCCTGCGCAGGGTCAGGCCATCCTCGCGCAGCCACTCGTCGGCCAGCCCCGGGTGGCCGCGGGCGGCGTCCAGCGCCTCGCGCGCAGCGGCTTCGGCGTGGCCCTGGGCCTGCAGCCAGGCCAGCGCTTCCTCGCGCGGCGGCAGCTTGAATTCCAGGCGCTGGCAGCGGCTGCGCACGGTCGCCGGCAGGCGCGCCGGGTCGCTGCTGATCAGCCACAGGTAACGCCCCGGCTGCGGCTCTTCCAGGGTCTTGAGCAGCGCGTTGCAGGCGGCGCGGTTGATCGCGTCGGCCGGGTCGACGATCACCACCTGGGCGATGCCGTATTGCGGGGTCAGCGAGAGCTTCTGCGAGATCTCGCGGACCTGCTCGATCACGATCTCGGTGCGCAGCTTGTCGCCGGACTTGTTGGGGATGAACGAGATCAGCTGCAGGTCCGGATGGGTCCCGGCCGCGATCAGCTGCGCACTGCGCTGCGCCGCGGCCGGCTCGCCCCGGCACAGGATGTGCTGGGCCATGCGCAGCGCCACCGCGCGCTTGCCCAGCCCGGCCGGGCCGCAGATCAGCAGGCCGTGGCCCAGCCGTCCGGCATCCAGGGCCGCCACGGTCTGGTCGTAGGCGCGCTGCTGCCAGGGGGAAAAGGTCTCGCTCATCTCAGCTCTCCTGTGCCAGCCAGGCGTCCACCGCCGCCACCACCGCCGCAGCGACGCCCGCCTGGTCCTGGCTGGCGTCGATGAGACGGAAGCGACCGGGGTCTTCGCCAACGCGCTGGCGGAACACCGCGCGTACCCGCTGGAAGAAATCGTCCTGCTCGCTCTCGATGCGGTCCGGCCACATATCGCGGCCGTTGGCGCGGGCCCGGCCCACGGCCACGTCCACGTCCAGCAGCAGGGTCAGGCCCGGCAGCAGGCCCACGGCGCGGCGCTCCAGGTCGGCGATCCACGCCGGGTCTAGGCCGCGTCCACCGCCCTGGTAGGCATAGCTGGAATCGGTGAAGCGGTCGCTGATGACGTACGCCCCGCGGCGCAGCGCCGGCTGGATGACCTGGCGCACGTGCTGGGCGCGCGCGGCAAACACCAGCAGCAGCTCGGCCTCCGCCGACAGCGGCTCGGCGGCAATCTCCGCGTCGGGCTTGAGCACCAGCGCGCGGATGCGCTCGGCCAGCGGCGTGCCGCCCGGCTCGCGGGTCAACACCACGTCATTGCCGCGCGCACGCAGCGCATCGCGCAGCGCGTTGATTGCCGTGGTCTTGCCCGCGCCCTCGCCGCCTTCCAGGCTGACAAAACGCGGGTGGCGCAGCAGCGATGCGGTCATTGCGGTGCCGCCTGGCTGCGCTGCTGGCGCAGCTGCTGCAGGTAGCGCGCCACCGCGGCGTTGTGCTCGGTGTAATTGGCCGAGAACACGTGCGCGCCACTGCCATCGCCCACCGCCACGAAATACAGCGCATCGCCGCCGGCCGGCTGCGCGGCGGCGTGCAGCGCGTCGCGGCCGGGCATGGCGATCGGGGTCGGGGTCAGGCCGGCGCGGGTGTAGGTGTTGTAGGGCGTATCGGTGGTGAGGTCGCGCTTGCGGATGTTGCCGTCGTAGCTGCTGCCGATGCCGTAGATCACGGTCGGGTCGGTCTGCAGGCGCATGCCGATGTTCAACCGGCGTACGAACACGCCGGCGATCTGCGGGCGCTCGCTGGGCAACGCGGTTTCCTTCTCGATGATCGAGGCCAACGTCAGCAGTTCATACGGCGAATTCAACGGCAGGTTGTCGGCGCGGCTGTCCCAGGCCGCGGCCAGTTCCTTTTCCATCGCCGCGTGCGCGCGCTTGAGCACGTCCACGTCGCTGTCGCCACGCTGGTAGACATAGGTCTCGGGCAGGAAGCGGCCTTCCGGATGCTCGCCGGGGAAGCCGATCGCCTTCATCAGCGCAGCGTCGTCCAGGGCGTCGGTGGTGTGCACCAGCGGCTCGGCACGCTTGAGCGCGGCGCGCAGCTGGCGGATGTTCCAGCCCTCCACGATGGTCACGCGGTGCTGCAGCACCCGGCCCTGGCGCATGCGCAGCAGCAGCTCGCGCGGGGTCAGGCGGGCATCCAGCGCGTACTCGCCCACCTTGAGCTTGCCGGCGGCATCCAGCTGGCGCGCCAGAAGCTGCCACTGGGTGTCGCTGCCCTCGTCCACGCCGGCGGCGCGCAGCTTGCCGAGCACCGTGTTCAGGCCATCGCCGGGGGCGATCACCATGCTGGGCTGGTCCGGGGTCAACGGCGCATCGGCGAACCCGCTCTGGCTGTGCCAGAACCACGCCCCTGCCGCAGCCAGCAGCAATGCCCCCAACAGCAGCACCGCCAGCACGGCCAGACATCCCCGTTTCGCACCCGCCATGGTCACCTCGAATGGTTTTCGCCGCCGCGCAGCATACCGCGCGGCCGCTGCACGCGGCCAAACGGTTCAGTCATGCCGGCCCAGCGCACGCATCAGGCCGCGTGCCTTGGCCCGGGTTTCGTCCAGTTCCTTGTCCGCGTCCGAATCCACCACGATCCCCGCCCCGGTACGGAAGGCCGCGCTGTCGGCGACCACCTCGGCGGTGCGGATGAGGATGTTCAGGTCCAGGTCGCCATCGCGGTTCAGCCAGCCGAACGCGCCGGTATAGGCACCGCGCGCGGTCTGCTCCAGCTCGGCGATGATCTGCATGCAGCGCACCTTGGGGCAACCGGTGATGGTACCCCCGGGGAAGGTCGCGGCGATCACCTGGCCGGGGCTGACGCCCGCGCGCAGGCGGCCGCGCACGTTGCTCACGATGTGGTGCACGTGGGCGTAGCTTTCCACTGTCATCAGCTCATCCACCTCCACGCTGCCCGGCGTGCAGATGCGGCCCAGGTCGTTGCGCTCCAGGTCGATCAGCATCACGTGTTCGGCGCGCTCCTTGGGATGGCCGACCAGCTCCTGGATGCGCGCGGCATCGTCGTCGCCGGCAAAGCGCGGGCGGGTGCCGGCGATCGGGCGGGTCTGCACGTCATCGCCATGCACCGAGACCAACCGCTCCGGCGAGGAGCTCACCACCGCCCTGCCCTGCGCCATGAACAGCCCGGCGAACGGCGCGGGGTTGGCCACCCGCAGCTGCGCGTACAGCGCCTGCGGCGCCAGCGTGGCAGCGAACTGCGCGTTCCAGCGCCGCGACAGGTTCACCTGGAACACATCGCCGGCGCGCAGGTAGTCGATCACCTTGCCGACGCCATCGGTGAAGCGCGTCGGCGCGTCTTCACCGACCGCCACCGGCGCCTGCCAGGCCGGCAGCGGCGGCAGCGCACTGGCCGCGTCCAGGTCGGCCAGCAGCACCGGCAGCAGCCCGGCGTGGTCGGTCTCGCACACGGCGTGGTACTGGCCGAGCACGCGGTCGTGCAGCACGGCCGCCGGGCAGCGCAGCGCCAGCGCGGACGGCAGGCCATCGGCACGCGGCGGCAGCTGCAGCACGGTCTCGATCTGTCCGGCCAGTTCGTAGTCCAGCATCAGCGCCCAGCCGCCACGGAACGGCAGCTGGGTCTCTTCGCGCGGCAGGCGCAGCGCGGCCCAGTGCGCGTCCAGCACGTCCAGGAAACGCCCGGCGTGCGCGTGGCCGTCGGCATCGCGGACCACGCCATCGGCGTGCAGCGCCAGCGCCTGGCCATTGCCCATCAGCAGCAGGTCCCAGCGGCCCTGGGCGGTGCCCGAGGCGGTGGACTCCATCAGCAGCGGATAACGCGCGGGATCCACCCGCTGCAGGGCGAGCAGGTCGGTGGTGGCGGGCAACGGATGGATCAGGAGCATGGCAGGACACCAGGGAGTGCGCGGGGGCCAGATACACCAAGGCCGCCATGATGGCGGCCCGGGCGCGGTTGCGGCAGCGGTGGAATCAGATGCGCTTGAACACCAGCGTGCCGTTGGTGCCGCCAAAGCCGAAGCCGTTGGACATCACCACGTCCACCTTGGCCTGGCGGGCTTCGTTGGGCACGTAGTCCAGGTCGCAGCCTTCGCCCGGCTGGTGCAGGTTGATGGTCGGCGGGATCACGTTGTCACGCAGCGCCAGCACCGAGAAGATGGCTTCCACGCCGCCGGCCGCGCCGAGCAGGTGGCCGGTCATCGACTTGGTCGAGCTGACCATCATCGTGTAGGCGTGTTCGCCGAAGGCGGTCTTCATCGCCATGGTCTCGCCGAGGTCGCCCAGCGGGGTCGAGGTGCCATGCGCGTTGAGGTAACCGACCTGGTCCGGCGTGACGCCGGCGTCCTTCAACGCCATGGTCATGCAGCGGGCAGCGCCTTCACCGTTCTCGCTGGGCGCGGTCATGTGGTACGCATCGGAACTGGCGCCGAAGCCGGCCAGCTCGCAGTAGATCTTCGCGCCACGCGCCTTGGCGTGCTCGTATTCCTCGAGGATCAGGATGCCGGCGCCGTCGCCCAGCACGAAGCCGTCGCGGTCCTTGTCCCACGGGCGCGAGGCTTCCGCCGGTGCGTCGTTGCGGGTGGACATGGCCTTCATGGCGCAGAAGCCGCCCAGTGCGGTCGGCGAGGAGCCGCGCTCGGCACCGCCCACCACCATCACGTCCGCATCGCCGTACTGGATCATGCGCATGGCGGTGCCGATGGAATGGTTGGAGGTGGCACAGGCGGACACCGCCGAGAACGACGGGCCCTTCAAGCCGGTGATGATGCTCAACTGGCCCGGGAGCATGTTGATGATGGTCTTGGGCACGTAGAAGGGCGAGATCTTCTTGCCCTCGTGGAACTCGATGGTCTGTTCCTCGATGCCCAGCAGGCCGCCGATGCCGGCGCCGACGATGGCACCCACGCGCTCGGCGTTGCCATCGGTGATCTCCAGGCCCGAATCATTCAAGGCCATGAAGGCGGCACCGAGGCCGTAATGGATGAACGGGTCCATCTTCTTGGCGTCCTTGCCCGTGACCCGGAATTTGCCGAACTGCTCGTTGTCGGCGGTGATGTCGAAGTCCTTGACCTCACCTGCGATCTTGGTGGTGAAACGGTCCAGGTAGGATTGCGAAACGTTGGTCAGCGGACCGATGCCGGAACGGCCTTCGGTGATGCCCTTCCAACTGGTGGCCATATCATTGCCCAACGGCGAGACCATGCCCATGCCGGTAACGACGACGCGACGCTTCATTGCAGATTCTCCTGACCCGGGTGTTGCGGGTATGACGCGGTGTAACGCTCAAATGCACGGGGCCGCAAGCGCGGCCCCATGGGTTTGCCGCACGCGGTGGCGGCGTAGGCCACAACCGCGCGCAAGCCGCCTGACATCAAGCCTTGACGTGGGCGTTGATGTAGTCGATCGCAGCCTGGACGGTGCTGATCTTCTCGGCTTCTTCGTCCGGGATTTCGCACTCGAACTCTTCTTCCAGCGCCATCACCAGTTCAACGGTGTCCAGCGAGTCAGCGCCCAGGTCATCGACGAACGATGCGCTGTTGGTGACTTCTTCTTCCTTGACGCCAAGCTGTTCGACGACGATTTTCTTGACGCGTTCTTCGATGGTGCTCATTGGATATCGCTCCAGATGGAGTAGTGGTTCAAAAATGACGTCATCCGAAGATGGATGACCGTGGGATAGTGTAGTGGAAACCGGCGACGCCTTGCATCGCTGCAAAACATCATTCAGATCAACCACTTGCGGCGCAATCCATGCGCCACATGCTTACGGCATGTACATGCCGCCGTTCACATGGAGGGTTTCGCCGGTGATGTAGCTGGCCGAGGGACCGGCCAGGAACGCCACCGCGTTGGCGATATCGCCCGGTTCGCCGAGACGCTCCAGGGCGATCGACTTGACCAGGCCGGTGCGCTGCTCTTCCGGCAACGCCTTGGTCATGTCGGTGTCGATGAAGCCCGGGGCGACCACGTTGACGGTGATGCCGCGCGAGCCGATTTCCTTGGCCAGCGACTTGGAGAAGGCAATGATGCCGGCCTTGGCGGCGGCATAGTTGGCCTGGCCGGCATTGCCGGTCACGCCGATCACCGAGGCGATGTTGATGATGCGACCCTTGCGGGCCTTCATCATGCCGCGGATGACGGCCTTGGAGGTGCGGAACACGCTGGTCAGGTTGGTGTCCAGGATGGCCTGCCAGTCCTCGTCCTTCATGCGCAGCAGCAGGTTGTCGCGGGTGATGCCGGCATTGTTGACCAGGATGGTGATGGCGCCGAATTCCTTGGCGATCCCGTCCAGCACGGCGTCCAGCGCAGCGGCATCGGTGACGTTCAACGCGCGGCCATGGCCACCGACGGCCGCCAGGCGCTCGCCGATGGCGGCGGCACCGGCGTCGGTGGTGGCGGTACCGATCACGGTCGCGCCCTGCGCGGCCAGTGCATCGGCGATGGCGGCGCCGATGCCACGGCTGGCGCCGGTCACCAGTGCGATTTCACCCTGAAGGGGCTTGCTCATCTGTGTTTCCTCGTACGGGACCGGCCCGCGCGCCAGGCCGGGGCCGGGCGACGCAGGACCAGTCGAAGGATCAGGCAGCCCAGGTCTCGCGGGCGGCTTCGAAATCGGCGGGCGTGGACAGTGTGCGCGCGTCCAGCGATTTGTCGATGCGCTTGATCAATCCGCTCAGTACCTTGCCCGGACCGCACTCGGCCACGCGGGTGACGCCGCGGGCGGCCAGCGCCTGCACGCAGCCGGTCCACTGGACGGGCAGGTAGAGCTGCTGGACCAGGGCCTGGCGGATGGCGTCGATGCCGTCGTGGACGCGGGCGTCCACGTTCTGCACGACCGGCAGGGCGGGGGCGCGCCAATCCAGGCCGGCCATGGTCTCGGCCAGGCGGTTGGCGGCTTCGCGCATCAGCGGGGTGTGCGAGGGCACGCTGACGGCCAGCTTGACCGCCTTGCGGACGCCCTTTTCGGCGAGCAGGGCCAGGGCGCGGTCGACGGCGGCGGCGTCGCCACCGATGACGATCTGGCCGGGTGAGTTGAAATTGGCGGGCACCACGACCTGGCTGCCCGCGGCCTGTTCGCAGACGTCCTGGACCAGGGCGTCTTCGGCGCCGAGCACGGCGGCCATGGCGCCCACGCCCGCGGGCGCGGCGTCCTGCATCAGCTGGCCACGCAGGCGCACCAGGTGGGCGCCATCGTGCAGGGTCAGCGCGCCGGCAGCGACCAGGGCGGTGTACTCGCCCAGGCTGTGCCCGGCCAGCACGGCCGGCTTGGCGCCGCCGACGGCGTTCCAGGCGCGCCACACGCCGATGCTGGCAGCGAGCAGGGCCGGCTGGGTGTATTCGGTGCGGTTGAGCATTTCCTCGGGGCCGCCCTGGGAGAGGGCCCACAGGTCGACGCCGGCGCCATCGGACGCCTCGGTGAAGGCCTCGCGGACCTGCGGGTGCAGCTCGGCCAGTTCGGCCAGCATGCCCAGCGACTGCGAGCCTTGGCCGGGGAACACGAATGCGAGATTGGAATCGGTCACGCGGTCATCCGCCTGCAAAAATCGAACGGCGAATGATAAGGCCGAACAGCGCCCTTCGTCTGTACTGGCGCGTATGTGAGGAGGGAGTTATGGCCGCGTTCTAGCGGGAGCAAAGGCCAGAAGCGCGACCGTACTGTCGGGGAGAGGGCTGGGGATGGTCGGCATGCGCGGAAAGGCCAAGGCGGGGCCGCGGCGTTCGTTTGGGTTTGGGGGGGGCGAGCATGGCTCGGCAGTGCCCTCTTCCCAAAACCCGCGGGCAGGGACGCCCTGGTGAGGCTCGATGACGCCGAGGCGGCGTGCCGTTGATCGCTCGTGCGCTCCGACGCACTGTCGGGGTCTCGGCACACGAGCAATGATGCATCGGCTTTAGCTACGGCTAAGGCTTCGGCTTCTTCGACTTCACCGCGATGGCCCTGAGAGAGCCAGCCCCGATCAGACCAGCAGCTGCAGGATGTCCAGGTCGCCGTCGGAGAAGAAGTCGAAACAGATCACCGCCAGCATCAGCATGCCCAGCGTCGTCGCCCCATGCACGATCAGGATCGCGTGCGCCAGCGCGCGCGCCGACCGTCCCATCTTCATGCTCGCCCGTGCCAGCCCCTGCAGTCGCCCGGACACCGCGTGGGCGTGGGCCAGCACCGGTGCCTCGACCCCGTCCATCGCGTCGGCCATCAGTGTCTGCAGCTGCTGCGGGCGGTCCTCGTAGTACTTCGCCACGCCGTAGCCGAACATCAGCCAGTCGCGCGCCTGCGCCTGCGCCAGGTCCATCACCTCCAGCGGGTCTTCTTCGAAGTCGATGAAGCCCACCCGCGTACCGTCCCAGGTCAGGTTGCGCGGCAACGGCTGCCCGAAATACGCCCCTTTCCGATGCGCCGTTGCGATCGCCTGCATCGCCGCGGCCACCAGGCGGTCGCGTCCGGCCTCATCGGCTTCGCGCAGGCAGGTATTGAACGAACTGCCGTTGTCTTCCAGCACCAGCGCGGCGTGGCCGCTGCCGATCACGTGGGGCACGTTCACGCCCTGTGCCGACAGCTCGGCAAGCCGGCGCGCCTCGGTCTTCCTGGCGGCATCACCGCCACGGTGCGGCGGCGGGCGCAGGGCGTCCAGCTGGAAACGATGGGCGACGAAATTGAGCAGGCCCAAGGCAACCGCGCGGCTTCCTTCGCCGTACTGCTTCAGCCAGGCGCGTTGCCCTTCAATGACGATGGGCTCAACCATGACGGATCTCCTGAAATGCAGACGGCCCCAAATGGGGCCGTAACGACAACGTCACGCTGTCGTAACCAGCACTATCAATAGCGCAGCAGCGCCGAACCCCAGGTGAAGCCACCGCCGAAGGCCTCCAGCAGCAGCAGCTGGCCACGCTCCACGCGGCCGGAGCGGATCGCCACGTCCAGCGCCATCGGCACCGAGGCCGAGGAGGTGTTGCCGTGCTTGTCCACCGTCACCACCACCTGCTCCATCGACATCTCCAGGCGCTTGGCCGTGGCTTCGATGATGCGCAGATTGGCCTGGTGCGGGATCAGCCAGTCCAGGTCGGCCTTGGTCAGCGCATTGGCTTCCAGGGTCTCGTCCACGACCGAGTCCAGCGCCTTCACGGCGTACTTGAACACGTCGTTGCCCTTCATCAGGATGGCGCCGCGGGCGTTTTCGCCCTCGCCGAACCCGGCAGACACGCCCACCGGGTTCCACAGCAGCTCTTTCTTGCTGCCATCCGAATGCAGGTGGGTGCTGAGGATGCCGGTGTCTTCGTCGGCCTTGAGCACGACGGCGCCGGCGCCATCGCCGAACAGCACGCACGTGGTGCGCTCGGTCCAGTCCACGATCCGGGTCAGGGTTTCCGCACCGATGACCAGCACATGGCGTGCATCACCGGAACGAATGAATTTGTCGGCCACGCTCAACGCGAACACGAAGCCCGAACAGGCCGCGTTGACGTCGAAGGCGGGGCAACCGGTCGCACCGAGCTTGGCCTGGATCAGGCACGCGGTGGACGGGAAGATCAGATCGGGGGTCGTCGTACCCACCACGATCATGTCCAGCTGGGATGCGTCGATACCGGCCGCTTCCAGCGCACGCACCGCGGCGTGGTAGCCGAGGTCGCTGGTGGTTTCGGTGTCGGCTGCAATGTGCCGCTCACGGATACCCGTGCGCGACTGGATCCACTCATCGGTGGTGTCGACCATTTTCTCCAGATCCTGGTTGGTCAACACTTTTTCGGGCAAATAGCTACCAGTGCCCGCGATCCTCGAGTAGATCCGCTTGCTCATTGCATATCCTGTAGCACGGCCATCAACACTGACAGCCGGGAAGAAAGGGGTAAAGGCCGCTGCCCGACCGGGCAGCGGCCTTCACGAATCAATCTTCTTCGACGGCCGAATTCGACTTGGTCGCAATCACCTTCTTGCCACGGTAGAAACCGTCAGCGGTGATGTGGTGACGCAGATGCACTTCACCGGTGGTCGGATCGGTGGACAGCTGCTTGGCGCTCAGTGCGTCATGCGCACGGCGCATACCGCGGCGGGACGGGGTGACACGGGATTTCTGCACAGCCATGGGATTGCTCCAAACTCGGTTCGTTTTGCTTCGTCGTATCGTCGCGCAGGACGCCAGCGCCCAGCACAGTTTTCGCTTTCGCCGCAGCCGCCGACGACAATCCGGCTGCTATTGTTTTTTCAGTGCCGCCAACGCCGCGAACGGATTGGCCTTGCTGATTTCTTCTTCGGTCGGTGCCCAATCCTGGTCCACCGCCTCGCCATCGGGAGACAGCGGCACCACGGGCACGGCCAGGACCAGTTCGTCCTCGACCAGTTCCAGCGGTCGCAGCATGCCGTCTTCGGGCACCAGCCAGGGTTCGTACCCTTCCGGCAGCGAAGCTTCATCTTCTTCGCTGCGGATCAGGCCGAGCCGCTGCACCATCGAGACCGGCAGCAGGAAACGCTGCAGGCTGCGCTGACAGATCAGCGGCAGCTCGGTGTCGATGGACAGTTCGACATAGGATACCCGCAGGATGTCGTCGTGCGCGAATTCCAGTGCATAGCTGCACCGGCCTTCGGTATCGGCAACAAGCCCTTGCAGGCGGGTAAGTTCAGCCAGATCGACTTGACCATCGAAGCGCCTGCGCGCTGCGACCATCCGCCAAGCATCCAGCAATTCGGGCACGTTCGCGGACATAAGCCGCTGAATGTTAAGGACCGTCTGCCCGGCTGTCAAATCCCTCTTTTCCGGGGTTGCCCGCGATGGACCCCCGGGCCAGACTGCCAGCCCCGCCGACCGGTATTTTCGCATGCTTCCGCCCGTCCTTGCCTCCACCTCCCGCTACCGCCTGGAACTGCTGCAGCGGCTGGGTCTGACCCCGGAATGCGCACGCCCGGAGGTGGACGAGACCGCCCTGCCCGGCGAAGCTCCCCGCGCACTGGCGGTGCGGCTGGCCCGGGCCAAGGCTGCGGCGGTGGCCGCGCGCCAGCCCGGCCGCTGGGTGATCGGGTCGGACCAGGTGGCCGAGCTGAACGGGGCCCCGCTGGGCAAACCCGGTTCGGTCGAGGGCGCCCATGCGCAGTTGGCGGCGATGTCCGGTCAGCAGGTGGCGTTCCATACCGCGGTCTGCCTGCAGCGTGACGAGCGGGTGCTGGACGCCTGCGATCTCACCCGCGCGCAGTTCCGCGTGCTGGACGCGGCCAGCATCGAACGCTACGTGGCCACCGAGCAGCCGCTGGACTGCGCCGGCAGCTTCAAGTGCGAAGGCCTGGGCATCAGCCTGTTCGAGGCGATCGACAACCGCGACCCCACCGCCCTGATCGGCCTGCCGCTGATCGCGCTGTGCGGGCTGCTGCGCGAGGCCGGCTACATCCTGCCCTGAGCGCCCTTTCGGCCGCTCAGGGGCGGGCCGCCGGCACCACCAGGGGCTGTTCCTGCCAGGTCTCCACGCTGCCGTCGTTGCCATGCAGGCGCAGCCCCAGCCAATGCCGGCCCGGGGTCAGTGCGCGGGTATCGATGCGGGCATCGAAGCCCACGTTGGGGTGCTGCGGATCATTGGAAATGGTCCAGAAGCTGGTGATGTCATACGCACGTCCATACGCGGCTTCGGCCGCCGGGACGCCGTCCACCAGCACCTCCACCCGGGTCAGCCCGACCCCGTCCTTGAATGCCCAGCCGCGCACGTCGAGCAGCCCGTCGACGGCGGCATTGGGCTGCGGCGTATCGATCCAGGCCATCGCCGGGGTGACGCACGGGCCCGGGGCCCGGGCCGCCGGCAGCCTGAACAACAGGAATCGCTGGAAGCCATGGTCGTAGCTGACCACGCGCGGCGGCGGCAGCGGGCCCACCTGCGCACAGATGTCGTGGTAACGCGCGAGCAGGTCGCGGTAACGCTGGTCGCTGGGCGAGAGCACCAGCAGCATCGGCCCCGTGCGCGGCCCTTCGTGCAGCAGCCCCCACAGGCCCAGCTGCGCGCTGCGCCCATGCTTGTCGTTGAGCGGATGACGCAGCACCTCGATGGCCGGGTCGCGCAGCTGGAAGCCCAGCTCGGCGCCCACCTTGAAGTTGCCGGCCAGCACCCGCGTACCGGCCGGCATGTCGGCCAGTTCGTCGCGCACCACCGCCGCCAACGGTTCCCAGCCGGCGAAGTTGCGCGGGTAGTACTTGTAGCCGGCCAACTGCTCGCGCAGGCTCGGCGTGGACGCCATCAGGTAATAACCGAACGCCAGCGCCAACCCGGCGCCGGCCAGCCACCAGCCGGTGCGACGCAACCAGCGCGGCCAGCCGTTGAGCACCACCGGCACCGCCACCAGCAGCGCGAGGTAACCCGGCAGCGGCCAGTGGAAACTGATCCGCTCCACGTCGGTGAAAAAGCCCAGCGCGAAGATCGACAGCGTCGACACCGCACCCACCAGCCCGAAATAGCGCCACTGCGCGCGCGCGCCGCCACCGGAGCGGGTGCCGGCCAGCGCCACCTTCCACATCGCCATGCACAGGATCGGGGTGACCAGCATCGGCTGGATCACCAGGAACCACAGCCCACTCCACTGGAACGCCCACGGGTGGCGCTCGACCACCTGGAACTTCAGGCCGGCATCATGGTTGTCGGCATTCCAGGACAGCAGCGGCAACCAGGCCAGCACGCCCACCGCCAACGCCACCCAGACCCGCGGATCGCGCAGCATGCGCCGCCCCTGCGGCAACAGCAGCAGCGCGATGAACCCGACCACGATCACGCCGATGAAGCGGTAATGGCTGAGCGCGCCGATGGTCAGGCCCAGGCCCAGCTTGACCGCGGCGGCGGCATCGACGTTGCGCAGCAGGCGCGCGCCTGCATCCAGGCACAGCACCGCCGCCAGCGCCATCGGCACGTCCGGCACCGCCAACATGCCCAGCGTGCCCGACAAGGGCATCAGCAAGGTCAGGCTACCGGCCTGCCAGCCCGCCACCGCACCGAACCAGCGCGTGGCAATGCGCGACACCAGCCACGGCAGCGCCGCGCCGATGGCCAGGAACGGCAGGCGCTGGGCCAGGATGTGGGTGCCCCCCAGCTCCACGCCCAGCCGCGACAGCCACGCCGTCAGGCCAGGCAGGTCCGAATAGGCCGCCGCGAGGTGCTGGCCCTCCTGCCAGTAAAAGGCTTCGTCCACGAACAACGGCAGACGCGCTGCGATCACCAGCTTCACCGCGGTGATCAGCGTCCACAACAACAGGAAAATGGTGCGTGCGCGTTGTTCGCCCTGCATTGCTCTATAGAATCGAAGGAATCATCGACACGAGACGGACATGGAAAATTCGCCCCACGTGCCAGCCATGCTAACCGATGTACTGCGACAGGCCCTTCGCAGCGCCCAGGACCAGGTCAACGGGCTGGTGCTGGGCAAGGCACACGAAGTGCGCCTGGCGTTCGTCGCGCTGCTGTCCGGCGGCCACCTGCTGATCGAAGACCTGCCCGGGTTGGGCAAGACCACCCTGGCCCACGCGATGGCCTCCAGCCTGGGGCTGGGCTTCCAGCGCGTGCAGTTCACCTCCGACCTGCTGCCTGCCGACGTGCTCGGCGTCTCGGTTTATGACGCGACCAGCCGCCAGTTCCAGTTCCATACCGGACCGGTGTTCACCCACGTGCTGCTGGCCGACGAGATCAACCGCGCGCCGCCGCGCACGCAGAGCGCGCTGCTCGAGGCGATGGCCGAGCAGCAGGTCACGCTGGACGGAGTGACCCATCCGCTGCCGGACCCGTTCTTCGTGATCGCCACGCAGAACCCGGTCGACCTGTCGGGCACCTTCCCCCTGCCCGATTCGCAGCTGGACCGCTTCCTGCTGCGCCTGGCACTGGGCTATCCCAACCCCGAATCCGAGCGCGAACTGCTGCGCGGTACCGACCGCCGCCACCTGATCGCCAAGGCCACACCGCGGCTGGACGACGGCCAGGTGCGCGCGCTGCGCGAGGCCGCCAGCCAGGTGCATGCCAGCGATGCGCTGGTGCATTACGTGCAGGCCCTGCTCACCCGCAGCCGCCAGCACGCCGGCGTGCGCGTGGGGCTCTCGCCGCGTGCCGGACTGGCCCTGCTGCGTGCGGCCAAGGCGCATGCACTGCTGCTCGGTCGCGCGCACGTGGTGCCCGAAGACGTGCAGACCCTGTTCGTGGCCGTGGCCGGGCACCGCCTGGTCCCCGAGGCGGAAGCCAGCAACGGACCGGCGCTGGCGCGCGCCATCCTCCAGACCGTGCCGGTGGATTGACGATGCGTCGCGGCTGGGGAGACCGCTGGCGGACACTGCAGTTGTTGGCGCGACCGCGCCGACCGGAGACGTTGCCGCGTCGCCTGGACCGGCGCCGGATCTATGTGCTGCCCACCCGGTTCGGCCTGTTCGTGGCGACGCTGCTGGGCGCGATGCTGCTGGGTGCGCTGAACTACAACAACAACCCGGCCATGCTGCTGGCGTTGTTGCTGGCCACCGTGGCGATCGCCAGCACCATCAGCGCGCACCTGCAGTTGTCCGGCCTGCGCATCGACGCGGTCTCGGCCGAACCGGTGCATGCCGGCGTGCCGATGCGGCTGCGGATCATCCTGTCGCGCCCGGATGCGCGCGCGCGGCGTGGGCTGGAAGTGGCCCATGCCGAGGCGACCACCTTTGGCCACCTGATCGACAGCGACCAGATCGAAGTGGACCTGGCACTGCCCACCGTCCGCCGTGGCTGGCTGGACCTGGACCGCATCCGGATCTCCACCACCCAGCCGCTCGGCCTGGTGCGCGCCTGGTCGTGGGTGTGGCCCGATGCCCCGCTGCTGGTCTATGCCGCACCGGCCACCCAGGCACCCCCGCTGCCGGAAAGCGGCGGTGACCCGTTGCATACCCGCGTGCACGCCAGTGGCGACGAACTGCACCAGCTGCGCCCGTATCGCGCCGGCGACCCGCAACGCAGCATCGCCTGGAAGCACTCGGCGCGGCGCGACACCCTGCTGGTGCGCGAGTATGAAAAGCCGGTTGGCATGGATGTACTGCTCGACTGGCGGCAGGTGTCCACGCTGCCGGTGGAAACGCGGATCGCGCGGCTGGCGCGCTGGGTCGACATGGCCGAACGCGATGGCCGCCGCTATACGCTGCTGCTGCCCGGGCAACCCGCACTGGGGCCCGGCAATGGCAGTGCCCACCACCACCTTTGCCAACGCGCACTGGCGCTGATGCCGCATGGCTGAGCCGACCTCGCCCCTCCTGAGTCCGAGCGCGCGCCACTGGACACTGGCCAGCGCCGCCCTGGGCCTGGTGCCGCTGCTGCTGCAGTTGCCCGACCTGCTGGCCGCGATCATCGCGCTGGTCGCGGTCCTCATCGCGCTGGTCTCGCGCCAGCGCGTGCTGCCGGCTCCCCTGCGCCTGCTGCTGGTGCTGGGCATGCTGGCCGCGATCTATTGGCAGATGGGCGCCCGTCCCGGCCGCGATACCGGCTGCGCGCTGCTGGCGGCGATGCTGGCGCTCAAGTCCAGCGAACTGCGCAGCCTGCGCGATGCCCGCAGCCTGCTCGGCTTTGCGTTGTTCTCACCGTTCGCGGCCTTCCTGCTCGACCAGGGGCCGTCCACCATGGCGCTGGCGGTGCTGGCCGCGCTGACGGCGCTGCTCACCCTGCAGCGGCTGGCGCAGGCCGAAGGCCAGGCGCCTACGCCACCCCTCGGCGGGCAGATCCGCGGCGTGGGCCGGCTGATCGCCCTCGGCCTGCCGCTGGCGCTGGCCGGTTTCTGGCTGTTCCCGCGGCTGAGCGAGCCGCTCTGGGGCATCCCGGAACGCGCGGTCGGCAAGCCAGGACTGTCCGATCAGATGGAGCCGGGCCAATGGCTGGACCTGATGGCCGATGACAGCCCGGCGCTGCGCGTGCAGTTTTTCGGCCCCGTGCCGACACCCCAGCAGCGTTACTGGCGCGGCCCGGTGATGACCTACTTCGACGGCCGGGTGTGGGAACAGGACCGCAGCGCGCTCGGACGCGCGCCGCCGGAGGTCACCCACGGCGCAACGCGCTGGGACTATCAGATCGACTACGAACCCACCGACCGTCGGCAACTCGTCGCCCTGGACCTGCCTATGCAGGCGCCCCCCGGCAGCGAGCTGGGCGCCGACCACAGCCTGCGCAGCCAGGCCAGCCTGACCGCCCTCACCCGCTGGCGGATGCAGTCCGCGCCGGCCACCGGCTACGTCGAGGATCTCTCGCCCTATCAACGGCGCCGGGCATTGCAGTTGCCGCAGGGGTTCAACCCGCGCACGGCCACGTTGGCCCACCAGTGGCGCAGTGAGGCCGGTAACGACGACGAGGCGATCGTGCGCCGTGCCATGGCGTGGATCCGCGCGCGTTTCGCCTACACCCTGAGCACGCCGCTGCCCGGGCGTGATGGCGTGGACGAGTTCCTGTTCGACCAGCAGGCCGGTTTCTGCCAGCACTTCAGCTCGGCGTTCGTGGTGCTCATGCGCAACGCCGGCATTCCCGCCCGGGTGGTGACCGGCTTTGCCGGCGGCACCCGCAACCGCTACGGCGACTACTGGGTGGTTCGGCGCATGGATGCCCACGCCTGGGCCGAGGTCTGGCTGCCCGGGCGTGGCTGGGTGCGGGTGGACCCGACTGCCGCCGTGGCGCCCGAGCGCATCTACGACACTCTGGAAGATCGCCTTCAGGTCGGTGGCGATGCCACCCTGGAAAGCCGCTGGGTGCAACTGGGCCAGGCCAGCGACTGGCTGCGTCGCGGCTGGAACGACCTGGTGCTGTCCTTCAACGCCACCCGCCAGCAGCAACTGCTGCGGCCCTTCGGCGTGGACAAACTGGAGCCGGCGCAGTTGATTGGCGTTTTCACCCTCTTCGCACTGGTCGCGCTAGGGTGGATGGCGTGGCTGCTGGCCCGCGGCGAACGCGAGCGCGACCCCCTGCTGCGCGCCTGGCATCGGATGGGCCAGCGTTACGCCAGGCTGGGCCTGGCCCGTGACCACGCCGAACCGGCGGGCCATTGGGCCCGGCGCGTGCACCAGCAACGTCCCGACCCGGCGCTGCTGTCACTCAGCAGCCGTTTCGTTCTCGCGCGCTACGCTGGCGCGGACGTCGACCTCACTTCATTATTGCGCGACCTGCGCAGGCATCGCCCGTCCTCCGGAGCATCCCCATGAAGATCCAGATTCTGCTTCCCCTCGCCGCTTCCCTGGCGCTGGCCGCCTGCGCGACCGCACCCAAACCGCTGCAAGGCCAGTTCAGCATGGTCAGCCCGCGCGATGCGGTGCCGACCCAGCAGGTGGGCACGCCGGTTCGTTGGGGCGGGCGCATCATCGAGACCAACCCGGGCCAGGGCCAGACCTGCTTCCAGCTGATCTCGCGCCCGCTCAACGGCAGCGGCCGCCCGAGCACCACCTCGGCCGACGCCAGCGACGGTCGCTTCATCGCCTGCCGCGCTGGGTTCTATGATCCGGCCGTGTTCGAGCCGGGCCGCGACGTGACCTTCATCGGCAAGATCGCCGGGTACGAGAGCACCCGTATCGGCGAGTACGACTACCGCCTGCCCAAGCTGGAGGCCGACGTCATCTACCTGTGGCCGGAAGTGCGCCAGGTCGATGTGGTGCCCGCTTACCCGTACGGCCCGTGGGGCCCGCCGGGCTGGGGCCCGGGTTGGGGCTACCGCGGCTGGGGCTGGTGGTAACCACCTAGCGGCCGACCGTTGGTCGGTATGCGTTGAAAGAAAAAGCCGCCGTCGTGCGGCTTTTTCTTTGCGCGCGGTAGAGCCACGCCATGCGTGGCTGCTTTTGGATCCGGCGCTGCGTGCAGCCCGATCCGGCGATGCGTGCAGCCACCCATGGGGTGGATCTACCTCATCCGGCGATGCGTGCAGCCACCCGTGGGGTGGCTCTACCGGATCCGACTTTACGTGCAGCCACCCATGGGGTGGCTCTACGCGGGGGCGTCGTGGTTGGGTGCTTCAGGCGTTGGGCGTGCCGAAGTGCCCCAGGGGGGCGCCGGCCAGCAGGTGCAGGTGGATGTGGAATACGGTCTGCCCGGCATGCTCGCGGCAGTTCATCACGATCCGGTAGCCGTCCTGGGCGAAGCCTTCGCGGCGGGCGTACTCGGCGGCGGCCAGCGCCAGCTTGCCGATCAGGTGCGCCTGCGAAGGCTGCACGTCATCAAGGGTCGGGATCGCCTCGTTCTTCGGGATGAACAACACGTGCACCGGCGCCTGCGGCGCGATGTCCTTGAAGGCGAGCACGTCCTCGTCCTCATAGACGATGGTGGCGGGGATTTCGCGGCGGATGATCTTGCCGAACAGGGTGTCTTGGCTCATGGGGCACCAGTTGGAACAGGGCCTTGGAGCTTAGCGCGGATGAGGGCCTCGGTCCTCGGGAAGCCGGCCGACGCGCGGCGCCGGCGCGTCGGCGCTGCGGTCATTCCTGGATTTCGGTGCGGGTGCCGAACGCGTGCGACAGCGTGCCGCGGTCCACGTACTCCAGCTCGCCGCCCAGCGGCAGGCCCTGGGCCAGCCGGCTGGGTCGCACCGCGTGCGCGCGCGCCAGTTGCGCCAGGTAATGCGCCGTGGCCTCGCCTTCCACGGTGGCGCTGGTGGCGATGATCAACTCCTGCACCTCGCCCTGCTTCAGGCGTGCCTCAAGCTGGTCCAAGCCGAGCTCGCGCGGGCCCACCCCATCCAGCGGCGACAAGCGCCCCTGCAGCACGAAGTACACCCCGCGGAACCCCGTCGCATGCTCGATCGCCAGGCGGTCGGCCGGCGACTCCACCGCGCACAGCTGCTGGCGTTCGCGGCTGCCGTTGGCACACACCGCGCAGATCTCGGTCTCGCTGAAATCGCGGCACTGCGCACAGTGACCGATACGCTCGATCGCCTTGGCCAGGACCTCAGCCAGCTTCTGCCCACCCTCGCGTTCGCGCTCGAGCACGTGGTAGGCCATGCGCTGGGCAGTCTTCTGCCCCACGCCCGGCAGCACGCGGAAGGCCTCGATCAGTTGTTCGAGCAGGGGCAGGCTCATGGCGGTGGGCTCATCTCGGAAACAAGCGCGCGAAGCCCGGGGGCTTCGCGTCGCGGTTGCCAGCGGGGCGGCGGGCAGGCCCACCGCGCGCACGGGCTCAGAACGGCAGCTTCATGCCCGGCGGCAGCTGCATGCCGGCGGTGGCCGACCCCATGCGGTTCTTGGACTCCGCATCGATCTTGTTGGACGCATCGTTGAACGCCGCGGCCACCAGGTCTTCGGTCATTTCCGCATCGGCCAGGATCGACGGATCGATCCGCACCTTGCGGCATTCCTTGGCACCGGTCAGGGTCACGCTGACCATGCCGCCGCCCGCGCTGCCGGTGACTTCCAGCTTGGCGAGTTCTTCCTGGGCCTTCTGCAGGTTTTCCTGCATCTTCTGGGCCTGCTGCATCAATTGAGCGATGTTGCCGCGCATGTCGTGTTACTCATCAAAAGGACGGATGGAATCGGCCACGACCCGCGCACCGTGCTGCTGGACCAGCATCTGCACTTGCGGGTCGGCCATGAAGGCGGTTTCTGCCGCCTGTTGCCGCTCGCCACGCTGGCGGTCGGAACGCTGGTGCAGCGTTTCGGCCTCGGCGTTGCCGTGTTCGATCACGATCCGCGGGGTCTGCCCCAGCGGCCCGGACAGCGCATCGGTCAGCGCTGCCAGCGAACGATCTGAACACAGGTACTCAAATCCGGGCGATACCGCCAGTTTCAAGACACCGTGTTGGAAACTGATGAACGCCGCATGCGCGGCCAACTGTCGCGACGGCCCGTTGAGCTGGCTCTGGGCGACCAGTTCCAGCCAGGCCTCCGGCGAGGACAGCGTGATCGGCATAGCGGCAGGCGCGGCCGCCGGGGCCGGCGCGGCGGACGGGGTGATGGCGATGCCCTGCGGGCGCGGCGCGGCGACGGGGGCGGCAACCGCGACCGGCGGCGGGGCCGGACGGGACGGCGGCGCCTCCCACGGCGCGACCATGGCCGCGTCGGGGCTGGCCATTTCCGCGGCCAGCGCCTCGTCACGCTCCTCCGCCCCGGTCGGGTGCCACGGCGGCGGATCGTCTTCCGGTGCGGGTTCAGGCGCCGGTGCGGGCGCCGGCCGCGCGACCTCGGCAGGCGCCGGCGGCGCCACCGATGGAGCGGCGACCGCAACCGGCGCGGCGATGACCGGCGCAGGCACGGCGACGGCCGCGGCCACTGCGGCAGGTGCCGCGGCCATGCCACTGCCCTGCACGCTGCCTGCGGTTCCACTGCCCACGTCCATGCCAGTGCCCGGATCGCGCGGCACCGGCGGCACGGCGGCGGCCGGGCGGAAGGCCAGCATACGCAGCACGGCCATTTCAAAGCCCGCACGCGGGCTCGGGGCCAGGTACAGGTCGCGACGGCCGCTGAGCGCCATCTGGTACCAGAGCTGCACCACTTCCGGGCGCAGGCGCTGGGCAAAGGCGGCGGCATCGATCCCCTCGCCATCGGCCTGCGCGCCCGGCACCAGCTGCTGCACCTGGATGCGGTGCAGGGCTTCGGCCAGCGCCTCGAGCACGCCACTCCAGTCCGGCGAGAATTCAGCCAGCGCGGCCACCACCTGCAGCAGGCGCACGCCATCGCCATCGGCCAGGGCCTCCAGCATGGCGGCCACCTGGGTGCGGTCGATCGTGCCCAGCATGGTGCGCACCACGTCTTCACGCAGCGCGCCGCCGGCATAGGCGATGGCCTGGTCGAGCAGCGACAGGCCGTCGCGCAGGCTGCCGTCGGCGGCCTTGGCCAGCTGCACGATCGCGGTCGGGTCGGACTCGATTTCCTCGGCGGCCAGGATCCGGGTCATCTGGCCCTGGATCTGGTCCTCGTCCAGCCGCTTCAGGTTGAACTGCAGGCAGCGCGAGAGCACCGTCACCGGCAGCTTCTGCGGGTCGGTGGTGGCGAGCAGGAACTTCACGTGTTCCGGCGGCTCTTCCAGCGTCTTCAGCAGCGCATTGAAGGCCGCCTTGGACAGCATGTGCACTTCGTCGATCAGGTAGACCTTGTACTTGCCGCGCGAGGGCATGTACTGGGCGTTCTCGATCACCTCGCGGACATCGTCCACGCCGGTATTGGACGCGGCATCGATCTCGAGCAGGTCGATGTAGCGCCCGGCGTCGATGTCCAGGCAGGCCGGGCACTGGCCGCACGGGTCGGCGCTGGTGCCCTGCTCGCAATTCAGCGACTTGGCGAAAATGCGCGCGATGGTGGTCTTGCCCACCCCGCGGGTGCCGGTAAACAGGAACGCATGGTGCACCCGGCCGCTGTCCAGCGCATTGCTGAGCGCACGGACCACGTGTTCCTGGCCCACCAGCTCGGCAAAACGCTTCGGACGCCACTTGCGGGCAAGGACGAGATAGGACATCAGGCCACCGTCTTCATCGGGACGTCCATTGTGCCACGCCTGTCCAGCCCCCCTGCCCTCCGGTTCGTACCGCTTGTGCGATTGCAATTCCCCCGCTAGAATCTGCGCCCCTGCAGCGGGTTATCGCAGCAGGTCCGGAGAGGTGTCCGAGCGGTTGAAGGAGCACGCCTGGAAAGTGTGTAAGCGTCTAAACCGCGCTTCGGGGGTTCGAATCCCCCTCTCTCCGCCAGACTCTGCAAACCCCTGAGAAGTCAGGGGTTTTGCTTTTCTGGGCCCAGCAAGGGGCAGGACACAAATCGGGACACATCCCGATGAGAGTTCCCCATCACTTGATCAAGACGCCAGCGGGCTTTTCGTTCCGTCAGCGCGTGCCCGTCGATCTCCAGCCCCTTCTGGGCTGCCGAATTCTCAAGCGAAGCCTTCGAACGCGCGAAATGCGTAGCGCCCAGGCTTGCGCCCTAGTCCTGGCCGCCCGCTATGCTGAAGTCTTCAGCGCCATCAGGAAGAACGGCATGGGCGAGAAGACGGCAGAGCAATGGCTCCAGGAGCTTCGGGGACAACGGCTCCAGGACTACACCCTGGAGCGAGACGCCAACGGCTCCCTGCGTATCCAAGCGGAGCCAGGCGAAGACACCGAGGCGCTGACTCGCGCCATCGAGAGCATCGGACGGGTCAACCCTGCGTTCTTCGGCCCGGTAGCCGCAGCCCCAGCAGCCCCCTCCAAGCCGCAGCCCAGCAAGATCCTGTCGCTGATGGAAGCGCGTGATCTTTGGCTCAAGGCCATCGCCCCAGACACCATCCCCAAGACCTACAGCATCAAGAAGTCGGCGATTGACGGGTTCGTGCGCACCACCGGCCCTGACTATCCCTTGCCGAGCATCAACCGGATCGACCTGTCGAACTTCTATCAGTCACTCGCCGATGCTGGCATCTCAACCCCGACCCGAGTGAACAAACAGTCCTACCTGGGCGGCTTCTTCGACTGGTTGATTGCCGCTGGCTACTACACAGACAGCAATCCGGCCCGAAGCCATGTCTCATACGGCAATAGCGCCAAGCGAAAGCGGCGCAAGCTGGGCTTCAAGGCCTTCGACCTGAAGCAAATCAGCCTTCTCTTTGCTCCCTCGGCCTTTGCCACCTTGTCACCTGCCGCCCGCTGGGCAGCCTTGTTGGGCCTGTATACGGGTGCCCGCGCCTCTGAAGTTGGTCAGCTACTAGTGAGCGATGTGCAAACGGAGGGAGGCGTGGCCTACATCCATATTAATGACGACGGCGAGCACCAACGCCTCAAGAGCGAGGCTAGTATTCGTACTGTCCCGATCCACGCTGACCTGATGGCCCTGGGCTTCGGCGACTATGTTGCCAGCCTGCCTACCTCAAGCCGTCTCTTCCCCCAAGCGAAGGCCAATGCCGTCAATGGCGCGGGGAACTGGATCTCCAAGGCCTTTACCCGCCACCTCGCCGAGCACGGGAAGACCTGGCCCAAGGCCAAGCGCGGTTTCCATTCCCTGCGTAAGACGGTCATCCAGCAGATGCAGGGCTTCGGTGTCGCCTCAGAAATGCGCGCCCAGATCGTCGGCCACGAGCTTGATGATGAGCACCATCCCGTCTATAGCCGCGAATTCACCCCGGCAGAAAAGCTCAATGGGCTGGTCACCCCTGAATTTAAAACAGCAGGCCTGTCATCCCTGAGCTTCAATCTTGAGCTCGCTGCACTGAAGGAGTTGCTGGGATAGCGGATCTCCGCGCCGGGCAAATTACATGGAACGTCTAGGAGTATCTCTAACGGGCCAACATTGGCACTGACAAACGCCGCAACTATTGCGATCAACGCAAATGGTGGTTTTATGAAAGCTCCCCCACGTTAGGAGCTTCATATGCCCTTAGAAAGAAAGCTAGCTATCGCTAGTCGAGTGCTATGCCCTTTGATTGCCCAAGACCGGACACGAGACACGCAGGAGCGGATAGAGGACATCATCCATGCCCTCGAAATCGCCGACGAGCTGATCAACCGATGCATGCACCCCAAGCCTCCTGCTGACGACCACACGCTGAAACCTGCTGTTAGGGTCAGAGAAGCCGTGGTAGAACGCGACCAGGTACAGCTCAGCGACATGATTTCAGAACGCCGTGGCGCAGTGTCCAAGCCCACCCGGGGGCCTACCTACCATTGATGGCAACGAGAACAGAGTTCGCTAAAGCCCCGGTTCGCCGGGGCCTTCGCTTGTCTATCAGTGCAACCGGGCTCCAGGCTCTCTGGCAGGATTGATTAGGAGCAAGGGGGCAGCTGGAATGGGAGCTTCAGGAGCGTCAATGGGCGCATCCTCCACCGGATATCTCCGAAGCAACACTTCACTCCAGTTCTCCAGCTGCGACAACGACTCGCCTGTTCGACAGTTGTAGTCTTCCTGAGCCTTCGGGCCAGTGGCTTCGTGAGCGCGCTGATACTCCTCGCGCCCCAGATCAACAGCTCTGACACGGCGCGCCCGACGCCGCGACCAGTCTGAGCGATTCAAGAGGCCCGGCCTTGGGTTTTGGCTTTCGAAGTTCTCCAAGGCAAATTCTGCCTGGGCCAATACGTGCTGGGCACGGTCTTCAGCTTTCAGCCTACGCTTGAAGCGTAGAGCGTCCCGCTTCAACGTCTTCAGTCGCACGAGCAGTTCTTCCAAGTCGCCACGGAGCTTGGGCGCCGACACATGAGCGGATATCAAAGCGGCACTGTTGCGCAGCAACCTGCGCGTGAATTTGAGCCTATCTCGAAGCGCCTCAATCCACGCTTCGGCCCAGATTTCCAAGACTGCTTTCAAGGCAGGCTGGGACGCCGTAGCCCTCTGCCGCATCCGATTGTCGACCGTGATCCCACGCGGCGAGTCTTCGCCCATCGCCACACCTAGAGGGCTAACGACATGAAAAGGCGTCCGGGTCTGGATGACGGGAGTAGGTTCAACTACGCGCGGCGCGACCGGCCCAATCTGATCGGATGCGGGTTGCATCAACCTGCCCTGCTCTGCCAGGTCAGCGACGGCGCGATCCCAAGCAGCGCTGTTAGCCTGAGCAATTCCGTCATTGCCCTGCTTAAGGACTGTATCGGCGCCTCGGCGATGAAGCGCCGTCGCGTCTTTGCCCATGTGAAGTCCTGGAGCACGGGAAAGCTCCGCTGCTGTGAGCTCATCTCCTTGCTCTGCGGCCTCTGCCGCTTGGTCCTTAAGGCTACGGTGATCGACACGGGCCGAGACACCTGCAGCAGCAAGATGGGCATTGATGGCATGCCCTACCATCTGGCGAATCCATTCCACTTCCCCTCGACCTGAGGGGCCACCATCCAGCTCCCTGGTCTTGTCCTTCAACCCGTCTGCGTCCATACGCCTGGTCGTAGCAAGGATGTGCACGTGATAGTTGAGGCCATCCGCCGTTTGCGGCTCATGGATGCTTGCCTGGACTGCGAACCTGTAACGCTGGACCAGGCAGCGCGATATCTCGGCTGTCAGGTCTGAGCGCTGCTCGTTGCTCAGTTCGTGCGGCAGAGCCACCTCGAACTCACGGGCAACGGTGGCGTCTTTTCGGCGCTTCGAAGCCTCTGCCGCTGGCCAGAGCTGCCGAGGATCGAAAGCCCAATCGGGAGCGTTGTCGGGAGCGAGGCAACGGGTCTCAACGACCCCACCGCGCCTTCGGTAGTCGTGCCGAAGCCCCGTTCGCTCATCGATGATGAGCAGCCCCGCCCTGTAAGCGGCGGCGGCGGTAGATGCGTGCCCCTGGGCACGGCTGAAAGTCTTTACTCTGGTGTGATAAATGGCCATTGATGCTCCCTATTCTTGGCCCCCGCACTTGCCTTTATGCCTACGTTTTAGGCTTTGGCAAGCGCTTTTCTAGGGGGTCAAGGGGCACAGCCTCTTGCGCACGCATTGCCCGAAGGGCAATGCCTAAGTGCGCTCTTGCTTCTGACATTTGAAGCACCCTGAATCGAGTTGAGCTAGCCCCTTCTCCCCCCCTTCACCGCAAGGAGCGCGTAGGAATTTCCCTACAGAAAAAATAATCTTGCAAGTGGTAGATTTCAGACGCTACACCAAAAGCTCTCCCATGAAGTAATAGGCCATATAAATACAGGGGGTATATAGTGCGCCTGGAATCTGTCAGTGTTAAGAACTTTCGCTGCTATGAGCATGAGGTAGAGGTCAAACTATCGGATTTGACCACGCTGGTGGGAAAAAACGACATCGGCAAATCAACCTTGCTGGAAGCGCTTGAGATCTTCTTCAATAGCGACTTGATCTCAATGGAGTCCACCGACGCAAATATTCGAAGTGGCAGCACCGATGTGCAAATAACCTGTACGTTTTCGGAGCTCCCCTCAAAACTGACTTTGGACGCTGGGGCGGAAACCACATTAGCGGATGAATTTCTGCTCAATCCGCAGGGGCACCTCAAAATTCGGAAGATTTATGGATGCGCGGCGAAAAAACCGGCGACTGAAATCTTCATCATTGCCAACCACCCAACAGCTCAAAGCGTGGACAATCTCTTAGAACTGAAGGAGAGGGAGCTTCAGGCAAAAGTGAAAGAACTGAAGCTGGATGTTGCGCTCAAAGGAAATCCTGGCATGAGAAGAGCTCTGTGGGCGGCCACCCAGGATCTTGAACTAGCAGAGAAAGCAATTCCCGTCAGCAAGCCCAAAGAAGATGTGAAGCGCATTTGGGAACAGATTGAACCCCACTTGCCAATCTTTGCTCTATTTCAAAGCGACCGTAGCAGTAAAGATTCCGACGACGAAGTGCAGAGTCCAATGAAAGCGGCAGTCTCCGCAGCATTGGCAGAGGTGCAAGATGACATAGCAAGAATCCAAGCACGCGTGAGGGACAAAGCGGAAGAGATCGCCAAGCACACCCATCGTGCACTGATGACGCTCGATCCGAATCTGGCCAGCGAATTAACGCCTGAGTTCACTCCACCTACCGCAGCAAAGTGGCTCGGACTCTTTTCAGTGGGCCTTACTACTGATGATGGCATCCCACTAAACAAGCGTGGAAGTGGCGTCAGGCGGCTTGTTCTTGTTAGCTTCTTCAAAGCTGAAGCGGAAAGAAGACTGAAGACGAGTAGCCGCCGAAGCATCATCTACGCAATCGAAGAACCAGAAACAGCGCAGCATCCGAATAACCAGCGAATTCTTATCGATTCATTTAAGTCTTTAGCGGAGGATTCGGGGTGCCAAGTCATTCTTACCACGCACAGTCCTGGCTTTGCTTCAGAACTACCACAAGACAGCATTCGCTTTATCTGTCGCGATGCAGTCACAAATTGGCCAACTGTACTTAGCGGCGTGGATGTCTTCGGAATGGTCGCAGACGCACTCGGAGTGACTCCGGACAATCGAGTCAAGGTCTTGCTTTGCGTTGAGGGTCCCAATGACATATCTGCTCTCAAAGCGCTTAGCAAAGCACTGCATTCACAGGACCCAACGCTGCCAAACCTTGAAATTGACCAACGTTTTGCATTCGTCTCTCTAGGAGGCGGGACGCTTGGCCACTGGGTTAATACGAATTACCTAAAAGGACTTGGCCGTAGAGAGGCGCACATCTACGACGGCGACGTTGCAGATTACGCAAACGCGGTCACTGCGATAAATGCCAGAGAGGACGGCTCTTGGGGAGTTCAGACCAGAAAGCATGAGATGGAATGCTACCTTCATTCTGATGCTATCGAAGCGGCGTTCGGAGTTCGAGTCGAAGTGAACGATCATCCGGTCGATGGGAAGACCACACCCGTGATGTTTGCGGAGGCTTATACCGCCTATCGCGGTCTTGGCGCTCCCATGGGTGAGAAAAAGGCCAAGCAGCACCTTGCCAGAAGCGCGTTCCCTAAGATGACCGCAGCAATGCTCGATAACCGAGACCCGGCAGGTGAAGTGCGGGGATGGTTGCAAAAGCTGAGTGAGATGGCCAACTAAATTGATTCAACATGTTCGTCCGCCCCGAGCGGACGAACATGTCATATGGTTTGGAGAATGGTAGAGCGCTACTTCATGCTCAATTTCGGCTCACGCAGGCGAACGTCAGTAGAACTTTTGGGCTTGAGCGCGCCTTGAGCGGCGGCGGAGCAGCCACGGCAGCCCCCACAAAAGCAAGAGAGGCCAGAAGACAGCCTGGCCGAAGAGCATCAGCCCGAACACGGCCCCTTCAGCTGTAGTGCCCTCCTCAAACACCACGCTACAAAGCCACCACAGTGCCACGACCGTGATGAGCCAACGCACCACGTTAAAAAACATCCACATCTGAACCTCCTAGCCAGTGCTTGGTGGCGGACTTGAATTCAGCGACGATCTACGACAGTCCAAGTGCCATCGACCTTGTCGATGACGAAAGTGCCGACAAGCTGCTGTTGCTCAGTGCGAGTGCCCAGCTGATACCGCGCGGTTCCAGTGACACTGCACGCATAGCCCGGACTGTCCCCACGCACGCACTCGCCCACCTTGAGACGTTCAAAGGTCATCGTCGTGCCTGTTGCCTCTTTGAAATACGCCGTCAGCGCATTCTCAATATCGCCACTACCAGGGCCACCCGAGCAGGCGGCCAGAAGCACTGCGGCGGAAAGCGTCCAAAGCTTCTTCATGTCAGCTCCTTGATCAGTCGATAAGTAGGCAGTGACTGCCCGGATTGGTTGCAGTGCCAGGGAGCACTTCGCTATCGATCACTGCCCCGGCCTTGTTGATGACGACGATGATCTGGCTAGGCCGCGCAGATGAGTCCTCCTCACGCTCGCCGAGGTAAGCCAGCGCGATGGCGTCCTTGAAGTCGTAGACCTTGCCGAAGCCAATGACGCTATGCGCTTCGGGAGGCAACAGAACGGGCTTGCCGTCCAGCTTGATAGCGCGCTTGTAGTCCCAGCCTTCGACGGGGTCGATGCGGCCGATCCGCGTTGGGATGGGGCCGGTGGGGGGAACGGAGGCATGTCCGGTGGCCCAGATGAACTCGGAGACCTTGGGCTTCCCTCCCCCACCCGCCTTGAACTGGCCGCTCTGCAGCTGGCACGACAGGCTGGGCGCTGCCTGGGTAGAAGCAGCGAACGCCAGGAGACCCACCACTGCCCAGCACCTCATATCCATACGACAGCCTCCAGGTTCTATTTTGCGTTGAACGCAAATGACCAGCTAAGCTTATGCGGTCAAACTCTGGAGAGTCAACGTGTTTGTTTCTGCCGGATGCCCGCCCCTCAGCCCACGCCCACAGCCCTTGGTCATCGCCTACGCGCAGCACGCGTCGCCAAAGGCTGGACCCAAGCTCAGCTAGGCGAAATGCTCATGGGCGTGGATGATTCAAATACGACGGCCCCTCGGATCAGCCGATATGAACGCGGGATGCACAAGCCGGATTTGGAGACAATCGAGAAGCTAGCGGAGCTTCTAGACCTACCTGCTGCCTACTTCTTGGCGGCATCTGATGTCGTAGCTGAGGCCGTTCTGGTGCTGTCTCAGCTCAATCACAAGCGCCAAAAAGAAGCACTACAGTTCCTGAGAAAGCTCTCCGACAGGAATGACTCTTCTGAATGAACCGAGAAGCCCGCAGAAAGCCCACACTCTCAACGAAAAGCTACTCTTCATTAATTTAATAAGCCATGGCCTGCGCAAAAGAATCACTGACACCGTCGTTAGCCAAGTCACATTACTGAGGATTGCAATGAGCAGCTTAAATGTGCACAGCGTTCATTCGAAAGGAAACCTTCAAGAGGAATCTATATGGATCCAGATAACAGAGGACATAGAAAATCTTAGCTATTACCTCGTTTGTGACACCACCTATACGGACGAGAATCACATATCGAATGAGCTTCGTCATCTCTTCTGGTTTCCAAAGAAATCCGTAAAGAAAGGAGACTGGATACAGCTCGCAACTCGAAACGGCAAAAGCACAACACTTGAGAACGATCAAGGGACCACCACACACGTTTTTTACTGGAACCTTGGACGAACTGTGTGGAACAGATCCGGTGACGCAGCTTTACTTTTCGACCTTCGGACCTGGAAGGCTACAAAGGTCTAAATCAATTAGGAACGCAATCAAATCACGGAGGATACGATGGCAAAAACAAAGAAGATCAAGCCCCCGATGGGCCGAAAGCTTAGCAATGAAGCTGAAGTTACGAATTGGCTGGTCGACCTGATTGAGTCTGATAAATTACATGAGACAATTTTAGGCAAAGAGAGCATTGAGGAAGTCACTCTTGCAATTGACGACCCCTACGTAATACCGAAGTTCTCAATTGACTACGCAAGCCGACTGGCAAGCGCTAGATCATCAAATTTTGTGCTGGAACAACTCCGCAATTTGGAAATAGTTTCGATAGACAGGAGCATTTCACTAGACAAGGGTGAGGTGCTTCGACCTGACATCATTGCTTACAACCCCGAGTCGAGGGTGATAGTTCTCTTCGAAGTAAAGCGTGACAAGGGGCCGGAGCGCCAAGCCATCTCGGAGTTGGCAGGTTACGAGCATGAACTTCAGAACTTCTTCCCGTTCTTGTCCAACATGGATATCTGCTTTGTCCTAGTTGCCAAGGACTGGTCAGATCTCATGTCGCACGGGCTGGCAGGCCTCACAACTTGGGCAGGAAAGCAGTGCTTAGCGCTCAGTCTCGACTACGACGCAGTTCCTAGAGAACTTCGCTGCAAGATTGTGGAAGCCTGGAGTCTCACTGGCTCCACAACCATCCCCGACGATGCGCTTCAATGCTACGACTTAGTTCTCTATGACAAGAACGAGCAAGAATCGCTTTCAACCGACATCGAAGTTCCAAGACTCATCCAAACAGCAATTGATATGATCGCCAGAAGCGGGGACCGCATGCGATCCCATGGCTTTCTTTTGCTTTGGAGAGATATATCCCCATTCCCACTGCAATGGGTAATAACACTGTGCACCTTCGACTACGGGGTCTTCGCTTCGAGATCGTCTGCGAATGAACGCTCAAAGGTTTCTAAGATTTCCTCTTATTTCCTTGAAGAGAACGATCTATCCTATGGATCAATGCCCAAAGGAGGTTATGAAATCCCTAAGACCTCAATAGATCTGCTATCCGAAGAATATGATGTACAGATTGAGAATCACAGCAACTGGAAGCAGAAAGTTAGCGCGCATAGACTACGATCCCAACCAGTGATTTATGAATTCTGGGGCGCCCCCGGGGACTTCGCAAGAGATTTCATATCTCAGAAAAGTGTTCGCAATATTCTTCTTACGTTCTTACCACAATCCAAACTTGATTGGCGCGACCCGATAGTTGCAGTCCCGCTCATCGAATATATGACTGACAGGCCACCATTCGCCGAAGGCAAGGTATTATCTCGCGACCTGCTAGAGGCGGGAATCACCCTTGGATCGCTGGCCACGACCTGCGTCAACATGAACGCTATCCTGCAAGATTCGGAAGAATCTCGCAATAAAGAATCGTTAACAGTGTATTCGGCGCGCTTTAAATGGATCCTGCCCGAAGCAGTAGTGTTGATGGCCGAGCTAGCCCAGCTTTCACTGTCCTACGAAGATCTTGGGCCGCCGCCGCCGCTAACCAACGACTTCACCAAAGTCGAAGATCACATTGATAAAATCGTCGCGTGGGTCCACGAGGACCTAATAGGCGACGACCATGAAATACATTCGGACTCTTTCATCCTGGGCCTCAGCCTTGGGTTTGCTTACGAGTATTTCTCACAGCCGCAGACTACAGCGGGTGCGCCCAAGGAGCTTAAGGAGGCCAGCAGTAACGCAATTCATTTCTGTGAACAGACTGTACTCGTTCTAATGAAGCGTGCGGAAGATAATGAGATAGGAGATCAGGCCAAGGACGAGGCGAGAGACTATCTGCAACAGCTGGCAGCCCTTTATCCGCGCGAATTCGAGAAGAGCAGCACTAGGACAATTCTGGAGAAGCTTTCTTTTCCAGTTTTGCTCCGCGCACTTCGCCTATGTGCGGACGCAGTCGACTCTTTCCTAAATCCGGTACATCACACTCTGCGACCACTAGCAATAGTTAATGTAGACATGACCGCAATTAAGAACGGCATAGAAACTATATTTAGACGCGGAGATAGAAGGCCGGCTGTAATGATTGATTCTTCGGGTCGCTACGGAACCGGGCACCTTCCCGAAGAAGGGAAATTTCTCCCGGAACTGACAAGCACAGACAATGAGGTTTATTTCGCCGACTACAGACCCGGAGTTTCCATGATAAAGAAGGTCACCTGGGCTGAGGTGGCCGAGAAGCTATCTGCCGGTCATAAATGAGGCTTGAAGTATCCGAGCGAAAACACAGCATCCGCTAGCCAGAAGCCCCGCATCGCGGGGCTTCTGTCTTCTCAACCCGGAAACGCCGGGAACTTTTCGTTGGGATGGGAAGCCTTCCAAGTTGTGTAAGCGGAAGTCCCTTCCCAGGCAGCGAACGCACGAGGAGTTCTGCCTCGGCCGCTCCAGGTTTCGCCCGTGTGTGGGAGCCAATACTTGGGCGCGACTTCCTTCTTCACACTTCCCGCCTTCTTAGGGACATCCGTCGCCAGCATGCTTACGATCTCGGCGCGCTGCTTCGCAGAGAAGCTCTTGCCGTATTGGGACACGAGGTTGGCGACTTCTGCGAAGGCATCAGCGGCTTGTTCCTGGAGAAGCTGAACTTCCTGTTCCTCAAGCTTGCGCAGCTCTTCAGCAAGCTTGGCTTTGGCGGAGGCAATGGAATCGAGTGACGGCTTGGTCATTCTTTAAACCTGAAATTGGTAGCAAAAAGAGAGAAGGTAGCTAGGAAGCTTTGGACGCTAAGCGCCACTGCCCCATCCACCGGGAACAAGCTATACGGTCTTTTCCCCCTAGACAACCGGTCCGGACCCGAAAGGGACGCAGTCCCATCCACTCAACCTAACCGGGGTTGCCACTTGCCATAGAGCCTGGGCGAGGCGACCCAACAAAGAGAATGGAGGATGGTGATGCCCGTCGCAAATCCGAAAATATCCTGCATGCCTATTCTGTAAGAAAGCACGCTTAGGCGTAAGCACCCTCAAAATCGTACAGTACAAAAATGACTGCAAGATAGAAGCGGTCACCCAAAGAAAACCCTTGCGCCACAGCGCCTCGCAACGCACATCCCACTAATTTCCTCTAAACTTTTTCGCGCTAATTCCAACTTTTCGGCGAATGCCTAAGCAACGCGGCAACACTCTAGATCTCGTTTGACGAATCAAAGCCGGGCCTTAGCACTGCTCCCATCATCTACGGAGACAGTGCAATGCCAAAAACAGTAAAAAACTTCCTTCAAGACTTCCCTTTCAATCCCGACGCCGATGACACGCTGCACCTTAAGGGCGTCAAGATCGGACGCTTCCGGATTGATGAACTAGTCATCACCGGACGCGAAGCGGCCATCCATGCGCAAGAAATCCTCAACGCTGCAATAGAGCGCTCCCGACGCTCTCGCATCAATGCCGCAGGCACGCGCTACCTTGAGCCACTCTCCGCAGGCCACCCTGCCCGACTTCTGTCCGTAGAGATCAAGGACTACCTGGGGGACCGGGAACGCCGCTGCCTCGCACAAGAGACCATCGACTCCACGGCCCGAACCCTGCGGCTTCTCCAGATGACCTGCGGCGACATCCCGGTCTCGCGCATTGACCACCCTCACATCTACCGGCTCTGGGACCTCATGCGCTGGTCGCCCCCAGGCCTCTTCTCTGACCCCGCCTATCAACGTATCAGCTATGACGAAGCCATTGCCTGCGGCAAGGAGCTAGATGTTCCTCAGCTCGCGCCTGCAACGCTTGAACGTCATCGACGCTTCCTGGTCTCTTTCTTCAATCAACTGGTCAAGACCAAAGCCATTGACGCCTCTCCTATGGCTGCGTTCGCTGAGATCAAGAAGGACCTGGCCACCGACCCCAACAAGCCTGAGCGGCTCTTTGATGAAGACGACCTCCGCCGCATCTTCGACCCCAAGACGTTCATTCCCTGGGCGAGCAAGTATCCGCATCGATGGTGGCTTCCCATGATCGGACTCTACACAGGTGCCCGCATCAACGAAGTCGCTCAGCTGAAGGTCGCCGACATCGTCCAGGAGAGCGAGGTCTGGTGTATCCGCATCCAGAAAACTGTGGATCCTGACTTGGCGCACCGGACCAGGCTCAGGAGTCGGCAAAGCCTAAAAGGCAAGGCATCTATCCGAACGATCCCCATCCCGAAGCCCCTGTTGGACGCAGGCTTCCTGGACTTCATGGATGACATCAGAGAGTGCGGCCACCCTCGCCTCTTCCCACACCTATCCGCTGGCGTGAACCGTAAGACCGGTGAGACCAATGCTCGCTACAGCCTGGCAGCGCTTAGCCAGTTCAGCCGCTACATGAAGGACCTTGGTTTCCCCAGAGGGGTCGGGTTCCATGCATTTCGCCACACCATCGCCACAGAGCTCCACCACCAGAACGTCCCTGACGAAGACATTGCTCTGATCACAGGCCACTCTGTAAGCAAGCGCGTGCCGGTGCTTCACGAGGCCTACTTTCACAAGAAGCCCGTCGTAATGCGGAAGAAGCAGATAGAGACCTTGGAGAAATACAGGCCTGCCGTGGTGCTTCCAGTCTATGCCAAGGGGCAATTCAAGCAATGCTTGAAGGACAGAAAGAGGTTCTATCCTTAAGCATCGAAGCAGAATCAGCCCAGCCGGGAGGTAGTCCAGCCTCCACGCTGACTAGCCTTGCTACATGGGATACATTCGAGGCCTATGGGCAAGGCTAGGACGCCGCCGAACCGTGCCCCTGACATTTCTGGTCCCAGAAGGAGCTGGTAGCTAAATGGATTCAACTCGATTGCGGGCACCTGTTACCCATCGTTTCAAGCCAGTTGGCGCGTGTATCTATTGTGGTGCTACACAAGGGCGCTTGACCGAAGAGCACATCGTGCCAAAAGGCCTTGGTGGAACTCTCGTACTGCCAGATTCAAGCTGCGATCCGTGTGCAAAGCTTACGTCCCAGTTCGAAATGAGAGTGCTTCGCGGATTTTTGGATCGCGGCCGCCAGTCTTTGGGAATAAAGGGTCGAAAATCTCATCGACGGCCCGCCACGGAATCGATCAAACAGACCTTCATACGCGCCGACAATTCCTTGGTTGAACACGATCTGCCTTGGGATCAAAGCGTCAAAGTCATGCACCTCCCCGTCCTCACTCTCCCAGGCTTCCTCAACCCTAAATTTCCGCCCGATCCTTCTGCACAGGGGATAGAGGTTTCCGCCATGGATACGCTGACCATGGGACTTGGCAAAGGAGAGATAGTTCGGGAGCACGCCTCTGTAGGGATGCAGTTTCAGGACAGGATGGACATCTGGTCTTTCGTTCGGATGCTGGCCAAGATTGCTCACGGCTACCAGGTCGCGGTGCACGGTGCTTTCCCGATTGAGCAAAGCCCACTGGTGCCCATCATTCTTGGCAAGCGATGGGATGCGCGAAACTGGATTGGTTGCACAGAGCAGGATCCGCTTCCATCTGATCGTCAGTGCTTGCACCTTCTCCAAGACGTTCCATTGACGGGCGGTGATGGCTCCAGCGCTTCGATGATCCGCATCAAGCTGTTTGCCGACTATCCGAGCCCGACCTACGCCTTAGCGGCCAGACTTCAAGCCTGACACGAAAGCGTCGCCTTCCGACCAAGAGGCGCTGCGCCTGGACTTCAAGCTAGACCAGCGTAAAGACATAGGACACCTTCATGGCTCAACCGCAGGAATCGACCGTCGCAGTAATGATTGACTGCGACAACGTTGCTCCCGAAATCGTGGATTTCGCGCTCCTCATGGCGGCCCAAGCCGGGCGCGTAACGCTTCGACGGGGCTATGGCAATCGCACTACCTTAGGCAACTCTTGGCAAGAGGCCCTGGTTCGCCAGGCATTCACTCCATGCCTTCAGTTCCAATACGCAGCGAAGAAGAACACCTCCGATATCGCCCTAGCCTTGGATGCCCTGGAAGCGCTCTTCGATCAGCGTGCCGACATCTTCTGCCTGGTGACCAGCGACTCCGACTTCGCCTACCTCTGTAGGAAGCTTCGAGAGCGCGGCGCCACGGTTTTGATCGTCGGCGAAGCAAAGACCCCGGATGCTTTGCGCAATGCTTGTGATCAGTTCTTCGAGTGGTCCGCGCAAGAAGCCTCATCGCCAGAGCCGCCTGATCTTCAGGAGCCGCCGCATCCTGCTGACCACAGTAACGAAGCCAAGACCACCGCCAACGCACCGCTCCCGAAGCGTCGTCCTCGCTTCGTTATCGAGGCTGTCTCACTGCTTGCCGGCAGCACGCCAGAGGGAAAGGTAAGCCTCAACTCCTTAGGCTCCTACCTGAAGCGAGCAGATTCCGGGTTCTCCCCTGGCATCTACGGGCATTCAGGCCTTCTCAACATGGTGAAGACCTACGATCTCCTGTCGCTCAAGCAGGAAGAAAATGGGCAGTGGTCCGTAAGCTTGGCGCCTAAGCCAGACACAGCCTGACGCGAACGAGCCTTAGTGTTCTGATAGTTACCATAAAAAAGCCCTGCCAAGGCAGGGCCGCATCCACCAGATGCCATCAATTTCGCAGGGTTACTGCGTAAGGGGACCACCATCATCATCCCCCCCAGAATCCCCAGCCCCCAAAGTTGCTTTCACCCTGACCAGCGCGCCACGAACTGAC